>NZ_JH725147.1:0-164147 GCF_000278275.1 Bartonella tamiae Th239
AAAAAAATGCAAAAAAATAAACCTTTTTCTTAGTTTCTTATAAAAAAGCCATAAAACCATTACTTACCCAACACTTTTTCTTCAGATAATAACGAGAATATGACAATATATTGCGTTTGATGAAAAGTTTATAAAACTTACTCGTCAGATCTCAGTCTCTAATAGTGGTGGGTGACAGTTTATATTGCGCAATCATATAAAAAGAGATTATTTTTAGTATTGCCCTATTCCTATCATATTTTTCTCTTTTATATACGCTTTCAATAAGCCGTTATAGTAAAGTCCACTTTGCAACCTTTATAAGGATCTGGGTAAACAACGATTTTACTATTTTGTTTTGATATAATAATTTGTATATCTATAGCACAAAATCGAAGCCGCTTTTTAAACTTTCCTGTTTATTTAAACGCGCTTATATTTGAGTTTTTTTTGCGAGAATTATGAAAGAAAATCGACATCTGATTAAAGATCTTGGACAACAACCCGCGCTTGTTGAAAACGGCCGTCGCCAACCTGATCGACGTCAAATATCTGCACGTTGGCTGGCGGGAACAGTCTTAACGGGTCTAACATCTTGCACACTTATGGGCGTGGCACTCTTTGCTGCACTTGATGGGCGCGAGCAACTCTCTTTACCGCAACTGCAATTGGCTCAAATAGAAACACTTTCAATTGAAGCCAAAGAAAGCGATGAGGGCAAAGTTGATCGAATCGCTCAAACCTTGCCGCGTCAAACATTTGATGATCGTCGCCGCTTTGATTTATCTATCATGCAAAAAGACGGTGAAAGAGAAGTGATTCGTACCCAACCATTTGAATTGGTACGTATGGCTTTAGCTGAAGACAGACCCGAAAAATATAAATATCCCGCTTTTAATGCGCTTACAATTTTTGCGAATAAGACATCGAAAGAAGAAATTAAGCCCGAAACAAATTTACAAATTTATGGAGCAAAGATTGAGTCCGAAATTTCACTAAGAAATATTGATTTATCGCAAGACACAATAAAAAATCATGCATCCGACACTCTTTCTTCAGATGAAATTGAAAAAAGCATTCGTGCAAGCGGTTTATTATTAGATAATAATATTTTACGAGTTGCTGCCCTCAACTACATTGATCCTGAACAATTTAACAATTTACAAGGTTCAATCAATCTTTCTGATGTTCCAGATGTGCGCATTATCCAAGAAAATGTGAGCATTTCACCACGTATCGTAAACGAGGAGAGCTCCGAAGGATATTCGGAAGATCTCATTCCTTTTCGTAAAAAACAAACATTTATAGATGCACTCAATGACGCCAATTATAGTGGAGAAGATGTAATAAAAATATCTGAAGCTTTAAGCAAATTTAACGGTTCAGATGCATTAAATGCCGGAAATGTCTTACGCATTGGAATTGAATCCAAACCAAGCGGTGATCATCTTGTTCGTGCCAGCATATATAATGGTATGCATCATGAAATTTCCATTGCACTGAATGATCAAGGACATTTTGTGGAAAGTACTGAGCCAGAAATGTCACAAGCTTTAAAAACTGCTTTTGAGGGAGGCGTGCCTCTTACAAATGTTGCGGCATCGAAATTACTTAAAGTTTATGATGCGATTTACCGAGCTGTTTTAAGTTATGATATGCCCCAAGAAACGGCACAGCAACTTATCAATGTATTGGCAAATGACGTTGATTTACAAAGTACTGTTTCTTCGACCGATATGTTGGAAGTATTTTATGCTGTTCCAGATAAAGACAACAAAAAAGACGCTGAGCCCGAAATACGTTTTGTAAGTGCAACATTTGGCGATGTTACACGCAAATATTATCGCTTCCACTCTCAAGATGGCACTGTTGATTTTTATGATTCTGAAGGGCGCAGCTCTAAACAATTTCTTTTAAGAAAGCCTGTACCCAACGGACGATTTACTTCTCCATTCGGGCCACGTCGACATCCAGTTTTAGGTTATGTAAGGATGCATACAGGTGTTGATTGGGCCGCTCCACGCGGTTCGCCGATCATTGCAGCAGGTGATGGTATTATTACAAAGGCAAGTTATACAAGAGGTTATGGTAACCACACAGAAATTCGCCATGCCAATGGTTATGTCACGTCTTATTCGCACCAAAATGGTTTTGCAGCAAATATAAAACCTGGTGTTAAAGTACGCCAAGGTCAAATCATTGGCTATGTCGGATCAACGGGTCTTTCAACAGGCGCACATTGCCACTTTGAAGTTGTTGTAAATGGAACAAAAGTTGACCCGATGCGTATCCGTCTTCCAGACAATAAATCTCTTAAAGGTCAAGATCTTGTCGCTTTCAAACGAGATCGTGATAGCATTGATTCTTATATTAATGGGCAAGGAGATCAAAAGCTTGTATCTGTTGCCAGCGTGAATGATAAAGATTCTTAATGTGACGAAATAATATTGAGTTTGGGTAATGGAATAACTACGCGTGTTCCGCCTTTTGATGAATGGTTAAAAATTGGTTTTTCACCAAATTGCATGCATAATTGTTGAATAACGAGTTTCCCTAATCCATCATTTGGTTGGCTATTTGATATATCAAATCCTATTCCATCATCTTCCACAATAAGTGCTTTTTGACCTTTATGGTTGTCATCACTTAAATCTGAATTATTGACACATTGAATATCACCAAAAGAAATTTTAATTTTTCCTGTTTTTTGATTCGGAAAAGCATGTTTTATAGAATTGGTAAGCAATTCACCCAAAATGATTCCTAATGTCGTTGCATCTCGGGAAGATAAATGACAGTCTTCAAAATGTGTTTCAATTTGAACTTTTTCACGTAATTCCATAGGAAGTCCAAGCTCCACGTCATTAACGACAGATTGTAAAAACTCAGCCAATGGTGTGGTTTCCATATCATCACCCAAACGCAAACGACGATGTGCCGCAGATATGGTTTGTATGCGATCACGTGCCGCACTTAATGCAGAGCGAACTTCTGGATTTTCACTGCGATTAAATTGCAATCCTAAAAGGGAAGAGACGGTTGCTAAAGAATTCCCAATTCGGTGGCTGGCATCTTGAAGTAATATTTCAACGCGGAGACGCTCTCTTTCGGCATGATTGCGTGCAGCTTCTAATTCTTGCGTGCGCTCCCGAACTCTTTCTTCCAAAGCGATATTTTCACTATGCAATAAAAGTTGATAAGTTTTTAACTTTGTAATATCACGACGAAAACGATTGATCACAGCATAAGCAAGCACAAATGTACTGATAACAGAAACCATAGCCGCTAATGTTAATGCAGCGCGCAACTTTGCAATACCTGCACGGCGGTTTTCACGCGATTCATTGTCACCAGAGAAAAAAGACGTAATCAGTGTATTTAACCGATCAACATTTGGGTGATCATCATTGCTTTCAATCGGTATTTCTGACATATTTTTTTGAAGTGATATGCCTTTTGAATTTATTTTTTGTACTAAAAGATTTTGATTTAAATCAACTTCTTTTTTTAAAGCATCATACCACTTTTCCCAATCAGGATTTGTATGTGCAATCATAGAGATGTAATCCATGACATCATTTAATTTTTGTGAAATTATCTGAAATTGATCATAGTTTTGTCGGCTACCGTTTATCGAAAAAGTCCGTTCTAAACTATTCAGCTCTATAAGATGGATGAGCACCATATCAGACTGTTCACGTAACTGTGAACTCGTTGCAATCCTCGCAATTTCCCTATCAACCGCACTTGAAAGCAAAAAAATCAATACCGATGCAATTAAAACCAACAAAAGAGAAACCATGATTGCTGCTCTTCTCCATTTGGAGGTCGTTGTGTGTTGACGTACACTCTTTGATAAATCTACCGACTCACTCATCTTCTCCCCATCATCCAACATGTTTGCATTGCTTCGTTTGCAATGCTTCCATATGACTTGACCAATCTGTCACCATGTAGAGGCAATAAACATAACTTTTCTTTCGGTTAAGATATGGCGCTTATAAAAAAAGCAAGACTAAGATAAATTTAAATTTCTTTTCTCTAAAAGTAGAATGAAGGAAAAAATGTACAGCTAATCTGTTGTTATCTATTGATTAAATGAACGCAGTGTTGCCCCTGCTGAGTAAGAATCAGGGCCATAATCTGACTCACCATCAACTTTTAATATTTCTTGTAATCGATTGCGTGCACGACTGACACGACTTTTAATAGTACCAACAGCGCAATCACAAATCTCTGCTGCATCTTCATAAGAAAAACCGGAGGCACCAATCAAGATAATTGCTTCTTTTTGATCATCAGGCAACATGTCCAATGCCTTTTTAAAATCTTGCAAGTCAAGAGAGCCATATTGTGCTGGATGAATAGCCATATTTTCAGTAAAAATACCATCACTATCTTGGACTTCACGTCCCTTTTTACGCATTTGGCTATAAAATTCGTTGCGTAATATTGTAAACAGCCATGCTTTCATATTGGTTCCCAATTGAAAACTGTCTTGTTTTGCCCATGCTTTCATAATGGTATCTTGCACCAAATCATCGGCTTTATCATGCTTACCGCTTAAAGAAACTGCAAAAGCGCGCAAGGCAGGCAAAATAGATAAAAGTTCGCGTTTAAAATCTGTTTTTGCGTCACTCATCTTTTATGTGCCCTTCTCCTCATTATTGTGGTGAGCTTTTTCTGCTCGATCAAGCTTTTCCAGCAAATCAAGGAAACGGTCAGGTATTTCTTCTTCTTGGATTGCAGTGTAAAACTGCTTCAATTTTGATGCTATCTCGCTATGTGATCCAAGGATTTCATCATTCAAAGTGGGATCTTCAACGCGATTTTTATCATGGCTCTCATACATACTTAACCTCATAAAACTCATTTATTGATCCCGCAAAATTAACGCGCCTTTAACAAGAAATATAGTGCTAACAAGAAATATAGTGCTAAAAAAAAAGTTCCAAGGGGATGAAACTTTTTTAATCTTTCTACGTTATTGAGTAATTATACGCTTTCAGGGGCAGAAGGAGTTTTTTATGCCATTATCAACCCGTATCGCACCAAACTTACCTTATCTTAGACGTTTTGCCCGTGCGGTTACCGGATCGCAATCATCCGGAGATGCCTATGTAGCGGCGATGCTTGAAGCATTGATTGCAGATATCGGAATTTTCCCCGAATGTACAAACAATCGCATCAGTGTTTATAAATTATTTTGCCAACTTTTTGATCAAACAACACCGCAAATTGCAGAGCCATTACCACAATTCGATCTTGAACAAAAAACCAGAGCGAAGCTGTCTCATTTAATGCCACGTGCAAGACAAGCTTTTCTTCTTATCGCAGTTGAAGGTTTCAATGAACAAGAGGCCATGGAAATTCTTCAGCTTTCACTAAACGATTTTAGAGATCTTTTAAGTGAAGCTTCACGCGATATTTCCCAACAAGTAGCAACGCGTATTATGATTATTGAGGACGAACCGCTTATTGCCATGGATATAGAGCAGCTCGTTGAAAGTCTTGGGCATCAAGTTGTGGGCATTGCAAGAACACGTGATGAAGCGGTAAATCTCTATAAAAAACAGCGCCCCGGCATGATCCTTGCCGATATTCAACTGGCTGATAATAGCTCTGGCATTGATGCAGTTAATGATATTTTGGAAGCCGATGAAATTCCTGTCATTTTCATCACCGCATTTCCTGAGCGTCTTTTAACAGGTGAGCGTCCAGAGCCAACATTTCTTGTTACAAAGCCCTTTAATCCAGACATGGTAAAGGCACTTATTTCACAGGCACTCTTTTTCCAAGAAAATGCATCGAAAGTGGCTTAAGAAAGGCAAATAAGCGAAATATGGCTATAACGTCTCATTCTGCTCCTCTTATGGATAAAGCCCATGTTAGTGCCTTGATGCAAGCTATTCAGGGAGCAGAAATTTGCGTCCTTTATCAATCCGTTGATCTTATACACCGTTGGGCAGAAAATCTGCCTGATATTTTAAAAGAAAAGTGGTCAATAGGGTGCCGTGATAGTGACTTTTTATCAGTTGATCAGTCTGAGATGATAGAAACATTAAAGTTGCAAGTCTTAGCAACGGGCAAAAGACAAACACTTGAAGTTCGTTTTGAAGATAGTGCCCGACAAATTATCTGGTATAAATTTTCTATTGATTGTCACCGCGATGAGCATGGGGATATTATTGGTGTATTAACCACAGGCGTAAATGTATCTGAACTCAGACGACGAGAACAAGTTCTAAAAGTGCTTCTTCGCGAAGTTAGCCATAGATCAAAAAATCTTTTAGCCATTATCCAAAGTATTGCAGGACAAACAGCGCGTCATAGCGGAACAATTAAAGATTTTTTACTTAAATTTCGTGGACGTATTCAATCATTGTCCCACTCACAGGACCTTGTAACAGACTCAGACTGGCGCGGCGCACAATTTCATGAACTATTGCGTACGCAAATAGCTGGCTATTTTGACACAGATAATTGTCGATTTAGTGTAGAAGGCAAAGATCCCTATCTTTTTCCAAGTGCGGCTTTGCATATTGGTTTGGCGTTTCACGAGCTTATTGTCAATTCACTGTCTTACGGTGCTTTATCACAAGCCAATGGACGTGTCGTCGTTTCAAGTCAAGTCGAGTATAAGGAAAAAGAAACCCCCAATCTTATCATCTCATGGCTCGAAATTTTTGACAGTTTAAATGCGCCCACCAAAGAGCATAAAGCCAGTTTTGGCAGTGCTGTTTTAGAAAAAATAGTTCCCACATCTGTCAATGGCACGGCATCCTTAACATTCCGCGATAATGGACTTTATTACGAATTAACAATTCCAAATACGTATTTCGACATTTTCCCAGAATAAATATCTCACTATTATCTTTAGAAGACACTTAAATACTCATTTGCAACAAAACAGACGCTAGTGTCCTTTCATCATTAATGATTCAAATATTTTCATCATTCAGGGATAATATTTCTTACGGAACTATATTTTATAACAATGGTTTAGAACATAGAAGCACTACCAAAAACTTTTTTGTATACTAAACTAGGAATGTCATTATGAATTCATTGATTGCAATTATGCTACTTGTCACATGCAATGATGACTTTTCACTATGCGAAATGCCTAACGAAAAAGTGGATGTATATCCAAATCATGCGATCTGCGAGGACAGTATCAATAAACGCTTAAAGGATATGACATTCAAAGGTGAGCAAATTTTTGCTCAATGTGTAGCAACACAAGATTATGAGTTGAATAAGTATTTAACACTGTATTGGCATGTCAATAAAAGGGGTGATTTTAAAGTATCACTAAAAAGTAAAACTAAAAATGACACGCCCTTTATTGTATCAGCTGAAAATCTAAAAAAAACTGGTGCTTAAATTTTTCAATCTTATAACACACTCTGTACGTTTTCAAAAATGCATAGATTACATTAAAAATAAGCATAAAGCAAAATTAGAAGAAAAGATGAATGATGGTCGAATTGACCATGCACTCTTTTAATATGATGATCACATCAAAGATATGGCGTATTCATATGATGTATGACAATTAAAGATTGATTTACCATCTGATTTATAAACACACTTTTATTGATATTTTTATTGAAACACACCGCTGAAACACGTAAATGCGATCAAACCTTACTGGGAGATTGCCATGAATGACGACTATAATTCCAATTATAACCAAATGGGATATCAAGACGCTTATGATCCGCAAAATCCTTATGAAAAACCCTTAGATCCCGCTGTTGAAAGGGTAAGACGCAAATTGATGCGTTTAATGATTATATCCGTCTCAGTAACCATGCTACTCATTGTTGCGGTTCTCATTGCCGTTATCTATAAAGTTATAACCCCACAAACAGAAAAAAAAGCAAATGAAGTTACACCAATATCTGAATTAACCCCTGATATTAAGACAGAAATTCAAACATTGCCGCCAGAAATTCCTAAGTTTATTAATCGTACAATTGCACTGCCAGAAGGTACACGCATCTTATCACAAAGTCTTTCAGGCAATTTAATTGCTTTAGAAACATTAACACCCGAAGGTGGAACTGAGATGATCATTTATGACTATAAAAATGGTCATCTGATTGCTGGTATTACTTTGGGCACCTCTTCAAATGCAGAGCGCCCTATGGCTATGCCTGAAACACCATCGAATGAAAAATAATATAAAGTTTTATTATTTATTAATATGCATCTTATGAAAAAGCCCGCCTAAAGCGGGCTTTAATATGTTTTTCATTGTCCTTCATCAATAGGATGTTCTGGCGTTGGCTTAAAATTAAGCCGATCAGACCCGCGCGTGATTTTCACTGTCGATCCATCAAAAATATCACCAAGAAGGAGACGCTCTGCAAGGGGATCTTGGACTTCTTTTTGAATAACGCGTTTTAATGGTCTTGCACCATAGGCTGGATCATAACCTTTATCAGCCAAAAATTCTCGTGCATCGTCTTCTATCAACAAATGAATTTTGCGATCGGTGAGCAAATTTTGTAAACGCTTGAGCTGAACCTCAACAATTGCACCCATTTCTTTACGATGAAGGCGATGAAAAAGAATAATTTCATCCACGCGATTGAGAAACTCAGGTCGAAAGGCCGCCTTTACCACGGCCATCACGTCTTCACGTGCTTTATCTGCGTCATCGCCATCACCTAAAGCTGTTAAAAATTCTGAGCCAAGATTTGATGTCATGATGATCAATGTATTACGAAAATCTACCGTCCGCCCCTGACCATCTGTCAAACGTCCGTCATCAAGCACCTGCAATAAAACATTAAACACATCAGGATGTGCTTTTTCAATTTCATCAAACAAAACAACCTGATAAGGTCGCCGTCTTACAGCTTCTGTCAACGCGCCTCCTTCTTCATATCCAACATATCCTGGAGGTGCCCCAATTAAACGGGCAACAGAATGTTTTTCCATATATTCAGACATATCAAGACGCACCATAGCTGTTTCATCTTGAAAAAGAAATGAGGCAAGTGCTTTTGTCAATTCCGTTTTACCAACACCTGTTGGTCCTAAAAAGATAAAAGAACCAATGGGACGATTAGGATCTTGCAAACCTGCTCGGGCACGTCTTACAGCACGAGAGACAGCTTGAACGGCTTCTCCTTGACCAATCACGCGTTTTCCGATTTCGTCTTCCATGCGCAATAATTTTTCACGCTCACCCTCAAGCATCCGATCAACTGGAATGCCTGTCCAACGCGAAATAACTTGCGCAACATGATCAGGTGTCACAGTTTCCTCAACCATTGAACCTTGATTTTCTTGACTTTCAGCTTCGTCGAGTTGTTTTTCTAAATCAGGAATAATGCTATATGACAACTCACCAGCACGTTGAAACTCCCCTTGACGTTGCGCAACAGCTAATGCGTTGCGCGCATCATCAAGTTGTTTCTTTAAATCTGCAGCATGTCCAAGTTTTTGTTTTTCTGCTTGCCACTTTGCCGTGATCTCATTGGACTCTTCTTCCAACTCTACCAGTTCATTTTCAAGCTTTCCCAATCGATCTTTTGAGGCAGTATCAGTTTCTACTTTTAAAGCCTCACGTTCAATTTTTAACTGTAAAATACGTCGATCAATCTCATCCAGCTCCTCTGGTTTGGAATCAACTTGCATTCGAAGCCGTGAAGCCGCCTCATCAACAAGATCAATCGCTTTATCAGGCAAAAAACGATCGGTAATATAGCGATTAGACAATGTCGCAGCTGCGACAAGTGCTGAATCAGAAACACGAACTTTATGGTGCTGTTCATATTTTTCTTTAATGCCACGTAAAATAGAAATTGTATCTTCTACGCTTGGCTCATCAACAAAGACAGGCTGGAAACGACGTGCAAGCGCTGCATCTTTTTCAACATATTTGCGATATTCTTCTAAAGTCGTTGCACCAACACAATGCAGTTCGCCACGCGCCAATGCGGGTTTTAAAAGGTTTGATGCGTCCATCGCACCATCCGTTTTTCCTGCCCCAACCAAAGTATGCATTTCATCAATAAACAGAATAATCTCACCATTTGCAGATTGAACTTCTGTTAAAATTGCTTTCAAACGTTCTTCAAATTCGCCACGATATTTCGCTCCAGCAATCAATGCTCCCATATCAAGAGCTAAAAGTGCTTTATCGCGTAATGTTTCAGGAACATCCCCATTCACAATGCGTAATGCTAAACCTTCAATAATTGCAGTTTTACCTACTCCTGGTTCACCAATTAAAACGGGATTATTTTTTGTACGCCGTGACAAAACCTGAATCGTTCTGCGAATTTCTTCATCACGACCAATAACAGGGTCAAGTTTACCTTCTCGCGCATCTTGTGTTAAATCACGTGCATATTTTTTCAACGCATCATATTGTGCTTCTGCATTGGCAGAATCAGCTGTACGCCCTTTTCTCATATCGTTAATCACCTTATTCAAATCTGTAGACGCGACACCATTTTCAGATAAAATATCCGATGTCTTTGCTGACTTTTCCATAAGCAAAGCCTGCAATAAACGCTCAACAGTAACAAAACTGTCACCAGATTTTTCTGCCAATTCTTCTGCTTTTGTAAACACTTTTGCCAATGGCTGCGACATATAAAGCTGCCCATTTCCACCACTGACTTTTGGCAATGCTGATAAAGCCTCGTTTAAGCTTGTTTTCACAGCTTTTAAGTCGCCTCCTGCTTTTTCAAGCAAAGAAGCGCATAATCCATCATTATCATCCAGCAAGACCTTTAAAAGATGTTCAGGTAAAAATTGTTGATTATCTGCGGATAATGCATAATTTTGTGCTGACTGTAAAAAACCTTGCACCCGTTCTGTATATTTTTCCAAATTCATCATTGTCTCCTTTATACCTATAACCCGTACTGGCATTATAAGATTACAGTGACTGGCTCCCAATTTGGCAAGCCATTCTGTCTTTTTGATATGGGATAATCAAAACCAACCGACAAGGTCTTACTTGATGAAAGTTAAGCAAAAATAACAAGTTCTTATGCACAAAGGTGTGATGATTTTAATGAAAAAAGTAAAATTTTAAAATTTTATATCGATTATAAACGAAATACTGATCAATTGTGGTAAACATTAAAATTGGAGAAATTTTTAAATAAATTTTCAAAGAATGATATCTTGAGCACATAAATGAAAAGCACAATTGAGTTTTGTGTTATTTTATTATTTCAATATGAGATGAAGTTTGTATATGAAAATAAAATAGGTTTTCAATAACCAATTGGTGTAAATTCAATCTTCCTCATCTGCTTGATCAAGAGATTTTCCAGGCAAAATATAAGAACCAGATAGCCATCTATTAAGATCCACTGCACGACAACGAGCTGAACAAAATGGGTAAAATTCACGCTTTGAGTCCTTACCACATTCAGGACATGGGTGCGGCGGTCGCAAAGGCGTTATCTTATCATCACTTTTATTCGTCATGACAAATCTTTTTCACTCCAATGAGCAAAAACAGGATAGTTTTGGCTTTTTAAAAGTTCCATTGTTTCTGCAAGAGGAAGACCAACAACGTTAGAATAAGAGCCAACCAATTGAATGACAAAACATCCCGCGCGCCCTTGTATGGCGTAACCACCAGCTTTTCCCTGCCATTCATCAGAGGCAAGATATGTATCTATCATTTTTGTAGTTAAGCGTGAAAAACGCACACGTGTTTCAACCAATTTGACTTTTTTTTTGCCTTTTGCATTCATGAGACAAATTGCTGTATGAACCTTATGGGCTCGCCCTGATAAAAGGCGTAAACACGCGCGTGCTTCTGCCATATCAATCGGTTTGGGCAAGATACGTCGCCCAACAGAAACAACCGTGTCGGCAGCCAAAACCAGCGCATCAGAAAATTGCGATAAGGAATGAATAGACTGCGCGCTTGCTTGAGCTTTTTCAATTGCTAAGCGTTTTGCCAAAAATCGTGAATTTTCAGCTTTCTTGGGTGTTTCATCAATATGGGCAGGATGCAGATGATCTGGCGTGATGCCAATTTGATCCAACAACATTAAACGCCTTGGTGAAGCAGAAGCCAAAACAAGTTTTACAGTTGCTGTTGCACGATCATCTGGCATAAAAGACATCTAGTTTAACGCTATTTATAGCGATAGGTGATCCGACCTTTTGTCAGATCATAAGGTGTCATTTCAACCATAACTTTGTCACCCGCAAGAACGCGAATACGATTTTTACGCATGCGACCTGCGGTATGCGCAATAATTTCATGCTCATTATCCAGTTTAACGCGAAACATTGCATTGGGCAATAATTCCGTAATGATACCAGAAAATTCCAAAACTTCTTCTTTGGCCATAAATTACCTATATATTGATTGCTTCATTAAGTACAGTGATGACAAACACAATGTTTGACTTTCCATTTGGCGCGGAACCTAGCGCATTCAAGCGCATTTGTGAACAACCGAATTTGTCAAATGTATAATTTTATGCTTTATTATTTTTTAAATCGTTCATTTATCCGTTTTTTCAAGGTTTCACGCACATCACGATAGGCATTTAAGATGTGTTCACGTGATCCTGTGGCAAGAGACGGATCTGGTATGGGCCAATATTCAACATTGACCCAATAACTGCGCATTTCTTCCAATACGGCATTATGAGCTTGTGGTGTCAAAGTCACAACCAGATCAAAAAAACCATCTGATAATTCTTTTAAAATACGCGGATGATGCGGACTGGTTGAAAGACCATCTTCTTTAATAACAAAATCCACGAAAAAATCACGTTTACCTTTCATCAAACCAGCAGAAGACGTATAAAGATCAGGGAAAATTTTTCGTGTTAAAGCTTCTGCAAGAGGTGAACGAATGGTATTCATACTACACACAAATAAAACAGATCTTGGCAGTTTTTGATGAAACCGATGATTTTCTGTCATTTTAATCCTTCCTATGAAGAACGCAAAGCAGTGTAAAAAGACGACGGGCCGTTTTAAAATCAAACTCAATTTTGCCTTTTAGTCGATCCAGTAAAATTTGAGCCGCATCATTGTGCAAACTTCGTCTTCCCATATCAATGGCTTCAATTTTTAACGGTATTTCTGAACGAATAGCATCATAATATCCATCACAAACAAAAAAATAATCACGCACGATGCGACGCAGTGGTGTTAATGACAAAATATGTTTTGTAACCCATTCACCATCTTGTCTATAAATGTCAAAAACCAGTCTTTTTTCAATGACGGAAAGCCTTAATTTATAGGGCCCATCATGATCATCCCCTACAGGTTTAAAACGATTTTTTTCTATTAAATCAAAAATAGCAACCGCGCGCTCATGTTCAATTTCTGGAGTTGAGCGACCAATCGTTTCATCCAATTCAATATCGACAAGACGTGCGTTTTCCACTTTTCATCCTTTAACCAAAGGCATTATGAACATGACTGTTACATCAATCGACTTTATTGTCTTGGTGGGACTGATTCAGTCTTAAAGAAACAGAACGTCCATGTGCTTGCAAACCTTCTGCCTGAGCAAGTTCTATCGCAGCAGGTCCGAGTTTGAATAATTGGTCTGAATTAAGCTTTAAAAGTGAGCTGCGTTTCATATAATCAAGAACAGAAAGTCCTGAAGAAAAGCGCGCTGAACGTGCGGTGGGCAAAACGTGGTTTGATCCTCCCACATAATCACCTATAGCTTCAGGTGTATAACTGCCAATAAAGATAGCGCCAGCATTACGAATATACGCTAAAAACGCTTCCGCATCTTCAACGGCAAGTTCCAAATGTTCCGGAGCAATCCGATTAACAAGAGCTATACCCTCATCAAACCTATCCACCAAAATCACAGCACCAAAATTTTCCCAGCTTTTTTGTGCAATTTCGGCGCGTTTTAAAGTTTTCAACTGGGCATCAACCGCCTGACAAACATCTTTAGCAAAGCTTTCATTATCAGTAAGAAGAATCGATTGCGCAGACTCATCATGTTCTGCTTGTGCTAAAAGATCAGCAGCAATCCAATCAGGATTATTGTTTTTATCAGCAACCACCAAAATTTCTGATGGCCCCGCAATCATATCAATGCCAACAGTACCAAAAACCTGCCGCTTTGCAGCTGCAACATAAGCATTTCCCGGCCCAACAATTTTCACAACAGGCGCAATTGTTTTTGTACCATAAGCCAATGCAGCGATAGCTTGTGCGCCCCCAACACGATATATTTCATCTACACCAGCAAGCTTTGCCGCAGCCAAAACCAATGGATTGATGTGACCATCAGGCGTTGGCACAACCATTACAATACGTTCAACACCCGCCACTTTTGCAGGGATTGCATTCATTAATACAGAGCTTGGATAATTTGCAGTCCCACCCGGAACATATAGACCAACAGATTCGACTGCATTCCATCTCCAACCCAGTTCAACACCAAGAGGATCAACAAAAGATTCATCTTTTGGCAGTTGTTTTTTATGATAAGTGACAATGCGTTCGTGAGCAATCTTCAAGGCTGAAAATGTTTTTTCACAAACCTCACTCATTGCCTGATCAAGAATATTTTTATCAATGCGCAGAGTATTTTTATCTAATAAAATACGATCAAACTTTGCTGTATAATCAATAAGAGCATCATCACCTTTAGCTCGGATATGGGCAATGATATCACGCACAGCAGAATCAACATTTTGCGATTGCTCACGTTTTGATTGAAGGAAATTTTGAAATTTTTCTTCAAAATCATCTGATGATTGTCGCAAATATTGAACCATTATTGTGCCTATAAAACGTGATGTGTAAATATTTGACTATTGATGTTTAGGATGAGAGTGCGCCGCCCATGACGCACTAAGGTCACTTAACTGTGCTTCAATATATTCAACCTCAAGACGAATAGCCGCTTCACCTGAAAATATTAAGGTCACGATACCGGCAGGTGCTTGAGTCATTTGAAACTGGATTGTTAAAAGTGATAAAATATTATCTGGTTTTTCACGATCTATTCCGCGTGTGCTCATTTTTAAAACACGATCAAAATGCAAGGCGCAGTGGCGTCTTTCTGGAGCTTTTGGTCGCGAAAATAAGCCGCCTTTTTTTTGTTTTTCCCAAACAAAACGATTAAACAAGCCAATAAAACGTTTTTCATTCTCTTGCCAATCAATATTGCTTACTTTTACAAGAGCATCTTGTAAATGTGCAGATAAGATTTCTAAATCATCACTATCCATTGCCATTAATTTTAAAAGCGGCATATTTTGAATTCCATCTCTTCATTTAATGCTCTATCATCTACAAAGATGCTTAAGAGATCAAGCCTAAATGCACACGCAATTGAAATCGTCATTTTGCTTCATTCTTATCAGTTAAATCGGTTTAATTTTTAACACGTCTAAAGCGTCAATGGCACCTACAAACATATAGACTAGTTTCACTCTAGGCCCAAAACCTATGAACATGCACATGTTAGGATCGCGCGTGACCTACAAATCCAAATATAGTTGAAATTAATCAACCGTGAATACGTTCAATATTTGCGCCACAATTTGAAAGTTTTTCTTCCAATCGTTCAAAACCACGATCAAGATGATAAACACGATTAACTATTGTTTCTCCTTGTGCAGCAAGTCCAGCAATGACCAAAGATACCGAAGCACGCAGATCTGTTGCCATAACTTGTGCCCCTTGCAAATAATCACTGCCTGTAACAGTGGCCGTCTGTCCTGAAAGGGATATATCAGCACCTAATCTTGCCAATTCTTGCACATGCATAAAACGATTTTCAAAAATCTTTTCTGTAATGTGCGATGTCCCTTTGGCACGTGTCATTAACCCCATAAATTGAGCTTGCAAATCGGTTGGAAAACCAGGAAAAGGCTGTGTTTCAATATTCACGGGTTGAATATCATGACCATTACGAGCAACAAGGATGCCCTGATCTGTCTCTTCAATGTCAAGACCTGTTTGTTGGAGCGTTGTTAAAACAGTCCGCAAAGAATTGGCATCACCATTTTGCAATAAAACTTTGCCGCCTGTCATTGCAACAGCCATGGCGTAAGTGCCCGCTTCAATGCGGTCGGCAATAACTTTTACATGTGCTCCTGAAAGAGAACTCACCCCTTCAATTTCAAGTGTAGATGTACCTGCACCATAAATTTTTGCACCCATAGCATTAAGACAGTCAATAAGATTGGTAACTTCAGGCTCACACGCCGCATTGTGAAGAACTGTATGGCCTTTAGCAAGACTGGCCGCCATCACCATAACATGCGTTCCACCAACAGTGACTTTAGGAAAATGATAATCCGCGCCTTTTAAACCTTTTGGTGCACGAGCATAAGCATAGCCATTTTCAATACTTAATTCACTGCCCAAAGCTTCAAGCCCATGCAATATAAAATCAACAGGCCGGGTGCCAATGGCACAACCACCGGGAAGGGAAACACAAGCCTCACCCATGCGTGCCAAAAGCGGACCAATCACCCAAAAACTTGCCCGCATTTTGGACACAAGCTCATAAGGTGCGCGCGTTGTTGCAATGGTGCGCGCATTAAAATGCACGGTGCGGGAATAAGAGCTTTCTTGATGAAGACGGCGTCCATTAACAGAAAAATCAACCCCATGATTGCTTAATATACGAATGAGTTGTTCAACATCGGCAAGATGAGGAACATTCTCCAATGTCAGTGTTTCTTCAGTTAAAAGCGATGCGATCATTAAGGGAAGAGCAGCATTTTTGGCACCCGAAATCGGGATAACACCATTTAACCGTTTTCCTCCAATAATTTTTATCCGATCCACTTTTTTTGCCTTTCCAAAATTCTTGTCTTCAGCATTTTCGCGATTCGAGTTTTTAAAACGTTTCAACGATGATACAATGGACAACAATAACTCGCCAATAAAACTGCACTTTTAAACACTATATGACTATAATCTTTAAAGAGATTTGGTGTTTTTAGACACGTCTTCTTGTGTTTCTTTATTTTTATTACGCTCACGCGCTTGAGATTTTCGTTGCAAAAGATTGGCGCGCAATTGCTTAGCTAATCTTTCATTTCGGCGTTTTTGAGCCGTTGTGTCAGCCATTATTGGCCTCCTTCCACAATCAATAGACGTTTATTTGCCTTTCACAAATCATAAAAATCGTCATATCATCGTCACAAATAAATAGCCAGTTAAATACGCGTATCGTTATTTTTCTTCTCATACAAACGTTTGCATCTTGCCTAATGGCGCGCAATATGGCAGAACGCCGCCCGATAGCTGTTTTTTTAAGCTGCGGTAGCTCAGTGGTAGAGCACTCCCTTGGTAAGGGAGAGGTCGAGAGTTCAATCCTCTCTCGCAGCACCATAAAAATCAATTATTTAGCTATATACTAAGAAGTTCTCTTTAGGTTCATTGAACCTCTACCAACTTCATGAAGATCTATTTCCAAAGCACTTGCAGCGTTGCGCAAATAGTCTGGTGAAAAGCGGGCGTAAACTTTCTCTGTAATGCTTGTACTAGAATGACCAAGATATTGGGCTATTTCACTCATACTAATTCCAGCCTCAGCCATCCATACAGCGGCGGTATGTCGGAATACATGAGGTGACACATCCTCCACACAGGCATTCTTAGCGGTAGTAGCTATACCCTTTTTTATGCTCAACACCCGCTTACAATTCCATTCAATAACATAATCGCTTAAAGCCGCTTGTTTTGCCTCATATAGTGCAGCAAATAGCGTATTATTTACTGGAACAACGGCACGACCTTTACGTCTGCCATTGTCATTTGGATTACACAAAACAATCCGACGCCTCTCAAAATCAACTCTATCCCATGTCAATTCTAATAAAGCAGATATACGCGCGGCTGTAGCAAGCATCAAATGGATTGCCAATTTGATATGCGGCATCGTGGCATTTTCAAGCAATTGTAATGCTTCTTCATGTGTCAAATAACGATCTTTAGGCGCTGGTGCCTTTGGTAGCTCTATAAATGGGGCTTTTTCAATTATGCCATGCTTTGAAGCCCAGTTTAAAACTATGCGCAAATGGTTAAGCTCAGTGTGGATTGTCCCATCTGATTTGCCCTGTTTGCGTCTTTTTTCAATATAAGCGCGGGAATCAGACAAAACCAGAGATGATGCATAACGTCCAGAAAAATGTTGCTCTAAAGCTTTCCACGACCATTGCATATTATTGGCAATAACGCGTCCTACTTTTTCTTTTCTATATGAAGAAAACAGTCCATCAATTAAATCATTATTTGTTCGCGTTAGCTCCGCATAGATTGCGGGAGCAATCTTTTCAGCTTCATGCCGGTCACTAGTGTTGAGACTGTATCGTTTGCGCTTTCCTCCATATTCGAAGGTAAGAGCCAGTTTTCCCCGTAATTTTGTAATTGTCCATTCTGGCATTGCTCAAACCTCTCGATAGCGTCCCATTTAATCCGCAGCAACTTACCACCAAGGCGGAACCCTGCCAATTTATTTTGCTTGTACAGATTGTATATGTGCTTTTCTGAGCATTGCCAGCGTTTTGCAAGCATTTTAGGAGTGTAAATATCTCCCATATCATTCACCTCTCACATATTGTGCGGCAATGCCTCCACGACGTGGTGGGAGCGTCTTTGTTAATCTCTTTGGTTCTTTAGGGCGTTTGGGCATGGGGGTCTTGCTTGTTAATGTTCCCGTTGCTTTATCCTTTGCCCTGTCTGCTTTTCTAATTGAAAGAACGTCTTTCTTAGTCTTTTCATTATGACAAACATGACAAAGAAATTGTCCATTAGCCATCGTTGGCTCTCCGCCATAAGCAGCAGGTAAAATGTGATCAACTTCACCCTCACCTTGTTTCAATACCGCCTTACACTTTTCACATTTACCATTTGCACGATCACGTATGGCGTTTTTAAGCTTTCTGCTAAATTCCTTACGAACCATTATAATTCACCTTTAAGAGCTAATGTCATAAGGTGCTTATTCTCAATTGCGCCAACCATGCGCCGCCTTTGTTTTTTATAAACTTTATCACGTTCTTTATTGGCTTCTATCTCTGCCTTAAATTCTTCAAGGCTGTTGAATGGGTGACTTTTTTCTTTTGAGCCAATAACTAAGAGTAAGAAAAATCGCTTCAAAAGTTTCATGCTGCTTTCTCCCACTTTAAATCATCGGGATTTGTTAAAATGTAACCGCGTCCAGTAAAGTCGCGATAAATGTTGTCTAAAAATTGCGTGTATTGCTTAACTGTCATTAAGCGAGTGACTGAAAAATCAAATGGCACTTTCATTAATCGTGACTTTGCTTCATATGGCATAGGCATGATAATTGCGTCATATTCAGCTTTGAAAGCTTCATTCTCATTGCGTAAAATCGGAACACCATATTCAAGCTTAAACATGGCTCTCACATCTTCACTTGGCTCACCTAATTGCGGTGCAAGGTCATTAACCCACTGTCTTTGCAAACGGTTTTGATGCGTTGACCTGTGCTTGCCATTAGTGATTGTAACAGTGACTGCTCCCTTTTGATTTTCAAGAAACCTGATAAGATTTTTACGGTCACTTTCGCTTCGGATAATACGCGTTGTCATAGTACCACCTTTGAAAAAACTTTACGGCCTTCTGTCTTACTCCAAACACCAAAATGAGGCTCACCACCATACTGTCTTTTCCCGCCATGAGGCATACTTGCATAATAAGGTGCGACCATAATTCTACCTTCACTTGAAACTAAGAAGTGAGGTTGGCTAGGAACAATTCTCCATACTTCGCCAGTTGAATTAACGTTCATCTTATTGTCTCCTAAAATGGAACATCTGAATCATCAAGATCACGGCTATATCCGTTGCTCTGCTCTGCATATTGGTTGCCAATAGTTGTGCTTGTTTGCTGTGATTGTGCCGAGCGTTCGTCATTGCCGACCTTGCTATCAAGCATTTGTAGTTCACCACGGTACTTTTGCAAAACCACTTCTGTCGTATAACGATCATTGCCATTTTGATCTTGCCATTTGCGTGTTTGCAATTGACCTTCAATATATATTTTGGCACCTTTTTTTACATATTGTTCAACAACTTTAACCAGAGTATCATTGAAGATGACAATATTATGCCATTCTGTGCGCTCCCGACGTTCACCCGTATTGCGATCTTTCCAACTTTCAGATGTCGCAATACGCAGACTTGCAACCTGATCTCCTGAATTCATACGGCGAATTTCAGGATCTGCACCCAAATTACCAATTAAGATCACTTTGTTTACACTACCAGCCATTATGCGGCCTCCATATATTGCGTCTTGAGCTTCGCGCAGGTCTCATTCATTTCATCTATAAATTTTGTGACTTCATTTGTTATTTCACTGATAAGATCATCATCGCGGTTGATACGTTTTATAAAAATAACCATTTCTTCTGGAAAACGTGGGTCATAAGAAACAAAATCACACCACTTTCGACCTGTACAAGCCATTTGCCATTGCATCTGTAAAAGATATTTTCTGTTGATTTTACTGTTTAATAAGGTGTCGAGATGCGTTGCAGAATTTGGGCATTTTATTTCTAAAAGACCATCATGTGCGATCAATCCATCTGGTGATGCACCTGCTTGTGTGATAACTGGGTGATTGATAAAAGCAATTTCATCAACTTCATTTCCAGAATAAAAAGAATAAGCATTGCGCGCCTGTTCCTCTGTATCTGTTCCCCATTGCATGGCTTGGCTTATGTAAGTTTGTTCAATGCTATGTGTGACATTTTGAAGAACCAATTCAGCCATGTAGTTTGCGCGGCTGGTTGAATAACCGCTTTTTATTTTTGCTATAACATCATGAATTCTAGAAGCCGTTACTTTACCACGTCTCAATTGAAACCATTCAGGCGATCTTTGGATGATTTCAACCATGGGCTTGAGCCTTTTGAGTGATGCTCTTATTGATGGCTTTTAAAGCCTGCTCAAATTTATTTGCTGGTATATTAGCAACTGCATCAACGCCTAAATAAGCACAGAACTTGGCTTTATCGATCTCATTACGGTCAAGCGCTTCATTTAGTTTTGTAAACTGATCTTGATTGATACGATTATTATCATGAACTGATTGTGCATCATCATCTTCCGATGCCGCCAATCCAAGTGCCGCTTTAAGCGTATAACGTTCCAGATACGTAACCGTTGAACCAATGGCTTGAATACTGTTTTTATTGCCAGTATTATCATTATGAGCGGATAAACTATTTTCTTCACTATAGCCGCTTTCGTGCGATACAATACACGTTACCTTAACAACAGCACCTTCTTGAGCCGTTTTAAAACGATAGGATAAACCGTATTTTTTTAAAATCGGTTTTATCGTCTTGGCAATTTCAGCCAAATCCTCATGCATATATTGCGTTGAATTGTTTCCATTTTTATTTGTAAAGCCAATTTTTTTATTTTTTTTGATCGACGGTATTTCACCCATGGCTTTAGCCATTGCTATGTCGAATTGTCTGCGCGCTTGCATACTGTCATAACGTTCTTGTGCGTCCATAAGCTTTGTAATAATTTCGACACTGGCATTATTGGCAACAGCATTTGCCACAATTTCCATTAAACCAGATTGGTGTGTTTTTTCTTCTGACACTTGCAAAGCTTGTGACATCGCTTTTATCCTAATTTTGTTTGTTCATCGATGAGAAAGCACAAATACTCTTTGGCTTGTTCTGGCGTATCAAATGTTGAAAGACAGTAACCAATTGTGTCGTTACATTTTTCTCTTAACCAACCTGTCTTACGCACCCGTGTGAGACTATTAAGATCGTTGATCGCTTGATTTAAATGATAAGAATTGTTCATCATAAAACTCTCCAAAAGAGCCGCATTTAAGCAACTCTCTTAAAATAACCATCTGGGTCATTAGAGCCGCGACCTTCGTAAACAAAAGAACCGTCTTCATTTATCGCTTCATTTTGAAAAGCATCTGATTGTTCTAAATATTCTTTGGCTCTTAAAAACACGGTAAGATCAAAAGGCGTGTCGCTATTTGCAGAATAGCAAATCTCAAAACCTTCAAAATCATCTGCATAAATGCAATCAATTTCAGCAAATGGCTCGCCATTATCTAATCCTACGCTAAATTCAACTTTTCCGTCCAATTCAGAGATTTGACGACCATTATCGTTAAAAAGTGGAATACTATAATAAATATATGCCATTTGCTTTACTCCATTATCCTCTGCCAGATCAGCCTGCGCGTCTTCGTGGCGTTGATGATGATGTAAATTTAGTTGTATATTTCCAACTTGTCAACAATAATGTTGGAAATATACAACTAATAAATCCAACTTTTTTATAAATTATTATATTAAGCTTGTTGATAAACACGAATCACACGCTGGTTTACCGCGCGTTTTAAAAGGGATTCACAATTGGAATATTGAGATAATGACTAAACGACAGTAAAACAGCAAGAAAGCCTATATATTTTATGGCTTGCAAGGTAGCGATCTTATTATAAAGGCAATAAAAAACCCCGTATGAAACGGAACTAATATTAAGCAAATAATTAAATGTTCTTGTCTCATGCGGGTAACCCAAAAGTTTATAAAATATATGGCGTTAAAGACATCATAAGGGATTAAAAATACTTGGTCGGTATTTGAGTGAAGGATCAGACAATAAAAAACTGTGCCGAAGGGAGGACTTATATATTTAACTTCCTATTACTTAATATCAAACGTTTGCTGATAAACTTCATTTACAGGCAAACCAATAGCATTAATATCAAACTTCAATGAGGGTTCAATCTTGCTACTTGCACTATGTATTCTAAAGTTAACGCTATATCCGTGATTAAACACAACTGTTTTTGAATACTGACCGCCATTTTTGTTATTGATTGCATTGATGCTGTCTGGATATTTTGTTCTTTTTGTCGCTAATGTTTTGTTGAAGTTGAAGCCTTGTATTATTACTCGCTTTTGCCCTTCACAAATCACCTTATAAAAATCATGCTTACCAACTAAATAGGCTATGATCGATTTACAAACTTCTGCTTCTTTTGCTTTGCTTTGCTTACATAGCTTGTCAATTTCCTCCGCCCATGCATCTAAGATGGGCCAGTAATATTCATTTGCTTTGTCAACAACGTCTGACCATAGCATGGTTTTATTCGAGATTCTTCTTAGTGTTGCTAATTTATCGAATAGCGGTTTTACTCTATTCCAATAATCAACACTGCATCCATTATCATCTAAACCCCAAACCTTTATAAAATTACATTTACCTGAAAGCCTCGAATGTTTCAGCGCTTGATGATTGTGTTTACATGAAACTCCTAATACTTTACTGCCTACATATAACAATACATCTCTTACATCACCATGTTTGCCTGCGCTATCTGTATTGAACACTATTCTCTTGTCATTACTTGAGGAGATAAGCATGTTTTCTTTTTCAAGAATATGCGTTACGGCAATATCAGCAGCCTTGTTGAATGATTTTTTGGTTTTTTCATTCATTTTTCCGTAAGAAACTTCAGCAATTTTAGAAAAATGACTTTGAGAGAGTAAAGCTCCCGTTTGACTTTGCATTGAGCAACCTACAGCCCATTCAAAGGCTCTCCCAAATTCAGTCTGTGTTGGCTGTTTCGATGTTGTCATTTCTGCTTAAATCTTTTTTAATGGTTTTAGCTATCCAATAAGCCAATTTAATAGGTACAGCATTTCCTATCATTTTGTAAGCATTGCGCATATTTGTGTATACGAATTCATAATCATCTGGGAATGTTTGTATTCTTGCGCACTCACGAATAGTTAATCGCCTGTATTTATTTTCAAAGCCTTTAGCGAACTCGTACAAGTCTTGCCCTTCAACCTTCACCATTTTAGGGGCTTGCGGATGGAATGGAATGTGTCTCTCAGTTGCTAAAATAGTGTAAGACTGTTCTTCCCAAGATCGAACACGATTGCGTGACATGAATATTGGCGAATAACCACTATCCAGCAACTCGTGGTTTTTAACCTTTTTGGTAGCTCCAATTTTTAAGTTAGCCAAGTCGCCAATAGCATCACGCAATGTTGGTTTATTTCTAAGTATCTCTGGGAATTTAAAAGTTTTATTCAATGCATGATGGTAGCCTACGATAAATACACGATTCCTATCTTGAGGCACGCCATAATCGCTGGCTTTTAATAACTTCCAGCTAACGGCATAGCCCTCATTTTCAAATAATTTTATTATTCGTTTAAATGATTCAGTATTACGCGAATGAATGAAACCGTGGACATTTTCTGCAACAAAAAAAATAGGCTTAGTGCGTTTAATTACGCGCAAATATTCAAAAATTAATTTACCTCTTGGGTCATCAATGCCGCGTCTTGCACCTGCTTCTGACCATGATTGACAAGGCGGACCGCCAATAACACCTGTAATATTTTCTGGTAAATCTGTATCTGGGATGTCACAAATAGAACGACTGTCAAACTTAGCTTTTGGGAAGTATTTTTGATATGAAGGCGATATTGTTTTATCATATTCATTCGCCCAAACAGTTTTAAATCCAGCCTTTTCAAACCCAATATCCATACCACCAGCACCAGCAAATAATGAGACTAGTGACAACCGTTTTTTAATATTTTTTTTTATAGGATTAACCGTTGCTTTTTTTTTACCTAATGCGTCTGCCGCATCTTCCATTGTTGATTTTAATGCATTCGTTATGGCAGTACTTGGTTTTAGCAAATGAGCGGATCTTAACTCATGAGATGAATCAAAGCTACTTCTTTCTGCTATTTTATTAATTTTACAAGTCATCATCTGATACTGTGCTATTTTTCACTTCATTTGTGGCGTAAAAAATTAACTAGGTCAATATAATTTTATTCAGTAATGATTATTAATCTCACATATCAATAACAGAACGCTTTACACGACCTATATTGCATCACCAGACATAACTATATAATGCACCGACACAACACGCTCATGTGGAAATATTAGCTCCTTTTGTGGGTTAAATTGTTCAAGTACCAGTTCATTAGCGTTATGTTTGCAAAATCTTTTTACAAAAGCGTGTGGAGGTGAGTTTTCATCAATCATCACTTGCGCAACAACAAAATCGCCTTTTTTTGTTCTTCTTGTAGGGTCAACATAAACGACTTCACCATCAAAATACCGTGGTGACATTGAATCGCCACTTACAACCACACCATATGAACCTGCAACGGCTTGCAACTGTGGAGGGCAAAGAATATCATAAAGTCTATTGCCATTTAAAACAAACTCCCCATCAATGCCACCAACGGCTTGTCCATATACTGGTATTTTCTTTGTTTGATCAAAATCTACAGAACCTATAATTCTTGCGTTTGACTGCGGTAATTTATTTAAACCGCCCACCAACAAATCAGAAACGTTTAATTCAAGAGCCTTAGCTAAGAGTGGCAACTTATCTTGTCGAAATGTTTTTTTTCTATCCTCAAGATAATCACGTATATAACCACGCTCTAAGCCAACTTTTATGGCCGCTTCTATTGGGCTTATCTCAAGCTCATTTAATCTAGTTTTTATTATATTTTTTAAGTTGTCCATGTTTTTATAATAAAATAATTTCAAATAATTCCAAAGTTGTAAATATCCTATTGAAAAGTTGTACGTTTCCAACTATTGTATCCAATTATGGAAACACAACTTGCACATAACCTTTTAAATCTTGGTATCAAGTTTTCTAAAATTCAGAAAATTGAATTGTCTACGATTGGCAAAAATTGCGCATCTGATGGGCGTTTTTTCGTTCGCATCAAAGCTGGAAAAACTTTTACAGCTCGTAAATATGACGATGTTGTTTATTGGTTTTCTGAAAATTGGCCAAAGACTGAACCTTGGCCAACTGAAATTCTCCGACCTTCCAAAAGAGAGGATGCGGCATGAAGCGGTATGCAATTTTAACATTGGCGTCTTTCGGGTTTTCTTTTCTATTCACAACTCTGTTGGTTACAGTCGGTGATAAAGAAAACGCAGCCCATGTTATGACTGGCAGTTTTTTTTGTATCCCAAGTACCATTGCCATCATGTATTTTATGGAGGAATTTTAATGCCTCCCATTACCCTTCGGCAATGTCTGCCAAATGTTAAAGCAGCTGTCCATTTTTTAAAGCGGCGGTTGAGCAATAGTAATCTCTGCAATTTTGATCTTTCTAAAAAAGGAAGATTGACATGAGTATTTCTATCACACGGGGCGTGTTACAGCGCGATCTTAATACTTCAAAGTTTCGCCCGTGTTTACGGCAATGGCTGGCTTTGAATAAATGTAGCTTTATTAAATTACAGGTAGGCTGCGACTTAAATACTATAAACACAGCCATTGCCAATTTATTTAAATTTCCACGCGGATTTTCTCTCACTTTGACGCGTGGAAGGGGGGCTGATTGTGGCTTCGTCACCATTTTTCAGCCCCTTTCGTTTTTCTCGGACATTATTCAACACCCTAAACAAAATACGTCCGAGCGGTTCAAACTCTTCAACTTTAATGTGTCGTTTATCAAACTCCTTTCTTGTCATGTGTGTAACAGTATCAAGGAGTTTTTGACGTGGGCGACAAAATTCATGACGTGGGCGACAAAATGAGTAAAGCGTATGTTTCCTATGCCAGTGAAATGGCAACAATCATTATTAAGAGCGAATTTAAAGGTGCTGGCGACACAATAGAAGCCGCAGCATATCGCGCTGAACGCAAATATAAAGCACCTGCCAGCATTTTAATGCGGTTGCGCCATAGGGCATCTGAAATGAAAGATATGAAGGTTTCAAGCTGGTTTGCAGTTTTTGAAGCCTATCAACGCGCCTGTGTAAAGGCAGAACGAAAATACGAAGCTATGAGGGCAGAAAATGAAACTAATCCGCTTTTGGTTAGCGTATCTGATTTTGTGGCTGGGCGGGAAGCTGAAAAGGAAAAAATAAAATGAGTTTTCAAGCTATGGCATGGGCAATAAAACAAAAGGTTGGTAATGCTACAGGCAAAGCCATTCTCTTGATGCTTGCCAATTATGCAGATGAAAAGGGTGGTTGCTTTCCAAGTCAAACGACGTTGGCCGATGAATGCGAATGTTCAATTCGCGCGATAAGCAATTGGCTGTCTAAGTTTGAAAGTATGGGAATTATTATTCGTGAAATAAGACACGGGCAACGTGGCTATAGAACATCAGATTTTATTCAACTTGATATAAATAACCTACATGCACCTCGTTCACGTGAAAATGGTTCACGTGAATATCGTTCCGAGCCTACATGCACCTCGTTCCAGTCCAACATGCACGAGGTGCAGAGCAATAACCTATCAGATAACCTATCAGATAACCAGTCAGTGAATAACGTGCGCGCGAAAACTGAACTTTCTCAAAAGCAAATTTTTGAAAAAGAGTTTTCAGAAAAATTTTGGACAACATATCCAAACAAGACAGGAAAACCAAAAGCCTTGGCATCTTTCGCCAAAGCTAGAAAAAAAGCTTCACTCGAAGAAATTATGCAGGGGTTACATAGGTATATCGAGGCCAAGCCAATTGGTCGCCAATGGCTAAACCCTACAACATTTCTTAATCAAGAACGCTGGACTGATGAACCAGCTATTGTATCGGAGAAAATTCATGCAAGCACTTACGCAGACAACCGATCAGCAGGTCAAAAAGTCGCCGATGAAATGCGAAAACTCGCGTCTCGCTACAACTCTCGACAAGCTCAACACGCTTTTGACAGGGGAATATCCGACAAGGTTCAAGAAAGGTATGAAACCGACCCCTTCACAGATCGAGATGATCAAAAAAACGCTCAAAGAGGCTCAACAATTACTCTTATTGCCAGCAACGGTTGATGAAATTGCAGAACAATTTTCACTGCTTTCTGGAGCCATGAGATTACCAAAAGACATGGATAGTAACAGCACAGCAAAAGCTTACATGATCGCACTTGAAGGGTATTCAAGCTTTGCCGTTCGTAAGTCGGTTGTCGACATAATCAAGGGCAAAGCAAAGGGATTTAATCGAACATTTATGCCATCTGCACCTGAATTATCACTGTATTGTGAAAGCCTTGAGCAGAGTGAGCATCTTAAAATCAAAACGGTTGAGCGGATTATAAATGCTCCTGAAGAAGAGGCTTTGATTGAAATTATTTCAGATGAAAAACATCAACAACTTTTAAAAGCATTTAAGAGCATTGGAGAAGCAGCATGACTATAGACGGCTTAACAATGGAAACATCAGTCGCTCAATTACGTTCTTTCATTGAACGTATTGAACGTTTGGAAGAAGAAAAGAAAACGATTTCTGATGATATAAAAGACGTCTATGCTGAAATGAAAGGCACAGGTTTTGATGATAAAGCCATTAGAACAATTATTCGTTTAAGAAAAAAAGATGCTCATAAGCTTCAAGAGGAAGAAGCCATAATCCAACTTTACAAAGATGTTTTGGGTATGGAGTGAATGAGATGATGAACCCATTTAATCGTAAAAAGCAAAAACGTATTAAAACCGCTAATTTGGTACATGGATATGAACCTTGCGGAGATACGCATGTTTATGAAAAAATATGGCATCTCATTGAATTTGAAGATGGGACACGTGATACTGATGTTGATCTTTGTGGCATTCACACAATGATGGACTCGATTGATTTTTCTATACCCTCTCGCGTGAAAATCTGGAAACGTGGACAACCCATTGCAAAAAGTCTTTTGATGAACCTGCATAAGCTTGATTGTGAATTAGAAAAGGTCATCAAAACATGAAAAGTTTATGTCTCAATTTCATGCTTCGCTGCATTGGCCAAAAAAGCAGACCGAGAAAGCCCACGTGTTTTTGCGGCGTTATCTATTGCATTGAGAAGTCCTCGCTCAAAAGTAACATTTGCACGAACAACCTCTGTGTCATTAACGATCAAGGGAACGCTAATAAGAAAAGCACCTTCTGCCAAAGATTGTTTAATCTCTGTACGAGATACCAAAGTATCATAGCTTGTTGGTTGAGGATATTTATCGACATCTTCAAAATAAAGTTGGAGAGCTTCTATCGCTTTTGCGACAATATCTTTTTCTTCATCAGCAGCAGAAAAAACGCATGGAAAATCTGGAAATTCAATACCAAATGCAGAACCTTCATCTTTTCTTACAATTGCATAATAACGAAACATATGACATTCTTTCTATTAAAAACAAATAAGCTTGCTGATTATATCCAACCAGCTTGTTTTGCTATGGCTTTTGCCGTTCCAAGAGGCAAATCCTTTTTAGGATGGGGAACAATAACGACGCGTCCATCCTTGCGAAATTTGTTATGGCTTCCACGAACGCTTATCAATTCAAAACCATCTGCCTTTAATTTTTTAATGATTTTTGTACTATTACGTTCCATATCAAAACCTTTTTCATGTGTATATATATACACAAATAAAACAAAATTGTCAATTTCTTTTGTGCATAATAGTGCGAATTTTGGCAAAAGGTGCAAAGGTCATTCAAAATGAGAAGAGCTGCCAAACGCGACCTATCAGAAAAAGGCATCGTCTCTCTTTTAAGACAGTTTCATATGTCTGTTTATAGATTAGACCAGCCTGTTGATCTTCTTGTTGGGTATAGAGGTCAAACCTATCTGATTGAATGTAAAAGCGGTCATAAAGGCTATGCAAAAGCTCTCAATGACAATCAAGCACGTTTTGCAGATGAATGGCGTGGAAATCCAGTCGTAACTCTTCACGACACAATAGATGCTTATGATTGGGCTAAATCAATTATGGGATATCACGATGTTTGATTATGATAGAGCTACCAAAGAACAACTGGTTGATCGTATTTTTCAACTAGAGGTAATTTTAGAAGAAAACAACCGAGAAAGACGAGAGATTAATTTAATCAATCATTTCAATATCACAAAACAGCAAGCCATTATTTTATGTGCTTTGTTAAAACGGGAAATTGTAAGAAGTGAATATATTTTAGCACTTTTAGACCATGAGTTTAACCCAACGAACAATCTTGTGTCTGTTCAAATTAATAATATTAAAAAAAGAACGGGTTTAAAAATAAATAATATCTATGGGATTGGTTATTCACTTAATGCAGAAGACACACAAAGAGTTAAAGCGATAGCAATGTCCAGTGATTGAAGTTTGAAAAAAGGGGCATGGAAAGAAGATTAAGAAAGGCTTGATACTATGGTTGAAGTGATCAAAAAGAAAGCGCGTTCAAAGGCTGAAAAGCTCAGATTAAAGCGTAATAAAGGTAGACCTGCAATGGCTGATGCTGATCGAGAAAAAAACGGTCGTTTAAGTCGCCGAAAAGCTTCGATTAATCGTCGTAAACTTGAGACAGAAAAGGAAATAAAATCAGTTGTAATAGCTGCACGTGAACGAATGGGTATTCCAATGTCCTATTTGAATACAGCAGAATCTGGAAATGCGCTTGGTCGTATTATGATTATGTTTCCTGACATTATAAAAAGATACCACTATCTTGCAGGATTGCGTTTTGGTGAAGCGTTTGCAAGGTATTACTATCTTGTGGGCATACCTTTTCCATCGGCTCGATCAGCTGATCTATTAAATGTTCATGGACGAAATGATTATGAAAACATTGATGCAGTGAGAAAAGCGACAGATCATGTAATGATATTAGAACAGATCATTGGCATGGTAGATATTAGCGGTTTGCCTATTAAAAAGGTAATGAAACAAGTCTGCATTGAGGATGTAGATCAGAACATGAATTATTCTCATATGGTTCAATTTTTACGTAAAGGACTTGATGCACTCGTTGATTACTATCAAATAGATAGAAATTAAATGGCAATTATTGTCAGATTTGACATGCCATTTATTTTTTGTCATGATCAATAAAATTCGCGAATAGGTGTAGGCAGGGTTTACGCTCTGCTTTTTATTTTTCACCCCATGGTTTTAAATTATGAGCGATTGCAGTGCACGAAAGGGCAACGGTGAGAGGAATAATAACTTCACGCCCATCTTCACGGCGGACACCTTTATCATAGTTTTCAATAGTTGCTTTGGATAAGCCAAGAACATCAGCAGCTTTTGCTTGTGTGAAGCCCATTTGTTTACGCCAATGCTTGAAATCTTCTGGTTTCATGTTATGTTCCTATTAATTTGTGAGTATATGTTTTGCCAAAGCTTCCAATACTCAAACATCAGTTATCTGTTATAAAGCCATTAATTGGTTCATACCCTAATGATAAAAAAGAATGGCTTAAGCTACGTGACAAAACAGTCACATGGCGTAAATGGTATTATTCTAGAAGATGGCGTAAACTAAGATGGCAGGTGTTAAAGGACAGTATGTTTACATGTGCCATATGCGCAAAGCTAGAACATAATACAAGCCAGCTCGTCTGTGACCATATAAAGCCGCATAGAGGCAATGAAGCAATGTTTTGGGATATAACCAACATGCAATGCTTATGCAAACATTGTCACGATAGCGTTAAGCAACAAATAGAAAAAAGAATGCAATGACGATAAGGGCAACTGTAAAATGGTTATAGTCTATTCAAAACCCAATTATGTTCAGTGCACAGCCACTAAAAATATGCTCGATAAAGCAAAGATTATCTATCAAGTCATAGACATCACAAAGAATGAGCAAGCCTATTCATTCGTTCAAAGCCTTGGCTATAAGCAAGTGCCTGTCGTCACAATAGGCGATATACATTGGTCTGGTTTCCAGCCTGATATGCTTAAAAAGCACATTACAGACCAAAAATAAATTCAATCAACAAGTCAATGGCAATGGGAGGGGGGATATCAAAAATAGCCAGTTGGTATGTGCAAAAAATGCACTAACGACTTTACTTTATGCAAAAATTTATAATAAAGATTGTCTTAGATATAAATTAAATATAAATTAAATTAATGAATTATGCACTAGACATATTTAACGCTTATAAAGCAATCTCCCCTCGCATAGAAATGGGGGCGTATGAGGCTATGTGGCTTGAAAAAGGTGCAAGTTTTAAATCAATAGCACAAAAATTTTTAAATGATAAGAAGGCAATGCCTTCTGATCTTGTATCAGAAAGTGAAGCGGAAAAATGTGCAAAAGAAGTTATTCAGCGATTTTATGATGCTGGTATTAATAAATTTGGCATTCGTATCAATAAAGCTGGTGATTACCCTACAAAACTAAGAGATGCAGTTCATCCGATTGAATTACTTTATTATCAAGGAGATTGGGAACTAACAGAAGCTAAATCGTTTGCAATTGTTGGTAGTCGTGACGCTTCTGAATTGGGACAAAGACGAGCTGCTCATATCGCAAAAGAACTTGTACAAGAGAATTATATAGTTGTTTCAGGTTTGGCAAAAGGAATAGATACAGCAGCTCACAAATCAGCAATTAATAATGGAGGGCATACGATTGCTGTTATCGGAACTCCGTTAAATAGCAATTATCCTAAAGAGAATAGTGATCTACAAAAAAATATTGCTAATAATCACCTATTAATTTCTCAAGTACCTGTTTTGCGTTACTCTAAACAAGGGCCACAACAAAATCGTTTATTTTTCCCTGAGCGCAATGCAACAATGAGTGCACTAACAATTGGGACAATTATTGTTGAAGCTGGTCAAACATCTGGATCACTAACTCAAGCTAGAGCTGCTCTAAAACAAGGAAGAAAATTATTTATTTTAAATTCTTGTTTTGAACGAACTGATATAACTTGGCCAAGATATTACGAAGAAAGAGGCGCTATAAGAGTTCATACCATGGATGATATTTGGGGGAATATTGACTAACTTATTAAGGCTTACCCGAATAGATGACTTAACACGTGGAGATCATTATTTTTTAGATGCAAATGATGATTGTTATTTTATTTGGGAATATAAAAGAGGGGCTGGGTTTCGTGGTAAAGCTAATAGCCTAATTTATAATTTAAAAAAGAAGCCATCACAAACAAAAAATCAAGCAATTCTTAATCATAAACTTAATGCAATTACAGAATGTTCAAAAACTTTATCTGAAATATTAAATCCTGATTTTATAGCTATAGCAACATTTGTTCCTATACCATGCTCTAAGCATACAAGTGATCCTGAATACGACCATAGGATGGAACAAATTTGTCGCAGTATTAATGGGGCTAACGACGTTAGATGTCTAGTCTCACAAAATAAAACAACTAAAGCTTCACATAATTCTGAACAAGGAAATAGAATAAGCATTGAAGAACTAATGGAAGTTTATGAAATCGATCAGAGTTTAATTTCTCCCACTCCTACTACTATAGTTATAGTCGATGATGTTCTTACTACTGGAACTCACTTTAAAGCTATGAAAAAAATACTTTCACAACAATTTCCTCAAGCAAGAATATTAGGTTTTTTTATTACGCGTCGAGTCATATAGGAACAAGACGGTTATAATGTTAATGTGCTTTTAAATTCATTAACTTAACATCATTTATTCCGCCGCCATTCCCAAGGTATAGTAAACTGACCTTGCCAAATGCCAACTTTAAAACGAGATGCTTGTTTTTATGATATATTTTCTTTAACCTTATCTAGAAAATCGCAAAAAAGAGACATAAACCGTTCTTGATCTTTATTATTTGCGGCTTCTATTAGCGGCTCACAAAGTTCGGCATAGTTTTTACTATTATTATGTAATTCAAGTTTCACATCATGGCCATACAAGTCATCAAACGTATTGCTATGCAATCTCTTTATTTTAGTACATATGCGATCTAAATTAATATTTTCATTCAGAAAGTTTTGTTCTACCATATTCAAATAAATATCCCCAGACATTAGCCTTAAGCGTCGGTCCATAACGCGTTCATATTGTGGGTATGGTATTAAGTTTTGTTGAATGGCCGAGCAAGCAAGTGCAATAGACTTTGGAATTGAAACTTCACGACCATCTTCATATCGTGTACCGCGCTCATAATTGCCAAGTGTCTGTATGGATATATCAAGAGCCTCAGCTGCTTGTTTTTGTGTAAAGCCCATTTCTTTACGCCAACGCTTGAAATCTTCTGGTTTCATGTTATGTTCCTATTAATTTGTGAGTATATGTTTTGCCAAAGCTTCCAATACTCAAACATCAATTATCTGTTATAAAGCCGTTAATAGGTTCGTACCCTAATGATAAAAAGGAATGGCTTAAGCTACGTGACAAAACAATCACATGGCGCAAATGGTATTACTCAAGAAGATGGCGTAAACTAAGATGGCAAATATTAAAAGAGGCACATTTCACATGTGCTATTTGTCAATCAATAGAGCATGATACAAGTAAACTGGTTTGTGATCATATAAAACCTCACAAAGGGAATGAAAAACTCTTTTACGATTTGTCTAACCTTCAATGCTTATGCAAACACTGTCATGATAGTATTAAACAACGTGAAGAGAAGCGATGGCTTAAAGGCACTATATTCTATCCAGAATATTTACAGCCTTCTTTGATACCTTTGACAATAATGTGCGGTGCGCCTGCCTCTGGGAAAAGTAAATATATAGCCATGAACAAAGGAGCCAAGGATATTGTTATTGATCTTGATGAAATCGTCGCATCGATATCGGGGGTACCGTCACACGATTGGAGCCGTAAAAAGTATGCTGAAAAAGCGTTTTCAAAGCGCAACCAGATGCTTTCAAGCTTATCAATGGATAAAGTACATAGGAACTATGATCACGCATGGTTTATTGTTTCAGAGCCAGAAGCATTTAGACGTTCTTGGTGGGAAATGAAGCTAAACCCAGAAATGATTATTGTTCTTGAAACGAGTGAACAGCAATGTCTTAAAAACGCTGATCTTGATAGTGATAGAAACAGGCAAGAAACAGCCCTTGCAATTAATAAGTGGTGGAATAATTACACGCCGAGAAATGGCGATGTGATTTTTAGACAGACTTAATTCAATTGAAAACAGCAACTGGATAAAGTCAATTGATGTTGATGGATATCTATACGATAGATGCGAAAGCTTCAAGGTAGTGCAATAGACTATAAGCACTTCACCAGCCTATCATCTCATCAAATATCTTGAGGAAACACCCAAGTGATAGACATCAAATTAATCGAGCCGCTCAATAACGTTCTGTGATGATTTAAGGGGTAATATAAACGGGGGGGCGGTCGAAAGTTTAAAATCTTTTGTTTGCGTCAACCGGCATGGGGGTCATTTGCATTTTTTTTAACAACGTATGATTATAAAATCAAAAAAATCTTTGAATTTTTATTTCACAAAACAAATAGTTAATGGGATTTAATCAAATGGCACGTGGTGGTTATCGTATAGGGGCTGGAAGACCTAAAGGACAGGCTTCCGTCAAAATAGATAAAAAGGACATAAAAACAATAAAGAAAAGTGCCAAATTATCCAAAAAGTCACCTCTTGAATATATGTTGGACGTTATGAATGATGAGAGTGTTGAAGAGAATAGACGCGATAAAATGGCTATTGCGGCAGCACCTTATGTGCATGAAAGAGCTATAGATAAAAAACTTGGCAAAAAAGAACAAAAAAAAGAAAACGCAAAAACCGCCGTTAATATTTTTACACAACGCCGCACAAGACCAAAGCTTGCAATTAATAATAGCTGATGACTTGGGATACATCACTTCCTGATTGGGAAGATAAAATTATAAAGGGAGACAGCATAATCCCTGTTAAACCTATTTTTAAAGATCAAGCAGAACATGCACTGTCAATCTTTAAAAATTTAAAAATGGTTGACGTTCTTGGTAAGCCGACATTTGGTGAAGCATGTGCAGATTGGGTATTTGATTTTGTTGGTGCGATTTTCGGTGCTTATGATGAAAATCAAGGACGACAGCTGATTGAAGAATTTTTTCTTTTGATTAGCAAAAAGAACGGTAAATCGACAATAGCCGCAGGCATTATGATGACGGCATTGTTGCTTAATGATCGGGATTCCGCTGAACTTTTATTACTGGCACCAACAAAAGAGGTTGCTGACAACGCTTATAAACCAGCCAGTGACATGATTAAGAATGATCCGAATTTGGAACTCATTCTTGAAGCAAAAGATCATTTAAAAGAAATACGCCATATTGAAACAGGAGCTGTTCTTAAAGTTGTTGCAGCAGATAGCAAAACAGTATCAGGCAAAAAAGCATCTTTTGTATTGGTTGATGAACTTTGGCTTTTTGGCAATATGGCAAATGCCGATACAATGCTTCAAGAAGCAACAGGAGGTCTCGTTTCACGTCCAGAGGGTTTTGTTATTTATCTATCGACACAGTCGGATAAACCACCTGCTGGAGTATTTAAAACCAAGCTTGATTATTATCGCGATTTGCGTGATAGTAAAATCGTCAATAAAACAAGAATGGGGGTTCTATACGAGTTTCCTAAAAAATATATTGATCATAATTTATATTTGGAACCTGATAATTTTTATATAACAAATCCTAACATCGGACGTTCTGTTCAAAAAGAATGGATTTCAAATAAACTAAGTGAAATAACCGATGAAGATAGCCGCATCACATTTTATGCAAAACACTTGAATATTGAAATTGGCCAAAACCTTCGATCAAATCGTTGGTCTGGTGCAGAATTTTGGATAAGACAAACGGATGAAACGCTTAATTATGAAAGTTTATTAGAGCGTTCAGAGGTTGTTGTTGTTGGTATTGATGGCGGCGGTCTTGATGATTTATTTGGCTTATCGCTTTTGGGTAGAGATAAAACCAATAAACATTGGCTTTCTTGGTCGCATGCTTGGGCGCATGAAAGTGTTTTAGAGCGTAGAAAATCCATCGCAAGTTTATTAAAAGATTTTAAGAATGATGGTGATTTAACCATTGTGAATGATAGTCTTGCGGATATTTCATCGATTATTGAAATCATTTCAGATGTCAAAAATCGAGGTTTGTTAGCGTCTGTCTCTGTTGATCCTGCTGGTATTGGTGAATTGATAGAAGCTTTAGCTGAAATTGATGTCACACCAGAGAATAATCAGGTTATTGGCGCACCTCAAGGATATATGATGATGAATGCAATCAAAACCGCAGAGCGCAAAGTCGCGAGTGGAACATTTTGGCATGCCAAAAGTGCATTAATGAATTGGTGTGTAAGCAATATAAAAATTGAACCAACAGCGACAGCCATAAGAGCAACAAAACAAACGGCTGGTGATGCGAAGATTGATCCAGTCATGGCGATGTTTGATGCAGTCACCGTAATGAGCCGCAATCCAGAAGCTAAAAATAGCGGTACAATTGAACAATATTTTGCAAGCCTTGGGGGCAAAGCGTGAATATCTTTAAAAAAATGCGCGATGCCTTTTTTACAAGTCCTCGCCGCCAAGTTATTGACGATAGTGCGCTATCATATGCAGGTATAACAAGTCATTCAGGTGAAGTTGTCAATGAAAACTCATTGTTGGGCTTATCGACGGCATGGCGTTGCATATCTTTGCTTTCTGGGACGGTGGCTTCATTGCCGATTAATATATACAAAGAAGACAGCGAAGGCGTACCAAGATTATTTAAAGAGCATCCTTTATATTTTATTCTTAAACGTGAACCCAATTATGATCAAACAGCTTTTGATTTTTGGCATTTTCTTGAATCTTCAATAGAAATGCGCGGCAATGCCTATGCAAGAATAACGAGAAATGGTGCAAAACATATTTCTTCATTAATTCCAATTCATCCTTCTTTTATCAGTGTCACGCGACAGCCTGATGGTGCTTTAAAATATCGTTGGAGTGAGAACGGAATTTATTATGAAGGCGGCAGTGAAAATATTTTTCATATTCGCGGCTTTGGAGGTGATCCTCTTGGTGGTTTATCTCCTTTATCTGTTGGAAGAAATGTTTTTGGAAACGCATTAGCGGCTGATAATTCATCAAGCGATATGTTTAAAAACGGTCTTAAACCAACGGGCGTTTTAACGTTTTCAGAATGGCTTAATGAAGAACAAAGAAAAATCGCAGAAGAAAATCTTTCTAAAAAAATAGGCATTGGGAATGGTGGTATGCCACTGATTTTAGAAGGTGGAACGTCATGGCAACAAATCACTCTTTCGCCAGAAGATGCCCAAATGTTGCAAAGCCGATCGTTTTCGGTAGAGGAAATTTGCCGCATTTTTGGTGTGCCGCCGCACATGGTTGGACATACAGAAAACTCCACAAGCTGGGGAACAGGATTAGAGCAGCAAACTCTTGCATTTTTGCAATTTACTTTACGCGAGAGGCTTAAACGCATTGAGCAAGCCATAAATAAGCAGCTTTTGACACGCTTAGAGCGCCAGAATGGAGTTTATGTTTCTTTTAATCTTGAAAGTCTTCTTCGTGCAGATAGTCAAGGACGGGCGCATTTTTATCAGGTGATGACGCTGATAGGTGCAATGACGATAAACGAGGTCAGGCGTCTTGAAAATATGCCACCTGTCGATGGTGGTGATACGCCAAGAATACAAATGCAAAATGTTCCGATTGATCAGGTCGATAATGAAACCATTCGTGCGTTTGCTGAACAAATTCAGCAGGAGAATAACCTATGAAAACCAAAGAAATTAACTTTCAAGTTAAAAATTTATCAGAAAATGGAACGTTTCAAGGATACGGTTCTATTTTTGATAATATTGATAGTTATGGTGAAGTTGTAAAAAATGGTGCATTTTCACAAAGCTTAAAAAAACATCAGGAAAAAGGAACGAATGTTGTCATGCTTTGGCAACACAACAGAGAAGAGCCGATTGGTGTTTGGAGCGAACTTCAAGAAGATCAAAAAGGCTTAATTGGTAAAGGTCATATAAATCTTGATGTTCAAAAAGGGCGTGAAGCTTATTCCTTAATGAAACAAGGCGCATTAACGGGTCTATCGATAGGTTATCAAGAACTCAAAGCCCATAATGATAATAATGTTCGTTTACTAACAGAACTTGATCTTTATGAAATATCTCCTGTCACTTTTGCGGCAAACAGTGAAGCACGCATTGAAAGTTTAAAATCAAAAAGATTTGAAGATTTCGCGCAAAATTTGCGTGATGGCAAACCAATGCCAATAAAAGATTTTGAGGATATCTTGCGTGAGGCAGGAATTCCAAAAAGCATGGCCACACAAATTGCCTCTGTTGGCTATGCAAAAGCTATTCGGAGCGAGTCTGATAGCAATAAGGCAAATGAAGCGACTGCGTTTTTAAACGCACTATGTGTCGATTAACATTTCAAATTTAAGGATTCGCAAAATGACGGATATTGAAACAAAAAGTGCAGAAACACTTGCACGTGAAGTCAAAGAAAGCTTTGATAAAAAACTTGATGCTGTCAAAGAGATTGCAGAAAAAGCAATTTACAGTGTTGAAGGTTTAACAAAGTCAGAAAAGGAAAAAGCTGATGAACAGCTTACTTTGATGAATGAGGCAAAATCGCGTTTAGATGAGATTGAGCAAAAATTGGCACGTTCACCTTCTCAAGAAATGTCTCAAAAAAGTTTAGGTGAACAGTTTGTTGAGAATGAAGAATTTAAAGCAATGGCAGCATCACCGAATATGAAATCAACATATTCTATGTCTGTTAAAGCTGATATTACAAGCGTTAATGATGGTAATGCTGGGTCTGCTGGTGCTGCAATCGCACCTAATCGATTATCAGGTATTCAAACGCTTCCACAACAGCGTTTGACCATCAGAAATCTTTTGTCAGCAGGACGCACAAATTCTCCTCTTATTCAATATGTTCAAGAAACTGGTTTTACCAATTCTACAGCACCTGTCAAAGAGGGTGAGCTAAAACCACAATCTGATATAAAACTTGCTGATAAAGACGTTGGAACGAAAGTTATCGCGCATTGGATGCGTGCTACAAAACAGATTTTGTCTGATTTTCCACAACTTCGATCTTTTATAGATGAACGCTTGATTTATGGTTTAAAGCTCGTTGAAGAAAAACAGCTTTTAAATGGTGATGGCACGGGCGAAAACCTTCATGGTATCATTCCGCAAGCAACTCAATATAACGCGCCACAAGGATTAACATCACCGACACCTGTAACAGGTATTGATGTTTTGCGTATTGCCATGCTTCAAGCAGCACTTGCAGAATATCCAGCAACTGGTCATGTTCTTAACCCAATCGATTGGACGAGTATTGAACTCTTAAAGGATACGCAAGGTCGCTATATTATTGGCAATCCACAAGGCACGTTAAATCCAACATTGTGGAGTTTGCCAGTTGTGACGACACAAGCCATTGAGGTCAATAAGTTTTTGACGGGTGCTTTTGCACTTGGAGCGCAAATTTTTGATCAATGGAATAGTCGTATTGAGGTTGGTTTCCAAAATGATGACTTTACAAGAAACAAAGTAACAATTTTGGGGGAAGAACGGCTTGCTCTTGCGGTTTATCGACCAGAAGCATTTGTTTATGGTTCTATTACACCAACACAAAGTGAAGCGTCCAGTATAAATAAAAAATCCTAATAGTGATTAAAGGGGGCTTTTAGCTCCCTTTTTTAAATTTTATGAAATCTATCTTAAAATCAAAAGGAAATACTATGCTTTTGCCCGTGATTTTAGAAAAGCCTACAACTTTAGCGGTTTCTCTTGAAGACACAAAAAAGCATCTTGATGTTTTTGGTTTTAATGATGATGACAACCAAATTACGGATATTATACAAGCTGCGACACAAAATTTAGAAAAAACACTGAATCTTACTTTAAATAAAACCAAGTTTTTTCAATATTTCAAGACATTCGAAAATGTTTTAAGATTATCTATTTTTCCAATTATCAACATTGAAAAAATAACGTATCGAAACGAAAATAACGAAGAACAAACACTTGATAAGAACAGTTATCAACTCATCGAAACGATTAATGGAAGTTATGTTTGTGTAAAAGGACATCGTCCAAAGACAAACAATGAAATCGATGCCATTAAAATCTTTTTTTACGGTGGTTATGAAGGTGATGATATTCCACCATCATTAAAAGCAGCAATGCTGCTTCACATTGGTTCCCTTTACGAACATCGAGAAGATTTATCAAACACAAAACCAATATCAACAGATGCTTACAACGCACTGATATGGCCTTATCGGAGACCTAAAGTATGAGGCTTCATGAAGATTTTGGTTTTTTTAAACGAGAAAAAATTGATGATGGTATGGGCAATTTTTATGGCAAATGGGTCATGAAGTTTAGGACAAAAGCAGCCATTACATATCGCCAAGGCAGTGAGACGGTACAAGCTTCACGTTTAGAGGGCAAACAGCCAGCTTTTTTAAGTATAAGGCGCTTTTCATCAGCCGAGGATATTACGACAGATTGGTGTTGTTGCAATATGCGTGACACAGAATTTGATCAAAAAACAGGAAACTTTAAAGGCGCGGTTTATAATATTCGCGCGATTAATTTAGAACCTTCCAATCGTCAATATTATCGACTGACTTTAGAAGGTGGCGTTGCGATAGGATAATAACAATGTGGATTAAAATTATAACTCCTTTTGAATGGCGACCAACGATCAATCAGATTTATAGTTACAAAGTTGGTTATTCTTATAATGTAACGAAATCATGTGCAGAACAAGCCATTAAAGCGCGTGCGGCAAAAGCAATTAAAGCACCAAGCCGCCAACAAAAACACTCTATCAATAAAATTGTTGATCAATAATGAAATCGTTAACGAATGAACTGCAATATAAAATAGTGCAAATATTGCGTAATGATAAAGATGTTCAATCATTTGTTGATAAAAGAATTTTTGATCAAGTACCAGAAGACGCTTCTTTTCCTTATATTTCTATTGGATCATTTGACATTACAACGACACCTTATGATTGTTTTGAAATTGAGGATGTGAGTATTCAAATCGATGTTTGGTCGCGAAGTGTTGGTTTTGTAGAAATGCGCGAAATCTCACATGCTGTACGTCATTGTTTACACAATAAGGATTTTGAATTGCCAAATAATGCGGCAATCCTTTTTATACATCAAATAAGTCGTGAATTGCGCGATCCTGATGGTCTGACTTCACATGCTGCATTAACCTTCAATGCAGTGGTTCAAATCAGATAATTTTCTTCTCTACAGTCTTTAAAAAAGCGTGGAGTGCCTATTCTTTGAAACCCTTGGGCAAGGTTTAAATCTTAAAATAAGGAGCCTTTTTCATGGCACAAGCAACCGTAATTAAGGGAGGCAAGGTACGTGTATTCATTGGAAATACAGCAAATCCAATTGTTTATAGCAATCCTTGTGGCTTCACTTCACGTTCCGTTTCAACGACAAAAGGTTTGGAAGAGGTCAATATTCCAGACTGTGATGACCCTGATAAAATTGATTGGGTAGGTCGTGGAGCTACAAGTTTATCCATGTCTGTGACGGGAGAAGGTGTTTTAGCAGAAGAAAGTGCAGAAACATGGCTTAATGCTATTGAAAGCACAGATTCCGTTCCGGTAAAAATTGAATGGGAGTTTCCTGCAAAAACAATTACATGGACTGGTAAAATGCAGGCAGAAACATTTGAAATTACTGCTGCCAATGGACAAGTTGTTACATCCAATGTTTCCCTTCAATCAGATGGTGAAATGGTAAGAGTGGTTACCCCTGTAAACGGTGGTGGCGGCTCTGGAGAAACGGAATAAAATACATAAAATGGCGAATAGAAGCGGCAAAACTATTCTTAATTTTGGTGAAAATCGATATGTCTTTAAAATTGGTTATGGTCAAATAAAAGACATTCAAGATAGTGTTGATGCTGGCCCATTTTTTATCTTAGATAGTTTTTTAAACGGTGAATATAGGATAGATTATATCCGTGAAGTTATTCGTTACGGATTGGTCGGTGGTGGCATTCATGAAATTGAAGCTTTAAAAATAGTTGAATGTTATGTGGAAGATATCGACAATTATTCTTTGCATAATAATGCTCTTATTGCCTCTGTTATTCTTTCTTCTGCCATACAAGGCGCACCAGAAGAGGATAAATCTATAAAAAGAAATGCAAGGGGCGATGGTTCTAATGAACCGCCCCTTTCAAATGGTAAAATACGATTTTCAAGCGTTTATGGCGCTGGTGCTGTTATTGGATTTACACCAATGCAGATTGATCAAATGTCAATTTGGGAATTTAATGCAGCCATTGAAGGTTATATTGCAGCCAATTCTGCGAGTGATAAAAGTGGAACAAAGCTTACCGCGGAAGAGGCAGAAGAACTTGCAGCGGATATATTGGCAATTAGTTAGTTTTTATTAATAATTTTAAAAGCCTAATTCATTTGTAAATTTGTACCGCGCCACATGTCTTCTTCTGGAAGATATTTCATTAAAATAGTATAACTTGATTGAATACGCCCTCCAAAACTATTTGTTGCTGAAACATATCCAAAAACAGAGAATTGACAATTTTTTCTTTTGTCAACATGATAATTATTTGGAAATTTAGCGGAGCTTGGGTCTTTTAAAGAACGTTTTACAAAGGCCTTAGACTTTATGTATGCGAAATCCTTATCATTGCACCATTTATCAGCTCTTTTTTTAAGCATATTTTCCTTTTCTTCTTTTGCTTTTTTTACAAGAAAGACTTCTCTTTTTTCATTCGTCCAATCATCTGCATTAATTATTCCAGCTTCTTTGGCGTTTCTTTTATCCGAAGCGTTTAAAAAACCTTCTGAAATAGCAGTTTTATCTGCTTCGCGACTACCCATTATCGCCATAACAAAACCAGCAATGATAAATATAAAAAAAAGCTTTCTATGACCTTTAATAAAAAGAAAGACAATTGCCAAAAGGCAGCAAATAAAAAAAGCAAATATATAGTAAATTTCCATAAAAAATCCTAATCTTTTAATTATAGAGTGATAAAGAAGTATGTCCAAAGAAATGTCAATAATAGAAAGCTTTGGAGATAAAGACTATATCTTCAAACTGAATTATAAAACGATGATAATCGTCCAAAATGAAATTGATGCTGGTCCATTGGTTATTTTAAAATCTATTCTCAATGGCACTTTTAAAGTTGAACATATTTCAACAATTTTACAATGGGCGCTTGTCGGTGGCGGTCTTACAGCAAATGAAGCTTTAAAACTTGTTAAAATATACGTTCAAGATATGCCGATTAATGATAATCTTGAATTGGCGATGAAAATTATGTCAGCCGCTATTTATGGGCGTGAAGAAAATAGCAAATCCAATGAAAAGTCTTGATTATGCGTTATGTTATTGGATTGGAAAACATAGAAAAACGTCTTGAATTAATAAAAAAAGCGGCAAAAGAGAAAACAGCCCCTGTTATATTAGAAAGTGCCAATAAGATTGCCGACGATGCAAGATCACTCGTTCCAAATGATACAGGAAATTTAAAAGACAGTATACGTGTTGAACATGGTGATACACCTTTACAATATTTCGTGAAGGCTGGTGGTGAAGCCACAACACGACAAATTAGAAATGGTACAGATGCCACTTATGATTATGCTGCGGCCGTTGAATATGGAACCACAAAAAATGACGCTCAACCTTTTTTTTGGCCAGCCTACCGTCTGAATAAAAAGAAAGTCAGAGCGCGCATAAGAAGAAAAATATCAACTGAAATTCGGAAGGCATGGAAAAATGTCACAGACTGATGATGCAAGATTAGCGGTTTTGCTTGAAGCGCGTCTTAATGATTTTGAACGTTCTTTAAATCGTGCGCAAAAGACATTTGCTAGTCGTGCATCTTCGATGGAGAAAACAGCAGAACGTACAAGAAAAAAGATAGAAGGCACGTTTTCTGGTCTAGGAAATAATTTATTATCCACTGTATCAAGATTTGCGTTACCTATTATTGGCATCGGTTCTATCGCTGGACTTACAAAATATGCAGATACTTGGAGTGATTTAAACGCGCGACTTGCAAATAGTACAGGTTCAACAGAAGCGGCTGCAGCAACAATGCAACGTTTAAGTGATGTTGCTGATCGCACCTATTCAAGTCTTGAAACAACTGTCAATAGTTTCATTGAAAATTCACGCGCTTTAAAAGATTTAGGACTTAATACAAAGCAACAGCTTGATTATACGGAAGCTTTAAATAACGCGCTTGTTGTTAGTGCGGCAAGAGGTGAACGAGCAAGAGCCGTACAAAACGCACTTTCAAAAGCAATGGCGGCAGGACGTCTATCAGGTCAAAATTTAAATACTGTGATACAATCTGGCGGTCGTGTTGCAGAAGTCCTTGCAGATGAAATGGGGGTAACAGTTTCTCAACTTGCTGTATTAGGTCGGCAAGGAAAAATTACTGGCGACGTTATTTTTTCTGCACTGATAAAAAACATGGCAAAGTTGAGGGAAGAAGCTGAAAATATGCCTTCAACCATTGAGGATGGCTTCCAAAGACTTGGAAATGCACTGTTAAAATTTGTTGGTAGTCTTGATCAAGCAACAGGTATTACGGGTGCTGTTGCAAATGGGCTTATCTTTATTAGTGAAAATATGGGCGCTATTGCGACGGGGGCGGCCGCTGCCGCTGTTGTTTTATTAAGTACGAATACAGCCTATATTTCAAGTCTTAAAAGAGTTATTGCAACTCAAGTCGCCGCTATTGCTACTAATCCCTATCTCTTAATTGCCGCAGCAATAGGCACAGCTGTTACGGCTTTGGTTGCTTTTTCAGATGAAATTAAACCTATAAAAGGTGAAATGGGAACATTAAGCGATTATTCAGCAGTGATTTGGGATGACATTAAAACACAAGTTGGTGAGGCGTGGAAAGTTATTTCAGATTTGACACATAAATTAATAGATATGATTACACAAGGTTTAGAAGGAATGGGACTTTCTTGGGAAGATGTTATGAAAGGTATTAAAAAATATTATAATACAATAATCGGTTTATTTCTTGGAATGGCCAAGGGATTTATAACAACATTTACAAAACTTCCTCAAGCGATAGCTGATGGTGTTATCTCATCAATGAACCGCATGATACAGTTGGTTGAAGATGGTTTAAATTCAATTATTCGCGCGACCAATAAAGCCATAAGTGCAATTAACAATATATCTGGTGTTGTTGGTGTGGAAGTTGGGGTAATTGCCGAAATAAACTTACAAAAATTAGAAAATCGATTTGCAGGTGCAGGGAGAAGAGCTGCGGAAGCCTATCAAGATGCTTTTAATCAACTTAACCGTGATTTTATTGGTGACTCTGATTGGATAGATCATACTAGAAGAAGAGCAAATGAAAGGGCAGAAGCAAGAAATAAAAAATTAGAAGAGGAACAAGCCAAGGCTTCCCTATCTAAAAATTCATCTGGTGGTCAATCGACTATAAGTGATTTAGACAAAGAGATTGCAAAAATCAAAGAACACACAAAAGCTTTGCAAGATCAAGCTAAAATACAGGCGCAAATTGACCCATTAGCAAATGACTATGAATATACATTAACCAAGCTTACAACCATACAACAACTTTATAATGCAGCAACCAAAGCAGGCTTAACAGTAACGCCAGAAATGGCACAAAGCTTTGAGGTTTTAGCAGAAAAAGCAGCTCAAGCTGAAGTGGAAGTTAATAAGATTAAAGCAGCTCAAGATGAGCTTGTTAAAAAAATAGCCGAAGTCAAAGATATTTCACGAGATATGACAAGAACATTTATTGATGGAATGATTGACGGTAAATCGGCTACAGAAGCTTTGGGTGATGCTGTTTTAAGACTTGGACAACGATTGCTTGATGCTGGTTTGGATAGTATTTTTGACACCATTTTTCAATCGGCAGGCGGTAGAAAAGGTGGTGGTTTTCTTTCAGGCATTCTGGGCTTTGATAAAGGTGGCTATACTGGTGACGGTGGCAAATATCAACCTGCAGGAATTGTTCATAAGGGTGAAGTCGTTTGGTCGCAAAGCGATGTTAAAAAATGGGGTGGTGCAAGAGCTGTTGATGCGATGCGCCGTGGTTATGCTCATGGAGGAATAGCAGGAATGCCTTCAAGAATGGCTATTCCAAATATTCCGTCACCTTCATTTTTAAGAACAATGAGCCAAGACACACAAAGAGCGATAAAGGTTGATGTAACGCCCTCGCCTTATTTCGATGTCAAGGTAAGTGAAATATCAGATCAACGCATTCGATCAGCCGCACCAACAATTATTAATCAATCTGTGTCGCAATCTGATCGAAAATTTGCACAAAATTATCAAGATTCTTTAGACAGAAGTATTTTATAAAGTTGCGGATTTATTTGATATGATAACATTACCAAAAATTGATTATAGTTTTAGTCATTTTGAAATACAAAGATATGTGTCGCAATCTCAAAGTAATAGCGGACTGATAAATATTTATGAATATTCAGACCCTCGTTGGAAAGTAACTCTGACAACACGACCATTAAGATATTCAGATGGACAAATGATTGATGCTTGGTTCCAATCTTTGCGAGGTGGCGTAAAACCTGTTCTTTTGAGTTCACCGCATTATTGCCAACCGCGCGCACATATTGGCAATAATGGTGCAGAAAAACAAAATGGCACCTTGATTGCAATTGAAAATAAAACCAAACTTACAATTGGGGGTAGCAACTCTTCACTACAACTATCAGCTGGTGATTATGTTTCATTTTCATACAACACTACGCATGCATTAGGAATGGTTTTAGATGCATCAAGAAATAACGCAAATATTATTGTAAATATCGAACCATCTTTACCTGATTATATAAAAACTGGTGCGACAGTTTATTTTGATCGTGCGGAAATTTTAACGCGTCCGATATGGGAAGATTATGAAAAATGGACATGGGAAAATCGGAGTGTTACTTTTAGTTTTATGGAGAGTTGGAAATGAGATCACTTAGCCAACGAACCATAGACTTATTAAACCAAGGAAGAATGAAAGGTGCAGAACTTTTACGATTTGATTTTGCAAGTGGTACTTATGGTTTTTGGACTGGAAAATCAGAATTTGAATATAATGGATTAAATTATTTGCCAGGTGGCATATTGTCTATAAGCTCAATTCCAGGACAATGGGGTTATAATGCTCAAGGACTGACGATTGAGTTGGCATCAAGCCCAAATGATGGCTTAACACCTGAAGTTCTAGCGACGATGGATAATGAAATTTGGCATCAGCGTCCTGTAACTATTTATGAAGCTTTTTTTGATCCCGACAGTTATGAATTACTATTTGTTGAACCTCTTTATCGCGGTCTTTTAGATACATTAGAGTTTCAAGATGGTTCAGAAACAAAACTTATTGCGACATGCGAAAGCCGCGCCTTAGACAATAGCCGTGAAGGCTATAGAATGCGCTCAATGAACGATCAACATCTTATTAATTCTGGTGATAATTTTTATTCTTTTGCAGAGTCGACAGGCAAAACCGTTGTTCCATGGGGGCAAAACAGACAAGCTTAATATGACTTGACTTTCATTACATTGTAAGCTTTTCATAAGAAAATTTTTTTGAGGGAAAATTTCATGCGCCGCATTCTTTTTGGATCTATTGCCAGTTTTCTTATTTCTAGTCCAACATTTGCTGATGAGAATTATTCATGGGCTGGTTTTTATATTGGTGGTCAAGCTGGATGGATGCAAAATGATGTGAAATATAGTCAAAACGCACCTTTTGCCCTCAATATATTAAATGATTACACAGGTGAAAGATATGCAGAATATACACCTCTGCCTATGAATAATGAGAAAAAGAATAGTTTTTCTGGTGGTGTTTATGCTGGATATAATTTTATGCTTAGTAAGCATTTTTTATTAGGAGCAGAGGCCGATATAGCATTATATAATTATAAAAATAATGATAATTTATACATAGATAATATATATCCTTATAATTATAGTCTTAAAAAATTCTATCTTTATGAAGAAAAAGTAAAATTATCACGTTCAGTCTCTTTAAGAGCGCGTATTGGATACGCCTCTAGTCGGTTTTTAACCTTTGCAACTGCTGGTATATCATCAGGAACAGCAGACTATAATATACATATTGACGGCGCTCAAACTTCTAAAGAGGTATATGCGTCAAATAGAAAATCAATGACAGGCTACACTGTTGGTGGTGGTGTAGAATATGCATTAACAGATCATATTCTTTTGCGTTCTGAATACCGTTACACAGACTATGGTCGAAAAGGAATTAAAATTGATGGCGATCAATTTATAACTCCTGCTGAATTTAAAATTGCTCACAAAGCGCACGATGTGCGTCTTGGTATCGCCTATAAGTTTTAAAATAGATTTATCATTAAAAACATAAGAGAGCATTGGCTCTTTTTTTTTTTACAAAGGATATATTATGCGTTTATGGAACCGAGCCGATGGCTGGGCGGTGGCGCTTGGCTGTGTTGTAGAAAAACACAATGAATTGCCTTTTCAATATGGCGTTTCCGATTGTGGTCAATTTGCGGCTGATGCAATTGAAGCAGTTATAGGCAAAGATATATTAAAGCCTTATCGCCTTTACAGAACAAAAATCGGTGCCGCGAGGGTTCTTAGAAAATCAGGCTTTTTAAATCTTGGTGCACTTTTTGCCAAACATTTTAAAGAGGGTAGCCTTTCTCTCGCAATGCGCGGTGATATTGGTGTTGTCGATTATCAAGGCGAATTATGTGCAGGTGTTTTTACAGGTACAGGATTTGCCTGCAAAGGTGAAAATGGCATTATATTTGCTGATTATAGCCAGATAGAACGTGTTTTTGAGGTAGGATAATGGCTTTTATTGCACCTATTATTGGCGCGGTTGCTTCTGCCTTTGCTGGTATCAGTTCTTTTATCGGAAGTCTCGGTTGGGTTGGAAAGCTAGGCATCGGTATTGGCCTGCAACTTATTGGAAATTCCATTAAAAAGAAAAAAAAGAAAGGAACGGTACAAAGACAAGCAGAAATAAGCGGAACACGTTTAAATGTGTCATATGGTGGTGCGCAACAGCGTGAAATCGGTGTTGGTTTATTTGCAACCGCTGGGCAAGAAATTTTCACTTGTGCTTTTGGTGAAGCCAATAAAACTCTTGCAAGAGTTATTCAACTTTCAGATTTTCCAATTACTGGCGTTACTAGAATTTTAATTGAAGATGAATGGTGTTTTTTAAATGGTGATAATCAGTCTGAACGCGGTTATACGATAACAGGAAAATATAACGCTTTTATCCGTGTTAAAATATTTAATGGACTGCAAAATCTTGCCGATAATTATCTTATTCAAAGCTCTGGTGGACAATGGACAAGTGGTCATGTTGGCACAGGTTTAAGTTATGCCATTATTTATATTGATTTTGACCAAAATGAAATGACCAATCCGCCTCAAATGCTTTTTGAGTGCCAAGGGCGGTGTTATGATCCAAGGTTTGATAGCACATATGGCGGTAATGGTTCACAAAGATTTTATGATGTTTCGACATGGCGATATTCTGATAATCCTATTGTGCAAGCATATAATTATGAACGTGGTTTTTATCTCAATAATGAGCTGATTGTTGGCAAAGGGATGCCCGTTTCTGACCTTCCTATCTTAAAATGGGTGGAAGCGATGAATTTATGCGATGAGTTGGTTGCCAATAATGAAAAGCTTTATCGATCGGGTATGATTTTCGTTGCTGGCAATGGTGTCAAACATACTGATAATCTTGAACCTATTATGAATGCCTGTGCTGGCGCCTTAGTAGAGCGTGTGGACGGTGATGTTCCTTTGGTTGGTGTTACACAGCCAATTGTTGCAACACTGACGGATAAAGATTTAATCACACAATCATCTTTAATTTATCGTCCTAAAAGAACACGTTCAGAATTACGCAATACAATAACGGGAAGTTATAACGAGCCAGAAAAAGGATGGGAATCTGTTTCTTATCTCACACAAAGTGATGTCAATGCTATAGCGGCGGATGGAGAAAGGCGCGCAGAGCAGATTGATTTTAGTGCTGTTTTTAATGCTAACCAAGCAGCAAGGCTTGCATTATCAGGATTAAAAGAAAATCGCTATCAAAAAAGTTATACGATGGTTGTCCAACCAAGTTGGATAATATTGGAAATTGGCGATTGGATACGGTTTAATCATCGACGTTATGGTTCTGGAATTTATCGTGTGGTCGGCAGAACATTAGCCGCACATGATGAAAATGGTGCAAGAAATGTGACGCTCAACCTACAAGAGGTTGGCGCTGGAATGTATGATGAAAATGTCATTGTGCCAGAATTACCAACGAATAAACCAGCACCACAGCCAGTATATCAAAACTTTCCAGATCAATTCAGCGTTTTTGCTTCTCAAGCACGTTCCGAAAATGAACAAAGAAAAATCCCTGTTTTTGATCTTTCTTGGCGTATGCCGACCGATGTGACGGTTACAGGTATAAAGATTGAATATTGGCAAACAACCGATCCAATCAATAAGCTTACGCATATTCTTTTAGGTACACAAACAGCTGTTCGGCTTGCAGGTTTTGCACCACTTACAAAATATAGTTTTCGTGCTACGGTTATCCCAGACCCTGCTAGACCAACCTTATGGTCACAAGAAGTGATTGTAGAATCTGCCGATGAAGAATTTGAAATTGATACCGAAGAAATTGCAAATATTGTTTCTGTTGGCAATGAATGGGGATTTGCCAATTTAAATGCAACCCAAGATCGGCTTGATTATCTTGCTTCAATTGTTGCTGATGGCGCGGCTTCTGGTTTTTTAAAAAGTAAAGAAATACGTCGCGACATTAGTGTTCAAATCGAGCAAAATGATGCCTCTTATCGTGAGCAAATCACAGTTGCAATTGATGAAAATAAAGCCCTTGCATCAAGAATTGAAGTGGTTGAGGTCACCGTTAATGAAAATCTCGCACAAGCGTTTCAAGAACTCCGCGCTGAAATTGATGAAGCTGGTAGGGTTACAGCAGAATCTATCACGGCATTAAATACACAGGTTGGTGAACTTTCAAGCAATGTCACAATGCGCGCGCAATCCGTAACAAGTGCAGAAGAAAATTGGGCGAGATTTGTTTTACAATTAAGAACAAGCGATCAAGATGTATGGCGCAATGCATCTTTAATTATGGAAACCAATCAATCAAGAGGTAGGTTTTTCTTTGCTGCTGATGATTTTTATTTCACAAGTCCGAATGGTCGTTATCAACCCGTATCAATCGTTAATGGTGTTTTGCGCTCTAATGCGGCTGATATTGGAACGGTAACGGCAGGTTCTATTAATATCAATAACCGATTTCGGGTCGATAGAAATGGCACGATTGAAATTGTTGGGGCATCGGGCGTTCAACGACTTGTTATCACCAATAGCCGCATTGAAGTTTTTGATAATAATAACCGCTTACGCGTACAATTAGGGATATGGTAATGGCACAAGGTTTGAGAATTTGGGATGAACATGGCAATTTAACCGTTGATTCAGATTTTCGTATGTCGCGAACATTAGGTCAAATTTATATTAATCAAATAAACGATGGAATAATTAATGTTCCTCAATTTAATCAAGGAACACCTTGGTTTTATGCCGTGGTTGATTGGTCAAATATATTTTATGATAATAGCGCAAGTGATCGCCAAGAAAATACCATAACAATATCAAGTGATAATTATAATATTCAATGGATATGGTATCATCCAAGACTAGATAAACGAGGATATTATCGAGCCGCTTGGGTTATTTACGGAGTGTATTAATGGCTGCTGGTGTAAGAATTTTTAATGATGCTAACACTATTCAAATTGATGATAGCTATCAAAATTTAGTTATGATTAAATCAGGTGAATTGATTACCGATTGGAGGGGTATGGCAGAACTTCACATAGAGCATGATGGGCCTTTAATTTTAGCAACAAGTTGTTCTAATGGTTCTTCATGTTCAGTCCAAGACAGAACTGGGCTAACTTGGCATTATTTGATAGGTTCTGCACCTGCAAATGCTTATGTCAAATGGTATGCGTTTTCCAATCCATTAAATCCTCAATTTAATTTTGGTCTTCGTGTATTTGATGCCAATGGTAGAATTACATTTGATTCAAATCAAAAACCTTTGGTTATTTCGTATTTTTTTAGTATAGATACACCTCTGTTAGATCAAATTTCTTTAAATGATATTGATGGTTTGCCTAAAGAAGATGAAGTCGCAAGACCTCAAAATATTTACGTTCCTTTAAGACAAGGTCGAACTTACACAGCTTTTCCTATTAAATATGTTGGTGCTGTTTCTGTCGTTTATCAAAGTAGAACGGCTAGCGGTGGTAAAAAAATATCTTATGATCACTATTGTTATATGCCTTTTACGAGTGTTGGAGGCATAACTTTTGTACCTATTAAAGAGGTGACAAATAGTCCTTCTAGAATACCAGAAATGAGACCATTTTATAGACCTAGAGGAAGTCCATGGCGGGATAGAGTTCAACAATATTGGGTCATTGACGTAACAGGTTATTAATTCATCGAAACATTGCATTTGTCATTCTGCTAATAATCGTATTTGCGGAGAAAGGAAAATTATGTCTGAAAAAATTGATATATCCCACGCTGTTGCCTTTGCAGAAGCCACTGCAGAATCTGACTTTTGGAGAAAACGCGCGCTTATTAACGCCGCCTTACGTGATAAAGCCGAGCAGCAAATAGCAGATATGCAAAAAGAAATTGCTAAGTTGAAAGGCAATAAAAATGACAATAAATGAATGGGTGCCTATGGATACGGATGACTATACTGTTGGTACAGTCACGCTTACCGCAGGGTCATCTGATATTGTTTTTAATAATGCTTTTAATGGTGCAGAAGCTTCATTTTATGCAGGCGACAGTATTTATATACCAACGGTAGGAAAATGGCTTTTATTGGCTTCAATAGGCAGTCGAACAATAGGCACATTGCTTTATCCATGCCCTTCAGACTGCGCAGGAACATTTAACCTTCGTTTGCGACCACTTGCGCGTAATGCAAGACAAGCAGGATTGGCGACTTTGGTCTTGCGCAATTTGCAAACGGGAAACTTACCAAGCCTTGCTGATGTAAAAGCTGAAAAAGGGCAAATTTTACAGGCAGGAGAGGTTCAAGGCGAATGGAATGCGGTTAATTTTGATGTTTTAACATATATGAAAAAAGAAATCTATGATCCGAATGAAGTCGCATCCGATGCATTTTCAATGGGTAATATGGTTGAAACAGACACAGCAAAAATTTTAAGCTCTAGCGAAAGAGAAATTTTAAACAATTTAGAACAAACATTAAATCGTTTACGCATACCAGTTGGTCTTGAATCTTATATAGATTCTGAACTTCCACCAGATGGTTGGTTGGCGGCTAATGGGAATAGATATAATATATCCGCTTATCCTGATCTCGCAAAATTTTGTGGTGTAAAATACGGTGGAGATGGAATAACAACCTTCGCAGTGCCAGACCGTCGTGGTCTTTTTATACGTGGGTGGGATAATGGAAGAGGCATTGATACAGGTCGTCAGTTGGGTAGTGATCAAGGTGATGCAATAAGAAACATTACTGGTTCGGTTAATGATGATTCTATGGGGTATTTAGGACGAGGGTCAGGTGCCATTAACTCTCATAATAAAGCAAATACAAGTCCAGGTGGTACTTGGTCAACATCGGGTCGTCAATTTGGTTTTTCATTTGATGCATCACGCGTAGTACCAACAGCGCCTGAAAATCGTCCGCGTAACGTTGCTCTTCTTCCAATCATTAAATATTGAGGTTTATTATGTCGGCATGGTTTAGAAAACCTAACATTACGTATCCTAGCATTTATCACTATCATTATGAAACGAAAGAATATTTAGGTAAGGGTCATGCTGACCCATCTCCACTCGAAGAAGGAATATTTTCTGATCCTGCTTATTCGACGCGCAGAAAACCGCCTAAAAAAGAGAATAATAAAACACCAATTTGGCAAAATAACAATTGGATTTTAATTGACGATTGTCGTGATGAAATATGGTTTGATAATGAAGGCAATGAAATTACGATTGATTTCATTGGCAACCCATCAGAAAAAGGCTTAGCCCCAAATAAGCCAGAGCCATCAAAACCAGATATGAAAGAGTTTAAATCTCATATTAAACAATTTATTGATCAGAATGCTGAACAAGAACGTCTTAAATATATCACCAATGGTGTTGGCCAGTCGATGACTTATCAAGAAAAAGTTGCACAAGCTGAAAATTATTCTGGCCAATACACCGCTTATCTTGCCAATCCAGATAAAAACACCAAACCCAATGAAGCAGAATATCCACTTTTAAAAGCAAGTCTTGGCATTGACGGTGACACACTCTTAGAAGTGGCAGAAACTGTTACCTTTGCTTATACACAATGGCAATATGTCGGCGCTGAAATTGAGAAAACAAGATTGCAAGCAAAACAAGCTATTGATGAAGCAAAAACCATTCAAGCGGCTCAAGCCGTTTATGACGCAATCAAATGGCCGAATGTTTAAATAACAAAATATAGTAAAAAATACACCGCCCCAAAGGCGGTTTTTTTTATGCCCGAAAGGAAAACCAATGACACGTAAAATCAATCAAACAGGTCTTGACCATATCAAACAATGGGAAGGCTTGCGTTTAAACGCCTATCGCGATGTCGCAGGTGTTTGGACAATTGGTTATGGACACACAGCCGCTGCTGGTGAACCAAAACCAAAAGCTGGCATGAAGATGAGTGAAAAAGAAGCAGAAACTATTTTGATCCAAGATTTGACACAATATGAGCAAACAGTCGAAAATGCTGTCACTGTAACACTCAACGATCATCAATTTGCCACTCTTGTTTCCTTTACCTATAATGTTGGTATCGGTGCTTTTAGGCGCTCAACATTGTTGAAAAAACTCAATAAAGGCGACTATGATGCTGTGCCTTCAGAATTGATGAAATGGGTCAATGCTGGCGGGCGTAAAATTAAAGGCTTGGTGAATCGTCGTCGTGCAGAAGGCGCATTATGGATTAAGGGCGATTTTGTCTCTTCCAATTATATCACGCCAGAAACGGATCAAAGCCATGTAGTTTTAAAACCAGAAGTGGTTGCTCCTCTTCTTGGTGCGGCGTCTGGATTAACGGGTTTTGCAACAGGGCATGGTCCATTCCAATGGGCACTTGCTGGCGTTATGGTCATCGGCGCATGTGTTGGTGTTTTCCATTTTGTCAAACGTATGAAAAATGCAACGCAATAGACGTGAGTATATTTTATGATGCGCTCTATCCGTTTGAGACTCATTGCTCTCATAGCAATGTGTTTTTTTTGATCGCCGCTTTTTTAAGTGGCTTTTTTTATGGCCGCCTATCAGCACAAAAAGCAAGCTTACAACAAGCTGTTGAAGCCTTTCGAAAAAGGGAAACGATTGACCATGAAATATCCAATCTTAATGCTGTTGATTTGTGCATTGCCCTTGGCGGCATGTCAGACCAATGTACCGCCGTCTTGCAGCGGTTGGAAAAAACCACCGAAAATCAATAATCCTGCGTATCTCGCCAATCATGAAACGGAAATATCACGTTGGATACTGGCAACAGACCGCTTCGGCCAAAAACAAAAATGCTGGAAATAAAATAATGCCGAATAAAAGCTTACCACCTGATTGGTTTACCTATATTGTTTATACACTTATAACGGCTCTTGCTGGTGTCTTTGGGGCTTTTGTCATGCAAATCAACGCACCAACACGAAAATGGACACAGCGCATTACAGAATGGATTGGTGGCGCGTTATGCGCGGTTTATGGTGCAGAACTTGTTGCACAAGCCTTGCATCATATGCTTATAAAATATGATTTTATTCATCCTGACCATATTGTGCCTGAAAAGATTATTGGCTTAGCTGGCTTTTTATGTGGTGCTGTTGGTGTGGCTTTAATCGATGGATTTATACAAATTATTAAAAAATATAGTGATCACAATTCATCTCCACCATCTTGATATAAAATAATTACTTCCATTTTTTCAGGTGGTTTTGAACCATTTAACATCATATCTATACAAGCAGATGCTGGTCCGCTAATTTTTGTATGCCCGTTTTCCCACAATCTTATTGATTGACCGGGCGTTTTTCCTTGTAAACGAATAGCACGACCAAGTTCCGATTGTCTTAATGGTCTATTTAACCCCACATATGTCCAAGTTTATAGCGCGCATTTTTTATTTCTTTTCCATTCATTATTTTGGATTCCAAGCTGACGAAAACTCTTTATTTTCAAAAAGGGAAGCAAGTCCACTTATTTGTTTTAATCTTAACAATTCATCCATATCCATCCCAATATGCCTTTGTATCCATTGATCTTTCATTCCTGCTTCTGTTAGTTCTTTAACAATTCCAACCATGAGATCAATACTATGTGAACCTCTTGCTCTATTGTGCCTTATTGTTGATGCCATTCTATTATTTATATCTTTATCAATAACAACAATTGGCAATTGACCGTTTTCCCTATCGAAAATTCTTTTGCTTGTTTTCATTACAGTATATCTGTGAAAACCATCAACTATCTCATATTTATCTTGATCTTTTAAATAATAACAAACAATGAACATATAAAAATAAGAAGTGCTCTTAGGTTCAGGTGAACCTAACGAAAGGAACGAAAAAAGAACATCGTTCTAAAAACGTCATAATTGAAGTGCTCTATCGCCTGCATTTCTTGTGTTACTCATAAGGGAGCTTAATTGGTAAGGGAGAGGTCGAGAGTTCAATCCTCTCTCGCAGCACCATAAATAAACCGAAACATTAAAACGTTTACAAATATTCGCTCTTTGGAAAAATGTGACTATCTGTGTATCAAATGTGCATATTGTGGCACTAAAATTGGCATAAATCTAGCACAGTTTGTTCACAAATTTTATGCCTTCAAGTGAAATTTAAAATGATTATAAACCGATTTTAAAAACAGCTGAATTCATAATGGAATGTATGCCATATTGAAGATTTTGTTTGAAACACCAGTCAAATTCAATCAAAATGAACACGCATTATTAAAACGAAGTATACTTTAGACATTCATACATTTGATATTGTTATCGCAAAAGATATTTGCAAAAATAATTTTAAAAATCCTCTTTCATAATCAATTTATTAACCATAAAAGCGTATGAAAGGCGCAAAATTATTTAAATAGTATGACTTTACAATGGTAGATCATGACACGTTTTATTTTTGCATTTTGTACATCCTTTTTTGGACTTTTGTTGTGTTTACACGTAGTCTATGCACAAAAACCAACATTGCTTTTAACACAATTAAGCCAAGCAACTGAAAACACACCACAAGGTGCTCTTCGAATTTATCAAGATCAATATGGCCGTATGCTTTACGTCAACGATCAAGGCCAAATTGTGCGTGTAGAAGAGCCGCCCTACTATTCCAATGGTGTTATCCCTCCTCCAGTGGCAATGAGCAATCAAGGTCCTATTGAAGGCGGTCTTCCTTATGACAATATTTCGCCAAGCGGCAATACACATTCACCGTCTTTTCAAAAGAATACGCCCGATTATAACGCTCCAGCGATTGAGTTGCCTCGATCAAAAGAAATCGTGGCAAGTGTTCAAATTCTCATGCATCGCATTGGCGCTTCCCCGGGTGTGATTGACGGTGTTGCTGGGGGTAATTTTGATAAAGCTTCCGCTGCTGCTGGTGAAATAAGTGGCCGTTTTATTGATCCGAATGATCAAGTGGCTCTAAGCAACGCATTAGAGCGAACAGGCGGACCTGCTTTTAGTCAATATCATTTAACGCATAATGATATATATCAAAATTATGCAGCTTCAATTCCTACTGATTATGCGCAAAAAGCGCAAATGCCTGCTATGTCTTATACGTCTGTTCGTGAAATGTTAGCAGAAAAATTTCATATTGATGAAATTTTTTTACAAGAACTTAATCCTCATGCCCGATTTAATATGGTAGGAGAGATTATCAAAGTACCCAATTTGCGTTTGCCAAAACGTGAAAATATAACACGTATCGTTGCCGATAAAACACGTAAACAAGTGCGTGGATATAATTCACAAGGACGGTTAATTGTTGCCTATCCTTCCACTATAGGCTCAATCGACAATCCTTCTCCATCTGGAACAGTGGAAGTAGAACGCATAGCGGTAAATCCAAATTATACCTATAATCCGAAGGTAAACTTTAAACAGGGTAATAATGATCGTGTTCTCATTATTCCGCCAGGTCCAAATGGCCCCGTTGGAACTGTGTGGATTGCTCTTTCAAAGCCAACATACGGTATTCATGGAACGCCAGAGCCATCTCGCATTGGAAAAACATCAAGCCATGGATGTATCCGTTTAACCAACTGGGATGCCGAAGAACTGGCCAAACTGGTTAAAAAGGGTGTTAAGGTTCATTTTATAGGTTAAACAGACATTGCTCAAAAAACAAAATTGACAGTATCTTACGATTTATCCTTGTTTTTTAAAATCCATGTTTTTATTGAAATTATTGTGCCATTTTATGAGTGTGTCACAAGCTCGTTTTCATAACGTGTTTCATGTTATTAATTGAAAAAACAAAAATTTAAAAAAACAGAATAAATCTTAATTTACCCTTTTTTTAAAAGGCCAAAATCGAGCCAAGCCTTGATTTTGGACTGATTTGAGACGTTGTTCAAGACGCGCGCGATTGCTATGTATTTCGTTATTTAAAACGGCAAGATCAAACTGTTTCGCTTCTTTTTCAACTTGCCCTATAAGAAAAAATGCATAGCGCAATTTTAAACGGCTGTCTTTACGGGGTAATATATCTGTCCAATCATGAAGCATGCGTGCATAATGACCCATAATCTGTATAAATTTTGCAGGATTATCTTTCAAAGTTTGGCTAGTGATTAGTTTCTCATAAATCGCTTCAGCCTTAATATAAGCGTAAGATTGTTTTTCGAAAAAACCAATTTTTGATAAAATAAGACCATGATGTGCCATAATAGCGATATAGTTGTCATCTTCAATCGCATTATCACTTGTTATATTTTTCATCGCATATTCAATTGCTTTTGAAGCTGAATGCAAGACATCAATAGACGCATCACAATCAAAACGACATGCCATGGCATAAAGCAAATGCGCCAAACTTGTATATATACGCTTAATGTCGTTTTTATCACCTTTTGAATCTAGAAATTTTAAACTGAGACGAAAGTCTCGTTCCGCCTCTTTTAAGAGCGTTAAGCCTTCATTTTCCGTTATGGCTTCACCTAAAGTGGCACGTGCAAGGGCGCGCCATTGAAGAATTTTCGCACGTAACTCTTGATGATCTTGAGGAGAAAAATTGTTTAAAGCCTGACTATAAAGATCAATCGCTTCTCTAAAAAGTGGATGCTTTTTTTCGTCTGTGCGTTCATCATTAGCCGCTGCTTGCAATGCAGCTCCAAGTTCAACAAAATAAGAAAGCCAATCCAACGGGCGTAAGGATCGTATTTCATCACCGATAGCATCACGAAGCGCATCGATCGCTTGATAGCGTATTTTTAAACTTTCTTCTCTGTTTTTTTCTGTATTAGCATAATAGGATAAATCTTTTCCATAATTTCCAGATATAACTGCTTTTACCAGAGAATGATCTGTTTGATCCAATATGTCCAAATTATTTTTATAAAGTGCAAGTGAACGCTCCAAATATTTTAAAGAGTGTTCAGGACGATCATATTGTGCCAAGAGAGAAAGCGTCATGGCCATCTCATTTTGCAAACGCACCCATGCATCTGATGATTTTTCTTTTTCAAAAGAAGAATGAGCGAGCTCAAAAGCATGTAAAGCGGACTGCAAATGCTTTATTTGGTTTTTTCCTTCTAAAATAGACATTTGGAATAAGGTTCGTCCCATCTCAAAATGCAAATAGGGCCGATCTAACAGCCTATCATGATCTTGATCGTAGGCTAAGACAGATTCAAAAAGGGAAATCGCTTTTTTGACAGTTTCTAAAGAAGTCGGCATTTTTTGCATTCGGCCAAGTTCGGCTGCCGTAAGCGCTCCTGCAGAAATTGAAACAGACCAGTGCGTAAAATTTTCCTTTTTTCTCATGAAAGATGCAGAATTTTCATATGCATTCAATGCATTTTGTAAATTGTTCTCACGCTCTTTTAAAAGGTCAACATCAGCCAAAGCACGATAAAGATGTCCCTTCTCCGATTGTATTAAAGCGCGATCAAATGCACCTTTAGAAGGATCAAGTGCCTCAAAAACTTCTTGTAACATCAAAAGGCCATTTTTAAAACGCAAAATGCCAATTTGCTCTTCTTCACGCATAGCCAAATTTCTTATACAGCGAACATAAGAAATGACGACCCTTCCCCAACGTGAAAAATGCTGTTTTTGCGTAAAAATTTGCAACGTTTTTTTAAAACCCTCTGCCGCTTCACTAAACGCAATCTTTGCAGCAACATCATCCTCTTCGACATCAGCAAAAGCAAGCATTGCTTCTGAATAGGCGAACTGTGCCTCAGCCCAAGCCAAGGCATCTTTATGACGATTTTGTAGTGTCAACGTCAAATCTGCATCTTCAACCTTCTGGCGAAGCATTTTTTTGCTATCACTTTCCAAAGCCAAGAAGTCAATTCCTTTTTAAAATAATTCATGCACAGCATACTGATTTATGGCAAAAGTGAAACCATTCATATAAGAAGTGACACACAAATGCACAATTTGAACAACATCGTTATTTTAACTGGAGCCGAAATTTCTGCAGAATCTGGATTAGAAACATTTCGCTCTGAAGATAGGACATGGAATAAATTTCGTATTGAAGATGTAGCAACACCGCAAGCATTTCAAAAAAATCCGACACGCGTTTATGATTTTTATAATAAAAGGCGCCAAGATGTGCAAAAGGCAAAACCAAATGCTGCACATCATGCTCTTTATAAACTTGAACAAAACTGGCCAAGAAATTTTTTACTTATTACCCAAAATGTGGACGATCTGCATGAACGCGCTGGATCTAAACACTTAGTTCATATGCATGGGACTATTAAAATTGCACTTTGTCTTTTTTGTGGTCAAAGACACCATTGGTGTGAGGATATGGATTTAACAAGCATCTGTCCATCTTGTACAAAAACAAAAATGCTACGTCCAGATATTGTGTGGTTTGGCGAAATACCCTACCATATGGATATTATAGAAAACGCACTTTATCAGTGTGATCTCTTTGTATCAATTGGCACGTCTGTTACAGTTTATCCTGCTGCAAACTTTGTTTCAATGGCAAAAGCCAATGGTGCAAAATCAATTGATATGAATTTAATGAGTGACACAAATCAAAACTGCACGCATCGCTACAATAGTCTGTTTAATCAATCAATCATTGGTTCTGCCAGTCAAAGTGTCCCCAAATTTGTCTGTAATTTGTTACAAAAAAACGCTTTTGGCTTTAAAGCAATCGCAATAAAGTGCAGTTTAAATTAAACACACGTTTTTATAAAGATAAATTTATTGTTTAATCTTATTTGCAGATTGCAAGTCTTTAAAAAAATTACGCATGTCATCAACCGAAGATGCGATAATCCAAGTTTTTCGATCAAGACCGTTTAAGTGACGCTCAATTTCTATATAAGATTTTTTGGGTGTCGCATGACGAATGATAATTCCGTAAATTTGATCGGGAAAACGATGACCCAGATCGGCATAAATTGCAGGATCATTTTCAACTGAATCCCCAATGAGCAAAAATTTTCTTTTCGGATAGGCACGCAACAAACGTTCAATACTTCTTATTTTATGGGTACGAGATGCTTTTAATAAGGGAACAATATCACTCCAGCGCGTGGCTTCTCTTAAATGCATTGTTCCAAGCGGATAGTTATTTTCAATCATAAACTCATGCAAAACAGGAAAAAGTTGTATCGGAGATGAAGAGACATAGTGATAAGCAACATCATTATTTATATTGATCTCACGGTAAAAATTTGCCATTTGATCAATGGCCGTAAAATCATTTAAAAATGTATTGATTAAAAGTTGGCGTTTATCAACAACAAAAGAATGTTTAATCGTATCGTCAATATCAGAAATCACAGATAGTCCTGTTGGAGGGGCATAAATGGCAACGGCAATATCTGCATTATTTGTTTTTCCAATATTGGCAGGATAAAAATAAAGCCGTTTGATGCTTTGTTTATTATCCAATTTTACAGGTGCTAAAATATGACTGCGCCCATTGCTCGCAGTTTTTGGCATTTTATGAATATAATTGTCTTCATCTTGAACAAAAACTTCCTTGCCGCGCTCTGAATCAACCCGAAAGAGTTGCGTACGCGCATAAAGTTGACGACGCTCTGCGGCAGTCAAAGCCGACATATCAATGCCCAAAAAAAGTGCAAGAATATGGGTTAACCCACGCCGTTTTTCTTTTTCATAAACCCATGTTTGGATACCGGCTAAAATATCACCATTATCATTTTGATAAGCAATGTCTGGTAAAAACATCACAAATTCATCAGGTTTAAGATGACTTTCGGCTGAAGATGCACTTGCAAGTGGAAATGCCATGCCAAGTGCAACAAACAACTTACGCAATGTGCGCATTTGTTGCTGGTCAGTATTTTGGGAAGTTTTGTTTTTTTCACGCATCCCTTGACCTCAACACAACACTTTTATTCAGAACCAATCAACAATTCACTGACACTTTCTGCAGGTCGACAAAGCGCTACTCCATGAGGACAAACCACAATAGGGCGATTAATCAATTCTGGATTTTCATGCATTTTTTGCGCAATATAATCATCCGACAATGATTGATCATCCAATGAAAATTCGTGATATTTTTTTTCTTTCACACGTAAAAAATCACGAATGGACATATCAGCGCGTTGTGCAAGCTGTAAAAGCATTTCAATGCGCGGCGGTGTCTTTAAATATTCAATAATATGTGGCTCATAGCCAAGTGCACTGACCAAACGGACAACATTACACGACGTTGAACACTGACGATTATGATAAATAATAACGTCAAATTGTGACATAGTCATTCCCCTTTTACTGTCTTTATACAGTGTTTTGAGGAAATCCGAAACCGGATTTGGTGCGGGTGGTCGGACTCGAACCGACACTCCTCTCGGAACCAGATTTTGAGTCTGGCGCGTCTACCAGTTCCACCACACCCGCATCGATGAAGTGAAGACACAAAATTTGTGTCAAGAACAGTGCACTATATTATCAACTAGGAGTTCGTCAACTGTTTCGTGCATAGAATATCAATTTTCTTATCACTTTTTAAAAACTTACTGGATATTCTTGCCGCACACCATTAAACAAGCATAAAAATGGACAAAAAGTAAATGTTGAAAAGATTGACAAATTGGACGCTTTCACTCGCTGCAAGAAAATCTGCACAATATTGGTTGGCCTTCATTGCTTTTATTGAAAGTTCTATTTTTATTATTCCTGCGGATGTCCTTTATATTCCCATGGCTTTGGTCAGACGCGATAAAGCCTATTATTATGCGATAATTGCAACTGTTTTTTCTGTTTTAGGGGGGATTGCAGGTTGGCTTATTGGTCATTTTGCTTATGAAGCTATTGCCAAACCCGTGCTTGAATTTTACGGCAAATACGAAAGTTTTGAAGCACTACGCAGCACGACGAGTTTAGAAATTATACTTCTTCTTCTTATTACTTCAGGTTTATCGCACCTTCCACCCATAAAAGTTGTTACAATATTAGCTGGTGTTATTGGTATTGATATATGGGTGTTTATTCTTTCTGCAATTTTGGCGCGCGGCGCGCGTTTTTATCTTTTAGCATGGATTATTCGTAAATATGGTGACGTTATGCTTGATTATGTCTTGCCAAGACTAAAATGGTTTATCATTATTGGATGTCTTGGGCTTGTGATAGTCTATAGTCTTTATAAAATATTTTTATAAGAGATTTAAAACATGGTGGATCTAACTATTTTGACCAAACCAATTCACGCTTTTCAAACATGGATGGCATTTGTATTGGCTTTTTTTATGGCTTTTATTGTCGGTTTTGCATTATGGTTAGAACATAGTAAAGGGTATATGCCTTGCAAGCTTTGTCTTGAAGAGCGTGATCCCTATTATATAGGAATTGCACTGGCACTTTTTATTGGTTTTTTAGCACATAAACGTGTTTCTGGCTTTACAGTAAGATGTATGTTTTTATTTTTATCTGTTTTAATGTTTTATAGCTTTGGTCTGGCACTTTATCATACAGGCATTGAATTCAAAATTTGGAAAGGACCAAGCGATTGCTCTTCCAGCGTTACTGCCATAACACAAAATGCGAGCGATTTATTATCTAGCCTTAATTCAAAACGTCCGCCTGCTTGCGATAAAGCCGCTGGCTATATAATGGGGCTGTCTTTTGCAACATGGAACGGTATTTGTAGTCTTATCGTCTCATTTATCGCTGTAATCACTGCCTTCAAACGGACATCAAAAGATGTCAGGGACTAGCAATGTCCATTTACGCTTTGCACCAAGCCCCAATGGTTATCTTCATTTAGGTCATGCGTATAGTGCCTTACTCAATGCGAAAATCGCACAAAATCTTAACGGGAATTTTTCTTTAAGATTAGAAGATATAGATCAAAAACGCTGCGCACCACATTTTGAACAGGCTTTAATCGAAGACCTTAATTGGCTTGGTCTTTCATTTCCTATGCCAATTCGGCGTCAAAGTGAACATTTTGACGTTTATCAAGACGCTTTAAATACATTCATCAAAGAAGACCTCGTTTATCCCGCATTTATGACTCGTCGTAACATTATAAAGACGATTGAAGAAGCGCGTAAAAATGGAAAACTCTGGCCGCATGCTCCAGATGGAACCCCGCATTATCCTCATCATGAGCGTTATAGAAGCATGGGCAAAAGACAGCGTTTAATGACCTCTGGCATTCCTTTTTCTTGGCGTCTCAATATGGAACGCGCACAACAATATATTGCAGATGATCTTTATTTTCTACAGTATGATCATGACAAGACGACATATATAAAAGCAAAACCTGAATTATGGGGGGATATAATTATTGCACGAAATACGATACCAACAAGCTATCATTTAGCCTGTGTGGTTGATGATGCAGTACAAGACATAAGCCACGTTATACGCGGACAAGACTTATATCATGCAACATCCATTCATTGTCTTTTGCAAAAAATTCTAAAATTGAACCATCCGCAATATTTTCATCATCCATTGATTTTGGATGAAAAGGGCGAAAAACTTTCAAAAAGCAAACACCATAAAAATTTAAAAACATTGCGCCAAGAGGGTTTTACTGTTAAAAATCTTTTATCGCTTTTGCCTCCTTTTTAAGGCCTAAAATAAAAAGAAAGTCTTTTCATTGTTCTTCTAAACCAATAATGTGATGTCATGTAGCGACTTCATAGAGATTATTATGCTTATTCGACATGCTGAAGAAAAAGACTTAAATGCAATTACTGCTATTTATAATGATGCGGTTGAACATACCTTAGCGATATGGAATGAGCAAAAAGTGAGCGTTGATGAACGCATAACATGGTGGAAAAAGCGTCAAAGCGCGCAATATCCTGTTCTTGTTGCGTGTGATGGGGAACAGCTTTGCGGATATGCAAGCTATGGACCGTTCCGACCTTTTGAAGGATATAAATTTTCTGCAGAATTGTCGCTTTATATTGATAGACGATTTCGTTCTCAAGGTATTGGTAAAAAACTCTTACGGGCTTTGATCGATCACGCAAAAAATAACTCAATACATGTTCTTATAGCTGGCATAGAATCTAGCAATCAAGCGTCAATTGGCTTGCATCATCATTTTGGTTTTGAAGTAACAGCAACAATGCCAGAAGTCGGATATAAAAAAGGACAATGGCTCAATCTTATCTTGATGCAAAAAACAATCATTTAAAAAATAATCTTCCTTATTTTACAAAAACGTTTCCCTTAAGGTGTGTTTTCATCATGTTTTCATAAAACATAATCAAGCAAACACTTACAAACCAAGCTTTCATTATCAAATTGTACTCTAAGAAAACCATCAAAACGTAATGATAATTTTTCGCATTTTATTATTCAAAGGTCGTCACTTGGAACACTCTATATCTATAACCATCCTTGCACTTTTTTCACCAAATGTCTGATGATCATTATAATAAAAGTCCCAAACTATATTTAGTGATTGATGCTTTTGTTCTTTGTCAATAAATCACATTCATCCACAAGACAATATTTATCCATAAGTTTGAAACATTATCATGACATAATAGAGCGCTGCTCAAACCAGTTTTAAGTCTCATATTACCTAATTTTATCTTATCACATCATTTAAGATTGACATTTGTATGAAATTCCATAATTTAGAATCGTTCTAAATATGGAATAACAGAATGTTTCATCGTTTTTTTACACCAAAATTAAAACAACCCTTTCCTTCCCTTACAGAAAAAGAAATTTTAGCGCTCGCTATTTCTTCAGAAGAAGATGATGAACGCATCTATCTTAATTATGCCGATGGCTTGCGTGATGAATATCCTGAATTTGCGCAAATATTTGAAAAAATGGCAGAAGAAGAAAATCACCATAGAAGACGCTTAATTGATCTTTTTATAAAACGATTTGGAACGCATATTCCTCTTATACGGCGTGAACATGTCAGTGGGTATTACAATCGACAGCCTGATTGGCTCATACGTCCACTTGGTATTCATAAAGTCCGTGAAGCGGCGAGTGAAATGGAAGACCAATCTGCCCGCTTTTACCAAACAGCAGCTATGCAAACCCAAGACGCTGAAACACGAAAATTATTGGGTGATCTTGCAATGGAGGAAAAACACCATGAACATATGGCATATCAATTAAAAGAAAAATATACACCCGACACAGTTCAAGAAAAGGCTCAAGCACTAGAACATAAAAAATTTTTGCTCACATGGGTACAACCCGGGCTCGCTGGTCTCATGGATGGATCTGTTTCAACTTTGGCACCGATTTTTGCTGCAGCTTTTGCAACAGGCGATACACGACAAACCTTTCTTGTTGGCTTATCGGCTTCCCTTGGAGCAGGCATTTCCATGGGATTTACAGAAGCCACACATGATGATGGAAAATTATCTGGTCGCGGTTCTCCTTTCAAAAGAGGTCTTGCCAGTGGTATTATGACAACATTGGGCGGATTAGGACATGCTCTGCCCTTTCTTATTCCTCATTTTTCAGTTGCCACAGCCATTGCATTTCTCATTGTTTTTTTTGAATTATGGGCCATTGTATGGATACAGCACAAATTTATGGAAACACCCTTTTGGCGCGCTTCGCTTCAAGTCATTTTGGGTGGTGCACTTGTTTTTGCAACAGGTATTTTGATTGGCAATGCATGATAATGAAATTCAGATAAATATTATAATTTTTGGATCATAGATAAAGACATCTTGCTCGTTACTTCAAAAGACACAGATTTATTTTTATATATCATATCCCTATAGTCGACAATTATTTTAACATGTTTTTATCGCATAAGACTTTCGTTTATATTCTGACACAATCTAACACTAATTTCAGGATCTATAAATTTGATAGAGTCCATTTTTGGTGGTTTGTGTTTCATTGGTTCGAGGGAGGATTGACCAATGAATGATTTAGTTTTGTTGAGCGAAAATCAGATGGCACGGATATCACCCTTTTCCAACTTTCTCACGGAGTTTTTCGTGTTGATAACCAGTGTGGTGACAGCAGTATTGTCTATGTCATTAAGCATGGTCTGCAATGCAAAGATGCACCTGTTGGCTATGGTCGGCATAAAACACTCTATAAACGTTTTATCCGCTGGAGCCGAATGGGTGTGTTTGACCGCATCTTTACAGCCCTTGCTGGGCAAGACCCAAAGCCTCAACGTATCACGATTGATGCCACACATCTCAAGGCACACCGCACGGCAGCACGCCTCTTAAAAAGGGGATGTTCCCCGCCACATCGGGCGCACGAAAGGTAGCTTGAGCTCAAAACGGCATACAGTCTGCAATCAAGATAGAAAGCCCATATACCGGCTTTGATCAGAAGGACAGATGAGTGACTATAAGGGTGCCGCTCTTCTGTTGCCGGTTCTGCCAGATACACACGAACTCGTAATCGACCGGGGTTATGATGCAGACTGATTCCGTCAGGCATTGTTTGACAGAAACATCAACGCCTGTATTCCTCCAAGAAAGGGAAGGAACACGCATATCCACTTTGAAAGACACCTCTATAGGTACCGCCATAAGATTGAGAAGCTATTGGCAAAATTTAAGGACTGGCGTTGCATTGCAACACACTATGACCGATGCGCACATACATTCTTCTCGGCTATTTGCATCGCCGCTACCCTCATCTTCTATCTTAATGAATAAGTCATGAGTCTCATCTATGTGCTACAAAAAAACTGTCGCATAGTTTCTCAAAGCGTGTGTCATAAAAACTTCAACTGTGTTTTTAATGTATAAGAAGATATGTAGCCTTGCATCAAAATGTCATTCAAATTAGTATTTTTTTAAGTATTTCATAAGGATAGCATCATGTCTCATAATACCCATCACCCCAAGCTATTTATCCGACGTCTCAAACATTCTCATGGTCTTGATCTGCCTCATTATGCAACAGCAGGATCAGCTGGTATGGATTTACGTGCTGCCATATTAGAAAATGAAGATCTTATCATTGTACCAGGAAAACGGCTTTTGGTGCCAACGGGTCTAATCTTTATCCTACCCAATGGTTTTGAAGCACAAATCAGGCCTCGTTCGGGTCTTGCTTTCAATAATGGCGTCACTTGTTTAAATACGCCAGGTACGATTGATTGCGATTATCGCGGCGAAATCAAAGTTTTATTGATCAATCTTGGCGATGAACCTTTTGTCATCAAGCGCGGTCAGCGTATTGCACAAGCCATTATTGCTCCAGCTCCACAGATTTTGATTGAAGAAACAACACGACAAGATGAAACAGATAGAGGCACATCAGGGTTTGGCTCAACAGGCATTCACTAATTTAAAAAACTTGCAGCCTTCATATATGATTTCAATAAACTTCTACTGCTTTAAAAACCATCTACTTAACTAAAATGAAATAAAAGTTAATGACCATTTTCACATATTTGAAGTGTATTATTACGAAAAATATCGTTACGTTTAACGCATTTTTAAACAAACAATAAATAAAGAAAAAAGTTTTTTTATCAGACTTCATATACGTATAATGTTTTTATTTCTTTACAACAAACAAGTTTTAATTTTATTAAAACTCTTTAAAAAAACCTGCAAATGTTTTATAATTTTGCAGGTTTTTCTTTTGAAATTTTAAAATATACTTTCAAAAAATAAAAACTGAATTGGTCTTATTTTTTGAGATCCTTGATCTCACGATTTTTCAACATTGAATCATACCATTTACGATGATGTGCCCACGCAAAACCACCAGACACTTTTCCCTTAACCATTGCTCGTAAAGATCCACGAATCCAATAAACAGCATACATGTGCATGACCCAAATGGCGATAATACCTGCGGCAACCAAAGAATGAATGATTAATGCATAACGTTGCCATTCTATCGGAACGAAAGGCGCAAAATAGGCTTGCCAAACCATTAAGCCTGAAACAATGAGAATGATTAATCCAAAAGACATAGCCCAAAAAATACACTTTTGACCAAAATTATATTTACCAACAGGCGGTAATTTTTCTTCATTGCCTTCTAAAACATCTTTCATCTGCATTGCCCATTGCAAATCAGATTTTTCCCAGATATTTAATCGCCAAAAGCGGAAAAATAACCCAAAAAAACTTAAAAGCATAACAATGCCAATATAAGGATGGATCATCCGAACAACCTGCCCTCCGCCAAAAAGATTGGCAAGTGGGAAAAGAAACGGCCAATACATAATCAACCCTGTCAAAGCTAAAAGGATCATTGATCCAGCCGCTATCCAATGGTTTATACGTGCTCCACGCGTATAACGATCAACAACCACAGGACTACCACGGTGAATCCTATCACCTTTTTCATAAAGCTTATTTTTCATGATCGCTGTCCTCCAAAGCTTTTTCCGCCTCGTTTTCATCATGTTGTTTGACGCGTGTCGGTCCCATAAACAAAGCGTGAGCTGCTGCTCCTGCAATAGCAGCGCCAATAGCACCAAGCCCAAGATATTTGGAAACACCTTTCCATGTTTTAACGATCGGCGAAATACGCGGCTCTTCAGGTAAGTTTGAATAAATATTGGGTTGATCCGCATGATGAAGAACATACATCACGTGTGTGCCACCAACGCCTTCAGGATCATAAAGTCCAGCATTTTCATAACCGCGATTGTTAAGATCAGCAATACGATCTTTTGCATGTTCTTTCAAATCTGCTTTTGCACCGAACATAATCGCCTCAGTGGGACAAGATTTTGCACATGCAGGGATTTGACCAACAGCAATACGATCTGAACATAAAGTGCATTTATAAGCTTTATGATCCTTTTTCGAAATACGCGGAATATTGAAAGGACATCCTTTCACGCAATATCCACAACCAATACATTTATCGTGATCAAAATCGACGATCCCATTTGAATATTGCACGATGGCTCCTGGCGAAGGGCATGCAGTAAGACAGCCAGGTTCTGCGCAATGCATGCAACCATCCTTACGGATAAGCCATTCAAATGTGTCAGTTTCAGGATTGACCCATTCGCTAAAACGCATAATTGTGAATGCTTCAGGAGTTAAATCATGCGGATTATCATAAACACCGACATTGGTTTCAATTTCAGGACTGAGATCATTCCATTCTGAACACGCAGATTGACACGCTTTACAGCCAATACATCTTGAAACATCAATGAGTTTAGCGACAGGTTCGAGTTGCCGCTTAGGCTCTGGCACAGTTGATGCAGAAGAACGAATATAGTCATCTGGACCAAATTGTTGAACAATCACATCCTGTGTTGGAGGATTAATGTTAATATTCATGCTTCAGACCTCCCATCGGCATCAATAGGTGCCCTTGATTTTTCCATATTCACCAAAAAGGCTTTAAATTCTGGTGTTTGAGAATTGGCATCGCCAACAAAAGGTGTCAAAGAATTAGGACCAAAACCTTTTTTGGCAGCGCCGACAAACCCCCAATGCAAAGGTATACCTATGACATGAACGGATTTTCCATCACATATGAGCGGGCGAATACGTTTTGTTACAAGCGCTTTGGCATAAACTTCACCACGTTTATTCCAAACTTTAACCCAATCTCCCTTCACAACACCTTTTTCTGCTGCCAATTCTTCAGAGATTTCAACAAAAAACTGAGGTTGAAGAGATGCATTAATGCGATTATTTTTCGTCCAATAATGGAAATGCTCTGTCAGACGATAAGAGGTTGCAGCAAATGGAAACTCTTCACTGTTTCCCATCTGCTTTAAATCTTCGTCAAAAACACGAGCAACAGGGTTCCCACGAATATTTGGTGCAACAGGGTTAACAATGGGCGATTCAAACGGTTCATAGTGAACAGGAAATGGTCCGTCACGCAAGCCACCAAGCGAAAACAACCGTGCTGAACCTTCTGCGTTCATGATAAATGGACCAACATCTCGTGGATTTGAAGCGGGTGGAATGTCAGGCACATCAAAGCCTGTCCATTTTGTCCCGTCCCACTCGATAATTTTACGACTTGGGTCCCATGACTTACCGTCAATATCTGAAGACGCGCGATTATAAAGAATACGACGATTGGCAGGCCATGCAAATGTCCATTTAGGATAAAGTCCACTTTCATCATAATCTGTATTATCACGAAGAGCCATTATATTGCCCTCTTCCGTAAAACTTCCTGAATAAACCCAACACCCTGCCGCAGTAGTCCCATCATTCCGCAATTCAGCAAAACCTGACAATTGTTTGCCTTTTTCAAGAATTTTTTTGGTCGGATCGTTTGGATCATACACATCTTCAAGAACATAGCCATTCATTTCTTTGGCAAGTTCTTCAGATAAAGGATTATTTTCATCCGCATATGGCCAATAAAGATTGACAATCGGATCAGGGTAAACACCGCCTTCTTCCTGATACAATTTTTTCAATCGTAACCAAATTTGAGCCATAATCCAAGTATCATATTTGGCTTCTCCCGGTAGGTTCTGACCTGGCCAATGCCATTGCAACCAACGCCCAGAATTAACAACTGCACCTTCATCTTCTGCGAATGAACTAGAAGGCAGTTGAAAAACTTCCGTTTGAATGTCTGCTGGATCAACATCGTTAAAATCACCATGATTTTCCCAAAAGCGCGCAGTTTCTGTCTCAATTGGATCCATCACAACAAGATATTTTAGTTTGCCTAAAGCACGTTGAACTTTTTTACGATTTGGAAACGCCAAGACAGGATTGAAACCTTGACAGAAATAGCCTGTCATTTTCCCATGATCCATAAGATCAAAAGCTTTGAGGATGTCATAATTGGCAATATCAAGCTTAGGCAAATAATCATAGGCCCAATCATTTTCCTTGGTCGCTGCATCACCCCACAAAGATTTCATTAAAGAAATAAAAAATTTATCGTAATTTTGCCAATAGCTTACCTGATTGGGTCGCGTAGGTGCATATTTGCGTGTTAGAAAATAGGTTTTTAAATCTGTCTCATCCTCAAGTGGAATATTCATATATCCGGGAAGCAAATTTGACATCAGTCCAATATCTGTCAAACCTTGAATATTTGAATGACCACGAAGCGCATTCATACCACCACCACGTACACCAATATTGCCAAGAATAAGTTGCAACATAGCCATGGTGCGAATATTTTGTGATCCTTTAGAATGTTGCGTCCAACCCAATGCATACATTGAGGTCATTGTTTTGGTTGGTGTTGAACATTCTGCAATCATCTCGCAAATTTTAAGGAATTTTTCCTTGGGCGTACCACAAATACGTTCAACAAATTCTGGTGTATAAGCACTGACGTGTTTTTTAAGCATTTGCCACACACAACGCGGATGCGTCAATGTTTCATCAGTTTTGGCAAAACCATCTTCACCCACTTCATAGGCCCATGATGAACGATCATAATCGCGTTTTTCTTCATCATAACCACTAAATAGGCCTTCGTTGAAATCAAATTCTTCCTTAACAATTAATCCAGCATTGGTAAAATGCTTCACATAGTCATGCTGAACCTTATCATTACTCATACAATAATGAATAACCCCTGATAAAAAGGCAATATCAGTTCCTTGGCGGATCGGCGCATAATAATCAGCAACGGATGCAGAACGCGTAAAACGCGGATCAACAACAATGAGCTTGGCACCGCGATTTTCTTTCGCATGCGTTACCCATTTAAAACCACAAGGATGGGCTTCAGCAGCATTGCCGCCCATAATGATAACAAGATCAGTTGAACGGATATCCGTCCAAGCATTTGTCATTGCACCACGACCAAAAGTTGGGCCCAGACTGGACACCGTTGGGCCGTGTCAAACGCGCGCCTGATTATCAAATGCAAGCATTCCGCTTGAGCGCACAACCTTATATGTTACAAAAGCGGTTTCGTTTGTGGTGGCAGATGCGGCAAGGAACCCCGTCGTCAACCAACGATTAACGGTTTGTCCTTTTTGATTTTTTTCAACAAAATTCGCATCGCGATCATCTTTCATGTAACGGGCGATTTTATCAAGCGCTTCATCCCATGTTGTGTCTTCAAAATGATCAGAACCCGGGCGGCGCACTTTTGGCTTGGTAATACGGCTCTTAGAATGAATCGTATCCAATAATGCTGCACCTTTCGGACACAAAGTTCCACGATTGGTCGGATGATCAACATCACCTTCTACGTGAACAACTTTGGCATTGCCTTCTTGCAGTGAACCTTTTGAATAAAGGATAATGCCACAAGCAACGGAACAATATGTACAGGTTTGGCGCGTTTGTGTCGTGGACGCAAGCTTAAATGGTCTAATTGCAGAGGCTGCTGCAGCTTCTGCTTGACTAAAACCAAGCGATCCGAGAGCGGTCGCACCAACACCCGCACCAGCACCCTTCAAAAAGGTACGACGCGAGATTTCAATATTCATCGAAAATTCCTCAATATATACATGTCTTATTTGCCTTAGAATAGAAGCTTTCTAATCTTATGTCAAAGACATTGGCGCTAACAAACGCAAAAACCTGCTCAATTTGTTTTAAAAAATGTTATCTTGCACATCAATTTAAATTCCCCATGAGGATGGAAAACCCAAAAAAAAGTGAAATAAAGCAAACACGCATTATAGTTACTGATTAATACATGAATAAATATTATACTTATTCATATTATGTCAAAAAACAGACACGTCAACGTGAAAATTTTGCCAACTAAAGACTCTTTTGAAAAGATGCACACCAAAAATCAATATTGACATTCATCGTGAACGGATTGATCGTACATTGATCATCGTCATAAATAGCGTATGATTTCTTTATATTCATTTTTATTTAAAAAAAGGACATATGATGACACCCATCCGTTTGACAAGTCTTGCCCACGGTGGGGGTTGCGGTTGTAAGCTTGCGCCCTCCATTTTGCAAAAAATGCTCAAAAACCAACCGAGCTTCGGACCTTTTGAGCATTTGCTCGTGGGGACAGATACCAATGACGATGCCGCAGTTTATGCGCTCGATGATGAAACATGCATTATTGCAACAACTGATTTTTTTATGCCTATGGTGGATAATGCCAAAACGTTTGGTCAAATTGCTGCAACCAACGCTATTTCTGATATTTATGCAATGGGTGGAAAACCAATTATGGCGCTGGCCATTTTGGGTATGCCGATTGATAAATTAGACCCTTTAATTGTCGCTGATATTTTAGCAGGTGGACGTGAAAAAGCTGCTGAAGCAGGCATTGCTGTGGCTGGTGGTCACTCTATTGATTGCCCAGAACCTGTTTACGGACTCGCTGTCATAGGTATATGCAAAAAAAGCCAACTACGCCGTAATAACCAAGCGAAGATCGGTGACAAATTGGTATTATTAAAAGCTTTAGGTGTTGGAATATATTCATCTGCATTTAAAAAGGATGCTTTATCTGAAAATGCCTATCAAGAAATGATAAAATCAATGACACAGCTCAATAAAATTGGAACTGAGCTTGGCAACCAATCTGATGTTCACGCATTAACAGATGTTACAGGTTTTGGAATTTTAGGTCATAGTTTAGAAATGGCAGAGGGTTCAGGCGTTGAAATTCAATTAAATTTTTCAAAATTACCTTTTTTATCTCAAGCACAAATATTGGCACAAAAAGGTTTTGTAACGGGTGCCTCACATCGCAATTGGGACAGTTATGGTCATAAAATAATTTTGCCAGAAAAATTGGAAGACTTTCAGCGTCATCTCTTAACAGATCCTCAAACATCTGGTGGCTTATTAATATCTGTGAGCGCAAAAAAAGCGGATGAGTTGGTTCAAAAAGCTCAAAACGAAGGTTATAACCATGCAAAAATTATTGGTGAGGTTCATGAAGGATCCTACAGAGTTCGTATAAACGAATGATATAATACTATGTTTGCTGTTGATACATGCCTGACCCCTTTTTTTAAGACTGTTCAATCTAGTCATGATTTTTTTGAAATGATGGCTAATATTAAAAAAAATACTGTCAATGACATCTTTAATGAGAAAATTGTCGGTATTTATTTAATAAAATTGTGAAAAAAAACTTTTTTTACATAATTTTTCTTTTTTTTTTAAAAAAATGCTTGGCATTTTATACGAACATCGTTAGGTTCAAATTTATCAGCAGATATGTTGCGGAGCATCGCGAGCAATCGTTTTCCAACTGCTGTTTGAGATTTTCAGAAAAATTGATTAGAGCTTGATTGACTTTCAGGACATATAATCAAATTGGATATCGGTCATAAGCCGCTTTATCCTATGTTGAAAATACAAGATTTATACACCAACAAATGATAAGGCATCCAAAAGAGATTATTATGAGGCCACAGCAAAATAGGCGCATGCGCGGACGCAATAACAATAATGGAAACAATAACAATCGGCGCGGTCCAAATCCACTCTCTCGAAATTATGAAAGCAATGGACCTGATGTTAAAATACGCGGAAACGCACAGCATATTGCTGATAAATATGCCGCTTTAGCACGAGATGCTCAAGCCTCAGGTGATAGAGTTATTGCAGAAAACTATCTGCAACATGCTGAACATTACACACGTATAATTTTAGCTGCACAAGCACAAATGCCACAAACACCTCCACGTGAAGAAACATTGGAGGATGAAAATGATGACAATACACGGATTGATCACGCAGGTGAAAATGATCATAATGACTCAAATGCTGAGAGTTCACAAAGTTTAGACAATAGTCCTCAGCCAAAAATTGAAGAGGTTCGTGCTGAAGTTGCTTTATCTGAGAATGATGATATCGCTGAAAAAAGAGAACCTGTAAAACGTCAGCGTCGTGCACCTCGTCGCAAAACTTCACAATTGTCGGAAAATGACCATCAAGAAGATGAAAAAATCGAAACTGTTTCCCAAGCAGAACACAATGCGTCTGAAGACATCTCACAAAGTGGCGATACTCTTGTAGAAGAAGAGAAAAAACCTCGTCGTCGGCGTGTTGTCAAAACAAAGGTACAAAAAGCCGAAGAAGAAGTTTAAATAAGTATAATCTTTTTATAAGAATGAAATTTTCAAAAACGATTTTTAATCTTTGCAAACCTCTTATTGGCTTTGAGCAGGACAAACTCTCTTGACATCTTGCGCATTTAAAAAAAATAATTGTGGTCACATAAGTTTTATATATTAAATCTTGACCAAATCTATCAACTTATATAAATTTTTAGCAATATTTATAGAGTGGTTGGCTATGTCATTTTTTTTAAGCTTTTATCTCTTTGTATTTATTATTCTGGTGCAAAAGAGAATAAGAGTTCAAATTTTATGAAGCAATGGACAAAAGACTTTGAAAGCCTTTTGGGCTCATAACAAACCCGTTTGCATGATTGTTGATGCACATGAACGTCTTGAAGACAAGAATGCAAATATTATGACCTTATGGATGAAATCCCATAAAGATACGCTTCAAAAGAAAATTTTATCAATAATTTATATTGCAAATGACGAAAAAGAATTTGAAAAATTTCATATAAAATACAAAAAGTGAAAAAACATTTCCATACCTAATGACAGTGGTTCAATCTTTAAAAAATACGAAAGAAATCGCCAATTCAAATATTATCGTTCATGACTAAACCATAAGACTTAATTTTAAGATTGTTTCCTTTAGTCTTTATTAAATGAAGTGTTTATCACATCATTATTATCATCAAACGTATCTCAAGATTATAATGGCGCTGAGCGTATATATAAGCCAGGCGGCATGACTCTATAATAAAAATTTATGGGGCTGTCCTAGATAATTGCTATGAACTATCTCTTACTAATTGTTTTAAAAGGGAAAATTGAACTTTTGGGTCACTGTTGTTAAAACGCCATTCACATTCTTTCAAAAATAGATAAAAATGTTCTCGAGGAATACCATTAAATTTACGTAAATGGCGCTTAGCTTGGTTCCAAAAATTCTCAATTCCATTGATATGATTGTGCTTATCTGCAAATAATTTGCTATGATTAATACGATAATGAGTAAACTCACTGACGTCAAGAACATCATAACTGCGATAAGTATCGGTATAAACTATGCTATCAGGTTTGACATGCTCCTTAATAATAGGAACTAAGGTGACGGCTCGAGTATTGGGAACTAAAACCGTATAAAACTTGCCATCACGCTTTAAAAGCCCAAATACTGGTACTTTTCCCAAAGCTCCTCGTCCACGCTTCCCCTTGCGCCTTCCTCCAAAATAAGATTCGTCAGCTTCAACTTCACCTTCAAACATTTCCAAATGATCACTATGAAGATAAATCAGACAACGAAGGCGATGAAAATAATAAGCAGCCGTTGTTTTGTTAACACCAACTAAGGCAGCTGCCGTTCTCGCTGTTGAACCAGCTATAAATAATTCTATAAGCTTGCATTGCTTATACCAACTTAAACGACTTTTTCTCATGGGCTAACCTTAGATAATTTACGTTATCTAGGACAGCCCCAAATTTATAGTTCTCGTATAAACACCCGTTAAGCGGATCAATATGGCGGAAGAGCATGGGAGTCGAACCCACCAAAGACCGTCTCACGGCCCCTTACGGCTTTGAAGGCCGCACTCATCACCGGATGAAAAGCCCTTCCAACTTTGTTATGGTATTTTTTATAACAATCTGCAAGTTTAATGATCGTTAAAAAGATTAAAACGATGCGGATTAAGACGACGTCGATCACCTTTACGAATGGTAACACCGTGTCGATCAAAAAATTCCAAAAGTAAAATTGCGATCTTACGACCATTATGAAGCGCATCGCGTAAATCGGCAGCAGTAAAAAAACCATTAGATTGAGTAAGCTGAATAGTATGCATTTGACGAACAATCTCATGCAGAACCTCACGTGGAAAAAAGTAATCTTGCGCCACTTCATAAACACGCCCCATACGTGAAGCAGATTTTAAAATTTGACGCATATCATTTTCATCAATTGACAATAAAGTCGCAAAATCACGCGTACGGCTTGGTCGAAAGCGATCTTCACCCACTAAATTAGTATGAACATATTGAAAAATTTTCTCGTCTTCATCGCTCAGTTTTGCCTCATGACTGGATAGACCAATCCATGCACCTTGTATTTTTAAGACTTGGGCCTCAATTTCCGTTTGGAGAAAAGCACGAAAAAAGGGCATTTTTATTTCTGGAGCAATATCACGGCGTAGTTTTTCAAGTCCAATACCAAAAAGATCAGGGGTGTTGTCATGAAAATCTTTTAAATACTCTAAAATTTTATGCTTTAATATATTTTGATGTGTTTGCGTCATGACAAAACGCTCACGTCCAAAATGAAAACTGCAAAACGCTTCTGAAGAAAGAACAGTCTTAGCCTCATCTTCAGTTAAGTTACGCGCACGGCAAAATGGAATCCATTCAATGCCAAATGGGAACACTTTAAGAAGATCATTTAACGCGGTTCTGTCATCTTTTTGTTCCATTGCTTTTAAAACAGCGAGCCGCTCAGGCGTTTTACGTTTTCTCGCTGGTGCAAAAGGATCAAGAATCTCACCTCCACCGATAGTGCGGCTTGCGCTCGTATCACGTATGATAAAACGATCACCAACAACAGCAATAACAGGTTTATCCGTTACAATCTGACAATAGGCTTTTTCACCGGCTGTAACACTGTCTTTATCCAAAAAAACAAGACGTGCGCTGATGTCTTGTGCATTATGATGAAAATGAACAGGAAACCATTGCGTTAAAGGTTTTTTTTCTGTTTCGACGATTCTCACAGACCCATCAAAACGCATTGTTGGATGATCAAGAAAGGGATCAAGAACAACCATACCACGCTTTATTGATGTTTTATCAACCCGTTCACCAACAAGATTTAAAGCGGCTCGATCACCTGACTGCGCTTGTTGTGCGTTTTCATCTTGCACATGAATAGAACGCAATCGTATGGGCATATGGATAGGCCCGACAATCAACTTATCATTCTCAAATGCTTGTCCTGAAATGACCCGACCTGTTACAATGGTGCCAGCGCCCGCAAGCGTAAAAATACGATCAATAACATGTCGAAATCGACCCGTGACCTTAAGATTTGGCTTCTCTATTGCCGCCTTTTCAATCACGGCACGCAGCTTAGCAATTCCCATTCCTGTTTTTGAAGAAACCGCTATCATTGGCGCATCTTGTAAAAATGTATTATGAAGAAACACTTTCACATCTTGCCTTAATGCATTTAAGCGTTTTTCATCAACCAAATCACTACGCGTTAAGACAACAATACCATGGTGAATATTAAGAAGTTTTAAAATCTCAAAATGTTCACGCGTTTGTGGCATAATCCCATCATCTGCAGCAATAACAAGCATAGCAAAATCAATACTGCCAGCACCGCTTACCATTGTATGAATAAGCTTTTCATGACCTGGAACATCAACAAAACCGATGCGTTGACCACTTTCTAAAGTTTGATAAGCAAAACCTAATTCAATAGTAATGCCCCGTTGCTTTTCTTCAAGCAAACGATCGGTATCAACACCGGTTAAAGCACGAATGAGGGTGGTTTTACCATGGTCAATATGACCAGCTGTTCCTATTATCATTTTTTTTATTCAATCAAGATTAGCGATAAATTGGTCATGATCTCTCAAGCATCTTAGATCAAGTAATAAAGCATCATCATGAAAACGGCCAATAACTGGAATGGGTAAATTACGTAACCGCTTTGCCAAAATATTTAAAGAACTTCCAGAGTGAGCCGCTCGAATAGATAAACCAAAGCTTTCTAACGTTTGTGTAGGCAAAGCACCTGAACCAATCTGACTTAAACATGGCACAACATCAATCTGATAGTCAGGGGTAAAATAAGCACTTACGGCGCGGCATAGCTTATGTGCTTGAGAGGCAATCTCATTTTTTGAACGCGATAAAAAACGCAATGTTGGAATTGTTTTATGACGCGTATCATGATTGCGATAAAGACGCAAAACCGCTTCTAAAGCCGCCAGCCTTATCTTATCAACGCGTAAACTTCTTTTTAAAGGATTACGATTAATAGCCGCAATCATATCTGCATTACCAATAATAAACCCAATTTGAGGTCCACCTAAAAGCTTGTCGCCAGAAAATGTCACAATATCAGCACCCGATTTGATTGTTTCTTGCACAGTTGGTTCTCTTTTTAAACCATAGTGATGAAGATCAACCAATGTACCCGATCCAAGATCTTCAATCATCGGAACACAATGCTTTTTCGCAAGAGATGATAATTGAGCTGTTGATACACTTTGTGTAAATCCTTCAATGCTATAATTTGATGTATGCACCTTTAATAAAAGAGCCGTTTCTTCATCAATTGCCTGCTCATAATCATGACAATGCGTTCGGTTTGTCGTACCTACTTCTGTTAAATGACATCCTGCACTTTCCATAATATCAGGCATGCGAAAAGACCCGCCAATTTCAATCAATTCACCACGTGATATAATGGCGTTGCTTTTTTTTTGGCTTAATGTGTTCAAGACTAAAAAAAGTGCTGCCGCATTATTGTTAACCAAAGTGGCGTCTTCGGCACCTGTTAATTCACAAATCAACGATCTTAAATGATCGTCACGTTCTCCTCTTTTGCCTGTTTCTAAATCAAATTCTAACGATACAGTCTCACGCATAGCGCATATTGCCGCCTCAATTGCTGCCTCAGGCAATTGCGCACGCCCAAGATTTGTATGTAAAATTGTTCCTGTTAAATTAAAAACAGCTCGTAATGAAGATAAAGAGTCTGCCTCCAAACGCTCAAAAGCCATTGCTGCTAATTGTTCTATAGTATGGGCATTTCGCCCATTTTTTAAAAAGAGCCTTTCATCAGCAAGTGTTGCACGAATAGCATCCAACGTTGCGCATCGTCCAAATTTTTTTTGAGCATCCCGTGCAACCGCTTCTTGCATAATTGCATCAACAGAGGGAAGAGATGAAAAATCAATGACCATTTAATAACCGATCAAAAATGGATTAAATGCGCCACGTTTAAATGAATTATTGTTCTTCATCAGCATATCAAGAGCAATAGAACCAATATCATCAGCAAAAACATCAAATGATGAATCTTTTTGATGATTCATTTGTTTACAATAATCGCCACATTCATCACATGTTTCTGCCAAAATACTACCGGGGCCTCCTTCAATTTCTTTATAACCAATACCCTTTGTTTGCACACAAAACGTACATTTGATACGCACATAATGCCAAAGCGTTCCACAATATAGACAGGAACAAAATCGAGCGCCTTCAGCTGACGGCCATCCCACAATCATGCTGGCTGAATGTGTGCCACCACATGCAGGACAAAGATTGTGTTCAAAAGCCTGTAACTTTTTTGTATCCAGCTTTTGCGTCGCCAGAGTTAAAATAATTTGTAAGGCACCTGTAACAAAAATATGTTGTGCTATTGTGTCATCTGGTATCTTTTGCTCAATTATATGAGAAGCCCAAAGCGACCAATTATTTTCATTTGTAAGCGTATTTTCTAAAGCCATTCGACTGCCCGTTTGTAACGGCGCTTTATTAAGTCTCTCTAAAAATGAACGCATAACTTCTTTAAAAAGTGGAAGATGAATCAAAGCTGACCGTTCAATCGGTGGCATTTTGAAAGAATGCGCACGTTCTGTATCAATGGTTGGAAAATTCGCATTCCGAAAATTATCTGCAACATCTTGTTGCGCTTTTGTAAAAAATTTTAAAAATTCAACATAATCTTTTATAGGACTTGTTTTAGCAAGTTTCTCAAAACGCAGATGTCTTTTTTCAAAAATCTTATGAATATCAGGCAATTGGGCAAATGGCGGATTGCGCATATGGCCAACATTGGTCATGTCGCCTTCAAATTTTTTATTACGCGGCATGTTAAGGTATACTCCAATTAAAACGATTCAAATATATAACCGTAAAATGAAGCTTATCCAACTCAGTGTCTATAAAAAATATCGTCTTAAAAAATTATTGCGCAGCAGCAGGTTGTTCTAAGCCAACCAAACCTATCTTCAAATAACCTGAACTTTTCAAATTATTCAATAATCTCATCAAACCACCATATTCAACGCCTTGATCGCCACGAATAAAAATTTTCGTCTCACGATTATTTTCAGTTAAGCGATCCAAAGTTGTTTTTAAACTATCCATAGAAACATTTTCTTCACCAACATAAAGTGATTGGTCTTTTTGCAATGTTACATAAACAGGCTTATCAGGTCGCGGCTGAGAAGATGCAGCAGCAGTCGGTAATTGTATTGGTATATCACTTGTCGCAAGTGGTGCTGCCACCATAAATATAATAAGCAAAACAAGGATAACATCAATAAAAGGTGTTACATTAATGTCATGATTTACATCAAGTTCATCATTATCAAGATCAGCAAGTTTGGCAGCCATTCATTCTACTCCGCAGCGATAGACAGATTAGGATGTGAAGAATTTTTTTGACGCACTTTACGATAATCTAAATCACGACTTACCAACCGTTCAATACCCGCAGAAACATCAACCAATTGTTGACGATACCCCGTTATGGAACGGGCAAAAATATTATAGATGATAACCGCGGGAATTGCCGCAACAAGACCAATAGCTGTTGCAAGTAACGCTTCAGCAATACCAGGAGCTACAACTGCAAGATTGGTTGTGTGGGCTTGAGAAATCCCAATAAATGAATTCATAATACCCCAAACAGTCCCAAACAAACCAACAAAAGGACTAATAGCACCAATTGTTGCAAGAGGACCTGTACCAAAAGACATACGCCGACCAGCGCCAGCAACAAGACGAGAAAGTACAGAGCCTAAACGTTCTTTCAAACCATCAACACCTGCCTCATCTAAAACTGCTAGCGACGCCTGAACTTCCTTTTCAGCGGCAAGAACAAGATCCGCACCGATACTGCTTTGCTCTTTCATTGCTGTCGAAAGCTCGGACAAACTGCCAGAATAATTGACGGCATGAAGGGCTATACGCGCTTTTCTTTTCGCAGATGAAATTTCGACAGTTTTGACCAGCCATATTGTCCAAGTTGCAACAGATGCAAGGGCCAATCCTATCATCACAGACTTCACCACCCAATCGGCTGCTAAAAACATACCAATTGGTGAAAGATCATGAGAAACAGATGCGTTTATTTGTGGCGATGATGATGCTGATTCTCCCCCATTTGCTAATTGTAGTGCAGGAAGAGACTGTGCAGTGTTTGGTGCAGTCTGCTCTATATTTTGGGATGTTTGAATATTTGGAACGTCTCCACCAATAATAATTTGTTGTGATGACACTGAAGGTTGAAGACTATTGGGTTGCGAAGATTCTACGTTATGTAAAGGTTGCGATATATCAGATGCAACCTCAACAGAATTTGAAAGAGGTGAAGCAGAAAATTGAGGAATATTTTGTTGGTTTTGTCCAGAATTTTGTATTGTTTCCATCAAAGGCGCACTCTGTTGCCCTATTTGTGAAGTGCTTTCTTGTGCTTGCGCCCCTTGATGATATGATAACAGAGTGAAAAATGTTACGATCGCTCCAGTCAACATTCTTTTACAAAGAAGTACCATTCTGCTCGCCTTTTAAACTTTCATTTTTTAGTCGAGATATATTAAGCAAGATTAATATGATAAATCAAGTCATGTTTTAAAATTTATAAATTTTTTAAAAATAGCGTCAAAAGAACAAAAAAAATTATCATCAATCCGCATATTCATCGGTAATCAGAATGGCGCGAAAATCATTAACATTTGTTCCCGTAGGTCCTGTTACAAATAAATCATCAGAAGCATAAAAAGCTACCCATGCGTTATGATCTTTTAATAATTGCTCACCGTGATACCCTTTTTTTTGCATATGATAGACACTATACCCATCACAAAATGCCCCAGCATTATCTTCTGAACCATCTGTATCAGCAGCAAGTGCGAATATCTGTTTTTCCCCTTTTATGGCTAAAGCAAATGCTAATAAAAATTTACTATTACGACCCCCTTTGCTTTTTGAAATAGCTATATCCTTGCTATGATGAAACAGTGTGACCGAAGTTTCACCACCTGATAAAAGAACAATTGGTTTTTGAAACGGTTGATTGTTATTGGCTATATTTTTCGCCAAAGCTGCATGCATAGAACCAATGTCTTTTGCTTCACCTTCAATACTGTCTGATAAGATTACGGCTTCAACACCTTTTTTACGTGCATATGCGGCAGCAGCATCAAGTGATTTTGCAGCTGATGCTACAATATAAGATTCATGCGTTTTAAAAATCGGATCATCCGCTGTTAGGTTTTTACTATCGGATTTTTCCAAACGATTCATAATATGTTTTGGTAAGTCTATATTATAATATTCTATAAATTGACGAGCATCAGAACTTGTTGAACGATCGGCAATAGTGGGCCCAGAAGCAACCATTTCTTTAAAATCACCTGGAATATCTGATACTATAAAAGTTACCACTTTTGCAGGTGCGGCCAAAGCTGCCAAACGACCGCCTTTTATTTGCGAAAATTGTTTTCTAATCGTATTCATCACCCCAATAGGTGCCCCACTTTTTAACAAAGCATCATTGATTAAAATTTCATCTTCAAGCGTTAAGCCCACGCAAGGCGCTGGTAAAAGTGCAGAACCACCGCCACTAATAAGCGTAATAACAAGATCATTTTCGTGAAGATTTTCAACCAATTTCATGATTATTTGAGATGCTTTTAATCCATTTTCGTCAGGCACAGGGTGTGCAGCTTCCAAAACTTCGATATTGGTTGTTTGACACCCATAACCATAGCGCGTGACAACAGCGCCTTGCAAAGGAGGATAGCCCTTTTTTTGCCATGTTTGTTCTAAAAAAGCTGCCATTTGTGCTGCGCCTTTACCTGCACCCACAACAATTGTTTTGCCCAAAGGCGGTTTTGGGAGGTGTTTTTCCATCATATATTGTGGATTAGCAGCTTCAACAGCCTTATCAAAAAGATCTTTTAAAACAGTCGCTTATTACTATTGATCACACGAAAATTCCTCCACAAGCGCATCGCTTAATAAAGCATCTTAACCAACTTTATTGAAATATTTAAGAAAAAACTAAAAATTCAATCCTATCTGCCTATTTTAATGTTATAAACATGAAATGGGTGTGTAACCCCATAGTGTTAAAAGGTGCATGAAGCGCCATAATTTTAATTGCAAGTAGGGAGTCACCATGATGGCTAAAGAAAACGCAACACAAGCAGAAAAAGACCTTCAAGCTCAAGTGGAGCAATTGCGTAAAGAAATTTCGCAAATAACCTCAACCCTCGGTGAAGTCGGTTCAGAAAAACTTCATCAAGTAAAAGATAAAGCTGGTCGCCTTTACGCATCAGCTAAAGCAAATGGAGAAGAGGCTGTTTCTCAAGCCAAAGAAAAAATCCATGATCTTGAAGGACAGGTTTCCGAGTGTGTTCGCAATAAACCAGTCACCAGTCTTGCAGTTGCTGCAGGGGTTGGTTTTCTTATAGCGTTGCTTGTACGGCGATAAGTGATGTTGCGGCTTATCGCGCCGCTCATTAGCGGTATTGCAAGTGGAAGTGTGAAATCGGCTGTAAAGCGCACGCGTGATCAAGTTATATGCTACGCTGTTGTTGGTTTTGCACTCATTGTCGCTTTGATTTTTTTATGTGTCACAGCTTTTATTGCTCTTACTTGGGTTGTAAAACCTATTTTTGCAGGTGCAATTTTATGTGGGTTTTGGGTTGGTGTGGCGTTGATCGCATTGCTTATTGGGCGCACAATTGCAGCAAAACGTAAGAAAATTTATGAAAAGCAACTTGATGAAGAACGTGGCAGTCTCATTGTGGCATCAGTTGCATCAGCAATTCCTGCGCTTTTTGGTAATAAAAAAGTTCTAAAAATTGCCATTCCTTTAATATCAATCGCCGCATTGAGTTTATGGAATAAGAGCAAACATAAAAAGAAATAAACGACATAGAATTTAAAAGCCGGCTTGTGAACATGCCGGCTTTTTTTATTTTTCAGTCCTGTTTTTAAAAAGCATAACGAAAACCTATTTTGACATCATGTGATGTCAAATGGTTCAATGTGATTGTATCAAAATCACCAAATTCACCTGTCTTTGCTTGACCAAGGTCATTATAACTATAACCGACATCTAAAATAAGTTTTTCATTTAAAGCAATCCCAACACCTGCATGCAAAGCCCATGCAAAATCCCATTTTGTATGGGATTGAGATGTCTTCAATGAGTCATGTGTTTTGACAGAAAAACCTGACACATGATGGCTCACCGCACCCAGTCCGGCACCGAGATAAGGTGTCATTTTGCTTATAGTTAAAAGATCAACATAAACATTTGTCATTAAAACTAAAGAAGAAACATCACCACTATAACGACGTACGTCAATCCCATTCACATCACGACCACGGAGCTTATTTTTTCTGCGATAGTCGATTGTTGCATCAAGACGCAAAAGATCGTTTAACGCATAACCAAGACCTATCCCTCCAAGAAATGTGTCTTTGATGTCGCCTCGATTTTTCCAAAAATAAGGAGAAAAATCATCTTTTTGACGCAAATGACTTAAACGAGATATGCTAGAAAATGCACCGCCAATATAAGCTTTGGTATAAAACTTGCCACTTTGTTCAGTAAATTTTAGTTCTGGCACATTATTTAAATCAATATCAGATGCATAAGTATAACAGCTCATACTCGTTAAAAAAAATGCCAAAAGCCCTCGTTTTATTGTCATGGTAAGCCTCATGCTAAAGCTGCACAAACACAGAATGTCTTTAGCTTCTTTTAGGCAGTAAAAGTTAACGTGCTCTTAACCATATTTTTTAACACACTATTTTCTATAAATTTTTTAATTGCTCTCTAAGTTTTTTAAAATGCAATCCACAAAGAGGAATATCATTCATTTAAACTTTTATGATATGAACTTTATTACAGTGTAAACTTAGGCTTTGTATCTATTCACCTTATAGAGTTATCAAACAATTAATTGATGTGATATCTTCATTGCTCATTGTAAAATAAGTTATTCATATACTGAAAGGTAGAGTGCTTCTTTAAAAAAAATCTTTAGCAGACTGAATAATATATAAGGTGTAGCTCACATTTTTTGATAAGCGAACTTATTAAACGAAGCTATAATATTTGAAAGGAATGTACCCTATAGGATATATCAGAAAATGACAAAATTTGCGTCACAAGCACTCAATCATTTTTATATAAACTGAAAATAAAATATACGGAATTCACCCACTTAAATTTATAATTTAAAAAATGTGAAGATTAATTTAAAATATTTCCGCCCTAAAAATTAAACAACAACACGTCTCATAGATGGGTAAATAAGTCTATAAGGAATTGATAAATAAGCTTAATAGAGAATAATGCTTTCAAAAAACAAAGCACCATTTTAAATTTAAGCATGACATCATAAGTTTAAAAAATTAAAGTGAATCGCGCACAGACATAATCGTGTCGGCAATGTCATCCACGAGATTTTCGATCAACTTATCATCATCACCTTCAGCCATCACCCTTATCAAGGGTTCAGTGCCTGAAGGACGAATGACAAGACGTCCATTTTTTAGTAAGCGTTTTTCTGCATTTTTGATGGCACTTTTAACAGTATCATCATTCAACGCTGTGCCATTATGAACACGAATGTTTTTTAATATTTGAGGAACAGGATCAAAACGATGACAAAGTTCACTTAAAGGCAATTGTGTTTCCTTTGAACACCCTAAAATTTGTAAAGCAGAAACCAAACCATCACCCGTTGTACCATAATCAGATAATACAATATGGCCAGACTGTTCCCCACCAATATTAAAACCATGCTGGCGCATATGTTCAACCACATACCGATCACCAACTTTTGTACGCGCCATGGTGAGACCTTTTGTTGTTAAAAACCGTTCAAGACCAAGATTAGACATCACGGTAGAAACAATACCACCACCACGCAAAAGTCCGTTATTTTGCCATTGTTCGGCAATCACGGCCATAAGTTGATCTCCGTCAATGACACGTCCTTTTTCATCAACCATCAAAACACGATCACCATCACCATCAAGTGCAATACCTGCATCAGCACGCACTTCATTGACTTTGCGCGTAAGAGAGATAGGATCTGTTGATCCGCAATCTTCATTAATATTTTTGCCGTTTGGTGTATCATGAATTGTTATGACTTCTGCACCCAATTCCCATAATGCTAAAGGTGCAACTTTATAAGCAGCACCATTGGCACAATCAACCACGATACGCATCCCATCAAGACGGACATCACGCGGCAGTGTTCTTTTAGCAAATTCGATATAGCGATAAATATCACCCTCAACACGTTTTGCGCGCCCTATTTCGGCTTGAGTTGCGAGTTCATCTGTCATATCGGATTCAATAAGTTTTTCGATCTTCATTTCCATATCATCGGAAAGTTTGAATCCATCAGGACCAAAAAGTTTAAGACCATTGTCATAGAATGCATTATGAGAGGCAGAAATCATCACACCAATATCAGCACGCATTGATCGGCACAACATAGCAACCGCAGGCGTTGGGATTGGACCCAATAAAAACACTTCCATGCCCGCAGCAGTAAAACCTGCCACCATGGCATTTTCAAGCATATATCCTGAAAGGCGTGTATCTTTTCCAATTACAACGCGACCACGTCGACCTTGATTACGAAACAAAATGCCAACCGCCATACCCACTTTCATCGCAACGTCAACAGTCATTGGAAAATGATTGGCTTTGCCGCGAATTCCATCCGTACCAAAATATTTACGTGACATTTTATCTGCCCTTCTGCACTCTTATATAGGGTATTTTATTGCTTAATATATGAAACGAATAAGATAAAACTTTTCATTTCGTCACTTTAACACATAATATTTATCATGAATCTTATCTTATAACCAAAATAGGCAAATAATAAGTCAGAATTTAATTAAAAAGGTTAATAATTGCATACTAAACAATTAAAAAAGGCAGCCTATGCTGCCTTTTTCTTTAAAGCTATTCAAGATATAGAATTAAACATCAAAGATCGGATTTAGGGTTTTCATCATCTGATGTTTTCGTTTTTGACGTTTCTTTTTCTTCAGAAGTTTTTTTTGAAGACGCTTTCGGCTTAGCGGATGTTTTACCCGTTTTTGGGACTGTCGATGAACGCGTATTTGCTGCATCATTTCCCAAATCTCGTGAAGGTGCTTTGCCTGCGATCACTTCTTGAATTTCCGCACCAGTTAATGTTTCATATTCTAACAAACCCTCTGCAAGAGCAATCCATTGTTTTTTCTTGGTTGTAAGTATTTTTGTTGCTGTTTTATACGCTTCATCGGTTAAACGACGTACTTCCGCATCAATCACTCTTGCTGTATCTTCTGAAACAGCCAGTTCCCGACCACCTTGGCCTAAATATCTGTCTTCTTGATTTTCTCCATAAGCAACATAGCCAAGTTTATCAGAAAAACCCCAGCGTGTTATCATTGCACGAGCGAGTTTTGTCGCTTGCTCAATATCAGATGACGCACCTGATGTAATATGATCTTTACCAAATTTGAGTTCTTCGGCAACACGTCCTCCCATCAAAATAGCTAAACGTGAAACCATTGAGCGATAACTCATGGAATAACGATCCCCTTCTGGCAATTGCATCACCATACCGAGGGCACGACCACGAGGAACGATTGTTGCTTTATGGACAGGATCCGTATCAGGAACGCTAATAGCAATAATCGCATGACCCGCTTCATGATGCGCTGTCAATTCTTTTTCTGCTTGTGTCATAGCACTTGAACGACGCTCAGCCCCCATAAGTACCTTGTCTTTAGCATCCTCAAATTCTTGCATTGTGACCAAGCGCTTATCACGACGTGCGGCCATTAATGAAGCCTCATTGACAAGATTCATCAAATCTGCCCCTGAAAAACCAGGAGTTCCACGTGCCAAAACGCGAAGATCCACATTTGGCGCTAACGGAACATTGCGAACATGCACCTTTAAGATTTGCTCGCGTCCAGCAACATCAGGATTAGGAACAACCACTTGTCGGTCAAAACGACCCGGGCGCAACAATGCAGGATCCAAAACATCTGGTCTGTTTGTTGCAGCAATCAAGATAATGCTTTCATTCGGCTCAAACCCATCCATTTCAACCAAAAGTTGGTTTAAGGTTTGTTCCCTTTCATCATTACCGCCACCAATACCAGCTCCACGATGACGACCAACAGCATCAATTTCATCAATAAAAATGATACATGGAGCGTTCTTTTTTGCTTGTTCAAACATATCACGCACACGGCTGGCGCCAACGCCAACAAACATTTCAACAAAATCAGAACCTGATATTGTAAAAAAAGGAACATTGGCTTCACCAGCAACCGATCGAGCCAGCAAAGTTTTCCCTGTTCCGGGAGGGCCGACCAGCAAAACACCACGTGGTATACGCCCACCGAGACGCTGAAACTTTTGAGGTTCACGTAAAAATTCCACAATTTCTTGCAGATCGTCTTTTGCTTCATCAACACCTGCAACGTCTTGAAAGGTTATCCGACCATGAGCTTCTGTAAGAAGTTTTGCCTTAGACTTGCCAAACCCCATAGCACCACGAGATCCACCCTGCATTTGTCGCATAAAGAAAATCCATACACCAACAATAATAATCACAGGCAGCAAGGATAAAAATATACTCATAAATGCGCTATTGCCAGTATTTTCTGGTTCTGCTTTTACGTTTACATTTTTTCTTTCAAGCCGTTCCACAAGATTAGGATCATTTGGTGCAAAAGTTTGAATTTTTTGGTTGTTGACCGTTTCACCCATCAAACGTTGCCCTTGAATGGTCACATTTCGGATTTCGTTATTATCAACTTGTTGTAAAAATTCTGAATAAGATTTTTGAGTAGCGCCGCCAGTTTGGTTATTGCCATTAAATAAGGAGAATAGGGCAATGAGCATGAGCGCAATAATTCCCCATACAATGATAGAACGATAATTTGAATTCATATTGGGTCCATTCAATCAATTATGCTTAGTCAGAAAAATATAGCAGTAACATATGTGTTAGAGATGCTGTTGCCAAGGCATAGCATGTGCATTTTCTATCGATTCATTCAGGTTTTTTGCACTTCTGGTGTATATGAGGGCAAATATCTTTCAAAAATTGGATGCAAAACTTCAAATAATGGAAAATCATAAGAAGAGATAAGCCAGCCGAAAGGATGCATGAATCGCTCACATGTAATATTTTTCAGTCTTGTAAATCCACCCGTCAATACTGGAATTTCAATATCTGAATGTGAATAAAGAGCAAGCGAGCTTAATAATGACAAAAAATGTATCTCTGATTTTTTGATTCCTTGACGCTCAGCGACACTATGAATATCACAATATGAGGGTGTTGCAGCACGCAATGGTCTATCATCATGATTATCAATACGAAAACGGCTGTCCCAAACACGACACAGTCCTACTGGCACAATGCTTGCACTTTGATGACGCGCTTCTCGCCAAAAACGAAGCGTGTTTTTAGTTTTTTCAATAATACAACCAAGCAATGTAAAGCGGTAAGGCGTGTCATGATGCTTTTGCATCTGTGTTTTTATATAATGAATTTGCGATATTGTCGGCAAAAAGAGCGCGCCCCCCATGATTGAAGCAATGACTCCAATGACGAAAGGATAATCTTTATCGTTGACAATAGAAAAGGAGGGTTCTTTCAAGATGCACAATGCATGTTGCATGGAAAGGTCAAGATTACGGATCAAATGTGCTGCCGATAAGGATTGCTTTAACCGCTCTTTTGCTGCAGTTTTTATTTCAAGCGCAATTCTATCAATATCCTGTTCACTTAGACTTTGACGAATCCGAACCCTTTCATAATGAGGGTTTTCATTCGTCGGATCATCAATCCAGTCTTGCTTTTTTGTTAATAAGTAATGTCGTAATTCTTCTCTTTTTATATTTAACAATGGTCGTATCAAACGTATTTTTCGCATAAGAAGTGATTCTCGTGGCATACATGCAAGCCCTCGACCTTTCCCCCGATAAAGACGCATTTGATAGGTTTCTGCCTGATCATTTAATGTGTGGCCTGTCAGGATCATATCAGCATTAGATTTTTCAGCTTGCGAAACCAATAAACCATAACGTGCAATGCGTGCTTGATGAGATAAACCTGATTGTCCTCGCCCATCAACCCAACAAACAGTTTGATGTTCTATTCCTATTTTTTGACATAAAGAAGCGACTTGTTCAGCTTCCAAAGCTGATTCTGGACGCAAACGATGATCAACTGTTACAGCAAGAATTTTTGGCGCCTGATCCCATTTTGCCAGAAAATCGCGCAAGAGAAACAAAAGAGCCGTCGAATCGCTCCCACCTGAAATAGCCACGATAACGGTTTGACAGTCATTAAAATCGGATTTTTGAAAGATTTTTTCTGATAAATCTACTGACACTTGTTCCGACTTTGCTCATCTTTTACCCGTTTGAGAACGGCAGGTTCAACATTATCATAGCGTTTTGACACTTCAGCAAAAGTTGCACAAGCGACTTTTTCCTCTTTGAGCTCAGACATTGTCATACCTAATTTTAATAAATTTTCAGGACCACGTGGCGAGTCCTTATAATTACGTTGCACGTCAATAAATGCTTGTGCTGCTTCACGATAACGCTTTTGACCATATAAAGATTCACCCAACCAAAAACTAGCATCCCCAATCATTGGATCCGATGGATAACGCTCCTGAAAGGTTCGAAAAACAGATTCAGCCGCACGGTAATCTCCTGCTAAAATATGCCGATATCCTATATCATACAATTCTTTTGACGTCGATGTCTCAGGTACCGTAGTTAACATATTGCCTCCTTGCGGAGGTGATTGTGTTTGAGGCGGAGGATTATCTGCCTTTAAAATATTTCCATCCTTATCAAAATGTATTTTATCCTCATTTGCGGGCAATTTTTGTTCAGAAGAAGACTGGTTTTGACCGATATCAACACCCGGTAAAGCATTCATTCGTGATGCATTTTGAGAAGAGTGTTTGTCTTCTGTTTGTGGTTGTTGAACAATTGGCGCGACATTGTCATCGGAAGGCGTATGAGACAATTGTCTCATTTCTTCTTGCATTTGCAACACCATGAAGTTGAGCTCTTCAACTTTTCCAGTAAGCTCACGGACTTTTTGTTCAAGATCACTGATCCGACCTTCATTGCCTTGTCCATTATGAGAAGGAGCATATTGGATTTTTTTAGAAAGACCTGACATTCTATTAGATAATGGAAAGTCCTCAGCGATATGAGACAAAATTTGTGAGCGTATTGGTGCTGAACGCGCTGGTAAAAGTGCTGTTAATGTTAAAGTTGGCACCAAAACAGTGGCCAATAATGTTTTTTGAAATGAACGATTAACAAATTTTGAACGTTGACCAAGATCCATGACATTACCCTTAACATATAGTACAATAATCTTATTTATCTTGAGACTTCGGCAGAAGTTTGTCATGAAAAAAAGCGGCACAAGGGCCGCTTTTTTTCATAGCAATTGTGACAGTCTTTATAAAACTTAACGTGCAGGTCCTGTATTAAGAACAGTAACAGCTCGTCGGTTTTGATTCCAACAAGAAGCAGCATCACACACAGCAACGGGTCTTTCTTTACCATAAGAGATTGTTCTCATACGATTTGCTGGTATACCTTGGGAGATAAGGTAATCACGGGCTGCAACCGCACGACGCTGACCAAGAGCAATATTATATTCACGTGTACCGCGTTCATCAGAATGACCTTCTACCGTGATTGTATATTGTGGATAGCGCTGAAGCCATTGAGCTTGACGAGAAAGTGTTTGCTGTGCATCAGCACGAATGCTTGATGAGTTTAGATCAAAAAATACGCGATCACCAACATTAACCGTGAAATCTTGTTGGGAACCTGGTTGAGCGTTATTAAATCCTAAAGCATTAGGATCATTCATTGCGTTTTTATTGGCACAACCCGAAAGAACGAGCAAAAAGAAAAACACGACAATAAATGGATTGCGAGCAATGTTTTGAATACGGCTCATGTGCCGATACTCCTTAAGGTTTTGTTGATCTTTTTTTTGTTTAACCCATGTTCCTTAAAACGTGGTCAACATATCTGGTTAATGTAATCTTACTTATCATTTTTTTTAAACAAATGACAGCTTTTAGATTGATTAAATAGAGCCATAAAATTTTTAACAAAGATATCATTGTCATTCATCAGCAACTCTTTTTACTTTCAATCATAAAAGACATTTCGCGCTAAAATAACCTCATGCAAAAAAATTTAAAAGGGCTATATTCACGCATCAATCTAAGAGAGGTGACCATGCCGGATCAGAAGCATCATTGGGTGTCGGCAATTGCCGTTCATTGCGACCAGTAATATCAATGGTATAAATTTTAGGACCCTGCCCTTGGTTTTGTTTGAAAAACATTATGACACGCCCATTTGGTGCCCATGTAGGGCCTTCATTATGAAAACCCGTGGTCAAAAGTCGCTCCCCCTGTCCATCAGGACGCATGACGCCAATTGAAAATTGACCTTGTGACAATTTTGTAAAGGCAATATAATCACCACGTGGAGACCAAACAGGAGTAGAATAACTTCCATCACCAAAAGAAATACGCTGTTGGTTCGTGCCATCCGCATTCATAACATATATTTGCTGGCGCCCACCGCGATCAGATTCAAAAACGATTTGACTACCATCAGGTGAATAGGAAGCTGCCGTATCAATCGCACTTGTTGTCGTCAAACGCGTGGTCGATTGGGAACGCAAATCCATTGTATATATATTGGCACTCCCATTATCTTGCAAAAGACTCATGATAACTTTTTGCCCATCTGGTGAAAAGCGCGGCGCAATCGTCATATTTGGAAAAGTCCCAACAAGTTCTCGCTGTCCCATTTCAATCTGTTGTAGATAGACTTTAGGAACATTGTTTCCTGAATATGCCATATAAGTTATTTCTTGACGTGTTGGCGAAAATCTTGGTGTTAAAACCAATTCGCTTCCGTTGGTTAAATATGTCAAATTGGCACCATCTTGATCCATAATCGCCAAACGCTTAATACGTGCAGTGGCAGGTCCTGTTTCATCGACGAATACGATGCGAGTATCAAAATAGCCTTGTTCACCAGTCATTCTTTGATAAATTGCATCGGCAATAATGTGCGCAACGCGTCGCCAACTTTGTGGCGTTGTATAAAATTGCCGCCCCTCCAATTGCTGTCCGCTATACACATCCCATAAACGAAATTCTATACGCAATCGACCATCTGGCTCTATATTCACGCGTCCAGTTGCCACACCTTGTGCGCCAATTTGTTGCCAATCGCTAAAACGCGGTTGCACATCAGGATTAGATATACGTTCAAGAAATGATGTTTTATCGATAGGGGCAAACAAGCCTGAACGCTCAAGATCCGCCTCAACCACTGCGGAAATATTACGGCCGACATCATCACCTGCTAAAAATTCTGTCACAGCGATAGGAATTGCATTAAAATTACCACCTGTGACATCAACCTTGAGCTGTGCAAAAGCAGGCATAACATAAAAAGCCAGAGCCAAAATAGGCAGAAAAAAGCGTGATAAAAAATTTATGACGTTCATATTTAAGAGTACCCGTGTTTGTCTTTTCATCATCATGTCATCAACAAAAATTTTACGCATATCAACCATCACATTCAATCAAATGGATTCAAAATCATTTCAATATCTCGCCACATACCATATTTATCAGCGGGCAAAGGAAAAGGAGTACATCGTGAAATTGCAGCGCGTGCCTGATTAATGCCAATTTCTTGCTGGCGTGTATCTCCGCCAATGGCAGATAATTGAGGTTGACCATCAAGCATGCCGTCAATTTTCAAACGAAAACCCGCTTTTATTCTTAAATTACTCGCTGTTCCACCGCCAAGCGCCGCAAGATCAAAATTGCTTCTAATACATTGTGAAACAATATTAGCAAATGTTTGTGCCAAATGCTGATCATTATGGACATTTCTTTGCCCACCCAAAGCAGCAGGTCCTTGCGAGCGCGCAACACCTCCACCCGATGTACGCGTTCTATCAACCAAAACTTGTTCGTTCATCGCCAAAATATCATCAATACTGTCTTCTCCTTTTGGTTTAGCAGCAGGTTGAGCGGCAACAGGATCTGGTCTTTTAATTGGCAGTGGGGCAATATCAGGCAAAATTGGCGTAGAATCCTTTTCCTGATCCACAATTTTTTCTGGCACCGTGGCTGTTTCATCGTGTGCTTCATCAGCTTCTTGCGATTCTAACGCAGGTGTTGCTGCGTTAGCATCATGATTCTCTAAAATTTCTTGCGCATTTTGATGATTATCATCATCGGTTTGTTCTTGTTGTGAAGGTTCTTCAGCCTTAACATTATCATCGGGCTGAGGCATCTCATTAGCCTTAAGATCACTTACATCAACAGGCGGCACAACCATTGTTTCACCATCTTTTTCACCTGAGGGAGGTGGGGTTGACTCAACGTCGCGATCTTTTTCTTCTGGTTTTAATGGTGCTTGCGTATCCACATTACCATCACCAACATGTTCAGCATTATCGATAACTTCTGGTTTTTGCGTTGGTTTAGGTGCAGAAATATCCGCTTTAGGAGCAGTCATATCGCCTTTTTGAATGGCTAATTCATCTTCAATCGGTACTAAAGAAACAGGAAGCGGTTCACTCATTTGTTCATTAAAATCGATTGGCGAGGAAAGGCTAAAAAAACCCAATCCAAGAATAATCACATGCGCTGCAACCGATGTTAAGAGACTGACTTTCATGATGTACTTTTATCACTATTTCAATTGTTTTGGCTTATGATCTTCTATTGAGACATAGACCAAAAACACCACGATTATTGCTGCGGCAAACTTGCCAAAGCAACATTTGAAAAACCTGCTTTTTGAATTGTCGCTAAAAGGTCCAAAATTTTTTGATATTCAATCATTTTTGCCCCACGCACAACAATACGCTGTTTGGAAGCCTCACTTCCCGTATCTGTCACTGCTTTTAATTTCGCAATAACCTCTTCCGCTGTTGTATAATATTCTTCATTTACTGCAAATTTCCCCTCATCATCTATAGACACAGTTAATGGCTGCGTATCAGCATTGATAGGACCTGCTTGTGTTTGTGGCAAATCAAGCGGCACACCATTCACCAATAAGGGTGCAGAGACCATGAAAATAATGAGCAAAACAAGCATCACATCAACAAATGGTGTTACATTTATTTCACTCATCAAGCCGCCATGACCTCTGCCGCGCCTTGAAGACCGACGTGATCCTCTTTGTGATGATCCAAGTGACATACCCATAAAATAAGCTTCCTCAATCGTGAATATTCATAATTTAAGCAGAGTGGTGTGATGTTAACTTTTCATCAATTTGACGTGAGAGAATCGCAGAAAACTCATCGGCAAAACCTTCCATTTGCGCAGTTAATTTACCTGCATCGCCCGAAAGTTTATTATAAGCAATAACAGCGGGTATGGCTGCCAAAAGCCCAATAGCGGTTGCAAGTAAGGCTTCTGCAATTCCAGGGGCAACGATTGCCAAAGATGTATTTTTTGATGCAGCAATTGATTGGAAAGAGCTCATAATACCAACAACTGTGCCAAAAAGTCCGATAAATGGTGCTGAAGAACCAACTGTTGCTAAAAAACCTAAGCGACTTTCAAGTTTATCGCTTTCACGTGAGAGAGCGATATCCATCGCTTTATCAATACGACTTTGCAAACCAATAGGAGAACGTGCACCTTTTTCAAGTGACTTTTTCCATTCACTCATCGCAGCGACAAAGACCGAAGCCATGCCAGAAACATAGCGTTCATTTAGATTTTTATAAAGATCTTCAAGAGATTGTCCTGACCAAAAAATTTGTTCGAAACGTCCCATTGCGCGACGAATACGCGCATAAGAAATAACTTTATCGATTATGATTGCCCAGCTCCATATTGAAGCCAAAAGCAAACCTATCATCACAGCCTTCACAATCCAATTGGCTTGCATAAAAAGACTCCAGATACCTATTGTGTCTGGATCTGCTAATTCTATTCCTGGCATATTTTATTCATCCCTGAATCCAAACGCCCGGCACATAACCGGGCGAAATACTGGTGAAATTTTTCTCACACTTAAACGCCACAAGCATATGAAACAAAAACATTCCATCTTCACATTATGCTTATTACGTTTAAATTTGGTGAAACAAAGGCTAAAACCAGATATTCTGGCAACATTTCTTTCTTAAAAGACCCTATTCTATTATGGTTAACAAATCGTAATGATCATGAGTATAGTTTTAATATAAAATAATGAAAAATAATGATTTAAATAGCACGTTTAAAATAAAAGCACTTTTAAAGAATAGGCAATATGATCATATTGCATCGCACAAATATTCGAAAAATTTTATTATATTTTTAGACAATGCTAAAGATAAACGATATGCTTAGTTCACATTCTTTAAAAAATCTTTCAAACGTTGATTTGTAGGATTTTCAATCATCTCCACAGGATCACCATCAACGCTAATTTTGCCGTGTTCCATAAAAATCAAACGAGAGCCAACATCTTTGGCAAAACCTACTTCATGGGTTACAACAATCATCGTCATACCTTCTAGAGCAAGCTCTTGCATCACTTTAAGCACTTCTTGGCGCAATTCTGGATCCAGTGCTGATGTTGGCTCATCAAAAAGCATCAACTTGGGTCTAACGGCCAAAGCTCGTGCAATAGCAATACGCTGTTGTTGTCCACCTGACAATTCGGACGGATAATGATCAGCGCGTTCTGCAAGTCCCACTTTTTCTAAAAGAATACGCGCTTGTGCATAAGCTTCCTTTTTAGAGGTTCCGCGCACCTCACGCGGGCCAAAAGCAATATTTTCTATTGCTGTCATTTGAGGAAAAAGATTAAATTGTTGAAACACCATGCCAGCTTCTTGGCGAATTTGATGCACCGTGCGATGTCCACCCAAAACACTTAAACCATCAACGATAAGATCACCACCATTAATGGTTTCAAGCGCATTAATACAACGCAATAATGTTGATTTCCCTGAGCCTGAAGGACCTATTAAAACAACAACTTCGCCCGTTTTGATTGTAAGATCAACATGATCAAGCACCACAAGTTGATCAAATCGTTTTGAGACTTTTTTAAATTCAACAATCGGTTCGCTCATAACATACGGATCCGTTTTTCAATAATGCGCAATAAAATGGTCAAAGAGACCGTGAGAATAAGATAAAGAACGGCAACTGTAGAAAGTATCTCAACATAATTATAATTTGTTGAAGCAATTTCAGTCGCCCGACGCATAAGCTCAGCAATGCTAACAACCGATAAAAGCGATGTATCTTTTAGCGATATAATACATTGATTGCCTAAAGGCGGTATCATGCGGCGCCAAGCAATAGGAAGTATAACCTTAAAAACAACTTTCCAAGAAGGTAACCCTAATGCCAAACCCGCTTCTCGCAATCCATTATGAACAGATAAAAGTGCCCCTCTCACAATTTCAGCCATATAAGCCGCAGAATTGATCATAATCGTAATAATCCCTGCGGTAACGGCATCAAAACGAATATGGAAACCAAAAAAGGATATTTGCGGCAGCGCAAAATAAATAAACATGACCTGCAAAATCATCGGCGTACCGCGGATAATTTCAATATAGATCAGTGCGATAAAATTTAAGATTGGCAGACGATAGGCACGTGCCATACCTAAAAACAAGCCTAATATAAACCCAGATGGAATACCCAAGACGGATATAAGAAGCGTTAATTTTACACCATCAAGCAGTGTTGGTAGCGCATTATAAACTGCGTTCCAATCGAAACTCATTCTTTTCCCTTTTAAAAGTGTTGGATCGCACCCCTTTAGACTGTCCGATCCAATTTCACAAGACTTTATTCAGGTTTTTCACCAAACCACTTTTCATAAATTCTGTCATATGTGCCATTTTCTTTAAGATTTTTAAGTGAAGTATTGTACTTTTCAACCAAATCACTTCCTTTGCGAAATGCCGCACCATATTTTTGAGCTTCCATTGGCTTACCAATGATTTTTACCTTATCCTTGCCACCCGTCGCAGCATAATAAAGTACATTGGGTGCATCATGAAGCACACCATCAACCCGACCTGTTTGTAATTCCATAAAAGCATTATCAATATTTGGGAATTGGCGTCTTTCAGAATCTTTAAAATGTTCCGTTGCATAAGGCACTGATCCTGTTCCTGTTTTCAAGGCGATAATTTTTCCATCAATGTCATCAACAGATTTTATATCGCTATCTGCACGCACAAGTAGCAACAAACCACTATTGTAATAAGGATCAGAAAAATCAACAACTTTTGCCCGCGCATCAGTAATAGACATTCCTGCCATGGCAACATCAATTTGGCCTGCTTGAACACCCGGAACGATACCCGCAAAATCCATGGGTTGAAGTTTATATGTTACACCCATATCCTTTGCTATGGCATCCCATAATTCAACATCAAAACCGACATAGTCGTCACCTTGTTTAAAACTAAAGGGTACAAAAGCCGTGTCTGTCGCAAAGATTAAATCTTTTGCCAAAGCCTGTCCACTGAACGTTAAAGAAGCTGTCAAAGCAAGTGCTGTAAATAATTTTTTTATAGTCATCTCTTTCCCCATATTAAAATTTTGTCTCTTTTTAGCTGTCAAAAAAGGATCAGAAATTTTTTGATCGCTCATGTATAAACATATTATGTCTTTTTTAAAAGCAATAGGCAAGGTTGGTGATGGAACAACAAAAAACATAAAATAATGTTTTTAAAAATCATTTATTTTAGTATTTTAAATTTTTTTTACACAAAAATTTTTAATAAAAAAGTAAATATAAAATTATAATAAAGTATCATCTATGAAAATAGAAAGATAAGAGATATACATCTTAAAAAGATTTATCTTCATTAAGTAATTATATCATATATTTTTCATCTTTATGATTTAGATAGATTATAATTCATATGGCTAAAAACATAAAAAACGAAAGCTCATATTTTTATTTATCTATTGACCTTATATAAGGTTGCCATTTTTCAATAAAATCTTTTGGAAAACGTCTTGGCCGTCCTTGATCATTAATTAAAGCTACATCAACATGCGCAAAAACCAAAATCTGTTCCTGACAAAGTACAGATTGCGCCATTTCAATGCGCGCGCCACTCATATGATCAATGCGTGTTTCTATAATGAGATGATCATCGATATACGCAGGTTTTTTAAAATCAATTGTCATTTTACGCACGATCCAAACAATTTTTTCACCCAAAATACCTTGTGCAAGTGCATGGTGATGAATATTGCTTACTCTTAAAAATTCACTGCGCCCGCGTTCAAGAAATTCCAGATAACGACCGTGATAAACAACACCCGAAAAATCTGTATCTGCAAAATAAACACGCGCATCCAAACGATGAACACCGTTAACAATCGTCCCGCTAAAAGCGACATTTTCAGTCATTATTGTCACCAAATAAACCAATCTGATGGGTTGCCACATCGGGCGGAACTGCGAGCCCAATATGCTGCCACGCTTTGCGCGTCATAACTCTACCTCGCGGTGTCCTTTGAATAAAGCCTTGTTGTATAAGATACGGCTCAATAATATCTTCAATCGCATCACGCGGTTCAGACAACCCTGCTGCTATAGTTTCAATTCCAACAGGTCCACCACCAAAATTTTCAGCAATCATCAACAAATAGCGTCGATCTAGCTCATCCAATCCGAGACTATCCACTTCCAATCGCGACAAGGCTTCATCTGCAATCGTGCGATCAATCGTTTGAACTTTTGCCACCATCGCAAAATCACGCACGCGCCGTAAAAGACGGCCTGCAATACGTGGTGTACCACGCGCACGCAATGCTATCTCACGCGCACCGTCAGCCGCAATTGACATTTGAAAAATACGCGCCCCACGTCTCACAATATATTGCAATTCTTCAACTGTGTAAAAATTAAGCCTGACAGGAATACCAAAACGATCACGCAAAGGTGTCGTTAATAACCCCAAACGTGTGGTGGCAGCAACAAGTGTAAATTTTGCTAAATCAATCTTAACAGAACGCGCTGCAGGCCCCTCACCAATAATTAAATCCAACTGAAAATCTTCCATTGCAGGATAAAGAATTTCTTCAACAGCAGGACTAAGACGATGAATTTCGTCAATAAAAAGAACATCACGTTCTTCTAAATTCGATAAAAGTGCCGCTAAGTCACCAGCTTTTGCAATAACAGGCCCAGAGGTTGAACGAAAATTAACACCCAATTCTTTCGCCATAATTTGTGCAAGCGTTGTCTTCCCAAGTCCCGGTGGTCCAACAAAAAGCACATGATCCAAAGCTTCATTTCTAGTTTTTGCCGCTTCTATAAATACTTTTAAATTGGCGCGAGCAGCCTCTTGACCAACAAACTCATCCAAGCCTTGGGGGCGCAATGAGTGATCACTATCTTCACCATGTTTATCTGCAGAAAGTAGCCGTTGCGTATCATCCATTTTAACACGTTACCTTGAAAGTTCTTTCAAGCCAAGCCGTATCAGTTTGGCAGAATCTGCATCATTTCCTGCCTCCCGAACAGCCAATGCAATTGCATCTGCCGCCATGTCGCGTGAATAGCCTAAATTTTCAAGAGCAGACACCGCATCAAGAATAGGCTGACTTGTGACACCTTCTCCAACGTCTTGTTTAAAACTTGAAGTCACCCCTTCCACAGAAAGAGCGGGGGCTTTATTCTTAAGTTCACTAACGATACGTTCAGCTACTCTTTTTCCAACACCTGGCGCACGACTGATCATCGCAATATCGCGTAATGCAATAGCATTTGCAATTTCTGAAGGCGAAAGAGTTCCAATAATTGCTAAAGCGACTTTAGCTCCAACACCTTGGACATTTTGTAACAGCCGAAACCATAGTTGCTCACTTTTTGCTTTAAAACCAAAAAGTCGAATCGCATCTTCACGAACCTGCGTTTCAATAAAAAGCTCAATTTTTTGCCCTTGCTCAGGCAATGAACCAAAAACACGCAAAGGTAAAAAAACAACATAACCAACGCCTTGTACGTCAAGAATGATGTGATCTTCATCAATTGTGTCTACCAAACCTTTTAATTTTCCAATCATGCAATTGCTTTCAAACGGTGTGATAAACTCTTACGATTATGCGCATGACAAATTGCAATAGCCAAGGCATCGGCCGCATCACTGCTATCAAAATACGCACGCGGCATTAAAACTTTAACCATCATATGAATTTGCTGTTTTTCACCATGTCCGACACCTATAACCGCTTTTTTAACAGCATTTGGCGCATATTCAGAAACCGGCAAACCCGCTTGTGCTGGAACCAATAATGCAATGCCACGCGCTTGCCCGAGTTTTAACGTGGCACCTGCATCCTTGTTCACAAATGTATGCTCAACAGCAGCTTCATATGGTCTATAATGATGAAGAATATCGGAAAGCCCTTGATGAATTTGACATAAGCGCGAGGCCAAATCACATTTTTCATCTGATTTGACAGTTCCTGATGCGATAAATTTTAAATTATTACCCAAATAATCAACAACGCCCCACCCCGTGCGTCTTAAACCAGGATCAATCCCTATGATGCGAATCGCTTTTTCCATAAAAGCAAATCTAACGTCTTTCATCACAATTGAACAGTCAAATAAGAACAAAAAGGAAACAAAGTATATAAGACGTTAATCGTCTTGAAAAGCCGCCTTTAACAAATTGATTCTTTCACTCACGGGGTTATGACAAATACCATTTTCAGCTAAAGCATTTTCAACATCTTGATCCATATGGCGAACGCGTTCTTCAAGCCTGATAGAAAGATCAACCAGTCGACGAAAATCTATAGGCAGCTCTTGCCAATTGATATGATCTTTACTCAAACAGGGTGTATTTAATGAAACCTTGGCTTTTTCTTGTCGAATTTGTTCTGGCGTCATCTCATCTTCACGTGCTGCCCGAAAAAGCAAAAGCCATGATGCAACCTGCATAAGGCGTGTGCTCATACGCATTGCTTCACTGGCATAAAGCGCCGATGCTTCACCAGAGAGTGCGCGCGATGCAATTTTGCCGTTGCCATCAATATAGGCAGCCGTTTCTTCAATAAGAGCCATACCTTCTTGATAAAGACATCCAAAAGCATGATCAAATGCACCATGCTCAAACATGACGATTGTATTGTCATTACGCAATCGTTGCCGCTTCACTCAATTACTCCATGTTACTTTTAAAATCTCAAACGGCATAAACGTCATATTAGTTTCATAATTTAAATCAATGGCGCCATTTGAGCAGATCATCATGAGAAAAAGACATGCACAAATAAATTATGTTTCGCAATATAATCCTTAAGCCAAGGTTAACGCGAAAGAACGTCAAAAATTTGACGATGCTTTACGCATCTTGAAGAGAATTGTCCGTGTTCTTTTTTGGGTCAACATATGTATGATGCGTTATACGCATTTTAGGTTCCAATATGAGATGGTCTTGCTGCGCGGTTTGGATAAGGCTTTTTTCAGTGACCTTGTCTTTTGGCAAAGGAAGCTTGGCTTTCATTTGCAAAGTGGCAATTTTTACCCATTCAAGATAATAAGCAACGGCAAATTGAATAACAAGCCCCGTAGCAATCAAGAGCGTATCATAATAAAAACCACTTGGATGAACTGTTTTTAACACTTGTCCCCCCATAGCCAAAATCGTCCCTGTGACAAATACTGCAAGACCATGTTTACCAAGAATGGCTAAAGGGTTTAGTGGGGAGAGTGCTGCCAAACGATTAATTTGCGGGATCATAACCACAACATAAGCCAGAGATAAAATATGCAAAAGACGGGGGATACTGACAAATGTTTTGTTAAATCCTGTTAAGGTTGAAGGCATCCCCATTGTCGGATTGATCCACCACCAACTCAAACGAACCCATAATAAAGAAAGAATAAGATAGGTAATGGCACTAATAAGCAAAAGAGGGTGATAAAATAACCGTCCATCTTTTTTAATTTTAATAATTGAAACCAACCCAATAACAAATACCAATTGCCAAGATAAGGGATTGAGGAACCACAAACCTTTTGTCGGGTAATTATGTGGTGCCAAACCATAAAAGCCAGCAATGAGATAAAGACCTATAGAAAGCAACACTAAAAGCTTCATGCTTTTATGCGCTAAATAAAGCATAAAAGGCGCAAAAAGCATCAATACCATATAAAGCGATAAAATATTATTATACCCAAGCTGATGACCAAGTGTCACAATACCTAAAAGTGCTTGTGCTGGTTCTTTGAGCAGGGTTGGAATATTGTTAACACGCAAAAGCTCAGGATGGCTGAAAAAAATAGCCGCTGATATAAAAATTGCTAAACTTATAAGCGTTGTTAATATATGTGTTGAATAAAGCGTCGCACTGCGCCGCCAAAGTTTCAGAGCAACAAAAAGCCGATTTTCACCGCTAAATTTTGTACCATAAGCAAGACCAACAGCAATACCCGATATTAAAACAAAAGCTTCAGTCGAATCAGAAAAGCCCAAATTTTTATGCGTGATCCATCCGTAAATAGTCCCTGGCACGTGATTGATAAAGATTGTTAATAAAGCAAGCGCTCTAAAAACATCAATCCGTGTATCTCTGGTTTGTGGCACAAATTGCTTCATAGGCATCAGACCCTTAAGGTTTCTTTTGCGGCAATCACCGCATTTGGCACCATAGATAACTGATTATGCGACAAAAAGGAGTCGAAATTGCATTCCATACGATCACTTTTCCTTCCATCTTGAAATCATTGGTCGGATCAATTGAAATTATGATAAGAAAAGATTAGGGGATGAAATGATACACTTGCCCTAATTCATCCTTTTTAATGCGATAAGAAATCTATCATGAGTAAAGACCAAAAAACTATTCAGCCACGTCTCATTTTAACACTTAATGTACGTCGTTCCATAGACAAAAAATTACTTGCTTCTCTCTTAGAGCAGGGAAAGTTTGCCAGTGTCATTCTTTATGAGCAAAACTGCGATGAGTTTTTTTTACAAAAAAAGGCTGAAGAATATATAGAGATGATTCAATCCAAAAATCTTGCTGCCCTTATTGCAAACGATAGCCGCATTGCAGGGCGTGTCAAAGCTGACGGTGTGCATATCGAAACCAAAGGAGATGATTTACGTCTGATCTTGGAAAGCAAGCATAACACAATGATTAAAGGTGTTGGCAATATACGTGACCGCCATAGCGCAATGGAAATAGGTGAATATGAACCCGATTATTTGTTTTTCGGTAAATTAGGAGCCGATCAAAAGCCTGATCCCCATCCGCGCAATCTTACACTTGGGCAATGGTGGGCGCATTTGATGGAAATCCCAGCGATTGTTCAAGCAGGAACAGAGATTGAAAGCCTCAATCAGGTTTTAGAAACAAAGGCAGAATTTATTGCTATAGAAAATCTTCTTTTTCAATCTGAAACACCAGAAAACACCCTTAATGCACTTCATACAAAAATGCAGCATTGGCATGAAAATTTTGAGGACATAGTAGAATGAAAAAACTTGCGCTTTTATGTCTATCACCTGTTTTTTTTATCACTTTAACGCAATTTATTATGGCGCAATCTAACGACACCCCACAAAAAGGCGCAAAACCAACGGCAAGACCACAAGCAAAAAATGAATTTGTGTTAAAATCAGGAGAATATGATAGCGCCTATGACAATTATATTGCAGGAAATTATTTAACTGCCTTTACCGAAGCCCTTGAAAGAGCAGAAAATGGTGATCCGACAGCACAAACACTTGTTGGCCGTATGTACAGTGAAGGCTATGCTGTCTCACTTGATGGAGCGCGTGCAGCACTTTGGTTTGAACGTGCAGCAAAACAAGGTGATCCTCAAGCGCAACTGCGTTATGGCTTAATCCTCTTTAATGGCAAATTTGTCACTAAAAACCAGCAAGAAGGTGAAGATTATGTCCGCCGTGCTGCCAATGCGGGCGTGCCTGAAGCTTATTTTTATTATGGACAGCTTTTAATGAATAAAGTCCATATTGATGATGCATTGGATGTTGGTTTGACATGGTTTTTAAAAGGCGCATCTCTTGGGGATCCTGATGCAGCTTTTGCAGCAGCGCAAATCTTTGCACGCGGCACATCAAAACGACCACGCAATGATGACAATGCTAGAAAGTTAATGGAAGCAGCAGCAGCAAAAGATCATGTTCCCGCACAATTAATGCTTGCACGTTGGATGGTAGAAGGACGGGGTGGACCTCGAGATTATCAAGCAGCTTTTAATATTCTTCTTTCAAATGCGAGTAAAATGATTGCCCCAGCTCAAATCAATCTGGCTCGTCTTTACCGCGATGGTATTGGGACAAATGGTGACACAATAACAGCAGCTGCATGGTATATGGTCGCGCAGCAAGCCAAAATGGAAGCTCCTGATTTACAATCCATGCTGGAAGGCATGTCGGATGAACAACTTAAAAATGCTGAGCAAAAAGCCATCAAATTGATGCCAGTCCTTTAAAATGAAACACCCCTCTTGCACAAGGAGCGATTTTATGGTCTTGAAAATGCTGTAACAGCCTCATATTCAATGGCTATATTATTTATCATTAAATATCGGACGAAAATTATGAAAATTAATGGCAATGAAATTCGACCCGGAAACGTGATTGAGCATAATGGTGGCCTTTGGGCTGCGGTAAAATGCAATGCAGTTAAACCGGGAAAAGGTGGTGCTTTCAATCAGGTTGAATTAAAAAACCTCATTGATGGCACCAAACTTAATGAACGTTTCCGCGCAGCTGAAACTGTTGAAAAAGTAAGATTGGAACAAAAAGATTTCACATTTCTTTATGAACAAGGTGACACACTTGTTTTTATGGATTCAGAAACTTATGCTCAGCTTGAACTTCAAAAAGATTTTGTCGGCGACCGTGCAGCGTTTTTGCAAGATGGTATGACGGTGACCGTGGAACTTTATGAAGAAAAACCCATTGGTATATCACTTCCAGATCATGTCACGTTGACAATTACTGAAGCAGATCCTGTGGTTAAAGGACAGACTGCGGCTTCATCATATAAGCCAGCAATTTTAGAAAATGGCATCCGTATTTTGGTTCCTCCCTTTATCTCATCAGGCGAAAAAATTATCGTCGATACGAACGAACTCATTTATCTGCGTCGTGCAGATTAAAAGGTCTTAAACTATGGCGCGTTCTGCGATTATGAATGTTATGGTGCAAGCGGCTATGAAAGCTGGCCGCTCGCTCGCCCGCGATTATGGTGAAGTACAAAATCTTCAGGTTTCTTTAAAAGGACCCGCAGATTATGTTAGTCAAGCTGATCGCAAGGCAGAAGATATTGTTAAAAATGAATTGATAAAAGCACGCCCTGATTATGGTTTCTTGATGGAAGAATCAGGAGAAATTATCGGTGCGGATACACAACATCGTTTTATTGTTGATCCTCTTGATGGAACAACCAATTTTCTACACGGTATTCCATTTTTTGGTGTTTCCATAGCAATGGAACGTCAAGGACAAGTCGTCGCTGGTGTTATTTATAATCCAGCATTAGATGAATTGTTTACGGCAGAACGTGGCGGCGGTGTTTTTCTCAATGATCGTCGCATGCGTGTTGCTGGGCGACGCAAGTTAGAAGATTGTGTAATTGGGACTGGTGTCCCTCATCTTGGCCGCGGTCAACACGGTCATTATTTAATAGAATTGCGCAATGTCATGAGCGAGGTTGCAGGCATTCGCCGCATGGGCGCAGCAGCACTTGATCTTGCTTATGTTGCAGCAGGTCGTCTTGATGGTTTTTGGGAAGATGATCTTCAACCATGGGATATGGCTGCTGGCATGCTTATGGTGCGAGAGGCTGGAGGCTTTGTCACTGACAAAGACAATGGTCAAAATATCTTTGAGAAAAAAAATATTATTGCAGGCAATGAGCTGATTCACGCTGCTTTAATGAAAACCTTAAAAAAACCGCTTTAAAACACGAAACCTGCCGGCATTATTGAACGGCAGGATCGTTTTATCTTAATCTTTAAAATTTATCATCTTCAACATATTTTTCATCTGACATAATCTTTTTATATTGCCACACATTTTGTATCGTAAAAATTGTGGTGTTTCATGATATTTAATCAGTGTTATGAGAATTACGCACATAGAAATCAAACATCTCATCCGTTACAAAGATTTTTATCTTACTTGAAAAGATCTAAAACAGTTTTTTTAAAAAATATGAAAGATGTTGATCATGGATAAGATTACAAAAGGCTTTTATTCCCCTTTAATGCAGAAGAGCACCATTTGATCTTAAACTAAAAATACCGTCAATGCTTAAAGAGACTTAAAAAGATCAGATCATTGCGCGGCAAAAAATGGGCAAACACAAATTATAAATCAAAGAGAATTTTGAAGCTTTCAACAATATTTAATGCGAAAATTGTAATTTTGCCAAACGCGCATAAAGACCATTTTTAGCGACAAGCTCATCATGTGTTCCTTGTTCTACAATTATGCCACCATCAATAACTAAAATACGATCTGCTTTTAAAATTGTTGCCAAACGATGTGCAATGACCAACGTTGTGCGGCCTTCCATCAATCTCTCTAAGGATTTTTGAACCAGCATTTCGCTTTCTGCATCAAGAGCTGATGTTGCCTCATCAAGCAACAATAAGGGTGCATCACGTAAAAGAGCACGTGCAATGGCGATACGCTGTTTTTGTCCACCTGAAAGTGTTATACCACGTTCACCAACTTGCGTTTCAAAGCCATCTTTTAAAGCAAAAATAAAATCCGTTGCATTGGCTGCTTTTGCGGCGGCTTCAATTTGACGGTCATCGGCATTTTCACATCCAAAAGCAATATTCTCACGCAATGTTCCATTAAAAATCGCAACATCTTGAGGCACATAGGCAATACGCATTCGTAAATCATGAGGATCAGCTTTGGTCACATCTATCCCATCAAATGAGATAATTCCTTTTTGTGGATCATAAAAGCGTAAAATTAATGAAAAAATTGTGCTTTTACCTGCGCCAGAAGGACCGACAAAGGCAATTTTTTCACCAGCTTTTACTGAAAACGAAAAATTCTTTAAAGCAGGCTGAGTTAAACGCGTTGGATAGGCAAAATCAACATGATCAAATTGCACGGCGCCTTTTGCAGGATGTGGCATTTTTAAAGGTGTAGACGGTTTAATAACATCAGATTTTTCAACTAAAATTTCAGCCAACCTTTCTGCCGCTCCTGATGCTTGCGCAAGCTCAGCCCCCACTTCTGATAATTGTCCAAACGCACTTGCACCAAAAACAGCATAAAGGACAAATTGTCCTAAAGTTCCTGGTGTCATCGTGTTGTGTAAAACATCATTTGATCCAATCCACAGCACTGCTACAACACTGCTAAACACTAAAAATATTGCAAAACCTGTTAAAAAAGCACGCGATAATATTGATCCTTTTGCTGCTTGAAATGCACGATAAACAAGCAAAGAAAATCTCTTATTAATCTCTTTTTCTGCAGTAAAAGCCTGTATAGTGCGAATAGCACTGACCTGTTCAGACGCCAATGCGGTTGCATCCGCCAAGCGGTCTTGTGCCAAACGCGTTCTTAATCGAACCTTACGACCAAAAACAATAATAGGAATAACAATGATGGGAATGGCCACCAAAACCATGGCCGATAGTTTTGGACTGGTGACGGTCATCATAATGATGGCACCAACCGCCATAATCATATTGCGTAAGGAAACAGAAGCTGTTGCACCTACAGCCGATTTTATCTGTGTTGTATCCGCCGATAAACGGGAAATAATTTCTCCCGAATGAGAGCGATCAAAAAATTCGGGTGATAGTGTTGTGATATGGTGAAAAACATCACGACGCAAATCAGCGACAACATTTTCTCCAAGTGTGATGACAGAATAATAACGCCCCGCAGAAGCGAGCGCTAAAATTGCCGCCAACAAAAACAATACGCCAAAATAAGAATTTATCATGGTGCCATCACCATAAGAAAAACCATGGTCAAGCATGCGACGAATAGCAATAGGTAAAACTAACATCACAAGAGCGGCAACAATTAGTGAAACTGCGGCAGCAATCGCCAATTTTTTGTAACGCAATAGATAAGGTAATAATGTTGAAAGAGGACGCAAATTGCTTTTTTTGCGTTTTATTGTCTTATTTTCGGTATTTTTAGCGTCCGTCTGACTATCCATCTTTGATTGTGCCCTTGTGCTATTGCTCTTGCTGATGTATAGGCAACACCAGAATTTTTACAATTGTCTGGTTCATGTCCAGATTTTGTTTATCAAATATACAATCTTATCGCATTATGAAATTCAATCATGCGATATTTTGTTACAGTAAAAGCAGGAAGTTTGCGTCATGAAAGCTGATATTCATCCCGATTACCACACAATTAAAGTTGTAATGACAGATGGCACCGAATATTTCACCCGTTCAACATGGGGAAAAGAAGGTGATACACTGAACCTTGATATTGATCCCACAACACATCCAGCTTGGACAGGTGGATCACAAACGCTGGTTGATCGTGGTGGTCGCGTTTCCAAGTTTAAAAATCGATTTGGAAATCTTGGTATTTAATATAATACGCCTAAGCGTTGAACGAATCAAAAACCCGCTTACAAGCGGGTTTTTTATTTGTTTTCTTTGAAACATCACAATGATTGAGCATTTAAAAATGTTCAGCTTATTTTTTGCACCTTTAATATAAAACCACACGATGTGTGAGAAAAAGGCATATTAAAATGAGTAAAAAGACGCCTTTTAAAAAGAGCGTCTTTTTGCATGAAAATTGCCTATAGAAAAACATTTAAGCAGATAGTTTTGCTAAAACTTCATCACTGACTTCAAAATTAGCATAAACATTTTGCACATCGTCATCATCTTCAAGCGTAGAAATCAATCTTAAAACAGATTGCGCTTTTTCTTCATCAACAGCGGCACCCGTTGTTGGTTTCCATACAGTTTTAATTGATTCGGCTTCACCTAATGCTGTTTCAAGCGCTTTTGAAACCTCTCCAATATCTTCAAAAGCACAAATGATAACATGGCCTTCTTCGTCAGATTGGACATCTTCTGCCCCTGCTTCAATGGCTGCTTCCATAACCGTGTCATTGTCACCAGCGTCAACCTTATAGATAATTTCACCCACACGATTAAACATAAAGCCAACTGAACCCGTTTCCCCTAAAGCTCCTCCAGATTTTGTAAAGGCTGCGCGCACATTTGAGGCTGTACGGTTACGATTATCTGTTAAAGCTTCAACAATAACAGCCACCCCAGCTGGTCCGTAACCTTCATAGCGCACTTCATCATAATTTTCTGCGTCACCACCTGATGCTTTTTTAATCGCGCGTTCAATATTATCTTTTGGCATAGACTGTGATTTCGCGTTCTGTACAGCCAATCGCAATCGCGGATTCATTGCTGGATCTGGTGCACCCTGCTTCGCAGCAACAGTGATTTCACGAGCAAGTTTAGAGAACATTTTGGAGCGCATCGCATCCTGACGACCTTTACGATGCATGATATTTTTAAATTGTGAATGGCCTGCCATGGCTCACCTTTCAGATTTTGCGACAAAGAGGCATATCTTTATAACAAAGGACTATCTCTGCCGAACAGTGTTTCTTATTCTGAACATCTCTCTTATACGAAAAACACTTTTAAAGGTAAAGAGAGACACAAGCCCAACTCACCAGAAATCAGGCATAATTTTTTGCAAGCGTGGGCCAATACGTAACGGACTGACTTTTTCAGCAAGACCCGTCTTATCGGATATTTCAACGGCCAATCCGCAAATGGTTGCGGGTCCATGAGCAGGCTCATAACGACCACGAGGAATTTTTGTGACAAAACGATTGAGCGGTTCTTCCTTATCCATTCCAAGGGAAGAATCATAATCTCCACACATGCCCGCATCCGACATATAAGCCGTGCCACCATTTAAAATTTGTGCATCGGCTGTCGGAATATGGGTGTGTGTTCCAACAACAACACTGACACGCCCATCAAGAAAATGACCAAAACATTGTTTTTCACTTGTCGCTTCAGCATGAAAATCAAAAATTGCAGCGTCCACATGCTCACCTAGAGGACAATCCCCAATGATTTTTTCTGCTGTCTCAAAAGGATCATCAAGATCAGGATGCATAAAGACACGCCCCATAACATTGGCAACCAAAATACGCGCACCATTTTTAGCTGTGTAAATGCCTGATCCCTTACCCGCTGTCCCTCGTGGAAAGTTCGCTGGCCTTAAAAAGGCGTCGGCATAATTGGCATAATTCAATGTTTCTTTCTGATCAAATGCATGATTGCCTGTCGTAACAACATCGGCGCCTGCTTCTAATGTTTCATGATAAATACGCTCAGTAATGCCAAAGCCAGAAGCCGCATTTTCACCGTTCACAACGACAAAATCCAGTTGCAACTTTTCAATCAAAAGCGGCAGTTTTTCAAAAACGGCCACGCGCCCTGTTTTGCCAACCATATCGCCTAAAAATAAAAATCTCATTGAACCTTTGTAAACATAAATTAAAAAATGCGCAAACCGCTTTCCGTCCAAATCATATTTAAAGGCACATCATGGGTTTCAGCAGGAATAACGGCAAATTTTTGACAGTCAAAAGCAAGACCAATCAATAAAGGTTTATGTCCCATTTTGTTCATATCCTTCAAAGCTCGATCATAAAATCCTTTGCCATAACCAAGACGATTGCCTTGATCATCAAAAGCTGAAAGCGGCATCAAAATAAGATCCGGAATAACACAAGCAGAATTTTGTGAAGGACCATATGTACCAAAGCCAACATCAATCAAAACACTGTCTTCATCATATAAGCGAAATATCATTGTGTGTTCATCGATAAGTGCTGGAAGGGCGCATTGTAAGCCTTCTTTTTTGAGAGCGTCTAACAAGGGGCGTGGATCAATTTCACTACGTATTGGCCAAAACCCTGCTATGATTCTTTTATCTTTTAAAAACGGCTTCAATACATCTCTTTGGTATGCAAGCTTTTTTGAAATTTCCAAACGTTCTTCAAATGCCATTGCATCACGGCGTTTTAACGCATCCAAACGAAGATTTTTTTTATTATTCACCATACGCATATTATTTTTCAAAAAAATTACTGCTTAAAATAACATCATTTTTCGATGTATTTTCATAAAAATAAACAGCAATTTGACCAAATATTTAATAATGATCTTAGCAACATATGTTTAATATGTGATATTTAATCCATTATCATGGCTCATCAATACCAAAAATCTTGCAAGCTGATGTGTAGTGAAATGTAAAAGTGTATAATAAGTTTTTTCACCAATGATCATAGTTCTTTTATAAACAACGACCATCATCTCACACGATAGACCAACACGGTGCGTAAAATACCTAAAAGAATATTCTATAATAAAAGGGCTCTCATCATAAGATTTCTTTTTTAAAATGATTTCTTAAAACTTGATGATTCCTTATATAAAGAAAGTGCGAACCACAGCAACCGATGGACTCATTTTGATCCCGGGTACCTACAAAGTAGGTGGGCACCATATGAGAAGGCTCACGAGCCTTCCCAGGGACAGTTCCCTTAGAGATCAGTAAGGCCCCGGGGATGCAGTTGTTCCTGTCGAGAAGCGCAGAACGCAAAAACCAATATAGTATAATTTATCAAATTTACCAGTGCAGAAAATGAACAAGATTTAAGCTAAATTTTTAAAACAGTGATGAAATAGATCCTATTCTTAAAAGCAATTTCTTATAAGATAAAATCTTCTGATGATAATCAACTTTTTAAAAAGGCGAACCAGTGAACATCATTTCAAATATAATAAGCATTACTACAATCTTATCAATAAAAAGGAGATAAATTTAAGGATCTGCAATGGATCAAAGACGTCATTTATATTGCTTGAGGTGTTTCTGCTTCCAAAATTTCACCCACGCGATTTTGCGCCCTACGCATTTGGGGATAATAATTAAGCGCGTCTTCATAAGCTTTTAACGCCAATTGTTTGCGATCCGTCATTTCCATAATAGATCCTAAAAGCATAAGCGCATTATAATTGCGCGGCTCCAAACGTAATGCTTCATTAAGATCGAACATGGCAAGTTTAAGATCATTTAGCTGCATATGAACCGCAGCACGCCGCATCCAACCTTCGGCATAATCAGGCTTTAAAGCCACAATATTATCTAAAAAATCAAGGGCAAGCGCATAATTTTGTTCATAAATGCCATCTTCAGCCCATTGCATCATTAAATCCACCGCATCACTTCCCGACTGGCTCCAAAGTCCTTGAATTTGACGGCTAATTTTTAAAGCATCATTGACATTCGCCGTTTTTTTTAAAACAGAAAACAACCGATCAAGCTCTGCTTTTTTACGTTCCGCTGCATTTTGATCTTTGCCAAGATCAGGCAATACTTCATCCGGGTTAGGCTTTTCAGGAATAATTTCTTCAGGCGACAGCACTGGTGCGTCAGGATCTTCTTGTGGCGGAAGCTCAGGCAAACCTTGAGCATAAACCTTCAAACAAAACACTCCAATGATCAAAGCAAGAAAAATAATTGAAAGCTTATTACGCATGAGACCAGTCACAAATTTCCAAAATATAATGCTTAAATATTATAAGAATAAACCAACATCACGCTAAATTAAAATTAAGGCAATGCGATGTTTTTCTCAATATTTATCTACAAAACATAAGCATATTGATCTTAAAAATGAGCTTTTATTTTTAATAAATGATAAATGAGAATGCATACAAAATATGAGACACATAAAATTGTGATTATAAAAAAGGCTCCTATTGGAGCCTTTTTTAAACGGTTAAAATCAACCTTGACGTGCTTTAAAACGTGGATTGGTCTTATTAATGATATAAACACGACCCTTACGGCGAACCATGCGGTTGTCGCGGTGACGCGCCATAAGCGCTTTAAGCGAATTTTTAATTTTCATTTTAATCACCTTTATACCCTCATTGGGGTAATTTTAAATTGAGGCAAAGTGAAATGGCTCAATTTCGAGCTAAAAATATATTATATAAGTAACGTATTATTTTGGTTCTTGTCAAGTGCAAATGATTCAAGTGACAGAGCTTTTGCCGCAACAAGATCATTATGATCCTTATTTTATAAGTCTGGTTATATGCCCCATTTTACGATTTGGGCGGCTTTCATCTTTCCCATAGATATGAATCAATGTTTGGGGTTCATTAAGAAGTGTTTCCCATTTAAAAACATCATCACCGATTAAATTTTCCATTATACAATTGCTATGACGATGTGGCTCACCCAAAGGTAATCCTGCCACAGCGCGCACATGATTTTCAAACTGAGAAATCAAACACGCCGCTTCTGTCCAATGTCCTGAATTATGGACGCGTGGAGCAAATTCATTGGCAATCACCGAACCATCTTCCATCACAAAAAATTCCACCCCAATCACCCCGATATAATCAAAAGCTTCAAGCACTTTTTGAGTGTATGCCTGTGCTTGAGTGATCGTTTTTTGAGACAAATTTGCAGGCACATGTGAACTGTGCAATATGCCATTTTGATGACGATTTTCGGGGCTATCATAAAAAACAGTTTTGCCATGACTATCACGCGCACCAATGACCGAAATTTCTTTTGTAAAAGGTACAAGCCCTTCCAAAATTGCGGGCGCATAAGAAATCATTTTTAAAATCTCTTCATCATCTATTTTTTCTGTCTGTTTTAAACGCACCTGCCCTTTCCCATCATAGCCAAAACGGCGAGTTTTTAAAATGGCATCACCACCTAATTCTTTCAAACCTTCAAGAAGCGATTGAGAAGTATCGATCAACCGCCAAGGTGCTGTTTCAATACCGAGTGCATTTAAAAATTGTTTTTCAAAATAACGATCCTGAGCGATATGCAGCGCTTTGGGATGAGGCTGAAGAATCGTTTTTTCTTTCAATCGATCCAATGCAGATGCTGGCACATTTTCAAACTCATAGGTAATGACGTGACACATTTTGGCCAATTCATCCAATGCTTTTTTATCATCGTAAGGCGCAATGATATGGTGCCATGCGATATCACCCGCTGGACAGTTTTGAGCTGGTTCTAAAATGATTGATCGAAATCCAAGCCGCGCGGCTGCCACTGACATCATCCGCGCCAGTTGACCACCACCAATAAAACCAATAGCGTCTCCGACTTTAAGACTGGCCATGTGAAGCCTCACTGGTTGTCATTTCATCAAAAGGAAATTCTGCCACTGCATCTGTTTGTTTTTGTCGCCATTCATCAAAACGTTGTGCCAATTGAACATCATAAATCGACAATATAGAAGCCGCCAATAAAGCTGCATTGATCGCCCCTGCTTTGCCAATTGCCAAAGTTCCAACGGGAATACCAGCGGGCATTTGGACAATAGATAGTAAAGAATCCTGCCCAGATAAAGCTCGTGATTGCACAGGCACACCTAAAACCGGCAAAGCGGTCATAGCCGCAGTCATACCCGGCAAATGGGCAGCGCCGCCTGCCCCCGCGATAATAATTTTAAAGCCTGCTTTTTTTGCGTTCTTTGAGAAATCAACCAAACGATCTGGTGTGCGATGAGCTGATATAATACGTGTTTCAAAGCCAATTTTAAGCTCCTTTAACGTATCAGCAGCATGGTGCATTGTATCCCAATCCGACTGGCTCCCCATGATTATGGCGATATCTTTTTGCTTTTCATTCATGGTTTATTCCTCATTCATGAATCAGGCGATAATGTCGGGAATAATCCGATCTTCAAGTTTATGAATACGATCTTTTAAATCCAATTTTTTCTTTTTCATACGTTGAACACAAAGACGATCAGAGCCTACCTTTATCATTGCCTCAATTGCAGCATCAAAATCGGCATGATCTTGCTTTAAGCGTGCAAGCGTTAATTTAATATCGGCCTGTTCCTGCTCGGACATGGTGGTCGTCCTCAAATTCTTTCATGAAATACCATACAAAGATTATGAAAATTTATGTGTTCATCTTCATAATTATTGCGCCTATATCATAATTTATGGATTTGCGGAAATTTTAAATCTCTCACTTTTTAAAATTATTTTTATTTATCGACAAACAATCATAAAGGTGCCAAATTTATTCTCTTGGATAAAAGACTACGAAAAATAAAAGTCCATGAGTGGAAACTAAAGGAGTTACTTTTATGGGAATTGAAGCACATATAGAAGCTATGGCACGCAAACATGAAGATCTTGAAACAAAAATTGAAGATGCTATTACCGCCCCTTCAATTGATGATTTGACGATCAGTGATCTCAAACGAAAAAAACTTATGCTCAAAGATGCTATCGAAAAATTGAAATCAGAATCTTAAAAAAGATCAGAAATTTATTAGCCTTTCTTGCAAAACAGCCCATAGTGAAATGGGTCTTTTAAGAGAGGCGTTTCAAGATTCTTTTTAAAAAAGTGACAAAATATAATTTTTTTCTTTTATGACATTCTACCTTTAAACATTATATTCAGTCGTAATACATTTCAAAAAACACAGAAATATCGTTTAAAGAAAGATACCAATGATTATACCCAAAATGATGCGCGCCATTTCCATAAGGGGCGCAGGTGGTCCTGAAGTTTTAAAACAGGTTCATATGCCTGTTCCATCAATCAAAGATGATGAAATTCTTATTCAAATTCATGCAGCGGGCGTCAATCGTCCTGATGTTGCACAAAGACAAGGCACGTATCCACCACCGCCTGATGCTTCACCTTTACCCGGTTTGGAAGTCGCTGGAAAAGTTGTCAATATAGGGAAAAATGTTTCACGGTTTCACTGTGGTGATCATGTGACAGCGCTTGTCGCAGGAGGCGGTTATGCCGAATATGTTTCGGTGGCAAGCAGCAATGCTTTACCCGTTCCAAAGGGGTTTAACTTTATTCAAGCAGCAGCATTGCCAGAAACTTTTTTTACCGTATGGAGTAATGTATTTGATCGTGGCAAACTTCAATCAGGGGATGTTTTTCTTGTTCACGGCGGCACTTCAGGCATTGGCACCACAGCCATTCAACTTGCGAAAGCTTTTGGCGCAAAAGTCATTGCAACAGCAGGTTCAAAACAAAAATGTGATGCATGTTTAAAACTTGGAGCTGATCTTGCGATTAATTATCGTGAACGAGATTTTGTTGAAGACATCCAAAACTATACGGATAAAAAAGGGGTAAATGTTATTCTTGATATGGTTGGCGGCGACTATGCAGAAAAGAATTATAAAATAGCCGCAAACGATGCCCATATTGTCCAAATTGCCGTCTTAAATGGCGCTAAGGCAAATGTTAATCTTGGATATCTCATGGTTAAACGCCTCATTCATACAGGATCAACTTTAAGAATTCGTGATACCGCCTTTAAAGCTGATATTGCAAAATCTCTTTATCAAAAAGTATGGCCCTTGCTTGAAGAGGGTAAAATTACACCAATCATTGATCAAGTCTTTTCACTAAACGATGTTGAAAAAGCACATGAACGTATGGAAACAAGCAAACATATTGGTAAAATTATTTTGAAAATTGTTTAATAAAGCTAAGGAACTTAGCAGTTTGACTTGTTGTTTTTTTATTTTCAGTTTATAAGAGCGCAAGAATTCCCGGAAAAAATGTGGTCTAATCCACGTCCCGCTATACCGGAGCGGGCGAATAAGAGGATATATGTCATGGCAATGCAACTTTTAATGCCCAAAGCGACCGCCGTATGGCTGGTTGATAATACCGCGCTTTCTTTTGACCAGATTGCAACTTTTTGCAAATTACACCCTCTTGAGGTAAAAGCCATTGCTGATGGTGAATCAGCACAAGGCATTAAAGGGCTGGATCCAATCAATACAGGACAATTGTCCCGTGATGAAATTGAACGAGGGGAAAAAGATCCCAATCACCGTTTAAAGCTTTCTGAACCCAAAGTGCGTATTCCTGAAAGTAAGCGAAAAGGTCCACGCTATACACCTCTTTCCAAGCGCCAAGATCGACCAAATGCAATTTTATGGTTGGTGCGCAACCACCCTGAATTAAAAGATGCACAAATTTCTCGTCTTATTGGCACAACAAAAGCCACAATTGAACAAATCCGTGAAAGGACGCATTGGAATTCAGCTAATTTGAGCCCGCTTGATCCTGTGACATTGGGATTATGCTCACAGATTGATCTTGATATTGAAGTTCAAAAAGCGATGAAAAATCGTCCAGCACCCGCGCCTGAAGACGGCACATTGCTTCCAGCATCGGCGACAGAAAATCTTGACATCAATTATGAGGACGAGCTTGATGCCGATAAGGTTTTTGCCAAACTATCTTCTTTAAAAAATGACAAGAATGACGAGACTTCAGATCAATAAAATTTAAACCGATTTATGGAATGTTAAGACGTCAAAGTCCTATAATGAGGACTTTGATAGCGTTTTTAAAGTCTAAATTACACTTAATACTGAATAAAATGATCACAGCAAAGTCATGATAATTTTGCATATAGTAGAATTATTTCCTGAGCCAAGCTGTGATTGTTTGATTTGATATATTAGCTCAAATTCAGTTATTGACCATTTGGAAATGCAGTTAGCGATCGGTCTTTATATTTCAAAAATATCCACTCATAATTTTTGTTCTTTTGATACACATGCTCAATTCTAGAAAATGGTAAATAGCCAGAGCGATCAATGTGCCTTCACGAATAAACTTTGCAAAAGCATTCTCACGCACTTTACGTGCCTCATCACTTTCTGAATCAAATATTATACTCGTGTTTGGATCGTTAAATTGGATCAGTCAATGAACGATGTCGCCAGAAAAGACGAGTTTTACATCGCCATTATTTAACGTATAAAATATGCTACAAGTTGTGTGTCCTGGATGCAGTGTTGCCATTATGACGGGAAGAATTTCTAAATTTCGTTGGAAAGAACGGTGTATTATTATTGCCTCAAGCTGTAGCAATAGGAGGTATAACACATGCAATATATTTATTTTCCCCATAAGGTCAATTGGTCATTAAAAAAATCGTTTCATCAAGCCTTTATAGACAAAAAAACGCAACTCTTTTCAAGAATATGACACATCGGCGCCTTTATTAACACAAGAAAAAGCCCAAAAAAGTTTAAGATTTTATATTCTTATGACGGTTTTTTAGTCATTTTCATGTTGCCGATTACGTTGCTGTCCCATGATCTTGCAAAGGTGATTGATCAAGTACTCTGTTTAACTGGCGCCCTAATGGCTTTAAGTGGTGTTATTATTGCCATTATTTTTTAGCCCGTATCCATTATCGCACTAAAAGCCTGTTGGAAGAATGAATTTACCCGCCTCAACAATCTTTGTCTTGGTGCTTTTTTATCAACTGTCGGTCTTACGGTACCCAGCATTCTTGGCATATCTTTGATCACCAAAGAACATATCTTAATGGGATTAAATCCGATTGAAATTTTACTATTTATGGCAACAATGGTAATTGCTTGTTTTCATTTTAGTGGCAAAGCGACGTCTTTTTTGGTTGAGATTGTCCATTTATGTATTTTTTTCGTTTATAGTGTAAGTTTATTTTTCCAATAAATCATAACAAAATAAGCACCATTTTTTCTGCTGTTCTTATACACTTCTGGACAGAAATAATAAAAAACGATTTTAAGAGCTCGTTTATGACAACGATATATAAGTGTTAAATCTTCAATAGTGCCATCATGACAATATTTTAAAGAAATAAAGTTTATAAAAATGAATGAGACCATTCTTCATATCAAGTTAATGAATAATTTCGTGAAGAATGAATATTTTTAAAAGGTGCATGAGTTTTTTGAAGAATAAGCATTCCTATATGCTATCATAAAAACTTGAAGACCATGTCCATAAAAATAAAGTATGACATAAAAAAGCTCCCAATGGGAGCTTTTTAAAATTATTGTGTTAGCCTTTATTAAAAATCACGTTGAATACGAAGTGCACCGCCTACACCATCAGAACCACGCAATTCTGAATGAAGATCATTCCATTTATGGTAGCTCACTTCAGGCATAACAGTTAAACCTGGTGTTAGCTCATAAGCAACGTTTGCAGTTGTATAGGTATTTCCTACACCTTCATAAGCCAATTGAAAGTTGCCAATGGCTTTAGGTGTGAATACATAAGATGCACCAAACCAACCGACCCATTTGCCGCCCCATGTACCGTAAAAACTATCAACCGCACGAACACCCTTACGACCATCCGTTATCAAGCTTGAAAGATCGTCAACATCTTCATAATAGGTTTCGTTCAAATCTTTATAAGCACCCATGACCCAAATGTTCAAACGGTCCGTAAGATTTAAGCTTACTTTTGCTTTACCAATCCAGGCTTCATTACGTGCATCATAAGCACCAGCACCTGTAATTGATCCCCAACCTTGATCAAATTTTGCACCAATCACAACATTTGGCGCATAATCATCAATTTGGCCGTTATAGTCTGTGTCTTCATTACCACCTTGTTCCAAAGAAACCATAGCAATAAGACCATTACCCATTGCATAGGTATATTGGATCATATTGGTACGATATGCACCACCTAATATGACGTCATCATTAATGAAATCACCATAGTAATCAAAAAATGTATTGATGGCGGACTCGTCAACACCAACATGCAAACCACCAAGTTCAATATACCCAAAACGAAGCTCTGATGTTGTTGAATCGGAACCATTATCAAAATCGGAACGAAACTCAATATGTGAGCGCAATGTGCCGAGCTCAGTCTCAGTCGCTGTTGCAAATAAAAGATGCGCACGAACTTCCGTTTGCCAAGTTTTCGGATTCAGATCAGAACGTCTACGAGCTGAGACATCTTTACCGCCACCAACTTGCGCATAAATGAATCCACCGACACGCATGCATGTGTCTGTTCCTGGAATATAAAAATATCCTTCACCATAGGCATCACAGACACGCACATATTCTACAGGTTCTGGCTCTGCAAGATAAACATCAGCGGCTTGTGCGCCAAGTGTTTGTGTGCCGATAACGGCAGAAGAAATAAACAAAATTTTTGTGAATTTATTAAACATCGTCCCAATACCTCGATTGTATCACTGGAGTTTATAAGATCTTCGTCTCATAAGATGTGTATTTGCGTTTCATTATACGCCCACCTTTTCCACCCCTGGACAAAAAGGAAGACATGATTTTTTGGATCATTTAATCAATATCCGTAAATTGCTTTACTGTATTTCAAAGGAAAATACTGTCACAAAAATGAAACACTTAATTTAAATAAGCCCAAAACAGAAGTTTTGGGCTTATAAATACTCTATACTGTTAAAAATACTTTTTAAGCAGACTTTTCTTCTTCTTTAGACCATTTGCCTAATGCTGCAAGATAATTCATTTTTGCACGATGGGTAAAGGCTTTTTGGCCCAATTCAATATTTTCACGCTTTCCACCCCATGCTTGGATCGCAGCTGCCTGCAATGCCCGACCATAAGAAAAAGTCACATTCCACGGCAAATTGCCAAGAGCATTAATTGCAGAAAGATGCGCTGTTGCTTCTTCATCTGATTGACCACCAGAAAGAAAAGCAATTCCTGGAACTGTAGCTGGCACTGTTGTTTTAAGAACATGCACTGTTTTTTGCGCCACTTCTTCCACAGAGGCTTTGCGAGCATTTTTACCATCAATAACCATATTAGGTTTTAAAATTATACCTTCCATTTTAACATTGGCGGCAAATAATTCATCAAAAACTGTATGTAAAACAAAATCCGTAACCTCATAGCAACGATCAATCGAATGATTGCCAGGCTTACCATCCATTAAAATTTCAGGTTCAATAATCGGTACGATTTGTGCTTCCTGACATAATGCGGCATAACGTGCCAAGGCTTGAGCATTTTGACGAACCGCACCACGCGTTGGCAAATGCGATTGATCAATAGCAATCACACCGCGCCATTTGGCAAAACGCGCTCCCAACTCATAATAGTCTTTTAAACGATTACGCAAACCGTCCAAACCCTCAGTAATGGTTTCATCGGCAAATGCGGCAAGAGGTTTAGCCCCTTCATCAACCTTAATTCCCGGTATCGACCCTGACGCTTTGATCAAATCGGTTAACATACGCCCGTCAGAAGCTTTTTGGCGAATGGTTTCATCATACAAGATGACGCCAGAAATATATTTTTCCATTGCTTCTTTGGCAGTAAATAATAATTCACGATAATCGCGACGCGTTTCTTCCGTTGATTGAAGATTAATAACATCAAAACGTGTTTTAATTGTACTTGTACTTTCATCGGCAGCAAGTATACCCTTGCCATTTGCCGTCAAAGCAATCGCAATATCTTCAAGACGTTCACTCATGACTCACATTCCTCTTTCTTTCAATTCAAGTTTAATAAAACAACATTCAAAACATAACCGCATTTTTTAAAGTCGTATTTTTTTGTTTATGATCTCAACAAACTCTATCAAAATGATAATATATTAACAAAATTTATTTCGTTATTTTGTTATTTCGGTATTAAGCGCAATAACACCTGGCAATGGTTTGCCTTCCATCCATTCAAGAAAGGCTCCGCCAGCTGTTGAAATATAGCTAAATTGTGCAGCAACATTGGCGTGGTTTAATGCTGAAACAGTATCGCCGCCACCTGCGATTGAAACCAGTTTTCCCTGTTCAGTACGCTCTGCTGCGTGTTTTGCAACACGAACGGTGCTTTGATCAAAGGGGGAAATTTCAAATGCCCCTAAGGGTCCATTCCAAACCAAAGTGGCGGCTTCATCAATAGCGGCCTTAATACGTTCTACAGATTGAGACCCAACGTCAAGCACCATACCCTGCGGCGGAAGTGCATCAACACCATAATGCATATGCGGGGCATTTGCTTCAAAGCGCTCAGCAACAGTAGCATCAATAGGTAAAATAATGGCACAATTGGTGATTTTGGCTTTTTCTAAAATTTTTCTTGCTGTCTCAGCCAAATCACGTTCACATAAAGATTTACCAACATCATAGCCTTGTGCTGCTAAAAATGTATTGGCCATACCACCGCCAATCACCAAAGCATCAACTTTTTCAATAAGATTATTTAAAAGATCAATTTTGGTCGAAACTTTTGCCCCGCCAACAAGTGCGATAACAGGATGAGCAGGATTACCCAAACCTTTTTCTAACGCTTCCAATTCACTTTGCATAGCACGGCCTGCATAAGAGGGAAGAAGATGGGCCAATCCTTCAGTTGAAGCATGCGCACGATGGGCAGCTGAAAACGCATCATTGACAAAAATATCGCCATTTTGTGCAAGCGCTTTTGCAAATTCAGGATCATTTTTTTCTTCCCCTGCATGAAAACGGGTATTTTCAAGCAATAAAATATCTCCGTCACGCATCTCATTGACAGCTTTTGTGACTTTTTCACCGACACAATCATCAACAAAGCCAACTTTGGTCCCTAAAACATGTTCCGTGGCTTTGACAATTTGGCTAAGTGAATCTTCATGAACGACCTGACCTTTCGGACGTCCAAAATGCGCAAGCAAAATAGTTTTTGCACCTTTTTTTTGCAATTCCAAAATTGTCGGCTTAACGCGTTCAATGCGTGTCGCATCACTCACTTTACCGTCCGCCATAGGAACATTGAGATCAACACGTAATAAAACACGTTTTGAATGAACGTTGACATCGTCAAGTGTACGAAATGGCATATTTTCCTCCAGCGACTTTTAAAAAAGCGTTAGCACTCATGTATCTCATCAAAAATATATGTTTTTGATCAAAAAATATAAAACACATTTTCATCAGATTGTTTAATTTTATCGAGCAATCAATGAGTCTTTCTTAGACTTTATTAACAGCCAAATAAAATGGGAGCCTAAGCTCCCATTTTGTTATGATATTGTTTTTGCAAGAGCAACTGCTGTATCGCCCATTCTGCTTGAAAAGCCCCATTCATTGTCATACCAAGAAAGAATACGGCATAAGCTGCCATCCATGACTTTTGTTTGATCTGTATGGAAAACAGAAGAATGGGAATCATGATTGAAATCATGGCTCACCAACTTTTCATCGGTAAAGCCCAAAATACCTTTTAATCGACCATTTGCCGCAGAACGGATAGCATCATTGATTTCTTCAACGGTTGTTGGGCGTTTTGCAATAAATGTAAGGTCAACAACCGACACATTTGGTGTTGGCACGCGAATAGCCACACCATCAAGCAAACCTTTAAGCTCTGGCAAAACAAGTCCAACTGCTTTAGCTGCCCCTGTGGATGTCGGAATCATTGACAAAGCGGCTGCTCGAGCACGGTAAAGATCCTTATGCATTGTGTCGAGCGTTGGTTGATCGCCCGTATAGGAATGGATCGTGGTCATAAAACCTTTTTCAATTCCAATCACATCATTAAGAACTTGCGCTACAGGTGAAAGACAATTGGTTGTGCAAGAAGCATTAGAAATCACAAGATGATCTTTTGTTAATTTATCATGATTAACACCAAAAACCACTGTCATATCAGCCCCATCGCCAGGTGCTGAAATTATAACTCGTTTGGCACCAGCTTCTAAATGAGCGGCAGCTTTATCGCGACTTGTAAAAATGCCTGTGCATTCCATCGCAATATCGACATTTAACTCTTTCCACGGTAACTCTTTTGGATCGCGCACCGCTGTCACTTTAATCGGACCGCGCCCCACATCGATTGTATCACCCGATACTTTCACCTCATGGGGAAAACGCCCGTGCACGGAATCATAGCGCAAAAGGTGGGCATTGGTTTCAACCGGCCCTAAATCATTAACTGCAACAACTTCAATATCATTGCGTCCACTTTCAATAATGGCGCGTAAAATATTACGCCCAATACGTCCAAAACCATTAATAGCGACACGAACTGCCATAGTCATTCTCCCTTAATTGAGGTGTTCAATATTAGAGTTTAGCTTCAGCCGCCTCAACAACCGCTTCCACCGTGATACCGAAATGCTCATAAAGCGCTTCAATAGGTCCACTGGCACCAAAACCATGCATGCCAATAAAAATTCCATCAACACCGATAAATTTATCCCAACCTTGCCGTATGGCTGCTTCAATGGCAATTTTTACAGGTGCCATTCCAATTAAAGCTTTGCGATAAGATTCTGGTTGAGAATCAAAAAGTTCAAAACTAGGGACAGAAACAACGCGTGTCGGTATCCCCTTACCTTCCAGCACAGCATGAGCGCGAACGGCAATCTCAACTTCTGAGCCAGAAGCAAAAATCGTTATTTGAGCGTCATCACTAGCTGTTAAAAGTTCATAAGCCCCTCGAGCACAAAGATTATCCTCTTCATATTCTTTTCTCAATGTGGGCAAATTTTGCCGTGTTAAAGCCAAAGTAGACGGTGTTTTTGTTGATTGTAACGCCAATTGCCAACATTCAACGGTTTCCACCGCATCAGCAGGACGAAAAACAAGATGATTTGGAATAGCCCGTAAACTTGCTAAATGTTCAACAGGTTGGTGTGTTGGTCCATCTTCTCCCAAACCAATGGAATCATGGGTCATAACATATATAACACGAATGCCCATCAAAGATGATAAACGCATTGCAGGTCGGGCATAATCAGCAAAACATAAAAATGTCCCTGAATAAGGAATAAATCCCCCATAAAGCGCCAAACCATTCATGATAGCGCCCATAGCATGTTCACGGATACCATAATGAATATAGCGTCCTGAAAAATCATCTGGCACAATACTTTTTGTTTGGCTGGTTTGTGTATTGTTTGAGCCTGTTAAATCGGCAGAACCACCAATGGTTTCATCTACCACGCCATTGATCATTTCAAGCGCCATTTGTGATGCTTTACGTGTGGCAACATTGGGTTGCTCAGCAGCCAATTGTTTTTTATAAGCACAAAGTTCTGTTTCAAATTGGCCTGGCAAATCTCCCCTTATCGCACGGTTAAATTCACCACGACGTGTGGCTTCCAAAGAGTTATATTTGTTTTCCCATTCTAAGCGGTTTTTGGCAGCATTCAATCCAGAAAGACGCCAGTTGTCTAAAATCTCAGCAGGAACAACAAAAGGCTCACTTGCCCAACCTAAAACTTTACGCGTTTCAGCCACTTCTTCTTGCCCAAGTGGCGAACCATGCACTTTATTGGTTCCAGCCTTATGGGGCGAACCAAAGCCAATGGTTGTTTTGCAGGCAATAAATGTTGGCTTATCGGATGCTTTTGCTTTTTCCAAAGCTTTTTCCAAAGCATATTGACTATGCCCGTCAACCTTTATTGTATTCCAATTGCTGGCTTCAAAACGGGCGCATTGATCCGTGCTATCGGCGATTGAAACCGCGCCATCAATGGAAATATTGTTATCATCCCATAAAACAATCAACTTATTTAACTTCATATGGCCGGCAAAACTAATGGCTTCTTGCGAAAGACCTTCCATCAAACACCCATCACCAACAAGTGCGTAAGTATAATGATCGATAAGATCACCATAACGCGCATTCATCATCCGCTCGCCTAAAGCCATGCCAACAGCATTGGCTATGCCTTGCCCTAATGGACCTGTTGTGGTTTCGATCCCACGGGCATGGCCATATTCAGGATGTCCTGCCGTTTTTGCACCAAGCTGGCGAAAATTTTTAATTTCATCCAGTGTTATATCGTCATAACCTGAAAGATACATAAGCGCATAAAGCAACATAGAGCCGTGACCTGCCGAAAGAATGAAACGATCACGATTAGGCCAGTCAGGATTTTTAGGGTCATGCATTAAAAATTTTGTATAAAGAACCGTTGCAATATCCGCAGCGCCCATAGGAAGACCGGGATGGCCAGAATTTGCCTTTTCAATGGCATCAATTGAAAGAAAACGAATGGCATTTGCCATTTGGTTCTGTTTATCGGTATTTTTCATAATTTTGGGTTACTCACTGACCATCGAAAAGAATTACAATCTTCCACAACATCTTACACATAGCACTTGTAAAAAATGAGTCAATAAATTCCAGCTTTCAACAGATCGATATACTGGATTTCTTGCCACAATGGATTGAGCCATTTAAGAATAATCCAAGAGACACTTTTTTATTGAAAGTGATTCGGATTTAAAGCTGGCATAAGAAAAGGGATCAGAAACAGATGGGCGAAGACACATCAATTCTCGATCAAGCTATGGATCGTTTGGAAACGGCACTCAAAACACTTGAGAATGTCGTTGTGAAGCAAAATGATACGCACACTGACAGCAGTGAATTGGAAGAAGAAATCCAGCGCATGAATGCGGATCGCTCACGCCTTGCTCAAGAGCTTGATACATCTGAAGCGCGCGCTGAAAGGCTGGAACAGGCCAATAAAGAAGTCTCACGCCGTCTCATTACGGCTATGGAAACAATCCGCGCGGTGATAGACCGTTAATAGGTGAAAAATGGCGACAATATCCGTCACAATAGATGGCAAAACCTATCGCATGGCTTGCGATGAAGGGCAAGAAGACCATTTAACTGGACTTGCCAATCAACTTGATCAATATATTCTTCATCTCAAATCCAGCTTTGGAGAAATTGGTGACCATCGCCTTTCCGTTATGGCAGGAATTATGGTCATGGATGAGCTCGCCGAGACACAACGTCAGCTCGAACAGCTTAAAAAAGATAATGAAGACTTGCGGCAAAACACTCTTCAATTAAGCCAAGCCAGTAAGCACTATGAAACAAATGTTGCAAAGACCTTAGATAAAGCCGCCGCCCATATAGAAACATTGGTCAATCAACTCACCTATCATAAATAAAGACACGCTTGTTGAAATGATAACGCAACATTGCAACTCAAATTTTTACTTCAAATGAGCGTTCACTCAGTGAAATCGCATGGCAAATACACAGCGTATGGATACATTTTCCTAAAATAGTTTTTGCAATGTAAAAAACTCATTTTCCTTATGAGACATTTGATTTTAAGCTTTTTCTTAAAACGATCATCACATAAAAATAACGCCAATCTTAAGCGCGAACACCACCTCAAATACGCATGATTTAGCTTGGCCAATGTTTTGAAAACTGTTCATAAATATTCACTATTACCCTTCAGCCGTTAATGAATTTTAAGCTTGTTTCATAGTCATATAACGATCATCACGTTACGTTTTTATAACGTGTTAAACATTTTTTCTCACAGTATTTTTTTTACATGAAATGTTCAAAAAAACAAAAATGATCACACAAAATAATGATCATTTTTGAAAAGACAGAACTTTAAACACCATGCTTGCCATCATCAGAAATAGAGGCGATACGCAGCATATTGGTAGCCCCCGGTGTTCCAAGAGGCACGCCTGCTGAAATAATTATCCGTTCACCCGGCGCACAAAATTCTTCACTACAAGCAATAAAAGCAGCACGATCAACCATATCATCTAGATCAGAAGCATCTTGCGTGACAACACAATGAAGCCCCCACACCAATGCCAAACGACGCGCTGTCTCAACAACTGGCGAAAGCGCTATAATAGGCGTATTGGGACGTTCACGCGATGCCCGAATGCCTGTTGTACCAGATGCCGTATAAGCAACAATGGCAGAAATATTTAATGTTTCAGCAATTTGGCGCGAAGCAAGTGAAATCGCATCGGCCCCTGTTGCTTCAGGTTTTGGGTGTTGCGCACCAATCATGGAAATATAATTAGGGTCACTCTCCACTTTTGTTGCAATACGATTCATCGTTAAAACAGCATCATAAGGATAGTGCCCTGATGCTGATTCCGCTGAAAGCATAACAGCATCCGCACCCTGATAAACAGCTGTCGCCACATCTGAGACTTCGGCGCGTGTAGGCACAGGCGCACCAATCATTGATTCAAGCATTTGCGTTGCAACAACTACAGGCTTACCAGCACGTCGACAAATTTTGATAATATCCATCTGAATGGCTGGAACCGCTTCTAAAGGCATTTCAACGCCAAGATCGCCTCGTGCCACCATCACTGCATCGGAGAGTTCCACGATTTCTTCAATACGTTGCACCGCTTGTGGTTTTTCTATTTTTGATAAAAGCGCCACTTTATTTTTTGAAATCTTACGGACCTCTGCAATGTCTTCTGGGCGTTGTATAAAAGAAAGTGCAACCCAATCAATCGGTTCTTCAAGGACAGCAAGTAGATCTTTATGATCTTTTTCAGTCATTGCGCTGACACCAAGTGTCGTATCAGGAAGGCTCACCCCTTTACGATCGGAAATATGTGTGCCAGCTACGACTTTGCATTGTATGGCTTGTGGCGAACAATTTTCAGCCAAAAGCTGAAGTCGTCCATCATCAATCAGCAGCCGTTCACCGGGTTTTACTGCTTCAAAAATTTCAGGATGAGGCAGAAAAACACGGTCTTTATCACCGGGAAGGTCCTGATTATCCAAGGTAAAACTTTGACCAATAACCAGATCAACACGTCCTTCAGCAAATTTTCCGACCCGCAATTTTGGTCCTTGCAAATCAGCCAAAATACCAATAGGGCGTTTTAATTTTTCTTCAATATGGCGAATGCGTTTGACCAATAATCGCATCATATCATGATCGGCATGGCTCATATTGATGCGAAAAACATCCGCACCTGCCATAAATAATTTTTCGATCATCGCTTCATCAGCTGATGCAGGGCCAAGTGTGGCAAGTATTTTTACTCTACGATCCCGTTTCATTGCGTTGGTGCTCCTGTTTGACCATTCATATTTGGGGTTTGAGTATTTGTCGTATTTCCTTGGGGGGATTGATTATTTTGTGCAGGTGTATTCGGCGTTGGCAAGCCACCTTGAGATGTCGTAGTGTTTGTATCTTGTTCTGAAAGTTGCACCATCCAACTTGTTTGGTTTCCTGTATCAATTTCTTGAAAGCCTGCTTTTTGCATACCACGAGCAAAACAATCATTCACACCATCAATTTTAAATTCGGTATCTTTAATGCACATGCTGACTGGACCATCCCAACTGTCAGTATTTTGTGCGTCTTCTGCATGAAGATAATAAAATCTAGAAGATAAATTACCATCAATAATAGTTTTGCATCGTGTTGGTCCAACAACCCACCAACCTTCGCTCACCCAGCCTGCAGGTGCTCTATATCCAATGGAAACGCCAATCACTGCTTGTGTGGTGTTGCAGACACGAAAATCCGCCCGTGCCAAACTCACACTTATCAAAATCATTGTTAAACCAAATAGAAGAACCGCAATTTCTTTTTTGAGCATTACTCACACCTTAGGCTATAAACTGATTTTTTGTTTATTGTTTTACTTAAATATGCTTTGTTTTGTTTGGTTTTAAAAGATTTGTCAATCAACCCCTTTATCATACAGAAGTTTAGCATAAAATAGTTTTAACACGATCTCAACAGGACAAAAATGTGTCTTCATTCTTTAAACTATCAGGAAACAATCACTCGGGTCTTATTCTTCTTGCCGATCATGCAAGCAATCATTTACCACAAACTTATGGCACATTAGGCTTATTCGATCATGATCTACAACGCCATATTGCTTATGATATCGGCATAAAAGCACTCACTCATGCGCTTAGTGCGCGCTTAAAAGTGCCTGCGATTTTAAGCAATTTTTCACGTCTTTTGATTGATCCCAATCGGGGATTACAGGATCCCACCCTTATTACGCAACTCTCCGATGGTGCCGTTATTCCCGGCAATTATCCTATGAATGATTTTGAGCGACAAAAAAGAATAAAAGATTTTTATAATCCTTATGATCAAGCCATCAAACAAACAATCACTGAGGTTGAAAAAGAAACAAAAAAAAGCCCTATGGTCGTTTCACTGCATTCCTTCACACCGATCTGGCGTGGAACACCCCGCCCTTGGCAAATTGGACTGTTATGGGACACCGACGACCGCGTTTTTTCTCCTCTTTATGACGGACTACAAAAATTTAAGGATTTAACAATCGGCAATAATCAACCCTATGATGGTGCGCTGAAAGGCGACACGATGAATCGTCATTGTACAGAAAACGGCATTGCGCATATTTTAATTGAAATTCGCCAAGATTTATTGGAAACAGATGCTGCTATTGAAAAATGGGTTGATAATCTCGCCCCTCTTCTTTCAAAAATTAATGAAGATCCATCCATTCACACACAAAAATACTTTACCAGCCGTGCTTTATAAAATTTTACGCAAATAGTGATTTAAATAAATATGCGGCTTGACTCTGATAGAGAGACTCATGCATTTCAAACCACTATTGCAAACATATTTTCTTAATTTATAACCAAAATTATCTGGAGACCATTTCCATGAGTGATGTGACAGACGACACAAAAGCTTTAGCTGTTGGACAATTACGCTCTTTTATTGAGCGAATTGAACGTCTTGAAGAAGAAAAAAAAACAATTTCTGATGATATTAAAGACGTATATGCCGAACTAAAAGGCACAGGTTTTGATAATAAAGCCGTCAGAACAATTATTCGTTTAAGAAAAAAAGAAGATCATGAACGTCAAGAAGAAGAAGCCATGATCCAACTTTATAAAGATGCGCTTGGCATGAATTAATGCGATGACACAAAAGGGTTTCATTTGAGAGGTCCATAACTGGTCTCTAACGGTGTTAAAAACCAGATAATATCACTTCAAAAAGCTTCAAATGGAGCTTTTTGAAATTTTATTCTAAGATGACATATATAAAAAAAGAAAATATCATTTTACCTTTTTTAAGCTTTATCATCATATTCAGTCTTAAATTTTAAAAAAGCGCATGGATTAAAATAGCGGCTGCGCTTAAAAGTTTTATAAATAATAAACGTTATCTTTATAAGACTTTATCAGTTTTTGTGATGGTGCCCTTTTAAAAATAAATACGACAAATTGTGATCTTCCACAATTTCTATACAAAACAGACTTTAAGTTAAAAAGAAGTCATTGCTTTTAAAAATTTCCTTCAATCTCTTCACGAAGCATTTCTAATTCCAACCATTCTTCTTCCTTTTTTGTTAGCAAGAGACGTTTTTCATCAAGCAATTGCGATAATTTATGAAATCGTTTTTCATCACGTGTATACAGCGAAGGATCGGAAAATTCTGTTTCAAACCGCTTTATTTCATCCAATAAAGCCGCCATTTCAAGCGGCAATTGTTCCAAAGCATATTTTTGTTTATAAGATAATTTTTGTTTTTCTACTTGTACATTTTGTGCATTTTTTTCATGCACTTTCTTGTCAGATGATTTTTCAACTTTTGTTTCAAGACGATTGGCTTGTTTCTTTTGCGCCAACATATCACTATAACCGCCAGCATAATGCAACCACACACCATTATCTTCAGGCATGACCACACTTGTGACTGTTCGATCTAAAAAATCACGATCATGACTCACAAGCACAACAGTACCAGGAAAATTGGAAACAAGCTCTTGCAAAAGATCCAGTGTTTCCATGTCAAGATCATTGGTTGGTTCATCAAGAATAAGAAGATTTGCTGGGCGTGACAATACTCGCGCGAGCATGAGTCTTGCGCGTTCCCCACCAGACAATTCTTTTATAGGGGTACGCGCTTGTTCAGGCTGAAACAAGAAATCTTTCATATAAGAAACTACATGGCGTTGTTGACCATTCACAATCACGCTATCACCACGCCCATCTGTAAGATAATGGGCCAGCGTTTCACGCTCATCAAGTGCGCGTTTTTGATCAAGCGTTGCCATTTCAAGATTAACTCCAAGACGTATCATACCGCAATCGGGTTGAAGTGTGCCTGTCAGCATGGATAAAAGCGTAGTTTTGCCTGCACCATTTGGTCCCACCAGACCAATGCGATCGCCCTTTTGAATACGAATAGAAAAATCATCAACAAGAATACGATCTCCATAGGCTTTATGAATCGACTTTGCTTCAATAACGAGCTTTCCTGAATCCTGTGCCTCTGCAGCCTCCATGACAGCCACACCTTGAGGGCCGCGATACTCACGATAATGTTGGCGCAATGATTGCAAATCACCTAAACGACGAACATTGCGTTTACGTCTTGCCGTAACACCGTAGCGCAGCCAATGTTCCTCTCGTTCTATTTGGCGTCCAAGCTTATGGTGTTCACGTTCTTCTTCTTCCAAAAGTTTATCACGCCATTCTTCAAAAAAACCAAAACCTTTTTCAAGACGCTTCGTTTCACCACGATCCAACCAAACAGTTGAACGTGTGACGTTTTCTAAAAAACGACGATCATGCGAAATAATCACCAAAGCTGATCGTATTTGGTTTAATTCACTTTCAAGCCATTCAATTGTTGTAAGATCCAAATGATTTGTCGGTTCATCAAGCAATAAAATATCAGGTTGTGGCGCAATCACGCGCGCCAATGCCGCCCGCCTTGCTTCACCGCCAGAAAGATTTTTAGGATTGGCATCACCATCAAGATGAAGATGATCCAGCATATAACTGACCCGATAGTCATCATCACTTGGTCCTAAGCCTGCGGCAACATAATCACTGACAGTGTTAAATGCTTCCATATCAGGGGCTTGCGGAAGATAGCGTATCGTTGAAGAAGGGTGTCGGAAAACTTCCCCATTTGTTGGCTCCATCAATCCAGCAGCGATTTTTAATAATGTGGATTTTCCTGAACCATTGCGCCCCACCAAAGCAATCCGATCCCCTACTTGAACAGAAAGCGCCGCATTGCTTAGCAATGGCGTTCCTCCAAAAGTGAGAGAAATATGATCAAGATGAAGAAGAGGTGGAGACATCTTTATTCCAATTTACGTGCAAACTTTATTGTCATTTGATCTGTATAAAGACTTTAAAAAGACTGGTTTTTCCGCATTTATCGTCAGTGATATGACAGATCGTGACGGTATTTTTATGACAGTAAAAACAAGTTTTTTATTTTTAGAAATCCAGAGTCATGTGTCAAGTAAATCCAAACAATCAGGAAAACAATAAAAAAGGTCGATAAAATCGACCTTTTAAACCATAAATGTTTCAATAAAACAATCATAACACAAGATAATATTGAACCGCATAAGAATAAATACTCACTCTATGCGGCTCTTTTTTTCATATTAGTTACAAGGTGCTTGATACATTTGACCATAAGGATCACGGTAATTACAATATTGTACACCATTACGTTTTGTGGCCACACCGACAACTGTGCCTGCTGCTGCACCAATTGCAGCGCCTGCTAATGCACCTTTTGCGTTGCCTTTAATCGCACCACCTGCTAATGCACCAAGAGCTGCACCGCCTGCACCATATCCAGCTGTGCGTTGTTCATTTGCAGTACACGCCACTGAGGCAAAACCTAATGCTGAAACAATGGTAATAATTGAAAGTCGTTTTAACATATCTATACTCTCTTTTTTTAAACTACTCTTCGTCAATATTTCTCTTTATACAGTTATAACATAACATATATAGTGTGTTGTAACAATAAGGAGAAACAAAGATCATATGAATGCTTATGCGCCTCTTTCAATAAGTTTCTATCATCACTAATCTTAACATCTTTTTACCAAATGAATCAAAATAATCATAATCATTTTGGAGTGGCTAAAATTAGGGCTTGACCACCGCTAAGTTTTAAATTCAAATTTCCCTGCACATAATTAGAAAGCGTTAAAGACGCACCGAAAGCAACATTATGATCTTTAAGGGGCCATTTTGCTCCTTCAATCGTCAAACCTTCAAGATCGCTTAATCCGATAATACTAAAAAGTGAATCTTGAGGGAGCTCAATGTTTTTATCTCCCGGTAAAAAGGGATAAGCTTCCTCTTTTCCGCTGGTTAAAAATACGTCAATCCCACGTTTTGCTAGCGATAAAGCATAAACAAGATGATAAAAACTATGATCGGAACGCTCTCCGCCAAATGCGCCACATAAAATTAACCGCGTAGCACCCCATTTTAAAGCTGTTTCGACAGAAAGCTCCCCATCTGTCATATCTTTTTCAACGGGGAATGAAAGAACTTCAATATCTTTATAGTCTTTTTTTAAAGCATCATTGGATGAATCAAAATCACCGATCCATAATTTCGGCTTGACATTCAATGCTTTTGCATGAGCCATTCCCCCATCAGCAGCAAACACAATGCTTTCTTGAATTTGCGCGCGCAATCGATCTGTCATTGTCAGATTGCCGCCTAAAAGAATGGTAAAACATGTCATAACATATCCATTATTTGGTGCCAGTGAACTCAATAAATTCTCTATAACATAAAGCCTAGATTTGACGATAAAGATCGCATAAAGATAAAATACACTATGATTTCAAATCTATGAAGATCGAAAAATAAAGCAATGGGACACGTCCTATATAAGTATAAAATAACAATGATTGATTTGGTATGAACGGACCGAAAATGGTGATGGTGTTAAAATCTATTGACGAGGATAACTATTTGAGACCTTTTTTAAAAATTGGTTTGCGTGTTTTTGCGTTTATCGGTGTTTTTATCTGTCTTTCTGCTTGCCAACTCTTAGACTTTAATAAAGCAGATGGCGGATTAAAGCCATCAGGCGCGCCTATCACAATTGACAAAGTGGCAAAGGATGATGCCTTGGTTCAATTAAGTGCGCGCCAGCATCCACGCATTTTAAAAACTTATGGTGGTGAATATAGCGATGCCAAACTTGAAAGAATGGTCGCAAAAATTGTTGGCAAATTAACCGCGGTTTCTGATAATCCTAACCAAACCTATCGCATTACCATTTTAAACTCGCCAAATGTGAATGCCTTTGCCCTTCCTGGTGGTTATGTTTATGTCACAAGGGGTATGCTGGCATTAGCCAATGATTCTGCTGAAGTGGCTGCCGTTTTGGCACATGAGATGGCCCACGTAACGGCCAATCATGGTCTTTTGCGCCAGCAAGTTGAAAAAGAAGTTGAAATTACCAATCAAGTGGTCAGCGAAGTCTTAGGTGACCGTACTGTTGAACGTGAAGCCGCTATTCGTGGTAAATTGCGTCTTGCGCAATTTTCTCGCAATCAAGAATTACAGGCAGATGCTTTGGGTATTCAAACACTTGGACGTGCTGGATATGATCCTTTTTCTTCACCGCGTTTTTTACAAGCGATGGAAGCTTATGCTGATTATCGTAGTGTTTCAGGTGCAACCGATGCCACCCTCGATTTTCTGGCAAGCCACCCAGCAACGCCGCAGCGCATTCGCTTGGCCAATTCACAAGCGCGCAAGGTTGGAGCGCCTGGCATTGGCACAACAGATCGGGCTGATTTTCTTAAAGGCATCGATGGTATGATTTTCGGTGATACCCCAGAAGAGGGCTATATAAGAGGCAATCAATTTATCCATCCAAAACTTGGCATTACTTTTTCTGTTCCACAAGGATTTACTATTGATAATTCGACAGATGCTGTGATGGCAAGCGGACCAGGCGATATTGCCATTCGTTTTGATGGTGTTGCGCGTCCAAATAAAATGTCTGCCACAGATTATATGAAAAGCGGCTGGGTCAGTGGCCTTGATAAAACTTCGATACAATCAAAAACCATTGATGGATTGCAAGCAGCATCAGCACGCGCATCCAATGATAAATGGGATTTTGATGTTGTGGTCATCAACTTAAAAGATCGTGTTTATAGATTTTTAACTGCCGCACCCAAAAATTCAAACGCTATAAGTGCCGTATCAAACGCCACGACACAAACATTTAAAGCCTTAAGTTCACGGCAAATCTCTTCCCTGAAACCTTTGCGCATACATGTCGTCAGTGTTAAAGGAGGAGAAACCGTTTCATCAATGGCGGAACAGATGCAAGGAACAATGGATAAAGAAAAGCTTTTCCGCATTATTAATGCTCTTTCACCAACAGCGACACTTTCAGCAGGAAGCCGCGTTAAAATTATTTCTGAATAATAGCATCATTTAAAATATTTTATCATTTACAGACTTTATTTGCATAAGATGCTTATCAATATATGCATAAGCATAATAGGGTGAATGGGAATTGGCAGTCTTTTGCACCATTGGTAAAATCGCCTATGGCTTTAAGCAGAATTTGCTAATATGCCCAATGTGGATTGGCTGTAAAAGATATTGTCAACCAGCGATCAGGTCCAGCATCACCAATCAATGCTCCAATTTCCTCACGTATTTTATCAAGATCTTCAATCGACTTAAGAGGAAAATTTTCAGGTAAAATAAGATGAATTTCAATTGTTGTCGAACGGCCGACTTTGGCTAAATAATTCTGAGAATCAACAAAGCCATATTTTTCTACGATAGAATCGACAACACGATTAACATGGTGATCCAAAGAAGCCGGTGTAATCATTAAGATTTCACGAAACGCTTTCAAAACGGTTTTGAGGGGTATCGGTATCATCACAAGGGCGATAAGAGCCAATACACTTGGGTCAATAAAAGGTAAAAGCCAGCTATAAGAGGTGCCTTCAATAAAAAAGGCAAAGATAAAAGCAAATAAAAGTGCCAAGCTAATTGCGCCCGATACAATCCAACTTTTCACATCAATAGCAATAAAGGCTGAACGGATCGTTCTATTTTTATAAGCTTCAAAAATCGCCATTCCAAAACACAGGCACACACCAAATATTGTAAACCATAAAGCCGCACCGAAATCAGGAGTATGGCCACCTCGAAGAAGTGTGCTAATGGCTTCAAAAAGGCCGTAAAAAACGGCAATCATTAACGATAAACCATTAATGGCTAAAAGTATTGGCTCAAAGTGCCAAAAACCGTTTTGAAAACGTTCAGTAAATTTAGGAGCTTTGCGCTTTTGTCGATTAACGTCAATAAATATAAGACGCGCAACTGCCAATGCAGCAATGCTAAAAAGACAATCAACTGCAGAATACATTCCATCAAAAATAATGGAAGAAGATCCAGAAAAAATTCCAATAGAAATGGCGCTTATTGCCAATAATAATGTTGATGCAATAGAATACTGAAGTAAGCGTTGCTCTTCACGCGCTTGTTGATCATAAAGTTGCAATTTAAACTCCTTAAGTGCTACCTTATAAAGGAATTTAAATATTAAGAAAACTCTTCATAAAAAATTTTAAGACATTTCATATGCGCCTATTGTATTAGAGTTTAAAAGGGCGCGTCTTAACTTTTGCAATGCACGCGCTTCTATTTGTCTTACTCTTTCTTTTGATATGCCCATCATAGCACCCACGGCTTCTAATGTTGCCCCTTTTTCATCCAGTCTTCTTATCCGAATAATTTGTATTTCTCTTTCATTTAAGTTTGTTAACGCTTCCTGCAACCATTGCGCACGGCGTTCACCATCAATTTCGCGTTCAACCAAGGCATCTTGCAAAGGCGCATCATCAACTAATGTGTCCATTTTTGAACCAGAGTTTTCATCATCATTGACCAAAGGTGTATTGAGAGAATGATCAAAACTGGAAAAACGAAAATCCATTGTTTCAACATCAGTAGTGGAAACACCCAATTTTTGTGAAATCATTTGATAAAGCTCTTCTTTAGTCAATTGACTATTGTCTTGAGCTAATTTTGAACGCAAACGGCGAAGATTAAAAAAAAGTGCTTTTTGGGCTGAACTTGTTCCGCCACGAACAATAGACCAATTGCGCAAGATATAATCTTGTATCGATGCCCGAATCCACCATGTTGCATAGGTTGAAAAGCGTACATCACGATCTGGTTCAAACCGTGATGCAGCTTCAAGCAGGCCTACATAACCTTCCTGAACAAGATCTGCAAAAGGAAGTTTAAAATATTTAAAACGTCCAGCGACAGAAATAACAAGCCGCATATGTGCGGTCGCTATTTGATGCATTGCTTCACTATCGCCTTTTTCTTTCCATCGGCATGCGAGCGCATGTTCATCTTCTCTTTCAAGATAAGGCGCTTTTATTGCAGAACGCATCATATGAAGATTTAATGTATTATCGACACCCTTATAGGACTTAGTGGTGACATCCACTGAAGAGGAAAGGTTGTTCATTATGACCCCTTTATTCTCAATTACTTTAAATGGACTAGTTTACACGTCTACTTAACGAACGAATCATGTGTTCGTTCCATAAAACTTATACTAGAAACATTACAACTTAAAATTTTAAATACAGGCAATACACGAAATTGTTATAAAATCTTGAGAATAAAGACAAAATGAATACACATCATAATAAGATGACAAAATATCTTTGAAACAAAAAAAGGCAAAAAAGCAACATTTAAACTCCAAATGACAACAATATAAGTACAGTCATTCTTATTGTGGCAAACAATTATAATGACTGTTTTTTTGAAGAGATGATGATAAAGTAATATGATTTTAACTGATCACTTATTGTACTTGATTTTCAAAATCATCCATAAAGAATTTTTGAAAAAACCTTATTTTCTCAAAGAAAGTTGTGATGAAAACCATAAGATCTTTCGCTGCACACGATAACTGCGATAAGAAATACTTTATTGAAAGCAAAATTTTTCTTTTAAAGACTTAAGCGCATAAAACCTCGTTTTTTAAGCAATCATCACTTAAAATGAAATGTTTTTACGAATAAACACACCTTTATGCATTCATTCGTTTGTCAGGGATTAAAATGCCTATTGGAAATGATTGTTATTAAGCGCTCATTTTTTTTAAGCGCTATTGTGACTTCTTTTGTCTTTTCTATTAAGGGTATAAATCTAGGCTAAAGGTCTATTCATTATGTTCAACAAGTATGAGACTGAAAAATATAAGAACATTTTGTTGACAGCGAAAAAAAAGCGCAAAGTGAAAGCATAGTTTCAAAATGGTTCAACAAAATTATTAAGAATAACTTTCCATATCCTGAGGGTATAAAAACCGCTTAAATCTTTTTTGTCAAAATCTAATAAAGAGACATATTCTCCGATTTTTACTTTTTTTCTTGTCTTTTTTGCTATTTTATTTATTGCTGTTGATTATATCATTTCAATAAAGTGGTCATAAGCCTAAATCTCGCATCGCTTAAACACACTGAAACTTCTAAATGAGACTTTAAAAAAATAATCCGTCGTCATGGCATTCATACGATTGAAAACAGTCTCATATTTTTGTTTTCAAAAAAGATGAAGGATTATGCATAAAAAGATTTTATGTAAATACCACTCAATATTCATCACTTTCATACAAGATTATACATGATCTGTTCATCTCTCATCATGATCAAACATCATAAAGAAAGTGCATTATATAAAAAACCCCACCATATGGCAGGGTTTTAAATAAAACAAACAGCGACAAATGAATTAATTTGGAAGCTTCATGTCATGGTGACAAGAGGATTCATATACAAAATGATGACTCTTTAAGCCGCTTCAACTTCTCCATCTTCAGAATCAGCTTCAACATCACTATCCGCTTTGCTTGCTCTTTTAGGACTTTTAGCAAGATTAATTTCGATTGAACGCACGGCTTCTGTTTCAGAAATTTTATTCACAACAGCAATTTCACGTGCCATACGCTCAAGGGCGGCTTCATAAAGTTGTCTTTCCGAATAAGATTGCTCTGGCTGATTATCGGCACGAAAAAGATCACGCACAACTTCTGCAATGGATATCAAATCACCTGAATTGATTTTTGCATCATATTCTTGAGCACGTCTTGACCACATTGTCCGCTTAATACGCGCACGTCCTTGCAAAACCTTTAGCGCTCGGTCAACAAAATCTGTTTCTGATAATTTGCGCATACCAATGGAAATTGCTTTTGCCACAGGAACTTTGACATGCATTTTATCTTTTTCAAAATGAATGACAAACAATTCCAGTTTGTGTCCTGCCACTTCCTGATCTTCAATAGCAATTATTTGACCAACGCCATGAGCAGGATAGACGATATATTCTGAAGCTTTAAATCCTTGACGAACGGAGGATTTTTTTTGCTGGGATGACATATTTTTTCTTACTCCCTCTGTATCCAAGACCAAAAAGGCGGTGGACACGGATTAAAAACGCGAAATGGGCGCACCCTATGATAGTAGATATTTTTAAAGCAGCGTTTATAAGAAAGGACCAGGCGTTTAAAATGTTTGCACCACAACCATCAAAACGACCTTACTCGTCCGCAAATATATTGCTGCACACATTAAAAAATGGCGCAAAAAAAACATGCAAGATGAGCACACCTTTCCAGAGATAAAACCAACTTAGGAAAACATCCAGCTACCAGCTGAATTTTTGAAACATATCATAAAAAACCAAAGAAATCAACAACAAGCCACTTACGACTGATATGCATTTTATTGATCGCCGCTTCCAGGTTCTGAGGAAAAATATTTTTCTAACTTATCAGGGACGCCATCCATTTCTGTGGCTTCAGGTAATTGATCTTTTTTAACTGTTATATTTGGCCATTTTGATGCATAATCTAAATTGAGCTCAAGCCATTTTTCAAGACCCGGCTCTGTATCTGGTTTAATCGCTTCAGCTGGACATTCTGGTTCACACACACCACAATCAATACACTCATCAGGATGAATAACGAGCATATTTTCGCCTTCATAAAAACAATCAACAGGGCACACTTCGACACAGTCAGTATATTTGCAGCGAATGCAATTGTCGGTCACAACATAGGTCATTTTCAAATCTCCAGTGTTCACGTCAAGCGCATTCCGACAAAAGCCTGTCACACTTTTTAACGGATACGTTTTGATAACAAAATTGAATTAGCGTTTTTATAACGCTGTTTCAAGTCCACAATAAGAGCCAATTGTCATATATCTTGTCGACGGAAATGATCCAACTGACGCCGATCGCGTTTCGTTGGTCGCCCTTTTATGTAAAAATGAGAAGGCGTAATACTTTTTTGTATTTCAGATGATTTTAATTTGGGTGTTTGATCTTCATAAAGTGCTTGTGCCTCACTTGCAGGGCCACGACGGTTTCCCAAGTCACAAATTTTATAAATGATAATGCCTCGCTCAAGCGTGATTGTTAATATATCGCCGAATTTTATAGAAAAAGCAGGTTTGGTAATTTTTTCACGATTCACCCGCACTTTTCCAGATGATACAAAACGAGCAGCAAGACTGCGTGTTTTTAAAACACGTGCAAAAAACAGCCATTTATCCAATCGCTGTCTTTTGTCCAATGTTTCACTCATAAAAAACCTCAAAACAAAACATGAAAACTATCTTTTCATCTGCTCGCGCAAAGCGGCAAGTTTTGCAAAAGGAGAATCAGGATCCAAAGGTTTTTGTGCTGATTTAGGCTTTTTATGATGAAATCCTGTTTCATTTTTTGCCGCTTTATTGAAGCGAGGCTTCTTATTATTATCATCGCCCTTTTTAAAGGTGTTTGGGTGCTTATGTGCTGATTGATCGGCTTTTTTCTTCTGCGTTGCTTGATAAGGTTTTGCAGCACGCGCTTCATGACGCCCCTGATAGCGCCATAATGTAACAGGTTTTGCCTCTTCATTTTTATTTTTTGAAGAAAAGAAAGGACCAATCGGCTCGGCGGCAGGAACCTCTTGCACCATTTTTGATGACAGATCGTTCCAATAAGATCCCACAGGCTCAGCCATTGGTAAAGAAGATGAGGGGATTGGTGTTGTACGACTTTTTTCTAAAAGTGCTTTTTCGAGACTTACCGTATCGCTCACATGCGCACGATATCCTAGGCTTTTTAATATTTCTTCCATATCATCAGGCGTTGCTCCAAGAATAGAAAGCATTGCTGGCGTAACATAAAATTGTTTTCCATCAAAAGCCCCATCGGGTCGTGGTTGCATGCCCACTTTCCAACTCAATGCGGGTCTTATCAAATCAGCCAAACGCTCTAAAATATCTATACGCACAGCACGGCGGCCTAAAATGCGATAACCTGCAAGATGATAAAAAACAGGAGTATATGTCGGCTCAATCACAACCGATGTGCGTCCAGCAGACAAAACAGGCAACACATCACCATATCCCGGCAAATCACGTCCATCATTTTTCAACGCCCATAGCAACGTTAAAGCTTGCGCAGGAGCAGGCTTTAACATCATGGGTAAAAAAATATGAAACGCGCCAAAACGCACACCAAGACGCCGCAAGGCAGCTCGCGATATTTGATCTAAAGATTTCACGTCTTGAGCAACATCACGCCTGGGTAAAACACCAAATTTTTCAACCAATTGAAATGCCAAACCGCGCGTGACCCCCACCAAAGCATCCGCCTCTATAAGATCAAAAAGTGGCTTTAAAGCTGTTTCAAAATGATACCGCACAAACCGCTCAATACGTTGACTCACCTGATCACGCATCGCCCCGTTTAAATGTTCATCTGCCAGCAAGACTGCTCGCGGTTTTAAAACATCGTCCGTTGCAGCAAGACTGGCGATAGGTTGTCCAATCCAACGCACCACTCCATCTGACCCAATTGCCAAGTCACCATTGGGGGAAGCTTTCAAACGCTCTGCTCTTTTTTCAAACTCTGTGGTCAACACTTGTGCCGCAGCAGCTTTCAATGCACGCGCATCGCTCCCCTCGCCCCCGACATCCGCAATAAATCGAAAACCGTCGAGTTTACCAACATGATGTCCTTCAACAAGAACATTACCATTTTCAAGAATTTCGGCATCCATCATTACATTCTCTCTTAGCCGTCTCATAAGTACACTTGTTCTGCGGTCTACAAATCGTTTCGTCAACCTCTCATGCAGTGCATCTGACAATCTATCTTCAATTTCTCGCGTCTTTTCTTGCCAGTGTTGCGGATCGGCAAGCCATCCGGGACGATGTGAGACAAAAGTCCATGTCCTGATTTGTGCAATACGATGTGATAATGTGTCAATATTTCCATCAATCCGATCCGCTCGAGAAATTTGCTCTGCCATATAATTTTCATTCACTGCACCCTTCTTTACCAAATCATGATAGATGGTTGCAATAATATCTGCATGTTGTGCAGGGGCAATTTTACGATAATCAGGAAGAGCGCACACATCCCACAAAAGAGCAATACGCTCACGGCTTTGTGCAAGACGCAAAATATCATAGTCATGCGTTAAAAAATCCAGCGCCTGAACATCAACACTTGGCAATGCTTTTACCAAACCTTCAAGAGGCGCCGCCATATCTAAAGACCGCTTCAAAGCATCAATGGAAGAAAAATCATAATGTGCATTGCGCCATTGCATCACTTTTACTGGATGAAAATGATGGGCTTCAATACGCTCGACAAGATCCTCTTCAAGAGGCGGCACCCTTCCTGTGACACCAAATGTTCCATCACGCATATAACGGCCTGCACGACCTGCAATTTGTCCCATTTCTGCGGGTTTTAAATCACGAAACTGGTAGCCATCGAATTTGCGTGTTTGCGCAAAAGCAACATGATCGACATCAAGGTTAAGTCCCATGCCAATCGCATCGCTTGCAACAAGATAATCAACATCACCTGATTGATAAAGTGCCACTTGCGCATTTCGCGTACGCGGTGAAAGAGCCCCCATAACAACGGCTGCCCCTCCGCGCTGACGCTTAATAAATTCAGCAATTGAGTAAACCTCCTCAGATGAAAAAGCCACAATAGCGCTGCGGCTTGGAAGCCTTGTGATCTTTTTAGACCCTGTATAAAATAAATGCGAAAAACGCGGCCGCGTGACAATCGTAAGGCCAGGCAACAGCTTTTGCAAAATGCCCTGCATTGTAGCGGCACCCAAAAGCATGGTCTCATGCTGCCCACGCAAATGCAAAATGCGATCTGTGAAAATATGTCCGCGTTCTAAATCATCAGAAAGCTGCACTTCATCAATCGCAACAAAAGATGCTTTTGTTTCGCGAGGCAAAGCTTCCACTGTACAAACAGAATAACGCGCATTAGGGGGGATTATTTTTTCTTCACCAGTCACCAAAGAGACTCGATGAGCGCCAATTTTTTCACATATGCGTTGATAAACTTCACGGGCAAGTAGCCTTAAAGGCAACCCAATAAGTCCGCTATCATAAGCTAACATACGTTCTATTGCGAGATGTGTTTTACCTGTATTAGTCGGGCCTAAAACCGCTGTCACATCACGCCCCGAAACATTCATGGGGGCTTTCGCCATAATACACTCCAAATGCCAGCTATAAAACGCTCTGTAAAACGAATGACAAAACACGTTTTAGCTTTTAAAAGGAATTACCGCCTTATTCACTCTCGTGCAAGTCTTGTCCTTCACAAAGTATGCACCACAATTTTTGAAATTGAGAACAAGAGTGGAACGAATCAGCGACGAATCGCTGACATTTACATGTTCTAACTTTGTTCTGAAGGCTATCGCTTTCTTCGTAATAAAAATTTATTATCAATATAGTATGCGAATATCAAAAAATCCAGTTTTCAGCAAAACCTCTGCTTTAAAAAACAGATGAAAGGATTTATCAGGCTTTTTTAAGCGTATTAATTTTTAAACATTGTGGTGAATTTTAATGATCCGATTATAAAAACGATCTGTCATGAGAATGACGTGTTCATTATGATTAAACAAAGTGTTTAGCCTTATTTTATACAAGATGACCAAGATGAAAACGTCACGTAGTCAAGTAAGCATGACAGTAAAAAGCGCTTTTAAAATCTACAATAAAACAGAATATGATAGCCAAAACGATAAAATAGGCGCATCATTTTAAAACAGTTTTCAAAAGCGCGGCAAACGCATGAAACACTTCTTCAACCACAGAAACATTTTTCATCACCAAAAGTTATAGATTGATAGTCATGATGTGACCGGATACGACCGACCACACATTTAAAAAATGAGAAGGCTATGACACGTCTTCATGTTTAAAACAAAAAAACCGGCCATAAGACCGGTTTTCGTAGTGATAAACATCACATCATCAATCTTTAGGTGTTAAGACCTGACGACCACGATACATACCAGTTTTTAAATCGATATGATGAGGACGGCGTAGTTCACCTGAATCTTTATCCTCAATATAAGTCGGCGCTTTAAGAGCGTCAGACGAACGACGCATGCCGCGCTTAGACGGGGATGTTTTTCGTTTAGGTACAGCCATGGAATGATACTCCAAATTTGCTAAGAATAGATCTGACAGATAAGCCTAATGCCCACTTTTCAGAAAAAAAGAGATAAGTTTGTGCGTGCCTATACACTGAATACATGAGTTTGACCAGACTCAAAGCGCATTTTTTTAAAAGATGACGACGAAAAAGATGAAAATCTTTAAAAAAAACCAAATGCGCCTTCATTTTATGAAAATTTAAGTACAAACCAAGTCGATAGCGGCTTCTTTAGGCTCAATCCCTTTTCATTATATTAAAATAGCATGATAAACAGCAAAATTATGCAAGGGAAAAATATGTAAGGAAAAAGTGATTCTTAGATAAAGGTTTTGATTGCTCTTTCTGACAAAGCAGATGGAAGCTGTTTTATCTTTTTTGTCTATCGAAAACTTTCGCGATTAATTTTGTCGACAAATTTTTAAGAAAAACATATTTTCACTGCTCTTTTACCTTTTGTCACTTAAATCCTCATAGCTTTTGATACAGTGAATGAAACTTAAGCCTAGCGCACACATTGAATATAGGCGCCTGATTGACGCGCGCGGTTTTCAATTAAAATTGCCAAACGTGTGAGATTGACGGATGGTTTGGCAGGATGACGCAATTTTGGATTGGGTAAAGCAACAGCCATCAAAGCGGCTTGACGTGCAGTAAGATTTTTTGCCGACCTTTTAAAATAATGCTGAGCGGCAGCTTCTGCACCATAAATACCCGATCCCCATTCTGCAATATTGAGATAAATTTCTAAAATTTTTTCTTTTGACAAAACTTGATCGGCAACAACGGCATAAGAAATTTCCAATGCTTTTCTGACATAATAAGGACGACCATGCCATAAAAAAAGATTTTTGACCATTTGCATTGTAATAGTCGAAGCCCCGCGTGAGGGTCCGTTTTTACTTGTTATAACACTTTGTAATTCTTTCCAATCCACGCCATGATGGGCACAAAATTTTCCATCTTCAGACATGATAACAGCATAACGCAGATGAGGCGATATATCGTTTAAACGGACCCATTGGCGATCATAACCACGCAATAAGACAAGATCTTTTATCATTAAAGTCGAGAGAGGGTGGATAAAAGGTAACCGATAAAACACAATGAAAAAAAACGGCAAAACCAATACTATCAGCAAAAAATACGTCATAAAACGATATTTTGTTTGTTTCGATATTTTTTTATGACGTTTATTTTGTGATGTAACCACAGATGATACCCTTTATTTATCATCACACTATACTGCAAACTCTTGACGAGGTCGATCGATTGCTTCATGCCCATATTGCAAGAAAAAGAAAGTCAGGACAATGGATAATTTTGCCAATACACTTCTTAACACTGCTGAAAAAATCGGTCACTTTTTAGATGAAGCGCTCAAACCCTCGTTAAAACTCGGTGAAATTCATCGTCCTGAATCTCTTTTAGCCGCGATGCGCCATGGTGTACTAAATGGCGGCAAAAGGCTTCGCCCTTTTCTTGTGATGCAAACAGCTGCACTTTTTGATGCCAATCCACAAGCGGCATTGCGTGTTGCAGCAGCACTCGAATGTGTTCACTGTTATTCGCTCATTCATGATGATTTGCCTGCAATGGATGATGATGATTTGCGCCGTGGACAACCCACTGTTCATAAAGCGTTTGACGAGGCAACCGCTATTCTTGCTGGTGATGCTTTATTAACGATGAGTTTTGATATGATTGCCGATGAGGCTCTTGAACTAAAAGCCGAAACAAAATTACGCTTAATAAGCGGACTTGCACGAAGTGCGGGCTTAGGCGGTATGGTTGGTGGACAGGTTCTGGATTTACAATCGGAACATGTCACAGTTGAGGAAACAGATATTATCACCTTACAAGCGATGAAAACAGGTGCCCTTATCCGTTATGGCTGTGAGGCAGGTGCACTGATTGGCAATGCAACACGTGAAGACTATGAAAGATTATCAGAATTTGGTGCAGCTATTGGTCTTGCTTTTCAACTTGCTGATGATTTGCTTGATGTGACATCAGATACAGTTTCGCTTGGAAAAACGGCTGGAAAAGATATTGCTGCCAATAAAGCAACCTTAGTGGCACTACACGGTGAAGAATGGGCAAAAAAACAATTAGAAGGCTTAGTTGCACAAGCAGAAGAGCTTCTTTTTCCCTTTAAAGAAAAAGCTTTTCTTTTACGACAAACTGCGCATTTCATCGCTAATCGAAAGCATTAAGCAAGAGCGCATCATCATAGAAATTAAGATTCTTTGATCCTTACAGCACGCATTTTAATGTTTGCACTTAATGTTTCATCATTAAAACATCAAAAACAAGCACAACAACACTCTATCAACCCAACCGTCTTGCTCTGACACAGTTTTACTTTTAAACTTTCACTTTGGGTTTAAAGGAGACTTTTGAGAGATCCGTCATGCCATTTACGCTTGCTGCACCCTTAGAGGCACTTGAAGAAATTAAAAAAAGCCGTTTTTTAACACGTGCTTTTCCACTTCATTCTTTCGAACACGCCGATAATATCATTAAAGACATACGCCAAGAAGATGCCACGCATCACTGTTTTGCATGGAAATATGGTTTAAACTATCGCTTTAGTGACGATGGAGAACCTACAGGCACGGCTGGCAAACCAATATTAAATGCTATTGAAGGACGAGATTGGGATCGTATTCTTGTTATCATTACCCGTTGGTATGGTGGTATTCAATTGGGGACAGGCGGACTTGCACGGGCTTATGGTGGCGGCGCGGCGCGCTTGCTACAAAACGCTGAACGTGAAGAAATTATTGATTGGGGCACAGTGACTTTTCATTGTCCGTTTCATCTCATTACTAGTGTTGAAAATGAAACAGCCACCTTTCAAGCCAAGCTGATTGATCAACAATTTGACGCCGAAGGATGCCTTTTTTCAGTGCAAGTGCCAAATTCAATGATTAAACCCTTTGCCTCATGGCTGAAGGAGCGCAGTGCAGGACGGATAGAGCTTCAAAATGATTTATAGAAATATGTGACATAAGACGTGTTTAACGCAACACGTCTTTAACATAGGGCGAAAGACGCGTTTTAATCGTCATAATAGTGTTGAAAAAACAGATTTGCATGAGTCTATTTTTTGCTTTTAAGAAACTCCAAAATGACACAAAGATCATCTGTGAAACGTCTTTGAAATCTTCATCACAATATTCTGGGATCAAAACCGCTTCATTTCAATGCACTATCACAAAAGTAAAAGGCTTCATGATCGATCTTTTCATCAATAAAGACCCTTAAAAAAATTTATAAGCATGATCGTGATTGAGCAAAATAAGACATTGAAGCTATCTTTATGGTTTTTGTGCAATCTTTCTTGTAAAGATAAATTCATTTAAAGCGATTTTCGATATAGTCAGCCACCATTTGTTCAAATTCGGCGGCAATATTGTCGCCACGCAATGTTTTGAGTTTTTGACCATCAACAAATACAGGGGCAGCTGGCGTTTCTCCCGTACCGGGCAAGGAAATACCAATATCGGCATGTTTGGACTCACCAGGCCCATTGACGATGCACCCCATAACCGCAACATTTAGCGCTTCAACACCGGGATATTTATCACGCCATACGGGCATATTTTTTCGAATATCGCTTTGAATTTTTTGCGCCAATTCTTGAAACACCGTAGAGGTTGTTCGACCACAGCCCGGGCATGCCGCAACAATGGGGATAAATTGGCGAAAGCCCATCACTTGCAAAAGTTCTTGTGATACTTGGACTTCCTTTGTGCGATCCCCACCCGGTTCAGGCGTGAGAGAAATTCGAATTGTATCTCCAATACCCTGTTGCAATAAAATGCCCATAGCGGCAGAAGAAGCCACAATACCCTTGGTGCCCATACCAGCTTCTGTTAAGCCTAAATGCAAAGCGTGGTTACAGCGGCTAGCAAGCATTGTATATACGGCAATTAAATCTTGCACTTGGCTGACTTTAGCTGATAAAATTATTTTATCGCGATTAAGACCAATATCCTCGGCAAGCTGTGCTGAAAGTAATGCGGATTGAACCACCGCCTCACGCATCACCTCTTCGGCAGATAAAATGCTGCCTTTTTTTGCATTGTCATCCATGAGGCGTGTGAGCAATTCCTGATCAAGAGACCCCCAATTGACCCCAATGCGAACAGGTTTATTATAATGAATGGCGATCTCAACAATATCACTAAACTGTTTATCTCGCTTATCCTTAAAACCAACATTGCCCGGATTAATACGATATTTTGCCAAGGCTTTTGCACAATCTGGATGATCGGATAAAAGTTTATGACCAATATAATGAAAATCACCAATAAGGGGTATATGAAGACCCAAACGTTCCAAACGCTCACGAATTTTTGGAACAGCTGCGGCTGATTCATCACGATCCACAGTGATACGAACAATTTCTGAGCCTGCTTTAAATAAGGCTGCCACTTGCGCAACGGTCGAATCAATATCGGCCGTATCAGTATTGGTCATCGATTGCACAACGACAGGATTATTTCCACCGACCATAACCCCGCCGACATTAACGCTCTCGGATTGACGACGAGAAAAGGCTTTTGAAAAATATTCTTGTTGGGTCATAATATAATTCGTTTACACTCACTTTGTTGAACGATCCTATACATCGTCATGTGTGCCGTAAAATCTTAGTTTTTGTTGATGTCTTATAAAGGAAAAGCGACAATATGTCCTCTGCTTATTTTTCTATGCAGATTTTTAAAACCACTATGCAGCATCATTTTATACGCATTACAACGATGGTTTCAATAATCTTTTTTAAAATACGACCTTTCAAGCTATCTTCCAATATGTGATCTTTTAATATGGAAATTTCATTTTCGCATTCAACATATCTTATTGTATTGCAAGATCGCAGTTTTGATCAATAGTTGTCCCCTATCAAAAGACAATTTCTATGAAACCTTTTTACGCGTTTTACGTTTCTTTTGAAACAATAAAATGAAACCAAAACGCATTATTTAAGATATTTTACAAAAAACGTCTTACACATCGGCTTAATCATTATAAAACAAAAAGGAGACATTGATGGGTATTTTTCAAGATAATGGTTCAACAACAGAAAAATCAAAAAAACGTATTGACGAATTAAAACGGGAATTGTCTACTCTGACAGGAGAAAGCCAATGGACTGACCCAAACTATCATGCTGGCGAAGCTGTCGGCGTGATGAAAGAAAAAGGGCGTCAAGCAATTGACCATGTTAGCCATCATGCACATGAACTGAAAGAAAAAGCCAAAGATAATCCAAAAACCCTTTTGGCCATTATTGCGGGTGTTGGATTAGCGGCTTGCCTTATCATGCGCAAAAACTAATCAAACAGATTTTACTGATCTTAACCTCATCATAACGTCACTTCATTGAAGGGATCATGGTTATTTTACCGTGTGAAGCGGTGCCAAAGACACCGCTTCAAAAACATAGCTTAATGGTTTCAAATCAATAATATGATATCAAAAGAAATGTTCAAAAAGATGATCCCATCTATGCAAAATGCCTCAATTTGATAGGCCTTAACAGCTATATATAAGCATTTTTGACATCCATACCCTTTGGTAAAAAATAAGACCGGTGAATTTCACTCATAAAAAGTGATGATGAGGCGCTTAATAGTGAAAATTTCCTGTTACATTATGATACGCGTCAGCGTTGTATGTATGCGCATTGCCTATGTCATCAATCATCTTATTTTATCATAAACATTAATATAAAACTCAAATGATGAAAATCCGTGGCGTTTTCGCTATCAAAAAAACAACGGTACTCTTCTTATTTTTTGCGCCATGTCAAAGCCGATGTTTTTTCATAAAGCCAACTATATTGACGCACCATCTGTTTTGTTCGCGTATATTGAAATCCAAGGCTTGAAAAAATCATCAAAACAATCAGATCGACACAATAATAATGCACAGACAGTAATGTCCCATTAAAAGGTGGAATATAATGGATAAATCGCACCACACAGGCAAGCGGAATCATATAAATAAGTGCAACACAATAATGACGCCACGTCAATGCACAAGCACGCCCCGTCATCCAAGCTGCCCATCCGCCCAAAAGACATGTCACAAAAACAAAGACCAAAAAGGACGGTTCTTCGTAAAAAATACCTTGCATATTTTTATGGCTCCTGTGCTGTGTTCATGAGTCATTTTTCTTGATGACATATTTTTGCATCGCATCATCATCTACATTACAAAATGCATTCATTTTTATTATAAAGCTCTTTTAACCTTCATCGACATTAGAAACATTATCCTTGATGTTTTGTACCATCAAGATAGGCAGCACGCACTTCAGGATTAGACAATAATGCAATGCCCGTGCCACTTAAAGTAACCTGACCATTCACCAAAACATAGCCACGATGAGCAAGTTTTAAAGCGCCAAAAGCATTTTGTTCAACCAAAAAGACGGTTAAACCCGTTTCACGATTTAAGGTTTGAATGGCCTCAAAAATCTGTTTGACAATCAAAGGTGCCAAACCCAAAGATGGCTCATCCAACATTAGTAAATTTGGCCGCCCCATCAGTGCACGGGCAATTGCCAACATTTGTTGCTCACCGCCAGATAATGTCCCACCACGCTGATTCAAACGTTCTTTTAAACGCGGAAAAAGCGCAAACATTTTTTCAACATCGTCATCAAAATATTTTAAATGATCAAGACTTGCACCCATTTGTAAATTTTCCAAAACACTCATACGTGGGAAAATACGCCGCCCTTCCGGTGATAGGGCGATTCTTAAACGCGCAATGTCATGGCTGTGCATTTGTGTTATATCCTGACCATCATAAACAATGCGCCCACGGCGTGCACGCGGATGACCAAAGACACTCATCATTAAGGTTGATTTGCCCGCACCATTTGCACCAATAAGGGTCACAATTTCCCCTTTATTAACGTGGATGGAAACATCCCGCAGCGCTTGAATCGACCCATAAAACGTTTCAATATTTTCAACACGCAAAAGCGCTTTTTCAGTCTCACTCATGATCGCTCCTCCGCTTTATCTTCAATAACCTTATCTAAAAGATCATCAATAGTTGCTTGCGCAGGATCACTTTCACCTTGTTGTTTTTCAGTATCAACCAAATGTTCAATTTCATCATCATCCACACCAAGATAGGCCGCAATAACCTTGGGATCATTGCGAACCTTTTCAGGTGTACCATCAGAAATTTTGGCACCATATTCCAAAACAATCACATGGTCGGATATTTCCATCACCACAGACATATCATGTTCGATCAACAAAATAGAGGTTTTTTCGACATCACGAATATGGAGCAAAAGCTTATTCAATTCGAGTGATTCTTTTGGATTAAGACCTGCGGCTGGCTCATCAAGGCATAAGAGTTTTGGTTGTGTACACATGGCGCGGGCAATTTCAAGCCGCCTTTGATCCCCATAAGGAAGATCCCCTGCAGGGTCATCAGCACGCTCAATAAGATTGATTTTTTCAAGCCATTGCCGCCCTTTTTCAATCGCTGCTTGTGCTTTTTTTTCATATCTTGGCAATCCAAGCAAACCAAAAAAAGTTAAACCTGATGCACGCATCAATTCATTATGTTGTGCAACAAGAAGATTTTCCAAAACAGTCAAACCAGTAAACAAACGAATATTTTGAAAAGTTCTGGCGACTTTTGCTTTTTTGGTAATGTCGAAATCGGCAAGACGCTCAAGTAAAAAAGGCGCATTCTGCCCAGTATTGAGCGTTAAACGACCGCCTGTTGGGCGATAAAAGCCAGTAATACAATTAAAAACAGTCGTTTTACCAGCACCATTTGGACCAATAAGAGCGGTAATTTTTCCCCGTTCAACATCAAAACTGAGATCATTAACGGCAACAAGCCCGCCAAATTCCATGCGTAAATGTTCAACAGAAAGAACAATCTTGTTCTGATCCATTAGCCTTGACCTTCCTTGGTATACGTACCAGAGACGGTTTTGCGTTTATGCAAAAAAGCACTCGCTTGACGGGTGGAAACAAAACCACGCGGTTTCCACACCATAACCATCACCATGACTAATCCAAACCATAGCATTCGATAGTGTTGGGGATTAAAATCAGGCCCAAAAATCATTTGAAGCGCAGGCACATCGCGCAACAATTCCATGCCGCCAATCATCACGACAGCTGCAAGTGCTATTCCGCCGAGTGAGCCCATGCCACCCAAAACCACAATGGCTAAAATAATGGCAGATTCTTCAAATACAAAACTTGTATAATCCGCACGACCTTGCCGTGCAGCAAAAAATGCCCCTGCAAAACCGCCAAACATTGCTCCGATCGAAAAAGCAGTTAATTTTGTGATCACTGTATTCATGCCAAGTGAACGACAGGCAATTTCATCTTCACGCAATGCTTCCCATGCGCGACCAATAGGCAAACGACGTAACCGTGTAATAATACAAGCTGTTAAGACAACCATTACAACAATGATATAATAGAGAAAAATTTTATAATGTGCTGCTTGAAAATTCCATCCAAAAAACGCCGCAAAACCATGTTCACCACGGATAAAGGGCAAACCAAAAAAACTTGCTTTTTCAACCGATAAACCTGAAGCACCGCCTGTAACGGGTGTCCAATTTTGCAAAACAATCCGAATGATTTCTCCAAAGGCCAAAGTCACAATAGCCAAATAATCCCCGCGCAATCGCAATACAGGAAAGCCCAATATCATGCCCCAAAGTGCAGCAAAAAAACCAGCAAGAGGAAGACAAAGCCAAAATGAAAATCCAAAGTGATTGCCTAAAAGTGCGACGGTATAAGCCCCAACCGCATAAAACGCGACATATCCAAGATCAAGAAGACCTGCCAACCCAACAACTATGTTCAAACCCCATGCCAACATAATATAGATGAGAATTTGAATGGCATAATTATCAATCCATTTTTGCGACTGCGCTAAATTGTCCACGACAAAGCTGGTAATAAAAAATGGGTAAATGAGTAAAAGTGCAAGGATAAAGCCGGGAGCATATTTATGTATTTTGGGCGATACAACCGCTATAGATGATGTGAGCGATTGTCTTGCACGATGGGAATATAAAAAGAAAACGGCCACAATCAAAAGCACAAGCAAAACAAGCCCAACAATCAATAATTGAGATGTTTGCGCTGAAAGCTGATAGCTTGGCAAGGACACATTTAGTGCATAATAAAGCCAAGCCCGATAAAGAATAAAGAGAATTGCCATAGGGAAAAGAGCAAAAACTGTGCCCTTTATTCCACCACCAAAAAAACGCCATGTAAAGCGTCCCACACCTGCAATCAAAACGTAATTGAAAAGATACCCCATTTGTGGCGTTAATGTCATTTCATTGTTTAAATTTAAATCAGCTCGAAAACCAACGATAAAAACGAATAGTAGAAAAGCAATCAGAGCTGTTATAGCCCCCTCTTTTAGAGCCGCTATAAAACGCTCTGTTCTATCATTTGATGGTATTTGTAACTCATTATTCGCCACGGCCTAAACCTTTTCCACTTCTGGACGACCAAGAATGCCTGAGGGCATAAAAATCAAAACAATGGCTAGAATTGCAAAAACGGCAACATCTTTATATTCGGGTGGAAAATAGGTTTGCCAAAAAGCCTCTGTTAAGCCAATCAAAAGCCCACCTAAAACGGCTCCAGGTAGTGAGCCAATACCACCAAGAACAGCAGCAGTAAAGGCTTTGATCCCCGGTATAAAACCATCAGAAAAGTGAATTTGTCCATAATTGACAAGATAAAGCGTTCCAGCAATTGCCGCCAATCCAGCACCCATTATAAATGTGATGGAAATGGTTCGATTAACATTAATACCTAAAAGTGCGGCCATTTTTCCGTCTTGTTCTACCGCGCGCTGAGCGCGCCCCAAAGGGGTTTTGCTTACGATATAAGAAAAAATAATTAATAAGACTGCCGTCACTGCAACCACTAAAAGCTGCTTATTTAAGACAACCACATTCGTTCCAGGAATAGTAAAACTGCCACTCACAAGATCAGGAATTGATTTATTCCGTGCACCTTGTTCCACTTGAACAAAATTACGCAAAACAAAGGACATGCCTATAGCCGTAATAAGCGGAGCAAGACGAAACGACCCGCGCAAAGGACGGTAAGCAATGCGTTCAACAACCCAACTCCAAACAGAAGTAAACACCATAGAAATAATCAACATAATGAGAAGTGCCAAAGCAATGGGAACGGCCGCAGGCAATGTCATAAGCATCATAAAAACAATAAGTGCAATAAAAGCACCAATCATAAAAATATCGCCATGAGCAAAATTGATCATGCCCAAAATACCATAAACCATTGTATAGCCAATGGCGATCAGTCCATAAATAGCACCAAGTGCTAAGCCATTAACTAGCTGCTGAAGAAAATAATCCATTCAGGGTTATTCCTATTAAATTTTTGTTTCAACCAACGTAAAGTGCCCTTCTTAAAAAGCAAACCGCTTTTTAAGGGTATTTTTTGAAAAATGCAAAATGATTTCACCAAAACAAAAGCGTTTTATAATAATTGCTTATAAATTAGCAATAAGACATTAGTCTTCAGCTTTTAAGGATTGTTCTGGATCAACCTTTGTATCGACATGTGTCACAACTGACATGCCGGGAATAAGTCTATCTCGATCCTCTTGATTGGGCATAATCTCAATACGAACAGGAATACGTTGTGCTACTTTGGTAAAATTACCTGTGGCATTATCGGGTTTTAAAACAGAAAACTCTGATCCTGCTGCAGGTGAAAATCTGACGACAATCCCTTTCATTTTTTTATCATTCAAAGCATCAACAGAAAAAACAACAGGCTGACCTATCTTCATATTATGTAATTGGGTTTCCTTATAATTGGCAATTATCCAAATTTCATCTGGCACCACAGACACCAATTGTGAGCCAGCAGAAACATATTGTCCAAATTTTGCGCCTACTTCTCCCACACGTCCGTTTCGTGGCGAATAAATTTTAGTATGATCAAGATCAATTTGCGCCAACTCAACCGCCGCCTCTGCACTTTCAACATCAGCCTGCAATCCTTCACGATCAACTAGAATTTTTTTCAATGCTTGTTGGCTTACATCCAATGCCGCACGCGATTGATCAAGATCCGCACGCGCTGCATCTTCGCTGCTTTGAGAAGACACGCCACGTTCCGTGAGCGGTTTAATACGATCCCAATTCAGTTGTGAATTTACAAGCGCTGCTTCTGCCGAGCGAATATCTGCTTTGGCTGATTCTTCTTGCTGATGGGAACTCGCCAATGCTGCTTTTTTAGCATCAAGTGTGGCTATTGCTTGATCGAGTTTTTGTTTATAAATGCGATCATCAATTTGAATAAGAAGCTGACCTTGTTTCACTCTTTCATAATCTTTTATATTAACTTCTGAGATATTGCCAGCAATTTGCGGACTAATAACGGTTACAAATCCTTTCACATAAGCATTATCAGTTGTTTGCACACTGCCAACAAAGGGGGGTAAATTCCACGCCCATAAGATCAGTAATATACCGCAAATACCCGCTATAAGGGAAACTGCTGTTGCCTTTGATCGCAAAAACTTAATCATTGTTTTTATACCATATTCTTATCTTATGTTTCTTCATTTAGTGTGATGTGCTTATTCTTTGCCGTGCATTCCAATTTTTATACGCAGTTACTGCCATTTTTACCAATAATAAGACAAGAACGGATAAAGCAATAATTGAATATAGCCGAAAAACATCATTATAGGCCAAGACATTGGCTTCTAAAGTTGCTTTTTTTGCCAAGGCCGATACACCTTCAGCATTTAACAATGTCTGATCGTTTAAAACATGTGCATAGCTTGCCGAAAGTTGTTTGATTTCTGCTGCCACAATGGGATCACTTAGAACGATTTTCTGGCTTAAAATATTCGAATGATATTTTTCGAATATAGTTTGCAAGCTGCCAAAAAACGCCGAACTCATAATTCCACCTGTGCTTTGGGTAAACAGAAAAACCGCGATAAAACTTAAAATATAATTGGGACCTCGAGCAATGGCAGTTGCTAAGCCTTTGGACATAGAGGGGGGAAGAAAGAGTGCATAACCAAAACCTATCATTCCTTGACTTAAAATCATTTGTTCAGGACGCGTAAGATTTGTTGCATGACTATCCATAAATGATCCGCTAGCCAAGAGGATGAGTGCAATAATATGAAAGAAATCTTCTCGCCCTGGGCGAAAGAAAACAGCGCTGGTAAAGCCACCAAGAACCGTACCAATCACCACAGCAATATACATTGGTGCCATTTCACGGTTGAGTAAACCAAATAGATTAAAAAAATTGGCCGCTAACGTCGATTGTTCAGAAAGTAAAATCCGAAATAACAACAAAACAACCGCTATATGCAACATTTCACGACTAAAGAGCCAGCGCAAATCTATTAACGGATTTTTACGGTTAAGCTCAATAATTGCAGCCAACATCAAACAAAAAACCGCAAAAGCCAACCACCACCCCATCCACGGGGCCTCACGCCACCAATAAAAGCGACCAACTGGCATAATGGCAGCATTAATGCCCAATCCTACAGCGATCAAACTATAGCTGACAAAGTCAAGTTTTTCGATAACCTTAGAACGTGGCATAGGTGTTAGCGGTAAAGAAAAAATACATCCAAGCCCAATAAGAACCAATCCCATTTCTAACGCATACAATCCATGAAAACCAGCATGATCAATAAGCGAAGGAGAAACCAAACGGGACAAAGGTACCGCCAATGCAACATTCATTAAATTAAGACTTAGACCTACCGTTCGTTTTTTAGCAGGAGCAAAAGCCTCCATCATATAAAAAAAAGCAAGAGAGGACATAGGTGCTGCTGCCATTCCTGCAAAAAAACGCACAATGATAGCAGAACCTAGATCCGTCACAAAAAGATGCAAACTACACACAAGCACAAAACAAAGGATAGAAAGCTCGGCAAATGCACGTAAACCATATTGGTTTCGTATTTTAATCAAGATAATGGCCATACTCACATTGGGCGCCATATACGCACCAACGAGCCAAGTCGTTTCAACTGTTGTTGCGTGGAAATAGCCAGTAAGCTGATTGATATTAGATTGCACCATATTGGCGCCAAGCCCATAAGCCCATTGTAAAATACAAGAGGCAAAAATATAAATCATACATTTAGGAAGAGGTCCTGCAAAAACTTTTCCTGGATTAGGAAAAGGTGGTTCTCTCTCATCATTGGGTATGGCGGCTACACTTTCACTCATAATCGCCCCTCTTTTTCGATTATGTCAGCCATGCGTATCAAAAGGGATAACATTTTTTGAGTATCATTTTGCGAAACATCTGCCAAAACAACGTCACATAATTGTGCCGAAAACCTTTCAATCCCTCTAATCATTTTATGTCCTTTTGGTGTCAAATCCAAATATTTAGCACGCCGATCTTCCTTAGACACATCGCGCTCCACAAAACCTTGAATTTCCAAGGCATCAATTAAGCGCACAATTGTGGCATGTTCAATATTGAGATAATGTGCCAAATCTTTTTGATAAATTTTTCCATGATCTTTCAGCACTCTTAAAACACGCGCTCGCGCAAGAGTTAAGCCATATTGGCCAATGCGTGCATCATATAAAATGCGTAATTTACGACTAACCATCAGCAAAAGATTAATCAGTTGCTCCTGATCTTGTAACGTCTGGGACGGGCACATTGGAAAAACTTTGTAGTAAGCTAATTATTTCATAGCTACATATAGAATCCTCATTTAACGGGTGCAATGGGATTCAGCCAATTTCACGAAGGAGTGATCTTAAGGACAAATATTAAAGACAAATCATTGTTTATATTTATAATTTTTAAAAAAAATGAACTAAAATGAAACAATATTTTGAGACTCACATCTGTGCAAACAGACTGATATGCGTAAATCTGCACGCAATTTTGTCAAAAAAACGATAATATCTTTTAAAAAATTAAATGAATAACAAACAAAAATATCATTCTGATGATTGAAAGGTTACATGCTGAAGTTTAAGCCCCATTCATTTTGTTAAAAGGTCATGGTTCAGTAACAAATTTACCAAAGTAAGATAGTAATAAGCGGATATACGAGCTGCTTGCGCTTTCTGTCAAAGCAGAGTGAAGCTGTTTTTATGTCTGTCGGACAGGGAAAATCTTCGTGACTACCTTTATCAAAAAAACTTTAAAATGATCTTATTTTTTATGACATCTTTTATCGTTCGCGCATTAATTTCCATACAAATTTTAATAAATTTTACGGAGACTAAACCTAAAACCCTCATTTTAGACAGAAGGCGTTTAGACACAAAGTAAATGAATACAGAGCATTGATCAGCTTACTTGTTCTTATGAGAAAATTTTTTTGAAGAAAACCTTGTTAAAATCGAATTCTGATCAATAATTGCGGTTTAAAACCATTTTTGCCAATTAAAAAGTAACCAAAAGCTAAGAATTTAAAGCCATCAAGCCATCAAGCCATCAAGCCATCAAGCCATC
>NZ_JH725147.1:164312-308287 GCF_000278275.1 Bartonella tamiae Th239
AAGCCATCAAGCCATCAAGCCATCAAGCCATCAAGCCATCGTTAAAACACCACGAACTGTTGTCAACTGGTGTAAAAAATCTTCCGCTTTATTGCGTGCTTCATCACCATTGGCATTTTCAAGGCTATGGCGGGCGCGTTCGATTCGATCTTCCAAATCCGCATGATCAAATTGCTCAACTGAAATGGCCGATTCTGCCAATAAGGAACATCCTGTCGGTGTAATATCTGCAAAACCGCCAAAAACAACAAAAGATTTTTCATCACCATCGGTTGGTTTTACTTTAATGATACCGGGAACAATTGATGTCATTGTCGGTGCGTGATTGACCATTACCGTTAAATAGCCTTCACTTGCTGGAAGCACTACTTCTGTCACCTGTTCGGTTAACAAAAGTTCTTCAGGAGAGACCAATTCGAATAAAAAAGTGTCAGCCATCTCGTTCATCACCCTAACTTTAAATTCATATTTGAATCACATTGATCCGAAAAGTCACTCTATCAGCTTACCATAAGATGTCCTGTGTGTTTTCAGTGACACAGAACATCATTCAATTAAAATACGTTGTGTGAACAACGCAATAAAATACACTTTAAGCCGCTTCTGCTGCCAAACGTTGTGCTTTTTCAACCGCTTCCTCAATTGAACCCACTAAATAGAAGGCCACTTCTGGAAGATGATCATATTTGCCATCGCATAAATCTTTAAAGCCTTTAATTGTGTCTTCTAAAGACACAAGCTTACCCGGAGATCCTGTGAAGATTTCAGCAACGTGGAAAGGTTGAGAGAGAAAACGTTCAATTTTACGGGCACGCGCAACCGTTAATTTATCTTCTTCTGACAATTCATCCATACCAAGAATGGCAATAATATCTTGAAGCGATTTATAACGCTGAAGAATTGTTTGCACTTGACGTGCGACCGCATAATGCTCTTCACCAACAATAAGAGGGTCAAGCATACGTGAGGATGAATCAAGCGGGTCAACAGCTGGATAAATCCCTTTTTCTGCGATTGAACGTGAAAGAACGGTTGTTGCATCCAAATGGGCAAATGATGTTGCAGGAGCAGGGTCAGTCAAATCGTCAGCAGGAACATAAATGGCTTGCACAGATGTAATCGACCCTTTTGTTGTCGTTGTAATACGCTCTTGCAAAGCACCCATATCTGTCGCCAAAGTAGGTTGATATCCAACAGCAGATGGAATACGGCCAAGAAGAGCCGAAACTTCAGAACCCGCTTGGGTAAAGCGGAAAATATTATCGACGAAAAATAACACATCTTGCCCATCATCACGAAAACTTTCTGCCACTGTCAATCCAGACAAGGCAACGCGCGCGCGCGCACCGGGCGGTTCATTCATCTGACCATAAACAAGCGCACATTTTGATCCTTCAGCCGAACCGCCATTTTCTTTAGGATCAACATTTACATGACTTTCAATCATCTCATAATAAAGATCATTGCCTTCACGTGTACGTTCACCAACACCGGCAAACACAGAATATCCGCCATGGGCTTTGGCAATATTATTGATTAATTCCATAATCAACACGGTTTTTCCAACACCTGCACCGCCAAAAAGACCAATTTTACCGCCTTTTGCATAAGGTGCAAGAAGATCAACAACCTTAATACCGGTTACAAGAATTTCAGATTCTGTTGATTGTTCAATATACTCTGGTGCTTCCTGATGAATTGCGCGTGCTTTTTTGCTTTTAATTGGTCCAATTTCATCAACGGGCTCACCAATAACATTCATAATGCGTCCCAATGTGGCTTCACCAACAGGAACAACTATGGGTGAGCCTGTATCAACAACAGCTTGACCGCGCACAAGACCTTCGGTCGAATCCATTGCAATGGTGCGGACTGTATTTTCACCCAAGTGTTGGGCAACTTCCAACACAAGCCGATTGCCTAAATTTTCAATTTCTAAAGCATTTAAGATTTTTGGTAATTCACCATCAAATTGAACGTCAACAACCGCACCAATAATCTGCTTAACGCGACCCAATTGACCTTTTTTTGTATCCAATTTAAAATTGGCTGTCTCTTTTGCCACTTTTGTTGTTTTCCCAACAGCAGGTTTAAGTGTATTGGTTTTTGCTGATGCTTTCGTTGCAGCACTTTTTGTATCGGCTGTTTTTGCATCGCTTTTTGCAGGTGTTTTCTTGTCACCTACTTTTGTTGCTGTTTTACTTGGGCTCGCTGCTTTTGCCATCGATCCTTACCTTCCAGATTAAAGCGCTTCCGCGCCCGCAATAATTTCGATCAATTCAGTTGTGATCTGTGCCTGACGCTGACGATTATAAGTGATTGATAATTTATTGATCATATCACCTGCATTTCGCGTGGCATTGTCCATCGCACTCATTTTTGCTCCCATTTCACCAGCGGCATTTTCAAGCAAAGCCCGAAAAATCTGCACACGTAAATTTTGTGGCACCAGTGTTTCAAGAATAGAAGCGGCATCTGGTTCATAATCATAAACCGCCAAATGCTTATCTTTTGCAATATTATTAGAGATGCTTTTTGCATCATTTTCTGTCTCATCTTCATCCTCTGCTTTTGCAGGGATAAGTTGTAAAGCAGTCGGCTGTTGATTAATCACAGACACAAATTCAGAATAAAATAATGTACAAACATCAAAACCACCATCATCAAACATGGAAATGATTTTTTGTCCAATTAAATCCGCATGAGAAAAAGCAATATTTTTTGCTTCACGCAAATCCACGTGGTCGATCATTAAATTTTTAAAATCTCGGCGCAAAATATCTGCACCTTTTTTACCGACCGTGATAATTTTGACTGTCTTACCCAAAGACAGCAAACGACGAATATGATCGCGCGCATGACGGGCAATTTGCGCATTAAAACCACCGCACAACCCACGCTCGGCTGAGCATACAACAAGAAGATGAACATCATCCTTACCCGTGCCAGCCATAAGCCTTGGTGCATCTTGCGCATCCACATTGTCACAAATATTGGACATAACCGCTGCCATGCGCTGTGAATAAGGGCGCGCAGCCTCTGCCGCTTCTTGCGCACGACGCAATTTCGCCGCGGCAACCATTTGCATTGCCTTGGTGATTTTTTGCGTCGCCTTAACCGAGGCGATACGGTCTCTAAGATCCTTTAGCGAAGCCATTAAACCGTCCTGTTAATGAATCAAGAAAAATTCTTAGCGTAAGTTTGCAACACGCTTGTTAATTTTGTTTTGATCTCATCTGTTATTTGTTTTTGATCACGAATACCTTCAAGAATATCTTTGTGATCGGTACGCAAGAGTGTCAAAAGTCCTTGTTCAAATTGCCCCACTTGATGAACGGCCAAGGGATCAAGATAGCCGTTTACACCAGCAAAAATAACCGCGACTTGCTCTTCTGTTTTTAACGGCGAAAATTGTGGTTGTTTGAGCAATTCTGTCAAACGAGCACCACGATTAAGCAAACGTTGTGTCGATGCATCAAGATCAGATCCAAATTGCGCAAAAGCAGCCATTTCACGATATTGCGCAAGTTCACCCTTAATAGACCCTGCCACTTGCTTCATGGCTTTAATTTGTGCCGAAGATCCAACACGCGAAACCGACAAACCAACATTAACCGCAGGACGAATACCTTGATAAAACAAATTGGTTTCAAGGAAGATTTGTCCATCAGTAATGGAAATCACATTGGTGGGAATATAAGCAGAAACATCATTGGCCTGTGTTTCAATAACGGGCAAGGCGGTCAATGACCCTGCGCCATTTTCATCATTTAATTTTGCCGCACGCTCCAACAAACGAGAATGCAGATAAAACACATCACCGGGATAAGCCTCACGACCCGGAGGACGACGAAGCAAAAGCGACATTTGACGATAAGCAACCGCTTGTTTTGACAAGTCATCATACCCAATCAAAGCATGCATGCCATTGTCACGGAAATATTCACCCATTGCACAACCTGCAAAAGGAGCAATATATTGCATGGGCGCAGGATCAGAAGCTGTCGCTGCAATCACAATCGAATAATCAAGAGCGCCACGTTCTTCAAGAACCTTCACAAATTGCGCCACTGTTGAGCGTTTTTGACCAACAGCAACATAGACACAATAAAGCTTATCCTTATCAGGTCCATGATCATGAATCGGCTTTTGATTAAGAAATGTATCCAAAATAATGGCTGTTTTACCCGTTTGACGGTCACCAATCACCAATTCACGTTGCCCACGACCAACAGGAATAAGCGCATCAACCGCTTTCAAACCCGTTGACATAGGCTCATGAACCGATTTACGCGGAATGATACCGGGCGCCTTCACATCAACACGACGACGCTCTTTGGCTTTAATCGGCCCTTTACCATCAATTGGATTGCCAAGACCATCAACAACACGGCCGAGCAATTCAGGACCAACAGGCACATCAACAATGGACTTGGTCCGTTTAACAGGATCACCCTCGCCAATATCACGGTCAGATCCAAAAATCACAACACCAACATTGTCTGCCTCAAGATTAAGCGCCATACCGCGCACACCGCCGGGAAATTCAACCAATTCACCAGCTTGAACATTGTCCAAACCATAAACGCGGGCAATCCCATCACCCACTGATAAAACCTGACCGACCTCTGAAACTTCGGCTTCTTGACCGAAATTTTTGATCTGATCTTTAAGTATTTTAGAAATTTCCGACGGTTTAATATCCATTAGCCGACCTCTTTCAGTGCAAGCTTAAGCGAAGACAATTTGGTAGCAAGCGACGTATCAATTTGACGAGAACCAAGACGAATAATCAATCCGCCTAAAATTTTAGAATCCACGATCATATTAAGACGGACATCTTTGCCCGCCACATTTTTCAAGGTCGCTTTCAGTTCTTTTTCTTGCGCGGCTGTTAGCGCGCGTGCTGAAGTGACTTCAGCAGAGATTTCACCACGCGAAAGCGCGGCAAGTTGATAAAAAGCATCAAAGATGCCGGGTAAATCGAAAAGACGGCGATTGGCCGCAACAACTTTTAAAAAATTTCTAACAAGAGCAGCAGCACCCTTGCCTTTTAAACCAAATTTTTCACAAAGAGCAGACACAGCGTTTACTTGCTCCTTGGTAGAAAAGACAGGGCTGAATATGAAACGTTTTAAATCACTGTTTGATTCGATTAAAGACAAACAAGAAGAGAGCTCTTTTTCCACATCATCAACACATTTGGCTTCATGCGCCAAATCAAAAAGTGCTCCAGCATAACGCTTAGCAACGACTGATATATGTGAAGACGTGTTTGACACTCGATGCCGTCTCTTTCTGTTGAGTGCGGATAGGCTTAATGGCCATATCCTTTATATATATAAGGTTTTAATCTGATTTTAATATGCAAGGAAAACCCTTGAACACTAAAAGGTGATAGGCATCTAGCATACACAAACACGGCTGGCAACACCGCAATGAGGCGGTTTTGAAGACTCTGTGCGTTTTTTTTAAAAGATTAATTAATATAACCGAACACATAAAGAAAACTGACCAATGTAAAAACAAGCTCGACACATAATGCCAACATATTAAAACCTGAAAAACTTTTATCGACAAAAAACGATATCAAGCGCGCAAGTGCGACAAATAAAGCACTTAAAAAAAGCGCATAAGCCAAAAATGGCTGTGTAAAAAGAATATAACTGATCCCCAAACCTAAAGGCACGCCGCCCATATTTGCGCGCACAGCCGCATAAAGTGATGTTGATTCTTGTTGCGGATAGGTCCAAAAAAGACGCAAAGCTGTTTTTGGCCAGATCATATAAAAAAGACCAACAGCAATAAAACCCCACGCCACAAGCCATATAAGCCATTGACCATATGTATCGGGAAAAATATGAAACATCGCTGGAACCTCTCAAAAGTAAACTATGATTGTATTAAAGTGTCATTAGCGCCCTATATGATCGGATGATGTTAAACGAACAAGCTTTATTCTCATCCACAAGCACCTTCATGGTCAAAATCCACCTTTAGAGCTTTTTATGATGAACTTTTGGTCTTCATACACTGTTTTTGTTTTCAAAAACACAAACATTTCCTACCAACCGTCATTCTTGTACGAGGATGATAAAATCTTATCAAAATGAGGTCTGATTCTTTTTAAAAGCGATCGTTTTAAAAACACAATCAAAAATGCAAAACAAATGGCGTGCGATACCACTTCTTATAGCTCAAAACATTTCATGTGGTTCTATAACATTTCATGGAAGGGCATGTTTGGCCAATATAGTGCGTTAAAAGTTTATAAAAAACTTTGAGGATCAATATCAATTTGCACACGCACTTTGCCACGCGGTCTTGGAGTGCGTTTTATCATTGCTTTTATAAAGGCCTGAATATTAACACGCTGCGTCCCATGAATGAGCAAACGAAAGCGGTAACGTCCGCGCACCAAAGCTAAAGGCGCTTCTGCCGGGCCAAGTACAGAAATATCAGTTGCGTAGGGAGCATTTTGCCGTAAAAAGCGCGCATGAGCTTGTGCTTCATCTCTTGTTTCAGCAGAAATGATAATGGCGGCCAAACGTCCATAAGGGGGTAGATTATGGCGCAAACGTTCATCTATTTCACGCGCATAAAAAGCTGTGCGATTGCCAGATACAATGGCTTGCATCACCGCGTGATCGGGTTGATAGGTTTGTATCAATCCCTGACTTTCAAGCCCTGTGCGCCCAGCACGTCCCGTCACTTGTGATAAAAGCTGAAAAGTGCGTTCTGCTGCACGTGGATCACCATTGGCGAGACCTAAATCGGCATCCACCACACCGACCAATGAAATTTTAGGAAAATGATGGCCTTTAGCAACCAATTGCGTTCCAATGATTATATCCACATCCCCTTTGGCAATGGCTTCAAGTTCAAGACGCAATTGTTTCACCCCACCAATCAAATCAGTGGATAAAACCAAAATGCGCGCATCTTCAAACAGATGAACCGTTTCTTCTGCAATACGCTCAACACCGGGACCGCAAGCAACCAGATGATCCAAAGTTCCACATTCAGGACATGCTTCTGGCACCGCTTCATGGTACCCACAATGGTGACACATAAGTTGATTGCGAAAACGATGTTCTACCAGCCAGCTTGAACAATTGGGACATTGAAAGCGGTGGCCACAAACTCGGCATAAAGTAAGCGGGGCATAGCCCCGACGGTTAAGAAAGAGAAGAGATTGCTCACCGCGCTGCAAAGTTTGGCGTATAGCTGCTTCTAACAGTGGTGACAAAAAACGATTTTTTAAAGGGGGATTTTTGCGCATATCAATGGCACACAAATGCGGAAGAGCCGCATTATGATAGCGCGAGGGAAGATGAAGACGTTGATAACGTCCCAAATTCGCATTCACCTGACTTTCTACCGAAGGTGTTGCAGATGATAAAATAACAGGAAAACCACCAAATGAACCACGTGCCACAGCCATATCGCGCGCATTATAAAAAACACGATCTTCCTGTTTAAAGGCGCTATCATGTTCTTCATCGACAATGATGAGCCCAAGATTTTCAAAGGGAAGAAATAAGGCTGAGCGTGCACCAGCGACCACACGCAATCGCCCATCGGCCACCTGACGCCAGACATGTTCGCGTTGACGCGGTGTAATATCTGAGTGCCATTCGGCAGGTGGCGCACCAAAACGGCGGTGAAAACGATCAAGAAATTGTTGTGTTAATGCAATCTCTGGCAAAAGAATCAAAACCTGTTTGCCTCTTTCAAGCGTTTGCGCCACAGCTTCAAAATACACTTCTGTTTTTCCAGATCCTGTCACTCCATCTAACAAAAAAGTTTGAAAATCGTCCACTTTACAGGCTTTTTTTAAAACTTCACTGGCATCAATTTGCGCGCCTTCCAGCAAAGCAGGCGCATAAGTGGGATCAGGAGCTGCAACAAGAGGGCGCAACGCCATTTCCACCTCTTTAAAAAGACCTTGTTTTTTTAAGCCTTCAACCACAGTACTGGATGTGCCTGCTGCATGGGCAAGTCCTGATTTTGTCCACGCCATTTTATTTTCAGCAAGCGCAATCACTCTTTGACGTGCAGGCGTTAACCGTTCAACCACCCCGCCACAATAACAAAGCCCGATTTCGCGTGGTTCAAGGTCAAAAGCGGTTGGTACGCGCAATGCCATACGCGCTACAAGTCCGGGAGGTGACAAGGTATAATCCGCCATAAATTGTAAAAAACGCACCATATCATAAGGCAAAGGAGGACACTCAAAAACATGACGGATCGCACGATATTTTTTGACATCTATTGGGTTGTTTTCACGCTCATCAGAGGCAATATCAATGACAAGCCCCGCCACTTCACGCGGTCCTAAAGGCACACGAACAATAGAGCCAATTTCAACATGCATCGTATCTGGAACAAGATAGCTATAAGCGTTCTCAGCAGGCATTGGCACTAAGACGGAAACAATGTTTAAAGACTGCGGATCTGATTTCATCATGATTCTTGCTATTGTGGGCTTGCTTTTGGATAAAACAATGTCACATAACAAGCAAATCATTGTTCATCATCATTTTTACAACCATTATGGGAGCCTATATATGAAATTTTTTGTCGATACTGCTGATAGTGATGAAATTGGTGAATTAAACGCGCTTGGTCTTATTGACGGTGTTACTACAAACCCAACACTTATCCTAAAATGTGGACGCAATATCATTGAAGTGCTTCAAGATATTTGTGCGCATGTTACAGGCCCTGTTTCAGCTGAAGTTGCGGCCACCGACTTTGATCACATCATGAAAGAGGCCAATATTTTGGCTAAAATTGCAGACAATATTTGCATAAAATTGCCGCTCACATTTGATGGGTTAAAAGCCTGCAAAGCGCTGACCTCACAAGGGCTTAAAACAAATCTCACCTTATGTTTTTCAGCCAATCAAGCGTTACTTGCTGCCAAAGCTGGTGCCACTTATATTTCTCCTTTTATTGGCCGTCTTGATGATATGGGCTTAAATGGTATGGATTTAATCGGCGAAATCAGAACGATTTATGATAATTATAATTTTAATACCGAAATTTTGGCCGCTTCGATTCGCAGTGTCAATCACGTCAAAGAAGCAGCACTGATTGGTGCTGATGTTGCAACCATTCCACCATCCACCTTAAAAGCTTTGGTCAAACATCCCATGACCGACAAAGGACTTGATGCTTTTTTAGCCGATTGGTCCAAATCAGGTCAAACCATCGGATAAATTCTCACACATAATGACTAAAAAAGTGTTTCTATCATGCTTGTGAGCGCTTTCAAATATGATGGTTCAAAACCATCATATTTGAATATTTGTTTAAGGTCATAAACCATCATAGATCCTGTTAAGACGGAGTTTTTTCTGTCTTCTCGCCATTGTTGATCTGTTAAGCAGCTGTTTCATCACCTGATCATGTGTTTTTGTGAAGATATTTTATGAAGTGATTTTCATTTTTAGTTTTTTTGGCTTTTTGATTGAATTGGTTTTTTAAACCAATCCTCGTTTATACGTTTTTTGCCTTATAAAGGCATAAAGATGAAAAAACTTGATTGCCATCACCAATATAATAGGCATTTAATGCTTAAAACATGGGATTAAAAGTATCACATCAAAGTGCAGTTCCCAAGCATCTTTAGTATGAAAATTTTATGGCACTGCAAAACAGTGCGCTTCATGTTTTCAAGCACTGCCGATCACATTTTATGAGGCCTTTTTAATCGTTGTCATCACATATGACAAACATATTATTGATGACTACGCTGCAAAAACTCATGGCTCAAAACCATAAATTTTTGCACAACATGACTTTAGATAAAATAATCAAAGCTCAGGACTTTGAGATAAAAGAAAAGACGCATTGCGTTTATCGATTTTAAACGTTTATCGCCTTTAAAATCGCCATAAACGCCTGCCCTTTTCCTTCTCAATGGCTTTTTGCTCAAATCCCTTTATGGGAGTTTTGACACATCCTGTGCCAATGACAAAAAGATTTGTTCTGCAAGCTCTTCAGCCGCACGCTTTTGCCCGTCTTGTTCTGCCTGCAAATTGGCATATTCTTGCCGTGGACGATCAAAAGACGCACTGACAGAACGCCTCCCTCTTGCCACTGGCTTATTGTCCATATCGCGTAAAACATAAGTTGAATTGCCAACCACGGTTCCTGCTGAAGCGCGCCCTGTGCGATCTGTCGTGTCACCAATATCCAACTGTACGGCAGAACGAATAGAATATGAAGTTCCCAATGTTAATTGATATTTTGGCATCTGCGCTTCACCTGCACCCTGATTTAACAAGAAAATTAAACGATTGCGCACCAATTGATTAAAGCGATTTGTTGGCTCATCAATAATAATTGCGGATAATTTTTCCCGCATAGAAGGTGCAACATTAAATTGTGAAGCCCCTTCTTTGCTGCCCTGATAAAGAGGCTGAACGCTACAAGCAGACAAAGCGGCGCCCAAACAGATCACCATAAGACAAACATATGGTTTGAATTTTTGAAATAGAGAATCAAGCGACAACATTGACAATCCTTTGTGGCACGATAATAATTTTTTTAGGCGTTTTGCCCTCTAAATGTGATTGCACAAAATCAAGCGATAATACAGCTTTTTCAATTGTCACTTGATCTGCATTACGATCAATTGTCAAATCACCGCGTTTTTTACCGTTAATTTGCACAGGCATGACAACATCATTGTCAATTTGAAGCTGTGGATCATCATGGGGCCAAGCACGCTCACTCACAAGCCCTTCCCCGCCTAAAGCGGCATGACATTCTTCTGCCAGATGCGGCATAATTGGCGCAATCATTGAAATGAGAAAGTCTAACGCCTGACGCACAGCTTGCTTCATTTCACTTTCAGCACTTGCAATGGTTTGCGATGCTGTCGTTAATGTGTTGACCAACTCATATAAACGCGCAACAGCACGATTAAAAGCCAGTTTTTCAAAATCATCCGTAACAGCTGCCAATGTTCGATGCGCTGCTTTTGAAATTTCAAGGGCTTTTGACTCTTTACCAGCCAAAGAAGACACATTTTGAAGCGTTGGCGCACATAAAGAAACAAGACGCCATACACGTTGTACAAAACGATGCGCACCTTCAGCACCCGCTTCTGTCCAAATGACATCGCGTTCTGGCGGCGAATCAGACAACATAAACCAACGCGCGGTATCGGCACCATAAGAGGCGATAATGTCATCAGGATCGACAACATTTTTCTTAGACTTTGACATTTTTTCAATGGCACCAATGTCAACCTTGCTGCCATCCGAAAGCAGGGTTGCCACCCGTTTTCCATCTTTTTCTTCAATGGCAATATCAGCAGGTGAAACCCAGCCATTGGCATCGCGATAGGTTTCATGAACAACCATACCTTGTGTGAACAAACCTTTAAAAGGTTCTTCAATATCCAAGTGATTGGTAATCTTCATCGCACGGGTGAAAAAACGCGAATAAAGAAGATGCAAAATCGCATGTTCAATTCCACCAATATATTGGTCAACAGGCAACCAAGCATCGACGGCTTTTTTATCTGTAGGTTCATTTTCCCAAGGTGCCGTAAAGCGCGAATAATACCAAGAAGAATCAACAAATGTATCCATTGTATCCGTTTCACGGCGAGCCTTATTTTTGCACTTTGGACACAAAACATGTTGCCAAGTTTTATGATGGTCAAGAGGATTTCCCGGTTTATCAAAAGAAACATCATCGGGTAATTTTACTGGAAGATCCGCCTTTGGCACAGGCACCACACCGCACGTCTCACAATGGATCATGGGGATGGGACATCCCCAATAGCGCTGACGTGAAATGCCCCAATCGCGCAAGCGAAATTGAACTTTTCGTTCAATCTGCGGATGCCCGTTATGCGATTTTTTTTCCAAATGTTTTATGACTTCTTCAAACGCTTCTGTTGGTTTTAACCCATTTAAAAAACGTGAATTGATCATCACGCCATCTTCTGTATGTGCCGTTTCCGTAACGATGAAACTTGCAGGATCAAAACCTTCTGGCAAAACAACAGGACGAACAGGCAAATGATATTTATTGGCAAAATCAAGATCGCGCTGGTCATGGGCAGGACAGCCGAAAACCGCACCTGTACCATAATCCATCAAAACAAAATTTGCGACATAAACAGGAATTTCCCATTCATTATCAAAGGGGTGCAAAACTTTCAGTCCTGTATCAAATCCCTTTTTTTCTGCTGTTTCAAGTTCTGCGGTTGAGGTGCCCAAACGATGGCATTCATCAATAAAAGCATGCAAATGCGTTTTTTCTTTCGCCATTTCACGCGCAATGGGATGGTCGGGTGCAATGGCGATAAAAGATGCCCCAAACAAAGTATCAGGACGGGTTGAATACACATCAATCGCATGGAAATTTTTTACGGGCGTATGATGTGAAATCTCCCAACGAATAAGCGCACCTTCGGATTTTCCAATCCAATTTTTTTGCATAATGCGCACTTTTTCAGGCCATTTCTCGAGCGTTTCTAAGCCATTTAAAAGATCTTGACTAAAATCAGTAATTTTAAAAAACCATTGCGTCAATTCGCGCTGTTCAACCAACGCACCAGAACGCCACCCTCGCCCATCAACCACTTGTTCATTGGCAAGGACTGTCTGGTCAATAGGATCCCAATTGACTTTAGAAGTTTTGCGATCAACAAGCCCTTTTTCAAACATATCAAGAAAAAGCATTTGCTGGCGGTGATAATAATTGACATCGCAGGTAGCAAATTCACGCGACCAATCCAAGGATAATCCCATTGATTTTAATTGTTTGCGCATGACCGCAATATTTTGATACGTCCATTCTTTCGGATGGACGTTATTTTGCATGGCGGCGTTTTCAGCAGGCATGCCAAAAGCATCCCACCCCATTGGGTGAAGCACATTATAGCCACGCGCACGCTTAAAGCGTGCAACAACATCACCCATGGCATAATTGCGCACATGCCCCATATGAATGCGCCCTGAAGGATAGGGAAACATTTCAAGAACATAATATTTTTCACGCGGATCCTCATTATGGGTTTTAAAAATTTCTTTTTCATCCCAAATGGATTGCCATTTTTTTTCTGTTGCTCTTGGATTATAACGTTCTAATGTCATCACCATTATACTCTTGCAGAATGCGTTAAAAAACTCAATAAATGCTTGACCACGTATTCAGTCTAGCGTCAACCATTTCTATGCGATTTTTATAATTGCACAAGTGGAAGAAGGAAAGTCATTATGAGCGCCGTTACTCAAGAATGGAAAAAAATCAAACACTCCATAGAATTGAGCTGTAAAAAAGCCAAGCGTGATGTCAAAGATGTACATCTTATTGCGGTTTCCAAAACTTTTGGCAAAGACGATATTGTTCCGATTCTTGAAGTGGGGCAACGCGCTTTTGGAGAAAATCGCGTTCAAGAAGCCAAAGAGAAATGGCCGCAATTGCGGGCTGAATATCATGATATTCAATTGCATTGCATTGGTCCTTTACAATCCAATAAAGCCCCAGAGGCGGTTGCTCTTTTTGATGTGATCCAAACAATTGATCGCGAAAAAATTGCCAAAGTTTTAAGTGAAGAAATGCAGCGTCAAAAACGCTTTTTGCCTTGTTATGTGCAAGTCAATACGGGTTTAGAACCACAAAAAGCTGGCATTGATCCCAGAGAAACAAAAAAATTTGTTGAAACATGTCGTACGACATATAGACTTACGATTATCGGGCTTATGTGTATCCCCCCTCTTGATGACAATCCCGGCCCCCATTTTGCCCTTTTGCAAAAGCTTGCCAAAGAAAATGATCTGACAGAATTATCCATGGGCATGTCTGCTGATTTTGAAACCGCCATTGCCTTTGGCGCCACACAAGTGCGGGTTGGATCGGCGATTTTTGGGGGGCGTGCTGTGTCCCACATATAACCAGTACTTTTACCAAGCGCGACACAATCAAATAACTAAAGCGCTATAATTCACTAACAAAGGCGCTTCAGTTTGAAAGGGTTTTACCAAAACTGCGTTGGTTTCTTACTGTGTTATGAGACCACGATAAGCCATAAAAACTCACCGTAACATGAAAACTCAACGTTTTATGGCACTCTCTTGCCATACAAACACCATAACCTCATTGAAAAACCACACTGTCATACCTCATCATAGATGTTTGTTCCTTTATCATCCTTTTTTGACCTGCTGTCACACGACACTCTAAGCTGTCTTATAAGCAGGCTAAGACTTAATCGTTATACTTAGACTATGATCGGGCATCACACATAGACTATAGCCCATCGTCATACATAATAAAGTGATTCTCTTGATGGTTTTGACGAGAGGTCTGTTTGGGATCGATGACATTCTAATTATGCTGCTTCAAAGACGCTTGTTCAAAAGACTTTGAAAACACGAGAAATAGAAAACACTCAAACAATACCGTGACCACAATGATTCACCTCAAACATGTCTTTCACAGAGATTGTTTTGCTTGATCATCAATATCTTTATCAAAGCGCTCATCCTAATCTCACCATGAAATGATGTCTTTATAAAAGCGCTATCATTGTTATCAACATCATTATAAAAGCGATAGTTTTGCAAAATTATAATACCGCAAAGCCATCTCACGACGAAAGTATGGACGTCGTATCTGATTGTCTCATCAGCCTTTTAAACACACTCTCAAAAAGCATTTAAAAGAGCGCGTTAAAGAAGCGTTTGTCAAAAAGCTTATTTTAAGAGAGTGATTTTTTCAATGCTTATGCCCATCATTTGGCATATTCATGATGTCATGGTCGCTATGAAACAGAGATTAACTATCCATACCCATGCCCCCACCAGCGCCAAATACCTGACCTGAGCAATAGCTTGTTTCAGCACTTGCCAATAAAACATAAAGCGGTGCAATTTCAACAGGTTGACCCGCACGCCCAATAGGTGTTTCCCCACCAAATTGAGGAATGGCGTCCATTGGCTGTCCGCCAGAAGGTTGTAATGGTGTCCAAAAAGGTCCGGGTGCGACGGCATTGACCCGAATTCCTTTTGGCCCCAGTTGTTTTGCCAAAGATTTTGCAAAGGCCACATTCGCGGCTTTTGTTTGTGCATAATCAAAAAGATTGGCAGAGGGATCAAAGGCTTGCACAGATGATGTGATGATAATCGAACCGCCAGCAGGAATATGCGATAAAGCGGCTTTTGTTAACCAAAAAGGGGCGTAAACATTCACTTTCATGGTTGCATCAAAGGCATCATCTTCTAAATCTGAAAGCGATTCGACGGCTTGTTGATGCCCAGCATTATTGACAAGAATATCTAAACCACCAAGCTGTTTTGCTGCGTCTTCAACCAGCTTATAACAAAATTTTTTGTCTGATAAATCACCTGCAATCGCCACTGCTTTGCGTCCTGCCTGTTTGATGAGTTGCACGACTTCTTTTGCATCTGTTTCTTCTTGAGGAAGATAATTGATTGTGACATCGGCACCTTCACGTGCAAAGGCAATGGCGGCGGCTCTTCCAATGCCACTATCCCCACCAGTAATAAGTGCTTTGCGGCCCATTAATTTTCCTGATCCTTTATATGTTTTTTCGCCATGGTCTGGCAAAGGATTCATTTTTGAGGCCAACCCAGGTGGATCTTGGCGTGGTGTATCATAGGGAGGCTTAGGATAAGCATTGACGGGGTTTGTTCTGACAGTCAAAGGCGCCATTGCTGCGTTTTTGTGTGATGCGCCTTGCGCAAATGAGTGTCCAACCCCTGAAAAAGTTGCAGCGGCAAGTGTTCCTGCACTTCCTAACATGATTGTGCGACGTGATGCCTTTATTTTTTCATCCGACATAGTACCCTCCTATAATAAATTGAGTATTCATGGGACGTTCACGCAATAAATGACAAAGCCTGAACATCCCATATTTAAATGTGTTCATCTTAACCATAAAGGCATCACTATTGACCACAATTGATCACCATTGATTCTATTGTTTGAAACCAAGTCCATAAGCTTATCTTTAAATAAAACACACGCCTTTATGACTTTTCATTCAATGGTTTGAGATCAGATTTGGTTCCTTTTGCCATCAAAACCACAGTCAAAAATTTTACCGTGCAAATCCTTTCAAATTGGACTAATCTTGAAATAAAGAGCTTTTTTGTAAAGCATCTTTTGGAGGAATTTTGCTTAATGAATTTTATGCATCAAGGAAAACTTTGTAAAAAAACCTTTTAGGGATGCTTTAAAAAGGCGCTTTATAAAGCATACTTTTTTAAAGAAAGCTTTGGAGGAAAGCATGTTCGATAAGATATATCCTGTCGCCAATAGCATTAAAAAACACGCGTTCATCGACCATGAGACATATCAAAGCTGGTATCAAGAAAGTCTTGAAGAGCCTGAATTTTTTTGGGCCAAACATGGGCGGCGTATTGACTGGTTTAAACCCTTTACAAAGGTTAAAAATACCTGTTTTGACGGTCGCGTTTCAATTAAATGGTATGAAGATGGTGTCACCAATGTCACTTATAATTGTATTGATCGGCATTTAAAAAGTCGCGGCAATGATGTCGCCATCATATGGGAGGGTGACAATCCTTATATTGATAAAAAAATTACGTATAATGAGCTTTATGACACGGTTTGCCGTTTTGCCAATGTTTTAAAAAACCGTGGTGTAAAAAAAGGCGATCGGGTGACAATTTATTTGCCTATGATACCAGAAGCTGCTTATGCCATGTTGGCATGTGCACGTATTGGCGCCATTCATTCTGTTGTTTTTGCAGGCTTTTCGCCTAAAGCTTTGGCAGGGCGGCTGGTTGATTGCAAATCCACCTTTATCATCACCGCCGATCAAGGGATACGCGGCGGCAAGCCTATTGCTTTGAAAGAAAATATGGACCACGCGATTGATATTGCAGCACGCCACTATGTTTTTGTCAATCAAGTCATGGTGGTTCGTCGAACAGGGGAAAACATTGATTGGGCGCCGGGGCGTGATTTTTGGTATCATGAAGACATGAGCGAGGCCAAAGCAAAATGCCCCCCCGTAAAAATGAAAGCGGAAGATCCGCTTTTTATCCTTTATACCTCGGGTTCAACAGGAAAGCCCAAAGGGGTTTTACATACAACAGCAGGCTATCTCGTTTATGCCTCGATGACACATGAATATGTTTTTGATTATCACCCGGGTGATATTTATTGGTGTACGGCTGATATTGGCTGGGTGACAGGCCATTCTTATCTGGTTTATGGCCCTTTATGCAATGGCGCAACAACGGTGATGTTTGAAGGGGTTCCAAATTTTCCCGATCAAGCGCGTTTTTGGGAAATTGTTGATAAACATAATGTCAACATTCTTTATACTGCGCCAACGGCCATTCGCGCTTTAATGGGGGCGGGCAATATGTTTTTACAACGTTCCAAACGCTCATCTTTACGCCTTTTAGGAACCGTTGGTGAACCCATAAATCCTGAAGCATGGCACTGGTTTTATAAGGAAGTGGGTCATGCACAATGCCCCATTATGGATACTTGGTGGCAAACAGAAACAGGCGGTCATATGATCACCCCCTTGCCGGGCGCAACACAGTTAAAAGCTGGCTCGGCGAGCTTTCCCTTTTTTGGTGTGAAACCGCAATTGGTTGATGCGGAAGGCAACGTGCTTGAAGGGGAAAATGATGGCTATCTTTGCATAAGTGATTCATGGCCTGGACAAATGCGCACCATTTATGGCGATCATAAACGCTTTGTCGAAACTTATTTTTCAACCTATAAAGGCAAATATTTTACAGGCGATGGGTGCCGACGCGATCAAGATGGATATTATTGGATAACGGGGCGGGTAGACGATGTTTTAAATGTTTCAGGGCATCGTTTAGGAACGGCAGAAGTCGAATCGGCTCTGGTTTGTGATCATGGGGTCTCTGAAGCGGCTGTGGTTGGTTATCCGCATGCCATAAAAGGACAAGGCATCTATTGTTTTGTAACATTGATGGAAGGCATGCAACCCACTGAAGAACGCCGTCAACAGTTGATTAAACATGTGCGCAATGAAATTGGACCGATTGCCACACCAGACCGTATACAATTTGCATCCGCTCTACCCAAAACACGATCAGGCAAAATCATGCGGCGTATTTTGCGCAAAATTGCCGAAAATTCCTTTGACAATTTGGGAGATATTTCGACCCTTGCAGAACCGCAAGTTGTCGAAGATCTCATTCACAATCGCCAAAACAAAGCATCAGCGTAATAAAAGTGTTTTCATCATCGAGGAGTGCTGTCTCAAATTTTAAAAATCTTAAAAATTTAAGCAATGGTTTTAAACAGTCTTCTTTCAAGACATTTCATAATTCATTCATCATTATAGTCAATCCTATGATGATGAGAGACACTCAAACACCTCTCCACTTATATCTATAATACATTTTGAAACGATGTTTTGACTTAAGAGCCAAAGAAAGTGACCCATAGGGTTGAACCAACAGTGTGACAAAGACTTTACAAAATATGACACTTTTAAAAAATGATAATAATTTTATCCAATCGATCTTAGATAATGCCTTAGATTATGCCATTTTGACAACAACAATGGATGGCACAATTGTCAGCTGGAATAAGGGGGCTGAAAAACTATTTGGTTGGAAAGATCATGAAATCATCGGTCAATCCCTTGAACTTTTATTCACCCTTGAAGATCGCGCCAATAATCTTGCTGCAACGCGCCGACAAATGGCGCGCCATCACCGTATTGACCCTGTGGAACGCTTCCATATCCGCAAAGATGGTCGCCAGTTTTGGGCATCGGGTGATTTGCAGCTTCTTTATGGCAAAGATGGCACGCCTGAAGGCTTTTTAAAAATTGTCCGTGATCGTACTGAAGCACAACAACAAGCAGAAGCTTTAAGAATAAGTGAAGAGCGTTTGCGCCTTGCCCAAACAGCAGCAAGCATCGGAGCTTTTGAAATTGATCCGAAACACACTTTATTTAAAACAACCCCGCAATTTTTAAAATTGCTCGGGCTTGAAGAAAATACCGCCTTATCATTTCATGACTTTCTGGCGTTTATCACACAAGGTCAGGACCAGATTTTGGACTATTTTAAAAATGATTTGGCAATGGATCGCCTTTTCCAACATAAAGATTCTGCCCATCATACCAATAAGGTCTTTCATACAGATATTGAAATCAAACGCGCCAATGATAGTCAGTTGCGCTGGCTTGCCTATTGGGCTGAAACCATTGAGGACACGGTCAATAAAAACGTCCCTCCACGTATTATTGGTGTTTTACAAGATATTACTGAACAACGGCTTTACCAAGAAAAACAGACAATGGTATCAAATGAACTTGCGCATCGAGTGAAAAACATTTTGACCATAGTTCAAAGCATTGCCAACCAAACATTTATGCATGCTACATCAACAAAAGACGCGCTCAATGTTTTTTCAAAAAGAATTGCCGCTTTAGCCAAAGCACAAGATCTTCTAACAAAAGGTACAGACAAAGGCGCAGATTTGCGTGTCCTTATTTCTCAAAGTTTAGACATATACGATGAAATGCAAAGCCGTTTTTTCATTGATGGTCCTTCTTTAAAACTTTCTTCACAAGCCGTTTTAACAATGGTGCTTGCATTGCATGAATTATGCACCAATGCCGTAAAATATGGCGCGCTTTCCAATGATAAAGGCATCATCATCATCAAATGGCAGCTTCAAGACAAAGAATTTTTTTTTTATTGGCAAGAAAAAGATGGTCCGAAAATTAAAAACCCACATCATAAAGGCTTTGGTTCAACCTTGATTGAACGTTTGCTTCCAGCAAATTTAAAGGCCATAACTCATCTGACTTATGCAACCGATGGTCTCTTATTTGAGCTTCGCGCACCTTTTGATAAAGACAGTTTTCCTGATCTTAAAGACATATAGTAAACGCCCATTTCTTATATTTTAGACAGCAGTAATTTTTTTATAAAATTTATGTTTTTGGCAGTGCCATCATGGTGTTTAGCAGTGTTGCTATAAAAAATGCTGGAAGAAATTTAAAAAAAACTAAGTGACTGTTTCAAGATAAAACGATAAAAATTTTATTTTATGTAATGTCTTTCGTGACTATCCTATGCTTTTTTTATATGATGTGTCTTGTGGTCAGGTTCTGCACCATTCATGACGTTTAACAAAGATGAAAAAAGAAAGTCACAGCAACTCGCCTTGTGTGAATGTTTCAAACACGATCATCATTGCACCACGTTTTGATAAGGTGCGTTTATGGCGCATTCTTTTGACGTCTTCTGGCTTTTTACTTTTAAAATTTGGCAATGAAGACAAAAATCCAGCCTTTTCAAAGATCCAATCACAGGCTATTTTAAAAACAAAAACAGCTTTTTCATATGTAAAAATTTTATTTTATATGCTGGTCTTATTTTTGAGTGCTGGTTTTGTTTTCAATCGGCATATTCTCTGTTTCTAGCCTGAAAACAAGGTGGCTCAGCAACTCTCAAATGTATCAAAAGAGCATCATAAACAGCAATAATTTTCAAGAAAGCAAGTCGATAAAGGGTTGCGTTGTGCGTTTTCAAAAAGCAGATCAAAGCTTTTTATCCCTTCGAATAGGAAAGGTTTTGTGCTTTACCCTATCCACCATCATGAAAATAATCTCATCTCCTTTCGTTTTCGTTCTTGTCCCTTTTTTTCTCCCATTTTGATAAAATGAATAAGACATCTTCGAAGACTCTGGTCAAAAAACAACACTTATGTTATGAACATTGTTCATGGAAGAACACACCCTCACCAAAAGAGCTTTAAAGCGCGATCAAAAAAAACAAGCCTTGATTGAGGCGGCTGAAACGATGATTGCAAAAAGTGGTCTTGCATCTGTTAAGGTGCGTGATCTGGCCGATCATATTGGTGTTGCGCTCGGCAGTGTATATAATATTATTACTGATCTTGATGCGCTCATTCTTCTTATCAATTCGCGCACCTTAAACCGATTAAACACGGCACTCGATAGCGCCTTAAATGAGGTGAATGAAAATCAGCCACTTGATAAGCTAATTGTTGCGGCGCATACTTATCATCATTTTGCCGTTGACAATTATCATCTTTGGCACGCTTTATTTGATCATAGAATTTCAGAAGAAAAACAAGTTCCAAAATGGGTTTCAGCTGAACGCAAGCAACCCTTTTTACATGTAATAAAACCCTTATCACACCTCATGGCACAAACATCTGAGGCTAAAATTTTCACTTTTTCGCAAACATTATTTTCGGCCATTCATGGCATGGTGCTGATAGGCTTGGAAACACAAGATATTGGTGTGCGTTCGGAAAATCTTGATGATGAAATAACGCAGTTTTTGCACCTTATTGCCAATGGTCTTAGCAGCAAATATGGACAACAATAAAATCTCTTGCTCATTATCTTTGCATAAGATTGTTAAAAGACTTTCAAAAGATGACAAAGGGCATTCGTGGCTTATTAAAAAAAAGTTTAAAAAACGCAACGATCATACAAACGCAGATTCATGACATTTTTTGATCCGTTTTCGTCTTAATTAACATGCACGATAATGCTTAAACGAGTGTGGTAAATCCTCATTCAATTGTGTCAAAGAAATCTTTTTATGCCGCATCATGGTTCGTCTTCTTCTTTAAGATATCCAGCAAGATCCTTCTATTTTATTGCCAATCTTTCTGTTTTTCGTATTTTCATGCCTTTATATGGTTTTTCTGAACCCTTTTTATGCTTGTTGTGCGTAACTTTTTTCCTGTCTTTTAATTTTATAATTTTTGACTTTTGATCGTTTTTTTTAGTTGATTACACACACTTAATCGGCGTTCCTCGGCAAGGGTGAATAAGAATTGATATGGACTGACTAAGATTAACTAAATTTGGTAAGAATTGCTGAGGAATTATGGACATATTTTTTAAATTTTTTTAAAAAAAATTAAAGTGTTTGTTTCATGCTAACACTCTAAAATTCTATTTCGTGTGAAGTCTTTCGTGACTATCCTATGTTTTTAATATGATTTGTCTTGTACCAAGTTTTGCAACGCTGATGACTTTTAACGATTGCGCTTGTTTTTAACTTTTATGATTTTTCTTTTACCATTTTCTTCCTTCTTTTTAATAAGAAGGAAGGATAATCTTTTTCCTTATTGACATGCTTTAAGGGGAAAAAAGCCAAAGATACCCCCTACCCCATAGGAATAATCAAATTCCCATGAGGTAGAGGTATCCACGGCATTGGTTTTTATCAACCGATTGGTCCCAAATAAAAGAAAGAGACAAAGCCAGAGTGCCTCTCGGCGAACCCGTCCTCTGTTTCTGACAGCACCGGAGGACTTTCGATACCCGCGCTTGCAGTTGATGTCAGCAGGGAATTGCACCCTGTCACTGCATTTTTGGCTTTAACGCAATTTACGTATTTTGTCAAGATTTATACGTATTATGCGTAAAAGGCGCATATTTACGTATGATAAGCGGTAGACGCACAAAATTGCACCGTCAATGCAAGACAATTGCGTCAACAAAGGCGACACAACCCGCTCATTATGCACATAATGCACGCAAGAGAAGCACTCTTTGCATTCTATTAAAATATTTTCTAACACGAGACGCTATGATAAAAACAGAGGCTTTCATGTCCATTATCAAAAAAAAGCAAGAAAACGCCAAACACAATCAAAAACATGCCCCCCCCTGGTTATTGCTGACATGTTTTATAAAATTAAACTGTGTGTGACACAATTGGCAACGCATGTCAGCAAAGGCGCTCACGATGAAATTATGAAGAATGGACCAATGGGTCTCTCATTCTCTGACCAGTAGGTCAGTGGCCATTGAGCTCTTAGGCCTATAGTGTGAATCAATATCAGCAAAGTGTCATCTAAACACCTGTGAAGATACAAACCAATCAATCAATACGAAAATAAAAAATTTTAGTCTCAGCGCTTCATTTTTTAAAAAGCAGATCATCGCACAAAACATAATTGAAGATGTTGATGACACAATGACACAAAATGCATCATAAAGTTGATAAAGATCCAAGCATTAAGACATATGTTTGACACCAACAAACGGCAATTGGCGATAAGCATGGGCGTCATCCATACCATAGCCAACCACAAATTGATTTGGGCATGAAAAGCCAACAAAATCAGCTTGGATATTTGCTTTACGGCACATTGTTTTATCAAGCAAGACAGCCGTCATCACACGTTTTGCACCGCGTTGATAAAGCAGATCATGGACAAATTTTAATGTATTTCCCGATTCCAAAATATCATCGACAAGCAGCACATCACGCTCCTTAAAATCAAGATCACTGTCTTGAAGAAGGTGAATAGCACCACTTACTTGGCCTGAGCCATAGCTCGAAATGGTTAAAAATTCGACATCTAAAAGGACAGAATTTTTATAAAGCTCACGAATAAGATCGGCCGCAAAAACAAATGATCCTTTCAAAATAGGCAAAACAAGCAAATTTTTTGTCTTTATTTGCGCAATATCTTTTGCTATTTCAGCATTTCTAAGGGCAATTTCATCTTCAGAAAAAAGTATATCAATCATTTCGTCATGAATAACGGGCATTATAATTTCTCTCATTAAGTCGCAGGACATAAATCATTATAGTCCTTAAAAAAAGAAACTGTCGATAGATCAAAAATTTTAACCGCTGTTTAATCATATTCTTTAAGAATTAAGCGGTGAAAAAGAAGCAATAAGGTATTTTATCGTCTTTAAACAAAAAAACCAATCTAAATGAACAATGATGAACATAAATCAAACGCTTAACAAAGCGCAATAAAGGGAGAGGTGGCAGCCAGTGATTCGTTTTGAAAATGTTGGATTGCGTTATGGCATGGGAGCTGAGGTTCTTCGTGACGTGAGTTTTCATATTCCTCATAACTCTTTTCAGTTTTTAACGGGTCCTTCAGGTGCAGGCAAAACATCTCTTTTGCGCCTGATGTTTCTTGCTATGCAACCCACACGTGGGCTGATTACACTTTTTGGGCAAGACACTGCTTTGTTAAAAAAGCGAAAAATGCCAGCTTTGCGCCAGCGCATTGGTATTGTTTTTCAAGATTTTCGCCTGCTTGATCATATGACAACTTATGAAAATGTCTCTTTGCCATTACGAGTGATAGGACGTGAAGAAGCCACATATCGAGCAGAAGTTGAAGAGCTTTTACAATGGGTAGGACTTGGGGAACGCATGAACGTTTTGCCCCCTGTCTTATCAGGTGGAGAAAAACAACGCGCCGCCATTGCCCGTGCGCTTATTGACCAACCAGAAATCTTGCTGGCGGATGAGCCAACAGGCAATGTTGATCCATCACTGGCGCGCCGTCTCTTGCGCTTATTCATTGAATTAAACCGATCAGGAACCGCTGTCGTTATTGCCACTCATGATATCACTCTTATGGAGCAAATTGATGCCCGCCGCATGATTTTGCAAGATGGAAGGTTGAATGTTTATGACTGAAAGGTTGCATTACGAAAAAAAAAGAAATTTTTTGCGCCATAAGAGTGAGCCAAAGCCAACCTCAATTGTGCCTGAAGGCGACGTCACAGGACAAGCTTTGGTGGTGGTGATCGCCATTATGACATTTTTGGCATCTCTTGCTTTAAGTGGTGTGGATCTTATTGCCCAATCGGCCCGCAATTGGGAAACACAGGTTTCGCAAGAGGCCACCATTCAAGTGCGGCCAAGTGATGGTTTGGATATTGAAAAAACATTAAAATATGCTGTCGAAATTGCGCAAGGTTTTGAAGGGGTCAAAAGTGCAAAAATAGTTGATCGCGCCGCAACACAACGCTTGCTTGAACCTTGGCTTGGTACAGGATTAGAGCTTGATGAATTGCCCATACCGCGTCTTATCGTTGTGACATTTACCAATCCCGAGGCAGTTGATTTTGGTATGATGTCCGATGCTATTTCCACGCAAATACCAGGCGCAAGTTTTGATGATCATCGCAATGCCATAAACCGTCTTGTTTCTATGGCGCATACCACAGTTTTCATTGGTATGGTTGTATTGGTTCTTGTTTTAGCAGCGCTTGTTCTCACTGTTATTTTTGCCACACGCAGTGCCCTTTCTGCCAATAGCCATGTGGTGGAAGTACTCCATTTTATTGGTGCTGAATCCCGCTTTGTCGCCAGACAGTTTGATTTTCATTTTTTAAAAACAGGATTAAAAGGATCACTTTATGGGGGATGTGCAGCTATTCTTATTATTCTTGGTTTTTCCTTTTGGTCGCATCAAAATATGGGCACACCTGAGGCAGATCAAGCCATTGCTCTTTTTGGAAATTTTACCATAAGATGGATAAGTTATAGCCAAATCATCATCCTGATTGGTTTGGTGGCCTTTTTAACAATGATGACAAGCCGATTGACCATTTTAAATCAATTGCATCATATTGATCGACGCGAAAGCGACTTATTTTAAACATGGATGACAAAGATAAAACCGCACAATCTTTACACAATCATGGCGTTCGTTTCGCAAAAACGAGAAAAAAAATCTGTCATTGGCTAAAACGGTTTTTTAAACATTTGCCCCCCATTTATCTCTTTTTGATTTTTTGCATCGTCATGTTTATTGGCGGATTTTTATATTTTAGTGAAAAGATTTCAGCGCTTCAAGCGCCTGATCCGCTTGTTGTTGCCGATAGTATTATTGTTTTAACAGGTGGTGAAAAACGTTTAGACGCAGGTCTTAATTTGCTTGCTGAAGGATTTGGAAAACGCTTATTAATAAGTGGTGTTAATCCTGCGACCAACCGACCAACACTCATCAGAGTAACCCATGCCGACCCTAAATTGTTTGAATGCTGTGTCGATTTGGGGCACGAAGCACTGGATACAATAGGCAATGCGCAAGAAAGTGCAAAATGGCTCAAACGTTATCATTATAAAAGTGCCTATATTGTCACCAATGATTATCACATGCCAAGAGCCTTGGTTGAGCTGAAACGTTTCACACCAGATATTGCGCTTTTTCCTTTTCCTGTCAACGACGTGCAAGAACAAGACAGTATCATTCGCCAATTTACACAATTGCGCTTAACCTCGAGCGAATATATTAAATATATAAGAGTAACTTTGCGGCACTTTCTCACCATGTTCAGTTTTTAACACAGTAATTTTTTGATGAATACTCCTATAGTGAAACGCATATACTATGCTGTCCATCATGCAAAGAAAATGCTCAAGAGCGTTTTGTTTTAAAAGTTTAATAAAGCTGATGCACTTGGACTTTTGCTTTGATTGTCGCATACGCGCATTGATTACTTGCCACAAATTTTGGTCAAAAAGCGCGTGATTGTGAGTTTAATAAATTGCAAACTTAATCGCGCGCCAAAGCCACAACAGGATCAAGCTTTGAAGCGTTACGGGCGGGTAAAAACCCAAAACCCACACCGATCAAACTTGAAAAGACAAAGGCCAATATAATAGAGTTTGTCGAATAGATCAGCTGAAAGGGCGCTTGCAGCAAAGTAAAAATTGCCCCAACGGATAAACCGAAGACAATACCTAAAATACCCCCTATCAGGCATACTAAAATGGCCTCAATCAAAAATTGCTGCAAAATGTCGCTTTGACGTGCACCAACAGCCATACGCACACCAATTTCATTGATCCGTTCTGAAACACTGACCAACATAATATTCATCACACCAATACCGCCAACGATCAAAGAAATCATCGCAATTGAACCAACAAGTAATGTTAAAATATTAGTACTTGCCGTGACTTGACGACGAAACTCTTCAGAATTACGAATAAAAAAATCTTCGGTGCCATGACGAGCAATTAAAAATCTTTTTACCGCTTGTTCAGCCAAATAAGAATCCGCATCATCGGCAATTTTAAGCGTGATTGACTGGACGGTATTATCGCCTAAAAAACGTGTTTGCACAGTTGTATAAGGCAAATAGAATTGTAATGTATCTGATGCTGGTCCCATTTGCGGCACCTCAACCACACCCACAATACGGGCGGGTACAGAACCCATCAATACAACACGACCAAGGGCGCTTTTGTCTGTTTCATTTGGAAAAAGCGTTTTAATTGTTTGTTTTTCAACCACAAGTTCTAAAGAGCGCGTTAGGACACTTTGTGCATCAAACAAACGCCCTTCAATCAGTTTAATATTTTGTGCATCAAAATACTGATCACCAACACCAGAAAGAGACGCATTTGATTCAATATTGCCATATCGGGCGGTTGTATTTGTTGAGACATTAGGAGTAACAGCCGCGGCATAAGGCTGTTTTGAAAGTTCGGTTGCATCTGAATCAACCAGCGTTGTAATTTTGCCAGAGCGCATATCGGCAAAACTTTTTCCAGCAAAAATATTTAAAGTATTGGTACCAAGATTGTTAAAATTTTCTAATATTTTTTGTTGCGTACCATTTCCAAGCGCGACCATGGAAACGACTGCTGAAATCCCAATAATCACACCAAGCATGGTCAAAAAGGTGCGCATACGATGTGCATTCATAGAAAGAAGCGCCATAAGAAACGCTTCAACAAAGCGATCCAAAAGCATATTGAAAAAACCGATTTTTTGATGCCGTGACATTTCAAAGTCAACCTTCGGATTTTTAACACTTAAGTTTTGTGATGATATATTGGGTTGGTCAGAAAAAATTTCACCATCACTAATTTCAATAATGCGTTCGGCTTTTTTGGCAACGTCCATATCATGCGTGACAATAATGATCGTACGCCCTTCTTGATGCAGTTCTTCTAAAATGCGCAAAACCTCTTCACCACTATGGCGGTCAAGAGCCCCTGTAGGCTCATCGGCAAGAATAACTTCAGCATTATTCATCAAAGCCCGCGCAATAGACACGCGTTGTTGTTGCCCCCCAGAGAGTTGTCCTGGACGATGGTGAACACGTTCCCCCATACCCAATCGTTCTAATAAGGCGGTTGCACGTTTTTTGCGCGCTTGTGGTGATGAGCCTGCATAAATGGCAGGAATTTCTACATTGCCAAGGGCAGTTAACTCACTCAAAAGATTGTAACGCTGAAAGATAAATCCAAAATGATCGCGCCTGAGTGCGGACAATTGATCTGGCTCAAGCTGTGCGGTTTCATGTCCTGAGACATGATAGCTGCCACGTGTTGGTCGGTCCAAACAGCCTAAAATATTCATCAAGGTAGATTTACCAGACCCTGAAGCCCCAACTATGGCAACCATTTCCCCACGTTTAATGGTTAAATTAATCCCTTTTAAAACGCGCACATTGGTTTCACCAGCGGGAAATTCGCGCTCAACATTTTTTAAAACAATCACATTATCATCTGGTTTTTTTTTCATGACTTTAAAAAGGTCCTGCACGGCGGCGCCCAGTTGTGAGGCTCATTGTGCCATCGCTTGATCCTGTGATGACAGTTTCCCCCTCTTTTAAACCAGAAAGCACCTCAACCATAACTTTGTCATTCAGTCCAATTTCAATCATGCGCTCTTCTACATCACCAGATGAATTGAGAACAGAAATACGGGCGTTTTTGCCTTGTACAAAATTTAAAGCATCCGATGGAATAAGCAAAGCATTATGTGCCCGTCCCAAGATGATATGCACTTCTGCTGTCATATAGGTGCGCAAAACACCATCATCATTGGGCACATCAAATGTTCCATTGTAGTAAATGGCAGAAGAAGAGGCTGATCCTGAAGCAACGCCAGTTGATGAATTAAAACTAATATCATTGCGGATAGATTCTGGAGCAGGCTCAATTTTTTCCAAGCGACTTTCATAGCGTCGATTTGGATTGCCAACAACACTAAAATAGAGATCTTGTTGCGGTTTGACATTGATAATGTCCGCTTCTGAAATTTCTGCTCTAATTGTCATGACAGAAAGATCCCCAAGAATGACAATTGTTGGCGCAGACTGCACGGCATTGACGTTTTGCCCCTCTTGCACAACAGCAGCAAGCACTGTGCCATCAGAGGGAGCGGTGACACGGGTATAGCCAAGATTGACTTCAGCCGTTTCCACATCCACTTGCGCTTGGACAATTTGCGCTTTCAATTGTTCAATTTGGGCATGTCGCACTTTTACCTGTGCTTGAGCATCGTCAAAATCTGCACGTGAAACAGCATGAGAGGCAATCATCGTTTCCTGACGTTTTAAATTTTGTTGTGCCAAAACCAATTGTGCTTCTTGTTCGGCCAATCGCGCTTGATAATTTGCTAATGATGCTTTAGCGCTTTTCAAATCATTTTCTTGCGTTGTTGGATCAATTTCAGCCAGTAAATCACCTTCTTTTACAACGCTTCCTGGTTGCACCTTCATGGAAATAATACGCCCTGTCGCACGCGCACCTACAGCCACCAAACGATGAGGCTTCACCGTGCCTGTTGCCAAAACGCTAACTTCAATATCTCCCCGCTTGACTTTTGCGGTCATATAATTTGGCATTGCGGAGGAAAAAAACGTCGCCTTTATCCAGAAAAAAAGAAAGATAATAAGAATGATTGCTACGATCCATATGAGCTTTTTCTTTCGTTTCATTGTCATTGACCACCTTTGTACGCGGTTTTTAAATGAGGTCCTGTATACCCATCAACAATTTCTGGTTTTGATGTCTCCACCACACCATCCCAACCACCGCCTAAAGCTTTCATTAAGGCAATATATTGTGTTGTGATGGAAACCCGACTTTCAATCAATGATTGCTGTGAGGAATAGTGGGAACGTTCCGCATTGAGCAATTCTAAAAAGCTTGTATTGCCGCCTTCATAAAGGCTGCGTGACAGATCAAGAGCCTTAGCGTAAGCACTTGATGATTGGGCAAGCTTAACAGAGCGTTGGCGTTGTTTTTGCATCGAAACAATCGCGTTTTCAACCTCTTCTAAGGCGAGCAAAATTGACTTTCTATAAGCAATAAAAGATTGATCTCGTTGAGCTCGAGCAATGTCCACAGCCGCCGCCAATTGGCCACCATTAAAAATAGGCACACTTAAACCTGGACCAAACGACCAGCTAATGGTTGAGTTTTTGCCCAATTGCCCAATTTGTGTGCCCGATGTTGCAATATTGCCTGTTAGAGTAAGCGCAGGATATCGCTCCGCCTCTCTTTGTCCAAGACGCGCTGTTGATTGTGCATAGCGGCGTTCAGCCAAGCCAACATCTGGACGTGTTAATAAAATATCGGCTGGAATTCCAGCAGGAATGGGCCATTTTGGCTGCGGAATTTTGCCTGTTTTTTTCATCAAATCAAAAAGCGCTGTTGGATTTTGACCCGTTAAAACAGATAAACGGTGGATGGTAACGGCTAAGTTGGCTTCCATTTGCGGTATACCCGCTTCTGTACTTGCTGATTGTCCTTGGGCGTTTGAAACATCCAATTGGGAGACTGCGCCTGCGCTAAATTTATCTTTTGTCAATTGCGCGGTGCGTTTTTGAGCTTGGGCGGTATTTTTTGCTAAAGCAATTTGATGTTGCAAACCGCGCGCTTCAACATAATTGGTTGCCACATCGCCAATTAATGTCACCATTGTTGCTCGCATTTCTTCATATGCCCCATCAAGACCATATTTTGCCGCTTCAATAGCTCGACGATTCGCGCCAAAAAGATCAATTTCCCAGCGTGAATCCAATCCACCACGAAATTGACTATTTTCTGATCCACCTGCCGCTTTATTGCGATTGGCGGATGCTGTCCCATCTAAAGTAGGAAAAAGAGTGCCACTTGTTTGCCAAAGACTGGCACGTGCCTCACGCACTTTTGCCTTGGCGCTTGCGACATCATTATTGCCGTAAATGGCTGCTTGAACCAATTGATCCAATAACGGATCATGAAGCGTGTGCCACCACCCGCCAAGGGATACAGATTGGCTCGTGACTTCTTGCCCATTGCTTTTCCATGTATTGGGCATGAAAAACAAAGGTTTTTGATAGTCTGGACCCACCAAACAGCCTGAAAGACATAAAAGCCCAACCAGCGCAAAAAAACGCATTGGCAACAAGCCTGCGCGCATAGACCAAAATTTTTCCATTTTTGCTCCCAAAAGGGCTGATCGGCTCTTCATTGAAATAACACAAAGACTTTTATCTTTGCGCTTTATATTTCACAATTCATAAAAAAAATCTTGTGAAATTTTCGTCATGTTTGATTCCTTTTATGTGTAAGCTTCATTCAATGTGTTAAAAAGCATGTTAAACAGCAAAATATGCAAGAAAAAAGCAATTTTAGGAGAACCGATCTGGTTATGCTTTTTAATACAACAAAGTGAAACTTTTTTGTTCTTTAAAAAAGTCGCGCACGATCTTTTATCTAACATTTTTGATAATCATTCTTTTTTGTGATCTTTTCGCTTCAGCTGTCTGATAGTATTTTGATAAAATAAATGAGGCTTGAGCCACACGCTTATAGGCAGAAAAGGGGGTATTTCATCGGTTCACTTGGTACATATTTTTTCACAAAGTTTTTTATCTATTCAAAAATTCTTCATCTTTGATGATTGAGAAAAAACAGCCTTAAGTGATAGTCAAACGCCATTCACAGTGTTTTCAGAAGAAAGATAAAATCTTTTTAAAAGACTATTCATAGAGCTTTTAAGCGAACAAAATACCATTTTCTAAAAGTATTTTTGTGTTAAATTCGCTTTAAAAGATGGTTTTAAAGTTTTTTAGACGAAAAAGATATCTTTCTTCTGAAAATTATTTAAGACACGATACCCTCTCATAGCCTTTTTAATTTTACTCAAAATTTAATTTTTTAATCAAGATCAAACTGCATTATAACAGGCACGTGGTCAGATGGCTTTTGCCAACCTCTTGCCTTAGTCATAATATCCATTTTTTGCACAAAGTGGCTGAGATCGGCTGATGCCCATATATGATCCAACCGACGCCCACGATTGGAGACCGACCAATCTTTGGCACGATAGCTCCACCACGTGAAAAGTTTTTCAGGTTCAGGCACTTGTTGACGCATTAAATCCACCCAACCGCCTTGGTGTAACAAAGCCTTTAAGGTGTCTGTCTCTATGGGTGTATGACTAACAATTTTTAATAATTGTTTATGCGACCAAACATCATGTTCTAAAGGTGCAATATTTAAATCCCCCACCAAAATTGAGGAAAAACCATCGCCCATATCCGCAACAATAGCTTTCATTTCTTCTAAAAAATTAAGCTTATGGCGAAATTTGATATTCATCTCAGGATCAGGCTCATCCCCCCCTGCAGGAACATAAAAATTATGGATGCGAATGGTTTTTTTGCCCGCTTGCACACAAACACAAATATGGCGGCAATCGCCTTTATCGCAAAAATCTTTCATTTCAATCTGCGTCAAAGGGCGTTTGGATAATGTTGCAACGCCGTGATAGCCCTTTTGTCCATTAATGGCACTATAGTGATAACCTGCTGCGTGAAGTGCTTTGAGTGGAAATTGATCATTGGGGCATTTGGTTTCTTGCAAACAAAGAATATCAGGTTTCACATCTTCCAAAAATTCCAACAAAAGGGGTAAGCGCAAACGAACGGAATTAATATTCCATGTAGCCACTGAAAAACTCATTTAAAAAACTTTCGTTGAAACGCGCTAAAAGGTTCTAAAACAAAAGGTGATCTTTATCGGCAAAAAACAAAAAAATCCAGAGATTCTGACGTTTTTTAAGAAAACTTTTTATAAAACATGCGATAAATCATTAAAAGTGACCATGATATTATTTTTTATCATCAACACACTGGCCGCTCGTAAGCGCATGATTGATCGATAAAATGAACAGTGATAAAAATGGTTAAAAACACTTCAAGTAAGACGTCTCCTTTATGATGTTCTTTGAACGGCATTGGCTACACGCTCTTTGAAAATCAGTGACAATGCGTTTTTTAAGCAATATTAACAGTGCATTTTTTGAACATAAAAGATAAAAAAAATGCCAGCCTTCTCAAACCATAAGACAAGAATTATCGCTTATTTTATCAGACCAAAATAGAGCGGCATAGAAAGAGGACGTTTATAGCGATCAAAAACACTTTCTCTTTTTTTAAATTGTATTGTTTAAATAAAATTGAGTATTAAAAAAAGCCTGATCATTTTTTAAATGATCAAGCCGCGACATTTTCATCATCAAATTTTAGATAGAGATTACCAAATTTTAAATAGGCATTAACGGTGATTGCGTTTCATAGCTATGCGTTGATAAGGAATATCAAACATGCCATTGGCAAAACGAACACCTGTGCGTACATTGGTGATCTGTATCGTTGTTTCTAAATTTTGCTGATCAACAATTGTCCATTGACGCAATTCGTAGGTTTTAGAATCAAAAATCATCCGAATCTGCCCCTTACCCAATGTTTTGTCAGCCAAAATCATAGTGGTTGCACCGGGGTCTTGATTAACCGCCAATAATTTTCCACCTGATAAATCAATACGATTATCCAACAGCATTTTCATGGGTGTTTGTGACAATTGATAAAGATCCCACGTATCAAGTTTGCGATTGTTGATAGCAACAGATTGACCGTCAGTAATCACACGCACAGGCGAATTTTTATATTGGAAGCGAATTTTGCCAGGACGTTCAAGATAAAATGTGCCTTCTGTCATTTCCCCTTTGGGGCTAAATTGAATAAAATCGCCTGTCATTGTTTTGATGGCAGAAAAATGATTGGCAATTGTTTGTGCTTGTGCGCTGGCCGTTTGGGCGTAAGAGCCTTGCGTGGTCGAAAGCGCCACACCACCGCTTAGCATGGCAACTATGGCAGCCATATATAAGGTTTTTAACCTTGATAATCGATTCATTTTCATCATACTTCTCCTGCCCTTTATATTTTATAAAGCTATGGCATTACTATGGCATATTTGGCATAAAATTGGTGCATTATGAAGAAAAAACAAGACACTTTGTTTTAAAACGGTGCCTCTTGTTCAGGAACAAGAATCTCACGCTTACCTGCATGATTGGCTTCACTAATTAAACCTTCTTCTTCCATACGTTCGATGATTGTCGCAGCACGATTATAGCCAATACCCAAACGCCGCTGAATATAAGATGTCGAAACTTTACGATCACGCAAAACAACCGCAACAGCCTGATCATATGGGTCTTCGGACATAGGCTTAGCACCATTTTGATCAGAGTCACTTTCCATCGTGTCTTCACCATCATCTTCTGTAATGGCATCAAGATAATGGGGCACACCTTGTGCTTTAAGGTGATGAACAATTTTTTCCACCTCATCATCCCCCACAAATGGACCATGAACACGCTGAATACGTCCACCGCCCATCATAAAAAGCATATCGCCTTGACCAAGCAATTGTTCTGCTCCTTGTTCGCCCAAAATCGTACGACTATCAATTTTTGATGTTACAGAAAAAGAAATGCGCGTTGGAAAATTGGCTTTAATGGTGCCTGTAATTACATCAACGGACGGACGCTGTGTTGCCATAATGACATGAATGCCTGCAGCACGCGCCATTTGTGCAAGTCTTTGCACCGCCCCTTCAATATCTTTACCAGCAACCATCATCAAATCAGCCATTTCATCAATAATCACCACAATAAACGGCATAGATGTAAGATGAAGCACCTCTGTTTCATAAATCGGCTTACCTGTTTCACGGTCAAATCCCGTTTGCACAGTCCGTGAAAGGCTTTCGCCTTTTTCTTCAGCCTCTTTAATGCGCGCATTAAAGCCTTCAATATTACGAACACCGACTTTGGCCATTTGGCGATAGCGTTCTTCCATTTCACGCACCGCCCATTTTAACGCCACCACAGCTTTTTTAGGATCGGTCACCACAGGCGTGAGCAAATGGGGAATCCCATCATAAACCGAAAGCTCCAACATTTTTGGATCCACCATGATTAAACGACATTGCTCAGGACTCATGCGATAAAGCAGCGATAAAATCATTGTATTTATAGCAACCGATTTTCCCGATCCTGTGGTTCCTGCCACCAACAAATGTGGCATTTTGGTTAAATCAGCAATAACAGCATCGCCATCAATCGTCTTACCAAGCGCCAGACCAAGTTTTGCTTTATTTTCATAAAATTCCTGTGTCTGCATAATTTCACGCAGATAAACAGTTTCACGCATTGGATTGGGCAGTTCAATACCAATAACATTACGTCCCGATACAACCGCCACGCGCGCAGATATCGCACTCATGGAACGCGCAATATCATCTGCCAAGCCAATAATACGCGATGATTTAATGCCCGGTGCAGGCTCAAATTCGTATAGCGTCACAACAGGTCCTGGGCGCACATGAATAATCTGTCCTTTAATCCCAAAATCATCAAGAACATTTTCCAATTGCGCCGCAGTGTCTTTTAATTTTTCTGGTGACAAAGCAGGACTTTTTTGGACCATTTGCGGCTCTGCCAAATAGTCAAGAAGAGGCAATTCAAATCCAGAATGTGATCCGAAATTTGACCCATTTGGGGTCAAAGAATAGCTTGACTCAAATGATTGTTGATCGCGGCGATTATTGTGTATGTTTTCATAATTATTGTCATAACTTTTGGCGTCATTTTGCACCGCTTGCAGCGATTCAAAACCAGGTTCAAGCTTTTCTCTTTGCTGATGATAAGATGTCTTTTTATGCCCCGCATTATAACGTTGAGAAAAAAACACATTTCTAAAAAGCGTTTTTATCCAATAAAGAAGATGAATACTCCCCCCAAAAAGCGTAACAAAAAAACCACCACGATTGTCTTGTGACACCTGATTGTCATCAAAATCTTCTTGTTGGTTGCGACGACTTTTTACTTTTGTAAGTTTTTTGGGTTTTGCTCGACCAATGACACCCCCTGCAACCGCCATTGTAAAAAACGCCAAAGGTGCAAAAATAAGAGCGCTGCAAAAAGTCACAACAAAACCATTGATTGAAGGAATGAAAGCGCTCAGCAAAGCCAAGATTTTATCACCAAAAACACCACCCAATCCAATCGGCATCGGCCAATGGGCAAATGGCGGAATTAAAGCCATAAGAGCGGCAAAGCACAACAAAGAAAAAAACCAAAAAAACATACGACGAAAAGGTCGATCAATATGTTTTTGAGCAATTAAAAGTACTGCCCAAAAAAATGGAGGCAAAAGAGCAGCAACACTTGCCAAACCAAAAAACTGCATCGCAATGTCAGAAAAAACCGCGCCCGGATAGCCCAAAATATTACTAACAGGACGATCATGAGCATAACTTAAAGATGGATCCGCAACATTCCACGTCGCTAACGCCGCGCCAGCAAGACCAATCAACAAAAAAAGTCCAATACCGATAAATGCACCAATCTGTCTTGAAAACACTACAAAAAGACGCGGGCTTTGATACGCTGTGTCTGTGGTGTAATCGTATGAAGATGAACCCTGACGCATAAACTAACCCAAATCATGTAAAAGAATCGACTAAAAAAAATTCTAAACGAAGAGAGTTAATAGCCTATTAACCAAATTCACGATGATGACATCTTATCAAGAAGAATCAAAAATATACTTATCAACGATTATACCCGATAGCGTATTAAGCTTTCTTGGCTGGCTGTACACATTAAATTCCCATCTCCACTCTATATAGAGCGATGGCTTAATCCACGATCCTTTAATAAGTTGGAAGTTTTCATATCGTAAAAAAGCCAATCATCAAGATCAATCTTTCGATGAAACCACAAAGAATGATAAAGGCTCGCCGGTTGAATAAATGGTGAAATAAGTCAAAGATGATAGGGATAAAGCGTTTTATCAAGCAAAGGCAGATCCGAAAAATAGGCGATGATTGCCGCGCTGTACTGTGGTGTAAAAATCGTTTTTAAATCGTCTAATCTCCGATTAGGATCGATCTTAAACCAGCACTGTTGAACATTGACACTTATTTTACGATCACGATAATTTATTGGATCTATCGACCGTATGTGAAAAGAAGAAACAATCTGTGAAGATGTGTGGCCGTTTTTCCTATCATCCGTTTAGTTTGTCACATGTCGTATCACTTCTTTGCCATGCAAATTTTCACGATCAGTTAAACTTTCAGGATCAGGTAAATTTTTTGACATTTCAGTCTGAAAATCACGTCCATTTTCATCAATTTGAAATGATGCTGTTAAAGTCAAATGGCTTTATTATTTTGTTTGACTACCACTTGGTGTAGAAAAAAATTTTGCCACCACTCAAACAAAAAACTCATATTAAAGAGGAAATTTAAGATTGCCCAGTCTTAAAAAATAGGCATGAAGCGAATGCATCAAGCTCTCTTTTGAAAGAGTTTTTGCGCGGCTACTAATGCTTGCGCAATGCTATGGTCGCCAAAACACGCTGCCAATGCGAATTTCCACTTTGACCACAAAACATATTCTGGTCAATTGTTACCAAATCCAGTATATTGCGTAAATGTTGAAATGGATGTGTCATGGGAGAGATTCTTTATGAAAATTACCCTAAAAAAAAATAAAGAAGCATTGTTCTTTTCAAGACACAACACTCTTATCAAAAAACGTTCTCTTTGCCACTATTTCAAAAGAACACTAAAAAATCAATGTCATGTCCGTATGTAAAATTTTATCATAAATCCAATTTTATGGTTTCACAAATAAAGGAAAATCGATGTCAAAGAGCAAACAAACAGCCCCACTTATCTATGATGTGGTTATTACAGGTGGTGCTCATGTTGGCCTTACATTAGCTGTTGCAATAAAACAGGCAGCGCCTTTTTTAAATATTGCAGTCATTGATGCTAATCCTCATAATAGCTGGAAGAATGATCTTCGCGCCTCTGCCATTGCCGCTGCTGCTATTCGAATGCTGAATACATTAAACTGTTGGCAAGAGGTTGAACCTTTATCACAACCCATCACTGAAATGATTATTACAGATTCAGAAAAAAGTGATCCAGTTCGCCCTGTTTTTTTAACCTTTGATGGCGATCTCAGCGCAGGTGAGCCTTTCGCTTATATGGTGGAAAATAAATATTTAAACCAAGCTCTTCACAAACGGGCAGAAGAGTTAAATCTTTCCATTATGGCAGCGTTACGGGTTGAAAATTTTCAAAATGAACATGAAAAAGTCATCATTCATTTAAGCAATGGACAAAACATAATAACACGTCTTCTTGTTGCTGCTGATGGTGTGCGCTCTCAATTGCGCGACATTGCAGGAATTAAAACCGTGCATTGGCCTTATCATCAAAAAGGCATTGTCTGTACGGTTGAGCATGAAAGAGACCATCATGGGCGCGCAGAAGAGCATTTTCTTGCCGCAGGACCCTTTGCCATTTTGCCTTTAAAAGGCAAGCGCTCTTCACTGGTTTGGAATGAGCGCAATGAAGAGGCAGACCGCCTGATTAGCGCTGATAAAATGGTGTTTGAAGCAGAACTTGAAACGCGTTTTGGTCATCATTTAGGCGCTTTAAAACTTGTGAGTGAACGGCGTGCTTTTCCTTTTGGCCTCACCCTTGCGCGTGAATTTGTTAAGCCGCGTTTTGCCCTTGCAGGCGATGCCGCGCATGGTATTCATCCCATTTCAGGCCAAGGGCTCAATCTGGGCTTTCGTGATGCCGCGGCTCTTTCAGAAATTATTGTCGATACCGCAAGGCTTGGGCTAGATATTGGGTCTCTTGCATCATTGGAGCGTTATCAAACATGGCGGCGTTTTGAAACCGTGCGCATGGGAATGACAACAGACATATTAAACCGCATGTTTTCCAATGATATTGCGCCCTTGCGCGCGTTTCGTGATATTGGACTTGGTTTGGTTGATCGTATGCCCAAATTAAAAAATTATTTTATTTCTGAAGCGGCAGGTTTAACCAATGGCTCACCCAAACTATTAATGGGTGAAAATCTTTAATCTTGAGAGACACAATATAGGGTACCAAGTTTAAAGTCGCTTTTGAATTGTCTCGAATTTTTGTTTTAAAACGCTTTGACTCTATCAGTGCCATCGCGCCAATTTTTAAATAATGAACATTTTTAATAAAAAGCAAAAACAGCGCACAAAATCCGATGTTTATAGCTTATTTAAAAACATTACATTGCACATGCAACATGCTTATTCAATGTCTTTATGGGCGCTTCTTAAGTGCGCTTTTTCTATTGGTAAGAACCCCACGTTTAAACGCGGCGTTCAACCATTAATTTTTTAATATCCGCGATTGCTTTTGCAGGGTTTAAACCTTTTGGACACGTTTGCGCACAATTCATAATGGTGTGGCAACGATAAAGACGAAACGGATCTTCAAGATTATCTAAGCGTTCCCCTTTGGCTTCATCGCGAGAATCTGCAATCCAGCGATAGGCTTGTAAAAGAACAGCTGGCCCCAAATAACGATCCCCATTCCACCAATAACTTGGGCAAGATGTCTGACAGCATGCGCATAAAATACATTCATACAAACCATCAAGTTTCAAACGATCGTCATGGCTTTGCAGCCATTCTTTTTGTGGCTCAGGCGAAACTGTTTGCAACCACGGCTCAATAGAGCGATGTTGCGCATAAAACCGATTAAGATCTGGAACAAGATCTTTTACAACAGGCATAGAAGGCAATGGATAAATTTTAATGGGATGTTTCACCTCATCCATACCTTTAATACAGGCAAGCGTATTTGAGCCATCAATATTCATGGCACATGAGCCACAAATTCCTTCTCGACATGACCGACGAAAGGTTAAGGTGGGATCAATATGGTTTTTAATATAAAGCATGCCATCAAGAATCATCGGTCCACAGGCATTACGATCAACATAATATGTATCAAGGCGTGGATTTTGATCATCATCGGGTGACCAACGATAAATATGAAATTCCGTCAGTTTGGACGTATCGGCAGGCTTTGGCCAAACCTTACCTTTTTTAACTGTTGAATTTTTAGGAAGCGTCATTTGTACCATGATTTTATCACCCCTTAGTAAACACGCTTCTTAGGCGCTATTTTCTTCAGTGCAATGCCCCCATCTTTTTCACTGGTGAGCGGTTGAACATGCACATCACGATAAGAAAGCGTGACCTTGCCCTCTGGTGAAAGCCGCGACAATGTGTGTTTTCGCCATTTCTTATCATCGCGTTCAGGATAATCTTCACGCGCATGCGCACCACGACTTTCTTGGCGGGCTTCGGCCGAATAAACCGTGGTGATCGCATTGGCCATTAAATTTTCCAATTCCAAAGTTTCCATTAAATCAGAGTTCCATATGAGTGACCGATCCGTCACTTTAATTTCAGGCAACTCATTCCAAATTTCAGAAATACGTTTGCAGCCTTGTTGCAAAGAGTCTTCCGTACGGAAAACAGCGGCATCTTCTTGCATGGCACGCTGCATTTTTTCACGCAAGTCTGCCGTGGCTATGGAACCATTCGCATAACGGATACGATCAAATCGTTCCATGATCTTTTCAACGGCAGCTTCATTGATTGGTGGAATTTCTGATTTTCTGTCAATCACTTCACCCGCACGAAGAGCGGCTGCACGACCAAAAACAACAAGATCAATCAAAGAATTTGAACCCAAACGGTTCGCACCATGGACCGATGCACAGCCTGCTTCCCCAACGGCCATAAGACCTGGTTGAACACGATCAGGTTGTTTTTCTGTTGGATTTAACACTTCACCATAATAATTGGTGGGAATACCACCCATATTGTAATGCACTGTTGGTAAGACAGGAATAGGGTCTTTTGTCACATCAACACCGGCAAAAATACGGGCAGATTCTGAAATACCTGGCAAACGTTCATGCAAAATTGCTGGATCAATATGGCTTAAGACCAAATAGATATGATCTTTTTTCGGACCAACACCACGGCCTTCGCGAATCTCAATTGTCATGCAGCGTGAGACCACATCACGTGATGCCAAATCTTTAAATGAAGGGGCATAACGTTCCATAAAACGCTCCCCTTCGGAATTAATTAAATAGCCGCCTTCACCCCGCGCACCTTCCGTGATCAAACAGCCAGAGCCATAAATGCCCGTTGGGTGAAACTGCACAAATTCCATATCTTGAAGCGGTAAACCAGCCCTTGCGACCATGCCGCCACCATCACCTGTACAAGTATGAGCGGACGTGGCAGAAAAATATGAACGGCCATATCCCCCCGTTGCAAGCACAACCATTTTTGCAGAAAAACGATGAATGGTGCCATCGTCCAAATTCCATGCAACAACGCCTGTGCAAACACCATCTGTCATAATAAGATCAAGCGCAAAATATTCGATAAAAAATTGCGCATTATGCTTTAAACTTTGCCCATAAAGTGTATGTAAAATTGCATGACCAGTACGATCAGCAGCAGCGCATGTACGCTGCACAGGCGGACCTTCACCAAATTCTGTTGTATGACCACCAAAGGGACGTTGATAAATTTTTCCCTCTTCTGTTCTTGAAAAAGGCACCCCATAATGCTCAAGTTCGTAAACAGCCGCTGGCGCATTGCGCACCAAATATTCTTGCGCATCCATATCCCCCAACCAATCAGAACCTTTGATTGTGTCATACATATGCCATTGCCAATTATCAGGCCCCATATTCGACAATGAAGCGGCAATGCCGCCTTGGGCAGCAACTGTGTGGGAACGGGTAGGAAAGACTTTTGTAATACAAGCTGTTTTTAAACCTTGCTCAGCCATACCAAGTGTTGCCCGCAAACCAGAACCGCCTGCGCCAATAACAACAACATCAAATTTATGATCGACATAACGATAAGCACTTTCCATTTGACGATTCTGGCTCTTTGAATTTTCAGTGGCCATGGCGATCAACCTCCCAATGTAATTTTAAGAAGAGCAAGCAATAATGCGCCGCCCATGACATAACAAAAGAAAATATTGAGCGTGAGCACAAAAATGCGCAAACCTTCATGATGTATATAATCTTCAATAATCACCTGCATGCCAAGTTTCATATGATAAATACCAGACAAAACCATCAAACCCATAATGGCAGCAATGACAGGATTGGACAAAGTTGCATAGACTGTTGCATAATCCTTGCCAACGAGTGAAACAACAAGAATAATAAAGAAAATAAATAAAGGCACATTGGCAAAAGCTGTCAAACGTTGCATCCAAAAATGATGAGTGCCTTCATGTGCGGAACCCAAACCGCGAACCTTTCCAAGTTCGGTTCTAAAATCTTTTTTCATCAAACCTCTCCCACCCTTATCGAACAACATACCCAATGACCCAAATTAATAAGGTCACAATGATGGAAATAAAGACTGTAGCCCAAGCCGTTTTGGTTGCTATATGTTTTTCAAGAAGATGTGTTTTTGTATCCCAAAAAAGATGGCGAATGCCGCCGACAAGGTGATGAACAAGTGCCAATGTGTAAAGAAAAAGAATACAGCGCCCGATAAAGGAATTAAACAATCCGTTGACTGTAGAAAACGCCTCAGAACCACAAGCTGCCGCAATTAACCAAGCGGCTAGAAATAACGTTCCAAAATAAAGCGCACCACCTGAAACACGATGCGCAATTGACATGGCCATCGTAATGGGCCAGCGATAAATGCTGACATGGGGTGAAAGGGGACGGTCTTTCCTCGTTATCATATCTGTCATTGGCTTTCCTGACATTAGTTTGAATGGTGAGCCGCCTGCATTGAGACTTCCCGATTTATTGTTACTAATTCCATGTTTTTAGAAACTTTTCATGGATTTCTCTCCAATAAAAAAGATCCTTTTTTAAACATGACCGACCTGGCTTCAATGACAATTTACGATAGTATCACATCATAAATTTCATTTTTTCTAACCTTTCAAAAGATTAGAAAATGAAGAAAAAAACATGTCACTTTTAATCATATGTGACGATCATCATTTTTCCTACAGTCAAGCCAGCTATTTGAGTTAACGGATTCAAGGTCTCGTACAAAAACAACCAAAAGCAAACAGTCGTCAACTGCATTGCGTGCATTTGTTCTAATGCGGAAATGCCTCCACGTCAAAGCCGTAAGTTAAAATTTCACCATCAAATCATTGAGATCACGCGACTTTTATCAGTGAGCCTATAAATTCAAGTATTTATAAAATATGAGTAATTAAATCAAGATTTTATCAAATGCGCAAGTGATTCGCTTTTTGCGCTAAAACTGACAAAATGAAAAAGCAAAACCGATCATAAAGTGATTCTCTTTCGCACAGCGAAAACGGTTTCGTACTTCACTTAAATAAAGTTGATATTACACACTAAAAAGGCATTTTCTGAAAAATCTGGATTGAAGCCCACCTATAGACATTTCAAATCTATCAGCGTTTGAGGTTCAAGAGCTCAGCAATCTTGACACACAGTTTAAAAATAACATTTTCATAAACTTTAATAGAAACTGTCAATCTTACAATAAAGTGGTGGGGCAATGGTGCTGAAAAGTCCTCATTTTTTTATTTTTGATTTTAGGATCACCGATAAAAGCCGTTTTTCTTTTGTATATAAACACTTAGACTTTTTTTACATCATCCGCATAATTTTTTAAACATATGCTTATACCTTTTAAAGCATATGCTTTTATTCAGCACACAAAATGAAGCGCATTCAACTTTCATAAGAGTAAAAATTAATTGATAAACACCGGTCACGTCTCACTCCGTGTTAAAAACAGCGCTTTAAACAAGCCGCAAAATTGCTTGATATAAGTGTTATTTCCAATCTCTTATATCAACAAAATGCCCAGCAATAGCGGCGGCGGCTGCCATTGCAGGTGAAACCAAATGTGTCCGTCCTTTATAACCTTGCCGACTTTCAAAATTACGATTTGAGGTTGAGGCACATCTTTCTCCTGGTTGCAACCGGTCATCATTCATCGCAAGACACATAGAACATCCCGGTTCACGCCAATCAAACCCTGCATCAATAAAAATTTTATCCAAACCTTCTGCTTCTGCCTGTTCCTTCACGAGCCCAGAACCCGGAACCACCATAGCCGAAACATGAGAAGCTATTTTTTTTCCAATAACCATAGCCGCGGCAGCGCGCATATCTTCAATACGCCCATTGGTGCAAGACCCAATAAACACACGATCAATCTTTATATCCGTGATCTTCATTCCTGCTTTTAAACCCATATAATCCAAAGCACGCTGTTTTGAAGCACGTTTTGTTTCGTCGATAATCTCATTGGGATCAGGGACAAAACCTGTCACAGGAACCACATCTTCTGGCGATGACCCCCATGTCACTGTTGGCGCAAGCTGAGTTGCATCAATGGTAATGATTTTATCAAAATGTGCGCCTTCATCACTTTTCAAGGTTTTCCAATACGCCATTGCTTTTTCAAAAATTTCCGCTTTTGGCGCGCGAGGACGGCTACGAATATAGTCGAATGTCACCTCGTCTGGTGCGATTACACCCGCGCGTGCACCACCTTCAATTGACATATTACAAACAGTCATCCGTCCTTCCATCGACAAATTGCGAATAGCCTCACCGCTAAATTCAATCACATGACCCGTGCCACCAGCCGTTCCAATATTACCAATAATTGACAAAACAAGATCTTTAGCCGTAACGCCTTCAGGCAAACATCCATCAATATGGACAAGCATATTTTTTGACTTTGTTTGGATGAGGGTTTGTGTTGCCAAAACATGCTCTACCTCTGAGGTTCCAATACCATGAGCTAAAGCACCAAAAGCCCCGTGAGTTGATGTGTGGCTATCACCACAGACAATTGTCATACCGGGCAAAGTAAATCCTTGTTCCGGTCCTATAATATGCACAATACCTTGTCGTTTATCATTTTGGTCAAAATATTCTACACCAAATTCAGCAGTATTTTTTGCCAAGGTTTCAACCTGATGACGGCTATCTTCATTTTTAATCAGTGTTGAACGATCTGGCGTTGTTGGAATATTATGATCCACCACAGCCAATGTTTTTTCAGGATGTCTTACTTTACGATGGGCAATACGCAAGCCTTCAAAAGCCTGAGGACTTGTCACTTCATGCACCAAATGACGATCAATATAAAGAAGACATGTGCCATCTTCTTGACGATCGACAATGTGGTCTTCAAAAATTTTGTCATAAAGTGTACGCGGTGTACTCATAATATTTTTTGAACCTTTTTCTCACTGTAATGAAAAGATAACATTTCTTATTATCATGGTTTTTGAATGGTCAATTATGCCCATTATATAAGAATTGTTCAAAAAAAGAACAAAATAATTATAATAATTACTTATTCTCTTAAACGATTAAGGCTTAAATCTATGAAAAAGGCGGCATAAAGCCGCCTTTAAAAAAGAATAAGCATCCGCTAATTTTCGATTAATCAGCGGTTTGCTCAGCCACCGGAGCTGGTGCAACAGTTTCAGCGGTGACTGATTCTGCTTTACCTGTTGAAGGGACATTAATATTTTTCTTACGGTTATCTTTTCTTTCCGCAATACGTGCAGCTTTACCTGTCAATCCACGCAAATAATAAAGCTTTGCACGACGCACTTTACCACGGCGCACAACCTCAACCCCTTCAACAAGAGGTGAATAAATAGGGAAAACACGCTCAACACCTTCACCATAAGAAATTTTACGAACAGTGAATGTTTCATTGATGCCGCCACCAGCGCGCGCAATGCACACACCTTCATAGGCTTGAACACGGGTACGTGTTCCTTCAGTCACACGCACTGATACACGTAATGTATCACCTGCCTGAAAATCAGGAAGTTTGCGCTTTTCTTCGATTTTTGCACATTGTTCAGCATTAAGCTGCGCAATAATATTCATTGTACCAATCCTTCATATTCATTATGCACAGCCAGAGCGCTCATCTCTTACCAAAAAATCTTGTTTGTTTGGCTATGCTTTAAAGCAATGGAATGCTTGTGAGCAGGAGCGGTACACTATCGCTTATTTTTTCGGATGTGGAAGGGAACCTTCCCAAACGTAGCTAGCCCATACACTATCCATAAAAGTGAATCAAGCTTTGTCGTTATTTTTCTGATAAGCTGCGTAAAGATCGGGGCGCCGTTCACGGGTAATATCTTCTGCCTGTTTTTGCCGCCATTTTGCGATTTCTGCATGATTGCCAGAATTTAATATGTCTGGAATAGGTTCTTCTTCAAAATGTTGCGGTTTTGTATAGTGAGGATATTCTAAAAGCGCATTTTCAAAGCTTTCATGTGTGCCTGAGAGACTATTGCCCATCACACCCGGCAATAAACGAATAATGGCATCAAGCATGACCAAAGCTGCTGTTTCGCCCCCAGATAAAATATAATCACCAATCGATATTTCTTCCAAATGGCGTCCATCAATGACGCGTTGATCAACCCCTTCAAACCGCCCACATATAAGAGTTATTCCAGTACCTTCAGCCAATTGGCGCGCCATTTTTTGATCAAAGGGGCGACCACGTGGGCTCAATAAAAAGCGTGGAAATGAAGGATCAACACTATCGATCGCACGCGCCAAGACATCAGGTTTCATAACCATGCCAGCTCCCCCACCTGCAGGGCGATCATCTACACTATGATGACGATCAAAAGCAAAATCACGTATTTGAACTGTTTTAAGCCCCCAAATATTTTTTAAAAGTGCACGTCCAGCAAGTGAATATTCCAAAAAACCGGGAAACATTTCTGGATAAAGTGTCAGCACATGTGCTTTAAAACTCATGATTTTTCTTCTTTATCACTATCATCATCTTCTTCATTGTTTATAAGACCTGCAGCTAAGGGATCAATGATAATCATGCCCTCATCCATAATAATTTCAGGAACAGCAGCTTTCGTAAAAGGAATAAAATGTGTTTTTTGCAGTGTGAGCTTAGGCGCGTTTACATCTAATTCAAGCAGGTCTCCTGCCCCAAAATCAAACACGGCGTTTACCTTGCCAATGACAGTGCCATCAAGATCTTTAACGCCAAGCCCCACAAGATCAGTGTGATAAAACTCATCAGAGTCCAAATTATCTAAAAATTGGTGACGCTTCACATAAAGCGCTTTACCCTTGAGTAATTCCGCTTCATCACGACTGACAATATTATGAAAACGTACAATAAGGATGTTTTTTTGTATCCGCACTGTATCTATCGTATAAATAAGACCCTTATCATCAAAAAAATGTTCATACAGTGTTAAATCCATAGGATCGTTGGTAAAGGATTTCACCCTGACTTCACCTTTTATGCCATGCGCTGCACCAATTCTTGCAATCTGCACAGGATAATCTTTTGTTTTAGGCATTCTATTGAACCATTCTTAATAAAAATAATCGTTTAAAAAGTAAAAAATTGATAAAAATAAGATTGAGATGCTTTATTTGCCACAATCAATAGGATAATAAAAGCACCGAAAGTGAAAAAGAATTGAAATTCATCAACCTGAAAATAAAAACAAGTGAAGTATAAAAAGAAAAAAGATCGAAAGGGTCAAAATTATGTCGACGGTCATGCTTTTTTATAAAAATATTGTTCCATTATCTCGTGAAGAGCATAAAGAGCTTAAATTTTCTCAATCAAAAGACTCAAGTTTTGCTCAACACACACATTGGGTTCCCCTTTCTGGTGAAGAGTTTTATCGTGCAGCATTGTCTTATCCGATTGTCTTTATCGGTTCAGAAAATAAAGACGGTAAGATGAGCTATACTTCGGTCGCGCTTCTTGGCCTGTCCAATAATAAAAATGATTTTATTCGTGAAGATAAAAGCTGGGAGGCAGATCAGTATATTCCTGCTTTTGTTCGTCGTTATCCTTTTGTCCTTGCAGGTGATGCGGATCAAGAAGTGCTTTCAGTATGTATTGATAAAGATTCTGGCATGTTTAATACAGTCAGCGGTATAAACTTATTTAATGAGGATGGCACATCATCAGCATTTTTGGACCAACGGATCACATTTTTAAATCAATTTAAAAGTAGCATGGAGCAAACAAGCAAATTTATTGATCTTTTGACAAAAATGGATCTTTTAACCAAAGAATCCGTCAATATTCAAAATACAACAGGCCAAAATGCGATTTTAAACGATTTTTGGATAGTTGATGAAGAAAAATTTCGTAAGCTTAAAGGCTATGATTTAGAAAAACTTCATAAAAAGGGTGCTCTTGGTTGGATTTTCTCACATTTAATGTCCATCAATAATCTTCCACTTTTATTAAACAGACTTGTAAAAAACCAGCGCAATGACAATTCGGAAAACGCTGATACTAAAGTAGAGAAAAAAAGCTCGTCAAAAAAGACCTCTTAAACTTTACCTACTTAAAGTGAGACGGTTTCGTTCATTTTATCATTTTAAAACACTCTTTTAAGTTTATTATAGTAAAAGAAATCATGAACGAAAAAACCTTTGAAAAAATGTCTTTACTTCCAGCAAGTAAAGACATTTTAAGTGCAAGAAAACACTGGCTTGAAGACCTGTTACACATACGCCGTATGGCGCAGTTAACAGTCGATGCCTATGAACGCGATACGAGACAATTTTTAATATTTTTATGCCAACATCTGGGCAAAGAACCTAATTTTGATGATCTCAACGCATTGCGCGTGTCTGATTTTCGTGCCTATCTTGCCTTTAGGCGCAATGAAAATGTCAGTGCGCGATCCCTTGGTCGTGGATTGGCCGGTATACGCTCTTTCATTGCCTATTTAACACGTCAAGGTTTTGTCAATATTGCTGCAGCACGTGTTGTGAGAACACCCAAACAAGCCAAATTACTACCAAAACCTTTAAGCATTGATAATGCACGCATACTTGTTGAACGCGAAACGCAACCCGATGAAAACCCTTGGATTGGCGCACGAAATGCAGCCGTTTTAACCCTTCTTTACGGATGTGGTTTGCGCATTTCAGAAGCTCTTGCGCTCACCCCAAATGATCTCTGCGATCCATCAGCAAAAAGCCTTTATATAAAGGGTAAAGGTGGTAAGACACGTCTTGTACCGCTTCTTCCAGTTATACATGAAGCCATTGAGGACTATAGAAAACTTTGCCCTTTTATTTTACTGCCCAATCAACCCTTTTTTCGCGGAGCAAGAGGGGGGAGGCTTCATGCAGCCATTGTGCAACGAGCTGTACAACAATTGCGCTCGAGTTTAGGATTGCCTGATACTGTTACCCCTCATGCTTTACGGCATTCATTTGCAACGCATCTCTTATCGCGCGGTGCTGATTTGCGTAGCATTCAAGAATTATTAGGCCATGCAAGTCTTTCAACCACACAAATTTATACTGACGTTGACACCGATCATCTCTTGGATGTTTATGCAAAAGCCCATCCGCGCGCCTAAGCTCATTGTAATTTCATCACCATTGTGCCACATTAAGCGCTATTCTCATATTATGATAGTGTGTCACAGAGCGATATTACGCCCTGCTTATCTACCTTTATTATATCTTCTCTTAATTTTATCCTTCTATGTTAAAAGAATGCATCATTTTAAGGACAAAAAGCTCATCAAATTAAGCAAATTGATTTTTGCACAAAAAATCAGATTTCGATAATATCATACTATAAATTTTCTCACAGCAATCGTGTTATGGTGGCATTGAGATATTGGAACATGAGACCGATATTGGCGCCTTAGACTGATATATCATATTGGTGGCAGGTGTTGGCTTATGAAACGGCTACGTGATGCTGACTTGAAATTTATTGTCAAACGCAACCATGCCATTGCTCAATCATCTATTGATCATCGGTGCCAAGAAAACAATGCATGTGCTTTTTTATCTTAGTCCATAAAGTTAAATTTAAAATTTAAAAAAAATGACAATATAGAGAAATTTTTAAAAGGCGCTATTGTGCTTTTGCTTCGATTGCAAGAGCGTGGACATGATTGGCCAATTCTTCTTTTAAAACATCATGAATAGAACGATGCATCGCCAAACGGTTCATACCAGAAAACTGTTTTGAGATTATTTTTATGCGAAAATGTGTTTCGCCAGTTCCATCAAAAGAAGAGCCATCATCATGATGGTGACCTGCATGTAAAGAGCTTTCATTCAACACTTCAAGCGCTGTAGGTAAGAAATGGTCTTGAAGTTTTTTTTCAATTGCCTGTTTAACTGTGCTGGACATTTGTCGCTTTTCACCCCATATGAGTGTAATAAATATATTTTAAATTTTTTTGATTTTGAATATATGTTAAATGGGAACAAAATTTCTCAAAATCAATTCTTGTCAAACTTTAATGTTTTTCTAAAGTCGGAGCCATGGCGACCACATCAAAATTATTTGACTCTATTCGTATTAGTGCGAACAAAAAAAAGCAAGCTGAACCTCAAGCACAACAGTGCCAATGGGAAGGCTGTGAAAAACCGGGCATTCATCGTGCACCTGCAGGCAGAAACCGTGAAGGGCAATATTTGCATTTTTGCATCAATCATGTGCGTGAATATAATAAAAATTTTAATTATTTTTCTGGTCTTAAAGACGATGATATTGCAAAATTTCAAAAAGATGCCTTAACAGGACATCGCCCGACATGGTCAGCAGGAGTGAACGCGGCTGCGAAAAAAACATCTGCAGATTTTTCCAAAATCCGCTCAGGCTCTGCTGCTTACCAAAACAGAGTGCGCGATCCTTTTAACGTCTTCACACAACGCCGTGCCAATGCAGCACCGAGAAAACTTAAAACACTTGAAGCAAAAGCATTTGTGACCCTTGGCTTGGAAGCAGGGGCAACAAGTGATGATATTAAAGCCAAATATAAAGTTTTGGTCAAACTCCATCATCCTGATGCCAATGGTGGTGATCGCTCTTCAGAAGAACGTTTCCGTGAAGTTTTACAAGCCTATAATCTTCTTAAAACTGCTGGCTTTTGTTGACATATCAGCAAGAGGATTGTGATTTCTTTATAAGAAGGCATTGAATTTTTCCTCAAACAGTTTGATAAATAGAGTCAACTGGTATGAAGACGGACATAAAAGCGCACCTATAAAATGCTTTTAAATATGACGTTTAGATAACGGATTAAATCTGTTTGGAGGATCAATGACGAAAGAAAGTTTAGAAAAAAGTGATTTAAGAATTGCAACCACACCTGATATCATCGTTTCAGCGCGCGATGTTTTTGGGATTGATGTGGATATGCAAGTTCCCGCATTTTCCAAAACAGATCCTTATGTTCCAGAGCTTGATCCCGATTATCTGTTTGACCATCAAACCACATTGGCCATTCTTGCCGGCTTTGCTTTTAATCGTCGTGTTATGGTATCAGGCTATCATGGTACGGGAAAATCAACCCATATTGAACAAGTGGCAGCACGTCTTAATTGGCCGTGTGTGCGCGTGAATCTCGATAGCCATGTCAGCCGAATTGATCTTGTTGGTAAAGATGCAATTGTTGTCAAAGACGGGATGCAAATCACCGAATTTAAAGACGGTATATTGCCTTGGGCCTATCAAAACAATGTTGCATTGGTTTTCGATGAATATGATGCCGGTCGTCCTGATGTTATGTTTGTTATTCAACGTGTTTTGGAAACATCTGGTCGCTTAACATTGCTAGACCAGAGCCGTGTTATTGCTCCACATCCAGCTTTTCGCCTTTTTGCCACTGCAAATACTGTGGGATTAGGCGATACGACAGGTCTTTATCATGGCACCCAACAGATTAACCAAGCGCAAATGGATCGTTGGTCGATTGTCACAACCTTGAATTATTTGCCTCATGATAATGAGGTTAATATTGTTCTTGCCAAATCAAAACAGTATCAAACTCAAGAGGGTCGTGAAATAGTCTCACATATGGTGCGCGTAGCTGATATGACACGCCAAGCATTTATTAATGGCGACCTTTCAACAGTCATGAGCCCTCGCACAGTCATCACATGGGCAGAAAACAGCAACATCTTTAAAGATATTGGTTTTGCTTTTCGCGTCACATTTTTAAACAAATGTGACGAATTGGAACGTCCAATTGTTGCTGAGTTTTTTCAACGCGCTTTTGGTCAAGAACTTCCTGAATCTGTCGTCAATACAGTTTTTGCTTAAGTTAAAGAAAGCTTTCTGAATGAGCAATAAAACGGGAGATAATAAGCGCGAGAGCCCTCATAAAGCTGTGGATAGTGAGCCGTTTAAACGGGCGCTAACGGCGTGTATGCGCGCAATCTCTGGTGCACCAGAATTAGAGGTGGTCTTTAGTAATGACCGCCCTTCAATGGTCGGTGATCATGCCCGCCTGCCTGATCTGCCACGCCGTCCAATCCCTCATGATATTTCTATCACACGCGGTTTAAGTGATTCTATGGCTTTGCGACGTGCATGGCATGACACACAAATCCATGCCCATTTAGCACCGAAAGAGCCAGATGCACGAGCAATTTTTGACGCGGTTGAGCAAGCACGTGTTGAAGCAATTGGCACTTTAGCCATGGATGGCATGGCTGAAAATCTCGATGTCATGTTGGCAGATAAATATAACCGTGCCAATTATCCTTCAATCAGAAGTCAGGATGAAGCGCCATTACAAGAGGCACTGGCACTTATCGTTCGTGAAAAAATAACTGGTCGCAAACCTCCAGTAGAAGCTGGTGCCGTTTTGGATCTATGGCGTGATTGGATTGAAGATAAAATTGGGCGCGAACTGGATGAACTTTCCCATAACCTCAATGATCAAAATCAATTTGCGCGGCTTATACGTTCTATGCTTGTTGCCATGGACATGAGTGAAGAAGCGCCTAACAATCACATTGAAGATAATGGAGAGGATCAAAATCAAGAAAACGACTTTCAAGATGAAGGCGAAAATGAAGCTGAAAATCCTGTTTCCGATGGATCTGACACAACGGATAATGAACCTTCAGATGATACAGGTGATGATGTTGATGAGGGTGAAAGGGAGGCGGCTGAAAGCAGCCAAGAAGATGGTGAGGCATCAGAAGATCTTGATACAGAGCAAACACCCGGTGAGATGAACCAAACACCCCCTCCTTTTTCTGATCTTGAGCATTTATCCAACTATAAAGTTTATACTCATGCTTATGATGAAGAGGTTGAGGCGACAGATCTTTGTGATGAGCAAGAATTGGATCGATTGCGTGCCTTTCTCGATAAACAATTTGTCAATTTACAAGGTGTTGTTGGTAGACTGGCAAATCGGCTGCAACGCCGCCTTATGGCGCAACAAAATCGCTCATGGAACTTTGATCTTGAAGAAGGCTATCTAGATTCAGCTCGTTTAGCGCGTGTGGTCATTGATCCAACGCAAGCTTTGTCCTTTAAAATAGAAGTCGATACTGATTTTCGAGATACAGTTGTCACGCTTGTTGTTGATAATTCGGGTTCCATGCGTGGGCGTCCCATAACGGTTGCAGCAACATGCGGCGATATTTTAGCGCGAACCTTAGAACGTTGTGGTGTCAAGGTTGAAATTTTAGGCTTTACAACAAAAGCTTGGAAAGGAGGAAAATCCCGTGAGGCATGGTTAGAAAACGGAAAACCTGTCAATCCCGGTCGCCTCAATGATTTGCGTCATATAATATATAAAAGTGCTGACATGCCGTGGCGACGGGCGCGCCGTAACCTTGGTTTGATGATGCGCGAAGGACTATTAAAAGAAAATATTGATGGGGAAGCCTTAATCTGGGCGCATAAACGCTTATTGGCGCGCAGAGAAAATCGGCGCATTTTAATGATGATTTCTGATGGCGCCCCTGTTGATGATTCGACACTTTCAGTAAACCCAGGAAATTATTTAGAAAAGCATCTTCGCGCGGTTATTGAAGAAATTGAAACACGCTCACCAGTTGAGCTGATTGCTATTGGCATTGGTCACGATGTCACACGGTTTTATCGTCGTGCTGTGACAATTGTTGATGCGGAGGAATTGGCGGGGGCGATGACAGAACAATTGGCCAAATTATTTGACCAAAAAAAAGAGCGCATATAATCTTTTGACACAGCATGAAAATAGGTTTTAAAATGCTATAAAGCCTCTTATCTTCTCATATGTCTTTTACAAAAAATGTTTTATAAATTGACATGTTTGCGTTAAAAAAAACCAATAACGTACCATTATATTTTATAAAAATAGACCGACCGTAACTTATCATCATCGATAAAGACACCGTCTAAATTTCATGATGAGCTTTATTATTTTTTTTCCTCATAAATTGCTGGCATAAAATAAGCAAGAATGACACCATATGGCAAAAGCATGAAAAGTGCCATAACCAGTTTCACACCAAAATCGCCCAATGCAAGACTTAACCAGACTGGAATCGTAATGCCAAAACTCATCACACTGTCGAAAATTGAACTTTCTTCCATACCTGTTAAATGATCAACAAAGCCAAAATAAGGTGAGAATGCAATCGCAAAAAACAACAGCGTATCGAGAATAGAACCGCATATTGCTGCCGCAAGTGGCGCTTTCCACCATGTTTTTTTGCGCAAAGGTGTAAAAACCGCAATATCTAATAATTGCGCAAAGAGAAATGCCCAACCCGACGCAATCGCCAATCGAGGACTTGCAACAATCCAAGAAACCATCAATGCAGCTATAAATCCAACATAGACAACACGACGCGCAGCTGAAGGTCCATAACGGCGGTTGGTTAGATCATTGATTAAAAAAGCAAAAGGATATGTAAAGGCACCATAAGTGAGCAAATGCTCTAAACCGAAATAAGGAAAGGGATACTGCACCAAAATATTTGACGCAGTGACAGCAATGCACATTGCAATGCTTGCAAAAAAAAGATGAAGCGACTGTGACATTTTTTTACTCTGGGTGATGGAACCAGAAAAATGGTCGGACAAGCCGACCATGTTATCTATAAAAATAAATTTTTATTATTAAATGCATAAGACACAAATAATAAAACGATAATTAGCTAACTTTGTCAGCAATCTTTTTAGCAATTTGACGCTTTAAAAGACGTGCACGCTGTGACAATTCTTTGTCATTAGCTTTTGCAAGAAAAGCATCAAGACCGCCACGATGTTCTACTGAGCGCAACGCATGAGCAGAAATACGCAAACGATAGCTTTGTTCAAGCGTTTCTGAAATAAGCGTCACATTGCAAAGATTGGGCAAAAAACGGCGACGCGTTTTATTATTCGCATGGCTAACATTATTGCCGTACTGCACCGATTTACCGGTCAATTCACAGGCGCGGGTCATAGGTTTCACCTTTAAACTCTAATACAAACCGTTAACAAATCTGGATATTTTTATTTTAAACACACAGCTCATTAACTGGCCAAAAATGGAAAGTTGTGTTTCTATAGGGTGCCAAGGCATAAAGGTCAAGAGTTTTCCTTAAAATGATACTCTTAAATGGCACTGAAATCGCTTTTTTTTTCTACATCATTGTAATAAAAGTAAATCACACTTGTGATAAAAGTACAATATGATGAAAAAAACAAATATGGCTATTCAATCCAAAAGCACACGTTCATTCTTTTTTTTTATTCTATTTGCCGCCTTGTGTGTTGTTTTTCTTTGTACTTTTTTTGCACTGGGCATCTGGCAAGTGCAACGCCTTGGATGGAAAGAAGATCTTATCAAACATGCCAATGAACGCGTGCAACTTTCTCCTGTTGCAGCGCCACCACAAAAGCAATGGGCGGATGTTCATTTTGATACCGATGAATATCGCCCTATCTTCATAACAGGAACATATCTTAATGAGAAAGAAATTCATGTTTCAACTATTTTTCAAGAAAGTTCTGGTTATTGGGTTTTAACGCCTCTTAAAGCTGATGATGGAACCATCACCTTTATCAATCGCGGCTTTGTTCCTATGGATAAAGAAAATATAAAAACTCGTGAAGACGGAAACATTCATGGTGAAACGACAGTGTCTGGTCTGTTAAGAATGAGTGAAGGAAATGGCATATTTCCTCGCAACAATAATCCTGACGCCAATATTTGGTATTCACGACAATTGCCTGAAATGGCCAAAAAACTTGGTCTTACAAATGTCGCCCCTTATTTTATTGATGCCGACAAAACCCCTAATAAAGGTGGATATCCTATTGGTGGATTAACCACTGTGACATTTCGAAACAATCATTTAAGTTATGCCATTACATGGTTTATTTTGACCGCGGGTGTGCTGGCAGCTTTAATTTTTCTGATCATGACTGAGATAAAACACCGTAAAGGAATCACCGATGTATAAAGCGACAGCAATAGGATTTCTCGCAGTTTTAATGTGGGCACTTTTAGCTACTTTAACCACATTTGCTGGAAATGTTCCCTCACTTTTATTAACGGCAATAACTTTATTTATTGGTGCCCTTCCCGGTATTGTCATTTGGATAAAAAACCCGAAAACGCTTAAAGATTTAAAACAACCTTATTATGTCTGGTTGATTGGAATCGGGGGATTATTCGGATATCATTTTTTTTATTTTACCGCCATGCATGCCGCCCCCCCTATTGAAGTCGCCTTGATCAATTATCTATGGCCGCTATTTATTGTTCTTGGTTCAGCGCTCATGCCAGGAGAAAAATTGCGATGGTTTCATCTTACTGGTGCAGCCCTTGGATTTGCAGGAATGATTTTTATCATCACAGGCAAAGGAGGTTTTGCTCTTGATACAAAAAATACTTTTGGCTATTTGAGTGCATTAGCAAGCGCGGTCATATGGGCGAGTTATTCGCTACTTTCACGACGCGTTTCAAAAGTGCCAACAACCGTGGTCACAGCGTTTTGTCTTGGCACATCTCTTCTTGCATTTGCAGCACACGTAATTTTCAAAGAATCTTTCATTCTCCCCTCAACCCACCAACAATGGTTTGCTGTGATTTTAATAGGCTTATTTCCCGCTGGTATGGCATTTTATTGTTGGGATTATGGGGTAAAACATGGCAATATTCAGTTACTTGGAGTTGCCAGTTATAGCGCACCTCTTATTTCAACCCTTATTATGATTTTAACAGGTCTTACAGAAGCGACATGGCGCATATGGGCAGCCTGCATCTTAATCACTTTTGGTGCTGTTCTTGCTTCAAAAAATATTATTCTGAAACCAAAACACAAAAAATTATAGGCTTAAAAAACGCATAAAAATAGCTTATTTTAAAGAATGTAAATTTGAATTTTATGCAATAAGCGATTTTTGAGTCTAAAGACATAAAACACGTGATTCATGACCAATCATTGTGACTTGTCACTATAAATTACTCCTCAGCATGGATGGCAAAATAATCATAAATTTAAGTGTTTTTAAAAAATAACGTTTTCGTTTCCACTTATGATCGTTCGTGTCATTCTGACTCATTGCAACGACTGTGCTTCAAAGTGTGTGCTTTAAAACGCAGATGCAATGAAAACGACAAAACTTTCTTTCTATAAGAAATGAAACACTCTAAGAAAAGAGCAATAAAAATGCCTGTTGCATATTATGCAACAGGCATTATAAACAGGAAAACAAAAGGGAGGATAATCTTCCTGAACTCAGAGAATTTAAAAAATATCTGTTACAAATTTAACGAATTGTACGACGCGCAATTGCGGGAATTTCAGAGCGATTGATTCCAAGATCATTCAACTCATGCGCAGACAAACGGTTAAGCTCATTAACAGTTGTCCGATAACGACGCCAATTATTAAAAGAACGAAGAATATTCACGACACACACCTAAACCATAAAGTTGAATTATGCGCCATATATACTCTTCCACTACAACTTTGAGGAGTCACAAGATTGCATAGCTGATGTGCATGTTTTAACGAATTTGTCCTATTTAAAGTCAATAAAAGGTTAATCTATAACACCAAAATTGACAATAAAACACTAACTAAATAGTACGAGGAGGCGTCATAGCTCATGACGCAGGCTAGGATAAAATTGGTCAACAATGATCAAATATTGTTCACTGATGACGCAACTTATATGCGTTTTAAGACAAATTACGTCAAAATCACTTACCACACAAAACCAAACGATAGATATTGGTTTTAAACTGGTAATGAAGCTCATGTAATATGGGCGATGTTTAATAGAAAATCTCCTAAGCCGCACAATGAATACATATATGAACATCAAGATCTGATAATAATAATACTCTTATTATCAAAAAAGTCGAATATTTTTATGGATTACAGGCGCAGAAACAGTCCAAACGGACTTAAAAGACCTTTCTCATGAAATCGATAAAGATTCGCCAAATTAATCAAACAGAAACGAATAATACATTAATACTAAATGATCGCGTTGTTTAATATGATGCACGAGATGGCATGCGTTATCATGTATTTAGTACAACAGTTATCATGAGCAACGATAATCAATCAGATATTGCCAAACCAAAAATCACAGACAATTACGCTATTTGATTAAAATTGGTGATCTACAATTTTCCCATAATGATATATTTTCTTCAATTCAACCAAGTTTTTCAAATATTAAAACAGGTTTTCTAGAAAAAAAATTTAACTGTATAAATAAGAGCTAATAATGCAATTGAAGATATTTATGTCAAAAAATAAAATGAAAAATTTGCTAATAAATGTATAAAAAAGTATTTATATAAAAAATCATAAAAATTAAATTGAAGAATTATCTAATAAATAAAATATTTTAATATAGTTCATCACATTGACAATAATAATCACAATTTATAAACATTTATAAATTAAAAAAAAGTTTCTGTTCTTTTATTTGAGCTTAAATGCGCTCATAAAAAAAGTGATTTATTGAATAAGTTGATACTACATGTGAACAACTGATCGGCAATTTAAAAACTGATTGTGATGCTTTGCTTCAATATTTAAAGCAAAGAATTTTTGTTTCTAGCGTAAAGCAAGCTCAATAAAAATTATAGCCAATTTAACGATAACCCAATCTAATCATTTTCGTTAAATTTATTTGAGCATCAGTATATCCTTAGTTTGCAGCCAAACGAAACCACTTTATTGGCTTAAGATCACTTTGCTCAACACCTTAGCCTATATTATACATATTACCAAGATCATTATTGAACTAAAGCAAATCCCATATCTTCTTTGAAACGTACTCTTTTATTGTTAGAATAATAAAAATAAATAAAATACATTATAGAATGATTTTACTTTTCATCTCGTGAGTATGAAAAGCATCTTAAGACTTCATTCCAGCTCTAATTCTTCTATGAAAACAGTAAAGCGTATAAATTTTGCGAAACATTATTAAAATAGGTTTAAAATAACAATAGTCATATCCACCTTATGATAACAATAAACGAAGAGAACAATAAAATGACTTTTCACCATTTTAATACTGGTCAAGTATCTCTTGCTCTCTTTTCATGTCAAATTACACTCATTTCGATTATATCCTATCATATGTGTTTAATGACGAAAATGGCGCATTCCTGTAAAGACCATCGCAATATTATGATCATCTGCGGCTTGGATCACTTCTTGATCTCTCATAGAGCCACCAGGTTGAATAACAGCCGTGGCACCCGCTTCAACAGCGGATAAAAGCCCATCTGCAAAAGGGAAAAAGGCATCCGATGCTACAACTGAACCAAGTGTTAGAGGTGTCTCTTGGCCTGCTGCTTTTGCTGCATCCATGGCTTTGCGCGCGGCAATACGGGCTGAGTCGACACGGCTCATTTGTCCTGCCCCCACACCCACTGTTGCAAGATCTTTGACATAAACAATTGCATTTGATTTAACATGTTTTGCAACACGGAAGGCAAATTTTAAATCTTCCATTTCACGCAGACTTGGTTGACGCTTTGTGACAATTTTCAGATCCAAATCATCAATAATGCCATTATCGCGTGATTGAATAAGAAGTCCCCCTGCAACCGTTTTTGCCATAAGACCTGCCGCATGTGGGTCGGGCAAACCACCTGTAACCAATAAACGCAGATTTTTCTTCGCCGCTAGAATTTTTTTTGCCCCCTCACTTGCTTCAGGAGCAATAATCACTTCCGTAAAGATTTTAACCATTTCTTCCGCGCTTTCTTCATCAAGGGGTTGATTAAGCGCAATAATGCCTCCAAAAGCCGAAACAGGATCACATGCAAGAGCTTTTAAATAAGCCTCTCTTATGGTTGCAGCTTCAGCAACACCACAAGGATTTGCATGTTTAATAATAGCAACAGCTGCACTTTTTTGCGGATTAAATTCTCCCACAAGCTCAAAGGCCGCATCTGTGTCATTAATATTATTATAAGACAGTTGTTTTCCTTGCAAAAGTTGCGCCGTTGAGACGCCAAACCGCTTTTCCCCCGTAACATAAAAACCAGCATTTTGATGAGGATTTTCGCCATAGCGCATCACTGTTGCAAGCTTACCTGCCAATGCACGCCATTTTGGTGTTTCAATCGCTAAGTCTTGCTGAAACCAACTTGATATGGCTGCATCATACGCTGCTGTGCGTGCAAATGCCTGAGCAGCAAGTATCTGGCGAAAACGGAAAGGAAGACTGCCATCATATTTATCAAGCTCTGCTAAAACGTGATCATACTCTTCAGGGTCTGTAACAATGGCCGTATAAGCATGATTTTTAGCAGCAGCACGGATCATTGCCGGACCGCCAATATCAATATTTTCAACAATCGTATCCGAATCTGCACCCGATGCGCGCGTTTCTTCAAATGGATAGAGATTCACCACCACCAGATCAATACCAACAATATGATGCGTTTTCATTGCATTTTCATGTTCAGGATCATTACGCACTGCTAATAAAGCACCATGGACACTAGGATGAAGTGTTTTTACACGTCCATCCATAATTTCAGGAAAACCTGTGATTTCCGAAACATCTTTCACAACCATGCCTGCATTTTGTAAAGCTTTGGCTGTGCCACCTGTCGATATAAGCTCTACACCATAGCGATGAAGACTTTTTGCAAAGTCCACAAGACCCGTTTTATCAGAAACAGAAAGAAGTGCGCGACGCACCCGGTGAAGATCGGGAGCGGGTATATGTTTGGAAGTCACAGCCATAAGAAGATTCCTGAATAATCAATCGTGAGGATATTTACGCCAATATCACACACTTATTAAAAATCATACCGTCTTCATGGTATAAACTTGTGCTTATACGAAACAATATAAACTTTATTCTCCAGCAGCGCTTATGCGTGTAAAACGCCAGCGAATTTTTTCTGTCATTGTAGGACGAAAATTCAAAACAATTTGCCGGGTGCGTTTGGGTCCATCAAGAGCAGCAAATTCAATAGAATCTTCAAGCTGAATATCAGCATCAGGCGAGATAAAGCTCCATGCATCCCCACCTAAAACTTCAAGTCGTAAACAATGGCCATCATGGCTCACTTCAACATCAGGATGAAGATGAAAGCGCACCGCAACATGATCGCGTCCATCACGTTTAACGGAATTTTGGGTGGCTGGAAAAAAACGATCAAACCCGTCAATAATCGTTCCATCACTCGATAATGCCAAACCACGTTCATGAATAAGATTAGAAGAACGCGCATAACCATCATGGCTTGCCACAAATCCTAGCCTATGAGGCGTGGATACTTTTTCAACCTTAACATGATAAGGACCATAAAGGAGTGCGGTTTTATGCGATCCTTTTTTTTGTGAAAATTTGGCCGAAGACCGATCATTCAGCGTTGCTGTTGAATGGGCAGCACTTGTACGCCCCATACGTTGATAGTCTTCACGTCCATAGGGATCGATACCGCTATTAATGATAAATCGATGCGTACCCGAGGACATTTCAAAAGACAAACACCCCGCAGCTGCGCGAAAAGAGACCGCTTTTGGCGGTATTTTTCCTGTATCTGCAATCAGTGTTGTTTGATTGGCGTGCAGCCTTTGAAAACCAGAATAAGGAGCATTTGAAAATGGATGTCCTGCTGTTTCATCCAATTGCAAGACCACATCTAATCGTTCAGGCAAAATGGGGCCAACACCATTAAAATGCGCCAATGTGTGATCTTGATGCACAAAAAATCTTAACGCTGGCAGCATACGCTCAATTGAATCGATCAAAAGTCTTGGCGCTCTTTCTTTGCTATGAGCATATAAATGACGCAATGCCAATAAATCACTCAAAAGACTTAATAAAACAGCAGGATTACGTGAAATATGACCGCCATCGGGTAATATTTGCTTGGCTAAAGAGCGCACCAATTGTTGTTGTGCAGATTGCCGCATAGCCGGTGACATTGGCAAACACAAACTTGCAAGAGTTAAAGCAATACTGGCATGAAGACGATGTTCATTCTCTTCCATGGTGAGTATCGTGCTGCGAAGAAAACGAAAATGAAAGCCGAGAGTGCGTAAAAACTTCTTTTCAAATGATGCACTGGCGCCATCCAAAACACTTGCAGCATGACACAGCATTGAAACAAGACGGCGTGCCGCAATATCGGTTTGCCATGCACGACTTTTAATGCGTCTTCCAGATTGCGCATACCAATCATTCATCAAGATCCTGGCATGCGCATTGGCAAGCGGTGTTTTTGCTGCATCCATATGGCGCAACCAGCTAAAATCGTGCAAGGCTGCTTCCCATTCCAGTGATGGAGGCTCAATTGCAAAAGGTGATAATGAGCCTGTATCTACAACCCGACCGCCTAGCGCAAAACGATTATGGTAAAATTCTCGCGCCATTGCAGGATCAGCCAAATGAAGATCGACAGGTTCAGCCAAAAGACGCTGCGGTCTAAATCGAGAGAAACGCCAATGAAAAAGCGGCCCAACACGCAAATGACACAATATCTTATTCAGCGCATGATTTACTGTAGATTTGACAACTTGCTGTTTGCTCAAAAGTGCGATAGCCACGAGCGATCTCCATCAATGAAACTTCGTGTCTATTTTCTTCGATTATTATGAATGATTGGTTAATAGGCCTCATCATTAGCAAATGATCAACACCAAAAGTGATGTTTCTCTTGTTCTTAAAAAACTCTTTTCTCAAAAAATATGCGATCTCTTATTTTATGAAATATTTTTTTAAAAAAAAGTCATCTTATCTTTTTTGAAAAATCTACAAGGCTAAAAACTATTATAAGCTTATACGTTTAAAATCTCAACCGATCAACATAATGAGACAACTCAAAATTTTTCCGATTATAGATGTGATAAAATCAAAACATATAGTGTTTCAAATGCAACCTTTATGACACTTCATGTTTTGTTTTAAGCATGAAAAGGGCAATTATAATAAAATTGCCCAATGTCGAGGTTTTTATACGATTATCCCCACGGGCCCATTTTATTTTTATCCCGCATCCAACTTGGACGTTTTGTTGTTCTTTTCATTGTTTCTCTTCCACTGCCACTTGTCATAGTGACATTCATCGAATTAGCTTGTGCCCGCAATGCAGCTATCCGATTTTCTGTAGCAGGATGAGTAGAAAATAAACTATCAGCACCTCGACCATGAAGCGGATTAATAATGAACATATGCGCAGTTGCTGGGTTATGTTCGGCCTCTTCATGAGGAATCGCACTAGCCCCACGCGCAATCTTATTCAAAGCAGAAGCCAACCAAAGCGGATTGCCACAAATTTCGGCACCACGTTTATCAGCCGCATATTCGCGGGTGCGGCTTATCGCCATTTGAACCAGCATGGCGGCAAAGGGAGCAACAAACATCGCAATGACAACACCAATCATACCAAGGGGATTGGAATTTCCGTTTGAATCCCGATTTCCATGACCAAAAAAAAGCGCAAAATTACCAAGCATCGAAATTGCACCCGCAATTGTCGCTGTGATGGTCATGGTTAAAGTATCGCGATTTTGCACATGTGCAAGCTCATGCGCCATAACGCCAGCAATTTCTTCTGGTGTTAAACTTTTTAATAAGCCAGTGGTGGCGGCAACCGCAGCATTGGCAGGATTGCGCCCTGTTGCAAAAGCATTAGGTTGAGCATTATCCATAATAAAAATCTTGGGCTGAGGAAGCCCTGCGTTTCGCGCCAAGTCACTGACAATGTTATAATATTCTGGTGCAGATTGGGCATCAACTTGTCGCGCCCCATACATACGCAACACCATTTTATCAGAATTCCAATAGGAAAAGAGATTCATGGCTGCGGCAATTATAAAAGCAATTATAAGACCGTTTGTCCCACCAATGAGAAAACCTACTCCCATAAACAAAGCCGTCATAAATGCCAAAAGCATGGCTGTTCTCAGATTATTCATTGTCAAAAACTCCAATTTACTCATAAATATAATATAAGCTTTATGAGGTTTATTTGTGTATAGGATGGTGTACACTCACTGTTTATTCAATGGAAAATAGCGTAAAATGGTTGATAAAAATATTCTTACAGACAAAAAAACCGCTGATAAAGCGCAAACATTAGATCATGCCGCAAAAAAGCTCACCGATCTACCACCACCTGCTCAACGCGCTTTGGCTGAAGCTGAAGAACGGCGCAAGCATAATGAACACAAAAATATGGCTAAAGAAATTGGAGGACGCGGCGGTACAGATCCCGCCCGTTATGGCGATTGGGAAATAAAAGGACGTGCCATTGATTTTTAATCGCATCTTTATACGCATGTTAAACATATGCGCGCTAAATAATAAGACAATTTTTCTCTTAAAGCGCCCTTCACTTCATTATCGTAAGAAATTTTAAGAGCTATTTACAATGCGCTTTTAAAGTCTGAAGATCATCCATTTTTTAAAAGTTACGCCATAGTATCGATTCTTTAAGACATAAAATTATCACAAAAGTCTTATTTACATTTTGGTTTATGACTTTGTCATCACGATGTTTGACCTAAACGTTATCAGTAAAGAAAACAATTTTCATAAAAGTTCACTGAAATATACGCCGCCTTATAAAAAACGGGCACATGAGTGCCCGTTTGATAAAAATAATTTTACATTAAGCTTGATTGTCTTCAGCTGCAGGTGCTTCTTCAGCAGACGCTGCAGCAGCAGCTTCTTCTGCCGCAGCAGCAGCGGCTGCTTGAGCATCTTCTTCTGCTTGTTTTGCCGCAGCAAGACGTTCTTGAGCTTTTTTACCGGGTTCTGCTTTTGTAGGATTGTTGCGTTGTGAACGTTTTGCAAGACCTGCTTCATCAAGGAAGCGTAAAACACGATCTGTTGGCTGCGCACCATGACTAAGCCAATATTGAATACGCTCACCGTCAAGCTTCACACGGTCTCCATCTTTAGGCAACATCGGGTTCCATGCACCAACACGCTCAATAAAGCGACCATCACGAGGACTGCGAACATCCGCAATAACGATATGATAGTATGGGCGCTTTTTAGAACCCGCACGAGCCAGACGAATTTTCAACGACATATTTTATCTCCTAGTTGTCGGTTTAATTTTTTTTAATACTCTTAATTAAGGCAGTTATCTTTTCATCATGAATCAACAGTTTCCACTTGATCATTTGAGGCATTTGCCGCAATTTTTTCATGATTACGAATAACTTCTTTCACAATGAAATTAAGATATTTTTCTGCAAAATCTGGGTCCAGATGACTTTCTTGCGCAAGCTGACGCAACCGCGTTATTTGTTGTTTTTCACGCTCACGATCTGCAGGGGGCAAATCAAACTTTGCTTTTATAATGCCCACTGCATTTGTACAACGAAAACGCTCAGCAAGAATATGAATTAGAGCGGCATCGAAATTATCAATCGATTGACGCAGATGCAAAAGCTCTTCAGGGATTTTTGTCTCACTCATTTTCATGATCTTTTCTTGGGCAAACCAGGCAAACTGGGGGATTTTTGGGTTGTCGGTAAACCAGGCAAACCACGACCAAGCCCCGGCAATTGTGTATTTAGGCCTGCGTTTTCTGCCTGTTTTTGTATAGCTTCTAATTGTTTGGGATCCATTGAGGAAAGATCAGGCATTCCCCCCCCCATGCCACCAAAGCCCATTTTCGCGCCAAGGCCGCCCATCATTTTTTTCATCATGCCACCTTTGCCTTTACCGCCCATGGCCTTCATCATATCAGCCATTTGGCGGTGCATTTTCAGCAATTTATTGATATCTGCGGCATTGGTTCCTGAACCTTTCGCAATACGCTGTTTGCGACTATGTTTTAAAATATCGGGATTGCGACGTTCACTTTTTGTCATTGAAGAAATAATGGCCAATTGCCGATCAAACAAACGATCATCAAGACCTGCCGCAGCAATTTGATCTTTAACCTTCCCCATGCCCGGCATCATACCCATAATGCCGCCCATTCCGCCAAGTTTTTTCATTTGTTTTAATTGTTCTGACAAGTCATCAAGATCAAATTTTCCCGCCTGCATTTTTTTAGATAAAGCGGCGGCTTTTTCTTGATCGATTGTTTCTGCAGCTTTTTCAACAAGAGAAACAATGTCTCCCATACCCAAAATACGATCAGCAATCCGTTTTGGATGAAACTCTGCAAGCGCATCCATTTTTTCGCCCGTGGCAATCGCTTTAATGGGTTTGCCGGTAATCGCACGCATTGAAAGTGCCGCACCACCGCGTCCATCACCATCCATACGGGTTAAAATAATACCTGTAATACCAACTCGTTCATCAAAAGACCGCGCCAGATTAACAGCATCTTGACCCGTTAAACTATCAGCAATAAGCAGAATTTCATGGGGTATAGATTTGGCTTTAATGTCTGCCATTTCAAGCATTAATGGTTCATCAATGTGCGTCCGACCCGCCGTATCAAGAATCACCACATCATGACCACCCAATTTTGCAGCTTGTACTGCACGTGCGGCAATATCAACTGGTGTTTGCCCTGCCACAATGGGCAATGTTGCAATATTTGTTTGTTCACCAAGTTGACGCAATTGTTCTTGAGCGGCAGGACGACGTGTATCCAATGACGCCATCAAAACTTTTTTATTCTGTTTATCGCTCAAACGTTTGGCAATTTTTGCCGATGTTGTTGTTTTACCTGAACCTTGCAAACCAACCATCATAATGACAACTGGTGCCGGGGCATTCAAATCAATCGAAATGCCTTCATTCCCCAACATTTCAACCAATTCATCATGAACAATCTTTACCACCATTTGGCCTGGTTTGATAGATTTCAAAACATCAGCACCAACGGCTTTTTCACGCACACGATCAGTAAAAGAGCGCACAACATCAAGCGCCACATCTGCTTCAATTAATGCACGGCGCACCTCGCGCAGTGCGGCTGCAACATCCTGTTCCGACAAAGCACCACGCCCTGTCAGAGTATTCAGAATGGAACCAAGACGTTCCTGCAGTGATTCAAACATGTCTTACCTCATCAAACCGGCATAAATTTATTTACAAAGCAAACAACACCCGAGGGCGCATCGCGCTGTCGGGTGGTGACCTCTGGGATCATCTTCACCTTAATGGGTCCCAGTCAGTGGCTTTCAATCATAAACTTACCGTAGATTTATAAAGTGTTCAAACAGCAAAAATAATCATTTGTCAAGTTTATTGCTTTATCTTGCGTTTATAAAGCATCTTGAAGCTTGACTTCTTTTGCAAGCTCATATGAGGCGTATAGCAAATTATGTGAAGCGTTTTAGGGAAAGACACGTGAACACGGCAATAAAAAGGGATACTATCAATGTTTTATAAGGCCATGATAAAGACGGCAATAGCTTTACTCACACTAACAACCATGTCAGGTTTTGCACTTGCCGCACCAAAATGCGGAAATAGCGCATCAGGGTTTGCCACTTGGCTCAGCCAAACCAAGCAGGAAGCCGCCGCAAATGGTATAGGCAAACGCGCTATTAACGCCTTAAATAATGTGCGCTATGCGCAAGCGACCATCAATGCTGATCGCAATCAACGAAGCTTTAAGCTAAATTTACAAGAATTTATGCAAAAACGTGGCTCAACAGCAATCGTTAATCGTGGCAAAACAATGAAAAAGCAAAATGCTGCCCTTTTTGCTCGTCTTGAGCGCCAATATGGCGTGCCGGCAGGTCCTCTTATTGCCATTTGGGGCATGGAAACAAATTTTGGATCTTATATGGGTAAGCAACACACATTATCAGCCGTTGCGACACTTGCCTATGATTGCCGCCGATCTGCTTTTTTCACAGAACAACTCTACGCCGCACTCAAACTTATTGATAATGATGATTTCGATCCCAATTCAATTGGGGCAATGCACGGGGAAATTGGTCAAACACAATTTTTACCTAAAAATGTCCTTCTTTACGGTGTGGACGGTGATGGTAATGGACATATTGACATGATCCGTTCGCGCGCTGATGCCTTGGCTTCAACTGCTAATTTCTTACGTGGACATGGTTGGAAAAAAGGCCAAGGCTATCAAATGGGTGAACCAAATTTTGCAGCAATTGCAGGTTGGAATGCTGCAAGTGTTTATCAACAAGCCATTGCCATCATGGGCAAACAAATTGACGCAGACTAAAGCACATAAAATTTTGCGACTGTTTTGATTAAAAATCACTACAATCAAAAGTTTTTATACAAATCAAATTAAAAAGGATGCACAAAGAGCATCCTTTTAAAAGAATCCAAAAAAGGGATAGTGGCCAAAGCATTTTGCATTTCTTTATAATTATTAAAGCACTTTTTCGGCCCGTAAAAAATCACCTGTTGTTCGATCCATAAGCCATAATTCACCAGTTGAAATATCAAACCATGCCCCATATAGCTCAATGTGACCAGAATTTTCACGCTCTTTAATCCATGGAAATGTTCGCAAATTTTCAATGGAATAACGAATGGAAATCCGCTCCAATGCTGTGTGACGCTCAGTTGATGTCATCATTGTATTGGCTGACACCTTTTTTGCAGCAGGTGCTAATAAGCCCATCCACTGTCCAATAAAATCATCTGAAGATAATGGTTGTGCTTTATGATTAAGGGCGCTTTTTATACCTCCACATCGACCATGACCAAGAACAACAATATGTTTTACTTTTAAGGATTGTACAGCAAATTCTAATGCCGCTGATGTGCCATGATATTCACCATCGGGATGAAAGGGAGGTACTTGATTGGCAACATTGCGCATCACAAACATTTCACCCGGTGTTGCATTAAAAATAGTTTCAGGTGCCGCACGCGAATCACAACAGGCAATGACCATCGTTTCTGGTTTTTGTCCTTCATCTGCCAATTGCTGATAGCGAATACGTTCTTCTGAAAACTGATTGGTCATAAAAACCGCATAACCATTTAAAAGTTTTTCAGGTAAATTGGACTGAGCTATTTTTTCATTTTTTTGCATAGTAATCGTTTCTTTTATATTCATGAAGCGTAATATCAGAAAAAACTGTCTTTTGAAAATGAAGGCTGTTTTCCAATTTTAATTCATAAGAATCAGTTTGCCTTGTTTGATATAAAAGCTCATAAACTTTCGTGCTTGTTAAGCGCAAGGCTTGTTGTGGTTTTTCATCGGCCATAAGATAACCAAGAAACAGAGCGGCAGTCATATCTCCCAATCCGTTAACAGGATTTTTTATCAAAGGATGTTGTGCTAAAATAACATCATCATTAAAAATTAAAAGATTGCCAATTTCATTGTGCTCTTTTGGCCAAGCCGATGTTATCAATGCATTTTTCCACCCCAATTGTTCAACCGTTTTTGTATTGCTTGATTATCTTTTAATTTTTTTCCACCAATCCACTCAAGCTCTGAACGATTGGGTTTAACCATAGTGCTCAAAGGCAAAAGATGATCAACAATGTTTTTTGCGATGTCTTCATGGACATAAAGCCCTCTTTCATCAGCCATAACGGGATCACATAAATAAAACAGGTCTGATTGCTCTGATAAAAGTGTTTTAATCATATTTGCAGCAATAACAACTTGATCCTTATGGGCAAAATAACCACTCAGCACGGCTTTTATTTCATGTCTCCATGGTGAGCGCAAAATATCTTCTGCCCATGCCTGAAAATCATATGAGGAAACAATAAGACGATGTGATGCGCCGTGATAGGGTTGCCACGGCATTGAAACCGTCAACATTTCCCAACAAGGATAACCCATTTCTTCCAAAAAATGCGCACTGTTGCGTGCGCCAACCGCCCCTCGGATCACATGGCTAGAAATAATCAATACGGATTTATTGTGATTTTTCATAAATCATATCCTTTTACCGACAATACAAAACCATCTCTATTCAATGCACTATGATGAAGTATGATCGCCAAATGTGAATTTTTCCAATAAATTTTTACTGAGTTTAAAAAATCCATAAAGCTGGCACTAAAGAAGGCAATTAATGGCTTTTTCTTGAAAGAATAGGAAGCAAACTTTAAGCAGGTTTTTATTGAAAAATATCAATGCATAAATTCAGTTAAACCGTTCCAAAAAATGTGATAAGAGTTTATAAAATAATTGGGGCTTTTTTTCTTCAATCGCACTAATATTAAAAAATACATGGACCACAATATAGGGAGAGCAGTGGTGTCAGCAAAATCAGGAAACAATCAGAAAATAAAAAACGAAATTGAACTGTCATCAAAGACGATACATCAACCTATATTGAGCACTTTGCTTTTTGCCCATGCAGCCAATGAAGATGTCGCTACATATCAAAAAGAAGACTTACAAAAAGCAGCAGAATTAGCAGCCATAACATTGCTGAAACACAAAGCTGGAAAAAGCGAAATCTCCATTGATCAAAATTCGGTAATGCGGGATGAAAAACCTGTTACTGTCATTACACTTGTTAACGATAATAAGCCCTTTTTGCTTGATTCAATCATGGCGATAATCAATGATTTAAATACGCCTATCTATCTTGTCGCGCATCCTGTTTTTGATGTGATTGATCACAAAAACACTCTGACAATATTGACAAAACGGCCAACACCTTCACAAGCAAAAAAAACACGCCGCATGAGCTTAATGCAAATTCATCTTCAATCTATGACAAAACAGCAGGCAAAAAAACTGCATGATGATTGCGCGTGGGTTTTAGAAAAGGTCAGTGCAGCAGTGCGTGATTGGAAGCCTATGCTGCAAGAAGTCGAAAAACTTATCCAATCTTATAAAAAGAATTTACCTAAAAAACGTGCTCAAGATGGCGCAAAAGTGGTCGAGTTTCTTCAATGGCTCATGAATAATCATTTTACATTTCTTGGCATGCGCGCTTATGATTTTCGCAAAGGCAAACCACCCAAAGAAGCCTTTAAACTTCATGGTGTTGAATTAGGAATCATGTCCGATTCTTCCATTCGTGTTATTGGGGATGCGCGCGTGGAGGAAGCCCCTCGAGAAAGCCTTTCTTTTATGGAAAGTGATGATTTGCTCATCGTCTCAAAAGCCAATAGTCGCTCCATGGTTCATCGCGCAGTGTGGCTTGATTATATCGGCGTCAAATTATTCAATAAAGAAGGCAAATTAAAAGGCGAATTGCGTATTGTTGGTTTGTTTACTTCCGCCTCTTACACACGTTCGCTCGCTGAAGTCCCTTTATTACGAGACAAATCACAAGCGGTTATTGAAAAGCTCGGTTATGACGTGCATGACCATTCTGGAAAAGCACTCATCAATGTGCTTGAAAATTATCCACGCGATGAGATGTTCCGCGCCGATATTAAAACATTAACACAAAATGCGCAGCTCATTTTAGAATTAGGCGATCGTCCACGTTTGCGCGTTCTTGCCCATGCTGATCCTTTTGGACGTTTTGTTTCAGTGCTTGTCTTTATCGGACGCGAACGCGATAATACCAATATTCGTATAAAAATTGGTAATTACCTTCTTAAAACCTATCAAGGTGATTTTTTTGAATATTATCAAGTCTTTATGGAAGGAACACTGATATCACTTTATTATGTTGTGCATCGAAAAAGCAGTGCAGCTGCACCATTTATTGAGCGTCATATTTTAGAAGAGCATGTTGCACATATTACGCGCAATTGGCACGATAGTATTGAATTTTTAGGGATAGAAAAAAAGGCAAGCCGTGAGGAAATGACTTTAGCAAAAGCCTTTCCTGAGTCTTACCGAGATATTTTTCATGCCGATACCGCTCTTGATGATGCCCGTCATATTTTGGCATTAAGGAAAGATCAGCCTTTAAACGTTATTTTTTATCGTCATGAAACTGACGGAGACTATTCCGCTTCACTTAAATTATTTCATTTAGGTGGTGCTCTCGAATTGTCGCAACGCGTTCCTTTATTAGAAAATATGGGATTTCGGGTTATTGCCGAACAAACATTAGAAATCAAAGATGCTGATGGTCGAGATGTTTATTTGCATGACATGCAACTGACCAATCGTTTTCATAAAAAAGTAGAAATTGAAAAAGACGGATATCTTTTGGCTCAAGCGTTTGAAGCCATTTGGTCACAAAATGCCGATAATGATGCTTTCAATGCTCTCACCCAAAGCGCACAATTAGACTGGCGTGAGATTGTTATTTTGCGACATTATGGACGCTATTTACAACAAGCTGGCATACCCTATTCGCAAGATCGGTTGGCACAAACATTAAATAATTATCCAAACATTGCAAAAGATCTTTACTCATTGTTTCGTTTAAAATTTAATTTTAAAGACAAATCCAAAGACAATGACAATCAAACAAAACAACTCATAGAACGTATTGAAAATGAATTGTCAGACGTCCCTAATCTTGAAGATGATACCATTATCCGACGCTATCTTAATCTTATAGATGCAAGTTTACGGAGCAATGCCTTTGCGCCAGAAAAAGATGGTAGCCCTCGACGAATTTTAGCAACAAAACTTGATCCACGTAAAATAGATTGTCTTCCTGAACCACGTCCTTATCGTGAAATATTTGTCTATGGTCCTGAAGTTGAAGGAGTTCATTTACGTTTTGGTCCTGTTGCTCGTGGAGGCATTCGTTGGTCCGATCGTGCGCTTGATTACCGTACGGAAGTTTTGGGGCTAGTGAAAGCCCAACAAGTTAAAAACGCAGTAATTGTTCCAGTTGGATCAAAAGGCGGCTTTTATCCTCATCATTTACCCCAAAGTAATGATCGCGCAATCATCAATGAGGCTGTCCGCCAAGCTTATATAAACTATATTTCTGCCATGCTTTCTATTACAGATAATATTATTGACGGCAAAGCTGTTCATCCTCAAAATATTATCTGCCATGATAGTGATGATCCTTATTTTGTCGTCGCCGCCGACAAAGGTACAGCCACATTTTCTGATACCGCTAATGCGATAAGCCAATCTTATGATTTTTGGTTAGATGATGCTTTTGCTTCAGGTGGTTCAGATGGATATGACCATAAGGCCATGGGAATTACAGCAAAAGGCGCATGGGAGGCTGTCAAAAGACACTTTCGAGAAGTGTTCAATCGGGACATACAAACAGAAAGTTTTACATGCGTAGGCGTTGGGGATATGTCAGGAGATGTCTTTGGCAATGGCATGTTATTATCTCAAAAAACAAAACTCATTGCCGCATTTGATCATCGTGATATTTTCATTGATCCTCATCCTGACATGGCAAAAGCTTTTGAAGAACGTCAACGCCTTTTCAAACTTGAACGCTCCAGTTGGCAAGAGTATAATCATACCAAAATATCAAAAGGCGGCGGTGTTTTTTCACGTTCTGAAAAAACGATTCATCTTTCACCAGAAGCCGCCAAAGCTATCGGTTTTGATAAAAAATCTGGCACACCCTTTGAAATCATCACCGCTATTTTAAAAGCAGATATAGATCTTTTATGGTTTGGGGGCATTGGTACATATATTCGTGCAAGTCATGAAAGTGATGCGCAAGTAGGCGACAGAGCTAATGATGCCATCCGCATTACGGGGCAAGACGTTAAAGCAAAAATTATTGGCGAAGGTGCCAATCTTGGCATGACACAACGTGGGCGCATTGAATATGCCATGAAGGGTGGCCGATGTGATACGGATGCTATTGATAATTCAGCTGGTGTCAATTGTTCAGATATTGAGGTCAACATTAAAATTGCTTTCGCTTCAGCCATGAGCAACGATAGACTCAACCGCAAAACGCGCAATAAGCTTCTTAAAGACATGACCTCAGATGTCTCTAAACTTGTATTGCGTACCAATTATCTCCAACCTTTAACATTATCGCTTGCGCAAATGCGCAATATTATTGATCTGCCTTATCAGATGCGATTTATGCATGATCTTGAACGCCAAGGTATTCTTGACAGAAAAGTAGAACTTTTGCCCGATGATCCGACATTGCAAGAACGCATTGCGCAAGGCAAGGGCTTAACTCGTCCTGAACTTTCTATAATTATGGCTTATGCTAAATTAACTTTGCAGGAAGAGATAACCAATAATTCTCTTTCAAATGATCCTTATTTTAAAAAAATCTTGTTTGATTATTTCCCAAAACAAATGCATAAAAAATTTGCATCTGATATAGAAAGTCATCAATTACGGCGTGACATTATCGCGACCATTTTAGCCAATGATATTGTCAATCGTGGGGGACCAACTTTTGTCAATCATTTACAAGATAAAACAGGGCAGACAGTTGAAAATGTTGTTCGCAGTTATATTGCTGTCAAAGATGGTTTTGATATTGATGCGGTTTATGACGATATTGATAAGCTTGATAATAAGATCAACGGATCAGTTCAAAATCGCTTTTATGCGCTCATTAATGACATGATTTTTACAACAACAAGCTGGATATTACGCAATATTAATTTAGCATCTTCTCTTACTGAATTGGTAAAAAATATTGGTGATGCACGCAAAGTCATTGAAAACCAAATTGACCAGCTCATGCCCGATTACATGCGACAACGCATTGAGAATATTGCCTTTAAATACCAAGAAGAAGGGGCATCAAAAACACTATCTCAAAAATTGGCTCTGCTTGAAGCTACTACGATTATTCCTGATATCGCCCTTGTGGCTCGTCAGGCAAAATCTGATCTTGTTAAAACAGCTCAACTTTATTTTAAAATTGCTGACATCTTTCGCATAAGCCGTATTGAAGAAGCAAGCCATACTATTCCCGTCATAGATTATTATGATGGTATGGTTCTTGCACAAGCAAATGATAAAATTGCAGAAAGCTTGCGAGGTATTGTCAAATTGGTTTTAAAAAATTATGGCAACACAAATGATCCTGTCGCATCATGGTTGACAGACGAGAGTGAAAAAATCAAAGAAATTTCAAAACGTATGAGCACTTTGATTGATGGTGATTTAACAATTTCACGCTTTACCTTTGCCGCTAGTATGATGAGCAATCTTGCAACACACACCTAAATGCTAAAACAAAAAGGCAAAAGTCACAATGCTTTTGCCTTTTTAACCTATGATAAAAAGAATATTTTAAGTTGTTTTGAGAAAATTTTCGACCATAAAATTCATCATAATTAAATCGGAGGGATCTGACCAAGAGTGATAAAACCAAGACGTATTTGTCCATGTTTTATTGATACTATTAAAACAGGATTTCCTTCATTGTTTTTCGGCATAGAATTAACAACAAACATAATGGTTTTTAAATTGTCAGCTTGTGAGGGAAATAACAAACGCAAAGTATTTGAAAGTTCCATTTGAGAGCTGACCGCTATTTCAAACTTTGCCGACAAATAGCCCTTTTTATCAAAAGAAAAGGGCCCTTTAACAGAAAAACTTCCACCACTCATAAACGTAAATTTTGCTTCGCTAATTTTGCCACTATTGCCACGCAATTTTTCTGGCCAGTTCACATCATATTTTTCATTAAAAAGCTGATAAACGTTTTCAAGCGTCCATTTAACATCACCGCTCACTTTAGGCAGTTGCGTCTTTTCACCTTTAATTTCAAAAGGAAAAGACAATTCATCAAAGCTTATTTTTGCTAATAAATCACTCTTTAAACCCTTGACATCAAAATGGATAAATTTTGCCTCAATACTTTCTTTCGCAAGCCCCGTATCGTCATCAAAATTGATAATAATATTATCACCACGAAGGTTTAAACGATCAGGGAAACGCTGACCAATATCGGTTTCAAGAGTAAAATCACTCCATTGAACATTAAGGGGTAACACGTTAAATGTCTGAAGTGAAACAGGTGAGGCAATGCTCACATCAAGCCATTTCGGCGCATAAATAGGTGCAGTCGCTTTAATCATCCCGCTCGAAAAAGAAATTTCGTTCATGCGATCAAAAAAATCAATACGCTCACATGTCACACCAATACGCAAAGGATATCCCGTTTTGCGCATATTATCACAAGAAACATTAAAACCGTGTTCTGAATAAAGTCTTATTTGATCAGAAACCTTTTCTTCCACTTTGCTCGCAAGAAAAAACCAAATCAATGTATATGTTACGATAACAATAAAAAGAATGAGACTGGTTATGACTTGATAATGAGAAAAAGATTTTTTCTCTTTTTTGATGCTAAGATTTTTAGACATAACCCCTCTTTCTTTAAGAGATTTTTACGGGACAATCAAAGAATAAATAACAAATTTCGCTTATCATAAAAAGATCAACTTTAAAAAATTAGGTCAGCAAATAAATTTTTTTAATCCCATTTTATCATTTATTTCTGCAATCAGACCAAATTCATTGTCGTGCTTAGGCTTATAACCTACTCATTTTGTAGCATGGTATGTAAACTTTTTTATCAACGAAGAGAGGAGCTACAAAACATACGTTTTTTGCGTCAGTTCAATAAAGATATCGATAAGCTGTCCCGTATCCAAAAGATTTAAAAACCGTTTCAAGCACCTTTTTTGCGTAAAGCCAAGAAGAAGATATATCATCCGCATATCACTTTTTTTATCGTCTTTTTTGATGTTGATGGTGCTATTTTATGAAAATAAACTGATCCTGAGCTTAAAACCAATAGATACTGATTAGGCCTTCTGTATTCTTATTCCTTAAAAAATTTTATCAAAGTAGCGAAAAAACGTTTTTATTTATAAAGCTAATAATTTTTAAAACGATTCTATTGAATACGCCATTATTACCCGATAAAGTTTAATATATCTTGACATATAGGACAGCCATTAATGATGAATGATTTTTGGGTATTTGGCTATGGATCACTGATGTGGAATCCCGGTTTTATTTTTGACAAACAAGTGCCAGCACGTCTTTATGGCTATCATCGTTCCTTATGTATTTATTCACACTTCTATCGTGGCACACCAGATAAACCCGGTCTGGTTTTTGGACTTGCAAAAGGTGGGTGCTGTAATGGATTGGCTTTTCATATCCCCAAAAAGACAGCAAAAGCTACCTATGAGTATCTTCTTGAAAGAGAACAAATCAATAATGTTTACAACGAAAAACAATGTGCGCTTTATACAAAATTACATAAACCAATTGAGGCTTTAGTGTTTGTTGCCAATCCTCATCATGCGCAATATGCAGGAGGGTTATCGCTTCATGATAAGCTTACAATTATTGATAAGAGCAACGGTGAAAAGGGTTCCACGCGTGATTATGTTCTCAACACACTGAAACTTTTAAAACAAAATGGCATCAAAGATAAAGCTTTAACGACCTTGGAACACGCACTTGTAAACGATAAAATATTAAATTAAACACGAACAAATTTTTTTTCTCAAATTTTTTTTAAATTTAAAATTTGAACAAAAAATAACGAAATCCATTAATTTTTTGTATCAATCTTTACGGTTCCAAAAATCTTAATAAGAATTGTTTCCAACCATTTTAAAAGTTTTGGATCGTAAATAAAGCGTTTATCCAATTGTTTTTGCGCCGCTTGCGCACCCTTTGCCTTTAAATGTTCAGCACCATGTACAACCCATCTTTGCAGCATAGCGCGCGTTAATTCGGCATGAAATTGCACGCCCCAAGCTTTTTGTCCATAACGAAACGCTTGAGTAGGAAAAACATTTCCTTGAGCTAGGATTTCGGCATCTTTTGGAAGATTATAAATGCCTTCTCTATGAAAATGATATACCATATCTGGCCAATCTAAAAGAGCACGACCTTGTGCCGTCGCTTCTATAGGATACCAACCGATTTCGACCTCGCCATCCTTTTTGCCATGTACTGTTCCACCAATATGGCGCGCCAACATTTGTGCGCCCAAACAAATACCAAAAAAAGGTTTGTTTTCTTTAAGTGGGATAGAAATCCAATCCGTTTCATCAAGGATAAAAGTACTTTTATCATTCGCACTCATTGGACCGCCAAAGATAACAACACCAGCATGATTTTCAAGCGTTTCAGGCAATTTGTCTCCTAAAACTGGACGATAAATATCAAGATGGAATCCCATCTTTTGTAAAATTTGCCCTACACGCCCAGCACTGGAGGTGGCTTGATGCAAAACAATCGCTATTTTGGACTTTTTGTGTTGTGGAGTTTGATAGCGAAACTCCTGAACCACAGACATTCTAAAAACCTATATTTCTTCATGTTCAATCTGATTGATTTGCGCAATATGCTTTTTTAATGCCAATCTTTCATTTCGATCAACATCCATAAGCTCTGCAATGCGCCACACCAAATTATCTTCCAATTCATAAACATAACCATCAGCATAAGCAATTTCCCACAAAAGTCCAATGAAAGAAACACATTGTTCTTTATCAAGATGACGCTTTAAGATTGATGTAAACACAAACAAGTCAATTGAATCATGCTGTGCTTGTCGTCCTGCTTCAATAAGCGTTTTCAAATCATCCCCTGCAACTGAGTATTCACGAGCAACGATGTCTTTAAGAACTTTTTTTTCTGAATTTTTTTCTTCACCATCCGCTTCTATAATATAAAATAAAAGAGCAACAGCCGCGACTTTAGGATCATCTTCACCAAAGTCGTGTTTATTCTTACCAATGGAGTGAAAAAATTTTATTAAACGTTGAAAAATCACACGTTTGTCCTCTTCATCTTTGTTACAATCTTTCAACTTTGAGCGAACCAATGAACAATCTTTAATGAAGGTTATAAAATTTATCTACCATTTAAATTTTACAATAAATAAAAAACGATCAAATTTTGATTATAACGAATCCAATACACCCTATAAAATAATCAAAATTATTTTTTTGTCTCGACACCAGGATCATCAACATTTAATCGCGTTTGATCACCAAGAACATCTTTTTTTGCAGGATCAATAGCATCAACAATCCTGACAATTGAAGCATCAATCGGTTGTTTTTTTTGTTGATCCTTTTTTTGAGGGACTTCTTTTGTCTGATCCATGTTTTCAATAGCCGCATTATCAGAAATTTTTGTTTCCTCATCCGTCGCCTTTAGAGATATATGCTCTAAAGACGGCAAGATTTCATCAGAATCAATGGCCGTTCCCAATTGTCTTGCAGGCACTTTCCACTCAAATGCATCCAAACGTCCACTTAACGGAGAAACAGGCGCCCACTCATCAAAAGTCACACCATCGGCAATCCAAACAGGGTCTCGTTCAGCCTTCACCGCCAGCTGTAAATATTGGCGTATCCGTCCTTGATCATCGCTTTGTGCCTCTTCAATATCAGCAAGCAATAAATAGGCACTTTCACGTTGATGATGTTGAGCGGCTTTTTCGGCTTCTTTACGTGCTAAAGAATGTTCACCACTGTCATAAGCGGCACGTGCAACCACAATCATAGATTCGTAATCATCTGGTTTAAAGGAAGCAAGTCTTTTGGCACGTTTTAAACGGTCTACAGCTTTTTCCTGTTGGCCGAGATAAAGTGTCACCAGATCAGGATGAGGCTTTTTTTTCCATAATCCCTCAATTAATTTATCGGCTTTTCGCTGTTCATGAAGATGATAAAGTATATCTGTTGCAACAACTGTTGCTGGTACAAATAACGGGTCTAATTTTTGTGCTTTAAGAGCAAACTTGCGAGCCTCTTCTGGATAATTTTCAAAAATATCCATTGCTTTTCCTGTCAACAAAACGGCATGTTCATGACGAAGTGTTTCACTGCCTCTTTGATCTTTTGGCAAAGCTTTTTCTGCTCGTTCAAACAATGTTATTGCCTTATCCCAAGCCCCATCAGCACTTAAGCGATTCAGCATGGCATGATTGGCCCATTGAAGAGAAGGAGAATATAAGGTGGCCTGTTCAGCATATTGACCTGCCGCCTCATAAGCATTCGATTTAATGGCCTCTTGATACAATCCGTATAAGCCAACCAAGCGTGTTTTTGGGTCTTTGCTCATTTGTTCATATAAACGAATGGCTTGCGGTATGTCATTTTCAAGCAAGTGCGTTTTAGCTTCAAGAAGTTTAACCAGCGGTTCTTTTTGATCACCCAAATATTTTAACGCACGTTTATTCATACGACGTGCTGTATCCACATCACCCGATAAGACAGCCAAAAGCCCATTGGAAAGTGTTTCTTGACCTTTTTTTTGGCGTTGTTGATCAAAATGACGCGCAATATTTTTTGGTGTTGCAAAGAGTAAACGTAAAATGCGTGTCAGCAACCATAAAACAACAAGAACAATGGCAAATATCGTGACAGCAGTCAGCAATGAAAAGGTGATGCGATGATCACCAAATGTCATGACCAAATCACTCGGATTGCTGGCTATCCAAGCAAAGCCTGCGCCAATACATGCAACAAGAATAACATAAAGAAGAACGCGTATCATAATTGTATTCCACCTTTATCGTTAATCTTGCACGGCTTCAGATTGGGCAGTGTCAGATTGCGCAGGATCAGATTGCAAAGACAGTGCAATAATATGTGTCAAAAGCGCGTCAATATCGCGTTTTGCTTGAAGCGTTTGCATAAATTCAGCCGAAATATCTTTGGCATTTTGAGGAAGATTTTCCCATTCCGCAAAAGCTTTTTGATAATCGCCTTTTTGAATAGCAACTTCCATACGTGCCGCTATCGCACCAGCATCAGTGCCAAGTGTGTCCCCCACAGGACGCAACGAGACAAGACCTTTTACACTGGCCCATAATTTTTCACCAAAGCCAGCATTGAGTGGCACTTGATTTTGTGTTGCAGCAATCGCATCCGCTACATGAGAAAACATATTTGCAAGCGTTACCTGAGAAGCAATGCCGGTTTGAGCTTTTTTTTCTAAGGCATCATAAACAATAAGCTGAGGGGCTAAATTTTGTAAAGTTTGCAATTCATGGTGATAAGATCCGCCGCGATCAACCGCATTTTTTAAAGCATTGACGGCCATCATAACAGCAATGTCTTTTCCTTGCATGCCATGTGTAATCTGCGATTCCAAATTATCAATTTTTTTATGAATCACTTGGATTGTTTCACTATTATGATTGCTTAAAGATAATGCTTCTGTCGTTTTTTTCGACAGATCATCAATTTTTAAGGAAAGCGTCTTCATCGCCTCTATTTGGCTTTGATCGTTATTTCCTGACGACATCGAGGTTTTAAAGGTTTCAACATTTGCTGTGATCGCAGCCAATTGGCGTTCCATCTCATCTGTTTGTTCACGAATAGCACTTGCCGCTGCAAATGCATCATCCAAAGCCTGACGATCACTTACCGATAATTGTTGAACAGACATTGGTAAATGATCAGCCAATTGACGTTTTAAATCACCCAATTCATCAGAAACATTGGTGAGGCGTGTTTGCCATGTTAGATCGTTAGAAAAAGAAGGGATAATTCCAGCCCATTGCAGACCAGCGCCAAGTGCTAAAGCAACCACACCGCCTAAAAATCCTAATGCCCATAAACTTGTTGATCGTCCTGATTTTTTCTCTTTTTGACGATCCATAGTCTTGGGCATATCTTTCTTATAAGCATTTGATGCAGTAAATGGCTTGGTCTCTTCCTGAGCATGTGTTTGATTTAAATCGTTGCGAGGCGTTTTCTCGTTTTGTTCATCTGACATCAATTTTTCCTGTGGTTTTCCCGGTTGTTTATCCATAGCAATTGGTTCAGCCTCAGGTGTGATATCTGTTTTTTCAACATGATCTATACGTTTTGGCTTACGCGTTTTACCAGCATATGAAGACTTTGCTGGTGGTTTTGCAGATTTTGCCATGGCGCCTCACTTTTTCATTTCTTGCATTTTAACATAATGAAGTGAAAAAAAGGTTTATACCCTCATCACTCATTCTTTTTATGTTAAAAGCTTAATCTTAAGTGTTTTAGTCGAATGCTTTATCCCTCAAAAAAGTTGCCAGCCCTTTAAGCATTGCCTCCTCATTTGGTTCATACGCGATAATTGTTGGATTGCATAGTCTTACAGGGATCGCATTGGCAATACGCTGTGATAAACACAAAAGCGCGGTTGAAGGATTAAGAAAAGAGCTTATTTGCTCAAGACTTTTTGCTGCCAGAGCAGAATATAGCATTATAATTTTTATTTTTTGAGTAAATTTTTGCTTCTCTTGTAACGTTAATTGGAGGGGAAACGTATCATAAATTTCTATAACAGTCAGGTTTTTATGCGTCATTAACAATTCATTTTCAAGATCAGGTCCCCTTACTCTGCCTGCAAGATATAAAAAATGTATCTCTTGTGAACAATCGATTGATGCAACCAATTTTTCAGCTGTTGATGCAATGATTTTAATTGTATCAAATCCAAATTTTTCAGCAATCTGTGCAGTACGTGGTCCAACGCAATAAAGATCTTTATGTTTTAAACTTTGAAGCAGGCGTGGTTCCATATGCTCAAAAACCGCTTCGCTCGTTATAATAAGGGCCTCACCTTTAAGTGCAGCTTCATTAACAGGCAAACCGACAGTTTTACTCAAAGGCAAAACAAGAGGCGTTAACCCCATTTCTTGTACACGTTTTGCCGTACGCATTGCACCTAATTTTGGACGTGTTACAAGAACACTCATTGAAAAAGCTCCACCACTATATTCCTGCATAACAACCATAATTTCTTCAAACTATTGCTCTTTCCTATATTAAGGATCATAGAATTGGTTTCAATCTTAAGACGTCCATGATAGCAAAAACAAAAGAAAAACCAAACGCCAATGAAATATTTGATAATTTGGTTTTTGAATTAAAGGATCAAAAAGACATGCGCATTTTGGGAATTGAAACAAGTTGTGATGAAACAGCCGCTGCAATTGTCGAAGATAATGGTCAAGGCGAGGTACGCATTTTGTCTAATATTGTATGGAGCCAAATTCATGATCACGCCCCCTTTGGTGGTGTTGTTCCAGAAATCGCAGCACGTGCCCATGTTGAAAAACTTGATACACTCATTGAGGATGCTCTTAAAACAGCAAAAATGGAACTCAAGGATGTTGATGCTATTGCTGCAACCAGTGGCCCAGGTTTAGTGGGGGGGCTTCTTGTTGGAATCATGACAGCAAAGACACTCGCCCTTGCCGCAAACAAACCTTTTATCGCCATTAATCATCTTGAGGGCCATGCTCTGAGCGCACAGCTTAGTCATAAAATAGACTTTCCTTATCTTTTATTGCTTGTCTCAGGTGGACATACACAGACACTGCTTGTCAAAGGGCTTGGTAATTATGTACGATTGGGAACAACTATTGATGATGCGCTTGGCGAAGCTTTTGATAAAACAGCAAAACTTCTTGGTTTGCCCTATCCCGGAGGTCCAGAAATTGAAAAACAAGCGCAATTGGGTGATGCAACACGAATCATTTTACCGCGTCCTTTAAAAGGTGAAACACGATTAGACTTTTCTTTTTCCGGTCTGAAAACGGCGGTCAGGCAGGTTGCAACACAAATGGCACCATTGAGTGATCAAGATGTCGCCGATATTGCTGCGGCTTTTCAATTGGCTGTAACAGATACACTTAATGATCGGGTTGAACGTTCCCTTTTGCATTTTATCAAGGAATGTCCTAATAAAAAGCCTGTCTTTGTTGTAGCGGGCGGTGTTGCGGCCAATAGAGCAATAGCGCAAAACCTTCAAAATTTATGTGATAATCACGGCTTTTTATGTCTTGTTCCACCTCTGGAATTTTGTACAGATAATGCTGCTATGATTGCCTATGCAGGTGCAAAACATTTTGCTAAAGGCCATATATCAGCACTTGATACTGCTCCACGCTCACGCTGGCCATTAGATGAAAAATCTTCGCCCTTAATTGGCGCAGGCCGTAGAGGAGCAAAAGCATGACCAAGAAACAAACAAAAAACATCGCTATTATGGGCTGTGGTGCTTGGGGGACAGCACTCGCGGCAATGGCTTGTCGTCTTGGTCATCGTGTTAAGCTTTATGGACGTGATAAAAAAGTTGTAGATTCGATCAATCACTATCACCACAATCCATATTATCTGCCAGACATTTCCATTCCTGAAAACATCATCGCTACGGATAATATTGAACAGGCTTTAGAAAAGCCTGATTATATATTATTGGTCATCCCTGCACAAAATATAAGAGCAGCCTTAACTCAATTTATCGCTATGATTCCCCAAAATACCCCTATTATTTTATGCGCTAAAGGCATTGAACAAAAAACTGGAAAATTTATGTCTGAAATTGGGGAAGATATTCTTCCAAACCATCAGATTGCTGCCCTTTCAGGTCCAAGTTTTGCTGAAGATGTCGCGAAAGGATTACCGACTGCCGTTACCATTGCAGCAAAAAATATTGAGCTGGCACATAATATTGCACACACCCTTTCTGGCCCTGTTTTTCGCTGCTATTCAAGCAGTGATCTGATTGGAGTAGAAGTGGGTGGTGCCTTAAAAAATGTTTTGGCTCTTGCCGCAGGAGCCGCCAGTGGGAGGGGTTTAGGCGCAAGCGCACAAGCAGCCTTAATTACTCGCGGATTTGCTGAACTGCGCCGTATTGCTCAAGCTATGGGCGCAAAATCCGAAACAATAACCGGATTATCTGTTTTGGGCGATCTCATCTTAACCTGTTCTTCCAATCAATCACGTAATTTTTCTTATGGATTTGCGTTGGGTGCTGGCCAATCAACCAACGGGCTTAGACTTGCTGAAGGCGTTTCCACTGCACCTGTTGCAGCCCAACTTTGCGCCGATAAAAATATTGATGCGCCGATCATTCATGTTGTGTCGCGTTTACTTGATAGACGAATAAGTCTTGTTGATGCTATTCATAGCTTGCTGACAAGACCGCTAAAATCTGAGGATTAATCATATGTATTATGCTGTTACATGTATTGATAAAAAAGACCATCTCAACCTTCGTTTAACAACACGACCTGAGCATTTAACCTATTTGAAAAACTTAGACGATGTCCTTAAAATTGCTGGACCATTCATGGATGAAAATGGTCAACCAAATGGGACATTAATGGTGATTGAAGCATCATCACTCAAAGAAGCACAAAGCATTGCTGAAAATGACCCTTATGCACGAGCAGGCTTATTTGATAAAACAGATATTCGCACATGGAACTGGACAATCAATAATCCAAAAGTGGAGGCATAAATGGCATATTGGCTGTTTAAATCTGAGCCATTAAAGTGGTCTTGGCAAATGCAAAAAGCCAAAGGAAAAGAAGGCGAACAATGGGACGGTGTACGAAATTATCAAGCCCGCAATAATATGCGCGCGATGAAATTGAACGATAAAGGTTTTTTTTATCATTCTAATGAAGGACTTGAAATTGTTGGTATTGTTGAAGTTTGTGCGCTTGCTCATCCTGATTCAACAAGTGAAGATCCCCGATGGGAGTGCGTCGACATCCGCGCGCTTTATGATATGCCAAAACCGGTAACGCTTAAAGCCGTGAAAGCCAATCCAAAATTGCAAAAAATGTCTCTTGTAACGTCTATGCGCCTATCAGTACAACCCGTTACTAAAGAAGAATGGATTGAAGTGTGTCATATGGGCAATCTGGATCCAGCACCTGAATGAAGTTTGACCAATTTATTCGAACACATACTGAGCCAAAAGCTTGTATAAATGTTGAAAATATAGTGCTTTACCATGGTTTTGATATTGATCAATTATGGCATGCGGCACAAAAATTTTTAGCGTTAAAAGATTATCCACCACCATTTTGGGCATTTCCGTGGGCAGGTGGTGAAGCACTTGCTCGTTATATCCTTGAAAATCCCAGTTATGTCGATAATAAACACGTCTTTGATTTTGCTTCAGGTTCTGGTTTGGTCGCTATTGCTGCAAAAAAGGCGGGTGCCAAACATGTTGTTGCCTATGACATTGATCCTTTTTCGGCCCACGTCATCGGTTTAAATGCAAAGTTGAATAAAATAGATATTGAAATTTCAACGGCTCAACTTTTAAATACTCATAATATTTTAGAAGATCATACACCTTGGGATATTATCCTAGCAGGTGATATATTTTACGATAAAATCATGACACACACCATTATACAATGGCTTCAAAAGTTAAAAAATAAAGGAAAAACAGTATTGATTGGTTGTCCTGAAAGACGTCACACACCAACAGAAATTTTGTCCCTGAAAGCCGAATATACGATGAAAACGGACCCTTTGATTGAAGGCACGCCTATTAAAAAAGCTCAAATCTGGCAAATGAAATACATTTGAAAATTTGATTTGTTTCATACAAACAAGCTTATATTTCTTATCATAAAAATGATAAAATTCATATTTATAAAAAGCACATGATCGTTGATCGTTTTGCCTGTCAATTCATCAAATTTAAAAAAACAAAAAGAGTTTATTAAAAATTTTATTTTAAGAAAAGTTTAATCTTTTTAACTTTATGCTATAATGAAATAATTCGATGACTTAAGGTGACAATTTGCACCTCATTTTTTACCACACACACTGACTTGGAGCTTTGTGTATGAAATTAAGAACTGCCATTCTTGCCTCATTTTTGATTTCAGCAACCGCTCTTGTTGGTTGCCAAGATTCTGGAAAATTACCACAAATTGGTAAAGCAACACAAGAATTGCCTAAAAAGGTCTTGAATAAAATGTCGGCGAAAAATATGGAAAAATATTCGCCAATACTTGTTCGTGTCTTTAAGGAAGAAGATGTTGTCGAGGTTTGGAAACAAACCCGAACGGGCAAATATGATCTTATTTCAACATTTGATATTTGCAAATGGTCGGGTAAATTAGGGCCAAAATTTATGGAAGGTGACCGTCAAGCACCTGAAGGTTTTTACACAATCCGCCCCAACCAAATGAATCCCAATTCACGTTATTATCTTGCTTTTAACATTGGTTTTCCAAATGCTTATGACCAAGTAAATGGAAGAACAGGACAGCATTTAATGGTTCATGGTGCTTGTTCTTCGGCTGGTTGCTATTCAATGACGGATGAAAATATTGCCCAAATTTATGCTTTTGGGCGCGATTCTTTTAAAGGCGGACAACGCGAGTTTCAATTGCAGGCATTTCCGTTTCGTATGACTGCTGAAAACATGGCACGCTATCGTCATGATCCAAATTATCAATTTTGGAAAATGCTAAAAGAAGGTTACGATATATTTGAACTCACAAAAAAACCACCCAAAGTGGATGTATGTGAAAAACGTTACGTTTTTAATCGTGTACCAGATGGTCAATCACTTTTACCAACTTCGGTATGCCCATCATCAGCCTATGACCCATCTCTGCAAACAGCCTATTCTTCTTACCAAAAAAAATATGAAAATGCTTTTTCATCGGCATTAAATAAAAAGAAAACAAAACCAGTATCGCCTACGATCCAAAGCCTAGATGAAGCGCGGCTGGTTGCAGATTGGAGTAAAAAGCGCGCGGCTGGTATAAGAGTATCAAGGGAACCCCCATCTTTAACGCCCGCATCAAGTGAAACACCGAATGCACCTGATATTGATGCATTTGCGCCTTCAACTCAAGAAGCACCCACTGCAACTCAAGCGCAGATTAATACGATTGTGCCGATGAGCAAACCTATCAGCGAGCACTATGCCCAAAATGACACACAAGCATTTAATGCAGCAGATGCAGATTCCAAAAAGAAACTTTTTTGGAAAATCTTTGACGGCAAATAAAGCTTTAATAAATGACGCTATAAGTTTAATGGAAATTTTCCACAATCAAAATTTATGTTCAAGACTTTCAATTTTCATATTGGAAGTTTTGAAAGAATAAATTTATATTTTCATAAAATGTATAGTATTTAAACAAATCATATTTTTTAAATTACTATAAATTGAAGAACAACATTATAATGACAAAAGTAATATCCTTTTCACGGGTAAGAAAATGACCTAAATGTGAATAATCGAATGTTTCACGTGGAAACAAATAGTTTTATAGCTGCATGACACACACACTGCCATCTTATTATTGAGAAGAAGATTTTGTAAATTTCGACTGATTATAATGCTCTATAAACAACCATGATTGCAATAAACTGTTTTAAAATTTCAAGCCTGGTATTGCCAAAGGATTTTCCATCATAGCTTGACGATCGGCGGTATCAATAGAAGGCTTACTTAAAAAAGCATCAAACATGTCTCTAATAGCTTTTTCATCAATTGAGTCTGTAATGAGAACCAAACGGGTTTGTCTGTTTTCATCTGGCCATTTTTCAAGCATGATTGGTGGATGAAACACAGTTTGCACACCATGAATAATGACAGGTTTTGAAGGATCCTCACTTAACGCAACAATTCCTTTCATACGCAAAATTTGCGCGCCCATTGTTGCACGTAAAATATCAATAAACGCTTCTAATGCACGATAGGAAATGGTTCCATCATGCAATAAGGAAAAGGCACGTATTGTATCATCATGGCGATTAACATCATGATGATGGTGATGACCTTCCTCATGCTCTAACATATCAAAGCTCGACATCATGGATAATTTAGCTTCTAACGCAAAATCATCAATCCCAATCATATCTTGTGGTTTTAAATGCTTTTCATCATTGATATAAAGTTTGGCTGTGGAATTAAGCTTTTTAATTTTATCAATCAAAGTTTTAGACAACGCATGATTGTCCAATAAATCCGTTTTGGTAATAAGAAGACGATCCGCAAATGCAATTTGACGCAAAGCCTCTTCATGCTTATCCAATGTTGCTGCTGCATTCACAGCATCAACCAATGTGATAACACCATCAATTTCAAAAAAGGACTGCATGATTGGATGACCAATCACAGCTTGCAGTATAGGTGCTGGGTCAGCAAGACCTGTTGTTTCAATAATAACACGCTCCAACTGCTTTAAGCGCCCTGTTTGCAGCCGATCAATCAAGTGTGCCAAAGTGTCCAATAAATCACCGCGCATGGTGCAACAAAGACATCCGTCAGATAATTCAATAATGCCTTCTGCGGCAGTTTCAACCAAAAGATGATCAATGCCAACCTCACCAAATTCATTCACAATGACAGCTGTATCTTTTAACGATACATCTTTGAGCAAATGATTAAGAAAAGTCGTTTTACCTGCGCCTAAAAAACCCGTGAGAACTGTGACAGGAATACGTTTTGAAGAAGGTATCATGGCGCATACTCATAGGCTGGCCGCTGGGCTGGAATTGGCGCTTTCCAAATAGGTACTTCTCCCGGTTTTGCAGGCTGTGGTTCTGCTATAAGACGCACTTGCATCGGCTGACTATGCAGAGCAAGAGCCGCAATGAAAGGAGAATCAAAAATCGTTTTTCCTTTTTCATCACGATATTGCATACGTATCTCCCAAGCTTCCTGATTGCAAATATCCTGTCTTCTATCACTTGCTTGCGATAATTTTGTACCATAAGGCTGCAATGTAGCTAGTGTCACTTGCGAAGTGCCTTGATTTGAAAAACCCTCATTGAGAAGTTTTGCAGCAAGTCCTTCACGTTGATCAATACGTTGCGCGCCCAATACGATCGCAATGAGAGTACGACCATTGCGCGTTGCAGATGCTGCCAGATTAAAACCAGATGAACAGATAAATCCTGTTTTCATACCATCTGCTCCGTTAAAACGTCCAATAAGATTATTGGTATTTTGTTCAACCTTTCTGCCATCACCATAATCAATCGCAGGGATTGAAAAATAATGCACATATTGTGGAAATTCTCGACGAATTTGTGCCGCCAAAACAGCCAAATCACGCGCTGTTGAATAATTATCAGGATCAGGCAGACCATGCGGATTAGAAAAATGTGTACCAAACATACCCAAACGCTGCGCTTCTGCATTCATCTTTTCAACAAAAGCTGCTTGAGAACCGCTCACTGTTTCTGCAATTGCGGCAGCAAGATCATTGGTGGATTTAACCATCATGATAGAAAGAGCCGTATCAAGATCAAGCACCGATCCAGCTTTATAACCTGAACGGCTTGGTGGCTCTTTTGCAGCACGCGCACTTACAACCACATGAGAGCTTGGGGACAATTGTCCTGAATGCATAGCGCGAAAAGTAATATAAGCCGTCATCATTTTTGTTAATGAGGCAGGATACCAACGATCAAAAGCTTCCTTGTGCGCCAACACACGCCCCGTTGAGGCATCAACAACTATATAGGGATTGGCTTTTGCAACACTGGTCATACATACCAAAATGATGAAAAGTAAAAAACGGCGACCAAATTTAATCATATTACTGCCTGAAATCTAAAATGCTAAAAACGATAAAGTTTCTTTTAGCCTAATCTTATTTTCAAAACAAAACACAACCACGTTTAATTGCTAAAATAATTACGACCTTACCATAATTTATATTTACACTATTTTCCAGTTAAGCGAATATGGATTTGTTTTAAAAACATACATTATAAAAGCTTAAACATCTATAAACCAAGGACGATACACTCATAAACAGAAATTTATCATAGATTATAGACACAAGCCTTTTAATAAATTCTATGAATAAATTTCAAATCGTACCAATTTATGGCATTGCCCTAGTGAAAGTTCCTTCTAATTATGATAGTATAGGAACAGATGTGGAGGAAAGGAAACCAAATGTTTGAACGTATCCTTGTTACAACCGATGGTTCAGAACTTGCTGAACGAGGTATTGATGCAGCTATTGAACTTGCAAAAAAAACAGGTGGTGAACTTTTCATTGTTACCGTCACAAGCATAATGCCTACCTATGGCAGTGTTGTTGGAACTGAATGGGCAACAAATCCCGGTGCTTTTGATGAAGTACGTGAAGAAATTGATGATGATGCGCGAAAAATTCTTGAAAGCGCTCTTCATAAAGCGGAACAATTAGGAGTGAAAGCAAAGGGTATTCATGCCGAAAATCAATTGGCTGCTGCTGGTATTGTTGATGCATCTAATGAACATGAGGTGGATTTGATTGTGATTGCTTCGCATGGAAGGCGCGGTGTCAATCGATTAATTCTGGGTAGTCAAGCCTCAGAAGTTTTATCAATGAGCGAACGTCCCGTTTTAATCATAAAATAGCTCTATAATTGCAAATCATGCACTATTGATGAAAATTATAATCCTATAATCAATGATTATAGGATTTTTTAATGACGACACTTCATTCATTTGAATAATGATGATCGTATTATGATTTTATGCACGAGGAAAGTGGTGAGAAAATAAATCAGGAAGGGCTTTACGAAGAGTACTTACAATAAAATAAGCAAGTGCAACTTTAAGACCATCTCCCGGAATAAAAAGAAAATCTCCAAGCAGTGCTTTGCCATAACTTATATTGAGCATATGCGCCATCCAAATGGTGCCAATGGCATGTTCAACCAATATACCACCAATAATAAGAGCGATCCATTCCTTTAAAGGTGTTAAATGATTGCGAAAAAGAGCATAAAAAGCACCAATAACCCATGCTGAAAAAGGAAAACCAATAAGATATCCTGTTGCTGGTGAAAAAAACGAAGAAATACCTCCCCGCCCACCAGATAATAAAGGCAACCCAGCTGCAACTAAAATAAGAAACACAATACAGGCAAAAAAACCACGTTTTGCGCCTAAAATTGCCCCTGCTAACATAACACCTAAAGTTTGGGCGGTAATGGGAACAGGAATCAAAGGAAGAGGAATGGCAGGCACAAAACCTAAAGACGCAATAAGAGCTGCAAAAAGCGCTACGGATACAACATCTTTAACCCTCACATCAAAATCCTTCTTTACTTTTTACTCTCTATCATAACAGCGTGCTTCAATAGCTGCTGCCACATCTTCTTGCATTTTAAAACTTCGAATAAGAACGGGCATAATAAGAGCAATTGGCTTATTGTCCAAACCACGTGCTTTTTGTGCTTCCTGAACTTCTTTTGTCAACTCAGAAAACAATGGGATAAAACGTAACGTCATAGACAATGCGAGAGATAATTTTGCTGGATTAACCCCAAAATATCGCATAAACGAAAAGAACTTTTCTAAAAACAACAATAATTTAGCAAATGGTGTTGTCAAAGTCACAAGGGCGGCAAGAAGAAAAAGCGCGGCTAATCGTGTAATAACAAGAAAAGCATTTTCCAAATCTGTACTAAAATAGTGAATGATAAAAAGCGCAATAAAAATCCACCATAAAGCGCGTATTTGCGTCAATGGTTTTTTGAATGAAAAACCGGCCATGATGTAGAGAAAATAAACGATAAAAAGCATGACAGTGCTTAGCCATAAACGAGGATAGAAAAATAAAACAATACTGATCAAAAAAATCACAGCCAATTTAAAACCGATTGGCAAGCTGTGTAGGAGCGATTTTTGATAGGTTGGGTCCATCACGCCATCATATCCAAATAATAAGGAATTGCTTTATCTGGAACATCATCACAAACAATTTTTCCTTCATCAAAGACAAGAATGCGATCAAAATCAGTTAACATTTCAAGATCATGAGACACAACAATAATTTGTTGTGACAGAGATAAAATCGTTTGCGTTATTTTGCGCTTATTACGCAAATCTAATTGTGTTGTGGGTTCATCAAAAACAATAATTTCAGGCTCCATTGTTAGCACACCACAAAGACTTAAAAGTTGTTTTTGACCACCGCTTAAAGTTTGAACGGGTTGCAAGCGAATATGCGAAAGATTATACTGCTCAAGAACGCTATCGATCCGTTTTATAATTTCGTCCTTATGCAGTCCAATATTTTTCATGCCAAATGCAAGGTCTTCTTCCACAACAGGCATGATAAGCTGATTATCAGGGTTTTGAAAAATAAAACCAACTTTACGACGAATATCTTTACCGTTTTTTTTGCTGTCCAAATTATCAATATAAACTGTTCCAGAATTTGGAATTTTTAAACCATTTAACAGCCGTGCAAACGTGCTTTTTCCAGAGCCATTCGCCCCTATCACCGCAATACGCTTTTCTTTAAGTCTCAGTGTGAGATCTTTTAAAATTGTATATCCGTTTGCGACCACTGTGACATTTTTTAGCTTAATCATAAATCTTTCAGACATCTTAAAAATGAAACGGGTGAATAAAAACAAAGCATGAGTTTCAACCTTAAAAGATAATGATTGGAATATATCATGATTTACGCGTTTTTCCTGCCCATTCAACACCAAGCTCTTTTAATCTTTTGACAGCATCAGGTGGCATTGGTGGTGGATTGTCAGAACATGCTGCTTTTACAAGCAATTCATCACAAGCTTTTTCAGTATTTTCTATCAATCGAGATAAAAATTCTCGTTTTTTTAAACCAGCTTCTATTGGCGGTAATATACGCACTAAAATTTTGCCGCGATAGCGGCGGAAATTACCGCGTGGCCAATAAAGACCAGCATTATGCGCAATCGGAACAACGGGCACATTAAGCTCATTGTAAATCGCTAAAATTCCGGGTTTATAATCAGGCTCAGCACCAGGTTGACGACGAGTGCCTTCTGGGAAAATAAGAACTTGTCTTTGCTGTTTTATCTTTTCTTTCGCACCCTTTAAAACTGTTTTCATCGCCTTTAAAGGAGATCCACGATCAATTGGAATAATTTGTGTTTTTGTCATATACCAGCCAAAAAGTGGTATCCATGTCAATTCACGCTTCATAATTAAAGATGGATCATCCAGAAAAGGAACAAGACCGAAAGTTTCCCAAGCAGATTGATGCTTGGGCGCAATAATATACGCCCCTTGAGGTAAATTGTCTAAGCCTTGTATGTCAAAATCCGTACCAGCAATATATTTTTGAAGAAACAGCGTCACACGTGCCCAAGTCTTTGGTACAATCCATGCTTTTTTACGGGGCATTAAAAAATAAACAGGCGCATAGACAATCATCTGTATCAATGTCGTCATATAAAATGCGATGGTAAATAAAATAGAACGAAGTGCAAGCACCATATTGTTTCTCACCAAATAAATTCAAATGATTTTCTTTATAAAATAAATTTGAATAAGAAAACACTTTAATCAAAAAACGGCCCGAAGGCCGTCTTAAAATTTTCATCAAAAAAAGTGAAATTCAGTCCGCTGATTTTGCCCTGATTGTTGCCACATCCTTTGCCGTGACACTTGAAGCATCATTGCTCCAGCTTGAACGTAAAAAAGTTGCAAGTTCAGCTACATCTTCGTCGCTTAAACGCCAATCAAATGGCGGCATAGCCAAATCAGAAGGGCGCTTCACTGTTGAAGGCATACGTGCACCATTTAAAATAACATCTATAAGCCCTGAGGGATCTTTGGCATTAATCAACGCTGCGCCATCAAGTTCTGGAAATACACCTGCTGCGCCTTTTCCATTGACAAAATGGCAAGCATTACAATTATCGATATAAAGACGCGCCCCAATGGCCATATCGGGATCAGCCTTTGTTAACATATCAGTTGTTATTTGCGCATTTTTTACAGGTTTTTCAGCTTGGCCTTGCAAAGTAATATGCTTTAAATAAGCGACAATTGAATCCATGTCACGTTCGCTCGCAAATTGCATAGAACGGCTTACAACAAGCTGCATTGGACCAACCACAGCACTATGTGCATTGCGTCCTGTTTGCAAATAGGCTTTTATTTCTGCATCATCCCACCGAGCAAGGGAGGAATTTGCATGACGCAAATTGGGTGCATACCAACCATCGATTGTTTCCCCAGTTAGAAATTTATCGCCCGTATCATCAAGTGCAGATTGATTATAAAGCACTGTGCGTGGCGTATGACAGGCGCCACAATGGCCAAGACTTTCAACCAAATAAGCACCACGATCGAGTTTTTCATCATCAAAACGCGGCTGATAACCAGCCTCATTGGAAAGGGCATACCAATTCCATAAACGAATACCCCAACGCTGATTAAAAGGAAAAGATAAATTCGTTTTATGCACTTTTTGCGAGACTGGCTTAACCTCATTCATAAAATAATCATAAAGTGCGACAATATCAGGCTCACTGATTTTGCGATAATTTTCATAGGGCATTGCAGGATAAAGCAATTGACCATCTTTCCCAATTCCATCGCGCAAAGCAGAGCGAAACTGATCGAGTGTCATATTTTTAATGCCATTTTCATCAGGCGTTATATTGGCGGAATAAATCACACCAAAAGGACTTGCTACTTGATATCCACCACCAAATGGCTCATCGTCATTGCTGGTATGACAAGAAGTACAATCTGCCATTTTTGCTAAATATTCGCCACGTCCCTTTTCAGGCTTAAAATCAGGCGCAAGTGCTTGTGTCGGTCCGCTGCGTTGTATAGGCACAAACATGATTGCCAAAATGCAAAGAACTACCAAAATAACCAGTCCAAGAATGATTTTGAGAAAACGTTTCATGATGGTTCTCTCCTATACCAATGAACGCGGATTCTTAAGATAATCGGATTTGATCTTATCAACCATCCAATATGTCAATGCGCCAATTGTACCCGTAGGATTATGCTGAATATTTTGCGGAAATGCGTTGGCGCCGGGAATAAATAAGTTATGATAATCCCAATGTTGCAAATATCGATTTAATGCTGATTTTTTACGATCTTGCCCCATAATTGCACCGCCCACTGTATGAGTCGATTGATAAACGCGGACATCATATTGTTCGTCATCTTTCATCGCAGCTTGGTGTTGATAGTGATCACAGCCAATCGTATCAGCAATTTTATCAATCTTTTTTGTAATATATTGAGAAAGACGAATTTCATTTTCATGCCAGTTAAAGGTCATGCGCATTAAAGGTCGTCCATATTTGTCTTTATAGATCGGATCAAGATCAAGATAAGCATCACGATAAGACATTACCGATCCATGTTGTGTGATCGCCATGGAATGGCCATACCACTCGCCAATGGCCTTTTTCCAACCACCACCCCAATTGGGTGTTCCATCTGGCAAAGGCATGGAATGGATCGGCTGGCCATTTGTCTGATTGGTTGAAACACGGCTACCACCGATAAATCCTTCTTTGGCAAAATCAATTTGGTTAAATCCGTAATCATCAATAAAAGAACCATTACAACCCGTTCCAACAAAAGGATTAAACGTTTTGTCTTTATAATAAAGCGTGCCACCGCCAATCATCGTTTGATAGGCATAATTACGTCCAATCACCCCTTCACCGCTGTAAGGATCATAAGGTTGTCCAAGTTCAGACAAAAGCAATAAATGCACATTGTTGATCATAAAACCACCCAAGATAACAAGATCGGCAGGTTGGAATATTTCTTCATTAGCCTCATTAATATAAGTCACTCCCGTGACAGTCTTACCATCTGATGATTTTTCAATCCGTAAAACTTCTGACTTTACCCGATATTCAAAATTTTTATATTGTTTCAAAGCCGCTAAAATACTTACCTGTGGCGACCCTTTAGAATAATTGAGACAGCCATATCGCTCACAAAAGCCACAATAATTGCATGGTCCCATCTGCATACCGTAAGGATTTGTATAGGCCTCAGACGCAATGGCAGAAGGACATGGAAAGGGATGAAGGCCCATTTTTTTTACAGCGTCATTAAAGATACGTCCATTATAGGTCATTGGCAATGCAGGCATCGGATAGGGATTGGAGCGTGGTCCTTCAAATGGATCACCACCTTCTTGAATCACACCACGCAAATTTCCAGCTGTCCCTGAAGTGCCTGCAACTTTTTCAAACATATCAAAATGGGGCTCCAACTCATCATAGCTTACACCCCAATCTTCAACTGTCATATTTTCAGGAATAATATCGCCAAAAGTTTCTTCAATATAAGAACGCGTCCGCAATTCTTCAGGTTGAGCACGATAAGTCATACCATTCCAATGAATACCCGCACCCCCAACACCTATACCAGGCAAAAAGGAACCTAGCTGACGATAAGGCAGTGCCTTTTCCTGTAGGCTGCGACGAATTGTTAATGTATGATCATGCGGGCGCACAGCCGTACCAAGACGCACACCATAGCGTAGCTCATCGGCAGGTTTTGGATAGGCAAAATCAGGAACGGTATCACGATCTTTACCCCGTTCAAGTGCTAAAATGTCCAAGCCTTCCTTAGCGAGTTCTATTCCAACAATAGCACCTGTCCAACCAAGCCCAATAATGACAACATCTTTTTTCTTCACGGTTACAGTCATAATTTAAGCCCTTTCACCAGTAAGAGAAACAGGTCCTAAGCGATAAGGCACATTATCTTTTTCAACCCATTCAAGAAAACTTCCTCGCGCACCGGGAAAACCAATATAAACCCATGCCGCCATATCATGATTGCCGCCATAAATTGGATCTGCCAAATAACCTTCTTTAGTATTTTGAAGAAGAAAAGCGAAAAAATCACCTGATCGCAATTCTTTAATCGGCACATCATCCTTTTCAACACGCATTAAAACGTCATCTTGTTTATCAGGTGATAAATCGGCAAAAATCGCACCATAATTATTCACACACCAATCATTGATAACAGGTATGGCAATGCGATAAGCTTGTGCTGGTGACGGTGCTGCCTGATAGCCTGTATAGCGTGGCGCATTACGGTCAAAAGGGGCTTCCATATACCAATGTTCACCCTGTCCCCAATGTGTTACCATCTGTTTATCAATAAAAACAGGAACACGCGCTTCAAGTGCGCCAGGGCCTTTACCCTCAGAAGGAATAAGACGAGCTGTTGCGGCAAGAATAAAAGCCCATTCTTGAGCATTGAAATAAGAGCGTTGATAGGTTTTTAAATCAACTGGTCCCGACGGCTGTGCCATGACATGTCGAGCTGATAAAGCAATGGCTGCACATGTCGCTGCACCCACAAGAAGACCACGCCGCGTAATGGAAAAATTTCTATTTATTGCCGTTTTTTGTGTCATACTATCCTCCACGAACACGTGTGGGTTTAAGTGTGACACAAAATAAAACCAAGGATAATTGATAAAATGACAAAAAACGTTAAAGTGATAAAGCTTCCGATATTTGTCATATTTTGAAAGCTTTTTATTAGAATGTAAAGCATGATCAAGGAAAGTTCAAAACCATGCTGATAAATCTGCTCAAGCACTATAGAAAAACAGTGTGTTGTTTCATTCTTATTAGCGTTTTGCTTATCAGACCTATTTTATCACTGGCACAAATGACCAGCGATGGACCATCAGGGCGTTATTGTGGTTTTGTCTTTCATGCAGGTACCAATGTCAGTGTTGAATTAACACTTCAACATAATGAAAAAGGACGTCTTATTGGCCATATGATTTATCGCGATGATGAAACAAACACGCAAGGCACTGTAGAAGAGTGGATAAACCAAGACACTACATATAGAATGAACAGCACACAACACATGCTACATTGGCAAGATAAATATGGTTCTGGTCTTGCTTTATTGACTTTCGATCAGAATTTTAATCAATTTCAAGGCCTTTGGGGCGCAAATCTTCAAAAACCACATTATCCATGGACAGGAAAACGTTGCAATGACTATACAAGTTGAATCATTGACAAAAACAGACATACGCAAAAATGACAATGATCAAACCAGAACCGTCATTCCTAATATTTTAACAATTGCAGGGACGGATCCCTCTGGTGGTGCAGGTATGCAAGCCGATATTAAAACTTTTTCTGCAATGAAAACCTATGCTATGAGTGTGGTAACAGCAGTCGTTGCACAAAATACAACGGGTGTGCGTGCATTTGAGGCGTTAGATGCCTCTTTTGTAAGTGATCAAATTGATGCCGTCTTTGAAGATGTTGCCGTGGATGCTGTAAAAATTGGCATGATTGCTAATATTAAAATTGCCCAAAAAATTGCCGAACGCCTTATATACCATCAAGCAAAAAATATTGTTCTTGATCCAGTTATGGTCGCTAAAAGTGGTGATCTTCTCCTTGAAGAGGATGCCATAGTATTCATTCGTGAAATTTTAGTTCCTATGGCCGCTATTATCACACCTAATCTTCCAGAAGCTTCTGTTTTGCTGAATATAAAACCGCAATGGTCATTTGATGAAATGCGCCAGCAAGTGCCCAAATTGCTCGAACTTCAATGTCGTTCTGTTCTTTTAAAAGGTGGACATCTTAAAACAAGAACCAGTCCTGATATTTTTGGTGACAAACATGGTCTGATTGAATTAGAAGCCGAGCGTGTTATCACTCAAAATGATCACGGAACAGGGTGTACCTTATCTGCAGCTATTGCAGCACTTTTACCAACAACGCCATTAGTCGATAGTGTACGTCTTGCTAAAAATTATATAACGGATGCTCTTAAAGCTTCTCATGAGTTACATGTTGGACATGGGCATGGTCCCGTTCATCATTTTTATCACTTATGGAAAAATGGCCAAATTTTTTGATACGCTTGGAATTAAAAAGCATTTGCTGTGATTTAAACCCAATAAATTTTATCAAAGCTCAAGAAAAAATTGATGAGAGAAAAAGAAAAGAGGCAGCAAAATATCACTATTTTTAAGGATTATCGCCAAATTTAGTCGTCAGAATTTTCCATATTCAAAAGACATAAAAATAGCTTCAATCTGCATGTCAAAAAATTCAATCGAATGATTGATCCACTTATCGCTTTCTTTCTTGCTTATTTTTACTGTTTATTCCATTTTAACAAAATCAGGAGGGCTATAGCTTAAAAAATCGATCTTTTAAGCGCTTGGAGAAATTCCCAAATGCTTATGAAAAACACGACGAAAAGTTTCTTCACTGCCAAAACTACAAAGCACGACAATCTGTTTCATTGTCTTTTTACTTTCAAGATAGTGACGCGCGTCTTCAACACGTATAAGTGCAATCGCTTTGGCAGGACTATAGCCCGTAATTCTGCTATAATGACGATAAAAACTGCGTTCACTCATGTTCATTTTTTGCGCAAGAATCGAGAGCGTTAAAGGTTTGGACAGATTTTCCTTAATCCATTCGTTCAGTCTATTAAATCGTTCATCTTCACTTGATAAATCGAGCAGTGTGCTGAATTGGCTTTGCCCTCCCGGGCGACGTAAATAAACAACCAATTGGCGGGCAATCGCTTTTGCCATAGCAAAACCAAGATCTTCCTCTATCATTGCAAGCGCCATATCAATACCAGAAGTAATGCCAGCCGATGTCCATATTTTGTCTGAGCGCACAAAAATTGCATCGTCTTTCCAGTCTACTTTTGGATATTTTTCCTTAAATTCTTTTAACCGATGCCAATGGGATGTCGCTTGTTTCCCATCAAGCAATTTTGCGCTTGCTAATAAGCTTGCACCGCTACACACTGAGGCGGTTCTTCTGGTTGAAAAATGAATGTGTGTTAACCAGTCTAAAATTTGACAATCACAACAAACTGTATCTATTCCCATCCCGCCACTAATGATCACTGTATCAATTTTTTAGGGGCGTTTTCTATCTTAAGACAATTTAAAACCAAACCACTCGTTGTTTTAATTGAAGTGCTTCGCGCGAGTATATGAAGTGTATAGGCAGGATTATTTGGATGGCAAAAATCATTCGCCGTCGCAAAAACCTGTAAAGGTCCTGTAATATCCAAAATTTGACTATCATCAAACGCAAATATCGCAATAACGCGGCTTTTTCCTGATGGAAGACAGAAAAATGGCATAAATTGCGGGATCTTTGGCATCAACAACACACTATAAAGACTATAATTGCAACATATAATAAAACATTAAAAGGAGAAAACTTATGTCATTACAAGTTGGAATTTTATCTTTCCGCAAATGCAATTGCTAGATTTTGCTGGACCTTACGATGTCTTTACCACCTCAAATCACATCACTGTTCATCTTATTGGTGAAACATTAGAGCCGATTAAAACAACCAACCATATTCGTCTTAATCCGCAATTTGATTGCAACACCGTTCCCAAACTTGATATTTTATGTATCCCCGGTGGAAAAGGTGTGAACGCATTACTTGAAAATGAAACTGTTCTCAAATTTATTCAATCACAAGCGCAAACCACACATTATATTTCATCTATTTGCACAGGCTCATTGGTGCTTGGTGCTGCTGGTGTTTTAAAGGGGTATAAAGCCACATCGCATTGGTCGGCAGTTGAATATCTACCCTATTTTAGTGCAATACCAAAAAATGATCGCGTTGTTATCGATAAAAATATCATCACAGCAGGCGGTATAACAGCAGGTATTGATTTTGGTTTGTTCATTATTCAACATTTAATAAGTCTTGAAGAAGCTCAAAAAGTTCAACTCATATTACAATATGACCCGCATCCCCCATTAGATTGTGGAACGCCCGAAAAGGCACCACAAAATATTGTCAAAGATTTAAAAACACCTAACTTTATTAATGATCAAAGCAAACGCATTGCTGAATTATTTAAGAAAAATCATGAAACGCTTTAAAGCGAAAAAAATAAAAGCGCATTTTCTTATTTTGTTAAAAGTGCAGGGATGGGTTCAATAACAATCCTGCACTTTTAACACATGTGTCTTTAACTTTTTCGAGCCTTGCCAAGAGCATCCGCCGCCCGTAATGCGTTAAAGACATCCTCAGCTGTTATGTTACCACTTTCATTATGAATGGTTTCGCCCTCAACCGTTGCAGCTTTTGCAGCACTCATCAACGCCTCATCACTCACATCACCAAGGCCAATACCAGCCAATGTGGTTGGTAAATGGATCGCTTCACAAAAATCATAAATGGTCGCGATCATATCAGCATCTTTATCTGTTAATATCAAAGAAGCTAAAACACCAATTGTTACCTTTTCACCATGCCAATAATGGTGCGTTTCAGGCAATGTGGTTAAACCATTATGAATAGCGTGACAGGCGGCCAAACCACCGCTTTCAAAACCAACACCTGAAAGAAGCGTATTGGCCTCAATAATTTTTTCTAATGCAGGTGTAAGAATACCTGCAGCGCAAGATTGATATGCAAGCTCGCCGTAATCCAACAAAGTATCAAAACACATTCGTGCCAGACCGTAGGCTGCATTTGATCCTAAACGACCTGTCATATTGCTTGCATGAGAAACACGACATGCTTCAGCTTCAAACCACGTTGCTAATGCATCGCCCATACCAGAAGCTAAAAAACGAACAGGCGCTTTTGCTATCACTTGAGTGTCAACAAGCACAAGATCTGGATTTTTTGGCAAGAAAAGATACCGATCAAATTCACCCTTACAAGTATAAATAACCGATAAAGCACTACAAGGTGCATCACTTGATGCGAGTGTTGGAGCAATCACAACTGGCACTTTCAAAGTATAAGCCACAGCTTTGGCTGTATCTAATGTTTTACCGCCGCCAATACCTGCAACAACATTTATTCCTTCATTCTTTGCCAGTCGGTTAATCTCCTCATCACTGCATTCCCCCTTAAAGTTTTCGATGATCGCTTCAACTTTATCACCTAAACCATTTTGAACATTTGTACAGTATTGTTGCGTTACAAATGGATCTTGCAATAACAGCACTTTTTTACCAAATCGTGCCAATTCTTCACCAAGCAAAGACCATGCATGAGGACCTTGAATATAACGTGAGGGAAATATCGTTGTTGTGATCATAACGTTGCCCTTTTTTAAATCTTATTAAAGATGTTTTATTCAACAACGCATTGATGATCATTATATTCTTAATTTAAGGTCTTTTTCTCACCAATAGCCGAGAACCTTCCACCATATGCCACCTATTATAGCAAAAATAAGAATATTAACAACACTCATGATAAAGCCTACACCCCACCATCGACCTAAACTCACAAAACCAGAGTTAAAAATTATAGGCGATGTTCCTGTTCCATAATGCGTAAGACACATCATAATGGCTGATGATGCCGCCATAAGAAACATATATAGATTGATATAAGAGGCTGGAATAAGATGCACACCAACATTAAGAAATGCCAGCATCATAGCGCTAATATGTGCCGTAGTGCTCGCAAATGCGTAATGAGCATAAAGAAATGTTAAAATCAGAACAGCCATAACAAATGGCCAGCTCATACCACTATGTTCAATAGCCACCATCAAACCATCAGAAAACCATGAAACGATACCTAACTTATTTAATTCGTTCGCCAGCATAACCAACGCACCAAACCAAATCAGTGTATCCCATGCGCTTTTTTCTTTAATGACATCATCCCATGTTAATGTACCGCATACTAATAAAATAACCAAACCGATAAAGGCGACAGCAGTTGGATTAAAAACAAAACGCTGCCCAAACAGCGCTGCTGGCACACCCGCCCATAATAAAAGCATGATAAGAAATGTCATAAGCATGACAATTTCCTTACCTTGAATGGGGCCAAGATTTTCAATTTCCTTTTTTGCATATTTAATTGCATTTGGTGTTGTTTTAAGTTGCGGAGGTGACATCCAATAAATCACAAGCGGCATAACCAACATGGCAACAACACCAGGAATCAACATAGACAAAGCCCAAGCACTCCAAGAAAGAGAGAGATTTTGATTTGTCGCTTGGGCGATATAATTGACAACAAGCGGGTTCGGTGCCGTTGCCGTTATAAACATTGCGGAACTGATAGGGTTGGCATGATAATTGACAAGAGCCAAATATGTACCAACCTTACCTTGTGTACCTTTTTCAGGATCGGATTGGAAAGCATGGGCAATTGAGCGCATAATAGGATGCATAATCGCGCCTCCTCTGGCGGTATTGCTGGGCGTAAAAGGTGCAATAAACATTTCGCACAAAGCCAATCCATAACCAATTCCAAGAGTTTTTTTGCCTAACGCTGCGATAAAATAAAACCCTATACGCATGCCTAATCCAGTTTTAATCAAACCACGGGAGACAAAAATAGAAATAACGATCAACCATATTAATGTACTGTTCATAGCCCCAAGCGCATCAGCAACAGCTTCACTGGAAGTTGATGAAGTTACTTTGGAAACCATGACAACAGTAATGGCGATGATCGACATTGCGCCAATCGGCATCACTTTTAGGATAATGCCAAGAATTGTTGCAATAAAAATTGCAACGAAATGCCATGCTTCAGGTGTTAAGCCATCAGGTTTCGGAAAAAGATAAAACGCGCAAAAGACGATAACACATAAAATCCCAGGAACGATACGAAAGGGAAAAAAAGCCGAGATTTTTTGATAATATGTTTTGACTTTTTGCATAATGTATATCCCTTCATGATCAAAATTTAAGACGAGTCAAAGCGATCAAGTCTAAAAGATGATAAAAGTTTCATCTTTTGACAAAATGTATCATTCGGGGCGCCAAACCATTATATTTGGTTTTATTGGCTTAACATCCACGTTTTAAAAGATATCAATATGGTGTTAAGGGATACATTTTTTCTTTGCACCCCTTCATTATATAATTTTACGAAAATTCCGGATCAGGTAATTTCGTCATACGATTGCGAAGATCACGACGGAAAATTTCAATTGTCCAAGCCCAGATAAGGTGGCCAAAACTTTCAGAAAATAATTCATCTTTTGGAAGATCCCAGATAGGTGGTGCCCATCCGCCCCCTGGCAAAACGATACCATGAAAAGCGATTGTCACAATAACACCAAAAGCCAGACCTTGCCATAATTTTACACGGGGAAAAATTTCTGCCGCCAAGCAATAAACAATAGCAAAAACAATTGAAAATAAATAATGAACGCCCGAAACACCCCAATTTATAATATGATCAGAATAGTGATAAATCATATTGGTGGTATCAATACCAAAACTCTTTAAAACTTCCGCAGGAGGAATTGCTCTGTCAGGAAGTCTAGGGGGAAAGACACCTTCTGTCCCTGATTTTACGAAACCCGAAACAATACCGCCGCCAATTCCTGCAATAAAAGCAGCAAAATACCTTCTGTTCATAGCATTTGTTCGTTCAAATAATTGTTTTAACACAATGTTTCCTATCTTTTTACATTGTTTCCTATCTTTTTACATTCTGTAATTGATTACCATGCGTAAACTGACAGCTCAAAACAATTTTTTTTTATCGAAAGAACCTAAACAAAAATATCTTAAATTGCCCAATAAATTTTGTAGTGAGTAAACTAAAATTTTTTCCTACCAATATAAATTTTTTTCATTAAAGAAATTTGAGCAGGTCATGTCATGAACAAGAAGTTTTTTTAAAAATAACATATGCGTTGAAATTTTATATCTTTTTTAAAAAGATTTTAAATATAATGGGATTTATAAAATACATTTTATTTCAAAGGAAATTTTTATAATGCACTTGCAAAGTATAAGATTTTTTAAACAAAATCTTGCAAAACTTTTTTTGATAATAAGACTGCCTGTTAACAGCCCTATCTTATTGAAGAGATTTGAAAAAATTAATGGAGCGGGCGAAGGGATTCGAACCCTCGACCCCAACCTTGGCAAGGTTGTGCTCTACCCCTGAGCTACACCCGCTCACACATGTGAAACATTCAACAGTGTTTCAATCGGTGCCTATATGACCTAACATCGCACCGATTGCAACATAAAAAATAAAATTATTAAAAATTTCTATTTTTAAGATAGGAAAAAGCCGAGAAATATTGATTTCCATCACGCGCTTCAATAAAGCTGATAAGGTTTTTATTATGGGAGATTGAAAATGCGTCGATTGATTTTAATGATATTGACAGTTTTAACATGCACAGGACTTTCTTTTGCCGCTGAAAAAGAAACCGTAAAAGTGGCGATAACTCAGATTGTGGCGCATCCTGCTTTGGATGCGGTACGTAAGGGTGTAGAAGATATTTTAGAAAAAGAGGGGTATAAAAATGGTGATAATCTGATTCTCACTTTTCAATCTGCCCAAGGCAATATTACCACAGCAACACAAATTGCACGCCAATTTGTCGGCAATCAACCAGATGTTATTGTAGCGATTGCTACGCCTTCTGCCCAAACAATGCTGGCGGCTACAAAACAAATACCTATCGTTTTTTCAGCCGTTTCAGACCCCGTAGAAGCCAAATTGGTGAAACAAAATGTAAAACCGGGTGGCAATGTTACCGGAGTCTCTGATAGATCACCGGTGGAAGAGCATTTAAAACTTTTAAGAGAAATAAAACCTGACCTAAAAAAACTTGGATATCTTTATAATTCTGCTGAAGCCAATTCAGTCTCAACATTAAAAGTTTTACAAGATCTTGCTCAAAAAGAAAATATTGAAATTATTCCTTCGGCTGCTCCCAAATCTTCAGATGTACAAGCTGCCACACGCGCACTTGTTGGCAAAGTTGATATGATTTATGTACCAACAGACAATACAATTATTGCTGTTCTTGAGGGAGCAACAAAGGTCGCATCTGAAACACAAACACCTCTTTTTACAGCTGATGCAAGCTCAATAGGACGGGGGCCTTTTGCTGCGCAAGGGATCAATTATTACGATGCTGGCATTGAAACAGGTCATTTGGTTGTTAAAATTCTTAAAGGCGAAAAACCCGGTAATCTTGATGTGGTTACACCAAAAGCGCGTAATATTTCAATTGATATGGATGCTGCAAAAAAAATGGCCCTAACTATTCCGCAATACATTCTTAATCGTGCAACTAAAATCAATGAATAAATAAAAGGAACCGGCATCATCATGACGGCAAAAGATACAATAAAAAACGGGTTCACGCGATGACTATGTTTGCTTTTACTGGTGCTGTAGAGCTTGGATTGGTTTATGCTTTTGTTGCTATTGGCGTTTATCTGTCATTTCGTATTCTTGATTTTCCTGATCTTACGGTTGATGGCTCATTTCTTCTTGGCTCAACAGTATGCGGCGTTATGATATTATCTGGTTTCAATCCATGGCTTGCCATGTTTTTTGCACTTTGTGCGGGTATGGTTGCAGGTTTGGTTACAGCTATGCTTAATCTTCAATTTGGTATTTTAAATCTGCTCGCCTCCATTTTAACCATGTCTGCTCTTTACACGGTAAACTTGCGCATTATGGGAATTATGGGTGTTTCTAATGTCAATTTGGGTCTTGCTGATACGGCCTTAACACCTTTTTACGGGCTTTTTGGTCTATCGGATATGTTTATCAGACCAATTTTTGTCGGCGGTGTTGTTTTGATTGTTGCCTTTTTATTATGGCGTTTTCTTGAAAGTGAAATGGGACTTGCTATGCGTGCTACGGGTAAAAATCCACGTATGGCAAAAGCACAAGGAGTTAAAACTGCATTGCTTGTTTATTTTGGTATGGGATTATCAAATGCTCTTGTTGCACTCGGTGGTTCCCTTTATATTCAAACAGCTATTGCTACAGATATTACAGGCGGTGCAGGCACCATTGTTTTTGGTCTTGCTGCGGTTATTATTGGGGAAACATTATTTCGAACGCGCAATCTATTCTTCATCATCATCAGCTGTATTGCTGGGTCCGTGCTTTATCGCATTGCCGTGCAATTTGCTTTTGAAGGAAGCAGTCTTGGGATCAATACATCAACAGATCTACAACTCATTACCGCATTGCTTGTGGTTTTAACGCTTGTTTTGCCACGCTATTTAGGGTCAAAAAAACATGATTGAACTGAACCATATTGGTGTAACTTTTAAACGTGGAACACCTCTTGAAAAGCAAGCGTTGATCAATCTCAATATGACCATCAAACAAGGGAGCTTTGTTACAGTCATTGGATCTAATGGCGCAGGAAAATCCACTATGCTTGGTGTGTTGGCGGGTGACATTTTACCAAGTGAAGGCAAAATCATTATCAATAATCAAGATGTCACACGCTCATCAACAGCTGAGCGAGCGGGAATGATTGCACGCGTTTTTCAAGATCCACTAGCCGGCAGTTGTGGCACGTTAACCATTGAAGAAAATTTGGCACTGGCTGAGCAACGCGGACAAAGACGAGGCTTTCGTTCTGCATTAAATCGCAAAAAACGGGAAACATTTCGTGATCATATTGCTCAGTTGGGACTTGGTCTTGAAAACCGTATTCATAATCGAATGGACAGTCTATCAGGAGGACAAAGACAGGCGGTATCATTAGTCATGGCAACATTAGCAAAAGCTGACATCTTATTGTTAGATGAACACACCGCAGCACTCGATCCCGCCATGGCAGATTTTGTCATGTCATTAACGCAAAAAATTGTACAAGATAACGCGTTAACAACATTAATGGTGACCCATTCCATGCGTCAAGCGCTTGATTATGGCGAAAGAACGCTCATGCTGCATGAAGGTGCAATTGTTTTAGACGTGCATGATAATGAGCGTAAGGACTTAGAAGTGGGTGATCTTATTGATATGTTTCAAAAGGTAAAAGGTCAAAGCTTGGATAATGATGAATTACTTATGAGTTAAGTGTCATCAAACTAAGTTTACATCTTTCAAGCCAAGACAATTTTGTATACTATTCTTTATTTCACAGCGTGATGGACGTAATCTTTGGCACAAAAAAAAGCACACGAAGTTGATCGCTTTCTTAGCAGATTGGAAAAAAACTTTCCCATCGTGTTAATCTATGGTCCAGATAAAGGTTTGGTAAGTGAACGCGCAAATATTTATGCAGCCTTAACAGAGATTGCCTTAGATGACCCCTTTTCCAATATTCGTCTTGAAGCAATAGATATAGAAAAAGACACTGCCCGTTTAGAAGATGAAGCCTACACAATGTCGCTTTTTGGAGGCAATCGTTTAATATGGATTCGCAATGCGACCAATCAAAAAGGCTTAATAGAAGCAATGAAGACATTGCTAAAAACGCCTCCACCACAAACATATGTACTTATTGAAGCAGGTGATCTTAAAAAAGGTACAGGCATACGTAACCTTATTGAAACTGCCTCTACGGCAATGGCATTGCCTTGTTTTCAGGACGATGCCCGTGCTCTTGATGGATTAATAGATCAAGTTCTTGAAGAGAACACACTGACACTATCGCTTGAAGCACGCAAATGGCTGCGTGAAAGTCTCGGCAGTGACAGGCTGATTTCAAGAGGTGAATTGGAAAAGCTCTGTCTTTACGCAAAAGGCAAAAATGAAATACAACTTGATGATGTCAAAGAGGTGGTAAGCGATGTTAGCGCATTATCACAAGATGAAATTATTGATGCGATGTTGATTGGTGATCTTAAAAATTTCAACGATCAATTTGATCGATATATTGCGACTGGAAGCCCGTTATTTCTTATTCTTAACGCGGCCTTACGCCAATTTCAACAATTACAATTATTGCGTCAAAGTATTGAATTTGAAGGGAAAACACCATTTTCAGTAGTAGCCGCTGCACGCCCACCAATATTTTTTCGCCGACAAAAACTCGTTGAGCGTGCGCTTGCTCATTGGTCATCAAAGACGATTGCTCAGGCCATGATACGTTTACAAAAAACCGTTTTTGAAAGTCGTGAAAATACACACTTAAGCGAAGCAATTACTCGACAAGCACTTTTAGCGTTAACATTGAACGCTAAGCATCATTCTTAATAAAATGAAAGTTTAAGAAACGCTTCTTTCTACATGATCAAGATATAATTTACGCAACCATTTGGTTGTCTCACCCGCTTTGCCATTTCCAATCATCTTACCATCGATATGAGTAACGGCTGTTGCAAAAGTTGAAGCTGAAGAAATAAAGGCTTCTTTTGCTTCAAAAACATCCTTTAACGAAAACAAACGTTCTTCAACATTACAGTGATTCTTTTTTGCCAAATTGATCAAAGTTGCACGAGTAATACCCGGTAAAATAGATCCATCTAGCGGACGGGTCACAAAGGTACCTTCTTTATCAATAATATGAAAATTGGATGACGTTGCTTCTGTGATAAATCCGTCTTCAACGTAAACTGCATCATCAACACCTTTTTGATGTGCCTTGGTCTTAGCAAGTGATGAATAAAGAAGCTGAGTGGTTTTAATATCGCGACGTTCCCACCGTCCTTCTTTGTAAGACATCATTTTTAAGCAAGGTGTAAGGAGCAAATCGTGATCTAACCCCTTTTGTGTAAACATAAATAAAGTTGGTTTAAACGAGGTATCATAAAGAAAATTGCGTATGCCATGCCCTCGAGAAATTTGTATATAAACCGTTCCATTTACGAAAGCATTATGAGTGATTAATTTTTGCAACTGATTTAAAAAAACAGTTTCATCAACCAAAAAATTTATTTCAAGCGCCTTGAGCGAATTTTGTAGACGCTTCATATGCGCATGAAAGTCCAAAAACTCTTTATTCAAAACACTTATCACTTCATAAACCGCATCAGAAAATAAAATTGAGCGATCCATAATTGAAATTTTGGCGTCTTTTGCATCAAGAATTTGGCCATTTAAAAAAACTTTATCCATGATCACTACTCATCCATTTGCATTTTGTAAAATTCTCTAATGTACAAAATGAAAAACACATATTCTTTCACTATCAACATAGTATTAAATAAAATTGAACTTTGCCCTATTCTACAGACGAGGCTTAACATTAAGTCCTCAATTTATATAAAAATTCCAGAACATATTAAAATACAGCGCAGTTTGTTCTTTTTATTTTGATATTTATTTTTTTCGTTATATAAAATTTTATATAACGTTTATGGCATGGTTTTTTGATGGAAGCGCATATCACTTTTTTCAAACATATTAACAATGATAAAGACGCTAAAAGCAGCGACATGAAAAACAGTTTACTAAAAGAAGAAACAATTGGTCATGAACGCATACAACTGCTAGAGGCTGTGGCGCGTGAAGGTTCAATTTCAGCAGCAGCACGGGCAAGAGGAATAAGCTATAAAACAGCATGGGATAGTCTGAATGTCATGCAAAATTTGATCAAATATCCATTATTAGAAAAAAATACTGGAGGAAGGAAAGGCGGCGGCACAACTCTTACACAACAGGGAGTTCAATTGATTGAAACCTTTCATAAACTAGAAGCAGGACTTGCAACCTTGTTTCATAATGTTTCAGATGAGCTCAACACAATTGGTGTATCTTCAAAAGGACTTTTACATGGTTTTATGATGCGCAGTTCAGCGCGCAATGTTTTTTCTGGCCGTATTGATAGTTTTAAACAAACAAAAAATGAGGCAAACACTTTTGATAAAACCAATTACAAAAGTGCTATAAATACCCTACTTCATATACGCATTGCACATAATATTATGATGCAATCCATTATTACGCTTAAGAGCGTCAAAAATTTAGGTTTGGTGAAAGGGCGCGACGTAAGCCTACTTATCAAATCCACTTTCATAGATGTCAAACCAGCTCCAATCTTAAATGAAATTCAAAAAGACAATCACTTTCAAGGTATCATACGTGATAATTTTAAAGGCAGGGATATGAATGAACTCACAATTGATATTGGTGAACAAAAAACGATGATTGCAACACTCTCAAAAACGCATCCATGTGCTGATTATGCACCCAATAAAGCAGTTATTGTTTCTTTTAAACCGCAGCATAGTCTTATAGCGACATACTAAAAAGGTTTTTAAAATGCGTCTTCAATGGATCACTTTCACATTTTTCTTTTTTCAAAGTATCATCCTCTTTCAACCTATTGATGCTTTGGCCCATAAGAGTGATGCAGTCATTGCTGTTGCTTCGAATTTTACAGAACCAGCAAAAGAAATTGCCAAAAAATTTGAGGAAAGTACTGGATATAAAACCATTTTATCTTTTGGCGCAACGGGCAGTATTTATCAGCAAATCAAAAATGGTGCGCCTTACGATGTTTTTTTAGCCGCAGATAATCATCGTCCAAGCTTACTCATTGCTGAAGGCTTTGCTGTCAAAGAAAGCCAATTGACTTATGCCATTGGCACATTGGTTTTATGGAGTGCTTCAAAAGACCTTATAAAAGGTGAACAAAGCCTCAGTGCTGAAAATATAAATCACATTGCGTTTTGTAATCCTGATGCTGCTCCTTATGGACAAGCAGCCTTAGAAACCATGAAGGCTCTCAACCTTTATACCAAAGTGCAAACAAAACTTGTTGAAGGGCATAATATTTCTCAGGCCTTTCAATTTGTTAAAACAGGCAATGCTGAAATCGGTTTTGTGGCATTGTCACAAATTATCCATGAAAAAAAAGGCTCTTTTTGGATTGTTCCGCAAAAATATTATCACCCGATTGAACAAGATGGCGTTCTGCTTCAGCATGGTAAGGATAATAAAGCGGCAAAAGCATTTATGATTTTTTTAAATGGATCGGAAGCATCACAAATTCTCGCCGATTATGGATATCGTAAAAAGAAGAAAGATTTATAGAAATGCTTTGGCTTTCCGATCAAACATGGACGGCGATTATCCTTACTATTAAACTGGCAAGTATCACTACTGTTTTTTTATTACTGATTGGCATACCAATAGCATTATGGCTCGCTCGCTCAAAATCCTATTTGTCTGAAATAGTCGCCACCATCATTGCAATACCATTAGTTTTACCACCTACTGTGTTGGGATTTTATCTCCTAGTTCTGATGGCGCCAAATGGTTTTTTGAGCTTTATCGCACCAATATTCAGTTTAGAAAAATTTGCCTTTACATTTCAAGGTCTAGTCATAGGATCAATTGTTTATTCTTTGCCTTTCGTTGTACAGCCCATTCGTAATTCGTTTGAAACAATGGGCGTACGCCCTTTAGAAGTTGCCGCAACTTTGCGTATCTCTCCTTTTCATGCATTTTGGCGCGTAACTTTACCAATCACCAGCCCCGGCATTGTCACAGCGGCAATATTAGGTTTTGCACATACCGTAGGAGAATATGGTGTGGTTCAAATGATAGGTGGCAATTTACCTGGCCAAACGGCTGTTATCTCAACCACAATTATGTCCTATGTCGAAGCTGACAAAATGCTTGAAGCCAATATTTTATCAGTAATGATGATTGTCTTTTCTTTTATCATTATTTTAGCCGTTAGGCTTTTGCAAAAATTCTATAATGGCGTTTCATATGATTGATGTTCATTTACACGCGCACTTTAGCCATGTGGCACTGAATTTTGCATTTTGCGTTCCCTCACAGGGAGTCAGCGTTCTTTATGGTCCATCAGGCAGCGGCAAAACAAGTCTTTTACGCGCAATAGCAGGCCTTAATCATTTCCATGGTCATGTAAAAATTGGTGAGCATATATGGCAAAATGAAAATTACTTTACGCCTGTGCATAAACGCGCAATTGGTTATGTTTTTCAAGAACCAAGCCTCTTTCCACATTTATCCGTTAAAAAAAATCTCACATTTGGGCAGAGAAATGAAAGGACTTCATCTTTAAATTTTATGAAAGTCATAGATTTATTAAATATTGGCTCTCTTCTTCATCGTTCTTCCCATCATCTTTCTGGCGGTGAGCGCCAACGGGTTGCGATTGCACGGGCTGTTTTATCAAATCCTAAAATTTTACTGATGGATGAACCTTTAAGTGCACTTGATACAGAAGCGCGTCATGATATTTTGCATTTACTTATTCAATTACGGGATCATTTATCCTTGCCAATCCTTTATATCACCCATAATATGTATGAAGTTGATCATCTTGCCAATCAACTCATTCTCATAAATGAAGGCAAAGTGCTTGCCACAGGACCTTTAAATGTCTTGCAAACAGATTTTAACTTGCCGCTATGCCATCAAGAAGATTGCGCCGTCAGTGTTGATGGCATAGTCGAAAGTTATCAAGAAAAGACAGGCCTATTGAGTGTTAAAATTCAAGACACACTTCTTTATCTGCCTTCAGCTTATAAAGCTTCAGGGCAAAAAATACGCCTACGAATTGGTGCTCATAATGTCGCTCTTTCACTGGATAATCTTTCGAAAACGACTTTTCTTAATACACTTTCTGCTCATATCAAGACCATATATGCACTTAATGATTTTGAAATGCTTCTTTTGCTTGAAACTGGGCAAGAGCGTAAAAGCTTTAATTTTTTATCACGCATTACGCGTCATTCCTTCCAGCATCTTAATTTACGTGAAGGAATGACTATTTACGCCCATATTAAAGGAGCCACACTTAAATGATTTTTTATGAAAAATATGTCTTTATATAAGCCTCAGCAAGCTGAACCGTTTTATCTGTAAATTCTTTAGCATCAAAAAAATGACTGGACGCTTTACCTTGATTGGCCAACCATGCTGTTAATTGAAGGCGCCGCATCATGATAAGGTGCGGAACAATATTGCGCATTATTTGTGTTATCGGTCTAATCCGCTCATAACCTTTAAACCATGCATCAATAAGGTTAGGAACAGATGAGTGATGTTCAATAAAACTTAAACCATTGGCTAAATCAAGACCGAACCATGAAAAACCGCAATCATCAAAATCAATAACCGATAGGCGATCCTCTAAAACCAAAAGATTGGCCAAACGCAAATCTGCGTGAATAAGACCATAATCACTATCATGACGCGGTACATTTTCCATAGTGTTTTTTAAAATGTCATCGCAACGGTGCAAAATATCATAGTGCCTGTTTGATAAGCACGAATTTTTACGCCAATCCCCCCAATAGGCTTTTGGACCAATCATCGTTTGATACGTCCAATGTTTACGCCGAAATCTTTTTGGGCGTTGCCATGCCAAAGAATGGTCATGAAGTTTTGCGGATATTTCTCCCAATTGAACAAAGCGCGTTGGCAAATTTTCATCAACTCGGGGTTCATAACCGTCAATAAAGCTAAAACAAGCAAGGCGATAATCTTCACAATGAACAAAAAAACTATCTGTTATTGTTTTTATGATCTGTGGTACCTTAATAACATGATTTTTTGAAATCTCCTCCAACCAGCTAAGTTCAGAAAAAATTTCTGCATCAGTTTGATAATCTTTACGATAAATGCGTAAAATATAACGCCGTGAATAATGCTCTATAACAAAAGTTGTGTTTTCTGAAATCGCTAAAAGATCAATACGGGCATTACAATCCAATCGCCATAAAGAAAGCTGAGATCGGATTAAAGTTTTAAAATGTTCAATCATATTATATTCATTATCGATGCAACAAAAAAACAGCCTGCTGCCCAAAAATATTCCATGCGGCCCATGGCAATGTCCAAAGAACACGTTTGCCTTGTCGATTAAGAGCCACACTGTCTTCCACTTTTGCGCCAACATCTTTAACCAAATCAACAAAATCTTCAATTGTGCAAAAGTGAATATTGGGTGTGTCATGCCAACTATATGGCAGTTCCTTTGTAACCGGCATACGTCCGCGAAAAAGCAAATGAAAACGAGCACGCCAATAGCCAAAATTAGGTATCGACACAATTGCTCGCTCACCAATTCGCAAAAGCTGTTCAAGCACGACTTTTGGATGACGTGTTGCCTGTAAAGTTTGTGACAAAATCACATAATCAAAGCCAGAATCAGGATAATAAATAAGATCGCTATCCGCATCACCTTGAATAACCGAAAGTCCTTTGATTAAGCATTGATCAACACCTTTTTGTGACAATTCAACACCACGACCTTCAACCTGACGCTCAGTTTGTAAAAGATGGAGTAGCTCTCCATTACCACACCCCACGTCCAAAACACGACTTCCTGGTTTAATAAATTGTGCAATAACATCAAAATCTGTTCGTGCTTTAAGAATAGATGCACGTTCGTCATGGTCTTTCATGGTCGAAGATCTCTTTCTTGTGCCGCTGAATGAAGAAAACCTTGAATGGCAGAAAACATCACAGGATCTTCAAGTAAAAATGCGTCATGCCCTTTATCAGTTTCAATTTCAACAAAAGAAACGCTTGCGCCTGCAGCATTCAAAGCATGGACAAAAATACGACTTTGCTCTGTTGTAAACATCCAATCACTTGAAAATGAAGCGACAAAAAAACGCGTCCGAGATCCATAAAATGCCTCGACCAAGCGACCGTTATTTTCAGCTTCCAAATCGAAGTAATCCATCGCACGTGTCAAATAAAGATAACTATTAGCATCAAAGCGTTCAACAAAAGTCGTGCCTTGATGACGCAAATAACTTTCAATTTGAAAATCAGCATCAAACCCAAATGTTATTTGATCACGATTTTGTAAATTACGGCCAAATTTACGATGAAGGGCAGCCTCAGACAAATATGTGACATGCGCTGTCATACGTGCAACAGCCAATCCTTTTTTGGGTCGCTTTTTCGCTTCAATATAATTTCCTCCGCACCAATCAGGATCGGCCATAACAGCTTGACGTCCAATTTCATCAAAGGCGATATTTTGAGCTGAATGTCGTGCGCCAGTTGCAAGAATAATCGATGAAAAAACCTTATCTTTATAACTTGAAGCCCATTGCAAAGCCTGCATACCTCCCATGGAGCCACCAATAACACAAAAAAGCGATTCAATACCCAAATGCTCAATCAACATCGCTTGCGCACGCACCATATCAGCAATTGTAATCACAGGAAAATTTAACGCATAAGGCTTTCCCGTTTCAGGATTAAGAGACACTGGACCTGTGGAGCCTAAACACCCACCCAACACATTAGAACAAATCACATAATAACGATTTGTATCGATAATTTTATCTGGCCCCACCAAAATATCCCACCAACCTGGTTTACCTGTCAAAGGGTGGCAATTTGCGACATGTTGATCCGCCGTCAAAGCATGACATATCAAAATAGCATTGCTTTTATCATCATTCAGCTTGCCATAATCTTGATAAGCAATTTGAAATGGGCTTAAAATAACACCACTATCAAGTTTTAAAGGGTGAGCTTCTTTAAAAAAAACAACCTTACTATCAGGATTTAAAGCCTGTGATTTATTTGACTGAGACTTTTTCTTTATATTTGTTTTATGATTCATTTCGGTTGCACCGTCTAGAAAGAGAAAGAATAGCTAGTCGCCCTTAAGACAAAAAGTCAAGAATTTTACTCGACTTGTTGATGAAGCAAGGATATTTCTATTTATAAGAAACAAAGGAATGATTTCGATGAATAAAGATGAGAGTGCTTCACGTCCACTACCTAAAAAAGGTATTATGGACATTACAGCCTATATTCCTGGATCAAGTGAAAATAAAAGTACCAAAACCTACCATAAGCTTTCATCAAACGAATCACCCTTTCCACCAAGCCCACGCGTTATTAAAGCCTATGAAGAGGCCGCCAAACATTTGGAACGCTATCCCGATGGATCTTCAAAACCTTTATTAAAAGCAATCAGTGATGTCACTAAATTGCCTATCGAAAACCTTATGGCTGGAAATGGCTCTGATGATCTTTTAGGTCTTCTTGCAAATACTTATCTTAATTGCGGTGACGAAGGCATTATGACTGAACACGGTTTTAATGTTTATGAAATACAAATACGTGGAGCAGCGGCACTACCAATCATTGTAAAAGAACATAATTGCCGCATCGATATTGATGCTATATTGCATGCTATAAATGAAAAAACAAAAATTGTTTTCATTGCCAATCCTGCTAATCCGACAGGAACGTATCTGACGCGGCAAGAGATAGAGCGCCTTCATGCAGGATTGCCAAGACATGTCTTATTGGTACTTGATGGGGCGTATGCAGAATTTGTCACACAAGATGACTATGATGCTGGCATTGAACTTGTTAAAAACAATGAAAATGTTGTTATGACACGGACATTTTCAAAAATTTATGGACTCGCAGGTTTGCGTATTGGCTGGCTCTATGCGCCTTTGCATGTCATTGATGCGCTCAATCGTATTCGCGGGGCATTTAACGTCAGTATACCCGCACAAGCAGCAGGGGCAAGCGCCGTTCATGATCATGAATTTTTGAAAAAAGCAATTGCCTATAATATCAAATGGCGTGAATGGCTCAGTAATGAAATTATGCAGCTTGGCTTAAACGTTACGCCTTCTGTTACGAATTTTTTGCTTATCCATTTTTCTAATAATCCTGACAAGTCAGCAGCCCTTGCTGATGATTATCTTAAAACCAATGGCTATATTTTGCGTCGTGTTACTGGATACGGATTTCCTAATGCCTTGCGCCTTTCAATCGGATCCGAAGAAGCAAATCGCGGTTTTATTACTGCTCTAAAAGAATTTTTAAAGTTAAGAAAATGACTGAAATTAAATTTAAAAAAATCACACTTATCGGGATTGGACTGATCGGATCATCTTTAGCCCGTATTATTAAAAAACAAAAACTCGCAGATCATATTATGATTGCCACGCGTCGCTTGGAAACTCTTGAACGAGCACGCGCGTTAAATTTAGGTGATGATTATACGACAGACAATGCTGAAGCTGTTAAAGACAGTGATCTTATTATTGTTTCTGTTCCTGTTGGTGCATCAGGTCAAGTCGCTAAAGATATTGCACCTTTTTTAAAACCCAACGCAATTGTTACAGATGTTGGATCTACAAAAACCTCTGTTATTAAACAAATGCAATCTGAATTGCCCAGTCATGTTCATTTTATTCCTGGTCATCCCATTGCAGGAACTGAATATTCTGGCCCTGATGCTGGATTTGCTAGCCTTTTTGAAAATCGTTGGTGCATTTTAACCCCTTTGCCTGATACTAATAAAAAAGCACTTTCCAATCTTTCTCAATTTTGGGAAACATGCGGAGCAAAAATTGAACTTATGGATCCTGAACATCACGATCTTGTTTTAGCAATTGTTTCACATCTCCCCCACTTAATCGCTTATAATATTGTTGGTACAGCAAGTGATCTCGAAAAGGTTACAAATTCAGAAGTAATTACCTATTCTGCCTCTGGGTTTCGTGATTTTACACGTCTTGCTGCGTCTGACCCAACAATGTGGCGTGATGTTTGCCTGCATAATAAAGACGCTATTTTAGAAATGCTTGGTCGTTTTAGTGAAGATCTTGCATCTTTACAGCGGGCCATTCGCTGGGAAGATGGTGAGGCGCTTTTTAATTTGTTTAGCCGAACACGCGCCGTAAGGCGCACAATTATTGATGCTGGACAAGAGATTGATGCACCCGATTTTGGACGTCAAACCCCTCGTGATAAGCCATAATTATGTTATACACTAAAGTTATCAGATCAAACAATTGAGTTTAAGCATTGACACAGATAGGCATAACGACAAACAAGAATCTTTAAATTCTATACATGATACATTCTATAAATAATCAATCATTTAATGGATACATTTATTCAGTTTTTTCAACTTTGTCTTTAATATCATGAATATGCGGTATATCTTCAGGACGATGAGGCAAAGTCTTGCGCGATATTTCACGCCAATTTTCTGTATGATCACGATGCATGGCAGCACGTGACAAAAGCATTAATGTCACAGGCGTGGTAACAAGAATGAAAAATGTTAATAAGAGTTCATGGATCACCAAACGATGCTCAATAAATGTTGAATATATCATTGAGGCAATAATAATACCGCCAACGCCCCAACTTGTCCCCAGTGTTGGCATATGCAATCTTTCATAAAAGGTTTTGGCACGTGTTAAACCAATTGCGCCAATCAATGTCAAAGCAGAACCCCATAATAAAAAGGTAACAATGATTATTGCTAACCAAAGCGGTAAGTCTTCATTCATTCTATAACCTCTCCACGCATCAAAAATTTTGCTAAAGCAACACTGGAAACAAAGCCTAATAAGCCAATCACAAGACTCGCTTCATAGTAAATTGCCGTTCCTGACCTCATACCAAAGGTCAAAAATAACATCATGGTGGACACATAAAGCGTATCAAGCCCAACAACGCGGTCTTGCGCGCGCGGTCCTCTCATCAACCGCCAAAAAGCAAGAAACATTGCTATACCAAGACATAACTGGGCGAGGAGAATTCCCCAATAAAGGATAACACTACTCATCTAAAAATCTCCAAAAGCAGGGCTTCATAACGATGTTTAATTAAATCTTGCCAGTACTTTTCGTCATGTAAATCAAGAACATGAACCAGCAATTCGCTGTTTTTACTGTCATAAGATACCCAAGCCGTTCCCGGTGTAGCTGTCATCACACATCCTAAAATAGCAAGACCCGTTGGACTTGTCATATCAAGCGATACAATGATAAATCCAGATCCATGACCTTTTCGTTCTCCAAAAAGCGCGAGTCGTGCTACCGATAGGTTTGATAAGGTCACATCCCATAAAACGATAAAAAATAATTGAATGATGGCAAACCAATTTTTAATATGCATTTTTTCTGGCTTAAGTCGCGACATGATCAAACCTGCAACACAACCAACACCTAATCCTAAAATGCCTTGCCCAATAGTAAAACCACTAAGCATCAACCACATTAAGAAAATTGACACCGTTAATAACGGATAAGGAAGAATTCGGGTCATTGGTTCAATCCTCCCATTATTTGAGTTTTATCAGACAAAACACTACCAATATAGTTTTGTGGATGATGCAATTGATTAGCAGCTTTATCCATATAATCAGCAACAGGACCTGCAGCGAGTGTCAATAAAAGACAAAGCGATAACAAACCAACAACGGGTACAATTTCAATCACTTGTACGCGCGGAACTTTACCCTCAATTGAAGCCCAAAATGTACGGATACCTGTGCGTGTCATAGAAACAAGAGATGCAAAACCTGAAAGAACAACAAATGTTACAAAGACCCAATCCTGTATGCCAGGCAAATATCCATCAGCGTCCAAACCATTGGGATTAAAAACACCCGTAATCATCATAAATTTCGCAATAAATCCTGAAAAGGGTGGCATACCAATGATTAAAATGGCTGAAATACCAAAACAAGCACCCAATATTGCAAGCGTTGCTGGAATATAAGTCCCCACTTCATCTTCTGGTTTTTTCTCATCATCGCCGTAAAGCTCCATCGTCACAGCCAAAACATTTGCAGCCGTATCTTGTGTTCGCTCGACAAGTTCAACCAAAAGAAAAAATGCCGACAAAGCCATTGTTGATGAAAGCATATAAAATAATGCACCAGCTGTAAGCGAAGCATTACCTGTCCCAATAGCCGTTAATAAAGTTCCTGATGAAACAAGAACACTATAAGAGGCCAAACGCCCAAGACCCTGACTTGCAAGAACACCAATAAAACCAAATATCAGCGTCGCCAAACCACCATAAAACAGGACATCACTTCCAAATTGAGGAAATGGGGAACCACTCGCTCCAAATAAAAGCAAGACAAGGCGTAAAATAACGTAAATACCAACTTTACTTAAAATAGCAAAAATTGCCCCAACAGGAGCACTTACAACACTATAGGTTTGCGTGAGCCAAAAATTAAGCGGCCACATTCCTGCTTTTACCGCAAAAGCCAATCCTAGGATTGCAATTCCTGCTTCAAAAATGACTTTATCTTGTGCGGATACAAGTGACAGCTTATCAGCTAAATCTGCCATATTCAGCGTTCCCGTCACGCCGTAAATTAAGGCAGCCCCAATGAGAAAAAATGATGAGGCAATAAGATTAATCACGACATAATGCATGCCAGCACGAACGCGTGCCTGTCCCAAACCATGCAAGGCAAGAGCATAAGATGCTGTTAACATCACCTCAAAAAATACAAAGAGATTAAATAAGTCTCCTGTTAAAAAAGCGCCATTAATACCAACCATGATAAATTGCATTAAGGCGTGAAAATTCGTACCAACCTTATGCCAATAGGCTAATGAAAAAATAACAGCCCCCGCACCAAGAACGCTTGCTATGAAAAGCATCATTGCACTCAGACGATCAAGAACAAGTGTAATACCAAATGGTGCAGGCCAATTACCCAGCTGATAAACATCTGCTGCAGGCGACACTTCCACAGCTCTTGCTACAAGAATCATAGCGATAAGAACAAGAAGTCCCGAAGATATTAAACTAATGATAGATTTTAATTGACGGCGTTTGTCACCATAAAACAATAAAAAAGCGCCTACCGCCATTGGCAATATAACAGGTAGAACCATTAAATGATGTAATAAATTCTCCATTATTGACGCTCCCGCCCATCAACATGATCAGAGCCTGTTAGACCACGTGATACGAGAAGAATAACAAGAAAAAGAGCCGTCGTTGCAAAACCAATAACAATAGCCGTAAGGACCAATGCCTGAGGAAGTGGATCAGCATAATTACCGGGATTGATTGGACCCGATGGATCAACAATGGGTGCCGCATTGCTCCGCGGGCGGCTCATGGAAAATATAAAGAGATTAACCGCGTAAGAGATAAGCGACAAACCCAAAATGACTTGAAATGTACGAGGGCGCAAGATAAGCCAAATGCCAGATGCGGCAAAAATACCAATGCCCAGAGAAAGCACAATTTCCATTAGCGTTTCTCCTCTTTTACCAATTTAACAATATTTTTCTTTCCTACACGATATTGGCGAATAGATTGGTGGGCTATTGCAATCAGCATGAGAACTGTGGCACCAACTACAAGCGAAAACACACCAAGATCAAACAATAATGCCGTAGCCGTTGGCATTTTTCCTACAAAAGGAATCTCTGTATATTGGAAATAAGACGTTAGGAACGGATAACCAAAAAGCCAAGATCCAATACCCGTCGCAATAGCCATTAATAAGCCAAATCCAATCCAGCGTAACGGTAAAACCGTTAAATGGTTTTCAACCCAACGCGTACCAGAGGCAACATATTGCACAATAAAACCAATCGCCATCGTGACACCAGCTGCAAAACCACCGCCTGGAAGATCATGTCCACGGACAAAGAAATAAACCGCTAGCGCCATAATAACTGGAAATAACCAATGCATAACAACGCTTGGAACAATAAGATAATCAGAGACTGTATCTCCAACTTCTCTATCAGGATGAGCAGCATCAAAAGCTGTTTGCAAACGCTGCTGTGAAGGTGCTCCTATACTCTCAACGGCTGGGCGAAAACGTCTCAACAGTGCAAAAACTGTGAGAGCAACAATGCCTAAAACCGTGATTTCCCCAATCGTATCAAAACTACGAAAATCAACCAAAAGAACATTGACGACATTGGTTCCACCAGCATCAGAATAAGCATGTGTAAGGAAGAAATCTGAAATTGTTTGTCCTTGCGGACGCGTCATAATGGCATAGGATAACCAAGCCAGTCCACCGCCGCCCAAAAGAGCGATTGTCAGATCGCGTCCACGACGCATAATCGCCAAAAATCCAGAAGAAAATTTTTCTTGTGCCTGCCAACGTTTTGGCAACCAACGCAAACCCAAAAGCAAGAGAACTGTTGTCACCACTTCTACGACCAATTGTGTAAGCGCAAGATCAGGCGCAGATAACCACAAAAACGTCGCACATGTCATAAGACCTGCACCACCCAAAAACATGAGCGAGGCCAGTCTATGATATTTTGCCTGCCATGCCACAGCAATTGCACAACTTGCCCCAATAATCCAAATAATGGCAAAAGGAATATCAAGAGGAAATAACGGTAATGAACCTTGGTGAATAAGCCCACTTTGCCAAATTAAAAGAATAATAGCCAAAATAGCAGACAATACTACCCATCGCACCTGAACTTGCAAACGCCTTGTTGACAAAAAAGCCTCAGCCGTTCGAGCCCATTGCCAAGAAATTGTCACCAATACACGATCAAAAATACGCTGACCTTTCCAATGTTTAAAAAATAAAGGGCCATCATCACGAGAACGCAAATATTGACGCGCAAAAACATAAAGTAAAATACCACCAACAATAGCAATCATACTCATGATAAGCGGTGTATCCAATCCATGCCATAACGCCAAACTATAATGAGGAGTTGCTGCACCCAAAACCGATACAACTGCATTATGAAGAATAGGACCCACTGTAAAATTTGGAAAGATCCCAACAACCAAACACAAAAATACCAAAAATTCGACAGGAAAACGCATAAAATGAGGAGGTTCATGTGGCGTTTTTGGTAAATCGCGCGGCTTCGCACCGAAAAACACACCATGGATAAAACGTACAGAATAAGTAACACTAAAAAGACTTGCTAAAGTTGCAATATAGGGCGTTGCAATATCTAACCATGACTCCATATGCGTTTCGACCGTTTCAGCAAAAAACATTTCCTTTGATAAAAAACCATTCAACAAAGGAACACCTGCCATAGCGGCACTGGCCACAAGCGCCAAGGTTCCAGTAATTGGCATATATCGGAAAAGACCAGACAATTTTCGCATATCACGGGTGCCCGTTTCATGGTCAATAATGCCTGCTGCCATAAATAATGAGGCTTTAAAAGTCGCATGATTGGCCATATGAAAAATAGCAGCAACGCAAGCAAGCGGACTACCAAGGCTTAAAAGAGTAGTTATCAATCCAAGATGACTAATGGTCGAATATGCTAGCAATCCTTTTAAGTCTTGTTGGAACATCGCAAAATAAGCACCGATCAATAAGGTTGTTAACCCTGCCAATCCAACAATCCAAAACCATGCTTCAGTGCCTGCCAAAACTGGCCAAAAACGCACCAATAAAAACACACCGGCTTTAACCATTGTTGCTGAATGCAAATAAGCAGAGACAGGTGTTGGGGCAGACATGGCATTAGGCAACCAAAAATGAAAAGGAAATTGTGCGCTTTTTGTTAATGCACCTAAAAGAATACAAATCAAAGCAGGAATATAAAGAGGGCTTGAACGAATGATTGAACCTGACTTTAAAACCACATCCAGATCATAACTGCCCACGATATGACCGATAATTAAAACACCAACAAGAAGTGTAAACCCCCCAAGACCTGTAATTGTTAATGCCATGCGTGCGCCATCACGCGCGCCAGAATTATGATACCAATAACCAATAAGTAAAAATGAGAAAATACTTGTCAATTCCCAAAAAATTACGAGAAGGACAATGTTACCTGACAATACCATGCCCATCATGGAACCCATGAAAGCTAAGAAAAAAGAAAAAAAGCGTGGAACAGGATCCGCTGGATCCATATAATAACGTGCATAGACAACTACAAGCAACCCGATACCTGTAATCAGAAGAGAAAAAAGCCACGCCAGCCCATCAAGCCGAAGAGTAAAATTTAGTCCCCATTCCGGCAACCAAGAAATATCAAGGCGTACACTATTCCCATCATTAATTGCAGGATAGAGCATGATTGTAAAAAGCAACCCAACAAGCGCAACAGCACCTGCAAACCACGCTTCATTATTCTTGGCTGTCGATCGGAAAAAACCGATAACAGCACTGCCGACAAAGGGAAGGATTACCAGCAAGATCAACATTGCTTCCCGTGTTGTCATTATTTATCCACCATCTTCATTTTGTTTTTTTATTATATAGAGCACATCAGACAAATCAAAAGTGCCTTCATAAGCCATATTGAACGGCTTCCACTATAAAGCACAAGTCTTTTCATATATTTAATTGCAAAAAAATAAGTTTTCCAGAGTTTACAAAATAAATACGTCGTTTGTTAATCCTTAAAATAAAATTTTAAATTTGAAATCATCATAAGCAGAACCTCTTTTTGAAATCATTGATCACATAAAATTATCAAAAAATCTTAACCTTTTTTATCATCAATAATTTTATACAAACTGGCTTTGCATAAGTAAAAATCATAATTTTTTTATGAAGACATTTCATCAATACAAGTCATATTATCTCTAAAAATAACGAAAAACATCATAGTAATTTTTCATCTGTCGTAATTTTGAACACCATAACACCATTGTTAAAGTGTTCGTACAAAAAGACAAAATTTGATTATTCAAGTAATTTAATGATAAAATCAATTTGCGCATGCGCGCATCGTTTTTATTTTATATCTTTGAAAAATATATAACCTATCTTACGTCATTATAATCCTGCGAATTTAGAGATAAACCAATGCTGCAAACACCTTATTATCTAATCGACAAATCAAAATTGTTGCGGAATATGGAAACCATCGCGCGCTTGCGCGATTTATCAGGAGCCAAAGCGCTTCTAGCACTGAAATGTTTTGCAACATGGGGTGTCTTCGACATGATGGCTGATTATATGGATGGAACAACATCATCGTCGCTATATGAATTGCATTTAGGACGAGAAAAATTTGGCAAAGAAGCTCACGCATATTCCGTCGCTTGGGCTGATTATGAAATTGATGAAGCTCTTTCTTATGCCGATAAAATCATTTTTAATTCGATTGGACAATTACAAAAATTTGAAAAAAAATCACGCAACAAAATCCGCGGTTTACGTTTAAATCCTGGCTTAAGCTCTTCTAGTTTTGATCTTGCTGATCCCTCCCGACCTTTTAGTCGTCTGGGTGAATGGAATGCAAAAGAAATTGAAAATATTTTGTCAATCATTAATGGCTTTATGATTCATAATAACTGTGAAAATGATAATTTTACACTTTTTGATGATATGCTTTCCAATATTGAAACAAAATTCGGTCAACTTTTTAAACATGTGGATTGGATCAGCCTTGGCGGCGGCATTCATTTTACTGGTGAGAATTATCCACTTGAACTCTTTGCAGATAGGTTAAAACGTTTTTCTGACGATTATAATGTAACTGTTTATCTTGAACCCGGCGAAGCCTCCATTACCCAAAGCACAACTCTTGAAGTCAGTGTTTTAGATACGCTTCATAATGGTAAAGATTTAGCGATTGTTGATAGTTCAATTGAAGCGCATATGCTGGATTTATTAATCTATCGAGAAAATGCAAAACTTTTACCAAATGCGGGACATTATGAAATCATGGTTTGTGGCAAATCATGTCTTGCAGGTGATATTTTTGGAACATTTCAATTTCCTGAAAAATTGAAAATTGGCGATCGCCTATCTTTTCAAGATGCGGGCGGTTATACTATGGTAAAGAAAAATTGGTTTAACGGTGTTAATATGCCAGCAATTGCGATAAAAGAATTTGATGGTACAATTCATATTCAACGCGAATTTGGATATCAAGATTATAAAGATGCACTGTCTTAAACCTATAACTTTACTATAACAAACATCACATAAAATAAACGTAATAAAGGAGGCAACCGATCAATGAAAAAAAATGTTCTCATTATTGGTGCAGGTGGCGTGGCACAAGTCGTCGCACATAAATGTGCGCAAAATAACGATATTTTCGGTGATCTTCACATTGCCTCTCGAACATTGCACAAATGCGAAGCAATAATTGCATCTGTAAAAGAGAAAAACTCTATGAAGGTGAAAGGCGTTTTTCAAACGCATCATCTTGATGCTTTAAATATCAAAGCAACCACTGATCTTATTCGTAAAACACAATGCCAAATTGTCATTAATGTCGGATCTGCATTTTTAAATATGTCCATTTTATCAGCTTGTCTTGAAACAGGGGCAGCCTATATTGATACTGCCATTCATGAAGATCCTTTAAAAATTTGTGAAACTCCACCATGGTATGGAAATTATGAATGGCCACGCCGTGAAGAATGTGAGGAAAAGGGGATAACAGCTATTTTGGGTGCAGGTTTTGATCCTGGCGTTGTTAATGCTTATGCCGCTTTAGCACGCGATGAGTATTTTGATAAAATGTCCGATATTGACATTATTGATATAAATGCTGGCGATCACGGACGTTGGTTTGCAACGAATTTCGATCCGGAGATCAATTTTCGTGAATTTACAGGACAAGTCTGGTCTTGGCAAAACAGCAAATGGACATCAAACACAATGTTTGAAATTGGCCATGAATGGGATTTACCCGTCGTTGGAAAATGTAAAGCTTATATGACAGGTCATGATGAAATCCATTCCTTGTCTAAAAATCTTGACGTTCCCAATATTCGTTTTTGGATGGGATTTGGAGAACGTTATATTACTGTATTTACTGTTTTAAAAAATTTAGGACTTTTGTCAGAACAACCAATAAAAACTGCAGAAGGACAAGAAGTCGTACCGCTTAAAGTTGTCAAAGCAGTTTTACCTGACCCCTCTTCACTGGCACCAGATTACACTGGAAAAACCTGCATTGGTGACTTAATAAAAGGAGAAAAAAACGGTAAAAAAAGAGAAGTTTTCATTTATAACATATCTGATCATAAAGAGGCTTATAATGAAACGGGCGCACAAGGTATTTCTTATACAGCAGGTGTTCCGGCAGCAGCAGCGGCTTTGCTCATAGCGCAAGGGGAGTGGGATGTTAAAACAATGGCCAATATCGAAGAATTAACGCCTCAACCTTTCTTAAGAACTTTGGACAAAATGGGTATGGAAACACATATTCGCGAAGGTGAAAAAGATAAAAAGCTCAATTTTTAAAATAAAACTGGTATGGTAGTTATAAAAAAGAACAATTTTGATTGTTTTTAAACACGCTAAAAAAAGGAAAAGAAATGAATTATCAATATAATACAACCGATAAAATGTAAAAATTTGATAATTATTTATTTAACTTTTCTTATAATTGGTATTTTTTTCTGTAGTTTTTTCTCTTTAAATGCCTATGCTGATAATACCCTATCAACAAAAATATGCGATTCCAAAATGCGATGGTATCAACCACATTCATCATTTATCAAATGAGGAAAAAATTAAATTTAAAAAAACCTCAGATAAAATCATTAATGGCAATGCAAAATTTTGGAAAATAGAAAAAGAAGGTATAAAACCATCATATGTACTCAGAACAATTCATGTCTTAGATACCGATATTACAACGCTACATGATAATGTTATAAGTGCTTTAGATAATAGTGATCACCTTCTTTTAGTATTGGGTAAAATTGTCGATAACAATTTGATAACACAAAACTTTATCCGTGATCCAGATTTTTTCGTTTAAGTATCATAAAACATTGAAAGATTTCATGTCCGAACAGAAGTTTGAAATTTTCAAAAAAAATTAGAGAAAAATCATCAATTTATAAGCCTTAATTGTTTTTTTGAAAATAATTTAAAAAACACAATCAAACATTTTTGTGAAATAAAAAATCACATTGTGAAAATTAGCTTTATTCTATTCACAACCATAGAGTTCATTGATCTTTAGATGAGTGTACAAACGACACGACAATTAACACACTTTTAGTCAATCATAATATTATAAATTATAGAAATAAACAGGATCGACAAAACACTATTATAAAAAATAAAACCCACCATAATTCATGATGGGTTTATAAAGAGACTCATTTATATCCATAAATGTATGATAAATAAGAATAGTTTTACATATGGATGGGTTTGGCAAATGTGGCCAGTGCGGCCTCACGTACTGCTTCAGACATGGTTGGATGCGCATGACAGGTACGCCCTAAATCTTCAGACGAACCACCAAATTCCATTAATACAGCAATTTCATGAATCATTTCGCCCGCACCAAATCCTAAAATATGTCCGCCTAAAACTTTATCTGTTTTTTTACAGGCCAAAATTTTTACCAAACCATCTGTTTTTTGCATAGAACGCGCACGACCATTTGCCGTAAATGGAAATTTACCCACCTTATAATCAATACCCGCAGCCTTCAATTCTTCTTCTGTTTTACCGACAGAAGCCACTTCTGGTTCTGTATAGACAACACTTGGTATCACATCAAAATTCACATGACCTTTTTGACCTGCGAGTATTTCAGCAACAGCAACACCCTCATCTTCTGCTTTATGGGCAAGCATTGGACCTTTAACCACATCACCTATTGCATAAATACCCGTCACATTGGTTTGCCAATAGGCATCAATATCAATGCGCCCACGTTCATCAAGCTTTACTCCCGCTTCTGTCAAACCAAGCCCATCAGTAAAGGGGCGTCGGCCAGTTGCGACCAAAACAATATCTGCTTCTAAAGCTTCGCTTTCCCCACCTTTTACAGGTTCATAGGTCACTGTTGCACCCGACGATGTTTTTTCAACACCTGTTACTTTTGCTCCAAACTTATACTCAATTCCTTGTTTTTCCATGAGTTTTTGGAATTGTTTAGAAATCTCACCATCCATCTGGCCTAAGGCTTTATCAAGAAACTCAACAATTGTGACCTTTGCTCCAAGTCGGCTCCATACAGAACCAAGTTCTGAACCGATAACACCTGCGCCAACAACAACCATTCGTTCTGGAACTTTATCTAGAGCGATAGCGCCTGTTGATGATACAATCACCTTTTCATCAATTTCAACATTCAAACCTGGAATCCCAGATATATCTGATCCAGTTGCAATGATAATATTTTTAGTTTCTAAAATTTTGGTACCGCTATCGTTTTTTGTTACCTCAACTTTGCCTGTACCTAAAATTTTGGCATGACCATAAATCGTGTCAATTTTATTTTTCTTCATAAGAAAACTAACGCCACTTGTGTTGGCATCTACCGTTGTTTTTTTATGATTCATCATCGCATCAAGATCAAGTTTTGGCTCTGAAACCAAAACGCCTAAACTCTCAAAACCATGATGAGCTTGCGCAAAAACTTCAGAAGCATAAAGCAAAGCTTTAGAAGGGATACAACCCACATTAAGACATGTCCCGCCTAATGTTTCACGCTTTTCAATAATAGCTGTTTGCAATCCTAATTGCGCAGCTTTAATTGCTGCGACATAGCCACCTGGTCCTGCACCAATTACGACAACATCATATGACATTATATTTCCTTTCTTTGCGGCTTAAAAGCCTCATCTATAAGCGATTATTTTACGTTGCTTTTTGAAATATCAGCCGAATACCAAATCCAATAAATACAAAACCACATAAGCGATCAATCCACTTTGATGCACGATTAAATGCCGCACGCATCATAGGGGCCGTCATAAAAAGGCTTACCATAACAAACCAGATGATCAATAAAACCGACATGGATAAACCATATCCTAATTTCATCGTCGTTGGTGTAGAGACATTGACCAATGTTGAAAATATAGAAAGAAAGAAAAAGACAGCTTTTGGGTTTAAAACATTGACAACAAAGCCAATCATATAGGCAGATTTTAAGCTTTGAGCCTGTTTTGCTTTCACCAATTTTTTCTTATCATTATTTTCAACTAAAAGCATTGTTCCATTCGACGTTAATGCCTTCAAACCAATATAAAACAGATATGCAACACCTAGCCATTTAACAATATTAAACAATAGTAGTGATTGGGTAATAATGATACCAAGTCCTAAAACCGTATAAGTAACATGAACTAATAACGCACTTCCAATACCAAAGGATGTCATCATGGCATGACGTCTACCAAAAACTAACGATTGTCGAATAACAATAGCAAGATCAGCACCAGGTGTAATGGCTGCAATCATAAAAACTGCCATAAGTGTTGCCCATTCATGGAGAATATCATGCATTTTTTATCTCCATAAAGCCGCAAACATAATTGCAAGCCCAACAATTGAAAACAGCCATATAATTGAACGTATATAAGGGATCCCTAAAAGATAAAACGGCAAATAAAGCATTCGAGCCACCAACCATATAATACCACCAAAAACGGTTAAAATTATATCTGATGGATAAAAGGCACTCATCAGCATAAGCGCTAAAAATGCAAGATAGGTTTCACGAAAATTTGCACTGGCACGCACTGCTCTTCCTGCAATTGGTGATAAAGCGATACCGCTATGATCCCTTGGACCAGCATTCCAAGCACGCCCTTTGTCTTTGGTCACAAAGAAAGCTTGTAAAAAAATATGCACCATCAACATAATGACACTTAAGGCCAATAATGTTGCTGGTGCATTGATCATAACATCATCCACTTTTTAAAGATCAAGAACCAACCGTTCTGGATCTTCAAGGCTTTCTTTTACACGAACAAGGAAAGTTACTGCTTCCTGACCATCAACAATACGATGATCATAAGAAAGAGCAAGATACATCATTGGGCGCACAACGATTTGCCCACCAACGACCATAGCGCGCTCTTTAATGGCATGCATCCCCAAAATACCCGATTGCGGTGCATTCAAAATAGGTGTTGACATAAGAGAGCCATAAACACCACCATTGGTAATGGTAAATGTCCCACCTTGCATATCAGCAACAGAAAGTTTGCCATCACGTGCCAAACGACCAAGTCTTCCGATTTCTTTTTCAATATCAGCAATAGACATTTGATCGGCATCACGAACAACAGGAACAACAAGCCCCTTTTCAGTGCCAACAGCAATCCCTGCATTGACATAATTTTTATAGATCAAATCAGTACCGTCAATTTCAGCATTGACAGCTGGTATTTCTTTTAAAGCATGACAAACAGCTTTGGTAAAAAACCCCATAAAGCCAAGTTTCACGCCATGTTTCTTTTCAAAAATATCTTTATAACGTTTGCGCAAATCCATGACAGCTGACATATCCACTTCATTAAATGTTGTCAGCATAGCAGCGGTATTTTGTGCATCTTTCAAACGACGCGCAATTGTTTGACGCAATTTTGTCATACGAACACGCTCTTCACGAGCGGCATCGTGCGGCGCAGAAGCCGCTCGTGGTGCACTCGTTTGTGGAGCAGAAGATGATGTCCCTTTTGAAAGAGCATCAAGGACATCTCCTTTTAAAATTTGTCCACGTTTGCCTGATCCATCAATTTGATCAGAAGACAAATTGTTTTCTGCCATTATTTTTGAAGCAGATGGTGCAGCCGGCTGAGAGACAGTTGCATATTCTGATGCTGTCTTTTGCTTATCACTTGAAGATGTAGATGAAGGCTGAGATGCTAGTGTTTCTGCCTTTGGTTGCGCTGGCGAAGTTCCTGCCGCACCTTCTTCAACAGACGCTAAAAGAGCGCCAACTTCAACCGTATCGCTTTCTTTAGCAACAATTTCAGATAATTTTCCAGCAACAGGTGAGGGCACCTCAACTGTCACCTTATCGGTTTCCAATTCAACCAACGGTTCATCCATTTCAACGGCATCACCTGGTTGTTTAAACCATTTTCCAATTGTTGCTTCGGTAACGGATTCACCCAAAGTTGGAACGCGAATTTCTGTAGCCATAATATTTTTCCATAAATCAGAAGGTTTAAAAATTAAGCCAATGCGTCTTCAAGGAAAGCCGCAAGCTGTTCAAGATGTTTTGACATAAGTCCGGTTGCTGGGGAGGCACTGGCTGGGCGACCAGCATAGCGCGCACGGGCATATTTTGCACCGATATGAGCAAGAACCCACTCCAGATAAGGCTCAATAAACGACCAAGCCCCCATATTTTTAGGTTCTTCCTGACACCATACAATTTCAGCATCTAAAAAGCGCGATAAAACATTAACAAGCGCTTTTGCAGGAAAGGGGTAAAGTTGCTCAACACGCAAAAGATAAACATCATCGATACCACGTTTTTCACGTTCTTCATAAAGATCATAATAAACCTTACCTGAACACAAAACAATCCGACGAATTTGATTATCTTTTTGCAGTTTAATCGGTTGATCATTTAAATATTCCGCATCATCCAATAGCAAGCGGTGAAAGGTCGTATCCGCTTCCATCTCACTTAAAGATGATACAGCACGCTTATGACGCAAGAGTGATTTTGGTGTCATAAGAACAAGTGGTTTGCGAAAATCTCGTTTAATCTGACGGCGTAGAATATGAAAATAATTTGCAGGTGTGGTACAATTTGCCACTTGCATATTATCTTCTGCACAAAGTTGTAAAAACCGTTCTAATCGAGCAGAGGAATGTTCTGGTCCTTGTCCTTCAAAACCATGGGGCAATAAACATACGAGACCCGACATTCTTAACCATTTACGCTCACCTGAAGAAATAAATTGGTCAAAAACAACTTGCGCACCATTAGCAAAATCACCAAATTGAGCTTCCCATAAAGTCAGACCGCGCGGTTCAGCAAGCGAATAACCATATTCATATCCTAATACTGCCTCCTCCGAAAGCATGGAATTGATCACTTCATAAATCGCTTGGCCTTTTTGCAAATTATTTAAAGGAATATAGCGATTTTCATTTTCTTGATCATAAAGCACAGAATGACGTTGGCTAAATGTACCTCGTTCCACATCTTCACCTGATAAGCGAATAGGGGAACCTTCTATACATAATGAACCAAAGGCTAAAGCCTCAGCGGTGGCCCAATCAATACCCTGACCTGTTTCAAACATTTTGGCACGATTATCAAGAAAACGCTGAATGGTTTTATGAACATGAAAATCAGCTGGAAGTTCAACAAGTTTATGGCCTATTTCTTTTAAGGTTTTTGCCGCAACGCCTGTTGCACCACGACGTTGTTCATCGCCATTATCCGCAACTTTCAATCCCGTCCAAGTTCCATCAAGCCAATCAGCCTTATTGGGTTTATAAGTTGAACCTGCTTCAAATTCGACTTCAAGCTTATCACGCCAGCTATGCTTTTGTTCAATAATTTCTTGTTCATTGACAAGCCCTTCTTGAACAAGTTTATCGCCATAAAGCTGTAATGTTGTTTTATGACCACGTATGGCTTTATACATTAGCGGCTGTGTAAACGAAGGTTCATCACCTTCATTATGACCAAATCGACGATAACAGAACATATCAATGACCACAGGCTTATGGAAAATTTGACGAAATTCTGTCGCAACTTTTGCAACAAATACAACCGCTTCTGGATCATCACCATTGACATGAAAAATCGGTGCATCAATCATCTTTGCGACATCAGATGGATAAGGTGAGGAGCGCGAAAAACGTGGATTGGTTGTAAAGCCAATTTGGTTATTAATAATAAAATGAATGGAACCGGCAACACGATAGCCTTTTAAACCTGAAAGACCAAGAGTTTCTTGAATAACTCCTTGACCTGCAAAAGCTGCATCACCATGAATAAGCAATGGCATAACTTTTGCCCGTTCACTTAAAGGTATCAGATCAGTACGGGTGGGGCCTACAAGCTGATCTTGTTTAGCACGCGCCTTACCAATAACCACTGGATCTACAATTTCCAAATGTGAAGGATTGGGCAAAAGTGACAAATGCACTTTATTGCCATCAAATTCGCGATCAGATGACGTTCCAAGGTGATATTTTACATCGCCTGAACCTTCAACATCATCAGGTTTATAAGATCCACCTTTAAACTCATGAAAAATAGCACGATGAGGTTTAGAAAGAACTTGAGATAAAACATTAAGACGACCACGATGGGCCATACCAAATATTATTTCTTCAACGCCAAGCGCACCACCACGTTTGATAATTTGTTCCAAAGCAGGGATAAGCGCTTCACCACCATCAAGACCAAAACGTTTTGTTCCTTTATATTTTGTATCAAGGAATTGTTCAAAACCTTCTGCTTCTATTAATTTTTTTAAAATGGCTTTTTTGCCTTCAGGTGTAAAGGCAACCTGCTGCTCAGGCCCTTCAATACGTTCTTGAATCCACGCTTTTTGTGAAGGATCAGAAATATGCATAAATTCCACACCAATGGTTGAACAATAAGTGCGGTTAAGAATTTCTAACATTTGCGGGATCGTCGCATATTCAAGACCCAGCATATTATCAATAAAGATTTCACGACCATAATCTTCAGGCGAAAAACCATAGGTTTCAGGCGAAAGCTCGTTATAATCTTCTGGCTTTTCAGCAAGTTGTAAAGGATCAAGTTTTGCGTGCAAATGTCCACGCATACGATATGCACGAATCATCATAATCGCACGAACAGAATCACGCGCGGCGTGAATAATATCACTTTCATTGACGTTTTCTTTACCACTTAAAGCAGCCTGTTCCGCTTTGTTTTTAAGCTTTTCGCCAATATATTTTTCAATGACCGGCCAATTTCCATCTAATGCCGAAACCAATTCACCACTTTCTTTCAGCGGCCAATTCTTACGTTTCCATGAAGCTCCTTCAGCATTTTTCAAAACATCTTCTTTATCATCTTGAAGACTATCAAAAAATTCACGCCACTGAGGATCTACATTTGCAGGATTTTTTTCATATTCGGCATAAAGCTGATCTATGTAATCTGCATTGCCACCGTATAAAAACGATGTTTGCTCATAAAGATCGTTGGACTGGTCTTGCCTTGCCATTTCTATTGCCGGAACGACTGTTCCGTCTCCTTAAAATCCGTGGTTAATTTCCAACGGATATTGTTAAATGAAGCCTTATGCTTCGGTTACGATTGTTGTGTTCGCCAATAATGGCGAACACTTAAGCTTTTAAAAATTATCCCTTTAAAACCTCTACCAAGGTTTTACCAAGTTGTGCTGGTGAAGGAGAAACACGAATACCTGCCGACTCCATGGCAGCAATCTTATCTTCTGCTCCCCCTTTACCACCAGAAATCACAGCTCCAGCATGACCCATTGTGCGTCCTGGAGGCGCTGTACGTCCAGCAATAAAACCAACAGTAGGTTTTTTACGACCTTTTTTGGCTTCATCTTTTAAAAATTGCGCTGCATCTTCTTCAGCAGAACCACCAATTTCACCAATCATCACAATTGACTGTGTTGCATCATCAGCCAAAAACATTTCTAAAACGTCAATAAATTCAGTTCCTTTAACAGGATCACCACCAATACCGACCGCTGTTGTCTGACCAAGTCCTTCATGAGAGGTTTGAAAAACCGCCTCATAGGTTAAGGTTCCCGAACGAGACACCACACCAACAGAGCCTTTTTTGAATATTGACCCTGGCATAATGCCAATTTTGCATTCATCAGGCGTTAAGACTCCAGGACAATTTGGTCCAATCAAACGTGATTTTGATTGATCAAGGCGGGCTTTAACATTGACCATATCAACAATGGGAATACCTTCTGTAATACAGACAATAAGACCAATTTCTGCTTCAATCGCTTCAATAATAGCCGCTGCAGCGCCTACAGGGGGAACATAAATCACAGATGCATCCGCACCTGTTTTTTCTTTCCCCTCAGCAACGCTTGAAAAAATCGGCAATTGTTCGCCATTTGAACCTTGCCAGGTTTCGCCACCTTTTTTAGGATTCACGCCACCAACCATTTGCGTACCGTGATAAGCAAGTGCTTGTTCTGTATGAAATGTTCCTGTTTTACCAGTCAGTCCTTGTACGAGAACTTTCGTATTTTTGTTGACCAAAATCGACATATCTTCAAGCTCCCTTCACGGCGGCTACAATTTTCTGCGCAGCATCATCAAGATCATCAGCAGAAATTACATTCAAACCACTTTCGTTGATAATGGTCTTGCCTTGCTCAACATTTGTCCCCTCAAGACGCACTACTAACGGAACTTTTAAACCAACGTCTTTAACGGCAGCAATCACACCTTCTGCAATAACATCACAACGCATAATACCACCGAAGATATTGACCAAAACACCTTTTACATGGGGATCAGCAGTAATGATTTTAAATGCCGCCGTGACCTTTTCTTTTGTCGCACCACCACCAACGTCCAAAAAGTTTGCTGGTTCTGCACCATAAAGCTTAATAATATCCATAGTAGCCATAGCAAGACCGGCACCATTAACCATGCAACCAATATTGCCATCAAGCGCAACATAGGCGAGATCATGTTTTGAGGCTTCAATTTCCTTAGGATCTTCTTCCGAAGTATCACGAAGCTCAACAATATCAGGGTGACGAAATAGCGCGTTATTATCAAAAGAAACCTTAGCATCCAAAACACGTAAATGCCCATTGGTCATGACAATTAATGGATTGATTTCAAGCAAGCTCATATCTTTTTCCGTAAAAGCTTTATAAAGGATTGGAAAAAGCTTTAGCCCATCTTCACGCGCAGTATCGCTCAGTTTTAAAGCTTCACAAAGCTTTTCACCGTCTTCTGGCATGACACCTTTTTCAGGATTAATGGGTAACGTTAAAATTTTCTCAGGCGTTTCTTCAGCAACGGTTTCAATATCCATGCCGCCTTCAGTTGAAACAACAAATGCAATTTGCCCGACACTGCGATCAACAAGAAGAGACAAATAGAGTTCACGTTCAATATCTGCACCATCTTCAATATAAAGACGGTTTACCTGTTTTCCCGCTGGTCCTGTTTGCTTGGTTACCAAAGTTTTACCAAGCATTTCTTTGACATTGGCAACAACTTCCTCCACCGATTTTGCAAGGCGTACGCCACCTTTTGCATCGTTATCAAGTTCTTTAAACTTACCCTTACCACGCCCACCAGCATGAATCTGACTTTTAACCACATAAAGCGGTCCAGGTAATTTTTTTGCCCATTCTTCTGCTTGTTCTACTGAATAAACAGCAACCCCATTTGCAATCGGTGCGCCGTAATCATGAAGCAGACGCTTAGCCTGATATTCATGGATATTCATTCAATTTTCCTTTTCATTTTTCGAGTCATTTATTCAGATAATGACGCCTTTTTTTAAATATGATTAAAAAACAGATGATAAATGCCTTATGGTGCTTATTTTAAACTTGGCTCAATCCCCACACATGCATCACACAGCCCTTTTACCGCATCAACAGATTTTCCAAAGGCTAATTTTTCTTGCTCATCAAGATTAATCTCAATAACACGCTCAACACCTCCTGCACCCAAAACAACAGGCACACCGACATACATATCTTCAACGCCATATTGACCAGAAAGATGCGCAGCAACAGGCAATACTCGTTTTTTATCTTTAAGATAGGCTTCTGCCATAGAAATAGCTGAAGAGGCAGGTGCATAAAAAGCAGATCCTGTTTTTAATAAGCCAACAATCTCAGCACCACCATCCCGGGTGCGTTGAATAATCTGATCAAGTTTTTCTTGACTCGTCCAACCCATTTTAACAAGATCAGGCAAAGGAATTCCAGCAACCGTTGAATAACGAACAGATGGCACCATGGAATCTCCATGACCCCCTAATACAAAAGCCGTAACATCTTCAACAGAGACATGAAACTCCTCTGCAAGGAAATAACGAAAACGTGCAGAATCGAGCACGCCAGCCATACCGACAATTTTATTGGGTGCAAGTCCTGAAAACTTTTGCAATGCCCAGACCATGGCATCAAGCGGATTGGTAATGCAAATAACAAAAGCATCAGGTGCATATTGTTTTATGCCTGCACCAACTTGTTGCATGACTTTAAGATTGATACCGAGCAAATCATCACGACTCATGCCGGGTTTACGAGGCACACCCGCCGTAACAATGATAACATCTGCACCTTCAATCGCTGCATAATCGTTTGCACCACTAAATTTTGCGTCAAAACGATCTACAGGAGAAGATTCAGCAATATCAAGCCCTTTTCCTTGTGGTGTGCCTTCAGCAATATCAAACAGAACAACATCACCAAGCTCTTTTAAACCGATCATATGCGCCAACGTTCCACCAATCATACCAGAGCCGATAAGAGCGATTTTATTGCGTGCCATTTTGGTTTCTTTCCTAAATTGTGTCTAATATTTAAAAACTATTGCTTCTAATATCCGACGATAAACTCGAAATTGTTTTTCTGATGATATTTTAATCATGAGATCATCAAAAAATTCTGAAACTTTTATGAGGATATTTTGAACATTTCATCCGATTTAAACACTCTCATTTATACCGACATTTTGTCATCAAAAATATCATCAGTTTAGGGATAAGACGAATCATAAAAAAACACAACAAATTCTTCTAAATTGTTTAAAAACAAAGACTTATTTTTATAGCAGTTTACGTTAACGTAATATATAGGTATAAAAACTACGGCAAATCACTTAAAAAGCGGCTTATTTTTTAAATTTCGGTATCAGCTGGATTTTTTTCCGCCCAAATTGTCAAATATTCATCACTTTGCATTTCAAAAAGACGTGATGCTGTTCGTTCAAACTCAAAAGTTTCTGTTGTTTGACTTGTCCCTTGATAGAGTTTTTCAGGTGTTTGTGCAGCTGACATAAATAGACGTATGTGCCGATCATAAAGCGTATCAATCAATAAAATAAAACGTTTTGTTTGATTACGATGTTCATCATCCATAATTGGAACATTATCTATAAAAAAAGTACGGTAACGTGCCACAAGTGCTAAATAATCACTTGCCGCAAGGGGTTTTGAGCAAAGATCAAGATAATCAAAACGCGCACTATCCTTTGTTGCCAAAGGGATATGAACTTCGTGGCCTTGCACAATCACATCATCTGGTTGTGCATCTTTTTCACCCACGATAATATTCCATGCCGCATCCATTTTCACACGAGTTTCACGACCAAGTGGTGTTAAATAAACAGGGCGGCGATCTGCCTTTTCCAAACGATAATCTGTTTTTGCATCAAGATTTACAACGTCGACATGATTTTTCAAATCGTCAATAAAAGGAAGAAAAAGACCACGATTAAGACCATTTCGATATAAATTATCAGGCGCAACATTTGATGTTGCTACCAAAACAACGCCTTGAGAAAATAAAGCATTAAAAAGACGCGACAAAACCATGGCATCAGCAATATCTGTGACAGTGAATTCATCAAAACACAAAATTTTTGCTTCATTTGCTAATGCTTCAGCAACAGGAGGTATTGGGTCATTTTGTTTTGTTTCACCCCGCTTCAATGCCTGTCTATGATGATTAATGCGTTCATGGACGTCTGCCATAAAATCATTAAAATGGGCTCGTCTTTTATTTCCTTGTGGTAAAGAACAAAAAAACAAATCCATCAGCATGGTTTTGCCTCGCCCCACATCACCGTAGATATAAAGACCCTGTAATGGCAGACTATTTTCTTTACGTTTTCCAAAAAGCCAACCAAGTGGCGAACTTTTGTGGGAAAGGCTTTTTTCAGCAATGTCACTTAAAAGACGGTCAAAACGATCTGTAAGGGCAAGTTGGGCTGGATCTGGACGTATATCACCCTCACTAACCAAAGCCTCATAACGCTCACGCACAGATCCCATCAATCCATTCCTTTTAAACTTAAAAACAAGGTATAAACAAAGTTTATAAAGCTGTTTTTAAATTTTATTTAACGACTTAATATCACAGCTTGTCCGCTATTTGTTTGCCCTTCAAAGCGTCCTTGTGACGTTGAATAAAGCGTTGCGACTGAACTGCCTGAGCCATCGTAAAAACTTAGCTGTTTACCATTCACAGCCCAAGAGCTAACTCCAGTTAAAGCCGCAGGACAATGAAGAGGTCCCGCACGATAACCTTGTCCGTATTTTGTTTGTGGTGTAGCAATTTGACAATTCATCCCTCCAACTGAAGCTTTCCAAACACCTGCAACACTTGCTGGTGTTAAATCACTTGCATTCATCGGTGGCTCAAGACTTGCCATTTGGGTTGTATCCCCCATTGTACCCTCTGGCACATCTGGGAAAGACGATGGTGGGGGTGGAAGCTGAGATTGACTAACCGTACCACTCGTCACCGGACCAGCGATAGCTGCTGGTTGGGGAACATTTGTATTACCGCCGAATCTGGATGATGAACATCCTGCTAACACAACTGACATCGCAGTTATTGCTAGAAGTGATTGTTTCGATATAACCATAATATTACTCTCTTCATCGCCTAATCATGCTTTCAACCATAAAATTTCCATAGGGTTTATGCACATTAATTATTAATCTAAACCATAAATAACAAAATGGTAGCAGAAAAAAAGTAAAAACAAAGAAAATACAAAAAAGACTTTAAATGCTCATGCTAATTTATAATATACCGTATAATTTTTTAAACAAATTGATCCCACTTTAAAACTATAAACATTTGATTGTATTCAATAATTTAGATAAAAAGTTTTATAAATTTGAGCGTTTACCACAATATAAAAAATTTTTTCAAGAGGCTTAATTTCAGTATTGTTATAAGAATAACTCTCATAGAAATGGCATTTAAACATATTTATAACTGATGGAGATTATAATCTAAACTTTTTTCGATCCATCATTTCATACCTTTTGAGGCATATAATTGAGAAAGGCCGCCCTCATACTTTGAAAAAAGCACCATGTCAAAAATACGCTAACAACTCAATCATTAAACAAAGACTATCATTCGTCATTTAACCAATGCAATGACTGGTATTTTGTTGTAATTTAAGTCATATATAACATATTATGGACAATTATAGCGACAAAATGATTACATTTTATAAAATGAATGGCTTGGGCAATAAAATTATTGTTGCCGATATGCGCAAGCAAACGTGCGCGTTCACAGCTGAGGCAGCAAAAAAATTGTCCCAAAATAAAGAAACAGCATTTGACCAAATTATGGCTGTTTACCCACCCAAAAAACCAAATACAGATTATCACATTGATATCTTGAATACTGATGGATCTAAGGCACAAGCATGTGGCAATGGCACACGTTGTGTTGTTGAGTGGCTTTATACAGAAAGATTAGGCGATCAATTTGTTTTGGATACCGCTGCAGGCGTTATTTGTGCTCAACGTCTTGAAAATGGTTTTGTTTCGGTTGATATGGGTCCACCATATCTTCATTGGAGCGATATACCAACGGCAAGCTCTGTAGAAGATACAAATCATGTTCAAATAGAATTGGGTCCACTGAAAGATGCCTGTCTCGTTTCAATGGGAAATCCACATGCCATTTATTTCATCGAAAATGATATTGATGAAATCGCCCTTGATAACTATGGAGAAAAACTTGAAAATAATGTTTTTTTTCCTGAGCGATGTAACATTTCTATTGTTCAAATGCTCTCATCAAAAGATTTAAAAATGCGCACATGGGAACGTGGGGCAGGATTAACATGCGCATGTGGAACAGCCGCATGTGCAGCTGTTGTCGCTGCCAATCGACGTGGATTGGGTTCAAAAAAAATGAGAGTACAGCTTCCCGGTGGTCATCTTGAGATTTATTGGCGTGAAGACAATCATATTATTATGACAGGCGCGACTGAATTTGAATTTCAAGGAACACTCGACCCTATAACAGGTAGCACGAAAAAGGCACTTTCATAAATGGCGACAGAAATTATTACTTTTGGATGTCGGCTTAATGCCTATGAATCAGAAGTCATGCGTAAAGAAAGCAAGGCGGCTGGCCTAGATGCGTTAGAAAATGGTGCTATTATTTTTAATACGTGTGCAGTAACTGCAGAAGCAGTCCGTCAAGCCAAACAGGCTATTCGTAAGGCGCGACGAAAAAATCCCAATGCACGCATTATTGTCACAGGTTGTGCTGCTCAAACATTAGGACAAGACTTTGCCAATATGGGTGAAGTTGATCTTGTACTTGGTAATGAAGAAAAACTTCATCGCCATTCCTACCGACAATTGCCAGAATTTGGGGTGAACAATTATGAAAAACTGCGTGTAAACAACATTATGGAAGTGCGCGAAAATGCACCACATATGGTTGATTCAATTGAAGGACGTGCACGTGCATTTGTACAGGTTCAAAATGGCTGTGACCATCGTTGCACATTTTGTATAATTCCTTATGGGCGTGGTCCATCCCGCTCTGTTCCCATGGGCGCGGTTGTAGAACAAGTGAAACGACTAAGCTCTAATGGCTATCAAGAAATTGTTTTGACAGGTGTGGATCTTACAAGTTATGGCCCAGATTTACCGGGAAAAACGACGCTTGGAACCCTTGTAAATGCTATTTTGCATCACGTGCCTGATTTGCCGCGTTTGCGCTTGTCATCTATTGACTCTATTGAGGTTGATGAGGCCTTAATAGAACTTTTAGCCTATGAAAAAAGGATCATGCCTCATTTACATCTTTCCCTTCAATCAGGCGATAATATGATTTTAAAACGCATGAAAAGACGGCACTTACGTGATCAATCCATTGCATTTTGTACGCAATTACGTGCCAAACGGCCCGAAATTGTTTTTGGTGCTGATCTTATTGCTGGTTTTCCTACAGAAACCGACACTATGTTTGAAAATAGCCTAAAATTAATTGACGAATGTGGTTTAACCCATTTGCATGTTTTCCCTTTTAGCCCAAGAGAAGGAACACCTGCTGCACGTATGCCAATGATAGATGGCAAAATTATCAAAAAACGCGCAGAAATTTTGCGTCAAAAAGGTGAGAAAGCTTATCAAAATCATCTTCAGCATTTACAAATGAGCGAACAGATGATTCTCATTGAGCGTGATGGAATTGGACGAACAGAAGATTATACACTAACAAAAATTGAAGGTAGCCTTGCAGGCACTTTGGCAAAAGCACGCATTACTGGAAATGATGGTACCAAACTCTTTGCCGATCTTATTCAACAAAATGCTGCTTAATCAGGAATAATACAATGGCAAAAGGCTTATTGAAAAAGGTATTTTCATTTGGTTCAAAATCAACGAATGAAGACACTGAAGCCGAGATCTCAAAAACCAACGCACCTCAACTCACACCATTTGAGGCCTATCAAGCTGAACAGGCAAAAAAAAATCAGCTTAGCAATCAGCCAGAGCCAGAGCCAGAGCCAGAGCCAGAGCCAGAGCCAGAGCCAGAGCCAGAGCCA
>NZ_JH725147.1:308387-684594 GCF_000278275.1 Bartonella tamiae Th239
AGCCAGAGCCAGAGCCAGAGCCAGAGCCAGAGCCAGAGCCAGAGCCAGAGCCAGAGCCAAAACACACAGATAAGAAACTAAAGCAAGATCTAAATTTAATAAATGATCAAAAAAAGCAGAAGACTGATCGTGCATCATCTTATGTATCAGAAAAAACTGAAACAAATACGAATAAAGTTTTTATCAGTGACAAAATAACGACCAAAACACCTCATAATGATAGAGATGTAGAGAATCATGAACCTAAAAAAATGTCTTGGTTTGAGCGCCTTAAAACGGGATTATCACGCTCTTCACGTCAATTAGGGGATTCAATCTCATCTATTTTTACCAAGCGCAAGCTTGACGAAGAAACATTACAAGATTTGGAAGATGTTCTTATTCAAGCAGACCTTGGACTTGAAACGGCCATGCGGATCACAGATAGTCTTGCATCTGGCAAATATGGAAAAGATATTTCTACCGACGACGTGCGCACAATTATGAGCAACGAAATTAAAAAAGTATTGGAACCTGTTGCGCAATCTCTTGAACTTGATCTCAGTCATAAACCACACGTTATCTTAGTGGTCGGCGTTAATGGTACCGGAAAAACCACGACAATTGGGAAACTTGCGGCAAAATTAACCGCTGGGGGATTAAAAGTTATGCTGGCAGCAGGCGATACATTTCGTGCTGCAGCAATTGAACAGCTTCACATTTGGGGCGAGCGCACAAACTCTCCTGTTATATCAAACAAATTGGGATCAGACGCAGCTGGTCTTGCTTATGATGCTTATGAAAAAGCCCGCGAAGCTGGCAGTGACGTTTTAATTATTGACACGGCAGGGCGCTTGCAAAATAAAACCGAATTGATGGAAGAATTAGCAAAAATTGTTCGCGTTCTTGGTAAGCATGATAGTGATGCCCCGCATACCGTCTTACAAACATTGGATGCAACAACAGGACAAAATGCGATTAACCAAGTGGAAATCTTTCGTAATATTGCTGGTGTTAATGGTTTAGTTATGACAAAACTTGATGGCACCGCTCGTGGGGGTATTTTAATTGCCATTGCCGCCAAATATAAATTGCCCGTGTATTTTATCGGTATTGGTGAAGGAATTGATGATCTTGAACCTTTTGCAGCCAATGATTTTGCTGAAGCTATTGCAGGAAAACACGAATGAACAAATCTATTTTTGAACCTGATCCACAAAACACCAAAGCAGTTAAAGACATGCAAATGTCACCAACATTAAAGCTCATTTTGGAAATGGGGCCTTTGATGGTATTTTTCTTTGCCAATTATAAAGGTGAATGGCTGATCGAAAATATACCCCTTTTTGAAAATTTTGATAAACCCATTTTTCCAGCTACAGCTATCTTTATGCTTGCAATTATTATTGCTCTTATTGCGTCATGGATTATTGCGCGCAAAATTCCGATTATGCCTCTTATATCAGGAATATTTGTTCTCATTTTTGGATGTCTAACACTTTGGCTTCATAATGATACTTTTATCAAGATGAAGCCAACAATTATCAATAGCTTGTTTGGTTTGATTTTATTCGGTGGGCTCTTTTTTAAAAAAGCACTTTTGGGTTATGTTCTTGATTCAGCTTTTCATCTTGATGATGAAGGTTGGAAAAAATTAACCTATCGGTGGGCATGGTTTTTTATTTTTCTAGCCCTTTTAAATGAAGTGGTCTGGCGCAATTTTAGTGACGATTTTTGGACAAGTTTCAAAGTATTTGGTACGATGCCCATTACTTTCATTTTTATGGTTGCTCAAATGCCAATGATTATGAAACATGCAACACAACCTTTAAATAGCAAAAAAAATAATTCGGATTAAAGCATTCATTGAAAACAACGGATTAAATCCATGGAAATTATTCAATTTATATGCCGTCATGATAATTTTGGTATACTTATACACGATAAAGCAAGTGGTTTAACCGCTGCCATTGACGCGCCTGATGCTGCAGTTATTCAAGATCAACTTCAACGCCATAACTGGACTCTTGATTTTATTTTTGTCACACATCATCATAATGACCATGTTGAAGGCATTCACAAACTTAAAGAAATTTATGATGCAAAAGTCATAGGGCCAAAAGCAGAAGAACAAAAAATACAAGGTATTGATATTGGTATTGATGAAGGTGAACCTTTAGATTTTGGCGCACAAGAGATAAAAATTATCGCAACACCAGGGCATACGCTTGGTGGAGTTTCTTATTATTTTCCCTTTGCTAAAGTTGTATTTACAGGGGACACACTTTTTTCTTTAGGATGTGGCCGTATTTTTGAAGGTAATCCTTCAATGATGTTTCAATCCCTCAATAAACTTAAAAATCTTCCCGATGACACAAAAATTTATTGTGGTCATGAATATACATTAGAAAATGCACATTTTGCTTTAACAATTGACCCGAACAATCAAGAGCTTATCAACCGAAAGGCTGCCGTTGAACGACTTATTGCTGTGGGAGAAGCAACATTACCAACCACACTGGCTTTAGAAAAAGCAACCAATCCTTTTTTACGTTATGATGATGTTGATATTCGCCAAAATTTAGCCATGGAAAATGCTGATGATGCAGAATTATTTGCAGAAATAAGAAAGCGTAAGGACAAATTTTAATGTTTTTTCATACACAAAAACAATTCTTTTTTTCAAACTTTATTTGCTCTTTTTTATGCGTTTTTATGATTTTCTTTTCAGTCAATTCTTTTGCTCAAAACGATGAAACACATTCAAAAAAAGAAGAATTTTATTTAGCCCCCATTCATAATCCAGCAATGATCGCAAATTACCCTTTAAACGAAGCTTTTCTTACTAAAATGGAAATTGTACAGCGTGAAATGACCAATCAATCTGTCTATTTGACTGTACAAGAAACAGGCAATGATGTGAGTATTAACGGTTTAATTTCTGCAATTGAAAAAAATGAAAAAATAAGCACAATATTAAAAAATAATGGGCTTTCACCCAACGATTATATCGTTGGATATATGGCTTTGCAAGCGGCTCTTGCTGCCGCCTCTTCCGCAGAAGACAAAGATGCTATTTTTGATGAAACAACAACTGTGTCACCCCAAAATCTAGAGTTTGGTAAGAAAAATACTGATCGTATTCGTCAATTACTAGAAAATATTTCTTGAAATTGACGCAAACAACTTTCAAAGAAATATCATTGATAAACCTATTAATTTCTTGATTTTATTTAATTTGTGATTGTTTACTTTTATGATAATAAGATTAATGAATCATTTGGTTTTATTAAGTGAGAAGCGGATGACAGGCATATCATCTTTTTCCCTCCGTCTCTTTGAATTTTCATGTTGATAGCCGCCGTAATGTCAGCACCATTGTCTTTTTCATTCAATATGGTTGAATGTCGCAAGATGCGTCTGTTGCCTAAGGTCCACATAAATTGCTCTGTAAGCGCTGCAGAAGCTGAAGAAGATTCGGTGGATTTGACCGCATATTGCTGCTCTCATCATATAAAGCTTTACTGTATTATCATTTTAACGCCATACAACATTTAGGCACTTTGCACGTCAATAAGCCCTTTAAAAAGGATATTTTCCTTTTTTTTCGATTGTACCAAAGGTGGCTTAAAGTCAAAGCTGCATACGATCTATAATGAAACCAGTAAACTTCTCTACCTATCATTGTCCGTAGGACAGTTGAGCAATTACTAGGATGCATCTCTTGTGTTAACGCTTCTGCCAGATGCGCAGCAATTCATTGCTTAAAAATATTATGATGGAAATTGATTTTATAAGAAATAACACAAAAAGAAGATTAAGGCCTTTTTTCCTCTTCAAAAATGAATAACTCCTCAAATGTACTTCGACAAACAAACCTACCGACATCGCCACAAAATTAAGAACTTGTTTGCCAAGCTAAAAGATTAACAACGCATCGCTACGCATTATGATCGATAGATATACATTTTCTTATCTGAAATCTGAACGCCGCAATCTTAATGAATAAATCTTGATACTTAAAGCAATAGTTTAATTTTGCAAACGGCGACAAATATCATCAAGCTGTTCCAACGAAGAATAATGGATTTTAACATCTCCGCCTTTTTTGCCATGTTTAATCGCCACTTTCATCCCAATAACATCAGCAAGAAGTTTTTCTAAAGATTTTGTATCAGCATCTTTTTCCAAAGGTGTCCGTCGTTTGGTTTTTATTTGAGTTTGACCATGAGCCAAAGCCTCAGTCTGTCGGACTGAAAGACCATCACGAATGATAAGCTCCGCCAGTGCTTGTGGATCTTCAACTGTAATAAGACAGCGAGCATGACCTGCTGAAATTTGACCCTCATTTAAAAACTGTTGTACTTTTTGTGGAAGTTTCAATAAACGCAATGTATTCGCAACATGACTACGGCTTTTGCCGATAACCTGTGCAAGATCAGCCTGTGTATAGTCATGATCATCAATTAATAATTGATACCCCATACCCTCTTCAATTGGATTCAAATCAGCACGTTGCACATTTTCAATTATTGCTAATTCCAAAGCCGTACGGTCATCCACATCGCGAACGATAACGGGTAACTCATTTAAATTTGCTCTTTGCGCTGCACGCCAACGTCTTTCACCAGCGATCAATTCAAAATAATTTGGATGATCTGGTGATGGGCGAACAACAACAGGTTGCACAACACCATGCTCCCGAATAGATTGCGCCAGATCATCAAGTTCATTTTCAGTGAAATAACGTCGAGGATTGCGCGGATTACGTGATATAAACTCAATCGGAACATGACGTTCTAAATTTGTCAGTGCCTCATTAGGTGTATTGCTTTTGTGAACATCAATATCAACATCGCCAATTAAAGCTGCCAAACCACGTCCAAGTCTTTTTTTTGATTGATCATCTCGCATTTTTAAATCTCTTTATTTTTCAATGGTTTATATTTATGCTGCACGCAATTTTCGTTCACGCTGGATCACTTCTGAAGCCAATTGTAAATAAGCCTGACTGCCAGCACATTTTAAGTCATACAACAAAGCAGGTTTACCAAATGAAGGTGCTTCAGAAATACGCACATTACGCGGTATCATCGTACGATAAACTTTATCTCCCATATAAGAACGGACATCATCAACCACCTGATTGGATAAATTATTACGCCCATCATACATTGTCAGAACAATACCTTGTATTTGCAATGCAGGATTAAGCGAATTGCGCACTTGTTGAACAGTTTCAAGCAATTGGCTTAAGCCCTCTAAGGCTAAGAATTCGCATTGTAGTGGCACGAGAACAGAGTCTGCAGCTCCCATAGCATTTAACGTTAAAAGATTAAGAGATGGCGGACAATCAATCAAAATATAAGTAAATTTTTGTCTGACACGCTGATCCCGACGAAGAGCCGTTTGCAAACGTGTTATACGATCTTTTTCTGGAGCAATTTCCATTTCAACTCCTAAAAGATCAAGAGTTGATGGTACAACATAAAGATTTGGAACTTCTGTCTCAAGTGCAGCTTGTGCAACAGATGCACCTGATATTAACACATCATAAGATGACAATGCGCGATTGTGACGATCTATGCCCAATCCTGTGCTGGCATTGCCCTGTGGATCAATATCCATAACCAAAACAATCTCACCAATCGCTGCTAAAGCCGTAGCAAGATTTATGGCGGTTGTGGTTTTACCCACCCCCCCTTTTTGATTGGCGATAGCGATAATTCTTGTGTCGCTCATATTTATCACCCTTTATATGCCCGTATATTTGTCATTTTCAAAATAACAGATTGCACATCAATTTTACTTTTAAAAATTTCAAGTTCAAATTCCCAATGCTTTTTTGCTTGATCAATTTCTTTTTGATATTCACGACCTTTTGGAAAAAGCACGTTGCTCCCTTTTTCTGTCCATATACGACACAAAGATAACAGTGCGTTAAGAGGCGCTAAAGCGCGCGCAGTGATAACCTCAGGAGCTTCAATTTTTTTCGTACTATCTTCTATACGCGCATTATGAACGTGAGCTGGCAAATCCAACTGGGCAATCATATGCTGTAAAAAGGCTGCTTTTTTATGATTGCTTTCAATAAGATGCAAACTGCCTTTTTTTTGTCCTTTCAACAAAATGGCTGTAACCAGACCAGGAAAACCACCACCAGAACCAATATCACACCATGTCATAGCATGAGAAGCCAAATTAAAAATTTGTGCACTATCTAAAATGTGACGATTCCAAATATTAGGAATTGTTGTATTGGCTATCAAATTAATATGTTTTTGCCATTTGGTAAGTTCTGCTTCATAAAACAAAAAACTTTCTTCTGTTTCACGTGAAACGGAAGGAATGATTTGCTTTAAAGCTGCAATTTTTTCTACAGCATTTTTATTCATTACGCTGTCTTTCTATCATTACGATATAAACGTTGAATATGCGTAATAATTAATGATAAAGCAGCAGGTGTCATACCATCTATTTTTTGCGCCTCCGCAATTGTTTGTGGCTCACGCTGTTTCAATTTAAACTTCAATTCATTCGATAAACCTGAAATGAGATCAAGGTTTAAATGTGCTGGAATTTTCATGTGTTCATCACGCTGCAAAGCGATAATATCCATTGTTTGGCGTTCAATATAAACAGCATATTGCGCTTCAATTTCTAAAACTTCTCTTGTCGTATTTTCAATTTGATTAAGCTCTGGCCAAACGCGTTCCAATCGAGCTATAGAAATATCAGAATAGGCAAGAAAATCATAAGCACTTCTGCGAATTCCATCATTTTTAATTTGAAAACCATAAGATTGAGCTTGATTTGGCGTTAAAGTCAGTGATTGACATAATAAACGCGCTTGATTGAGCTTTTCACGTTTTTCTTCATAAACGTGAAAACGCTCTGATTGAACAATTCCCCATTCTTTACCTAAGGACGTTAATCGTTCATCAGCATTATCTGCACGCAATGATAAGCGAAATTCAGCACGGGAAGTAAACATACGATAAGGTTCACTAACACCTCGATTGATTAAATCATCAATCATAACACCAATATAAGCTTGTGAACGACTTAATGTTACCATCTCATTTTGAGCTGCTTTTCGAGCAGCATTCACTCCAGCAAGCAAACCTTGTGCGGCAGCTTCTTCATAACCTGTTGTTCCATTAATTTGCCCAGCCAAAAATAGCCCTGGCAAAGCGCGTAATTCTAAGGAAGCATTAAGTTGTCGGGGATCTATAAAGTCGTATTCAATTGCATAACCAGGTTGTAAAACATGAACATTTTCTAAACCTTCAATCGTTTTTAAAAGGGCAATTTGTGCATCTTCAGGAAGTGACGTTGAAATACCATTTGGATAAATAGTGTCATCTTCCAAACCTTCCGGTTCAAGAAATATCTGATGACCATCACGATCCCCAAATTTGACAATTTTATCTTCAATGGATGGACAATATCGCGGACCAATCCCTTCAATTGCACCTGAATACATCGCAGATCGATGAAGATTATTTCTAATAATTTCATGCGTTTTATCATTGGTACGGGTAATAGCACATTCGATTTGAGGTTGAGGCAAATGCGTTGTTAAAAAGGAAAATGGTGTAAGAACATCATCGGCACCTTGTTTTGGTAAAGATGACCAATCAATGGATTTTTTACTTAACCGTGCAGGTGTTCCTGTTTTCAATCGACCTAATGTCAAGTTTAAAGACCTAAGTCGTTCTGCCAACAGTGTGCTTGGTTCTTCTCCTATGCGTCCAGCTGGCCAATTTTTATCACCGAGATGAATCAATCCTCTTAAAAATGTACCCGTTGTAAGAACAACAGAAGAAGTTTGAAAACTTCCTTTATTTTTTAGAATAACACCTTTTAATTGACGTTGATCAAAAACAAGATCAACAACTTCATCTTCAATGAGAGTAAGATTTTTTGTTTCTGCCAAAAGGTTTTGCATGGCTTTTTTATAAAGATACCTATCCGCTTGAGTGCGAGGACCACGTACAGCAGGACCTTTTCGACGATTTAATAGACGAAACTGAATACCAGCTTCATCTGCAGCGCGCCCCATATAACCATCAAGTGCATCGATTTCACGTACTAAATGACCTTTACCCAAACCCCCAATTGCTGGATTACAAGACATAGCACCAATTGTTGCAATTTTATGCGTAATTAATACAGTTTTTGCACCTGCTCGTGCAGCAGCACCTGCCGCCTCGCAGCCTGCATGCCCTCCACCAACAACTATGACATCATATTTTTTCATTTATACAATCCAAATAGAGACGAATCAAACATTTCACGTGAAACAAAAATAACGCCAAGACTCTATCTTATTATGAAACGTTTGTGTTCTCATCCATTTATTGAGAAGTGATCCGTTTATTTATCACATCTATTGTTTCACGTGAATCCAAAAAAAAAAGAATTATCATTTATTTCTCATACTTCAACGAATTCTTTATTATGGAGTTAGAAATTAGGATGTCAGTTTTAAAGAATTATAGACACACTGTTATATATTGTTTCACGTGAATCTTTATTTGCCAATGCAGAATTCAGAAAATATAACATCTAAAATATCTTCTACATCAATATCACCTGTGATGCGTCCTAACGCATCGGATGCCAATCGAAGATGCTCAGCCCGTAAAGTTAAATCAAGATCAGGATTTAATAGCGCATTATCTATTTCTTTTAGTGTTTGAAATAACAAATCACTTTGACGTTTACGTGCAGGAAGTGCATCACCAATTTTTGCCATTATATTTGAACAAAAATCACTGATAGATCTAAGGAGATGATCAACACCTTCACCATCAATAGCTGATATTTGAATTGGCCAACGTTGATTATCACCTTTTATGACATCTTGTTTATTTCCAATTCGCCAAATAACAGCTTTTGTTTGCGGAAGATCTATATAATGAGGCTGATTCATATCTTCAACAAGTAAAATCAAATCAGCTTCTTTTATGCGATCATAAGCTGTATCAATACCCAATTTTTCAATAGGATTATCTGTTTCATGCAAGCCCGCTGTATCACTGAGAAGAATGGGTAAACCTCCCAATATAAGCCGTGTTTCTAATGCATCACGCGTTGTACCTGCTATATCTGTAACAATAGCTAAATCGCGACCCGTTAACTTATTGATTAAACTTGATTTTCCAGCATTTGGTGCGCCAGCAATAACGACTTTTAGACCATCACGCATTAAATTTGCACGTTCTTCTTGATCAAGGTGTTTTTGAATATCATTACGTAAAAAAGGTAGTTGCTCCCAAACTTGATCAGAAACTGAACCGGGAATATCGCCTTCATCAGCAAAATCAAATTCAGCTTCAATCAATGCGCGTGCTTTTATCAGTTTATCACGCCACTCACGATAAAGAGTAGCAAGTTTTCCACTTGTTCCCATAAGCGCCAAACGTCTTTGGCTTTCTGTTTCTGCTTCTATTAAATCCGCAAGTCCTTCAGCTTGTGTAAGGTCAAGTTTGCCATTAAAGAAAGCACGTCTAGAAAATTCGCCTGGTTCAGCAATCCTACAATTATCAAATTGTGATAATTCCTCTAATAAGCGCGCAGCAACAGCTTTGCCACCATGAATATGAAATTCAACACAATCTTCACCTGTAAAACTCTTAGGTTCTTGAAAAAAAACAGTTAAAGCCGTGTCTAAAAAAGTACCGTCTTTTGCTATCAGCGATCCATAAGACATTATACGAGGTTCAGGTATTTTACCATAAAGTGTTTGTATAATTTCTCTTACCCGTTCACCAGAAATGCGAATAACGGCGACACCTGATGGTAACAATCCACTTGAAACAGCAAAAATTGTATCCATTGTCTTTATCCTCATTTCAATACAGACAATTGAAAATAAAAATACTCATTATAACACTCTTCATTCTATAAATAAGTTTATGAAAAGCAATTTGGTGCAAATTTAAAAAATATATCTATTTTTAATAATTTACTTCCGTAAATATTAATATGTTTTTATGTATTAACTTTAATAACAAAAAAATTTGATCTTGAAGATTTTAGTATTACTTTCAAGATCAAAATTATAGTTTGATTAAAATGATTACGTATTCATTGAATCAAAAAATTCATTGTTATTTTTTGTTTGTTTTAATTTATCAATTAAAAACTCAATTGCATCTGTTGTTCCCATTGGGGAAAGAATACGACGCAAAACAAAGATTTTTTGTAAATCTTGGCGTTCTATTAACAAATCTTCTTTTCGTGTTCCCGATTTTAATATATCCATTGCTGGAAAAATACGTTTATCAGCAACTTTACGGTCAAGAACAATTTCTGAATTGCCTGTACCTTTAAATTCTTCAAAAATAACTTCATCCATACGGCTTCCGGTATCAATTAAAGCTGTCGCAATAATTGTTAAAGAACCTCCTTCTTCAATATTACGCGCTGCACCGAAAAAACGTTTTGGACGTTGTAGGGCATTCGCATCAACACCCCCTGTTAAAACCTTACCAGATGATGGTACGACAGTATTATAAGCACGTCCTAGCCGTGTAATTGAATCAAGTAAAATAACAACATCACGTCCATGTTCAACCAGACGTTTAGCTTTTTCAATAACCATTTCTGCAACTTGAACATGTCGAATAGCAGGTTCATCAAAAGTTGAAGAGATAACTTCACCTTGCACTGAGCGTTGCATATCAGTGACTTCTTCCGGACGTTCATCAATTAAAAGAACAATTAAATAACATTCAGGATGATTAACAGTAATAGAATGAGCAATATTTTGTAAAAGCACAGTTTTACCTGTACGAGGAGGTGCAACAATAAGACCACGTTGACCTTTTCCTAATGGTGAAACAAGATCAATTACGCGTCCTGACATATCCTTTCCAGTAGGATCTTCCAATTCCATTGCCAACCGTTCATTTGGATAAAGAGGTGTAAGATTATCAAAATGAATTTTATGTCGGATTTTTTCAGGATCTTCAAAATTAATACTGTTAATTTTTAACAATGCAAAATAGCGTTCGCCTTCTTTTGGTCCTCGAATAGGTCCTTCAACAGTATCACCTGTTTTTAGTGAAAACCGACGAATTTGTGATGGCGATAAATATATATCATCTGGTCCAGGAAGGTAATTTGCATCAGCTGAGCGTAAAAAACCAAAGCCATCAAGCAAAACTTCAACGACCCCTTCCCCAATAATTTCCACATCTTGTAGTGCCAGTCTTTTTAAAATAGCAAACATTAATTCTTGTTTGCGCATTAAAGAAGCATTTTCAACTTCCAATGTTTCTGCAAAAGCAACGAGTTCAACAGGTGTTTTGCTTTTTAACTCTTGGAGCTTCATTTTTTGCATATCTTGCATATAAAAACCGTATATTTTGTTTAAAGGAAGGATGTTTATTCAGTTAAACAAATATTTAACGTAAACGCTTATTATTTTTTGTCTGAAAAACATATATGGTAGGTGAAAAGATCACTATCAGTTTTATTTGTAAAAATCAAGAATATTACATTTACTTTTTTATAAGGGTTTAACAATAACAGCAATAACGGCAATAATCATTAGAACTGTAGGAATTTCATTCATAATTCTCCATGTTTTTTGTGAAAAAACATTTCTATCTTCATTAAAATGACGTGTACCGCGCGCTAATACCCCATGAAATACAGAAAGAAGAACAACTATTAAAAGTTTTAAATGAAGCCAACCACCTTGAAACTGAAAAATTTTCCAAGCCAACCAAAGTCCTGTAATCCATGCAGCAATCATAGCAGGATTAATTATTGCACGTAATAAACGCCTTTCCATAATTTTAAACGTTTCAGATTGAACAGATCCAATTTGAACACCACAGTGATAAACAAAAAGCCGAGGTAAATAAAGCATACCTGCCATCCAACAAATAATTGCAATCACGTGAAGAGCTTTCAACCAAGAATACGCATTTGGGTAGTCATCAAGATTCACGTGAAACAATAATCCAACTATAATTGCGACAATTACAACGGATAAAAGCGTTCTAATCCAGATTTTCATCTTTGAAACGCGTTTTTTTTGATAAGTCATGGCTTAAAATTCCTTACCTGTGCAATCATTTTTTCAACATGTTCAATTGGTGTTTGCGGTGTAATGCCGTGTCCAAGATTAAAAATCAACGGACCCTTACCCAGTGTCTTTAAAATTTTTTCTACACCTTCTTCAAGCGCTTTACCACCTGCAACAAGGCGTAAAGGATCAAGATTACCCTGAACCGATGTTGTAGTTTGAAGTTTGTTTGCAAAAAAAAGAGGTATCGTCCAATCAAGTCCAAGTGCATTTACGCCCGTTTTTTGAGCATAATCTTGGTAAAACAACCCTGCGCCTTTTGGAAATCCAATGATCGGTATATCTGGATAACTTTTTCGAATGAGATGAACCATGCGCTTAACGGGTTCAATACAATACATATGAAAAGTAAACTCATCTAAGACTCCTGACCAAGAATCAAAAATTTGAACACAATCTGCGCCTGCTTTAATCTGATTTATAAGATAAAGTGCTGAGACTTCTGCTAAAATATTCAAGAGTTCTTTCATAGCATCATGATGATAAAAGCCAAAAAGTCTTGCAGGGGCTTGATCAGGCGTTCCATGTCCTGCAATCATATAAGTGGCTACTGTCCATGGTGCGCCGCAAAATCCAATCAAAGTTGTTTTTTCATCAAGATTTTTTTTAAGAAGTTTTAAAGTTTCAAAACTTGCACCTAGATTTTCTTGAGTATGATGCAATTGCAAAGTCGTAATATCACGAACATTTAGTGGATCAAGAATAGGACCGCGTCCTTCTTCAAAATGAAGATTTCTTCCAAGAGCTTTAGGAATAACAAGAATATCAGAAAATAAAATAGCAGCATCAAAATCAAAACGTCTGATAGGTTGCATGGTTATTTCATAAGCAAAATCAGGATTATTGCAAAGATCAAGAAAACTTCCTGCTTTTTTTCGAATTTCACGATATTCAGGTAAATAACGACCAGCTTGACGCATCATCCATATGGGTGGTGGTGTCATAGTTTGATTTTTCAAAACATTTAACATTTTTTTTGTCATGATGCATCGTCGCTTTTCCAACAGATCTTTTCAATAAAGAAATTTTTTAAATTAAGATTTTTTTTATTTGAGTCTGTGTTTATTGTTAATTCTTTTTTAACTATCAATTATCCACAAATAAGAAAGTCATATGCAGAGTTTATTTTTGTTTTCATTTAAGATAAAAAATAATGAGGAAACATTAAAATTTTATTGTATTTAAAAAGATTTATCTAAAAAAGGGATTGTAAATAAATTGTGCATAAAATTTCAAATTTTATCTTTTTTCCCACGTATTAAATTTTGTTTCTGATATTTATCCACATGAGGGGATAGTGTGTATAAAGTGGACACATATTTGTCAGTTATGCACAGTTGTGAATAAAAGGATGTGGCTTTGCACACTTATCAACAAGGAGCTGTGAATCCTGTGATAAAAATGAATTATGGCTTTCATTTGCGTGTAATTTCTGAACGACTAAAAAACACTTACTTTAAGAATATATGATGTTATAGCGCACTATCTTTTTTCGTAAAGGAAACACATTGGTTTAATGAGTCGATATCTGAACCAGTTGGTATGTGTAGAGAGATAATCTATTAATATTTTATATGATTGGTGATGACGATAGAGTATATGCGCTTGATTCGACCTATTATAAAAAACGCTCATTACATAACAGTCTTAGTGACATAACAGTCTTAGTGTTTATGTAAAGGTGTTCAAATTCATTTTAAAATCGACATTCATATGTATGCTATAATTTTAATACATAATATATTGAACATAGTGATGGATTTCATCATTGATTTTATTGCTTCAAAAGGTCAAATTTTTCAATCGCGTCAATGTCATCATAATAGCTGGCTGATTGATGATAAAAACTTTTACAAATCAAACAGTAACCGCTCAAAATTACATAGATTAAAAATATATTGTGCGGCTAAAAATGATTGCTCAACAATATTATGCGCTATTCTTTTAGAAGAAACAATAATCTGTATTCTTGAATTGTTTAACAATCGAATTTAACAATCACTGTAATATTGATTATAAAGGCTATTAACAAAATAAAATTGAATTAATTTAAGAGGATAAAATGTCCGCAGATTCGCTTATTCTTGCTTCCTTAAGCCCATTTCGTGCGGAGCTTTTAAAAAATGCAGGTGTAAATTTTGCTATTGAAGGTGCGCAAATTGATGAACGTAAAGTTGAAGCGACTTTTGATGAGCGTTCTCCTGAAACAATAGCTATAAATTTAAGCCAAGCCAAGGCATGTGACGTTTCAAAGCGCTTTCCATCAGCTCTTATTATTGGTTGTGATCAAACCCTCGATTTTAATGGGCAATTATTGCATAAAGCGGCAACTATGGAAGACGCGCGTCAACGATTATTAACTTTATCTGGGAAAATACATTATTTACACAGCGCTATCAGTCTTTTTAAAAATGGTACACATTTGTGGTCTGATGTTTCCACCGCGACAATGACCATGCGCATTTTAGCTCCTGATTATATTGGTCGCTATTTATCTCGTGTTGGACAAGATGTTTTATCATCTGTGGGAGCTTATCAAATTGAGGGAGAGGGCATCCAGTTATTTGATAAAATTGAAGGCGATAGTTTTACTATAATTGGATTGCCTTTATTGCAATTGCTTAAAAAATTGCGTGCTATGGGTGTTATTGATGGATAATTGTGAAACGGTGATAAAGTTAAAAGGACCTAAAGCTTTTGTTGTCGGATATCCCATAGGACATTCACGCTCGCCTCATATTCACCAAACATGGTTAGAACGTTATCAATGTGAGGGGTCTTATGAAAGTCTTGAAATAACGCCACAATATTTTCCCAAATTTTTAAAAAACCTTAAAAAACATCAATTTTGTGGTGGAAATGTAACTCTTCCTCATAAACACGTCGCATTTCAAATTGCTGAAAAAAAAGATGATGTATCCATTATGATAGGTGCGGCAAATACTTTGTGGTATGAAAATGAAATATTATGTGCGGGCAATACAGATGCTTATGGTTTTTCTAAAAATTTAGATGATTATGCGCCAGGATGGGCTGGTGATGTTGCCATTGTGCTTGGAGCAGGAGGGGCATCACGCGCTGTCATTTATGCCCTTAAAAAACGTGGTTTTGAACGTATTTATCTTTATAATAGGACATTTTCTCGGGCGCAAGAATTGGTAGACCATTTTGGTGCACCTCTTCACGCTTATGAATGGCAAAAAAGACAAGAATTTTTGCCTGAAGCAGATTTAATCGTGAATACAACACCCTTAGGCATGACGACATCGCCTATTAATAGTTTTGATATAACAAAAAATAAGCAATCAAAGAATTCTTTGAATTCTACAACATTTGATCACGATGACATGTCATTTCATTCTGAGCAAACATCAAAAAATCTGCATTATGATAATTTTGAAGCTTTAAATTTGATTGATTTTGATAGCGCAAAATCGTCACTTTTGGTCACAGATATTGTTTACACGCCTTTGCAAACACCTTTTTTATGCCAAGCGCAAGCATATGGATTGAAAACGGTTGATGGTCTTGGCATGCTTTTGCATCAAGCTGTTCCAGGTTTTGAGCATTGGTTTGGTATAAAGCCAAAAGTTGATGATGATTTGCGTATGAAAATTTTGCGCAATATAAGGTGACATATGATTATTTTGGGGCTTACAGGTTCCATAGGAATGGGAAAAACAACAACAGCGAATTTTTTTAAATCGGCTGGCATTCCTGTTTATAGTGCTGATGCGACTGTGCATGAGCTTTATAAAAGTGAGCCAGCAACGCGTCTTGTAGAAGCGGCATTTCCGGGTACAGTTACTAATGATGAAGTTGATCGAAAAAAACTGTCCCAAATCCTTTTGTCGGATCAACAAAATTTTAAAATTTTAGAACGGATTATACATCCTTTGGTGCGTAAGAAAGAACGTGATTTTATAACAATGGCAAAAAATAATCATGAGCCACTCATTGTATTAGATATTCCCTTATTGTTTGAAACAAAGGCTGAAGAGCGCGTTGATAAAATCCTTGTCGTATCGGCTCCGTTTGATGTTCAGCGAGAAAGAGTTTTAACACGGCAGGGTATGGATGAAAAAAAATTTTATATGATCCTTGCCAATCAAATGAGTGATGAAGACAAACGCGCCCGTGCAGATTATGTTATTGATACGAGTAATGGATTTGAATGTGCACAATTGCAGGTTTTGGCTCTTATTCAAGATTTAAAAAATACATCATCAATATTATAATTATTATCTGATAGTGTATTTGATAAATTCTTTGGTAAAAATCATGTTTTATGATTTTTTTATTATTATGAATAAACGGATGTATAAAACGCCAGATGACTTTTTAAATGGCGTTTTATATTTATTGATAGCATACATATAGTCTTAACAAAAATAAAACAGATATGATTGATTGTCACCAATGCATTTTAAAACCTGCAGATGCTTTCAAAGCATAGCTGTCGCCGATATTTTCTAAGCTGCTCTTTATAGAACCTTCGCCATAAAGTGTATATTTCCCATCATGCCATTTATGAGAAATACCGCTACCTATACCTCCCCAAAGACGATCTTGTTGGTTTTTAAAACTTTTTTCATTCAAATGCACACGGACGCCATCTTGAAATTCATGGAAAAGATTAGCAATTGCATAAATACCAGTTGTGTTACTTGTGCCATTTTCAGCTTTTTTTATGGTTTCTTTTTCGAAGCTTAAACCAACGCGACCACGTAAACTTTCCGCTCTATCCAGAACGACATCAATATTATAATGATCATGAAAATCATCAAAATCGATTGACGACCAACTTAATTGTGCTTGAGGTGTCATAATCCATCCATTGGATAAGCTCATGCGTCGTCCTAACTCGCTTGAAAGTGCTAGACCTGTTCCGTCATTTGAGGTTATTAGTCCGCCTAGTTGCGAAGAATTGAGATCAGAATTATACCAAGTTCCACGGATAAGATTGTCACTATAAAAACCATTATCACCATACCATGTTAAGCTTGCACCTATGCTATAACCGTCGGTATCAATCTTACCATCACCTGCTTGAGAACGAATACGTGACGCGCCATTTATATAGGAGACAATGATACCACCAACCAATTGTCCGTGGTCATTTTCTATGAAGCGACCATCAAGACCTGCTTCCATTTTATAAAGTGTTGTGCGAAAATTTGCATCACTTGTACTAATGTCTGCTTTATATTCTCCATATCCGCCTGTGATTTTGCTCCAAAAAGCGTTCGTTTCGCTGTTTTGTTGGCTATCTTCAGTCATCAATACGGCATTATCCCAATAACGTGCGCCAACGCGTTCGCGCATTGTGCCTGTCTGATTAAGCTCTAATAAGGTTTGCCCATAGGCTTCATAAATAGGAACGGCTGGTTGATAATGTGAGCGTAAATACCAGTTACCATCATGAGGCGTGGATACACCATTTTGATAAAGCGAGTAACCGTAAAGTCCTTGAATAAGTGATTTATGACCGCTTTTTGTTACATAATTACTATTGGCAAGGATAAATTCAGCATCGGAAGGACCATCAATTTCAATGAGTTTTATGCCTTCTTTTGTTGGTGCACCATAGCCACCTGCGCTGACAATTTGTATAGCACTTTGACCATATGCGCCGCCTTTAATATGCAATAGATCGCTTTTTGAATGATCATCATGCAGTTCTGTCGCTAAAATAATCGTGCTTCCTATAGAACCTCGATAAGATCCAACGCTTAATTGATGACCAGGATAAGGATTAAGTGGTGAGGTCAGTGCAAGTGTTGCATGATTGTTCAAAGATGATTTAAGATCACCACCACCAGTAAAAATAAGAGATCCATTATCAATGGTTGTATCACCTGTCCAATGGCTAAAACCGGCTAATTCAAGTGTTCCTGTCCCTTGTTTTGTTAAAAAACCTTGAGAAACGATCCCAGTTTGAGGACTTTTATAGTCGCCAATATCATTATACCAAGTATCATAAGCGTTAAATCCTCCTTTATCGGCATCCATTGTTAAGATAACATGGCCTTTAAAAGCGCCATAACCGTCAGCTGCATTAAACAAATTTAATCGTGCCCAACCACTGCCATCATCTAATGGCAGACCTGATTGTTGTTCAGTTGTGGCAAGAACCTCACGCAATTGTTCTTTGTTTAAATAAGGAAAGCGTGTGGCAATTAATATCTCTGCCCCTTCTGGTACGACAGGATCAAGATTGGTCGCACCAACAGCAGACATGCCATAAGTGAGCCAATAATTATAATTTTTCTTATTTTCTCTATGATCGTTGAAGCGATCATCTGGAGATTTGGCACTGGTGCAAATGGTAAGATCACCATAACAAGATGCATTTAACATGTTGCGTAAATCTGATTGTGCTGCAAGAAAAAGTGCTTGAAAATCGGATGTTGTTGTTGAGCTTTGCCCTGTGAAACTAGAGATAGGTTGATTAAGGTAATCAGGGTTATTATTAAGCATTTGCGCTAAAGCATAGGTTGTATGAATGCGAGCGCCAATAACATCAAGGGCGTAATGAACGCCTAGTACAATTCGGCTATTGCCGTATTCACCACCGCGTGTTAAAAACTCTTGATAACGTTCAGGGACCATCATAGCCATCAGCATAGTCGTAGTAAAGCCACCCGATGAATGCCCACTTGGAAACGATGCATTGGACGTAACACCTGGTAATATATCCTTTCCTGTAGTTATATTTTGACCAAAATAGTCAGTGCCAGAAAAGCTTTGAATCCTGTCAGGGGCAACTTGAACGGGGCGACTATTGCCAACCGTATTGGCATTTTCAGGATTAGGATTATAAGCAATGTCATAGATATTATAAGCGCCATCAGCAGGTAATGTGATCCCTTCAGCTGTGTCATTTGGGTCACCATTAATACTGCCATTAGCATAGAAGTTTTTTGCAAATGCTGAATCGCTACCTGTAAGTGTGGCGGCTTGGTTCATTAAATTACCAAAAGTCTCTGAAAAAGTTGTTATTTTATAGTCACGTGAGATTGTATTTTGAGCAAGATAGGCTTGAGAGAGTTGTGGCCCTAAAGCATCAGCGCCAAGCATTCCATTTGTAAATGAGCCAAGAAGATAAGCAATTGTATTATCATAAATAGCTTGCTGTCTTTGCTCGGCGGTTGCATTATTATTTGTCGCAATAGAAAATTCTAAATTTTCTCTTAAAACTTGTCGACCTTGCTCGGTATTATTAAGTTGGCTGAACCCACTTAAAAGTTCCGCGGCTTCAATATTCGGTACCGTTTGCGAATAAGCGTGTAACGGATTAAAAAATGACGAAAGCGCTGTTGAAAATGATAGTGTTAAAATGATCGATTTCTTTGATTGAACCATAATATTATCCCCAATGATACAAATCCCCATCTTCATCTGATGAGCCTTGTATTTTACACGCATGTGAAAATTTTATGAAACTTTTATGACAATGCACAGGTCTCGCATAAACGGGTTTTTAACGGCTTATATTCACCGCATGAACTTAACATTTTAAATTTCTGGGTATGAAGATAAATTTTTATATTTAAACGATGCGCGAAGATTTAAAATCACATAAGTTTTGATAAAACAATTAAAGTGATACAGTGTTGTTTTACAGCAAGTTTTATAATGAAAGCAGTTCATCATGCGAGAAATTATTTTTGATACGGAAACGACAGGTCTTCATAAAGAGAGTGATCGTATCGTTGAAATTGGCTGTGTAGAAATGGTGGATCGTTATCTTACTGGTAAGACATTTCACGTTTATTTAAACCCTCAAGGTGTTCTTATACCCGATGAAGTGGTTGCGGTTCATGGTTTGACTAATGAAAGACTAAAAGATGAACCTATATTTGATGAGATTGCTGATGATTTTTTGGACTTTATTGAAGGAGCAACGCTGATTGCCCATAATGCGAGTTTTGACTTAGGCTTTTTAAATGCAGAACTTGAAAGAGTTAAAAAACCCCTTATCAGTGTTGATCGTATCCTTGATACTTTGGCGATGGCGCGTAGAAAATATCCGATGGGTCCTAATTCTTTGGACGCATTATGCAAACGGTTTGGCATTGATAATTCTCATCGTACACTCCATGGCGCCTTGCTTGATTCAGAAATATTGGCAGATGTTTATATTGAGCTTATTGGTGGTAAACAGGGAGCTTTAGGCTTTGAAGGCATAAATAAACGGCTTAATCACAATGAAAATACGGCTCATCATTTGAAACATGTGAAGGTGCGGCCATCACCATTAGCCAGTCGTTTGACGCAACATGATCTTGATCAACATGCCGCGCTTTTAAAAAAAATTGGCGATAATGCGCTCTGGCACCGTTTTCAGTCGTCGTAAAATAAAGTTTGTTAAATGATTGAAAGCTTTGCTGATAATTCTATTCATGAAACGATGTCACCAAGAAACAGCCTTTATCGATATTATTATCAAATATGGTTATATTTATATAAAGTGTCATCAATAGCTCGTTTAAAAACATTAAGCAAAGAAGTAGATCTTAAAAAATTAGGCCGCTGTGGAGAGGGGAACCACAGCGACCTTATCACTGCTACTGCGCAACAGCCTTGAGAGGGGGATGGAGGCTGTTGCATCTGGTAATGGCAAGGGGACGATGCCTTATTTCCAGATAATCGACGCAGCGTCGATAGGGTATATAAAAGAATTCAAACATGGCTTTTCAAGGGCGAATAGATTAAGATTTTGTAACATATGCGTGAAAATCAAAAGGGGAAATTTTTAAAAATTTAAATTTATCTTCATGTTTGTTCTTTTCAAAACATTGAAGAGTTTTACATCTATTTAGTTTATAGATAAAAAAGATACATATTTAATATTTGTGTCAGATTATTTTTATTCATCATTGTCATAAAAGCTTGAATACATCGTAAGGGAATTTGTTTGCCACCCTTCAAGTGATGTTTTCACCAACCACAACACTATCCACACTTGAAAATATTCATAAGACTGCCATAAAAGACAGACGAGCATGAATTTAATGGAATAAAAAATGCAAAAAGATGATCACCTTTTTCTCGTCGATGGTTCGGGGTATATTTTTCGTGCTTATCACGCTCTTCCCCCATTAACGCGAAAAAAAGACGGCTTACCTGTTGGTGCTGTCGCGGGCTTTTGTAATATGTTATGGAAAGTTTTATGCGATGCGCGCAATACAGCTGTTGGTGTGGTCCCGACACATTTTGCTGTTATTTTTGATTATTCCTCACATACCTTTCGAAAAGAAATTTATCCAGATTATAAAGCTAACCGATCAGTACCACCAGAGGATCTTATCCCTCAATTTGGGCTTATCCGTCAGGCAACGCGCGCATTTAATGTACCTTGTATTGAAAAACAAGGCTTTGAAGCAGATGATATCATTGCCACTTATGCCAGTCTAGCCTCAAAAAAAGGAGCTAAAACGACGATTATTTCATCAGATAAAGATTTAATGCAGTTGGTCAATGAGCGGGTGGATATGTATGACGGCATGAAAGACCGTCAAATCGGTATTGATGATGTTATTGAAAAATGGGGCGTACCACCAGAAAAAATGATTGATCTTCAATCTTTAACAGGTGATTCAACAGATAATGTACCAGGTATTCCTGGAATTGGTCCCAAAACTGCGGCACAATTATTGAATGAGTTTTGTAGCCTTGACACATTACTTTCAAAAGCAGATCAAATTAAACAACAAAAACGGCGTGAAAATATTATAGCTTATGCGGAACAAACCAAAATTTCGCGCCAATTAGTGACTTTAAAAACAGATGTGCCGTTAGATATGGGGCTTGACGATTTATATTTAGAGCCACAGGATGGTCCACGCTTGATTGGTTTTTTAAAAGCTTTGGAGTTTACGACTTTAACACGCCGTGTGGCTCAAGCAACTGATTGTGATGCAGGTGCTATAGACGCTGCAGATATTGAAGTTGAATGGGGAAATGATGCTCATGGTCCTGATCTTGATAAAAATAGTTCTCATTTAGATAAGGCGCCAAATACTGAAAACAACGAGACTAAAAATAAAGATGATGGTGATGGTACACCACAAGACTTCGCGAATAAACGTAAAAATGAAGCGCTAAGAAAAAGTTTTGAGCGATCTGACTATGTGACAATAAGTGATGAAATAAGTCTTCAAAATTGGATTGATGAAGCCTGTGAGCAAGGCTATGTAGCCTTTGATACAGAAACAACATCTTTGGATCCAATGCAGGCAGAATTGGTGGGATTTTCTTTAGCCTTACGCCCAGGAAAAGCCGCTTATATTCCTTTAAATCATGTGAAGGGGAAAAATGACCTTTTAGGTAACGGGCGTTTAGAGGCTCAAATCACAGTTGAAAAAGCCTTAAAATTTATTAAGCCACTCCTTGAAAATACAGCGATTTTAAAAATTGCGCAAAATATGAAATATGACTGGCTGGTAATGAAGCAATATGGCATCGAAATTCGTTCTTTTGATGATACGATGCTTTTATCTTATGTATTAGATGCGGGCACCTTAACTCATGGTATGGATGCTTTATCGCAGCGTTGGCTTGGCCATAAGCCAATCACTTATAAAGAGCTCACAGGTAGCGGAAAAACGGCGATTAGTTTTGCAGAAGTTGATCTTGAAAAAGCAACTCATTATGCAGCCGAAGATGCTGATGTGACTCTACGTTTATGGCAGGTTTTGAAACCTCAGCTTGTAGCAAAAGGTCTTTCACGCGTTTATGAACGGCTTGAACGTCCACTTGTGGAAGTATTGGCTCGTATGGAACAAAGAGGTATTTTGGTTGATCGTCAAGTGCTTTCGCAACTTTCAGGTGAGTTGGCACAATCTGCAGCTGCTGAGGAAGATGAAATTTACACACTTGCTGGTGAAAAATTTAATATTGGATCACCAAAACAATTGGGTGATATCTTATTTGGAAAAATGGGTTTGCCCGGTGGTTCAAAAACAAAGACAGGGCAGTGGTCGACATCGGCACAAGTTTTAGAAGATTTGGCGAATGCGGGGCATGAATTGGCCAGAAAAATAGTTCAGTGGCGTCAACTTACGAAATTAAAATCGACTTATACTGATGCTCTTCCCAATTATATTTTAAAGTCGACAGGTCGTGTTCATACAAATTATTCAATGGCTGCAACTTCAACGGGGCGTTTATCGTCATCTGAACCAAATTTACAAAATATTCCTATACGGACAAAAGAGGGACGAAAAATTCGTGCAGCCTTTGTCGCTGCTCCTCATTATTCTTTATTATCCGCTGATTATAGTCAGATTGAATTGCGCGTTTTGGCGCATATTGCCGATATTAAAGCTTTAAAGAAAGCTTTTGATGAAGGATTGGATATTCATGCCATGACAGCATCTGAAATGTTTGGTGTGCCTATTGAAGGTATGCCTTCAGAAATCAGACGGCGAGCAAAAGCGATTAATTTTGGTATTATTTACGGTATTTCCGCTTTTGGTCTTGCGAATCAGCTTGGTATTTCTCGTGAAGAGGCGGGAAGTTATATTCGCACTTATTTTGAACGTTTTCCCGGCATTAAAGATTATATGGAAGCCACCAAGACTTTTGCACGTGAACATGGTTATGTTGAAACTATATTTGGCAGACGGGCGCATTATCCTGAAATCAATGCTTCCAATCCTCAAATTCGTGCCTTTAATGAAAGAGCAGCAATCAATGCACCTATCCAAGGATCGGCAGCTGATATTATTCGTCGTGCAATGATCCATATGGAAGATGCGTTAAAAATAGCTGATTTATCAGCAAAGATGCTATTACAAGTGCATGATGAATTAATTTTTGAAGTCGCTAATGATGAGATCGATAAAACAATACAATTGGTTAAAGATGTGATGGAAAATGCTACAATGCCTGCACTCTCTTTATCTGTGCCGTTAAAAGTAGATGCACGTGCCGCAAAAAACTGGGACGAAGCGCATTAGGCGTGTTTCTGTTTGACCAACGCCTATATGTACTGAAGATCTTGATACGTTATGAAAAAAAGTGAAAAATATACGTTGAAGAAAGTGTAGTTTAAAACTGTTTTGAAGGTCAAGCGATGAATATACTCGTTTAATATTCAATAAGTATAATGTCTCAATTCTTTTTATCTTACTGTAAAATTTTATATTCTAATATAGATTTTTTTAAAAAATATTGCTATAGAAGCATTTTATCGCGTGTTTTTTTCATTTAAAAACAGATTTTTTAAGCCTTTTATAAAGGCGAAAGTGCCATGTTAAGCTCAATGTGAAAATAAAGAGCTTAACATTAATTTATCACAATATAGTATAAGATTTTATAAATGCACTATTAAGTTCATTCTTGAGCCGAAAATCATTTGTCACGAGCTGCTAATGTGCGTAATCTTAAAGCATTGAGTTTGATAAAACCTGCTGCATCTTTTTGATCATAAGCGCCTTTATCATCTTCAAATGTGACCAATGCATCAGAATAAAGTGATTTATCACTTTGACGACCTTCCACAATGACATTGCCCTTGTAAAGTTTTAGGGTTACTTCCCCTTCAACATGTTCTTGACTTAAATCAATGGCGGCTTGCAGCATTTTACGTTCTGGTGAAAACCAAAATCCATAATAAATCAATTCAGCATAGCGTGGCATCAATTCATCTTTTAGATGTGCCGCCCCGCGATCAAGTGTGATCGATTCAATTGCACGATGTGCTTGAAGCAAAATTGTCCCCCCGGGCGTTTCATAAATACCGCGAGATTTCATACCCACAAAGCGATTTTCTACCAAATCCAATCGACCAATACCGTTATCTCGGCCTAAATCATTTAATGTTTTAAGGAGTTTTGCAGGCGATAAGGCTTGTCCATTAATGGATATAGGATCGCCTTTTTTAAAGCCGATCGTTATGATTGTTGCTTTATCTGGTGCAGCTTCAGGCGAAACTGTGCGCATATGCACATATTCCGCGGCTGGAATGGAAGGATCTTCTAAAATTTTCCCTTCTGATGATGAGTGCAAAAGATTGGCATCTACAGAAAAAGGTGCTTCGCCCTGTTTGTCTTTCGATACAGGAATTTGATGGGCTTGCGCAAAATTCAGAAGATCTGTGCGGCTTTTAAATTGCCAATCGCGCCAAGGCGCAATAATTTTAATGTCTGGATTAAGTGCATAAGCAGAAAGTTCAAAGCGAACTTGATCATTACCTTTACCAGTAGCACCATGCGCAATGGCATCCGCTCCTGTTTCTCGTGCAATTTCAATTAATCGTTTGGATATAAGGGGGCGCGCAATAGAAGTGCCAAGCAAATACACCCCTTCATAAATAGCATTGGCACGAAACATTGGAAAAACATAATCACGTACAAATTCTTCACGTAGATCTTCAATATAAATTTCTTTGATGCCCATAAGTTCAGCTTTTTTACGGGCAGGTTCAAGCTCTTCTCCTTGTCCTAAATCAGCTGTAAATGTCACGACTTCAGCGCCTATTTCGGTTTGTAACCATTTTAAGATAATTGAAGTATCAAGCCCACCTGAATAAGCCAGTACGACCTTTTTAACGTCTTTCCATTTTTCCATTCTTTTATCCAATATTGTGATGCTGGTTGGTTTTCTTCTTCTGTTTTATCAGTTGATGACGATCATGCAAGTGAACAAAATAAAATCAGCTGAAAGTGGTGATCAACAATGTTGAATATGATTGATCAGATAAAATCAAAAACATAAAAAGTGAACGAAGAAACGGATTAAATCCCTTATCAACCATTCAATATGAACAATGCTTAAGAGAAAGCTGATAGATTATTGATGTATTTTTATGAAAAACAAGGAAACGTTTATATAAAAAGATTGAAAATATCGTGTATTAAACTGTAAAAAAGGAAAATTATGCTTATTTTATTTAAATTTTAGTCATTTTCATATGTATATTGTGAAACATTGATAGAAGAAGCACAGAAGTTTGATAGGCGAAAATGATGTATTTTCATGTGACAAGCATTTTGCTTTTAATTTAAAACGGAAGATAGAATGACATTTTTACCAGATTGGCTGACTTTTATACAATTTGCAGGTGCTGTTATTATACTCACATTAATACCTGGACCAGATATGGTTTTGTTTGTGAGTCGCAGTATTGCCCAAGGTAAAGCCGCAGGTTTTGCTTGTATTTTTGGGTGCTCAACAGGTATTATTATACAGGTTATTGCTGTTTCGATTGGCTTGTCAGCTTTGATCATTGCTTCACCCACAGCATTTTTAGTTTTGAAAATTTCTGGTGCTCTTTATCTTTTATGGTTGGCTATAAAAACAATACGCCATAAATCGGGGTTTACACTTCATCAAACGCAAAAAGCTCCTTTGAGCTTTAAACGCAATTTTTTGACAGCGCTTGGTATTAATCTTTTAAATCCTAAAGTCCTTTTGTTTAATATGACATTTTTACCGCAATTTGTGCATGCAACCGATCCATATGCGGGAGCAAAAATATTATTTTTAGGACTTTCATTCATTCCAATAGGATTTCCAATCAATGCCGTTATGGTGTTTGCTGCACATCAATTTGCATCCCTTTTAAAAAAAAATCCTTTATATGTACGCATTCTTGATTGGGTCAGTGCAGGTATTTTTACGGCATTTGCTCTTCGCTTATTGGCAACACAAACAAAATAAAATGAGGTAACTATTAGTATTTTGAAACAAATTTTTCATTTCTAAGATTGTTATATAGAAAAATAGTGAAAATAATAGGAAATGAATATTTTTATAACACTTTATATTTCTTAATTATAATAAACACTATTTTTTAATCTTGTTTTAAAATTAGAGTTGTGCACGCTATCAAAAATTAATCCTTTAATTCAATTTTATACTCAATTTAGTAATATATGCTGTAAAAACTGTTTTTATTTTTTGCATTTAATTTGTAATTTTTTCGCCAGGATATGCACCCCAAATTTGATTTTGATTCACCCAACCGCGTGTTCTTCCAATAGTTAATTCACACCAATTACCATCACATTGGCGAATTCTGCCAATGACACCAGCTTCAAGTTGTGCTGCAAGATTTGAAGTTTCATTTGGCTCGCGATACATTGCGATTAAAGTGCTTTTATCTTTAGCCCAAGGGGCAATCATTGCTGTGCGTTGACCTGATACAAGGGATTGATAGACCCATCCTTCATCACCATCAGAATCTCGTATTTTACGCCATTGATCATATTCTTGTGTTATTTCAATTGGTAAACCCTGTTTTTGATAACTATAGATGACACTATAATTGCGACCTGGCCCAACACGGACATTAACCCGTGTTGGTTTGATGGACACAAAACGGGGAAGAGGTAAGCCACTTGGTCCAAGATTGGCGCTATCATTTTGAGAGGCCTCTTGCGCGTGAGCTTTATTTTGATCAAAATTTAGACTTAAACCATTTAAGTAAACACATAAACTGCTCAAAATAATAAAAAATCGCAACCATACCCAATTGCCCACTTTAAGACCTCTTCCTTTTGTTTTATATTCATTCACTCAATGATTATTCTGCTATAAGAATTTAGAATCAGTAGTTTATATAGCTTTTTAGCTATTGCATGAGACTGGTTAAAGAGGTCTCAACGATTAATAAAAAGTTCAATTTTGAGGCAGAAATTATTCTGGAACATTGCATGGATAGCAAAAAGAAACCTTTGGTTATTCTCACACATAAGCTACCTGAACCAGTAGAAAAGCGTATGAGTGAGCTTTTTGATATGATTTTTTCGGAAAATGATACTCCCATGACAAGAGAACATCTCATTGCTGCGTTACAGCGTGCTGATGTGCTTGTACCAACCATTTCCGATCATATTGATAATGAAATGCTCGATTATGCTGGTAAAAATTTAAAACTGATTGCCAATTTTGGTAATGGCACAGACAATATTGATGTGCAATCGGCGACAAATCGCGGGATTGTCGTGACAAATACCCCTAATGTGTTAACTGATGATACTGCTGATATGACCATGGCCTTAATTTTGGCTGTACCGCGCCGTTTGGTGGAAGGCGCGATTGTTTTAGATACAAAAGGGGCGTGGTCTGGTTGGTCTCCGAATTGGATGTTAGGAAGACGTATCGGTGGCAAAAAACTTGGCATTATAGGTATGGGACGTATTGGTATTGCCGTGGCGCGTCGGGCAAAAGCGTTTGGCCTTTCTATTCATTATCATAACCGCCAATGTGTTAGTCCCGCTATAGAACAGGAATTGGACGCGCAATATTGGCATAATCTTGATGACATGTTGACTGAAATGGATATTGTTTCGGTTCACTGTCCAGCAAAGACAGAAACACATCATTTATTGTCGTCAAAACGTTTATTACTCATGAAACCAACGGCTTATATTGTAAACACCGCGCGCGGTAATATCATTGATGAACAGGCTTTGGCACAAACTATTGCTAATGGAAAACTTGCGGGTGCAGGATTAGATGTTTTTGAAAGAGAGCCTGCAGTTACACCTCTTTTGGAAAATTTGGCAAATCAAGGAAAAGTTATTCTTTTGCCACATATGGGATCAGCGACATTTGAAAGTCGTGTCGAAATGGGCGAAAAAGTTATCATCAATATTCGTGCGTTTTTCGACCATCATCGTCCACCTGATCGCATAATACCTGAAAAAAGACGATGATTTTAAACGTTTAAATTTTTGATTGAAATCAAATTAATCTTTCCAAAGGATATTAAAAATATAGACGTTATGTTGGTTGTTTCACGTGAAATTTTATCTCTATTTTATGAGATAAGTTAAATATTAAAAAAAAAGCATAATAAATATTTTTCCTCATTCGCTTTATTAACGATTTTTTCCTGGAACCCATAAAACATCATCATGACCCTTATTATTTGCATGGCGTGCTGCGACAAAAAGAAAATCAGAAAGGCGATTGATATAGTGCAACGTATCCTCTTGCAAAGTTTCTTTTAAATGAAGAGCAACCATCGCTCTTTCTGAGCGTCTTGCTATGGTGCGTGCTAAATGGAGATGCGCGGCTAATTTTGTGCCACCTGGCAACACAAAAGATGTTAAAGGGGATAATGTTTTATTGAGATAATCAATTTCTTTTTCAAGACGATCAACTTGTGTCGTGGTGATGCGCAAATTTTCCTTTTTTTCATCATTTAGAGGAGTTGCTAGATCCGCTCCCAAATCAAACAAATCATTTTGAATACGAAAAAGCATGGCATCAAGCACATTTATTGCACAATTTTCAGTATGGTCATAATGAGTGTTTAAATCATTTTCGTTTGCTTGATATTTGTTTGTATTTATATAATTTGTTTCAAGGCGTGCGAGTCCAATTGCTGCATTTGTTTCATCAACATGACCAAAAGCGTCAATTCTTAAATCTGCTTTTGAACGGCGTGGCCCATTGACCAATCCTGTCGTTCCATCATCCCCTGTTTTTGTATAAATTTTATTAAGTTTGACCATTTTATAAGCCTTTAAATTTTAGTTCTAATCAACCGATGTGATAAAATTATCACATATTATGATGTGTCATCCAAATAAAATTCTAATGAAGACAATTGATTCTTTTATTTATTAATTAGAATTTTAAAAAAATTAAATCGCTTAATTTAAAGAGTTTTTTCACAATTATTTTTCTACATGTTTATTCAAATTTCATTGAATAATGTTGAAAGATTGAATTTTAAAATAAAATAACGCGTTGTTATGATTTGTGACATGAAACCCTAAAGAACTGAAATAATTTATCTTTCGTGGATTTTATTCTTGTATTTATGAACAATGTTCATAAGCTATATTTGCTTTTAAAAGAAATTATTTTATAAATGCCGCAAAGAATTTTGCACGAAAGTGTATAAAGTGATGCAAAATGACAGCACGGTGGTGCTTCGTTATCGTATCGACATGATCAAGAAAGAGCGTATATTTTGAAAAAAAAACCAATCAGATATAGTTGGCGCGTTTTTATCAATGCGCTTGGTCATTATTTTCGTGATAGTGGTAGTGCATTTGCCAGCCATGTTGCTTTATCAGGATTATTGGCGTTGTTTCCATTTTTGATATTTGCCACGTCACTTGCAAGTTTTTTAGGCGCGCGTGCTTATACTGAGCAAAGTGTGAATGCGCTTTTAACTATGCTTCCTGAAGCCATTGCTGGCCCAATTGTTAAGGAAGTTATTAATGTTATGACAGTGCAACGGGGCGGATTGTTGACCATTTCAGTTATTGGTACGGCATATTTTGCTTCAAATGGGGTTGAGGCATTGCGCACAGCATTAAATCGCTCATATCGAGTGGAAGATGCGCGCAGTATCTTTTTTTGCCGTTTTCAAAGTTTGTTTTTTGTTATTTTAGGCACAATTGGCCTTTTGGTTATCAGCTTTCTTTTGGTATTAGCACCACTTGTGATCAATCTGCTTGAACATGATTATCCAATTATTGCCCAATATGTTGGAACAATTCGTATTTGGCGTTATGCCATTGCTGTAGTGGTTTTGTTTATCACTTTGCTTGTGGCGCATAAATGGTTGCCAGCGGGAAAACGTAAATTGGGGGATATATTACCCGGCATTATTTTTACGATGATGGTTTGGTTTTTTGCTTCAATCTTATTTGCTCAATATCTTGCAACTTTTGCCAATTATGTCTCAACTTATGCAGGACTTGCCTCTATCATGGTGGCAATTATCTTTCTTTACATGTTAAGTTCCATTTTCATTTTAGGTGGCGAAATTAATGCTGCAACGATGTTTTATCGTAATCGGCAGCAACAACCAGGTCAAATGGTTCAGGCATTGGAAGAAGAACAAAAGTCTTATAACGATGATCAACAAACAGCCAATAACGCTTTTCATTGATGCGGATGCGTGTCCTGTAAAGGCTGAAGTCTATCGTGTTGCAGAGCGTTATGGATTAAAAACCTACGTTGTGTCCAATAGTTTTATAAAAGTTCCAAGGGAAAAATTTGTGCATGCTGTGATTGTTGCAAAGGGACAAGATGGTGCAGATAATTGGATCGTTGAACATGCACAAGAAGCAAGTATTGTTGTGACTAATGATGTACCGTTAGCCGAACGAATTGTAAAAAAAGACGCTATTGCTCTTTCTCCTACGGGGCGCCTTTTTGACATAAGCTCTATAGGACATGCTCTAGCAACACGTAATTTGATGGAAAATTTGCGTGAGGGTGGGATGATAACAGGGGGACCAAAACCTTTTTCACCTCGTGACCGCTCAAATTTTTTAAGTGCTTTGGATCTCGCTGTTCAACGTTTAAAACGGCGCGGTTATCCTATAGATGAAGTTTCAAAAAATTCTTAAGTACAACAACAACCTTGTTTTTTAAATTTTTTCAATTTTTATCGCGGATATTTTATCAGTGTGAGCAAATCTTTTGATGTTTAAGCTGCTTATCGCAAATAATGGCGAAAAGATTAAAAGGAAAATAAGTGTTTTAAAAAAATGCGGTATGATGTTCTATTAGCTGTCTATCCGTTCACCATTCTATCTTTAAATAAAGGAAGCAAACGTATATTGAGGTCAATGCATTTGAAAAACGCATTATAGAGATGAATCTCATTTTTCATGCGCTTTTCAAAATTATTTTCAAAGATATTATCGTTTTAAGAAAACGTTTTTCACTTTTTTATTACAAAGAACTGAGAAAAATAGCTGTTTATTTCCAATGTTTTCTTAGTTATCATAAAGCTTAAGATATTTATCTTTCTGTGTTTTGCAGGATGATCTTAATTTATGAGTATTCTATTGTCAGTTGCTTTGCTTTACTGCTCGGTATCAATTGCTGCACGCATCAATGTTTGTGAATCCTCATCAGCCCAAGGTGCAGCACCGTTAAATGAGGCAATTAAACAACCGTCTTTATCAATAAGTAATGTGACAGGAAGACCAAGAGCCAATCCATCACGGCGTATTTGATTAAAAATTCCCATTGTTTGATCACGATGTAAAGCAAGATTGTCGGCTTTAACCTCTTTTAGAAAGGCATTGATTTTTTCTTCTGAGGCAACTTTATCAATATTTATTGCTAATACTTCAAAACTTTCACTTCCAAGTTTAGTTTGTAATTGTGCCAATTCAGGCATTTCTGTACGGCATGGCACACACCAAATGGCCCATAAATTAACCAGTCGCGTTTTGCCATTTGAAGCAGCCAATGTGGTTGGATTGCCTTTAGCATCATTAAAATGAAGGCTGCTTGCATTATAAGGATCATCAGCAAAGCGCATATTTTGAAAAAAACCTTTTGCAGATTTTTTAATGTGTTCTTTTTTTTGAGCATTCATGGTGCATTGAGAGATTTCTTGTGCTTGCGCTGATGCAGTGAATGTTGGGAAAGCGTGAAGCTGGTTGTCATCCCCTATCATTATCGCGTATAGACTAAGTGCTGCGAAAAATCCGGTCATGGCCATATAAAGAATGCGTCTTGCGGTTTTTGCGTAGTTCAAAATTGTTTCAACCATTTTTCTTCCTTTCAATTGAGGCCAGTATAAATGACAAAGACCAAATCAAGCAACCAGATGTGGGGTGGACGGTTTGCCTCAGGCCCGAGTGCTATTATGGAAGAAATTAATGCGTCTATTGATTTTGATAAAAAACTTTATCGCCAGGACATTGAAGGGTCGCTCGCTCATGCGTCTATGCTTGAAAAACAAGGCATTATTACGTCAGCAGATTCTCATGAAATAAAAAAAGGTTTGAAAGCTATTTTGAGCGAAATTGAAAGTGGTGGTTTTATCTTTTCGCGTAAGCTTGAAGATATTCACATGAATGTTGAAGCGCGCTTGCGTGATTTAATCGGCGCTGCTGCAGGGCGATTACACACGGCACGCTCAAGAAATGACCAAGTTGCATTAGATTTTCGCCTATGGGTGCGTGATGAAACCCAAAAAACGGCTGAAGCATTGAAACAATTAATTCAACAGTTGCTTTTGCGTGCTGAACAAGAAACAGAAACATTTATGCCAGGTTTTACCCACTTACAAACAGCCCAACCTGTAACCTTTGGTCATCATCTGATGGCTTATGTTGAAATGTTTGGTCGTGATCTTTCACGCATGTTGGATGCAGCAGAACGTATGAACGAATCACCGTTAGGTGCGGCTGCTCTTGCAGGCACAGGTTTTCCTACGGATCGTTTTATGACTGCTCAAAGCCTTGGCTTTAGAGAGCCAACCCGCAATTCTATTGACAGCGTATCGGATCGTGATTTTGCTTTGGAATTTTTAAGTGCAGCCGCCATTTGCGCTACACATCTTTCGCGCTTGGCAGAAGAAATTGTGATTTGGTCGACAACACAGTTTCATTTTATCAAATTGCCTGATTCGTTTTCGACAGGATCTTCTATCATGCCGCAAAAGAAAAATCCTGACGCAGCTGAGCTTGTCCGGGCAAAAGTGGGGCGTATCAACGGCGCGTTGGTAGCACTTTTAACTGTGATGAAGGGTCTCCCATTGGCTTATTCAAAAGATATGCAGGAAGATAAAGAGCAAGTGTTTGATGCTGCAGAATCACTTGAATTATCTTTAGCAGCTATGACAGGTATGATCGGTGATTTGGATATTGATCGTGAGTCTATGAAAAGGGCCGCGGGCTCTGGCTATTCTACGGCAACAGATCTGGCAGATTGGTTGGTGCGAGAATTAGGCTTGCCTTTTCGTGAGGCGCATCATGTAACTGGACGTGCTGTGGCAATGGCTGAAGAAAAATCCTGCGCTCTCTCTGACTTAACACTTAGTGATCTTCAGTCTATTCATCATGATATTCGTGGTGATGTTTTTAATGTTTTAAGCGTAGAAAATTCAGTAAAAAGTCGACGGAGTTTTGGTGGTACCGCCCCACAAGAAGTACAACGGCAAATTGACTATTGGAAAAGCCGCCTTGCTAAAGACGATGTGACGCGAAATTCTTTATAAGAGGGTCATTTTTTTTAAAACGTCATTTGAAAAGCACAAAAAAAATATTAAACTAACAAATCTTTTGCTCTATAGACATATTGTCTTGTAATTTTATGATAAGATAATTTTTTGGGCAATATTTAAAGCAACAACGATAGAAAGAGACGAAATAATGAACAAAACGCTGATGAGTTTGATAATTGTCTTTTTCTTTAGTGCGGTTTTGTCTGCATGCGGGCGAAAAGGTCCACTGGAGCCTCCTCCATCAAGTATGGTTGAAAATGCTCAGGGAAAAATAGTAGAAAAGCCTAAAGAAGATAAACCATTTATCCTTGATCGACTTATTAAATAGAAGAGCGAATATGACAGAAGCTTTTGTCTATTGTAAGGGTATTTTGCATGCAGAAAATGTGAGCCTACCCTTGATTGCACAACAGGTGGGAACACCTTTTTATTGTTATTCGACACGCTATATAAATGAACAATTCGCTCTTTATCGTGATGCGTTTTCAACACAGCGTGCAATGATTGCTTATGCTTTGAAGGCAAATTCCAATCAGGCTATTTTGACACTTTTAGCAAATCAAGGAGCAGGAGCGGATGTCGTTTCTAAAGGCGAATTGATGCGCGCGCTTCAAGCGGGTATTCCAGCTAAGCGTATCGTGTATTCAGGTGTTGGAAAAACAACGGAAGAAATAGATTTTGCACTAAGCAATGATATATGCTCTTTTAATGTTGAATCTGAACCAGAGCTTGAACATTTATCAGCGCGAAGTGTTGCGCTTGGTAAAACGGCTCGAATTTCTTTGCGTATTAACCCAGATGTTGATGCTAAAACGCATAAAAAAATTGCAACGGGAAAGTCAGAAAATAAATTTGGTATTCCAATTAAAAATGCCAGTCAAACGTATCAACATGCTTTACAATTACCGGGCCTGAGTGTTCAGGGTGTTGACGTTCATATTGGCAGCCAAATATCTGAATTGCAGCCTTTTGACGATGCTTTTACAATAGTCGCTGATTTTGTACGTCATTTGCGTGCTGATGGAATTTTAATCGAGCATGTGGATGTTGGTGGTGGTTTGGGTATCCAATACCGCCATGATAATCATATATTGCCAAGCGTTGAAGAATATGCACGCATTGTCAAAAAGCACTTTGATCCTCTTAATGTTGAAATTATATTGGAGCCTGGGCGCAATATCGTTGGTAATGCAGGCATTTTAGTAAGTTCTGTCATTTATTTTAAAAAGGGTGAAGGGAAAAACTTTGTCATTGTTGATGCAGCGATGAATGATCTTATCCGTCCTACTCTTTATGACGCTTGGCAAGATATTATGCCGATTAAAGAAGCGGTTATTGGTGTTGAGAGCGTTGTTGCTGATATTGTTGGGCCTGTTTGTGAAACAGGTGACTATTTGGGATTGGAGCGGTCTTTGCCTTTGCTTCATTCAGATGATCTTATAGCTATCTTAGGAGCAGGCGCTTATGGCGCCGTTTTGGCAAATACGTATAATACACGTCGCCTTATTCCGGAAGTATTGGTCAATGATGATAAATTTGCGGTCATAAGAGAGCGGCCAGATTATCAAAGCATAATCGATTTGGACCATGTTCCTGATTTTGTTTACAAATTTTAAAATTAAAATGACTTAAAATCAGTGTTTGAGATTATAAATTCAATTTAACAAGATATGTTATCATTTCTTGATGTTTTTTGTTTTCTTTCAAAACACTGATTGTAAAGCGTTTAATTTTGTTAAGATTATTACTATAAAAGAATAAAAAATCACATGTTTTGGTCAATTGGTCTCGCCTTTGCCAAGATCCTCGCTATGATAGAAAATATGTTATGGATAAACAGGATTTCGGCTCAGTGACAAGAATTATACACTTAAGTTTGAATGCTGGAGCCGTATTGATGGGCAATAGAAAATAGAAAGCGTTTTCGCATGTGCAATGAAAACTTAGAATGTCCTTCTTTGTATGAAACGAATTCTAATCTTGCTCAAAAGCAAAGTGATAGAGCGTGGAGCTTATCTAAAAATGCGCTTAAATTTGCCAGAAAACGTGCTTTTTATGTTTTAACATTTGAGCGTCTTTGGCCATGTATTATGCCTTTAGTGCTTATAGTGATGATGATTGCTGGATTGGCATGGTTTGGTGTTTTTTATTACTTAGGACCAATAACGCATATTTTTCTTTTGGTCATCTTTTCCTTGCTTGCCTTGTGGTCTTTATTTTTATTTAAAAATTTTCATTTTGTTAAACAACGCGATATTGATGCACGCATTGAACAAACAAGCAATTTTAAAAATCAACCTTTGGAAGCTTTGAATGATAGACCCGTTAATGGTCAAGAAAATGCTTTTTCGCAATCTCTTTGGAATGAACATCAAAGGCGCATGGCCGCACAATTAGGCGCATTGCGTGTAGGACTACCTGACAGTCAGATACCAAAACATGATCCTTATGCATTGCGTGCTTTGGTGGTACTTTTTATGGTTATCGCTTTTGTTTTTTCTTTTGGATCAAAAGGTGGGTATCTGTCGGATGTTTTTTCTTTTCAAATACCTGTTCACTCTTCATTGATGCGGGTTGATGTTTGGGTAACCCCCCCTGCCTATACACGGCAAGCCCCTATTTATCTCACAAATAACAATGTCAATCAGGCTGAAGTACCGCAAAAAAGTATCATGACGGTACGTGTAAGTGATGGTGGAAAGCCTATTTTGAAAGTTGAGGAACGTGAGAGTGGAGAAGAAAAATATCCCCTATCGCTTGAAAAAAACACAGATCAGCAAAACGCGTCAAAAAGTTTTGAAATACAATTAGATGAATCATCGACGATTACGCTTTCAGCGCGTCATTATGAACGACAATGGCATATAGATGTTGTCAAAGATCATGCCCCAACAATTCGTATGACAAAGGAACCTTCTCGTGTTTTGAGTGGTTCGCTTGAATTGAATTATTCGCTTGAAGATGATTATGGTGTTGAAAAAGCTTATGTTGAGATAGAGCCTACGCAAACCACACCATTATTGAGCCATCCACTTTATGAGTCGCCACAAATTTCACTTTTAATTCCGCGTAATGGTAAGGGAAAAGGACGCACTGTAGCCGATATAAGCAATCATCCTTGGGCTGGTTCAGAAGTACGTGTCACGCTTGTGGCAGAGGATGGGGCGGGTCAGGTTGGGAAAAGTGAAACACGAACAATCATTTTGCCACAACGTATTTTTGCTCATCCTTTAGCGCGTGCAGTAGTGGAACAGCGGCGTATTTTAGCACTTGATCCCATGCAGAGAAATAGCGTCATGGATACGCTTTGGGCGCTTATACAGCGCCCAGAAGAGACATTGGACAATGTTACACATTTTCTCGCTTTGCGTATTGCATGGACACAATTATCATTAGCGAATAATGACGAAGATTTACGGCGTATCGCCGATTATATGTGGCAAATTGCTATCAATATTGATGGTGATATGGTCAATCAAGCGCAAAAACAATTAAAACAAGCGCAGGCTGCATTACGTGATGCGTTACGTAATGGTGCGCCTCCTGAAGAAATTGAACGTTTAACACAAGCTCTGCGCGATGCTATGTCAAATTATATTGCAGCACTTGCAAAAGACGCTCAAACACGAGGTCTTGAACAGACCCCAAACACCAATAATTATTTATCGCAAAATGAACTTGAAGATAAATTAAGACAATTAGAAGACATGGCCAAAACAGGTAATCGTGGAGCTGCAGAACAACTTTTGTCTGAACTTGAAAATATGATGGATAATTTGATTGTTCAACAAGATCAGGGGAATGGACAAGGTCAAACAGGTGGACAGGCAGGCGCTCAAGGTCAAATGCAACAACAATTGGACAAATTGGCTGATTTATTGCGTCGTCAACAAGAAGCGTTGAATAAAACACATAAGCTTGAAGAAGAACATAATCGAGGTGAAAAAACGCAAGAAGAGTATCTAAAAGGGCTCGATCAATTGCGGGAAAATCAACAAAATTTACAATCTGAATTGAAGGCGCTTCAAAAAGAGTTAGGCGCTCAAGGTCTTGAACCGGGAGAGGAATTAAATTCTGCTGAAGGCCATATGGGGCATTCTTCAGATGCTTTGACACAAGGCAATGGAGAGCAATCAGCACAAAACCAGGCTGATGCGCTTAATAGTTTAAGAGAAGGTGCGCAAGTCTTGATGAAAAAAATGCAGGAAGCCATGAAAGCTGAAGAAAATGGCGATGGATCTTCAGATGGCCGAAATTCATCTCAGACACAACAAGATCCATTAGGACGGGAAACAGGTAGTGGTAAGGCATCGAATGAGCAAACTGGTAATATTCCGCTTGAAAGTGAGACTGAACGCGCACGACGTATTTTGGATGAAATACGTAAAAGACTTGGACAGTCTCTCACACCACAGATGGAAAAAAATTATTTAGAACGACTTCTGAATTTTGATTAGTACAAATTATTCATAAGCTATTTTTTATGTTTTTTTAACACCTTTTTATCCTGCAGCGTATTGACTGATCTTATACAGTCTTTGCTATTTAAGATAAGTTCGTAAAAATTCTGTCATTTTTATGAAAGACTAAATTGGTAATTTATACCTAATTTTTGATATATGAGCATGTCTTTGCTTTTAACATGTTGATTATCGTTTTTATGATTTCAGCTCACATTATTATGTAAATCTATATGATGAAGCATGCAATAAAATGCTTTTATTAAGGCAATTTATATGCTTTGAGATATATCAAAAATGAAGTCATTATAAATGTAAAGACATGAAGTTGTTTAAGAAAAAGTGCATTGACTTTACCCTTATAGGAACCTTTACACTGAATTTCCATTTAAATTTTAATACATTATCATATCACGTTGATCAATTTTATAAGATAAAAATGAATTGAAAAGGAGTTTGCAATGAAAGTATTTCCTATAGCATTTATGATGACAGCCGCTATTGGTGCAAGTGCATTTACAGGTTCAGCTTTTGCTCAAAATGTTGAAACCGTGCAAATGATAGCGCAACATCATAAACAACCAAACGAGCAAAAAAAAATAAATGATCATGACGAAAAAGCGCAAGCACCATCAACAATCGCGTATGAACGTGCCAATGAAAAAATGCATAAAAATATGATGGTTCCATTAACGGGAGATGCAGATCAAGATTTTGTTCGCTCTATGATTCCTCATCATAAAGGGGCGATTGATATGGCAAAAGTTGTGTTGCGGTATGGTCAAGATCCAAAGATCAAAAAACTCGCTGAAAATGTCATTAATGCGCAGGAAAAAGAAATAAAAGAAATGCAAGATTGGTTAAATAAACATTCTAAAAATTAAATCTTGTATTTTGATAAGAGTGAAGTTTTAAATATTGAGTAAGCGATTTTTGCTAAAATTAATTAATATATTGTCATTTTAACAAATATAAAAATAAAATTTAGTAAAAAATTTACAAACGTTAAGGTCGAAGTTTTAACTTTGATGAACAAAGCGATGCGTAAAAGACGCATCGCTCTTTTTCACAGTGAGATTATAAACTAATGTTTTGATGCAAGATGGCGGTTATCATATTCATCTTCCAAACCATGAAAAAGGGCAGTTGAAAGATAACGTTCAGCAAAAGACGGAATAATAATCACGATGTTTTTGTCTTTATTTTCTGATCGTTTGCCGATTTCAATAGCAGCTTTCAGTGCTGCACCCGATGAGATACCAACAGGGATGCCTTCCAATTTTGCCAATTGGCGTGATGTTTCCATTGCATCATCATTTGTGACAGTAATGATTTCATCATAAATATCAGTATCAAGGATTTTAGGCACAAAACCTGCACCGATACCTTGAATTTTGTGCGGACCTGCTTGCCCACCTGACAAAACAGGAGAATCGCTTGGTTCAACTGCGATCACTTTGAAATCATGTTTACGGTTTTTAATGACTTGTCCCACACCTGTAATAGTGCCACCTGTGCCAATGCCTGATATTAAGAAATCAACATGACCGTCCGTATCGTTCCAAATTTCTTCTGCCGTTGTTCTACGATGAATTTCAGGATTAGCAGGATTTTCAAATTGCTGAGGAATAATGGCATTTTCAGTCTCATTGACTAAGTCTTCTGCTTTTGCAATGGCACCATTCATACCTAATGCTCCTTCTGTTAGCACCAGTTCAGCGCCTAAAAATTTTAATAATTTCTGTCTTTCTTCTGACATGGTTTCTGGCATTGTTAAAATAAGGCGATAGCCTTTTGCCGCTGCTGCAAATGCCAGTGCAATACCAGTATTGCCCGATGTTGGCTCAATTAAAACCGTTTTTCCGGGAATGGCTTTGCCTTCATTTTCTAAAGCATTGATGAGAGCAAGACCAAGGCGGTCTTTCACACTGGCAAGAGGATTAAAAAATTCTAACTTGGCTAGAAGATTGGCATGAACGCCATTTTCTTTGGCAAAATGATCAATGCGTACAAGTGGTGTGTTGCCAATTGTCTCTAATATTGAATCATAGATCTTACCGTGACCTTTTTTTGGATTTTGTGTGTCTTTTTCTATCTTTGTTTCTTTAAAATTTTGTGATGATTCGTGTGGCATGGTGACGTTCCTTTATTCATTTTCCGCAATAGCGTCTTATAATTTTAAACATTAGTGTTTGAACTTTTTTAAAAAGTGCAAAGTTTATATTTTCTCGCAGAGTGTATTTTTAAAATAGTTTATAAAGGAAAATTATAAAGGAAATTCAGTTTAATAGAGAGCGATTGCGTGTTATAGCTTAGCACAAATTAAAAATTTTTTCGAGAAAATATACGTTAAAGAATAAAATATTTTATAAATATGATAATTACATTATAACTCTATGATCAAAAACATTTAAAAAATTATCTCTTATAATTAAAAATGGTTTTGTAATTGGCAATCAAACAAGAAAAAAACATAAAATTACTTAATTAAAAGATTGATAGGATTGTTTATATTTAAAGGCACGTAAACGTGCCTTTAAATTTTTCTAAATATTTAAGTTGATGTTTTACTACTTGAAATTTGTTTTCAGGTTTTGGCTTTTATATGTAAAAGTTACTTATAAGATTTTCGTTTTAAACACTGGCTTTGTTTAAAAGATCCATATCATCTTGATCAAGATTAATTTTTGTTGCGCGCACAAGGCTATGCAATTGGTCAATTTTTGTTGCACTGGCTATAGGAGCTGTAACGCCTGGGCGCTCCATAATCCAAGCTAAAGCAATTTCTGCTAATGAGGCATTATGTTTTTCTGAAACAATATCAAGCGCACCTAAAATAGCCAAGCCTCGTGTATTAATATATTTTTTTACCATATCGCCACGTTTATGACCTGTAAGATCATCAATTGAGCGGTATTTGCCAGATAAAAAGCCAGACGCCAGACTAAAATATGTGATCACGCCCATATCATATTTCATGGCGATATCGCATAATGCTCCATCAAATTGTTCACGATCATAAAGATTATATTCAGGCTGTAATGTTTGATAAGAAGGAAGATGATGAGCCGATGCTATATCCATTGCTTTTTGTAATTGATCTGCCGTAACGTTAGAACAACCAATCGCTCGTATTTTTCCCGTTTTAAGTAATTTTTCATAAGCTTCAAGCGTTTCTTCAATCGGTGTTTCAGGATCAAACCAGTGGGATTGATAAAGATCAATCACATCACAATTGAGTCGCTTTAAGGAATCTTCGACCGCCTTTTCAATCCAGCGCGCTGATAAACCTTTATGCCCTTCAACGCCCATATCTGATCCAACTTTGGTAAAGATCAGCACTTTGTCACGCTTCGATGGATTGTCTTTCAACCATTGGCCAATGATCGTTTCGGATTCACCACCTTTATTACCTTCAACCCATGAGGAATAAACGTCAGCTGTATCGATTGCATTTAAACCACTTTCAACGATCGCATCAAGCATGGCAAAAGATTGTTTTTTATCCAATGTCCAGCCAAATACATTGCCACCAAAAACAAGAGATGCAATTTTAAGATGAGTATTTCCTAAGGAACGCAATTTCATAAAATATCCTTTCAATAACAGGATTAAAGATAGTCAACCATTATTATATAATAACTAATTTTTGTGCTATAATAGCATAGGTTGAATGAACTCAATATCTTATTTTAGATTTCGACCGTCATATAAATTTAACAATTTTAACCTTAAAACAAGCTATGCTTTTTCTTTAGTACAAAAGTTTGATATGAGTAAGGCAATATCAGTTTTTAAGTGGTATGGTTAGCCATAACCAAAACAGAATTGAGTGCAACAACGGATTGAAAATCATGGGTGGGATGAAGAATTTATTTTTTGCTAAAACGATGATGTTGTCAAGCCTTCTTCTCATAGGTGGTTGTGCAGCGCAAGCAACAGCTTGGACAGAAAAAATTACCTTGCAACATGTTGAAATGCCGAAAGAGTGTAGCGGATGGCAAAAGATTGATATTAAAACACGAAGCCGTTATCAATTGATGAAAGATGATCAACGCGCGCTTGTGGATATTGATGCGCATAATTTGCGTGGGCGTAATCTTGGGTGTTGGGAATAGTGGCTTATTGTGCTGATTTATAAAATGTTACAGTAAAATATATATAAATTTTATTAGATTTTTTAACAGCATATAATGTGTTCAAGCAAAATAATGGTAAGAATTATTCCAATTGATAAAGTCAGTTTATAGGCTATAGCATTATTTTAATTTAAAAAGCATCTTTGTTAAAAGATGATTTGTCTCGTGTTATCATTTGATTGTATGAATGGGTTCCCTTACTAAACCTTAACAAGGTTTTGTTTGCATTTACATGAAAAAGCACTCAAACTTGATGCAAAATGCATATAATCCTTTAAATAAAATACATAAGTGCCATATGATCGTTCATAGTGTTTATTTTAATACAGGAGTGCATTTGTGGATATTTTAACGCTTCGCTCCTTTTATACAACGCCACTTGGGCGGCGCTGTTTCAATGTCATTTCTAGCCAATTAAATATGGTTGCTCAAAATATGACAGGTGAACGCGTCATGGGGCTTGGTTATGTCACTCCTTATTTATCATTGTGTCAAAAGCAGGCTGAGCGCTGTTTGGCCTTTATGCCAGCACGCCAAGGTGCCGCACCTTGGCCAAATGCAAAAAAAGTTGCGACAGCGCTGGTTTTTGAAGAAGATTTGCCCTTGCCTGATGCTTCAATTGATCGCATATTTTTGGTTCATTCTTTAGAGTTTGCTGAAAATTCTGATGAATTGATGAAAGAAATTTGGCGAATTTTAGCACCAAATGGGCGTATTTTTATTGTTGTGCCCAATCGACGAGGCGTTTGGGCAAGAAACGATCATACACCTTTTGGTAGTGGACAACCTTATACGGCGGGTCAATTGCAACGCTTGCTGCATGAAACAAATTTTACTGTTCAATCAATGTGCGAAGCATTGCATTTTTTGCCTTCGCAACGTTTGCCCGCTCGGTTGTTTTCAGCCATTTATGAGCCTTTAATGCGTCGTTTTTGCCTTTATTTCGGTGGAATACTCATATGCGAGGCGCAAAAACGTGTCTATCAAGGTTTAATGGTCAAAAGACGCCAATCTCGACGTGTTTTTGTGCCTGCTTTATCACCACAAGCCTCTAACCGAAAATATAGTCGTGAGTTGAAATGGCAAGATCACAATTCTAAAAGCGTTCATTTCGATTTATAAGAGTTTAAATGAAAATGGCTCTTAAAATGACAAAATTTTATATGAATTACATAGAAAATAATCTTATAAAGCTACCGCAAATAATTTTACGAAAATAAAGCCAATGTTTTTGCGAAAGATAAAACCAGTATTTTTATCTATAGTCATAAACATATTGGTATGATGCTAAAATTTAAGTTTTTTAGAATGAATCACGATATTGAACCTCTATGATGGCATTTGCTAGCATAAACCAAAATATTTGCTTTTACCGTCTAAAACGCGTTTTAAGGTTTTGTAAAGCTTGGCAATTGACTGAGATTATCAATAAGTTGCTGCATTTTTGTGCTGACATAATCATGAATATGATGTGCAATTTCAGGATATTCTTGCATCAAGCGCAGAAAACTCTCTCTAGTGATTTGCAATACAACACAGTCTTCATCCGCAACAGCACTTACCGGGCAATGAATAGGGCTAACCATACCCAATTCACATAAAAGGCTGCCTATTAACGCTGTTTCAATAAGGTGGTTTTTATCATTTTGGGTTTTATAAATTTGAAAACTGCCTGATAATATAACATAAGCACATTCAGTGATATCACCTTCATGAAAAAGAATTTTATGACGATCAACACTAAAGCTTTGCGCATCAAAAAGTAACATGCGCAAATGTTCCTGTGTCATGGCTTTAAAAAAGTCCAAACGCTTTAATAAAGCTATATCATCATTCGTTAACAATAAAATGTCCTCTTTTTTACGGCATTCACAAAAGTATCGTGATTTTTACCCTATTTGGTTTCATTTTCTTTTACTGTTGTCGTATAGAAATGCTTTTTCTTCGATACTGATGAAATTATATTATGGAATAAGTTTATAACCACCACTATCTGTCACTAAAATATGGGCGTTTGAAGGGTCTTTTTCGATTTTTTGGCGCAAACGATAGACGTGTGTTTCCAATGTGTGAGTTGTGACACCAGAATTATAGCCCCAAACTTCTTCCAAAAGTGTATCACGGCTAACAACTTTATCGCCTGAACGATAAAGAAATTTAATAATGGCAGCTTCTTTTTCTGTCAGGCGAATTTTATGGTTTTTTTCGTCTAGAAGTAATTTTTGCCCCGGTTTAAAAATATACGGACCTACTTGAAATGTTGCATCTTCGCTTTGTTCATGTTGGCGCAATTGCGCGCGAATACGGGCAAGCAACACAGCAAAACGGAAAGGTTTTGTGACATAATCATTGGCACCAGCTTCTAATCCTAATATTGTATCAGAATCAGTATCATGTCCTGTTAGCATAATAACGGGAGAGCGAAATCCTTCTTGACGTAAAAGTTTGACGGCTTCGCGTCCATCAAGGTCTGGTAAGCCAACATCCATAATAACAAGATCAACATTTTCTTTTGTTGCAGTTTCAATGCCATTTTTGGCGTTTGTTTCTTCTAAAACTCGAAATTCTTCATGCATTTGCAGTTGCTCAACGAGAATAGTGCGTAAATCATTATCATCGTCAATAATTAAAAGCGTGCGATTTGTCATTGTTCTTCCTTATGAAAAGGGGGTCGTTTATGCTATAAACCCTTTGTTATCACAATCACGAAAAATAAAACACCATGCAAGTAAATTTGAAAAGAAAAGCACAAGAAAGACAATCTTTTGTTACGATTATTGTTGTGCGCCGGCGAATGGGGCAACGCTCTCAAGGAATTTTGGCAATTGGTCAGAATCGTTTCATATGCGCGTTAGGAGCTAGTGGCATTGTATCACAAAAATATGAAGGTGACGGCGCAACACCACGTGGTGTCATGAAAGTTTTACAAGGATTTAGACAAAAAAATGTGCACTCTCGAACTAAACATTGTTTGAAAATGCGCATTATTGGCAATCGTGATGGTTGGTGTGATGAAAATTGGGATGCCAACTATAATCGTCCTGTCCGTTTGCCTTATCGTGCAAGTGCAGAAGAAATGCAGCGTAAAGATGAAATTTATGATATGGGACTTATCGTTGACTGGAATATACAAAAACGAGTGATGAATCGTGGTAGTGCTATATTTATGCATCTAGCACGCAAAGGTTATACACCAACACGAGGTTGTATCGCCTTATCACGTCGTGATATGGAAAGAGTTTTTACGGTGGTTTCAAATAAAACTCGGCTGTTGATTTTAGGCTAAAAGTCTTGAAAAATCATTTGTCACGATTTTGAAAACATGCATAAAATTTACGAATTTTTTTGATATTTTAAATTTAAACCACATGACAACTCAATTTTAATGAATTGGCTCAATAAATAGCAAAAAAGACGAGAATATAACTGAAAACCAATTAATATATCTACTTCTCGACTTTTCTAACATAAGGTTATCAAAGCTGTTTTTGTGTTCCATGGATATCGGAAATTTTGTCGATAACTTTGTCGTGCCATTTAGAAAACACCCTTATTTTATGTAACTCTTTTCCTCATTTTCAAAAATCACTTCATACCAATTCAACAAAATGAAGTGGTTCTCAGTCTATTTCATTATTATTTTATGAAACCATATGAAAATGCGTTTATTAGGAAGATAAAGAGCGCATGATAATGAAGCTATTATATTTGTTTTTTGATTTTGATGAATTTTGACAGGGTTTTGAGTAATCATGACATAGAAACATATTTTGCAATCGGTACGTATCATGTTTCTTTTGATATCTTTTGTGTAGAGTTTGTCATGAGATTATTATCTCATGACTTTTCTTTTCAATAAGACAAATTTTACGACTTTTAAGAAAAATGTGTAAATTTTGGTTTTTTAAGCTTTTAGGCAAGAGACCGACCAATTTGCAAGTATTTTTCCCAACGTTCTGTCTTTAAGGTTTCACCGTTTTTCCCAGCCATGGTTTTTAATGCTGATGTAATGATATTGCCTGTTGCATCAATCGCAGCTTCTTGTCCGCGGTGAGCTCCTCCTAAAGGTTCAGGAATAATGCCATCAATAATTTTTAGCTGATAAAGGTCTTGTGCAGTAATACGCATATTGGTGGCAGCATCTTTGGCACGTGTGGAATCACGCCATAAAATTGAGGCAGCGCCTTCTGGAGAAATGACAGAATAGATTGCATGTTCCAGCATATACACTTTATTGGCTGCGGCAATGGCAATGGCTCCACCTGATCCGCCTTCACCAATAATAACTGAAACTACAGGCACTTTTAAACGTAAGGTTTGGGCAGTTGATTGTGCGATTGCTTCTGCTTGACCACGTTCTTCCGCGCTCACACCTGGATAAGCGCCAGCCGTATCAACAAGTGTAATAACAGGTAGATTAAACCGATCTGCTAATTCCATAATGCGCACAGCTTTACGATAACCTTCAGGACGGGCTGAACCAAAATTATAGCGTAAACGTGTTTGTGTATCATTGCCTTTTTCTTGGCCAATATAAGCAATCGCTTCTCCTTTAAAACGAGCAAATCCAGCTTGAATAGCTTCATCTTCACCAAATTTACGATCGCCTGACAAGGGGGTAATATCACTAAAAAGCTGATTGCAATAATCAAGAAAATGCGGACGATCTGGATGACGTGCCACTTGTGCTTTTTGCCAAGGGGTTAGCTTTTTATAAAGATCACGTAATGCTGCTTGGGATCGCCCTTCAAGGCGAGTAATGGCATCGCCCATGTCGACGCTTCCCTTTTCTTCGGCAATCTTTTTTAATTCAAAAATCTGGCCTTCCAGATCTGCAACAGGTTTTTCAAAATCAAGATAATTATGCATTTTTTTCCAACTTTTGCGACTGTTTCATTATACAGCCTTCCAACCTTTTGCGCTTTCTAGCATTTGCGCAATGGTTTTCTCAATAGCTTGTGCAAGATTTTTTGCGCCAATGGTCTTTTTCTTGTAATGCCTTCTACTTTTTAAATTTGTTTATAGCATAGATATTCTGTCAAATGTGTGGGTTTTTATATTATTTTATAATCATAAGTTAGCGTAATTAAATTGACGCTTTTACAGAATAAGAGAATTCAAAATTTTAAAGTCATCGATTAAATTTTGACTAAGTGTCAAATTTATAAATAAATATCGTATTTTTTGTCAATGATAACATTGCTAAGCTTTTGATAAAAAGAAAAGTATTATTTTGATAGCATCTTATTATCAATTGAAAATATGGATAATGTTTTTAAATAATGCCATATTAATATTATTTTGACGTGAAATTTAGTGTCATGAAAAAAATTTAGCCTGATTTATGATTGGCTAAAGGGTGATGTTCATTGACCAAACGTTGCAAACGTTCTTCCAATATATGTGTATAAATTTGTGTGGTTGAAATGTCGCTATGACCTAGCAATTTTTGAACCGCACGCAAATCTGCACCATGATGCAATAAATGGCTTGCAAAGGCATGGCGTAAAATATGGGGTGATATTTTTGAGCGATTTATGCCCGCAGCTACAGCAAGCTCTTTTAATTCGCGTGCAACCAATTGGCGGGCAATATAACCTGTTGTAGATTGCGCTGGAAAAAGGTAGGGGCTTTGGCGATTGTTTTCATCTTTTTTTTGCGAAAGATCTTCATCACGTAAAATGAGCCAATGAGCAAGAATTTCTATTGCTTTTTTTGATAAAGGAACCATACGTTCTTTTGCACCTTTGCCACGTACCAATAAAAAACGTGGATCTCCACGTGCTACACGAACGGGCAGACTAACACATTCACTGATACGCATCCCTGTGGCATAGAGAAGTTCAATGATTGTGCACAGGCGTAGTGCGCGACGGTGTTCGAATGCAGAAACTTTCTGCGCCATTGCATTTTCATGTGCAAGATCAAGTAATTTTGATACATCGTCTTCATTGAGAGTTTTGGGTAGGTTAAGTTGTTTTTTGGGTGCATCAATGTCTGCTGAGGGATCATCTGTGCGCAAACCTTCACTATAGAGAAATTGAAAAAATTGCCGCAATGTGGAGAGGCGTCGTGCTTGCGATGTGGCCGCAAAACCGCTTTTTTGCATCTCACCGACAAGTGTATTTATTGCATCCAGCTCAGCATTAAGCAGATCATTATTACCTTTTTTGAGTTGGCTTTCTGCCCAATTAAGATCGCGTCGATAGGCTTCAAGCGTATTACGCGATGCACCGCGTTCTGCACTCATCATTTCTAAAAAATTATCAATGAAACGAGCAGACGACATTATTTTTCTTTCCATTATTAATGGTGTTAAATTAAAATGTTTTGTTACTTAAAGATATAAAAAACTTCATTAATCTTTTTGAGGAAAAGAGATAATATTAATTATTTGTCTCTCATTTATGTAAGTATATTTTTAAAGTCAGTTTTGTCATCTAGATAGATTGGTATTCGTTTTAATGGACTTAAGTTCGAAGTCATTATTTAATTTTTTTGATGAAAATTTTCAGGCCGATCTCTTAAGTTTAGTTGTGAAAGAGGAATTTCAATGCTGATGATGGTTTGGGTCGGTTTGACAAATGCAACAAGTGCAACCATGCAACCATAGACCAAACCTAAAAAAAGTGAGATGATGCATAAAAGACGTGTTAAAGTGGGCATGAAATATATTTTTCCGTTTTCTTGCTTCTTACCATATTTTATAGATGATAATTATTAACAGCTTTTGACTGACTGGCAGAAATTGAATCGACGTCAGATAAAAGTATTGCTGAAACGCATGATGAAAAGCATAATGAAAAAAATAGGGAAACATACTGGCAAAAATGTCGGCCAATTTATAGATAAAAACCGTAACAATGTTATGGATAAAAACGTCGACAAAGATATCACAAAAATTTCAAACAAAGATGAAAGAAAAAAGTATTTCAAAAAAAATGCGCCTATGGCGCGTACAGCTGCACGGCTGAACACGCGTCTCAATAATAAATCTTTGGTTCTTGTAGGTTTGATGGGGGCAGGTAAAACTACCGTAGGAAAACGCGTTGCTTCTATGTTGCGTTTGCCTTTTTTTGATGCTGATCATGAAATTGAAAATGCAGCGCAAATGACGATTCCAGAATTATTTGAAGCTTATGGTGAAGCTGAGTTTCGTGGGCTTGAACGGCGTGTAATCTTACGGCTTATCCAACAAGGACCGATGGTTTTGGCAACAGGTGGTGGTGCTTATATGAATGAAGAAACGCGCATGGCAATAAATGAAAAAGGCATTTCTGTTTGGTTAGATGCTGATCTTGATTTGCTAATGGAGCGCGTTTCACGGCGACAAAATCGACCCTTGTTACAAAATGAAAATCCGCGTGCGGTAATGGAACGTTTGATGCAAGAACGCTATCCTATTTATGCGCGCGCTCACCTAACGGTGAAAAGTCGTAAAGCAGGTCGTGATGTGGTGGCTCGTAATGTTGTGCGTATCGTTGAACGTCATTTGAATAAACAAGAAAAATTACAACAAAAAGAATTCCACTATAAATAAATCATATCATTCATATGAGTAAAAATCAAGGTAACCTTATCCTAAGAATGAAATTTTTTAAATTTTTAAATTTATAATTTTAAAATTATTATGATAGGTAATAAGAGCTCTTCGATAAGTTTAGTGATTGAGAGGATTATTTTATTGCTATTATAAATGATACGCTTAAATGGAGATTGAGCTATAATAATATTCTATTACCATACAATATTTATTGGTGTTTATAATTTGTCTGTTTGATAGTATATTGGGATCGTTTTAAAGACACTGAGACTGTGTCATATTTAAAAACTTGATATTTGGCTGATGACATGAAAGATCGTATTTATCATTAAAATTATTTCAAACTATGGTCTTTGTTTAATAATTTTAAATAAATCCTGTGGTGATCACTTAAAAGATGATATCAAAGACAATATGAAAAGATTTATCAATCAACGTTTAATATTAAAAAATACGAGGTGATATCATGACGCATTTGACGGTTCCTGTTGGTCTTGGAACACGCAGTTATGATATTTTAATTGGGCCAGCACTTCTTACCAATATAGGACAAGAAATTAAGCAACGTTTTTTGGGTGAAAAAGCAGGACGTGTTGCTATCGTCAGTGATGATAAGGTGGCGGCCCATCATTTAGAAAATTTAAGTGCGAGTTTGCGCGATGCGCACATTCCTTTTACGCCGATTATTGTGGGATCAGGAGAAAAGTCCAAAAGTTTTGAAACCTTGCAATATGTGGTTAATGCTCTTTTAGAGGCGCGCTTAGAACGTAGCGATTTTGTCTTGGCTTTAGGCGGTGGTGTTGTTGGGGATCTTGCGGGATTTGCTTCTGCAATTGTGCGTCGTGGTATGAATTTTATTCAAATTCCAACCTCGCTTTTGGCTCAGGTTGATTCGTCGGTCGGAGGAAAAACAGGTATTAATACTGCTCATGGTAAAAATCTTGTTGGTGCATTTTATCAGCCGCGTTTGGTGATCGCAGATAGCGATGTTTTGGAGACACTACCCTTACGCCAATTTCGAGCAGGCTATGCTGAGGTGGTTAAATATGGATTGATTAACCAGCCTGACTTTTTTCATTGGCTTGATACCCATTGGAAAGAAGTTTTTTCTGGCGGTCCAGCTCGTATGGAAGCCATTGCGCGCTCTTGCCAATCCAAAGCTGATATCGTGGAGCGTGATGAGCGTGAAGCTGGGGAACGTGCATTGCTCAATCTTGGTCATACATTCGGTCATGCATTAGAAACTGCCACAAATTATAATGCAGAACGTTTGGTTCATGGTGAAGGGGTTTCGATTGGCATAGTGCTTGCATATCAATTTTCAGCCTATTTGAATTTATGTAGCCCTGATGTCAGTTTAAAAGTTGAAGCGCATTTACAAAAGGTTGGTCTTCCTACAACAATTCAGGATGTACCAGGTTCTTTACCTAATGCAGAAAAATTTTTAGATATAATCGGGCAAGATAAAAAAGTTTCACGCGGTCTTTTAACTTTCATCTTAACGCATAATTTGGGTGAGTGCTTTGTTGCAGAAAATGTAGCACCCACTTCTGTTTTGTCTTTTTTAAAGCAGAAATTAGGGGAAACGTCATAATTCTCATAGAATTTTTACTCGATTTTATTAAATGATTTAAGAGTATGCGACGTTTTTATCATTCGAGAAAACGTGTTTGACAATGAATTCTCATTCCTTAACCATTGCCGTGGATAATCTCCATCGCTATTGGTCTCTATTTATAGTGGTTAATATTAAAAAATTATCATGAAGACTATTAACTGTTTCATGTCATATAAATTTGCCCTTAAAAATTGAAAAAAATTCTTAAACGCAAAAGTTTTTTATAAAAGCTGTATAAATATTTTTTTCAATTTACCTGAAAGTCAAAATTTAGGTTTTAAGAAGTGCCATTTTTATAACAATCTTTCTTCTTGCTCTTGTTTGGTTTTCTTCATACGATCAAAGATAAATGAAAATAGCATCATCATGGAATGAAAACACTGTGACTTTAAGAGGATATGTTTGATGGCTAAAGACGAAAAAAATGGCTGGACTCCTTTTTCTACTTCTAAAGAAGATGTACGCATAGTCGATGAAGTCCCTGATACGCCGCAAACGCGATCTCCTACTTATCGATTGGCTTATGATGATCCTGATTTTCTCATGCGTCCTGAAATGCGCGCTATGCGTATTGGTTTAGAACTGACAAAGCCAGAATTGGGTTTAAAGGATTTTGGTATTAAATCCACTATTGTTCTTTTTGGAGGGGCACGCATTCCAGCACCGGGACAAGCTGCATGGGCCGCTAAAAATGACACACAGAGAAAAAATCTTGAAAAATCTTCACATTATTATGAAGAGGCACGAAAGTTTGCTCAACTTTGTTCTTGTCAATCAGCAAAACATGATCATCGTGAATTTGTTATTGTTACAGGTGGTGGTCCAGGTGTCATGGAAGCTGGCAATCGCGGTGCCGCTGATGCCAATGCACCGAGCATTGGTCTCAACATTGTTTTACCGCATGAACAAGCCCCTAATATCTATGTGACACCAGAGCTTTGTTTTAATTTTCATTATTTTGGTATGCGCAAAATGCATTTTTTAATGCGTGCAAAAGCTTTGGCTATTTTTCCTGGTGGATTTGGTACATTGGACGAATTGTTTGAAGCGTTAACTTTGATACAAACAGGACGAATGCACCGTGTTCCTATAGTGATGTTTGGTGGAGAGTTTTGGAAAAATGTTATTAATGTTGATTATTTAGCCGAACAGGGCACAATATCTCCAACAGATAAAGATCTTTTACATTATGTCGATAATGCTCAAGAAGGCTGGAATGTTATTTGTCAGTTTTATGGAATTTGTTAAAACGAAGATCACATCGCATAACTTTTGTGAATCTCATCAAGGTATAATCAGATTTAAAAATGAGAATTATGTATTAGATTTATTGAAAAATGAGTAATTCACCAAAAAATGCGAAGACTTCAAATGAAGTCTATAAACATATTTTCTATAGATATAAATTTTAGCTTTATGAAAAAATTATTGTTTCAAATGCGTTACCAATAAAAAAGGTGGGACAAGCCCACCTTTTTTAGCGATAAAGCAAAATTATTCAGCTGGCGAACCATCATCAAAGCTGCCTGTCTCACTATCTTCAATGATATGTTGTGATTGAGGCGCATCTTTTTTCTGGCCAGGAACATAAGTATCTTCATGAGAACCATTACCAAAATGTTTAGGCGTACCCATTTCTTTTGCTTCAGGTGAATCAGGTGTTTTTTGACCCGATACGTAGCTATCTTCAGGTGAACCATCACCAAAGGAATCACGACCATCAGCAGCCATTGCAAAATTGGAAGCAATAACTCCACTCATGGACATCATAGCAATGAGACTCGCGGCAAGAATTTTTTTCATAATATTTCTCCTTATTTTGAAGCTTTCGCCTTTGTATTATTATTTTCGCATTTTTACGATAAGTGTTCATGTATAATATTGATCAAGAATATATTTCTTTCCATTCACGAAGTCGTGAAGTCATCACGTTTTTCGTGAAAACGATCCTAAATAGCTTAATGCACTCATCCTGAAGTAAGATTGATTGATATTTTTTCGAGCTCAGGATGTATAAGTTTTATCAAAATGGTATGAGGAAATTTATCCGAGAACGATTAAGTGTCTTAATTCCTTATACAGATTTATTTCTATATTAAAAAAATCATAAAATTAGATGAATAAACGGTTTGAAATTTGAGAAATTTAATTTGAAAATAGGGAATATATATATTTTAATGTAAAAATATGACTCTTATAACCATCTTTAAATGATCGAATTCTCTTCATTTAAAAAGCAAATAATAACAATTTGAAGCAAAAATCATATAATTTATCGTTTTTTTACGCAAAATTTTACATTTCCATGAGGATTCTCTTTCTCCTCTCTTGCACGCTTAAAAAGCCACCCTTATATACCTTCCATCGAAGTTCGTTAAGGTGACGTTTTTCTAAACCGCCTTTGCGGACTTTTAATTGAGAAGGAGCCGTCACTGGGGAATGCTTGGTAAAGGTCCCGGCGGTTTGCTGAATGGAGAGTAGATATGGCAAAAGTAATTGGTATTGATTTAGGAACAACAAATTCCTGCATTGCTGTTATGGACGGTAAAAATGCGAAAGTTGTTGAAAATTCAGAAGGTGCACGCACCACACCTTCTATTGTTGCCTTTTCAGAAGGTGGTGAACGTCTTGTAGGGCAGCCCGCAAAGCGCCAGGCCGTTACCAATCCTGAAGGGACAATTTTTGCGGTAAAGCGTTTAATTGGTCGTCGTTTTGACGATCCAACTGTTGCAAAAGATAAAGAGCTCGTACCTTATAATATTGTTAAAGGTGATAATGGTGATGCTTGGGTTGAGGCAGAGGGTAAAAAATATTCTCCTTCACAAGTATCTGCGATGATTTTGCAAAAAATGAAAGAAACAGCTGAAGGTTATTTGGGCGAAAAGGTCGAACAAGCTGTTATTACTGTTCCTGCATATTTTAATGATGCGCAGCGTCAAGCAACTAAAGACGCTGGTAAAATTGCCGGTCTTGATGTTTTGCGGATTATTAATGAGCCGACAGCAGCAGCTTTGGCTTATGGTCTTGATAAAAAAGATGGCAAAACAATCGCTGTTTATGACCTTGGTGGCGGTACATTTGATATTTCAGTTCTTGAAATTGGTGATGGCGTCTTTGAAGTAAAGTCCACGAATGGGGATACTTTTTTAGGTGGTGAAGATTTTGATATGCGCTTGGTCGGCTATTTGGCTGATGAATTTAAAAAAGAACAAGGCATTGATCTTAAAAACGATAAACTTGCTTTGCAACGTTTAAAAGAAGCAGCAGAAAAAGCAAAAATTGAGCTTTCTTCATCACAACAAACTGAAATCAACTTGCCCTTTATTACTGCGGATCAATCTGGTCCAAAACATTTAGCGATGAAATTGACACGGGCAAAATTTGAATCTCTCGTTGATGATCTTGTTCAACGTACAATTGCACCATGTAAATCTGCGTTAAAAGATGCTGGCATTAACGCAGGTGAAATTGATGAAGTGGTGCTTGTGGGGGGTATGACCCGCATGCCAAAAATTCAAGAAGTTGTTAAAAGCTTCTTTGGAAAAGAACCGCATAAGGGTGTCAATCCTGATGAAGTTGTTGCCATGGGCGCTGCAATTCAGGCAGGTGTTTTACAAGGTGATGTTAAAGACGTCTTGTTGCTTGACGTGACACCTCTTTCCTTAGGGATTGAAACTTTGGGTGGTGTATTTACTCGCTTAATTGAGCGTAACACGACCATTCCTACAAAAAAATCACAAACTTTTTCAACTGCAGATGATAATCAAAATGCAGTTACAATTCGTGTTTTCCAAGGGGAACGTGAAATGGCTGTCGATAATAAATTGCTTGCCCAATTTGATTTGGTGGGAATTCCACCTGCACCACGTGGCGTGCCTCAGATTGAAGTGACATTTGATATTGATGCAAATGGTATTGTGAATGTGTCTGCTAAAGACAAAGGTACAGGTAAAGAACATCAAGTGCGTATTCAAGCATCAGGTGGTTTGAGTGATGCAGATATTGAACAAATGGTCAAAGATGCAGAATCTCATGCTGAAGATGATAAAAAACGTCGTGAAAGTGTAGAAGCTAAAAATCAAGCGGAAGGACTTGTTCACTCTACTGAAAAGTCATTGGCTGATTATGGCGATAAGGTATCTGCTGAAGATAAAACTGCCATTGAAACAGCTTTGGCTGATTTGAAAACAGCACTTGAAGGCGATGATGCACAAGACATTAATGCCAAAACACAAGCATTGGCTGAAGCCAGCATGAAGTTGGGTCAGGCAATGTATGAAGCATCACAGGCTGAAGCAGAAGCTGATGCAGCAAAAGATGCAGCAAAAGACGCTTCTAATGATGACGTCGTGGATGCTGATTTCGAAGAAATCGACGATAATAAGAAATAATTGGTGGTAATGCTTTAAAGGAAAATAAGCCCGACCTTTCAAACAAAGTGTCGGGCTTGCTTTTTAAAAAAACCATCAGTTATGAAATCAAATATCATTTTTAGAAGTGATTAAAAATATCATTCGGTAACATTAAAACCTCTAAATGAAAATAAAAGACCCCTTTAAGAAGCTTTAAAACAAATGTACAAGTTCTCATCAATTCTCGATAGAAGATAGGTTTTTGAATTATGTTCTTAGTGATAAAAACGTCTTTTATGATTAAATATGAAAAGCTTAAACTGTGTACCATCTGCAGGATTGACCTATGAAAATTGATTATTATGAATTGCTCGGCGTTACTCGTGAATGCGATGAAAAAACGCTCAAATCTGCTTTTCGTAAATTGGCTATGCAATATCACCCTGATAAAAATCCCGGGGATGTGGTTGCAGAGCAAAAATTCAAAGAAATCGGTGAAGCTTATGAGGTTTTAAAAGATCCACAAAAACGCGCCGCTTATGATCGCTTTGGGCATGCAGCTTTTGAAAATGGCGGCCGTGGCGGTGGAGGCCCGTTTGGCGGCGGAAATCCTTTTGGAAATGCTGGTGGCTTTTCCGATATTTTTGAAGATTTTTTCGGCGAAATGATGGGGGGAGGTCGTCGCAGACGCTCTGATGGGCGTGAGCGAGGTGCAGATTTAAAATATAATATGGAAGTCTCACTTGAAGAGGCTTATCATGGCAAAACCGCACAAATTCGTGTTCCTACTTCTGTCACTTGTGACAGCTGTAATGGCTCGGGTTCTAAAAAAGGATCAAAACCACAAACATGCACAACATGTCATGGTTCAGGTCGCGTGCGTGCGGCTCAAGGCTTCTTTTCTATTGAACGGGCGTGCCCCACATGTAATGGACGGGGAGAAACAATTTCAGATCCTTGTAGTAAATGTCATGGTCAAGGGCGCGTTGAAGAAGATCGCACACTTACCGTCACAATTCCTGCTGGCATTGAAGATGGAACGCGCATTCGCCTTTCTGGTGAAGGAGAAGCAGGAAACCGTGGTGGTCCATCCGGTGATCTTTATATATTTATATCTGTACAGCCACATGAATTTTTTCAGCGCGATGGTGCTGATCTTTATTGCCGCGCCCCTATTTCTATGACAAAAGCGGCACTTGGTGGGGAATTTGAAGTCTCTGGACTGGATGGTATTAAAACACGGGTTAAAGTTCCTGAAGGAACACAAAATGGAAAACAATTTCGCTTAAAAGGTAAAGGAATGCCTGTTTTGCGTCAAGAAGCAATGGGGGATCTCTATATTCAAGTTGCCATTGAGACTCCACAAAAACTGAGTAAAAAACAGCGTGAATTGCTTGAAGAATTTGATCAAATATCAAGTCACGAAAATTCTCCTCAATCGCACGGTTTTTTTTCGCGTATGAAAGAATTTTTTGAGGGTTTAAGTGGTCATCATTAATATTATACGACCATAAAAATTATATCTTTTATGTATGATATGCTTATCAGCATGAAAGGTGTTAACCTTTGATTATGATCAGTGTGAAGAACATCTTTGCATTGTATAAATTTTATGCCATTCTCATCGTATTGAATATTCAGTGTTAATAGAAAAAAACTTCATGATATGCTGATTAAAAAAATGGGAAGATATAATGACGCAAACACTTAAAGAAAAAATTTCAAAAAAATTTAGTGAAGAAATTCGTTTTTTTAAGGGTATGATCGATGGTCCTAAAAAGGTTGGGGCTGTATTGCCGACAAGTTCTGTAACATCAAAACGTATGGCAAGTGTGATTGATGTTGAGTCAAATTTACCTGTTTTGGAGTTAGGACCTGGAACAGGTGTTATAACGAAAGCGATTTTAGAACGCGGCATTGCTCCAAATGATCTTTATTCTATTGAATATAGCGAAGATTTTGCCGAGTTATTGTTTGAAAAATTTCCAAAGGTTAATGTGATTCATGGTGACGCTTTCAAACTTGATGAAACATTGGGTGATAAAAAACATCTTAAATTTGATTGTGTGATCTGCGCTATTCCTTTGACTTTAATTCCCGTTGCTGATCGGATCGCTTTGATTGAAGATCTTCTTGATCGGATACCTCATGGGCGTCCAGTTATTCAAATCACTTACGGTGCAAAGTCACCTGTTCCCGCGAATAAAGGAAGTTATGAAGTTAAGCATTATGACTTTGTTATGCGCAATTTTCCTCCTGCGCAATTATGGATCTATCGACGCAAGATAAGCTCATAATTGATGCAAAATTATAAACACGTTTAAGTTTATTTAATACGGTTATAAAATCTTAAAAAGCATTAAGAGTTTTCACACTCAGCATATGTCTTTTGTGCCTCTTTAAAAAAGCTTAAAGAAAACTGAAGAAGAGTTTCTATTTGTCTTGGAATTTTAACATTCTTCAGTTGCATTGACGACATGAAAGCAGATTGTAATAATGATTAATGGATTAAAACGTAACATATGATCTTATGGAATAGACCTTAAAACGAAATTTTTAGGCAAAAAATTTTTCAAGAAAATTTTCATAGATTTGTGTTAAAGTTTCTAAATCATGCACATCAACGTATTCATCGATTTGATGCATGGTTTGCCCAACCAAACCAAATTCTATGACAGGGCAATAATCTTTGATAAAGCGCGCGTCCGATGTCCCACCTGTCGTCGATAATTCTGCATGACACCCCGTTATAGCCAAGATTGATTGCGAAAGAATATTGATTAAAGTGTCATCTTTGGTAACAAAGACCCCTCCGGGACTCATCATCCAATCGAGGGTAAAAATTGGTCGATCTTTTTTGAAAGAGGACGGAATATGCATGTCATTTGACATACTCTGTTTTCTTATCGATTGATCAGATGTCGTCTCAAAAACGTCTGTTTCACCATCTGCCTTTAATGTTTTATTTAACCGTTTTTCAATTTCGGCTTTCAGACTTTCTTGTGTCCAACAATCATTATAACGAATATTAAAACGTATGCGGCATTGGCCAGGGATAATGTTGGTTGCTTGATTATCTGTATCAATGGCAGTTATTTCCAAATTGCTTGGTTGAAACATTTCGGATCCATTGTCTAAAGGTGTTGTTGTTAAAGCCTCGCATAATTTTATAGCAATTGGAATAGGATTAAAAGCGCGTTCTGGATAAGCAACATGACCTTGGTAACCTTGAACTGTCATGAGACATGAAAGTGAGCCACGTCTACCAATTTTAATCATTTCACCCAAATGGTTGGGGTTTGTAGGTTCGCCAACAATAGCTGCGTCCCAATTTTCTCCTTTTGTTGCTGCCCAGTGCAATAATTTCACTGTACCGTTAATCGCAGGGCCTTCTTCATCATTGGTAATGAGAAAGCTGATGGAACCTAAAAGCGGCTTTTTTTCGAGATAGCGTGCAGTTGCAGCAAGAAAACAGGCTATACCGCCTTTCATATCAACAGCACCACGTCCAAAAATTTTATTATCTTTCAGAACTGCATCAAAAGGAGGATAAGACCATTGGTCATTATTGCCTGGAGGGACAACATCTGTATGGCCTGCAAACATAAGATGGCGACCATTCGCACCAAGACGCGCATAAAGATTGTCAACGTCAGGGGTATTTGTATCCTGAAATGTAGGCCGTTTTACATCAAAATTAAGTTTATGCAAAAAAGTTTCCAATGTGCTTAAAACACCAGCCTCATTTGGCGTGACAGATGCGCATTGAATGAGGGTGCGTATTAAAAAAACGGGATCTTTCAAAGAGTCCATAACTCTGTCCTTTTATTTGAATGAGGCATTTTTGATAATAAAATTGATTGTTTAAGAGTTCACTAAAAAGGTTTTTTATCTTGATGGACTTGTTTTCACATACTAGCTTTGATCAAGTTATGATAAAAATTTATAGGAAGAAATATTAAAGAATTGTTTTAAAAATAAAAAGTTAAACTTTAGTGGAGTTTAAGACAAATGTATTTATGAATGTGAAGGTATAAGCTTTATTGAAGGATAGGATTTTATTTTTTTGAAAGCGACGGATACACTTAGTAAAAAAGACGTCTCAGAGAAAATCATGATGCGTGATAAACCTTTACTAAATTATGAAACGTGAAAAAGTGTTACAGTTCCTAAAAATTTACAACAATAATAAGAAAAGTACACAGAATAGCTTTTCATGATAGGCATATTGTTTTATTGTAAAAAATTCAATGAAAATTGGGCATAGATCAAATAATGAGGAGGGACTGACCCTATGGTAAATGAGAGTGAAAATTTAGACCGAACTTGGCCAAATGAACAAACTCATCTTAATGGTGGTCTTAAAACAAGCGGACAAAAAGCGAAATTGATTATTGCCGCAGGTATCGGTAATTTTATAGAAATTTTTGATTTCACTGTTTATAGTTTTTTTGCTGCTATTATCGGGCGTGTTTTCTTTAATGCTGAGAATCCTCTTATAGCATTGCTGATTTCTGTATCCGTATTCGGTGTTGGCTTTGTCATGCGCCCTTTGGGAAGTATTATTATTGGTGCTTATGCAGATCGTCATGGTCGTAAATCGGCCATGCTTCTTACAATTACCCTCATGGCTATCGGAAGTGCCTTGATTGGTTTTGCACCATCTTATGCAACTATTGGTATTTTTGCCCCTATATTGATTGTTTTAGGTCGCTTATTCCAAGGGTTTTCAGCTGGTGGAGAAATTGGCGCAGCAACAACTTTATTGATGGAATCAGCTGGTCGTAATCAACGTGGTTTTTTTGTAAGCTGGCAATTTTTGGGGCAAGGATTAAGTGCTCTTTGTGGCTCACTTCTTGCGGCTTGGCTCACTTACCAACTTTCAGAAGAAGCACTTCACAGTTGGGGTTGGCGGTTACCATTTATTTTTTCTTTAATTATTATACCTGTTGGGCTTTATATTCGCGCTCATATTGATGAGACTTATGAAGCTCCAGCACATCAAGATACCAAAAAACATCCTTTTAAAGTCTTGATGACTGATCATACAAAGCAGACAATTATGGGAATATTATTTATTTTTCCTGTGACTGTTTTAATGTATGTCATCATTTTTTTCATGCCCAATTATTTGAAATTAGTGACGAATATTGGTAGTTCACAAGCCTTTCTCGTTTCAAGTTATGCTAGTGTGATAATGATTGTGGCAACGTTTTTTTCTGGTTTATTAAGCGATAAGCTTGAACGACGTAAACCTACAGTTTTGGTCATTTTATGCGTTGCATTTATAAGTTCCTATCTCGAATTTCATTTTGTTCGTAACATCTTATTGTTTTATACATTTCATGTTGTGACAATTTGTTGCTTAGGCTTTTTAACAATAGTGTCTGTATTGATGATTATGGAAGCCTTTGTGCAAGAAATTCGTGCAACTGCGACAGCTGTTATTTATGCTTTTGGCGTTGCTATTTTTGGTGGTACAGCTCAGATGGTTGTCACATTTTTATTAGATCTTTCTGAGTTGGACAATATGGCACCTTTTTGGTATTTGGGTTTTGCTTTAATTGTGGGCATTATTGCAGTGACCAAATTTGATGAACGCCGTGAAATAATTTAACTAATTTGGAGGAAGATGAATGAGTGAGACACTAAAATCGGAAAAAATGGCCCATATTTTGAATCATATTTCAAATTTTGTGCCGCAAATGGTTGAGATACGGCGTGATCTTCATGCTCATCCTGAGCTCGCTTATGAAGAGCATCGTACCTCTAAAATTATTGCCGATCTCTTAAAATCTTGGGGCTATGAAGTTGAAACGGGGTTAGGAAAAACAGGTGTTGTTGGTCAGTTAAAGGTGGGTGATGGGACAAAAGCTGTTGGCTTGCGCGCTGATTTTGATGCACTTCCACTTTCTGAAATGACCAATTTGCCTTATTCAAGCAGATATGAGGGTAAAATGCATGCTTGTGGGCATGATGGTCATACAGCTATGTTATTAACAGCTGCGCGCTATCTTGCTGAAGCAAAAAATTTTAATGGTACATTAAATCTTATTTTTCAGCCTGCTGAAGAAGGATATGCTGGCGCGAAGGCCATGATAGATGATGGTTTGTTCGATAAATTCCCTTGTGACAAAGTTTTTGGCATTCATAATTGGCCAGATGCGCCGACGGGTTTTGTTGGCTCTCGTAAAGGAGCCTTTATGCCTTCAAGTGATACGGTTAGGATTCAAATTAACGGAAAAGGCGGGCATGGTGCAGTGCCAGAAAAAGCGATTGATCCGATCGCTGCTGGTGCTGCTATTATTACGGCATTACAAACCATTGTATCGCGCAATGTTCCACCACTTGAAACAGCAGTTGTAACAGTCGGCAGTTTTCGTTCGGGATTTACCTCAAATGTAATTCCAGATAGTGCTGAAATGCTTTTAACAGTACGGTGTTTTAACGCACAAATACGCGATCTTTTACAAGAACGTATTGAAACATTGGTCAAAGCACAGGCGGAAAGTTTCGGAGCCACTGCCGATATCCACTATCGCCGTATGTATCCTTGTCTTGTTAATCATGATGATGAAACCGATTTTGCTCTCAATGTCGCGAAAGAAATTTTTGGAGAAGAAAAAGTCAATACCAATATGGTGAAAGCATCGGGGAGTGAAGATTTTGCCTATATGCTTGAAAAACTTCCTGGTTCTTATTTGATGATCGGCAACGGTGAAAGTGCGCCGCTTCATAATCCTAAATATGATTTTAATGATGATTTAATTCCCTTGGGGGGGTGTTATTGGTCATCATTGGCTGAAAACTATTTACGCTAAAAGTTCTACCCGACAACATAAAAAGCTGGCGGGTATTTTGTTTGAGCTTTTAAGTAAGGAATTATGTCAATGAATATTATTCGCAATCATATTGAAAACAGTCTTCCTGAAATGACGCAATTGCGCCGTGATTTTCATCAACATCCTGAGTTAAGTTATCAGGAATATAAAACAAGTGAGAAGGTGGCAGAGCTCCTTGAGAGTTGGGGATATGACGTCACGCGCGGAATTGGTAAAACAGGTCTTGTTGGATCATTTAAATTGGGAGACAGCAAAAAAACAATTGGTATTCGTGCCGATATGGACGCATTGCCTATTCATGAACAAACAAACCTGGACTATTCGAGTGAAAATAAAGGCGTTATGCATGCCTGTGGTCATGATGGTCATACAACAATTTTACTCACAGCTGCGCGCTATTTAGCAGAAACAAAAAATTTTAATGGTACCGTTCATCTTATATTTCAACCTGCTGAAGAAGGATATGCAGGGGCAAAAGCGATGATTGATGATGGTTTGTTCGATAAATTTCCTTGTGATAAAATTTATGGTCTTCATAATTGGCCAGGATTTCCTACTGGTAGCTTGCGTTTTGCAGAAGGTCCGATGATGGCTTCTGTCGATACAGTCTATATTACCATTCGAGGTAAAGGTGGGCATGGCGCGCGTCCTGAAACAACAATAGATCCAGTGGTTGTGGCGTCTTCTACGGTTATGGCATTGCAAACTGTTGTCTCACGTAATGTTTCACCGCTTGAGGCCGCTATTGTAACAGTTGGACTTATTCAAGGAGGAACAGCCCACAATGTTATTCCTGATGAGGTAAAACTTGAATTAACGGTCCGTAGTTTTTCTTCAGAAGTGCGAGCTTTGTTGGAAGAGCGTATTTGTAATATTGTGCATGCACAGGCACAAAGTTATCGTGCAGAAGCTGAAATAAACTATTCTCGTGGATATCCCGTAACGGTCAATAATCCTGAGGCTACCCGCTATGCTCAAGCGGTTGCCGAACAATTGGTCGGTAAAAATAATGTCGTTTTTAATGCTGAACCATTAACGCCAAGTGAAGATTTTTCTTTTATGTTAGAAAAGGTTCCAGGTGCTTACATTATTATAGGTAATGGCAATAGCGCTGGATTGCATAATCCGCAGTATAATTTTAATGATGATATTATTCCTGTTGGTGCTAGTCTTTGGGGCGCTTTAGTGGAAACATATTTAAAAAAATAATAAAATTTAATATAAAATAATGAGGGACTTATTAAAAATAAGCACACGATTTTTTTATCATTATTGTAAAATAGTGAGTGTTTGTGCGTAGTATTGCTTATTCAATATATATAATCGTAGTGTTTAAAGATATTGATTAATCTAACGTGATAATTGCCTCGCTAAGATTATTCTCTTATTTGCAAAAGCACGTGCATTTTATCATTTTAAGCTCCTTAATTCATTTTATGCATCATGAATATAATTATGAAAAAATGACTGATAATTTTTAGAAGTGTTAGAATACCTGCTTTTGTGATGTAGATGAATGAGCCTTATCATTTCAACATGGATTGGAATGTTTTATGATTTGGGGTGATATGTAAGACAGACAGAATAATGATAGATAAATAATCTCATCCATATGACAGTCCGTCGAATCAGTTACAATAGTTAAGTGTTAAAATTCGTCACTTTATGATCATACAATAGCTAAAAAATAAAGTGTTAGTATTAAAATACAATCTAGGTTTGGGTATTAAAGTAAAATTACAATTGATGCGTGTAAATCCTTTTAATTTTATTATGATATTTTTTTCAAAGAGTTGACGGATAATCATAAGCCGAATAATGATTATCCGACTAATGTATCAACTATTTTTATTCGGGTATTTCAAAATGCCTGAACGTAACCGGACGAGATTTTTTTGAAAATCCAGTCCGGCGCAGCAGAGTTATACCCCCGCATACTCTGCTGCACTTTTTATGGGATAATAGAGAAGATGAATCAGAAATAATTGATGCATCTTTTTTGTTTTAGCTTATGAGCCCGTAGGAATTTTTGCTTTTTAATTATTATGTGCATTATAAGATTTTTTAAATTTTATTTAAATTTCACCTTTTAGTAACCACAAACACGTCAAAATTAGATGTAATAGTGGTGCCAAGGACAACTCATGATATAATTTATCAAAATATGTATATTGATGGATTAGGGACTGGTCAAAAGCTGTAAGTTTAAATGAAGTGAATTAATAAGGCTTTGCCAAAAGAAAAAGAGAAGCGAGCGGAGTATACGATGATTGGAAAAATTTTTACTGCTGGATCTATTATGGTTTTGGCTTTTGTTGGAACGGCTTTTGCGCAGACACCCACACGACTCAATCAATTTGATGCCTGGGGTGCCTATTCTTATAAATCAGGCAATAATACAGTCTGTTATGTGCTTTCAGCTCCGTTGACATCACAACCAACGAATGTCAATCATGGCGATAATTTTTTTCTTATCAGTAAACGTGCAGGTGGCCAGGTAATATTTGAACCGCAGTTTATGGCTGGTTATACGCTTAAATCTGGATCAAAAGTTACAGTAACAGTTGATGGTAAAAATTATGAATTTTTTACCAAGGATTCATCAGCATGGGCATCTTCACAATCGGCTGAAAATCAGCTTGTTGCCGCTATGCGCGCAGGTTCTAACCTTACGGTTAAAGCCGTTTCACAAAGGGGAACTAATACAAGCTATACATATTCCCTTAAAGGCGTGACAGCGGCACTCAATTCAACGCAAAATTGCAAATAATTAGCGTTATACTGTAATTAAAGTTATGAGTTTATCATTTTTAATTTATCAATAATCCTCAATCATTTGAGGATTATTGATGTTGAGAATAGAATTTGATTGCTTAGATATTTATTTTTGCCCATGCGTTCATGGAGAAATCAAAATCCAATTATTATAAAATGGATTCATATTGATAAAAATGAAACAATGATAGCTGCGGTTTTTCGTTTGTATATTAATTATTAAAAATATAATGTCTTGAGAGTTTGTTTTTATAAAAGAGTGAATAAATATCAAAGACACAAAGTATGCTTACATAATGACGTTTGTGGTTTTTTGTGTTAAAGCTTCGAATATTCATAAAATTGAGACCCAAAAACAATGAGCGTATCTTACGATCTAAGACCAGTTGGCGCCAATAAAGCTTTGCGACCAACGTTTGATAATGATGAACGTCCTTCTTTGATTGGGCTTAACCGTGAAGAAATGGCTGAAGCCCTGCATCGTATTGGTATACCTGAACGTCAAACACGCATGCGGGTTGCTCAGTTATGGCATTGGCTTTATGTGCGGGGGGTTTCGCATTTTGATGATATGTTTAATATTTCAAAAGAAATGCGGGAAAAACTAAAAAGCGCTTTTACAATCGCCAGACCACAAATTGTTGAAGAACAAATCTCAAATGATGGAACGCGCAAATGGTTATTGCGTTTTCCCCCACGCGGTGCTGGTCGGCCAGTTGAAATTGAAATGGTTTACATACCAGAAGAAGGGCGTGGCACATTGTGCATGTCTTCGCAAGTTGGATGTACTTTAACTTGTACTTTTTGTCATACAGGTACACAGAAACTTGTTCGTAATTTAACAACAGAGGAAATTTTAGCGCAATTGCTTATCGCACGTGATTGTTTGGGTGATTTTCCTGATAAAGATACACCAGATGGTGCCATTGTACCAGCAGAAGGGCGAAAGATCACAAATATTGTGATGATGGGTATGGGAGAACCGCTTTATAATTTCGAGGCGGTTAAAAAAGCACTGATAATTGCTTCAGATGGTGAAGGATTATCGCTTTCGAAACGGCGCATAACCCTTTCAACATCAGGTGTGGTTCCCGAAATTGTACGTACAGGCGAAGAAATTGGTGTTATGCTTGCGATTTCATTGCATGCTGTGCGCGATGAATTGCGGGATATGCTGGTGCCGATAAATAAAAAATATCCGCTTGATCAACTAATAGAAGCTTGCCGTCATTATCCCGGTCTTTCCAATGCAAGACGTATTACGTTTGAATATGTAATGTTGAAAGATGTCAATGATAGTTTGGATGATGCCAAACGTCTTGTTCACTTATTAAAAAATATTCCTGCAAAAATAAATCTCATTCCATTTAATCCATGGCCTGGGACCAATTATCAATGTTCTGATTGGGAACAGATTGAGCGATTTGCTGATTTTATCAATCAAGCAGGATATGCTTCACCTATTCGTACACCTCGAGGGCGCGATATTTTTGCTGCATGCGGGCAATTGAAATCTGAATCTGAACGCATGCGTAAATCAGAACGCCAAAAGCTTGAAAATGATAAAAGTGGTAAAAAAACCGCTTAGAGAATAAGAAGACAATTTTAAAATCCGATCTTTTCTAAGATGATCACGTCTTTATAGTGTTGTGTTGAATAATCTTTGTTTTTTATGTGATAACAATCATCATAGAACGCGTACTCGTTTTTAAAACCGTTTCTTTTGCTTAAACGTATCTTTTATAAAAAATCAGTAAACATAAAGTAACGTCTTTTAATTGTTGATCACTTATAGAATTGGAATTTTTGATAAGACAATTAAGTGACACTAAGCGATAGCAGCTCAGCAATAAAATATCTCGATCATTGAAAGCTAACAATTTGATAGTTGTTAATATTTATTCGATTTTTGCTGAAGAATACTGCAATGATCGTGTTTACGAAAATTATAAAAATTTTAACTTTGATCAATCTTATCCAATGATATCAACTTGATTTCGTTTTTTTATTCGTTTTTTTAATTTTTCTCTATGCTTTTGGCGTAGTTTTGGCGAGGCACGACGCAATGTTGGCCATAAAATCCATGGAATGGCAAAAATATGAAACATGGCAAAAAGAATGATGGTGCGTATCCGTCTTGCACGTCGAATATGCCCTTTTGATCGTAATATAATATAAGGGAGTGTTGCAATGATAAAGGCAAGAATAAACCATAAAGCTGGAATGATGAGTGCTAATAAAAATATACCTGCATTCCCCATATTTTGAAGAATGCTTATATGCCATGCATGAATGATCCAATCAGAAAGTCCTAAAAGACCAACCAGTAATGCGCCATAGACAAAAAAGATGAAAAGAGCCATAAATGCAAGTGGCGTAAGAATTCCTGTGTCTTGGAAACGATCATCTTGAAGAGGCGTTTTAGAAGTCATTGATTTGTCTTAAAAAGGATAAGATATGGAAATAAGATTGAGTATCATTACCCTCTTTATAAAGTTTTTTTTAAAAATATCATCTTTTAAATGCGTGACAAATAGACGCTTTTGGAATTCTTTTTGTTAAAAATGTCTTTTCACTTATAAACATCATAGAAAAACTATTAAATCGTGTTCGATTGAAAAGAAGACATTTTCATAAAATCACAATCTTATTTTATTATGAAGCTTCATAGTATTCTATAATAAGACTATACACGAGTGCTTTTAATAATGATTGCCTATTGGATCATGTATCAGGACATATCTTATATGCCATCAAGTTATTGGATAAACCCAGTCTGATCCATAAAGTCTATGATTTAGAAAATAGGACCATGTATCAAAGATACACTATGACATTCATCTTGATAAGCATGAATGCGTTGTCATCATTGTTCGCCTCTTAGAATGAGTCCAGTTGATAAAACATTTTCGCCGTGATTTATTGATGTAATATCTTAAACGCACTAAGCTGCATTCGAAGCTGCTGGATGTTCCACTAAGAAAGAATAGAGAGTTTGTGCTTCATGTGTGTTGCGTAATTTTTGAAGCATATCTTGATCGCGTAAAACACGTGCAATGCGAGACAGGGCTTTCAAATGATCTGCGCCTGAATTTTCAGGTGCTAAAAGCATAAAGACCAAGTCGACAGGTTCATCATCAAGGGCTTCAAAATCAACAGGATGATCCAATCGGGCAAAAATACCCACAATATGATCAATTTTATTCAATTTACCATGTGGTATGGCAATACCATTGCCGACACCTGTAGAACCAAGTTTTTCGCGTTGTAAAATCGTGTCTAAAATTTCACGTTCGCTAAGTCCTGTTGCTTTGGATGCTTTTTCAGCCATAATTTGCAAGACTTGCTTTTTCGAATTGGCCTTGAGCACTGGAATCACTGCCTCAGGTTCAATCAAATCACTCAGATCCATGCTATTTTTTCCTCTTTACCATCCAAACATTCACCTTATCAAAATGCTAAAACACTTTAAACAAGTGAAGGTTGCGAATAACTATTGTGTCGTAAACACCTTTGTATTGATCAAATTCGGGGATTTATCTTTATGCTTTGTTTGTAACTGAAGAAGGGTCAATCCAACCTATATTGCCATCAGCCCTGCGATAAACAAGATTAATCTTATCACTTGCTCCATTACGAAAAACCATAACTGGATTATCCATTAAGTCAAGCTCTACCACTGCATCAGCAACAGACATAGAGCGTAAGGTCATTGATGTTTCAGCAACAATTGTTGGCGCATAATCTGCCGGTAAATCGTCATCAAGATCATTATCAGGTATTGGCTCCATAATATGATAAGCGTATTCGGCAAAGACCGCACTTTCACTTTGTACATGGCTACGGGATTTAAGACGACGATTGTAACGACGAAGGCGTGTTTCAATACGTTCTGCAGCACCATCAAACGCCCCTTGCGGGTCAAGTGCCTGACCTGTTGTTTGCAAAATAGCGCCCGTACTAAGATGGAGGACACAATCTGCCGAATAACGCGAGCCCGATTTAGACACAGTTACATGGCCTTCAACGCTTCCATCGAAATATTTCGAAATCGCATCTTGAATGCGTTCCTCAATTCGAACACGAAAAGCATCACCAATATCCATGTGCTTTCCAAAAATACGCAAACTCATTATAAACCTCGTTCATAATTCGTGATAAGGTCAATTTAACCTTATCTTTCCTATCACGCAAGCGTCAGCGTTTAAAAATATGGAAAAGATAAGGTCAATTCCTTAATCGGGCTTCTATTGGGTTGTATGAGGGAAGTCAACCAGTAAAAATCAACTTTTGGTTGTATTTTTTCGTGCTGTATTTTCTCTCCGTCTAATTGTTGAAGACGGAATGTTCATTGCTTCACGATATTTTGCTACAGTCCGTCGTCCGACAGCAATATTTTCTTTTTTTAATAAAGCCACCAATTGATTATCTGAAAGAACATTATCATTATTTTCTTTTTGGATTAATTCTTGGATACGGTGACAAATTGCACCACCTGAATAATATCCCTGACCATTATTGGCGCTAAGCGCGGAGGAAAAAAAACGCCGCAGTGGCAATGTTCCAAGTGGTGTTGCTATATATTTATGAGCTGTAATACGACTTATGGTCGATTCATGCATATCGACCATTTCAGCAATTTGACAAAGGGTAAGAGGTTTAAGTTTACAAATACCATGCCTTAAAAATTTTTCTTGGCTTTGGACAATAGCGCTCGTGACCTTAAGCAAGGTTTTTGCGCGTTGGTCGAGTGCTTTTATTAATCCATATGCTTCTTGTTGGCAGGTTTTGATGAAGTTTTTCTCTTGTGGGTTGATACAAACTTTTGCGGTGTAATTTTGATTAACAATCAATTTTGGTAAAATGGCTTCATTTAATTCAACCAGAAAATGATCATTATCTTGAGTATAGACCATAATGTCTGGAATAATAATTATGCTTGGAGTTATATCAAATAATGTTGCAGGTTTTGGATTAAGCTGACGGATCTCATGCAAAAAAAGAACAATATCTTGTTGTTTTAATCCTGTTAATTTTTTTAATGAAGTAAAATCGCGTTTTGCAAGTTGAGTAAGATGGTTTAATAGAGAACGATAAGCACATGTGAGGCGTTTTTTACGTGATAACTGCAACGCTAAACAATCGCTCAAAGACAGTGCAAATATTCCAGCGGGATCAAATTGACGTAAACGCTTAAAAATATGCATAACCATATCTTCTGAAACATTGAAATTTAATGCTGTCTCTGAGAGAGAGCCGCAAAAATAGCCAGCGCCATCAAGTTGATTTATGAGATCAAGCGCAATATTAAAATGCATGCCGCGAGCAAATGTAAATAAACATTGTTCATAAAGATGATCATGTAAATTGGGTTTTGTTGCCAAAACATGAGCGTTTTCATGAACATTAGCATCGCTATATACTGATTGAGTTATGTGTTTATGTGCAAAATTATAGGCGTATTCTTGTCCTTGTGATAAATATGACGTTTCTTTTATCGATTTTTGATCATTGTGCCTATCAACGTTTGGTTTATTCCGAAAATTATCATGCGTTGATGATAGAGAAATTGTGTGAGTGTTTTGTCGTTCCTTATTAAGGTGAATGTCACGGCAGTTTGTTTCAAAATTACGATAAACAGGCGTGCCATCATTGTGATCTGCGCGTTCTAAAAGGGGATTTTTTTCCAAAGCATTTTGTACAAAATGTTCAATTTCTGTAGCGGTCATCGACAAGATTTGGATTGATTGTAGCAGTTCGCCCGTTATAATAGGCGCTGTTTTTTGACGTAAACTGATACGAGGCGATGATGCCATGAAGAGTAATCCATCTGACAAGATGCATATGACGCGATAAGTGATAATGCATGGTTGTAAGTTTCAGTTTTGTTTTAAGATCTTTCTCTTATTAATGCATATATAAGATAAATTATTACTGTATTTTAAGCGCTTAGGCAAACTGTGTCTTTTATATATTTTAAGTATGTATGAGATGAATAAAAATGAAAAAATGCTATAAATTTTAACAAAACACACGATAAAATCAAAATACAATTACGCGCCAATCATATCTTGTCAGAATGATGATTGTTATATAGCGTTTGGGACTTATTTTTGAAATAAGGAGTGAGGATTTTATGCATTTTTCTGTTGAATATTTAACACAAAAGGATGTTTATAAATTACTGACGGCAACAGTGACACCGCGCCCCATAGCATGGGTCACAAGCAATAATGCAAATGGAGGAGTGAATGCCGCGCCGTTTAGTTTTTTTAACGTTATGGGTAGTGAACCACCGCTTGTTGTTTTTAGTATTGCAAAATCTTCCGTAAGAACAAAAAAAAGATACAATAGAAAATATTTTGCATAATAACAAATTTGTAGTTAATTTAGTTTCCAAAAAGTTGGTTGAAGCCATGAGCCTGACGGCAATGGAAGCCCCTTATGGTTTTGATGAATTGAGAGCTGCAGGTTTAACAATGCGTGTATCAAGAGTTATCAAAACGCCTCACATTGAACAATCCCCTGTTTCCTTTGAATCTGTTAATCATGCCACCATGCTGACAGGCCCAAGACAATATATGGTTATCGGACGTGTAGTTGATATTTTCATTGAAGATAGTTTTATCAAAGACAAGGATAATTATTACATCGATACTCAAGAATTGGATTTAGTCGGACGTGTTCAGGGAACAGGTGGTTATATTAGATGCCAAGATAGATTTGAATTAAGACGGATTTCTTATGAAGAATGGAAAAATCACAATGAGAATTAAAAACTAACGGCATTCATATCTAAATTTAAAAAATAAAGTCAAGTTAGACTTTAATTACGTAAATTTTGATGAATGATATAGATGGCTTAAAAGATATGTGTGCATGAAATATGACTTTGTTCACACGAAGATATATTTTGCTGTTTTATCACTTATAAATTAAAATATATGACCGCATTTGATTATTGTCACATTGAAAAGATTGTCATCATTTTAAAATTTTCGCTTGAACATAATATATTTTAAATATGCAAAAGAGAACGTTTTTTTGGGAGCGTATGCAATTTTTAATGAATGAATCTGGCTCTTAAATCGTTTAATAAGGCGATTATTTTTACAAAGTAATGGCTGACCAACACATTTTGCTAATTTCTTTTCTATGCTGTTGTGAAAGATTTTTATAAAGTATTCTATGCCATTTTAAACTATTGCGGATACCGCCGCCAATAAAACTTGTTAAGAGTTCTTCGTTGTAAGGAGCAGTGAGGCCAGCTTTTTGCGCTTTTAAAAAAATATGCGAAGAATATTTGCTTGTTTTTTCGAAAATCACAACCATTTCTTCAGGCGAAATAAGTGGAACATTTGATAAATATTCGAAGAGAACGGCGCGCTTTGGATCTTCCCATATGAAATCAATATAACAATCAATATAATGCTGAATTCTTTCTTGATCGGTGTGCATTGGGTGATCTGTTTTCACCAAAGAATTTTCAAGTTGTTGAGCAAGACGGTGATAAAGCGCTCTAATCATTGCATCTTTAGATTCAAAGTAAAGATATAAAGAACCCGTAGCGATATGGGCGCGTTTTGCAATTGCCGCCATGGAGGTCTCTAACCCGTTTTCTACGATTAATTCTGCGGCAGCGTTTAGAATTTGTGAAATTTTCTTTGTTCTATGATTCATGAAATATCTCAAAATGAACGATCATTCATTAAACTGTCATATAGCACGGTTATTTCTAAATCAAGCAATAGAGATCGAGTTTTAAGTGAGGAAATAGTGCGCGTGCCAGTTAATTTTATTCATTTGACAGATTTGCATATCGGTAATCCTGATATTTACGACGAATACTTGCATACAGATACTGATGCGACTTTACAAACTATTTTAGGTCAAATTCAAAATATGAAACCAACCCCTGAATTTATTGTTGTCAGTGGGGATTTAACCAATCGCGGTGATGATGTGAGTTATCAACGCCTACGGTATTTTTTTGCTTCTTACGATTTACCAATGCCAGTATATTTTGCACTTGGTAATCATGACAAACGTGATGGTTTTTATAAAGCCATGTTAGATCGTGAAAATAACCTTGAACAGCCTTATTATTATGATGTTGTTCAATCGGGTATACATCTTATAGTTTTAGACTCAAGTGTACCAGGGAAAATTGGTGGTGCTCTTGAACCAGAACAATTTGAATGGTTACAAATACGTTTAGACGCTCATGCTCATTTGCCAAAACTCATTATGGTTCACCATGCTCCAGCATTGGACGAAGACTGCAAAGATAATGAATGGGAGTCCCTCACTATTGAGGATACAAAGCGTTTAAAAACAATGCTTCAAGGTTATAATATTGCAGGTATTTTATCAGGTCATATTCATTATGATCGTGTTTCCACTTGGTATAATATACCGATAGTTGTTGGAATTGGAATGCATACTGCGCTTGATCCAACTTATATTCATTATGGTTTGCGTGGTGTTACAGGTGCTTCATATTCACTATGTTGCCTACGAAATTCAGGATTAACGGTTTCATTTGTGCCATTGCCGTCTGAGAGAAAAGAATTAGACACCATCTCTCATGAAGATCGCATTGTTGCGTTTCAAAAATATGAAGAACGTATCCAAAAAGGTTGTTAGAAAGATGAATATTAAACGATATTTATGCGTTATGCCTTTTCTGGCTATAGGACTTGGATGGATGGTTTCTTTAGGGCATGCTCAAACAGCAGCTTCTACGGTGGATCAGCCTGTTGAAATCATTTTTTATAATTATAATTTAGCCAGTGCTGGCATAGGTGCTGAAGCAACACAAAAAATGATTTCCGATTTTATGGACAAAAATCCACTTATAAAAGTTGAAGGGATAGGTGTTCCAGCTGAGAATTTTTTAACCAGATTACAAGCGGATTTTGCAGCAGGCCAAACAGTCGATTTGATACAGCTGCGTTTTAATGACTTTGATTTTGCTGTACATAATTTAGGCGCAAAAGCGCTTGAAGATCTTATACCTGAAGACGAATTTATAGATCATACAAAAGGTATGGTACCTAACGGTGTACGCCTTGGCCAGTTGAATGGTAAAACTTATGGTTTGGCTTATACATTTTCAACGCCTGTTTTATATTATAATGGGGATCTTTTTCGTCAGGCAGGGCTTGATCCCGATCATCCACCTCAAACTTGGGATGACGTGAAAAAAGCATCATTAGCCATTAAAGAGAAAACCCATAATGATGGTTTTTCAATGGGAATGTTTGGTTCAGGTCCGGGGGATTGGCTTTTTCAAGGTTTGGTTCGTTCAAATAATGGCGAAGTCATATCGCGTGATCGTAAAACATTAAAATTTGGCGAAAAGGAATCTCTTGAAGCAGTGCGTATGATGCGAGACCTAGCGCTATCTGGGGCTTTAATGAATACTGATTTGAATGGCGCTATGGATAGTATGGCTGCTGGAACATTGGGAATGTATCTCCAAAGCAGTGGTCTGCAAAATTATTTGGTCAAAAGTGCCAAAGATAAATTTGAATTACGCGCAACAACCATGCCACGCTTTGGTGATAAACCAGTTCGCCCGAACAATTCAGGGAGCGCTCTTATCATTACGACAGATGATCCAGTAAAACAACGTGCAGCTTGGGAATTGATGAAACATTTAACCACAAAAGAGGCTTATACCATCATTACTTCACAAATAGGCTATCTTCCGCTTCGTTTGGATATTGTTGATGACCCTAAATATTTGAAAAATTGGGTTCAAGAAAACCCGTTAATTGAACCAAATCTCAAACAGCTTAAAATTTTAGAGCCTTGGGAATCATTGCCTGGACCTAATTATCGCCAAATCGAAAAAATCATGATGGATGCTGCTGAACTTGCTGTCTTTGGTAACGAAGACCCAGATGAAATTATGAAAAATGCGCAAAATACCGCTCAAACCCTTATGCCAAACGAGACTTGAATATTGAGATGATCAAAACAACGCAAAGTATGATGGCTATTCAGCCTTCTGTAATACATGTAAAATTGCACAAAAAAATATTGGAAGGTCTGCGACCTTGGTATTATATTTTCCCAGTGCTTTTCATTATGCTTATATGGATTTATGAGCCACTTATAAGAGCTTTATGGTTATCCTTTTATCAATGGAATTTGCTGCCAACTTCACCAATGATATGGCAAGGGACCAATAATTATGAGCGTGTATTATCTTTGCCAAAAATGTGGAATTCTTTATGGAATACCTTAATTTATATTATTGGATTGCTTCCAATTGCTGTTTTTATCCCTTTAGCTATCGCTCTTTGGACGCATGATCTACCTTCCAAAGCACGCATGATCTACCGTTCATTAATTTTCATTCCAATGATTATTGCTCCGATTGTTGCGGCTTCTGTATGGCGTTGGCTTCTTGATCCAGGTTATGGCATTGTGAATGTGGTCCTGAAAGCTTTTGGTTTTACACCAATACGTTTTTTAAATGATCCTGATTATGCAATTTGGACGATTATTTTCATTACAGGTTGGAAGCTTATTGGTTTTTCAACACTCATATTGTCAGCAGCAAATGCAAATATAAATACTGCACTTATTGAGGCAGCGCGTATGGATGGTGCAACACGATGGCAAATAATTCGAGATATTCGTATCCCACTTTTGTCTTCGACGATATTATTTTTGATTGTAATGACAATTTTATTAGGCGCACAATGGAGTTTTGCGTATATACATGTTTTAACCGGAGGCGGTCCATTGGGGGCGACCACAAATATCTTTTATCTTTTATGGGAATTTGGTTTTGCAAGCTTAGCTGTAGGATGGAGCGCGGCTGCTGCAGTCATGTTGTTTATCGGGTTTGCACTTTTGGCGTTCATTTTGTTTCGACTGATTGACAGGTATTCATTTCATGATAACGCTTAAAACAAACAGTAAATATTTTACAAGTTTAATAATCAATAAACCTAAAAAGGTAACAAAAAAACCTTATAAAATAACAGGTCATATCATTATGGCATTGTTATCTTTCTTATGTGTTTTCCCAATTTATTGGATGGTTGTAACTTCTCTACGCCCAGCGAATGCTGTATTTGATCACTCTATTTGGCCAAGTAGTATTTCTTTAGAAAATTATGCATATGCACTCAATAAGATTCCTGTCGTAAAAATGCTTTTTAACACATTCATCGTATCTACATGTGTGACTATACTACAATTATTAACATCTCTTTTAGCCGCCTATGCATTTTCAATGTGGCGATTTCGTTTTGATAAGATTGTTTATATGCTTATTGCTCTTACCTGGTTGGTGCCGTTTCAAGTTGTGATGATACCCAATTATCTCTTAATAGCACGTTTAGGATTAATCGATAATATATTTGCCTTAATATTACCTAATGCTGCTGCCGCAATAGGTGTTTTGCTTCTTACTCAAGCAATGCGATCTTTTCCAAAAGAAATCGTGGAAGCAGCTCGAATCGATGGTGCAGGAAGTTGGCGTATATTGTGGCAAATTATTACCCCTTCAATGCGCGGAACGATCGCTTCGTTGGCTATATTGATATTTATATCAACTTGGAATGAATTTTTTTGGCCATTACTCATTTCAAGACGTGCAGAAAATAGTGTCATTCAAATTGGGTTACAGATGTTTATGTCCGAAGAGGGAAATTCTTGGGGGCCACTTATGGCCGCATCAACCATGGCCTGTCTTCCCATATTAATTTTATATTTTGTTCTACAAAAACAAGTCGTTAATTCTTTTATGAAATCAGGCATAAGATGAATATTTCACATAATCAACGCCATTTAAAATTTGAATCAGCTTATAATATTCGTGATCTTGGTGGCTATCAGACAGAAAATGGTGATAAAACACAATGGCGCCGTTTTTTGCGTGCGGATGGTTTGCATTTACTGAAAAAAGAAGAATGCACGCGTTTAGTAGAATACGGTGTGTCAACGATCATTGATTTACGCAGCGGTATGGAATTGAAAGAAGCGCCAAACCCATTTTTGTACGACCAACGCGTTATTTATCATAATATTGCTTTATTTGATGAACTCAATCCTATGACTTTAATGACCCAAAAAGATGCGTTACTTGCTTTATATCTTTTGGCTTTGGAAACGAGACAAGCGGCTTTTGTTGATGTTTTTAAAAAAATGCAGCAAGCTCCATCAGGAACAATTTTATTTCATTGTTCTGCTGGTAAAGATCGCACAGGTTTAATTTCAGCTATATTATTATTGATTGCAGGTGTTAATGACCAAACGATCATTGATGATTACGTTTTAACAGGAAAACTTATAAAACCTTTAACTCAATACTTATTGCGCGATAGCGGTTTGCACAATATCCCAAACAGTGATTTTGAACGATTGCTTTTGTGTGAGGAAGAAACAATGGCGCAAACTTTAAGAATAATCAAAGAACGTTATGGCAATATATTTCGTTGGCTTTTGTCCATCGGTCTTACATCAGATGATATCTTAGATTTAAAAAAAAGGCTTTTGTTTTCTTAATAAGGATAAATCTTATGTCGATGCTATCTATCAAAAATGTGATTAAAAAATATCAAAATAAACAAGTTATTCACGCAATAAATATGGAAGTCCCAGCTGGGGCATTTGTGGTGATTGTTGGTCCATCAGGATGCGGAAAATCAACTTTATTACGCATGATCGCCGGCCTTGAAGATATTAGTGAAGGTGAAATAGCCATAGCAGGAAAAACGGTTAATAATTTAGAACCAAACGCTAGAGGCTGTGCTATGGTTTTTCAAAATTATGCTCTTTATCCTCATATGAGTGTCGCGCAAAATATTGCTTATCCTTTAAAAATTTCGGCTATGCCAAAACAAGAACGCATGAATAAGGTCTATGACGCAGCTAAAATTCTTGGTCTCGAAAATTATCTTGATCGGCGTCCTGCACAATTATCTGGTGGCCAAAGACAACGTGTTGCTATGGGACGAGCAATTGTACGCGAGCCGTCTATTTTTCTTTTTGATGAACCACTTTCTAATCTTGATGCAAAATTACGCGTTCAAATGAGAATTGAAATTCGAAAGCTTCATCGTCGACTTGCTGCAACATCAGTTTTTGTTACGCATGATCAAATAGAAGCTATGACATTGGCCGATATTTTGGTGGTGATGAACAAAGGGAAAATTGAACAAATAGGAACACCTTCGCAAATATATAATAAGCCAGCAACGAGTTTTGTCGCCAGTTTTATTGGTTCACCCTCGATGAACTTAATTCGAGCAACATTTGTGAATGATTATAAAGCGCAATTGGATTGTTTGCCTAATACTTCTATTTCCTTGCCTGTTCAAGGCAAGAAAGGACAAAGCATTATGGTCGGCGTTCGACCAGAAGATATTCAACTTGAAAAAGATGAAGGAAAAGGTCTGCCAGTTAAACTTGATCTTGTTGAGGATATGGGTGGTTCAATGACTGGGTATTTTGCATTGGGTGAGCAAGAAATCGCAGCACAACTGCCGAAAAACTTTCAGCCGCGTAACGGACAATTTTCTTTAACGTTACCGCTTTCTGCTATAACGTGTTTTGATTGTCAGACATCGCGTTGTATTGAATAAGATTTATGGTGCGCGCAAAATGACAGCTATTATTATAATGAAAATTGATCCCCAAGATAAAGTCTGCGTACATCAGCATTTGTGACAATATTATCTGGTTGACCATGGGTCAGAACTTGGCCTGCATGAATAATATAAGCACGATCAACAAGCCCTAATGTTTCGCGCACATTATGATCGGTAATTAAAACCCCAATGCCACGGCTTGTCAAATGACGCACCAATTGCTGAATATCTGAAATGGCTATTGGATCAATGCCGGCAAAAGGTTCATCCAACAACATAAAATTTGGCCGTGATGCAAGTGCGCGGGCAATCTCTAAGCGTCTTCTCTCACCACCCGAGAGCGCAATCGCGGCACTTTTGCGTAAATGGGCAATTTTAAATTCTTCTAATAACGCATCAAGTTCTTGAGCGCGTTTATAGCGGTCTTTTTCAACAACTTCTAAAACCGCTTTAATATTATTTTCAACAGATAAGCCACGGAAAATTGACGCTTCTTGAGGCAAATAGCCGATGCCTAAACGAGAACGACGATACATAGGCATAGTGGTGACATCAAATCCATCAATTTCAATAGTACCACTATCCACTTCAACAAGTCCTGTAACCATATAAAAACAGGTGGTTTTACCAGCTCCATTCGGACCCAAAATGCCAACCGCTTCCCCCGCACGCACACCAAAAGAAACGCCATTGACCACCTGGCGTCCACGATAGCTTTTTGTTAAGCCTCTTGCCACTAAGGTGCCTTTTAGACGCTCATTGCGTAAATCATTGGATTCATTTTGATCGCGAGTTTGTTCATTCATTGTATCAGATGGGCTTTGCGACATAAAGCTTAGTTTCCGTTCTGTTCATTACGATTCATAATTATAGAAACCCGACCTTTTTGTCCCGTTGATTTACAGCTTTCAAGAAAGGCTTTTCCTGTATCCATATGTGCGGTTAATTTGCACCCTGTAACAACATTATCACCATCAATTAAAGTGACGGGTTGACCGGTTAGAACCATTTGATTTGCTGGACCATCAAACGTACCAGCATCACCTGTTGCGACTTGTGTGGCTGTTTTTATATAAACTTTGCCCGATGCTTCCATTTTTTCAACACCTGTTGAACCAAGACCACCGCCATTAGAAGCTGAAGCTTGCTGTGCATTATTGCCATCTTTATCGTTTTGAGCATAATGAACGATAAGTTTAGACGTACGCAAGACTCTATCACCTTGTACAACTGAAACATTGCCAGTAAAAATGGCAATACCTTCTTTATCACGCATTTCCAAATTATCTGCGTTTAATTCTACAGGCTCTTTGCCACCAGAAAGATTTACACCAAAATCGGTTTGTTGTGCATGGGCATTTGCACCAAAGGCTCCAAAACATGCCATTGTCATCACAATAAATGTGCGTAATTTATAATGTAAATGTTTTAATGCCATTTTTTCCTCAATTCATCTATTACTTGCTTTTATAGAGCTTTGTCTTAATCAACAAGCCTTTTTGAAAACTATGTTCTATTGGCTTTTTATATTTATTGTAAAACTTGTTTATTGATCGGTATTATCAATAATGAGATGTACACCGCCACCAAAAAATATTACTTGTCCATTTTCGCGCACTTGCATAATATTTGCTTTTAATCTTTGTCCTGTGCGTTGAATATCGACTGGATCATTGGTGTTCACCTGACTTGTTGCTAAATTAACATCTGCAGAGGCAAGTTTTGCAATCATACCATCATTCGTCTTAACAACAAATGGTTTATTGAGTTGCAATCTCCCGTTAATATTATCATAAAAACCACCTTCTGCTTCAACGAAGGCTTGCCCACGCTCGCCTAAAGGAAGTTCTGCAGTAATATTTTGTAATTCAATCACACCAGATTGTGAAGGATTTTGAATGGCTTTTTCTGCTTTTAAAGAATAAGGCTTATTAGCGCTTGTATAACCTTCCAATTGGGGATCTGTCATTGTAAGGCGTCCATCAGAATTTTGTTCGTCATTTAAAACAACAAGCTCAACTGATCCAGGTGCGGATAAAAACGTGAACCATGAAAAAATCAGAGCAATGATAAGAGCTGCAATAGGCAAAATAATTTTTAAAACACGGACACGTATTGAGTGACGACGGGCGGCATTAAAAGTCGCATCTGTTTTATAATTAGCCGAAAAAATTTCTGAACTTGTGCTCATTCTAATTCCAATAAAAGTTATAACTGATAAACAATCTTATTTGTTTTTTTAAAAGTGCTCTAGTTGCCATTATGTTTGATAAAAATAAATGTCCTTTATTGCTTTTAATACCTCAAGGCGTCATTTTACTTTTAATTTAATTCGCGTTTTTAAAAAAACATAAAATATAATCAATTGCGTTCATAAAACTCACTTTAATTTCAAATTACAATTTTAAAACTTTATTTTCTAACGAGCTAAACAAGAAAAAAGAATGAGATTTCATAAATTGCTTATGAAATAAGGCATAACTTAAAATTCTAAACACTTTTGATATTTCATTTTCATATGGTGTTTTTCTCATAAAACCAAAACAAAAATACGGCAATTTGCTGGTTTTTTTTAAAAAAAGTTTTTTTTAAAGGACTTTTTGATACAATATCATTGACGAAGGGACGTCAAAAGTGAATAAGCAATTGAATAAATAGATCATTTGCGTCACTGTGCGTTCAATGTTAATCAAGTATAAAGCACACTTGATCCATGTAAGATTATGAAGACAGATAATTGAAAATAACTTTTAAAAGATATTTTTTAATCATGACGATGGATATTATGGTCTTAATCAAAAAAATGTTGTAAAAAAATTCTGACGACGTATGAGTAAGATTGAAAGACGATCAATTGATTGTATGGTTTAAAATTGGAGGCTGTTTTGATTAAATCGGAACTTGTAGAAATCATTGCCAATCGTAATCCCCATCTTTTTCAGCGTGATGTTGAAAATATTGTTGGTGCCGTCTTTGAAGAAATTTCTGCAGCCCTTGCTGAAGGAAATCGCGTGGAACTTCGAGGATTTGGTGCATTTTCGGTTAAAAATCGTCCTGCACGCAATGGACGCAATCCACGCACGGGTGAAGCGGTGAGCGTTGATGAAAAATGGGTCCCTTTTTTTAAAACAGGCAAAGAATTACGTGACCGCTTAAACGGAAAATAGTTTATGAGTGCCAAACGCATTATAGCCTTAATTATTTTGATTCCTATTGCGGTAATTCTCATCGCTTTTATTGTGGCTAACCGCCAAATTGTGGCTTTAACTTTCAATCCTTTTCAACCTGGGTCAGAAGGACTTACTTTCTACGCTCCACTTTTTGTTTGGCTTTTTAGTTTCTTTATTATAGGCATATTGATTGGCGGTTTGACCGTTTGGTTTACCCAACATCGTTTTCGAAAAGCTTTGAAAGATACACAAACAGAACTTCAAGGTTTGAAATTGGATATTGCCAAAAAAAGTGAGCATTATATTCCATAAAATTTTAATATGTTTTAAAGAGTTTTCAAAAATGCATTCATTTCATGATAAAGTGATCTGATTAAATGCTAATATATAAAGATGAGATAATTAAAAAAACAATCCAGACTGGAAAACCCAGACCGTGAAAACTCCATTTAAAAAAAACAGTTTAAAAAAAACGCGTGAAAACACAACGCGAAAAGCAAAAATTCAAAAAAATAAAAAAACAACTGATTATGAACCAGTCAGTCATACTGTAACGAAAATAAGAGTGCAAAAACATCACCAGACGCGTAGTAAAAAAAACAATGCGCCGACACAAGACAGTCAGTGCACTATTCAAAAAAATAAAAAAGCAGAAGGGGGCGTATACAATAATAATGATCCTAGGTCTTTCCCTCTCATGCAGCAAGTTTTCCAGCCAAGGCTAAGTGGTACACGTCCAAGTGAACATGTCCCTTTCATTATGGAAACGGGCTATAGTGATGATTATGCTCTTATTGATAGCGGCAATGGGTTGAAATTAGAACGTTATGGGTCTTTAAAAATAATTCGTCCAGAAGGACAAGCTTTGTGGCAGCCAGCACTAAATGCACAAGACTGGAACGATGTTGATGCTATATTTACTGGCAATACTGATGAAGAAGGTATGGGCAGATGGCATTTTCCCAAGCAAGCTTTGGGGGAAACTTGGCCGCTTTCCTGGCAAGGCCTTCATTATCTTGGCCGTTTTACATCTTTTCGTCATGTGGGTGTTTTTCCTGAACAAGATGCGCATTGGCGTTATATTGAAAAAGTGATTGCTAAAGCCAACCGCCCTATAAATGTTCTTAATTTATTTGGCTATACAGGGCTTGCTACACTCATTGCTGCTCGCGCTGGCGCCCATGTTACCCATGTTGATGCTTCTAAAAAAGCCATTTTATGGGCGAAAGAAAATCAAGAAACGGCGAATTTAAGTGATTATCCCATTCGCTGGATTTGCGATGATGCTATGAAATTTGTGGAACGTGAAGGACGTAGAGGCAAAAATTATGATCTTATTTTGCTTGATCCTCCCGCTTATGGGCGTGGGCCTCATGGCGAGGTCTGGCAATTATTTGATCATTTGCCTAATATGGTCACTCATTGTCGGATGCTTTTATCTGCCAATTCAATTGGTGTCATTTTAACGGCTTATTCAATCCGTTCGTCTTTTTATGCGATTCATGAATTGATGCGTGATGCCTTTACTGGGCTTGGTGGATGTGTTGAATCGGGTGAACTCATCATTCGTGAGGAAACAGCAAAACGCGCGCTTTCAACTTCTCTATTTAGCCGTTGGATTTTATCATAATGACAGTAAAACGCACAGGTCAAGTTAAAGAAATTACCTCACTTGGTAATCCCATCATAAAAGATATTAAAGCACTGTCACAAAAGAAAAATCGTGATCGGGAGCGAGTGTTTCTTGCAGAAGGATTAAAGCTTGTCATTGATGCTTTAGAACTTGGTTGGACAATTCGTACTCTAATTTTTGCCAAAAGCGGTCTTGGTCATCCTTTAATTGAAAAAACCGCGGCACGCACCGTTGCAGCAGGTGGATTGGTTATTGAAGCATCACAAAAAATTATGGAATCCATTACTCGGCGTGATAATCCTCAAGTGGTTATTGGTGTATTTGAACAAAAATGGCATTCCACGCTTGATCTGCATGTGTGTGATAGTGATGTTTTTGTTGCGCTTGAGCGCATACGCGATCCGGGTAATCTAGGAACCATTATTCGCACTTCTGATGCGGTGGGGGCTAAAGGACTTATTCTTATTGGTGAGACGACGGACCCTTATTCTCTTGAAACAGTGCGTGCAACAATGGGATCGATATTTGCCTTGCCGCTTTATAAATTGAGCACTGGAGATTTTGATGAACTTAAGAAAAAATTTTCAAAAGTGCCATCGGGTCGAGTTGTTGGGACACATCTCAAAGGTGCAGTCGATTATCGTTTGGCTGATTTTAAACATGGCCCGACGCTTTTGATCATGGGCAATGAACAACAAGGTTTAAGTGATGATTTAAGTAAAAATTGTGATCAATTGGTACGTATTCCGCAGGAAGGACGGGCTGATTCACTCAATTTGGCTGTTGCAACTGGAATTATGCTTTATGAAATTCGACGCCATGCATTGACGCTTGAGACGCGTGAGGGACAATTATGAAACATAAATCTGGATATTTTTTAATTTTAGGTGTGATTATTCTTGTCGGGCTTGATCAGGCTGTAAAATATTGGGTGGTTCAAACATTGAATTTAGGCGAAGAGATTGCTCTTTTACCTTTTCTTTCTCTTTATCATGCACGTAATCCCGGCATTGCCTTTTCAATGCTCGCATCTTTTTCAGATTGGGGACTTATCATTCTTACTTTTTTGATTATTGGCTTTGTTTTATGGCTTTGGAAAAACGCTGATTTAAATAAATCGCTTGCGCGGTTTGGGTATATGTTTGTTATTGGAGGAGCGATTGGTAATGTGATCGATCGGATACGTTTTCATTATGTGATTGATTATATCTCTTTTCATATACCCAATGTTTTTTATTTTGCGATTTTTAATCTTGCGGATGCATTTATAACAATTGGTGCCATTGCCATTATTTTAGATGAAGTCACACATTGGCTAAAAGAAAAGCGCGCAAATTAATCATAGAAAACGAAATTATTTTACTTATTTAAAATGACTAACCATTATTTGTCTTTCACTATATCTAAAGGTTATGTTTTCTGATCGTTTATTAAAATGATCGCCTTATTTTCTAAGGCTTATATCCGCTATAAACACAAGATTTTTTAATGGGAACCAAGATGTTTATCATTCATTAAACATGACCTAAGCTAATTGTGTATTGCCTTAAAAAAATCACCTTATTGTCATTGTCGTGCAACAAGTTGCGCCTAGATTATGCATAATCGCTGATAATTTTCATAAAATACGCGAATAACCCATGGGTCTATTGTTTGAAGGAGCCATAAAATGACTGTTGACGCACGTACACTGCTAAATCGCGCTTTTGATAAAAGAGCTTTGGTGCAAGATTCTGCATTTTTGGCAACACTTGGTGTCCTTGAAGCACGTCTTGTCAAGAATTTTGATGGGTTAGATAAAGTTGGACGTGCATTGGCAATGCGCGGTCAATCGGATCAATTGCATATGAAACATGATAAAAATGGTTTATCTGATCACGATCACTTTATTGTCGTGACGTTGAAAGAACGGCCAGATGAAACGCTTGCCTTATGCCGCTTGAGCCTTTCTGAACGTTTGAATGTGAGCGAAAACTTTAAAACTGCTGGACTTGTGGGGGATTTTGAAGTCCAAGTGAATCAAAAAGAACCTTGTTTTTTAACGATTTCACCATTTGAATTTACAGAAACATTGAAAGTCCATCGCGCTCAAGCTTTATTATGGCACGCAATTGCACAGTATTGCGCGCTTTATGATGTCGATTATGTTGTAGGCAGTTTGGCTTTTAATAGTCGCTATCCTGCAGCATATGCTTTAGAACTTTCCTATCTTTATCATTTTTGCCGTGCACAATCTGGTTTGCGGGCTATGGCAAAAAATGGTGTGACGATGGATATCATGCCACAAGAAGCGATAAAACCACATGAGGCTTTTTCCGCATTACCACCAACATTGCGTTATTGCTTGCGTCTTGGTGCAAAAGTAAGTGAAAATGCTATTGTTGATGCTTTGAATAATCAGACACGTATTTTTTTGCTTTTTCCAGCACGTACCATGCGCCCTTAAAGAATTGGCTCATAAGTTGATGTTTTAGCGTTATTTTGTAAAAGCTTTACAAAATTAGACCTTACTCATAAGGCATAGGATTATTTTTTTGCTAAAATGGTCTAAGGAATTGTTTGAGAAAAAAAGCCGCAGAAAATAAGAATATTTTCAAGGCGGCTTAATACAGTTGCCGACATAAATTTTTATAACTTAAGGACAAAGCAGCTTCAATCTCCTTTATCGAAAAAACAAAAAGAGGATATATCATCCTCTTTCCACTTTCTTCGTCGTTTTTTTGTGTGTTACTTTTTTATTTATTGCGGTTGATTATGCCCCTTCATTAAAATGAAGTGATCTTAAGTCTCAATAATATATTTATAAAATGATTGATAAATCGTAATCAATCACCCATTTTCAAAGCACTGATAAAGGCTTCTTGAGGTATTTCAACCTTCCCAAATTGACGCATACGTTTTTTACCTTCTTTTTGCTTTTCTAAAAGTTTGCGTTTGCGGCTTACGTCACCACCATAACATTTAGCTGTTACATCTTTGCGTAGAGCACGAATAGTTTCGCGCGCAATAATTTTACCCCCAATGGCCGCCTGAATAGGAATTTGAAACATATGCTGTGGGATAAGATCTTTTAATTTTTCACACATTAAACGTCCACGCTTTTCGGCCGCAGTGCGATGAACAAGAATGGAAAGCGCATCTACAGCTTCAGCATTGACAAGAATAGACATTTTAACAAGATCACCTTCACGGTAGTTTGTTATTTGGTAATCAAATGAGGCATAACCTTTTGAAATAGACTTTAAACGGTCATAAAAATCAAAAACGACCTCATTGAGCGGCAAATCATAGGTCACCATTGCTCGTGTTCCAACATAAGACAGATCAACTTGGATGCCACGCCGGTCTTGACAAAGTTTTAAAATAGCACCCAAATAATCATCAGGGGTCATGATGGTGGCTCGTATCCATGGCTCTTCAATAGAAGCGATTTTAACACTATCAGGCATGTCGGCAGGATTGTGCAGTTCTTTAACCGCCCCGTCTGTCATATTCATACGATAGACGACCGAAGGCGCTGTGGCGATAAGATCAAGGTTAAACTCACGCTCAAGCCGCTCTTGGATAATTTCAAGGTGTAATAGTCCTAAAAAACCGCATCGAAAACCAAAACCTAAGGCTGCGGACGTTTCCATTTCAAAGGAAAAACTTGCATCATTTAAGCGCAGTTTACCCATAGCAGCCCGTAAATCTTCAAAATCAGCGGCATCAACAGGAAATAACCCACAAAAAACAACAGGCTGCGCAGGTTTAAAACCAGGTAATGCGCTGTCACAAGGACGGCGTTCTTCAGTTATGGTATCACCAACGCGTGTATCGGCTACTTCCTTAATAGAGGCGGTGATGAAGCCGATTTCTCCTGGCCCTAATGCGTCCATAGCCACCATTTTAGGTGTAAATACACCGACCCTTTCAACTGGATACTTGGCATTTGTACCAAGCATTCTTATGGTTTGCCCTTTTTTTAAAATACCATCAATCACGCGCACCAATACAATAACACCTAAATAAGCGTCATACCAGCTATCAACCAACATAGCTTTAAGCGGTTTAGAAATGTCCCCTTCTTGCGGTGAAGGCAATTGATCAACAATTGCATCAAGAACACGATCAATTCCCATGCCCGTTTTGGCAGAAATTTCTACGGCATTGGTCGCATCAATACCGATAACCTCTTCAATTTGTTCTTTTACTCGTTCTGGCTCGGCAGCAGGAAGATCCACTTTATTTAAAACAACAATCAACTCGTGATTATTATCTATGGCTTGATAAACATTGGCCAGAGTTTGTGCTTCCACGCCCTGTGAGGCATCAACCACCAATAAAGAACCTTCACAGGCTGAAAGTGAGCGCGACACTTCATAAGCAAAATCCACATGCCCTGGTGTGTCAATGAGATTAAGAACGTAAGTTTCACCATTTTTCGCTTTATAGTGCAGACGTACAGTTTGTGCTTTAATGGTAATGCCACGTTCGCGTTCAATATCCATTGAGTCGAGAACTTGATCTTTCATCTCGCGCATATCAAGGCCACCGGTCATTTGAATAAGCCGGTCTGCTAAGGTTGATTTTCCATGGTCAATATGCGCCACGATAGAAAAATTACGGATATGGTCTCGATCTATTGTCATAGTTAAGCGATTTAGCAAGGAACGCGCCTAAACGCAAAGCAGAAATTGCTTTTTGAGTATAAATCATCACACAATTATTGAATTAACAAAATACCAAGCTCAGATCCACTTCATTTTAATGAAAGAGCACAATAGGTGCTAAACAGCAAAAAAATATGAGGAAGACAGTGAAAGCGGATGATATATCCTCTTGTTGGTTTCTTCGATAAAGGAGATTGAAGCCTTTTTTATTCTATGGATATAGGAAATTATGTCAATGTTTCATTGTCTTAATCAGGAAGGAGTTTTTTGGCACATTTTGTTGGCGCTGGAGTGAGACGCGTGTGAAACCATGGCGGAAAGGGAAAAACCTTAAAACTATGTTTTTTATCTTCACACGCATTCTTTTGATTAAGCATATACACATCAAAACGCATCAAAAAATCTCTTTCGATTGTCGTTGGCATTGGTATAAGAAGTGTTTACAGATTTGTTCTCTGGATAAACCTTGTTTTCATATCCTTGCCTTTTTGGTACATTCCATGCAGGATCTTGGCTCCAATCATGGGCTTTTCTTAAACTTTGATATTCGCGCTTGTGATAAATAGTATCATTTCGACTTTTACCAGTTTTACTTTCTATCACATGCTTTTCACCAACATAACTGTTATTTTGGGTGCGATTTTTTTGAATTTGATGATTATAAACGTGACGATTCAAATTGCTTTGATCGGGATCAACATAGTTATAATTATCTAAAACTGCGCGTAAATCATTAGCTTTTTCATCAGGTACGCGTAACACTAAAAGGGTTGAACCTTTTGTTACTGCATCACGATAAAACTGTGCTTGGTTTTGATCAACTCCTGCTTTAGACATAACCTCTGACATATTGCCCGCAAATGCTCCAAGTGCGCCACCTGCTGCACCTCCTCCAAAAATGGCTGCAAGCCAGCCAAGAGTATCAACAGGAGTAACCGCGGGTATGGACATAAGGGCCAGACCACCAGCGATACCAGCAAACACACCAATAATGGCACCTTTTAACACTCCATGTGTTTTATCTCCCTCAACGAGCAATTCACTCGCTTTCTTATCATTATTTTGTGTGATGAAACTTATATCAGATTGTTTACATTTATTGGCGATGAGGGCTGCAAAAGCCTTTTCTGCCTCAAAACGATCATCAAACAACGCATTCACGATTTGCATGGCTTTTCCTTTCTTGTTCTTTTTGTGGAAAAGCACGATATTCACTTTTGTTCCTCATGATTTTAGAAAACATAAAAGCGATGCTGAATACGCAATATAAATTTTTATAAAGTTCCATTTTCACAAAAAAATAGTGACGTTGAACATCATCATTTGTGATTCATAGATTAGTGTTTATGAGCATTGTTGAATATGAAATTTTTGGCGTGAAAAAGATGCGTTGAAAACTCCCAAGATCAGTTTAAAGAATACGATCTTTATTATTTTTAATTCATACTCATGTGTTTTTTTTAATAATAACAGTATGATGCAAGACGTTATAATGAATAGTTCAATCCTCTTATCTATGATTGAGCATAGTTGAAATAATGATCATTTTTTTTAAAATATATTCTTATGAGGCATGTAATGAATAGTCGTAATTTTTAATTATAATTTATAATTATCAAATGATTTCGTGTTCAACATTTAGTTTTTGCTTTGTTTTCTGCGCCATTTAGAAGGTTGCAATTCAGCAACTAAAATACCGATAAGAATAAATAAGGCACCTAAAAGGGCTATCACAGGTAGGCGTTCACCTGCTATACGACCAAAAACACCTGCCCATACAGGTTCTCCTGCATAAATAATGGTGGCACGTGTGGGAGAAACGGATTTTTGTGCCCAATTCATAGTGAATTGGATCAAAGCACTGGCAATAGCAAGACTAAGACCTGCACTTAACCAAATCCATGAAAATTCAGGAATTCCTTCACCATTTAATGGCATAAAGGCAAAAGCCAATAAACCTGCACATAAAAGTTGTACTACAGTAACACGACGACTATCGACATGAGCTGCGTAAAAACCAATCAGCAATATTTCACCGGCAATAGCCACTGCACCTAGAAGTGTAAGAACAACACCTGTGGAAAGACCTAAACCTTCAGCACCATGTCCTGAAATCAACATTAATCCTATAAAAGCCAAAGCAGCACCAATCCAACTGCTTAAACCAGGTGATTTTTTAAAAACGATCCATTGCAAGAGAGGAACCATAGGGACATAAACTGCGGTGATAAAGGCTGATTGTGTTGCTGTAATGGTTTGAAGACCTGCAGTTTGCAAACTATAACCAAGAAAAATAGCAATACCAATCATGGCACCTGCAATAATGTCGTTACGTGTGATATCCTTCATTTTGCGCCAAAACAAAACTGCACATAAAACTCCCGCAGAAACAAAGCGCAAACCAACGAAAAACAAAGGTCCACTATGGCGCATAGCCAAATGGATAATAAGAAAGGTTGCCCCCCAAACAATCGTGATGATGATAAGAGACAATTCTTGTTTAGTAAACCAAAGATGTTTTTGCGGCGGCGCTTGTTCCATCAAATATTTTCCTATTTCGGTGCTTCATTATCATAAACTTGAAGACATTTAGAAGCGAGAGCCTTTGTCTGGTGTCATTTAGCATAATTCATGTAGTTTTGCAGAAAAACAGCACTTGAGGGTGCACAATAATCAACATAAAGTGGTAAATGATCGATTTTTGGAGTTGTTTTGGATGTCTGATCGCGAGATAAAGAGGTTTTCATAACAAAATTTGTTTCGTAGAAACATGCTTTTTCATCAATGAGAACAGTGGTCATGCCTAAATTTTTGCTTATAGCAAGATTGGACATGTTGTCTTCCACCATGACTGTTTCACGTGGATCAATGGCAAAATGGTTTAAAAAAAGTGCATAAGTTTCCGGAAAAGGCTTGGGCAATAAATTGGCAGCATTGATGTCAAATATTCCATCAAAAACATTATCAAGACCAAGATGCGCTAGACTTCGCAAAGCATGCCCATGATCCCCATTCGTAAAAACATATTTACGTGCCGAAATGTTTAACAGAGCCTCATGGAGAATCTTGTCATGCTTTAATACAGAATAATCAAGAGTATGGACGTCATGAAGATACTCAGCGACATTGACCCCATGATTTTTGCGCAAACCATTAAGAGCGCCGCCATAATCATTACGAAATAAGCGACGTAATTTTGCGACTTCCTCATCATTGGAAAGTTTTAAATGCTTTTTAATATAAGCACTAATGCGTTGATCAATTTCTTTCGAAAGACCTGTACTGCGTGCATAAAGCGTGTCATCCAGATCAAAAACCCAGACTTTTGCATTGTATAGTTGAGTTATAATTTCTTTCTTCATTGAAGATGCTTTACGTATTCTATTTATTTTTTCTTTTGCCGCTTTATCAAATTTTCATCATAAAAAGATTATAAATCATTAAAAATAAGCTTGCAATTATAAGTCAGAGGCACGAAAATCTTAATTGTATTAAAACACAATGAAAACAAATTTTTAACATCATGTGACGACGATTGTCGTTTCGGGTTTAATACATTGCGCGTATTGATATCTTATGGCACAAGTAATGTACCAGCACCTCTTTCAGTAAAAAGTTCTAACAACACAGAATGGGCTGTTTTGCCATTTAAAATAACCACACCTTCCACGCCGCGTTGGATCGCTTGAATACAGGTTTCAACCTTTGGAATCATTCCGCCTGAAATAACTCCTTGTTGAATAAGTTTTTGTGCATCAGTGACGGTGAGCTGTTTTATTAAAGCGCCTTTTTGATCCAAAACACCTGCGACATCGGTTAAAAAAAGCAATCGCTTAGCGGCTAAAGCACCAGCAATGGCACCAGCAAACGTATCAGCATTGATATTATAAGTTTTTCCATCGCGTCCGGGAGCCACGGGTGCGATAACAGGGATCATTTCGGAACGTGCCAAAAGATCAAGCAAAGTGCGATCAACGTCTACAGGTTCACCGACGTAACCAAGATCAAGGATACGTTCAATATGAGAATCAGGATCAATGATTGTTTTGCGTGCTTTTTCAGCAAAAACCATATTACCGTCTTTGCCACAAAGGCCAATTGCCCATTCTCCTTCGGCATTGATCATTGCGACAATTTCTTTATTGATGGATCCTGCTAAAACCATTTCCACCACTTCGACTGTTTTTTCGTCTGTTACGCGAAGTCCACCTTCAAATTTTGATTCAATGCCCATTTTTTGCAAGGCTTTAGCAATTTGTGGACCACCACCATGCACAACAATGGGATTAATGCCAGATTGCTTAATGAGAGCAATATCACGGGCAAAAGCTCGTCCAAGCTCCATATCGCCCATAGCATGGCCACCATATTTAACAACGACCGTTTTATTTTCATATTTTTGCATATAGGGCAGAGCCGCTGATAATAAAGCTGCCTGCTTTTCAGCAAGATCGGCCGCAGCCGTAATTTCAGCATGTTCTAATGTCTGCTCTTTCATCAACGGATCTCCTCAAATATGCTTATCATCTTTTACTGCAACTTATGCTTTATGAAAACAGCTTTATGCGATTATTTATTTTTCGCTTTTTGACCCTTTAAAGCTTAATTTTCTAAAACGAACATATGATAGGATTATGTGGTGATAAAAGGCTTATAAATTTGCAAATTTTATGAAGATGAGACAAATTTTTTTATCGGTGTGCATCTATAAAAATAATGATGAAAGTCTTCGATTCAAAACCACTTTATTTAACAAAAGCAGTGTGATTTGACGCCGTATAATAAAATGGTTTTTTGCTTTATTTAGTGTTTTAAAAATTCAAAGATATTTTTAAAGCTGTTCACGCAGTCTTGAAAAGTAAAAGCAAGATTGTAGCTTTTCTTCACCAAGACGTGAAAATAATACTCTTAAAACTTGTTATCATGCGCTACCGAATGAAAGGTTCATTTGTGGGAGTTATAAAATGGTTGAAAAAACAAGAAGAGATTTCTTTACTACCGCGGGGCTTGCCTTTGCAGGTTCTGTTGCATTGGCAAATGGTGCATTTGCTGAAACCCGCCCTGAAAGGCCTAATATTAGCAGAGCTGCTGGCATTGGTGGTGATGATCCGGGTTCCCATGATCCATTGCGCGATAGAGAAAATCCTGATTTATTAAACCCACCTGCTACTGATTCAGGCACATTGCCTAATTTAAAATTTTCATTTTCTGATGCGCATGTACGCCAACAATCAGGCGGTTGGACACGTCAGGTTACTCATCGTGAACTTGGTATCGCTACAACCATTGCTGGCGTTGATATGCGTTTGAATAGTGCGGGTATTCGCGAACTACATTGGCATAAGGAAGCGGAATGGTCAGTTATGACATACGGACGCGCGCGTATAACTATGATTGATCCACAAGGGCGCTGGTTTGTCAAAGTGGTTGAACAGGGTGATTTATGGTATTTCCCAGCAGGTTACCCCCATTCCATTCAAGGATTGGGCCCTGATGGATGTGAATTTCTATTGGCTTTTGATGATGGGGATTTTGATGAAGACAGTACGTTTTTGCTCAGCGATTGGTTCAAACATGTACCACCTGAAGTTTTGGCAAAAAATTTTGGCGTCAGCATTGATGATATTCGTCCAACGCCCTCTCCCGATGAAGAATATATTTTTGCAGGTACTGATGTTGATGAAAAAGCTCCGTTAACTTTTACACGAGAGAAAACGCCGTTTGAATATTCTTATCAATTATTGGAAGAAGAACCGATTCAAATAGATGGTGGTCGTATTTGGATTGCTGATTCACACAATTTTAAAGTTGCAAAAACAATTGCTGCTGCTCTTGTTGAGCTCGAACCCGGTGCGATGCGTGAACTGCATTGGCATCCTAATAACGATGAATGGCAGTATTATTTGCAAGGCGAAGGTCGCATGGGTGTTTTTGCTGCAAAAGGTCAGGCACGAACTTTTGATTTTAGAGCGGGTGATGTGGGATATGTTCCTTTCGCTATGGGGCATTATGTTCAAAATACGGGTGATAAGCCTTTGCGTTTTTTTGAATTGTTTAAAAGTGATTATTATGCAGATGTTTCACTCAAACAGTGGTTGGCATTAACACCACAGCAATTGGTTCAAGATCATCTTAAACTTGGTCCCAACTTTATGGACACACTGAAAGACGAAGATAAAACTCCTATCGTTAAATAAAATAACTGTTATGACACTGTCGGAAAAAGCATGAGCTAATTTTCGACAGTTTCTTTAAAGTGTTGTTTTGATATAAATATTTTTTTAAATAACTTTAAATATTTGTATATTATATGTTTTAGCGGTTATAGTCTTCATAATAAATATAATTATTGTGCAAGGCGTGCAATCACATGGTCAAGCACAATGCGCCCTTTAGGAGTGGCGCGAAGATGCGCATTTCCAACAGCTTCAATGAGCCCCTCATCCGTTAATTTTTGTATTCGATCTCTTTGTAAAGCAGGTGCCCCCAAAGCTTCATAACGGGAAAGATCAAGCCCTTCATAAAGACGAAGCCCCATAAGCAGCATTTCATCTGATTGCTGAAGTAATGTTAAAGATTCAGTTTCAACGATTCCATGTCCTTGGTTTTCAACGTGATTGAGCCATGTTTCAGGGTGTTTTTCTGTTATGGTTACAAGACGTTTTCTTGTTTGATTGAGTGAAGCAGTGGTCATGACTTCACTTTGAGGAATGAAGCGTCCATGAGCTCCAGGCCCTACACCAACATATTCATGATAGCGCCAATAAAGAAGATTATGACGTGAATGCGCACCATACGCCGCATGATTAGAAATTTCATAAGCAGGCAAACCGTTTAAAGCCGTTACTTCTTGGGTAAGAGCGTAAAGGTCCGCGGCAAGTTCTGCTTCGGGCATGATGAGTTTTCCATTTTCAAAAAGACGATGAAAAATCGTACCTTCCTCAATTGTAAGTTGATAAAGCGACAAATGATCGGCAGCAAGATCAATCGCACGTAAAAGTTCATTTTTCCAATTTGATAAGGATTGATGAGGTCGAGCATAAATCAAATCAAAGGATAGTCGAGGGAAAATTTGCCGCGCAAGTTTTATCGCATAAAGTGCTTGTTGGACATTATGCAAACGTCCTAATTTTTTTAATGAATCATCATCTAAAGCTTGTACGCCAAGAGATAAACGGTTGACACCTGCGGCCCGATATCCATGAAAGCGATCTGCTTCTACACTTGATGGATTGGCTTCCATGGTGATTTCAGCATCATTTTCTAAGGGCCAAAAATGATCAATTGTTTTTAAAATAGCATCAAGAGTGTGCGGCTCCATTAATGAAGGTGTGCCGCCACCAAAAAAAACAGATGTTACACGGCGACGCCCTGTTTTTTCATACATATGCGCAATTTCTCGGCGAAACCCTTCCACAAAGCGCGGTTGATCCACACCTTGCATACGCACATGGGAATTAAAATCACAATAAGGGCATTTGGCCGCGCAAAATGGCCAATGCACATAAACACCAAAAGGTTCTTCTAAAAGGGGGTCATCGCTAAAGGATTCTGATTTCAAAAAGTCAGCTCCAAAATTGAGGCTTAAAAATATATCATCGCAAAGGTTAGATCATATATTAAACTGACCTTAAGGTGATAAAGTTTTGAGTAATATAGTATTTATGTCTTTGCCAAAAGAGTTTCTGCAAAAAGTTTAAACGCACGGGCTCTATGTGAAAGTGCCTGTTTATCGCCAGGTTTCCAACTATGTTTTTCTTCAGCACTCATTTCACCAAATGTTTTTTGATAACCTTTAGGTAAAAACATCGGGTCAAAACCAAAACCGTCTTGCCCTAAAGGAGGCCAAACCATTGTGCCTTCAACTTCACCGCGGAAATATTCTGCATGCCCATCAGGCCATGCAAGACATAAAACACTGATAAAACGTCCACCGCGTTGGTTTGCTTTAATGGCACCACGCGCGCGCATTTCATCTTCAACTTTTTGCATAGCTTTCACAAAATCTCGATGACCATCTGCTTGTGTAGCCCAATCCGCTGTATAAACACCTGGTGCCCCATCAAGTGCATCAACGCACAAGCCAGAGTCATCAGAAAGAGCAGGTAACTCCGTCAATTGTGCTGCGCTTAAAGCCTTAATATAAGCATTTTCTTCAAAAGTGGTGCCTGTCTCTTCAGGTTCAGCTAAGCCTAATGCGCCAGCTGATTGTGTTTTAAAACCAAACGGAGCAATAAGATCGGCGATTTCACGCAATTTTCCATCATTGTGCGTTGCAACGATTAAATCTCTTCCACTCAATATTCTCATTTTTAATCCTTCACCATTCTTGTAAGGTTAGATTGATTATCGCTTAGAGAAAGATTTTTTATTTCAAATTATGAATTTAAAAAATGTTTAAAAAGGGCGATGATGCATCTCATTATTGCATTAGCGGATTTCGATAAAAGATCATAGTGCAATTGCGATAATTGAAAAATCATATTTGCATATTTCGAAAAAATACGAAAATTCTAATCATAAATTATCGTATAATTGTCTTATGATCTAGTTTCAGGATCTATAAATTTGATAGAGTCCATTTTTGGTGGTTTGTGTTTCATTGGTTCGAGGGAGGATTGACCAATGAATGATTTAGTTTTGTTGAGCGAAAATCAGATGGCACGGATATCACCCTTTTCCAACTTTCTCACGGAGTTTTTCGTGTTGATAACCAGTGTGGTGACAGCAGTATTGTCTATGTCATTAAGCATGGTCTGCAATGCAAAGATGCACCTGTTGGCTATGGTCGGCATAAAACACTCTATAAACGTTTTATCCGCTGGAGCCGAATGGGTGTGTTTGACCGCATCTTTACAGCCCTTGCTGGGCAAGACCCAAAGCCTCAACGTATCACGATTGATGCCACACATCTCAAGGCACACCGCACGGCAGCACGCCTCTTAAAAAGGGGATGTTCCCCGCCACATCGGGCGCACGAAAGGTAGCTTGAGCTCAAAACGGCATACAGTCTGCAATCAAGATAGAAAGCCCATATGCCGGCTTTGATCAGAAGGACAGATGAGTGACTATAAGGGTGCCGCTCTTCTGTTGCCGGTTCTGCCAGATACACACGAACTCGTAATCGACCGGGGTTATGATGCAGACTGATTCCGTCAGGCATTGTTTGACAGAAACATCAACGCCTGTATTCCTCCAAGAAAGGGAAGGAACACGCATATCCACTTTGAAAGACACCTCTATAGGTACCGCCATAAGATTGAGAAGCTATTGGCAAAATTTAAGGACTGGCGTTGCATTGCAACACACTATGACCGATGCGCACATACATTCTTCTCGGCTATTTGCATCGCCGCTACCCTCATCTTCTATCTTAATGAGAATGTGTCATGAGCCTAGCAGTTTAACGCTTACAATGATGATTGTTTTTACAATAGTATATAGATTGAGCGTATGAATGTTATTTCAAAGCTTTTAATGAGATTTTTGTTTTAGATCATATGATTAGGCTTTAAAAAGAGTGATCGGTTTTTAGTAAATGATAATGAAGCTTTATGCCAATTTATATAAAAGAAAAGGCATGAATTTTGAAAATCCATGCCGTCTCTTATAAAAATATAAAGATTTATAATGCTTTGTATTTTAAGCGCTAACGGCCTTTTTTTGCAATGCAACCAAATCGTGAATGCCTCCTTTTGCAAGCTCCATTAAGGTGGAGAATTCTTCAAGGCTGAATGGTTTGTCTTCCGCAGTGCCTTGAATTTCTACAATGCCCCCGCGTCCTGTCATAACAAAATTAGCATCTGTTTGGGCGTTGGAATCTTCTGCATAATCAAGATCAAGAACTGGTACATTATTAAAAATACCACAAGATACTGCAGCAACATGATCTTTAAGGACTTTATCGCGTAAAACGATTTGGCGTTCTTGCATCCAAGACAGACAATCATAAAGCGCAACCCATGCCCCTGTAATAGAGGCTGTGCGTGTACCGCCATCTGCTTGGATGACATCACAGTCTACAGTGATTTGCATTTCGCCTAAAGCTTTTAAATCTACGACAGCGCGAAGTGAACGGCTAATAAGACGTTGAATTTCCATTGTACGTCCCCCCTGTTTACCTGAAGACGCTTCACGGCGCATACGCTCACCTGTTGATCGTGGTAGCATACCATATTCAGCCGTAATCCATCCTTTGCCTGAATTGCGAATCCAACCCGGCACACGTTCTTCAAGGCTTGCTGTGCATAAAACATGTGTGTCGCCAAATTTTATCAAACACGATCCCTCGGCATGTTTGCTTACATGACGTTCAAAAGAGACTGGGCGTATTTGATTATCAGTGCGTTTGGATGGACGCATAAAATTTCCTTTCTTTCTCATATCTACTCATAATAGTAGGTTCACACTGTGTCTATGAATACTTCATTGAAATATTTTATATCATTTTATAAGTTTGTTTTTAAATAAAACAAAAAAATTATATTAACTTATGGCTGATGATGCATCCGTCCTATAGTGATATGGGATTACATGTCAAATAGACGGTTTTTCTTTTTAAGTTCTTTTAGCACTTATTTTTATTATTGCACCATTTGACGATACATTATCAAAACATATATAAAGATAGATATAAATTTAAATGTGATAATGACATGACACATAGAGCATTGACTGATGATTTGTTAAGTCTTGATGAACGTTCGCGCGATATTTTTCGCCATATTGTCGAAACATATCTTCTCGAAGGTGAACCCGTTGGTTCGCGCAATTTGTCGCGTCAATTGCCGCAGTCTTTATCCCCAGCAACCATCCGCAATGTTATGAGCGATTTAGAAAATTTAGGTTTAATTTATTCTCCTCATATCTCAGCAGGTCGGTTGCCTACCCATTCAGGCTTACGGTTTTTTGTCGATGCTTTCATGGAAGGCGGAAATTTAGGCCAAGAAGAACGTAAAAATATTGAAGCACAAGTCGAAGAAGCAGGACAGGCTCAATCGGTGGAGCAATTTTTAACAGATGCAAGCCAGATATTATCAGGCCTTTCTCAAGGCGCAGGCCTTGTTTTGACGACAAAAAGCGAAGGCACGTTAAAACATATTGAATTTGTCCGTCTTGACCCAGAACGTGCTTTAGCGGTTATGGTGAGTCAAAATGGTGCGGTTGAAAATCGTATTATAGATTTGCCTAAAAATGTCACTCATGCTCAATTAACTGAGGCGACTAACTTTCTTAATGCCCATATTCAAGGCCGTACTTTGAGTGAAGCACGTGCAGAAATTACCCGTTTGCGTGCGGAAACAAAAGCCGCACTTGATGTTTTATCGCAACATTTAGTAGACACTGGTTTAGCGATATGGGGTGGCGAAGGTGAAGGACAAAAAACACAACTGATCGTGCGTGGGCGTTCTAATCTTTTGAATTCAGTCAATGCAATTGAAGATATTGAACGATTACGTCATTTATTTGATGATCTGGAGACGCGCGACAGTATGGTGCAATTGCTTGATCTTGCAGAAGAAGGTTCAGGCGTTCGGATTTTTATTGGATCTGAAAATAAGCTTTTTTCTCTATCAGGTTCATCTCTTGTAGTTGCTCCTTATCACAATAGTGAACAACGCGTGATTGGTGCATTAGGTGTTATTGGTCCAACACGGCTTAATTATGCACGTATCGTGCCAATGGTTGATTATACTGCACAACGTGTGTCACGTCTTTTAAAATAAAGCATTTTAAACTTTAAAAATAAATTAGATAAGGATTAAAGTGTTAAGAATATTTTATAAAAATTTATAGCATACTATTAAAAGACGATGCTTGTGACTTATTTTAGCAACCATGATCAATAGCATGTTTAAAATGGTATCTTTTGGAAAGGTGACAATTTCTCTTTCCTCAGTTTTAAATTTTTCATGGTTTTACCATAAGACTGTGAAAATCTGTTTTGAAGAATGAAAAAAAATATAATGGAAAAACAGTTTCTCTTAATATTGGCATTTATTTTTTTAATAGGGCTAAATCCCGCTTCACCCAATGAAACGATAAAGTCTCTATCTACTACAAACGCATTTCAAAAAAATAAGTCCGTATCTCGTTTTATTTCTCAAAAAAACTTTGATCGTATGATTATGTCTCAACTCCAAAACGTTAGAGATTATAAAAGTATCAACGTTCAATTGTCTTCAAACATTGAAAATGAAAAAAAAGATACGAAGCTAACACTTGCGCTTTCGCGCAATACAGTCACACCAGCAGAAGAAATTTTCACTTATGCAGTGCCCCAATATATGGGGTATTTTGCGCAACAAAATATTCAACCAAAGCTTTTATATACCAATGGCTCCACGGCCGCTATTCAAGCTCTTACTAGCGGTTCGGCAGATATCGCTTATGCTTCCAGTTTGAATATTGCAGCCGCTATTGATAAGGGTGTGCCTATCATTGCCTTTGCAGGGCTCACGGTACGCTGGCCTTATTCAATTGCTGTGCCGAAAGACTCAAACATTACATCGATATATGATTTGAAAAATAAGCGCATTGGTGTGGTTAGTTTTGCTTCTGCTTCTTATCACGATTTGCGTGCAACCTTAAATCATGCCAATATTTCAGAAAGTGATGTAACAATTGTACCCGTTGGAGCAGGTGCGCGCGCTGCTGCTGCCCTTTATAATCGTGATATTGATGCATTAGATAGCTATAGTGATAGTTTCAACGCGATACAGCAAAACGGTCTTAAATTGACTTTTTTAGAACGCCCTCAATCTTTGGAAAAGCTTTTCAGTGTGACCATGGTCACACGCAAAGATGTTTTACAAGATAAACCAGATCTTTTGATCGGCTTTGTCCGTGCAGCTTATAAAGGTATTATTTTTACAAAATTGTATCCAAAGCTTGCCTTAGAAATGGGGTTAGAGGCGTTTCCACAACTTAAAAACTCAAAGCCACAAAAAACTACTAACAAAAAAATCTTGAATGGTGATGGAAATATGTCTTTTAAACACGAAAATGAAGCTAAAAAAAGCATCGAAAATATTTTGCAAACGATGCAAATAGCGCTTGGTGATTCCATACCAAAAGACCAAAATGATCCAACACAATGGGGCGCGTGGTTGAACCTGCCTCAGGAGCGTTGGCAGGCAGTAGCTGATTTTGCTTATCAAGCAGGCTTAACGCATAAAAAACTTAAAGTTGGAGATCTTTGGGATCCAAGACTTATGGATAAAATTTATGATTATAATGCTGAAACCATCATGCGTGATTAAAAACACTAAAAACTTTTAAGAGTGCAACTAAAATTTTATGAACAATGTGTTTAAACATATTTTATGAGGATCTATTAAAATAAAAAACTCCCTTTAGTATAAAAATATTAAAAAGTTTTATGATTATTTTTTTCCTTTTATAAAACTATCTATGGCGCCATATAAATTTTTATAAAAGGTGCAGTTCGTTTTATGATAATGTTAAAATGTTAGGCGTGAAAATGCGTTTTAAATGTTTTCAATCAGTTTGATCCTTTAGCACTGAATAAGATTGAATATGCAAGTGTCAAATAGGACTAGTAAAAACGTAACCATCTTTTAAAATCGAACTCAGAACTTGTAAAATCAAAGGACATTGTTTGCCTCATCCTATCATCACTATCAACAATTTAGAAAAATATTATCAAAGCCAAAAGGTTGAAAAGATATGTGCTTTAAATGAGATCAATTTAAAAATTGATGAGGGAGAGTTTGTTTCTATTATTGGGCCGTCAGGTTGTGGTAAAACCACATTATTAAAAATAATTGCAGGTTTGGAAATGCCTTGCCAAGGAAATATTGATTTTCATCATGCCCGCCTTCAAAATACGGACGCAATATTAGGACAAAAGGAAAAAAAAGCACCCACGCGCACTCAATCTTCATTGAGATCAAATTTTGTTCCAAAAGGTACCGTTGGATTTGTGTTTCAAGATCCGACATTGCTTGCATGGCGAACCATTTTAAATAATATCCTTTTGCCTATTGAATTAAATTCTTTCGATTATGGACATAAAAGCCGTGAAAATGTCAAAGCACGTGCACAGCATTTAATGGAAAAAGTAGGCTTAAAAGGTTTTGAAAATAAATTTCCTTATGAGCTTTCTGGTGGTATGCGACAAAGAGCAGGTATTTGTCGCGCTTTAATCTTGAATCCTCCGATTTTGTTGATGGATGAACCCTTTGGCGCATTAGATGCTATGACACGGGATCTTATGAATAGCCAATTGCAGGCGCTTTGGTTAGAAAGCAAAAAAACGGTCTTATTTGTGACGCATTCAATCTCTGAGGCGGTTTTTCTTAGCGATCGTGTATTGGTGATGAGCAAAAGACCTGGTCATATTGTAGAAAATATTCCAATTCACCTTCCAAGACCACGCAATCTTATCTTAATGCAAAAACCAAAAGCACTCAAGCTTATACGCGATATTCGTCACTATTTGGAAGAATACTATGGTCTTCCTGTTTGACAAGATTTAAGGACTTTAATGCCAGATACCTATTACGAATACATTTGATTTTGAATTGTAGGTGTTTTTAACTATTTTTTGTTTCAATGCTTAAGTTTAGGGATTTTGATGGATTGATTGTCAAATAATGATACAATCATGTTTTGATTTGAGTATTTAAATCTAGATATCAGACACTTTGTCTGATTAAAAATTTGAATATTTAAATATTGTGATGATCTTTGGTCATGACATATGCGTTTTTTATCTTCATTGTTCAGACTCTTTAAGATTATTTCACAAAAATTTCTGTCGGGATCAATGATACTTGGTACATATTGAATTAAAAAGATCCTTTTGTTTGAATAATTTTCAATACAATGACATGATAAAGATAAATGGATGATAAAATGATAAGGCACCATCAATTTAAAACAAGCTTTTATCGAAGAGAGAAAACCTATCAAATTTTGAGCGTTGTTGCTGTTTTTATTTTTATTGTTGGGGGGATTGAAATATATACGCGTATAAGTGCTATCCCTGCCTATATTTTGCCTCCACCAAGCCTTGTTTTAAATGAGTTAAAAAAACTTTTATTATCATCTTTATTTTGGGATAATTTGTTTGTAACGATGAAAGAGGTTGTTTTTGGTTTTTTATTCGCTATTGTTTTGGCAGTCGTTTTTGGTGTTGCAATAGCGCAAATTAAAGTGTTTCAGTTGGCTTTTATGCCTTATATTATCGCTTTTCAAACCATTCCCACTGTGGCGCTTGCGCCTATATTGTTGCAATGGTTTGGTTATGGTTTAACCTCAAAAGTTATAATGGCGGCGTTAATTTCTTTTTTTCCTATGCTTGTTAATATCGTCGCTGGGCTTCAATCTGCGCGTCAGCAAGACATTCAAATGATGAAAGCTTTTGGCGCAACACAAATACAAATCCTTATGAAAGTTAAATTTCCAGCTTCTTTGCCTTTTGTTTTTACAGGAGTTGGACTAGGCATTATTTTTGCTTTAATTGGCGCTATTGTGGCTGAATTCATTGGCGCACAAAAGGGGTTGGGTACAATGATGCTGCAATTGATTGAGAGCTTTAATATTGCTGGCATGTTTGCTGTACTTATGGTTTTGTCTTTAATTGGCGTTTGTTTACATCTTTTGGTTGAATATGCCAAAGCTAAAATTGTTTTTTGGAAAGAGTAAAACAGTTTAAAAATTTTTTACAAAATTCTTTATTATGTCAGCTTTTGAAAAACACTCATACTTATACTTTTTTTCCAATCGCAAGAAAAATTTAGAGCAAAACAGAAATTTATAAAATAGGCATATGATGTGTATGAGAAAAAATCAGAAAATGTCTTCAATTTTATATATGATCAAACATGTGGTAAGGGCATCATTCACAATCATTTAAGAAAAATGTGGTGAATCGTACTTTTTACATATAAGAAAATAAAAATAATCTATGCAACAATTTGCCCCACACCCATTTACAGAAAGAGCTTTTTAGGGCTTAAAACATAATAAGTCTAAGTTTTTTCAAAAAAGCTTCTTTACAAATTATAGTGATAGAACTTTTCTTTATCGTTACGATGCGCTAGATAGTCTAGAAAGACTCTAAAAATTATAAAGAGCCACAGAAATAAAAAGGTGAGCGTTTAATTATGCGGATAAGGCTTGGAACAAGAAAGAGCGCGTTAGCACGCGTTCAAGCAGATAAAGTAGCTCATCTTCTTCACGCTGTTGATCCGAATTTAAACGTTGAAATGGTGTTTCTTGGTTCTAAAGGTGATGCGGATAAGCGAACCAATTTTCAAGATATTGGAAGTGTCGGAGTTTTTACCAAAAGTGGTGAAGATGCGCTTATTAATCGTGAAGTAGATATCGTCGTTCATTCTTTGAAGGATTTGCCGACAACTCAACCTGAAGGTTTGGTTTTAGCTTCTGTTCCAGAACGTGAAGATCCACGCGATGTTTTATGTGGATTAACACTTGATACAATTAGATCCAACCGTCATAAAATTGGGACAGGCTCTATTCGACGCGCCGCGCAATTGCGTGCCATTTTTCCTGACATTACTGTGGTGCCAGTACGTGGTAATGTGCCACCACGTTTACGTCGTGCGGTTGAAAAAAATGGTATTGATGCAACAATTTTAGCAGCGGCTGGGCTGAAACGTCTTGGTCTTATGGATAAGACAATGGAATATCTTAATCCGCAAATTTTTCCTTACGCTGTAGCACAAGGCGCGTTGGGAATTGAATGCCGTGAAAGCGATAAAGATATTATTCAAATTTTGAAAAAAATTGAATGTAAGAAAGCGCGCGCAGAAACTGATGCTGAACGTGCTTTGATGAAACATTTGGGTGCTGGTTGCAATTTGCCTGTTGGTGTTTGCACAAGCTGGAAAAATACCATGTTGCATATGAAAGCAACGGTTACTGGTATTGATGGACTACAACAAATTCGCGATCATGCTTTTATCTGCACATTTGCGGTTGAAAAAATCGGCCAAAGACTGGCTGAACGTCTTTTGGATAAAGGTGCAGGTGAATTGTTGCGCGCGTCTGGGATCAATCAAGACACAGCTAAAGTAGCACGGTTTTTAAAAACCTAAGTTTTTAAATCACAATTGGAATGCGGGATAAAATGTCTTCATTTTGTGTTGGGATGGTTGCTTTAAGTGTTATCTTTCATGCAATTATTTTTAAAATCTTTTAAGCGCATAATTTTTTAAAAACGATTTTATATTTTATCTTAAACAACACAACTATGAATGACACACAACAATAATAGAAAAAAATACATATAAATTAAGCGGCTTTTGTTTTACCCTCTTGATTTTTGTGTCAAAAATTTCGATATCTCTTCAAAATATCTTCATTAAGAAATGGAAATCATATGTCTGACGAAAAAATGAAGCCCGGTGAAAATGATTTTGAAAATCGTGATTTAAAAAATCCGGCAGACCGTGATGCACTGAAGCGCGCTGCGGATGATTTTTTAAAAACACGAAAGGCAGAAGCGACATCTGAAGTTGAAGAAGATTCTGTGCAAGACGAGGGTGCAGACCCTGTTGCAGCGTTGAATGCAGAAAATGAAGAGCTCAAAGATCAGTTGTTACGCGCTCATGCTGAAATGGAAAATTTACGTCGACGCACGCAACGTGATGTCGCAGATGCTAAAACTTATTCTGTTGCTGCATTTGCGCGCGATATGTTGTCTGTTTCTGACAATTTAAGTCGTGCATTAGAAGCTATCCCCGAAGGTGCTCGTGAGCAGGATGCAGGTCTTAATGGGCTTGCTGAAGGTGTCGAAATGACAGAACGAGCTATGATGTCGGCGCTTGAACGTCATGGTGTGAAAAAGATAGAGCCTTTGGGTCAGAAATTTGATCCAAATTTTCATCAGGCAATGTTTGAAATTCCTGATCCAACTGTCCCTGCCAATACTGTGCAGCAAGTGGTGCAAAGTGGTTATAGCATTGGTGAGCGTGTTTTGCGTCCAGCTATGGTTGGTGTGGCCAAGGGTGGACCGAAAGAAAACACCGTGCAAAGCACACATGAAGAGAAGTCAAACTCTGAAGATGATATTTAAGCATTCCATTGACTTCACAAGAGACTTTCAGGCAGGTTTACCCCTGCCTTTATTTTTTATCAGCCGTAAGATTATTAAGAGTTTATTTAATCAAGAGTTTTAACAAATTTTTAAAATACAACCATTTAACGGCTTGATTGGTTGGTATTTTTAACAAAAAAAGGGCAAATCTTTGTTTTCTCATTCATAATGAAGCGATGATTATTTATTATTATAAAAAACGCATGCTTGCATCTTAGCGATGCTTTTTTCAATTCTTAATGATCTATAACGAATTTCTTTGATGTTTTCTGCTTTCATATGACAAATATATTGCACCTTTTTTAAGCACTAATTTTAAGAAAAAATGGCTGTTACGTGATGGATTTATTATTTTTAAAAACATTACCACTAAATGTTTAAATTATGATCTTTTGTTCAAAATTTTTTTATAAAATGAAAAAAAATAAAGAAAACAAAGATAAGCAAAATTGATTCAAAAAAAATCAAAAACAATGGAGAAAATGGTAAAAAGCGGGGGAAGAGAGGTCAATAAGATTTGATTTTTACCTAAAATTAACAGTAACTTCGTCTAAGGGTTTCAATTTATCCTCTTATACTGCATGGTAATGCGTGTTGATTAAGTGGTTATGATGTGTCTTAAGGGGTGGGTCTTGGCAATGCGTATTTTTAAACGTTTAAAACTGATTCTTGCTTTGTGTCTTGGCATTGTGACAGTTTTATTCTTTGCTTTAAGCCCTTCTCACGCACAAACGGCCCTTCCGTCCATTGTGGTTGATGCAAATAATGGTAAGGTACTTTTTGCCAACCGTGCGGATGAAGTGCGCGCGCCAGCATCAATCACTAAAGTTATGACACTTTATCTTGTTTTTGATGCTTTGCAAACTGGACGTATCAGTTGGGATACGCAAATGCCTGTATCAAAAGTCGCGGCAAGTCGTCCGCGAATGAAACTTGACGTGCCCGCAGGTTCAACAATTAACGTCCGTGACGCGGTGAATGCTCTTGTTATAAGTTCTGCCAACGATATTTCTGTTGTTTTTGCTGAATATCTGGCTGGTAGTGAAGCAAATTTCGCAAAAGTTATGACCTTAAAAGCGCGCAGTCTCGGTATGCGGAATACAAGTTTTAAAAATGCTAGTGGGCTGACACAAAAAGGTCATGTTTCAACGGCTCGTGATATCGCTTTAATGTCGATAGCGATACAGGAGCATTTTCCTCAATATTATTCTCTTTTTTCTCAGCGCCAATTTAAATATCGTGGACGCACTATCAAAGGTCATAATCGTATTTTAGATAGACTAGATGGTGCAAATGGTCTAAAAACAGGCTTTACCAATGCAGCAGGCTTTACTATTACTAGCACAATTTCACGAGGAAATAGAAAAATCGTTGTTGTAGTTTTGGGCGGAAAAACGACACGCAATCGTGATGATCAGGTAGTTTTGCTTACAGAGCGTTATTTTTCTAAAGCAAGTCGGTTTAATCGCAAAGGCGTGTTTAAAAAATGGACGATTGCGCAATCTGTGTGGCGTGGTCAACCTTTACCTAATAGTGTGCCAGCTATCGCAGTTGCTCAAGCCCCTGATACTCTCGTAAATGCACCAGTACCGCTTGTAAAACCGAACATGAATGGTACTGTTTCTCCTTATCAAACTTTTAATATTGCACAATCTAAGCCAGAAACCAATCGCTCAAGTGATAATTTGCAAACCGCTTCCATTCATGCGCCAGTAACATCTGTTGTGCCAGTCAGGCGTCCTGCCAAATCTATCGGGCAAGAAGACACGTCAACTCGTGTTATGGCTTATGCCGATTATCAATCAAATAATGCCGTTGGTGCATTAGAAAACCAGTTCTCATCCAATGAGCAAATCAATGGAAATATAACAGCTGGTAATACTGCTTATGTGGTGCAAGTTGCGGCTTTGCACGATGTGCAATCAGCCAATAATTTTTTAAATGATGTGAAAAATGCATTGAATGATAAAAGTTATAGCGCTCTTGGCTTTGTTGAATCTGCTACGGTAAATAAGACAAATGTTTATCGTGTACGCTTTGGCTCTTTTAACGATCAAGCTTCGGCTATTTCTTTATGTAATGACATAAAAGCACGCGCTTTTTCTTGTTTTGTGAGCTCGCAATAATCGCTTAAAAAGTCCGATAAACTTTTTAAAATTATACCTATTTTTTTTAAAAACAGTGAGCATGGTATATGATAAATATTGCGCATCTTTTTAAAGATGAGTTTAAAAAAGTTATCAAATAAATTATGAATGCGCGTAAAATTTCTAACAATATGCCATAAATTTTATAAATAAACGTTTGATGATAATTTTTATAATGACGTATTAAAAAATTATAATGGCAATTGTCTTTATGATTTTAAGCTTCAAATCTGCTTTTTTTAAAAAAAGAAATTATATATTATCTCTTTATACGCTTTATTGATTTCATTATAAACAATATTAACATTATAGAAACTATAATCTGCTAATGAAAAGCAATCGGAATATGTCGATTTTTCAGGTATGGTTATGAAAATATCTTCTTCATCTTTTACGAGACGATCTTTTTTATTTGGTGGCAGTTTAGGCACGTTGAGCATTTTCGCTGGATGTACAACAAATGGTCTTATGCGCGACATTGATCAAACAACAACAGGTTCAATCCTACGTCCTCGCATTGGTATTGATCCTGCTTTTACAGCCCCAGACAAAATGTATGCGGCTGTAAAAGAGGGATCATATGATCTTGAAGCTATTCCATATAATAAGGTGCCAAAGCAATATTGGCGACAAATTGTGCCAAATCCTACTGGTGAAGCACCTGGCACAATTGTCGTAAGCGTAAAAGATCATTTTTTATATTTCATTCAACCAGATGGTGATGCATTGCGTTATGGTGTAGGCGTTGGAGCGGCAGGATTTGAATGGTCTGGACGTGCCAATGTGCAATATAAGCGCCAATGGCCGCGTTGGACGCCGCCAGCTGAAATGATTGAACGTAAGCCCGAACTCGTAAAATATCGTAATGGTATGGATCCAGGTGTGACCAATCCTTTAGGAGCGCGTGCACTTTATATTTATCAAAATAATCAAGATACAGGCTATCGCATTCATGGTTCACCAGAATGGTGGTCTATTGGTCAATCAATGTCTTCTGGATGTATCCGTTTGATGAACCAAGACATCATTGATCTTTATAATCGTGTTCCTGTTGGCGCACCAATCGTGGTTGGTTAAACTCAATTTATCTTTAGTGATTGTTTAAGAACGATAAAATATATTTTTAAATAAAGTTTAGATAATAAGCAACGGTTTTTCTATTTTATTTAAAACAATTGATGCATCATTTTTATGCTATAGTTATACATTTCCTTATAAAAATATTAAAGAGAACTTTCGATCTAACAAATAAACTAGATATTTATCTTATCCACTATATTTATAATGTCTTGTGAAGATAGTGGATATTGATCCTTATACGATTATAATAATTAATATTTAAAATTTTATATAAGAATTATTAACATAAATTACGATGGAATGGCTTGTTACATTTGCTTTAATCGTTTATGGAAGTGATTAAGGGTGCCCGGCCAATCAAGCGGGGGCAATGTGACCGGGCCCCGATGCCCCGCTTACGAATTTGCAGGGTAAAAACCGCGCTAATTTAACAGCATGGTACACTTATAATGTTTTTCATGATATATTGTTCCAAAGATATTTATAAATTTAAAGGTTTATTCATGTTAAAATATATTCTTTCTATGTGCGCTTTAGTAATGTCTTTAGGTTTTGCGCCTTCCGTATTGGCTAATGAAGTTGAAACCAGTGATGGAGTTACAGTAAAAAATGAGCTTTATATTTGCGAACGTGGTGTTCAACTGCCTGTTGTCTATTTGATTGAAAAAGATTTAAGTTCTTACGCCATTGTTTCAATTGAAGGTAAACTTGTTCCAATGTATCAACGTAAAATGGCATCAGGTGCAAATTATATCGCTTTTGATGAACAAGACAGTTACCGTCTCTATACAAAAGGTGATGAAGCAAGTGTTGGTTTTCTGGCTGCTGATGATACGGCTGAAGAGCAAACAATATTTTCATCATGTCACGCAGATATAGATCAGGATTAATAATGCGTCCAGATTTTACCAGTGGCCTTTTTGGCGCGTTACGTCGTGACACAGGGGATATATGGGATTCTTATATTCATCATCCTTTTGTACAGCAATTGGCTACTGGTAAATTAAATCCGCAATGTTTCAAACGATTTTTAACGCAAGATTATTTATTTCTCATCCATTTTTCGCGCGCTTATGCTTTGCTGGCTGCAAAATCTATAACGCTTGTTGACATTAAACAAGCGCTTTCAGGTCTTAAAGCCATAGCGGATGAATTGCCCTTACATGTTGCTTATTGTGCCAAATGGGGTCTTTCAGAAGATGAGATGGAACAAGAGCCAGAAGCACAGCAAACCATTGCTTACACACGTTATGTGCTTGATGTTGGTCATATTGGTGACAGGCTTGATTTAATGGCTGCTTTGATGCCCTGTGTTGCGGGTTATGCTGAAATTGGCTTGGGTCTTGCTGCTTCAGAACAGACCGTTTTTGACAATAATCCTTATGCAGATTGGATTTACGCTTATGAAAGCGAAGAGTATGCGCAAAGTGTTCAATTGAGTATTCAGTATATGAATAGCCTTGCAGAAAAGGATATGAGTAAGGCACAATATAAAAGATTAAGAACTATTTTTAATAAGGCTACACAGTTAGAAATCGAATTTTGGCAGATGGGACTTGATGCTGAAAATTTATAATCTGACATTAAAACACGATCTTGATTAAAAATAACTGCGTTTCAACGTCAAGAGCAATAGTTTAAATCAGCAAACCAAGCAATGCATAATAATGAAAACGTCTCTATTTTAGCTTGAATTTATACTGACTAAAATAGTGAGTTTAAAAAGTTCATTTCACTTTATCTTAAGTGAACTTGTTACGTATATATTTAGTTTACACTACTTTTTTAATAGATTGACCTTTTTGTTTGTCAAACTTTATAAGTCGTTTAAATTCTGTTTGATTTGAAAATTTCATTTCATCAGTTTATTTTTCATAGAAAAGACGAAGGAATATTTTTAAATAGGTTCTTTCGTATATTTATTTTTTTATTGTAAAATTTTTGACAAATTTTTTAGTTTCAGGGTCTATAAATTTGATAGAGTCCATTTTTGGTGGTTTGTATTTCATTGGTTTGAGGGAGGATCGACCAATGAATGATTTAGTTTTGTTGAGCGAAAATCAGATGGCACGGATATCACCCTTTTCCTACTTTCTCACGGAGTTTTTCGTGTTGATAACCAGTGTGGTGACAGCAGTATTGTCTATGTCATTAAGCATGGTCTGCAATGCAAAGATGCACCTGTTGGCTATGGTCGGCATAAAACACTCTATAAACGTTTTATTCGCTGGAGCCGAATGGGTGTGTTTGACCGCATCTTTACAGCCCTTGCTGGGCAAGACCCAAAGCCTCAACGTATCACGATTGATGCCACACATCTCAAGGCACACCGCACGGCAGCACGCCTCTTAAAAAGGGGATGTTCCCCGCCACATCGGGCGCACGAAAGGTAGCTTGAGCTCAAAACGGCATACAGTCTGCAATCAAGATAGAAAGCCCATATGCCGGCTTTGATCAGAAGGACAGATGAGTGACTATAAGGGTGCCGCTCTTCTGTTGCCGGTTCTGCCAGATACACACGAACTCGTAACCGACCGGGGTTATGATGCAGACTGATTCCGTCAGGCATTGTTTGACAGAAACATCAACGCCTGTATTTCTCCAAGAAAGGGAAGGAACACGCATATCCACTTTGAAAGACACCTCTATAGGTACCGCCATAAGATTGAGAAGCTACTGGCAAAATTTAAGGACTGGCGTTGCATTGCAACACACTATGACCGATGCGCACAGACATTATTCTCGGCTATTTGCATCGCCGCTACCCTCATCTTCTATCTTAATGAATGTGTCATGAGCCTAAAGTAAGCGTGTGTTTTATGATCAGTGTAGATAAGAAAAATTAAAACTTTTAAGTAAAATGAATGGCGTGTAATTTTTGTCCGTTGCGTTTAAGCCAAGTTTGATGTTGCTTGGATTGGGGGCACAGTCTTTCGCATAAAGCCCAAAAACGCGCACTATGATTCATCTCAATTAAATGGGCAACTTCATGAGCAACAAGATAGTTCACAACTGGTAAAGGCGCCATGATAATGCGCCAAGAAAACGAAAGATTTGCCTGCGACGAACAAGAACCCCATCGACTTTTTGTATCTTTATAACGAATAGAAGCAGGTTTTTTACCCACTTTTTTTGCATGTTGTACGACAAGAGGGGCAATGACGCTCTCGGCATGTTTTTTTAATGCATCTGAAAGACGCCGCGTCAAATGAGCTTGATCACCATAAACGATGATATGTGGATGATCACTTTTGCTGACAATCAGAGTTGTTCCGCGTCCCTCTTGATGAATGATGCGATGTTCAATACCTAAAATTGGGATAAAGGCGCCATTTTTTAATGCAGATGTTTCTTGCGGTTTGGGTAAATGTACAATGCGATTTTCAATCCAACCACGATAGCGCTCAACAAAAGATTTGACTTCATTGATTGATGTTTTAGGAGGTATCGTGACACGTAAAGATTTCCCCCCTGCTTCAATACGCAATGTTAATCTTTTGGCGCGCGTATTTTCACGGATGAAAAGAGGCAAAACGCGGTCAGACAGTTTGAAAACATCTTCAATAGAATTTTGCATCTGTGGTGATTTAATACGTTTTTTTTGGATAAATAATTTTGAAAACATAATTCAGTATATAGATTTTAAAAAGTAAATTTAAGGCATAAAAAAAATTTTAAACCAGTCTATTTTTAACCGCTATGCGCTTTGAAAACTTATTTAAAAAAATAGCAAATGCATATTTTCATCAAAAATAGGTGCTCACCTTCAATTCTATCACTTTATGAACCTGTCATATTTTTTTCGATGAGAAGTGAAAGTGCTTTTTCAAGAGCATTTAAATCTTGCTCTCGTGACAAACGATGATCCCCATCGCGGATCAACGTTAATGCAACATTATCATAGGGTAAAAGTTCTAAAAGTTCAATTGTATGGCGATAAGGAACTTCTTCATCACACATACCTTGCAATATTTGAATACCACAGCGCACATTAATGGGTTGAACCATTACGCGATTGATTTCACCATCTTCTATTAAAATTTTTGTAAAAGGTGTTGGTTCTGGTCCATATCGCGATGGAACTTCAATAAACCCATTTTCTTCCAATAGATTTTTATAAGTGTCATCAAGCTGTGGTAAAATAAGGTCATGGGTAAAGTCAGGTGCAGGAGCAACAAGAACAAGTCCTGCAAGATCAATTTTTTTCTTCTGTAACTCTTGTGCCATACGGAGGGCAATCCATCCACCCATGGATGATCCAATTAAAATTTGAGGGCCTTCACAAAAGGCTTCATAAACTGCAAGGCTTTCGTTGAGCCAACGTGAAATACACCCTTGAAAAAAATCTCCACCAGATTCACCATGACCCGAATAATCAAAACGCAAACAGGAAAGATCATGTTTGTTGGCAAAAGCATCAACCCGCAAAGCTTTAGCACCAAGCATATCTGAGCGATAGCCGGAAAGCCAAACAAGACCAGCTTTTGTTTTACCCTTGCGATAACGCACAGCAATATCTGTATTATTGACATTTAAAAATTGAAGATCTATTCCGTTCATGGATATTTCCTTTTAACAGTCTTTAACCGATTATTTTAAAGTAAACGCTCTGTTGTTTCATTTTAGACCCATATCATAATCTTTACACACATGAAATTTATCGCTCAATCAGATGATTGTCACTATTTTGAGTTGTTTTTCACTCTGTTTTTTTTTAAAAAACATGCTATGAAACATGTTTATGAAGAAATTCCGCTTATTGGTCTTTGCAAGAATACACTATTGTGGAACAATAAAAAGGATTTCTCCGTTATTTATATGCACTATCTATCAATAATGATTTTAAGGAGATTTGATCATTCGTCGACCGTTTAAAGCTACACCCGTCCAAAAGGACGGACCACGTTCTAATGAGGATATTCGTGTACCCAAAGTCCAGCTTATTGACGATGAAGGGCAAAATCACGGAATAATTGCAACGCAAGATGCTTTGGCCATGGCTGATGAAGCGGGTCTCGACTTAGTTGAGATTGTGCCTAATGCTGAGCCACCAGTATGTAAGATTATTGATTTAGGTAAACTGAAATATCAAAATCAGAAAAAAGCATCTGAAGCGCGTAAAAAACAAAAAACAGTTGAAATTAAAGAAATTAAAATGAGACCTAATATTGATTCTCATGATTATGGGGTCAAAATGAAAGCTGTTAGCCGTTTTCTTGAAGATGGTGACAAGGTCAAAATCACTTTAAGGTTTCGCGGTCGTGAAATGGCGCACCAAGAATTGGGTATGAAGCTGCTTAACCGTGTCAAAGACGACACCGTTGATATTGCAAAAGTGGAAGCTGAACCCAAACTTGAAGGTCGCCAAATGATGATGGTAGTTGCACCAAAATAAAATGAATAGAAATACTACACGATTTTGTATCGCTTGGTTTCTTTAAAAGTAACTAAATAAAGTAAAAAAGTCGATGAAACCCGCTATGAATCAATAGCGGGTTTTAAATGCTAACTTTTACAATTACTGTGCGGATCAATAAATAACATTTATAATGCACCAAATGATGTGCCCGTTTTTATAATTATCGAAAGAAAATTGATTGTTATTGGTGATAAAAGTTTGGTTTTTATTCAGCTCTGTAACATGAGTAGATAAATTTAAAAAACAAAAATGTTTTTGTCGATCCATAAAGACATTGCAGAGGGAAACTCCATCCTATTGGGTGGCATTAGGATATTTTTAAAATTTCTCAATATCAAAGGAGGAAAATATTGTGTCTAATTGGCTTAGGCGTAAGCCTATTTTGCACGGTGTGGTAAATAATGAAAAAAAACTCACACCAATTTTGCGTTGGCCTCATCTTATTGCCTTAGGTGTTGGTGGTATTGTTGGTACAGGAATTTATACGTTGATTGGCGTGGGTGCTGATCGTGCAGGACCTGCTATTTTATTGTCTTTTGTTATTGCTGGTGTCGTTTGTGCTTGCACAGCTTTTGCCTATGCAGAACTGGCAACAATGATTCCTGTTGCAGGCGGTGCTTATAGCTATTCTTATGCAGCTTTAGGTGAAATGATTGCTTGGATTGTTGGATGGAGTCTTATTTTAGAATATTCCCTTGTGGTCAGTACTGTTGCCGTTGGCTGGTCTGCCTATGCCACAGGTTTTCTTGAAGGGATAGGTTTACATTTGCCCTTTTGGCTGACGTCTGGCATAGATGCTATCGATCCAACAACGGGTGAAGCAGGTCTTGTAAATTTGCCAGCAGTACTGATTGTTTTTGTTGTGGCAGGTCTTTTAATCATCGGCACAAAAACAAGTGTGACTGTTAATACAATTTTGGTTTTTGTGAAAATTGCAGCTCTTTTGCTTTTTGTTGTTCTGGCTTTACCAAGCTTCAATGCTGCAAATTTACAGCCGTTTATGCCGAATGGTTTTTCAAAAGTAATGTCACCTGATGGGGTGGAACGGGGTGTAATGGCCGCAGCTGCTATTGTTTTGTTTGCTTTTTTTGGGTTTGATACAATTTCAACTGCAGCTGAGGAAACAAAAAATCCACGACGTGATCTTTCCATAGGCATTGTTGGTTCACTGATCATTTGCATTATTGTTTATGTTTTGGTCGGCTTAGGCGCGGTTGGAGCATTATATTATACACAATTTGCTCATAGTGAAGAACCGCTTGCTCATATTCTACGGAGTCTAAACCATAATCATGCAGCTGTATTGATTGGCGTTGCCGCTGTCATAGCTTTGCCAACAGTGCTGCTAGCTTTTTTATATGGGCAAACACGTATATTTTACGTGATGGGACGTGATGGTACATTGCCAGTATTTTTATCAAATGTAAACAAAAAAACAGGTACACCAATTGCAACAACACTTATAACAGCAACAATTATTGCCACAATTGCAGGCATTTTTCGTCTGGATGAAATTGCGGCTCTTGCCAATGCGGGTACATTAATGGCTTTTACATCTGTTGGTATTTGTTTACTTGTTCTGCGTAAAACTGCTAGTGATGTAATGCGTAAATTTCGGGCACCTTTTGCTTGGGTTATTGCTCCTTTAACGGTTGTTGGTTGCCTCTATCTTTTTTCTAGTCTTCCAGCAAAGACCCACTATTATTTTGTTATTTGGAATATTATTGGGATTGCCTTTTATTTCTTATATGGATTCCGTAAAAGCGTTGTTGCACATGAAAATAACACCCATTCATAAACACTTTGAAGAGTTTTCAATGGTGCATGAAATGAATGAAAATAAATGCTCTGCTATTCGTATTTAGGGCATTTATTATTAAATTTTATGTGTCAACCATATTGGATTTCACGGTGATAAAAACGTATTTTATATCGTGCAAAAAAATATATTATTTTGCTTTTAATTTTATACATTTCTCAAAAAAGAAACATTCGGAAAAAGACTTTTTAATGAAAGCATTTGTTTTACAATAATTGTCATAAGAGCTGGCGATGTATCATCAAGCTTCAATTCTTTTCTTGCAGATACATCACACATCAACATAGCCTCTTCAATGTGATGAAGAATGCATTTTAAAAATACACATCTTTAAATTTAAAACAGGCTTTCCTAAATTATTTTCGCCATGATGATCATTTATGGATTATCACTTTAGATTTATAAATGGAGCTTTTAAGGTGCATAAAGTCACGAAATTATTGGTTTTTATTTTGGCCTTTGTAAGCTTGCACTGTGCCTACGCACAAGCGGCGATTTTTCAAAAAGTTCCCGGAACATCTGTTTATGCAACAGTTCCTGATGGTTTTGAACTGACAAAAAAATTTAGTGGTTTTATCAATAAAGCCAATAATGCTTCTATTATGATCGTCACTTTGCCACCTGCCAATATACAAATGCAAGATATATTTAAGGATGAAAAAACATTTAGCGCTGAAATGGCTTTGCAAAACTATACAATTGAAAAACAAACGCAAATAAAAAGCCGTGATGGCTATCCTTTGACTATTTATCAAGGAAAGCAAAGCTTAGGCGAGGTGAGTTTTGATAAATGGGCCACGATGATTTTTGCGCAAAATGCAACATATGTGGCAACCATACAAGCTCCAGAAGAGGCGCGTTTTCAAGAAAAAGAGGCGATGGGAGTTTTTCAATCTTTTTCTCTTGCTAATGACACGACGGCTGAAGACCAATTGGCTGCTTTACCTTTTACATTTGATGCTGTTTTTCCTTTTCAATTTGTCGGAACACTTATGAATCAAAGCGCTATGTTGGTCATACCACAATTGAGTGCCGAAGATAAAAAGCGCCCTGATATTATTCTTTCACAAGCAACAGAAGTGTTAAAAGCTGCACCTTTGGATCAAGTTATTGATTTTTATCTTAATTCGTTAAAAGGTACGCTTGATGATATTACAAATAAAAAATTTACATCTGTTAAATTTGCTAAGCGTCCTGCAATGCGTCTTGATGCGCACGCTGTAATGAAGGGCGATAATGTTGATATCATTATCTATGCCACTTTGGATGATAATGGTCATCCCTTATTCTTACATGCCACTGGTATAAAAGATAGTCTTGTTCCTTATGAGAATAATATTGAAGCAATTGCTAAAAGTGTTGCTTTACGCGATGGGGGACTTTAATCTAACCAAATTATTTCCATATTATAGCCTATTTGTTGCAGTCCTGTTTTTTAAAGAAAATCTGTAAGGTTGTCAGTATCAGATATAATTAGGATAAATTTGCGCGGCTTTATAAAAGCAAAACGTCTCTCATTATTTTTAGTGTTTTTAAATATTAGAAAGAATCGCAAATAAATTGATGAAGATTTAATGTGTTCTTATCCATATTATTTAATCTTGCGATCCAAAATTGCTTCATTCATAAAAATTTGTATACCTATCGTAATAAGAACATTTTACTATCTTAAAAGGTGAAAGATTTCATAGTAGGATTAACTATTGTCAACAATAACATCATATGGAACAAGGCCTTGAAACTACAGGAGCAAAAGCTTAAACGACTTGCATCTTTCAACCAATGAGGCTAGGGAAAAACTTCAAAATTCATGATGATGAAAAGAGGCTGATTCAATTTATGATTAAGCTTAGTTTGAAAGTGGGAAATGCCGCAACATCAAAAGACGGGCTTATTGTCGATTAAAATTTATGGGCAAAATTTATAAGGTTTAGCACTGAATGTCTCAAAAAAAACAATTATCAGGGATGGATAGAAAATTATTATTGCGTTTATTACGAGAAAATTTTCGTAAACACGCCCGTTGGTATATTTGTGCAATTATTGCCATGCTTGGTATTTCATGGACAACTGCGGCAAGTGCTTGGATTATGCGTGATGTTGTCAATCATATCATTGATGCGAATGATTTTCGAATGATTATCATGGTTTCTTTGGCTGTGGCTTCTATTTTTATCATTAAAGGTTTTTCAACTTTTTTTCAAACTTTTTTCTTGAGCCGTGCGGGCAATAGTATTGTTGCCGAACAACAGCGCAAAATTTATACACGCCTTATGCAACAAGGCGTTTCTTTTTATCAAAATAATGCCTCATCCGATCTTTTGGTGCGTGTGACTCATAATGCTAATTCAGCCAGGAGTGTGATTGATACAATTATAACTGTTTTTGTTCGTGATCTCTTTTCCGTTTTGGGGCTTCTTATTGTAATGCTGGTGCAGAATTTTACTTTAAGCGTCATTGCTTTAACGGTTGGTCCTTTGGCGTTTCTTGCTGTGCGTCAGATTTTAAAACGTGTCCGTAAGCTCATGGAAAAAGAATTGTCGTCGATTACTGAAATTATCAAGGTCATGCAAGAAACAACAATTGGTATCCGTGTGGTGAAGGCATTTTCGCTTGAAGATTTAATGAAACGACGCATGGATAAGGCAATTACTGATGTGGAAAGCCGAGCCAATAGTATTGCAACACTACAGGCGGCGACCAATCCAGTAATGGAGACATTGGCGGGTGTGGCGATTGCTGTTGTTATTTGTTTTTCAGGCTATATGGCAACCCAACGTGTTGGCGTTCAAGGGGAGTTGATGTCTTTTATTGTGGCTCTTTTATTAGCATATGAACCGGCAAAACGTATTGCCAATGTGCGTGTAAAAATTGAAACGGGTATGCTTGGTGTGCGGATGATGTTTCAAATTCTTGATTATCCCATCACCTTAATGGAACATGAGAATGCGAAAAACTTTGACCCTTCAAAAGGCAATGTTCGGTTTAATCATGTGTCTTTTGCTTATGTTGAGGATCATAATGTTTTAAACGATATTAATCTTGATATTCCAGCAGGACAAATGACTGCTTTGGTTGGTCCTTCAGGATCAGGTAAATCGACAATGATTAATCTTATTATGCGCCTTTATGATCCAACAAAAGGCACGATTACAATTGATGGGCAAGATATAAAAGAAGCCAGTTTTAAATCATTGAGACAATTAATGTCCTATGTTGGACAAGATACGTTTTTATTTCAAGGAACTGTTCGTTATAACATTGCTCTTGGGCGTGAAGAGGCGAGTGAAGAAGAAATCATTGAAGCTGCTAAAGCAGCCAATGCCCATGATTTTATTTTAAAATTGCCCAATGGTTATGATACTGATGTCGGCGATAATGGTGGAAATTTATCGGGTGGACAAAAACAGCGTATTGCCATTGCCCGTGCTATGTTGCGAGATAGTGAAATTTTGATTTTAGATGAGGCCACAAGCGCACTGGATTCTGAGTCAGAATCCCTCATTCGTATGGCTTTAAATCGTTTAACTAAGGGGCGTACAACAATAATGATCGCTCATCGTCTTTCGACCATTTCGTGCGCTGATAAAATTGTTGTTATGAAAGATGGAGAAATTGTTGAGCAAGGCACACAAAAAGAGCTGTTAAAGAATGAAGAAGGACTTTATCGTCGCTTACATGATTTGCAAACCAATGATCCAAATTTTGATGATTTAGATACATAATTTAGATACATAATTGTCTACTTTGTATAAAACTATATCGCCTTTTTTTGATATAGAAAACATTGTAATATTTTATTTTGCACCTTATCTGATCTTGATAATAAAATAGTTGAATTTTTTTCTTCTATTTTAGAATTTTTAATGACTAATTATAAAGAAAGCGCGCTATGAAAGCTGTAGGATATTATAAAAATTTAGCCATATCGGATGCCAAGTCCTTGGAGGATTTGGAGGTCGAAGTGCCTGAAATTAGTGCGTATGATCTGCTTGTAGAAGTCAAGGCTATAGGGGTCAATCCAGTTGACTACAAAGTGCGCGAACATAGTGCGCCTTTACATAATGGACCCAAAATACTCGGTTTTGATGCTTCTGGAGTTGTGGTTCAAGTAGGCGATAAAGTTAAAAATTTTAAAGAAGGTGATGAAGTTTATTATGCTGGTGAAATTCATCGTCAAGGATCAAATAGTCAATTTCATTCAGTTGATTCACGCATTGTAGCTCACAAACCGCAAACTTTAGATTTTAAAGCCGCAGCAGCTTTGCCATTAACGACATTAACTGCTTATGAGGTTTTATTTGATCGTTTAGATATTACTAAGCCACTTCATGAAGGTAAGAATGCGCTTTTCATCACTGGTGGTGCGGGTGGTGTCGGTTCTATTGCTATTCAATTGGCACGACAATTGACTGACTTAGAAGTGATTGCAACAGCTTCACGTCCGCAATCGCGTGAATGGGCATTGAAAATGGGTGCGCATCATGTGATAGATCATAGCAAAGAGTTTGCGCCACAGCTGGAATCAATTGGTTACGCACATCCAGGCTTTATTTTTTCGACGGCAAATTCAGATGGATATATTCCGCAATTTGTTGATGTGATTTATCCACAAGGGCGATTAGCATTTATTGATGATCCTAAAATATTTGATGTTAATCCTTTTAAATTGAAAAGTATTTCCATTCATATGGAATCAATGTTTACACGTTCTATGTATCAAACGATTGATATTGGTCGACAAGGTGATATTTTGAAACATGTTGCAGAATTGATAGACGATAAGAAAGTTACGCCTACGCTTAATCATGTTCTTTCACCAATTAATGCACAAAATTTGCGTGAAGCCCATCGTCTGCTTGAAACGGGCCGGGCTATAGGTAAAATTGTTGTTGAAGGCTTTCATGAATAGCGCATTATAAGTCTATGGACTTTCTTGAAATGTTTGGATATTGAAATATGCGCCATTAATGGAAAAACGTTTGCGGAATTTCAGAAAGCCCCATTGCGGTTCGGTTCGTATTGATGAGACCTATATCAAGGTTAAAGGGCAATGGAAATATCTCTATCGTGCAATTGATAAACACGGCGTTTCCATTGATTTTTTACTTACCTCATCAAGGGATAAAGGTGCTGCCATACGCTTTTTTCGTAAGGCATTCAAAGATGATAGGCTCTTTGCACCTTCAAAGATTGGAACAGATAAAGCAAGGGCTTTTCCTGGTGCGTTGCAGTCATTAACTGAAGATAATTTGCTTTCTAAAAAGCACGCCCATTATGCTACCAAAATACTACAACAAGGCATTGAAAGCGATCATTCTCGGCTTAAAAGGCCAATGTCGCGCAGTGGTGGCTTTCAATCATTCAGGACAGCTAAGCGAACGATAAGTGGCTACGAAGCGATGCTTTGGCTTAAAAAAGGATTTGGATCAAAAGGGGCATGGACAATCAAAGAGCAAAACCAATTGCTACGTGATATAATTGGAATTAAGATGGTTAACAATACCTAAAAACTAGGTGTTCAGGGACTAAATACGTCTAATTTAAAATTTGCGACAAGGCCATAATTTCAGTTATCTAGGACAGCCGCAAAATTAATCTTACAATGCCGTCTAAAATGTTATATTTCACGTTGTAACTCTTCGTCACTAGGTTATACATGGCTCTAAATTAATTATTTTCAACCCATGATCTGGTCACATTACTTAATTTATGCGTTGCTTGTAAATCATAATTAAGATTATAATGCTTAATAATATTTTCAATTAAATTAATTGAAATATCAAGTAAATTATCATTGATAACTTTTAATGACAATACGGTCATTTTTTGATCTATTAAAATTTTTTTTATTTTATTTATAATTGGGTCTTCATGTAGTCCATCCCTATATATACGCTTATAACATGTTGCAGTATCATATTCTTTTTTTATTTCATATATGCGTAATGCAAGACATATGGCTATAAAACTTGTTATAACATATACTGCAGCAAATAATTCACCACGTGATAAATGTCTATTTATAGACATATAAGTATAATTAACATCAAAATTAGCTTTTTGTATTATATTTATTTCTGATAAATTATCTTTAACATATTCTTTTACTTCAGACAAATAACTTTCACCAAATACTGCTGTCCATCTAATAACTCTATTTGTTATAGGTAAAGTGGAAAATGTATTTACAAAAAATTCAATTTTAAATCCGTCACTATAAATATAAGTAGTACGACATCCAAAGCCCTCTTTCCAAACTGAACTCCTTGCGATTATGCTATTTTTACTTAAAAATTGATCTAATATTTTGGTAATTTCATTACTTATTTTTATTAAATCTCCATCATTAGCCAGAAAAACAAGATCTAAATCAGATTGGGTGTCTTGATTATCTCCTGCGACAGAGCCTCCTATGGCCATAGCTTTAATTGTTGGCATTTCATGCTGAATTATTTTTGAGGTATATTTAATTATCTCTTTAATATTTCTCATGTTTTTTTCTCTTTTTATTAAATATTAATTGCCATAACAAGACCATAGTTGCGCCAATAAGAGTCATAGTCAATGATATAAAATAAACATGACTCCCTATAGAAGGTAATAACATGCTACTTAAAAAAGCAGCACTTGCCATACCCACGCCATGTGCTACAGCTATATATAAAGATTGCCCCGTAGCAGCGTACCTATCTGACCAAAGATTGCGAATCCAATTTACAAGAAAAACATGGACCCACGAAAATGAAGCCACATGCAATGCAAAAGCTAATATAATTAGATAGTAATTATTTTCATTTGTTAATATCCACCATCTAAAAAGAGTAATGATAATTATGCAATAGAAAAAAATACTATCTGATATTTTCAGTCTTATATAATCAAATATTATAAAGCCAATTGCCTCAATAAAAAAGGTAAAAATCCACAATAGAGATATTTCATAACTTATAAAGTTTTCTTTTTCTAATATTAATGTAGCTGTACTGTAAAATACACCATTGGAACCTATTAAAAAGCAGGATGCCATATATAGAATAATTTTATTGATTAAATCATCATTTAAGTTTTTATCAAATTCAAATATTTTTTTTTTACTTATATTATTATTTTTTTTTGCAACTGCATAAGTTAATATAATTCCAGAAATTAAAACTAGTGTAGGAAGATAATATAATTGGTACATTTGTCCTGATGACCATAAGCCTCCGAACATAATAACTCCAATACAAATAGCTATAGAACCTATACCACGCATAAGGCCATATCTATTATCTTTATTAGAAAAATTAGTAGCGCTAGCAAATGCTTCTAATAAAGATTGATAGTAGTTTCTACAAATTGACATCATTATAATACCAATCCACAGCAACCAAAATTGCGAACTAACTCCTAATATTACAGAGGATATTATAGTTAATACACCTAAAAAAGTGAGAGTAATTTGTTGTTTTTCTTGAAAATCTGTCCAATAAGATAATAATGGCCCAGTAAATAGTTTTATTGCAAATACAGAACTAAATGCTATTGCAATTTCAGATGGAGAAAGACCTTTTTGGTTTAAAAAAGAAGGAAGATAACTTAATAATATTCCAGCAGGTAAATAAAAACCAAAAAAACCAACTGGTAGATGCCAATCTGCTTGTAATAAATTTAATAATGATTTTTTTTTTAATTTATCCATAATTTTATCTCATAATAACACCAATGAATAATTTTATTTTTCTTATCATTATTTACATGATTAGACCAAATATGCCGACTAGGCCCTTTTAATCTATATAAAGTTTGGAAAGCGAGATGAAGACGAAATGCAGCATATTGATTTGTCAAATCACTAGATTTTCTAGCATCACAATATAAATACCAATTTTTTTTAATCATTGTTTCAATATCTGAATTCAATCTAATTCCTTGAATTACATATTCACTTATAATGTATGATATATCATATATTCCCTCTCCTAATTGGCCTTGTTCAAAATCAATGATAGATATTTCATTTTTTTCAATTAGGATATTTCTTGAATTTATATCTCCGTGTATTAGATCGCAGTTTGTATTTATATAATTTAATATAAATTTTTCTAACTTAGAAATAAATTCGATAGGTATATAATTAAACATATCATTATATTGTAATTTTATTTTAAATTTTTTAAATTCATTACTTGATGAATATAACATATTTTTATTATTGATGGTCATGTTATGTAATTTAGCTAGAAAAAAGATAATTTTTTCTAAAATTTCATTATCAATACAATGATCATTTAATAAATATTCATAAAGCGGTTTACCTTTAACCTCATCCATAACTATGATAAATAAATCATCATAGAGAGATATTATTTTAGGAACATTAACACCATTACACATTTTACTAGCTTCAATAGACATATTATGCCATTTACAGGCAACTGTAAAACGTTGGGCAGCTGAAGTTGGTAAAGGTGGATAACAACCTGCTTCAGCCTTATTCGTAAATTTTTTAATAAAAACATTGCTATTACTTAAATGAGCTTTAACAATTTTATTAAACAACCCCCCTTCAATTTTATGAAGAGTAAAAGGTTTTACAAATATTTTATTAGCAAGATTTTCTATCTCTGTATCTACTTTTTCAATCATTAATTTTTCTATTTTCTTTATAAACGCCTCTAACAAATAATGCTTGATCTACGGGAAATATGGTTAAATCCTGTATATTAACATGTTGGGGCTGATTGTGTATCCAAAATATTGTCTTTGCAAGATCTATTGCCTCTAATGGACTAAATCCATTAAATCTCTCATTGTCAGAAAGTCCAGCTTGCTTATTAAGTAAAGGTGTTTTAGTCGTTCCAGGATTTATACAACAAAATCTTACCTTGCTACCATGTAAGTCAGCCCGGACAGATTGTATAAGCTGTGATATATATGATTTACTTGCTGAATAAACGGCCATAAATGGGGCGCAATCAATAGATGCTACAGATCCTAAAACTATAAATGTACCATAACCACGATTTTTAAATAATTCTGAAAACTCTTTAATAATAAAAGTTGTAGCTATTATATTAACATTTATAACATCTAGTATATCAACATCAGGCATATCAATTATAGAAACACCTTGTCGTGCTATACCAGCACTATGAACAACAAGGTCTATATTTTTAATTTCAATATTATAATCTATTAACTTTTTTACTATTGAACCAGATGTTATATCATGATTTATGCCAATAAATTTATCATCCCATACTAAAGAAAGATTTTCTAATATCTCAATATTTCTTCCAATTCCGATTACCTTTTTCCCCAAATTTAAATACTCTGTAGCAATAGCATAACCTATACCGGATGTAGCACCAGTAACAACTATTACACTTTCTTTTTTGTTTATCTTCTTCAAATACAACCTATTTAATATTAATTATATCACTGATAAATAAACGAAATTTAGGTTTAAAAGTAGATGGGTTTGCATCTATAATATAAATCTTAACTTTATTTATTTTTATAAAATCTATTAATTTATCTATATCATAATTTGAATTTTTTAATATTTGTTCATGCCAACAAGGTATGTCTTCATCAATATCATTAAATATAACTTTTTTTAGGTTGTTTTTTAATTCAAAACTGTCATTATTAATTAATTTAAAAGAAAAACTAAATTCGTATTCTAAATTAAAATTTGAAAAGATAATTGCTTTTAATTTTGATGATATAGAATATTTAAAATTATAAATATTAGTTAAATAATCTTGTGGTATTATTCTTTTTTTATTTTGCACATAACTATGATCATAGTCAACTCCCCATTTTTTTAATCCATTTTCATTATTACAATTCTCGTAGGTATTAAAAGCCATTTTAACTTTAGGATAATCAGTAATAGTACCCTCACAATAAGAAAGATAACTAGGCCATGAATAAATATGATTTTTACTTGAAAAGAATACACGATCGTTTGCGAAAGGTAGAACTCCTGCAACATCTAATGCCTCAAGAAATTGGGTTGATTTTCCAGAACCCTTATTTCCAGCAAATAAAATAGCACCGTTTGGAGAATTCACGGCACTTGCATGAACAGCAATTCCGAATGGTTCACTTCTTAAATACAATGCAATATTTCGCGCTGCATGAAATAACAACTCAGCCCCTCTTATTGTAGATTTTTCATTTGCATAAAGAGTTAAAGTTTCATTTTTAAAATGAAACTTTAACCCATATTTTGGAATTATAAAAAAAGAATTATACCTATAACCTTTTATATTCCAGTGATCATAGTTACTTGATTTATGAAAATATGACCAATCTAGATCTAGATCTAGATCTAGATTTAGATTGGTCATTTCATTTATTATAATTTTAATTATTCTATTGTGTCTAATACATACTTTACTTTCATAACTATCTGAAAAACGAGAAAAATATGATAACCATCTTTCTGATCCAGATATATGAAACCTTGTATCTAATATCTGAAATACATTTTCTTTCATTTTTATAACAGACATATAATTTCCAGTTTATAAATGATATGTATATTAAACACAGGTTACGCTCTAACCATTTACTAAATTTTTACTATTTTTCTGGAAGAATTTTGCATGTTGTCTCAAATCAGCAACATTAACTGTTTTTTGTAACCATCTATTACGAAGATCATCTTTATCTTCAAAATGAATAACCTCTTTAGCATGAACACTTTCATTGTTAGCCTCACCTAAGAAAAAACCCGATTTAATTCTAAAACGTTTTTTATGCTTATGTAATAATTTAATTATAGCATAAACTGCTTGTTGAGCTTCTGGCGTCAACCCAATTGTTCTATTTTCAAATATTCTAATATCATATTCAGAAGCCCCTCCAATAATAGGATGTAAATCTGCATCTCCTAATTCTACATTTCCACCAGCTATACTCAAATCATCAAATGGCGTATAAAACAAATTTTTTGCAAGTATTTTACGTTGAGATGACGATAATTCCTCTAAGACATCAATATTACGTGTAAACGAAGTAAACACATAATTAGTTTCAGCTTGACGCAAGCCTAAAATATTAACCCAATCAGGACGAACAAAGTGATTGGCTAAATCCTTGTGAAAACCAATATCCTCAAGAGCTTTTTGCGATTGAGTATTTGCTAACTTTTCCCACGGGTGAATATCTTGAAAAATATCCCCATCATTTACATTAAGATAGCCAATAGGCTCTTGTTCCATGAGCTTTGCATAAATTAACAAAAAAGATTCAGAAACATAAGTTTTTTTCTTATACCTTTTATCAACTACTGGATTAGTATAATCAAGCAGTGGTAAGTCTTTATCGATTGGGCACCCTTTGAGAGTAATACAAGGTTTTTCGTGTTTTTTTAATAATTTTGCCTCACCACAAAAATCAATAAATCTTTTTGGTATAATATCTGCATTCAATATTTCATTTATATTATTTTCAAAACTTTGATAATTATCATAAGGGCTAATTTTTATATCACTGAATATATCAATTAGTGTATCTGCTTCAGATACAGAAAATATATAATCTATATTAGTATATTCTTTAATATTAATCATATCTCCTCCATTAAAATTCTATTAATATATACACAATACACAATAAACTATAAAATTACAATAAGAGCCTGACCGAAAATTAAGTTTTGTATTATCATTTACTTATGATTCTCTATTTTTACAAAAACGAGGTGAGGATCAAGATGGTTTGGACTGATAATACCCGTTTGCACTATAACTGGGTTATTCAAGCGATTGTATCGATGCCGAATGGCAGATTGTTTTGCCATTTTTAGAGCGCCAGCATAAGGTTGGTCGCCCACGCAAGCACAGCTATCGCGCTATCTGGAACGCGATTTTGTATCTTACCTCTACTGGTTGTCAGTGGGATCAGCTCCCCAAGGACTTTCCACCCTTTAGAACCGTCCAGTATTACTTTTACCGTTTGCGTGACAGCGGATTGCTTGATGTCATTCATGAATCGTTGATTGCGTTTATACGCCAAATTGAAGGACGTGCGGCGCAACCGACAGCAAGATTACCACAACTGGATGTACTCTTCACTTCATTGCCTACCGGTTCATCGGCAGAAACGCTGGCGCGTGTTCCCAAAAATGTGAACCTTTTTGATAAGGGTTAATTTATAAGGTCTTTTATCGGATGGTATGATGGTTTATGTTCTTGAAAACCATTCTTGAAATAGTATTATTCTTTCCTTAAGTCAAAATTGAGTTTTAATAACTGTAATCTGACTTTGAAGGGTTAAAGAGAGCATGCTAATTGGTTATGCACGGGTATCAACATAAGATCAAAATTTGCAATTACAACTGGAAGCTTTATTAAAGGCTGGTTGTGAGCGTATTTATGAAGATACGATGAGTGGTAGCAAAGCGGATCGATCTGGTTTAGCAAAGGCTATGGAGATGCTGCGTGAAGGTGATACGCTTGTTGTATGGAAGCTTGATCGTTTAGGCCGCTCCGTTAAGCAGTTAGTTGATCTTGTTGGCGCGTTGCAAAAGCAAGGTATCAATTTTAAAAGTTTAACGGATTCCATAGATACCGGTAATCCTTCGGGTCGCTTTTTCTTTCATGTGATGGCAAGTTTAGCCCAAATGGAACGTGAATTAATTATTGCTTTATAGGAGTTTTTGATTGGCCGCTTGAGCGGCCTTTCTTGTATAAGATTTTAAGGCACGTTTTATGATGGTATAATTGATTCATATTTCTTATTTGAAGATTGAAGCGATGCTTTAATGTTCTGGCATCTGATATATAGTAACTGTATAAATCAACGATCATGATTACCAATTGTTACATGAATACCATCATTGAGATCAGTTACAAATAATGTTTTGGTTAAATTTGGCATGAAGCATGATGGAGGATAAGTTTATGCAGTAATATCATTTTAAAAATACAATATTAAATCGAATAAATATTCTTATTTCTATAGAAAATAAATAGGTCTGAGCCTAAAATACTATAAGTAAGGTTTAGACTTAATCCAGTTGCTGAAGTCATACGCGTTTATATGCTATTGGGAGGCCATAAAGACCAGCGATCCTATTTTTTGCGGCTTCTAATGTTTCAATAGAAACATCCATTGAGGCGCCATTGGCATGGATAATTTTTTTGTCATCGAGCATAATGGCGACATGGCCTTGCCAAAATACAAGATCACCACGTTGCAAATCTTGTTCCTTATCAAGATAATGTCCTATCGTTTCTTTTTGCATATCTGTATCGCGTAATACGGATTTTCCAGCCATCATCATGGATAATTGAAGAAGACCAGAACAATCAATTCCAAAGCCACTCACACCTCCCCATAAATAAGGTGTATGTAAGAGTTTTAAAGCGACATCGACATAGTCACTCGTTTTTTCGTTTATAGATTTGCAATGATGGGCGATAATATAATGTCCATTTTCTAACTTGTAATAGTGCGTTCCACGTGTTTCTATTTTTTCCATAACGCAAAATTTTGCCCCTAAAGAAAGAGGTGCCACCATTTGGCTACGCAAATCGGGTTCTTGATATTGAAAACTGCGTGATACAGTCAACCAATGAGTGGGTTTTTCAATATGATAAACAAAAGCATGTCGCTTGATATAACCTACATAATGATCTTTATGTGATTGAACCCAGCAATAATCGCCGGTATCATCAAAAACACAGAGTTCTTCACCCAAAAGACATTCACTGGCGCGTTCGCCCGTTTCATCGGCTTTTTGATAAAGCGCGGTGACAGGCACAATCACTTGGGCGCGTCGTCCCTGTACAAATATTTTTGTTTCAACTTTGCCTTTTAAAGCAAGATCGGCAAGATCAGAACGATAAGCATGAAGTCGAGGATCTAGAGCGGGCATTTTAAATCTTTCAAAACGTGGTAAAGTGTCCGTATAGCCTGTGCTTCTCCACCAATAGGAAAACCGGGTTTTGCTTTTGGTGTCCAGCCATAAATATCAAAATGCGCCCAATGGTCAGATTTTTCAACAAAGCGACTTAAAAATAATGCAGCCGTAATAGATCCAGCAAAGCCATCTTTTGTCATATTGTTCATATCGGCAACAGAAGAAGAAAGATTGTCATGATAGGGTTGCCATAATGGCATTTGCCATAATGGATCATATTGGCTGATAGATGCTTGATAAATTTTATCGGCAAGTTTTTGATCACTGCAATAAAAGGGCGGTAAATCTGGTCCGAGAGCCACACGTGCTGCTCCTGTTAAGGTTGCCATATCCCACAAAATATGAGGACTTTCTTCATCACCATAGCTGAGCGCATCGGCAAGAATTAAGCGTCCCTCAGCATCTGTATTGCCTACTTCAATATTTAAACCCTTACGGCTTTTGATAATATCGCCAGGACGAAATGCATTGCCTGCAATAGCATTTTCAACAGCTGGAACGATCAGACGTAAGCGGAAAGGCAATTTTGCTGACATAATAAGTTTTGCAAGGCCGATGACATTTGCTGCACCACCCATATCTTTTTTCATTAAAAGCATGCTATTAGCTGGTTTAATATCAAGCCCACCTGTATCAAAAGCAACACCTTTTCCTACCAGTGTTACCAATGGATGATGGGTTTGTCCCCAAGTCAATTCAACCAGACGTGGCGCAATATGACTTGCCCGCCCCACGGTATGAATCATGGGAAAATTATGTGTCAGCAAATCTTCTCCGACAATGCTTGTGACTGTTGCTTGATAGGTCTGACCCAAATAACGTATAGCTTCTTCTATTTTATCTGGTCCCATGTCATTTGTTGGTGTATTAATCAGATTGCGAACCAAAAAAGTGCTGTGTGTTAAACGCTGCAATTCATCAATGTCATAAGCTTCTGGCACATAAAAGCGTAATTTTTTATGCGAAGTTTTCTTCTTATAGGCGTTAAAGTGATAGCTACCAAAGGCAAGTGCAAGAAAATGGAAAAAGGTTTTTGTTTCATTTTCATGGTCATCATTAAGCGTTTTAAAATGCCAATGTCCTTGTTCTAAAGCATTGTAAAGTGTGGCAGCGCCAAAAGGATCATGGCCATCGCCTAGGCCTAAGAGAACCGATTGCACATTCCCATCAGGTGTTGGAATTTTTAAAATCTCACCGTTTTTTGCCTGAAAGTGATTGTTATGTGCCCATACATTTAAAAAATGATCATCGAATGAAGGAGGGGTGCCTTTGTTTTTAACTAAAATAATGGCGCGGCTTTCTGGATGGCGTTTTTGTGTCCAGATTATAGGGCATTGCGTTTCAACGTCATTGTAAAATGAGATGTTTTTTAGCCTATTATTTTGCTGATCAAGATTTTCCTCTGTCATTTATTAGCCTTTATTTGCTCAATGATTTAGCTATTGTGTTAGCTGTTTATCTGCGCCGCAATGTTTAATCAATACTCACTTATTTTACATTTTTTTATGCTTTGTGTGCTTCACAGTTTTTTTCACATTTGAAGCAGAGTTTAAAAACTACCGTTAATTATTTATAATTTACGCAATGCCACACATTCAACCAAGTGGTTGCCACCTTTTCGTAAGATCAAATCCGCACGCGGACGAGTCGGTAAGATATTTTCTTGCAAATTTTTCAGATTAATTGTGTGCCATAAATGATTGGCAATGGCTAAGGCTTCTTTTTCTTCAAGTTCACTATAGCGATGGAAAAAGGATTGAGGATTTTGGAAGGCTGTTTCGCGTAAACGTTTAAAGCGTTGCATATACCAATGGTGAATATTATCAATTTCCGCATCAATATAAATAGAAAAATCGAAAAAATCGGACACAAAGGGCACGGCTTTTCCATCATCTGGCAAGTCACGGACTTGAAGGACGTTAATGCCTTCCACAATAAGAATATCAGGGGAATGAATAATAATTTCCTCATCCTGTAAAACATCATAAGTCAAATGAGAATAAAGAGGAGCAGGCACATTGCCAATACCTGCTTTAATGGCAGATAAAAAGCATAATAATTTACGTACATTATAAGAATCGGGAAAACCTTTCCGATCCATTCGGTTTTCACTACGTAAAACATCATTGGGATAAAGAAAACCATCTGTTGTCACAAGATCAACTTTAGGACTTGAAGGCCATCGTTTTAACAATTCTTGCAATATTCGCGCCGTTGTGGATTTTCCAACAGCAACAGGGCCTGCAATACCGATGATAAAAGGTGTTTTAAGCGTATTTTGATGATGCAAAAAGCGTTGCCGTTTTTGAAAAAGACCTTGTATTGCCTCGACATGGGTTGAAAGCAGGCGTGAAAGAGAAAGATAAATGCGTTCAACCTCGTTAAGATCAATTGGATCACCCATTGAACGTAAATGTTTCACTTCATCAAAACTAAGCGTTAAAGGCGTATCGGCGCGGAACTCTGCCCATTGCGCTGCGGTAAAAACACTGTAGGGTGAATATTTTCCTGAAGTAAAATCAACTAGATCCCTATTATGATCCAACGGCACTTGAATATTAATCATTTGTGCGTGAAGCCTTTTCTTGCAATCCAGATTGTTGGGTGCGTTTTTCCAATACATCCATGACCTCAGAATAGGTCACGCCAGCACTTTTCCACACCACCAATAAATGATAGATAAGATCAGCACTTTCAGAAATAAGATGGGCTTTATCTTCACTTAAAGCAGCAATAATTGTTTCGATAGCCTCTTCACCCAATTTTTGTGTCGCAACACCCATGCCTTTGTTTATAAGACTGGCTGTATAGGAGGTTCCATCTGTACTTAAAGCCCGCTTTGCAATGATTTTTTCAAGTGTTTGTAAGGTAAATTCAGTCATAAACTTTCTCCATAGCCATCAAGCCGCATTGCGATACCCTGTTGAGCCATATGGTGTTTTGCTTCTTTTATAGAATATGTTCCAAAATGAAAAATAGACGCAGCAAGCACAGCAGAGGCATGTCCATCGCGAATGCCCGCAACAAGATGATCAAGTGTCCCTACACCTCCAGAGGCGATCACTGGAATAGATACAGCATCCGCTATGGCACGTGTGAGCGCAAGATCATAGCCTTTTTTTGTGCCATCACGATCCATAGATGTAAGAAGAATTTCTCCAGCGCCTTTTTCAACCGCCAATTGCGCAAAAGCAACAGCATCAATACCCGTTTGTTCGCGTCCGCCATGGGTAAAAATCTCATAGCGAGGTGTTTCACCTTCTTTTGAGACTCGTTTTGCGTCAATGGCGACGACTATACATTGATTGCCAAATTTGTCAGCTGCTTGTGCGATAAAATCAGGATTTTTGACAGCACTTGTATTGATGCAAATCTTATCAGCACCTGCCAAAAGCAACTGCCTTATATCTTTTATTGTACGTATACCACCGCCAACGGTTACAGGCATAAAACACTGTTCAGTTGTCCGCGCCACTACATCTAAAAGTGTGCTGCGTTGGTCAATACTGGCAGTGATATCCAAAAAACATAATTCGTCAGCACCGGCACGGTCATAAGCTTTTGATGCTTCTACTGGATCACCAGCATCAATGAGATCTACAAAATTGACACCTTTGACCACGCGGCCATCTTTCACATCAAGACAGGGAATGATACGGGCTTTTAATGTCATTCATTTCTCACTTATTGGCTGATTGCGCATACGTTTTGTTTATTTTTTAATATATTGATAGTTTCATATTGTTTAATCACTGAAGAGCAGCTTGAATATTTATACGTCCATCATAAAGCGCTCTTCCAATAATGGCGCCATTTAAAATAGTAGCATCAGGCGCATTTAAGCGTGCAATATCGTCCATTGAAGAAAATCCACCAGAAGCAATTACTGGAATGGAAATGGCATGAGCAAGTGCGAGTGTTGACGTCCAATTGATGCCACTTAGTAGACCATCGCGGTCAATATCGGTATAAATGAGTGCAGCCACTCCGACACCTTCAAAATGGTGTGCAAGTTCCAATGCACTTAATTCTGAATGCTTCGCCCATCCCTCAATTGCCACTTTGCCATGACGCGCATCAATACCCACCGCTATTTTTCCAGGAAAAAATTTGCATGCCTCTTTGACAATTTCTGGTTCACGCACGGCAATAGTGCCTAATATAACGCGCGATAGACCCTTTTCCAGCCAATATTCTATATGGTCAAGAGTGCGAATGCCGCCACCCAATTGTACGGGATTTGTGGTTGTTTTTAAAATATTTTCAACAGCATCACCATTAACAGAGGATCCTTTAAATGCGCCGTCAAGATCAACCACATGAAGCCATTGAAAGCCTTGTTTTTCAAATGTTTTTGCTTGGGCTGCTGGATTTTCATTATAAAGCGTTGCTTGCGCCATATCGCCTTGTTTTAAGCGTACACAGTGGCCTTGTTTTAAGTCAATTGCGGGATAAAGTATCATGGTGTCCAGTCTAAAAAATTGGCGATAAGTGTGAGACCAAATTTTTGGCTTTTTTCAGGGTGAAATTGCGTTCCAAACATTGTGTCGTGTAAAATGGCGGCACAAAGCGTGCCACCATAATCGGTAGTTGCAAGAACATTATCAGGATTTTTGCATTCCATGTGATAGGAATGAACAAAATAAGCATGCGAACCACTTGGCCCTGTGTGAATATTTTGAAATAAGGGGTGTGGACGTGTCAGCGCAACCGTATTCCATCCCATATGTGGAATTTTCAAATTGGAATGTGTAGGATTTATCAAAGTAACATCACCGTCAATCCAGCCTAATCCTAACGTTTGTTTTTTTTCCATACCCCGATTGGCCATAAGCTGCATGCCGACACATATTCCCATAAAAGGTCGTGCTCTAACTTGAACGGCCTCATTTAAAGCTTCCACCATATTTTCAAGGGTTTTTAAACCCATCATACAATCACCATACGCTCCAACACCAGGCAAAACTATGCGATCAGCTTTCAAAACATCATCAGCTTTATTACTTAAAATAATATCATCCTGTCGATGGTGTTTCTGACTTGCGCGTTCAAAGGCTTTTTGTACCGAATTTAAATTACCTGAGCCATAATCAATAATCACCACACGCATGTGAGCTAGCCTTTCAATGACCCTTTGGTTGACGGGATAGTATCTTTCTGTCTTGGATCACGCGTTATTGCAGTGCGTAAAACACGTGCCGCTGCCTTAAAGCAAGTTTCAGCAATATGATGACTATTCACGCCATAATGATTGATGATATGCAAGGTGATACCAGCTTGATGGGACAAAGCTTGAAAAAATTCTCTGATCAGTTCGCTATCAAATGTACCAATTTTTTGTGATGGAAACGGGACTTGCCAAATTAAAAATGGTCGCCCTGAAACATCAATTGCCGCACGGGTGCATGCTTCATCCATTGCAAGATCAAGCGAAGCGTATCGTGTAATGCCTTTGCGGATATCTAGGGCTTTGGCGATTGCTTGACCCAAAGCTATGCCACAATCTTCTACTGTATGATGGTCATCAATAAAGATGTCGCCTTTGGCTTTGATTGTCATATCAATAAGGGAATGGCGCGAAAGCTGTTCTAACATATGATTAAAAAACCCAATGCCTGTATCAATATCAAAAACGCCATTGCCATCAAGATCGATCGAAACGGTTATTTGAGTTTCTTTTGTTTTGCGTTTTATGGTTGCTTTACGTGTCATTTCTTCCATCCCAAATTACTTATATAACCGTCATCATGTCATGAAAAAAGGCTTATCGATCCTATATAAAGACGATCCATTATTTATTATGGAATTTTAAAAAGCCCTTAGGATTTTTACTCATAATAAATTTTGCTTATCGTGTTTTATTGATAAGGTTTTAATGGAAAGTGTATGAATAGCCAAATCTTTTTCATAAAGGTTCATAATTCTTTTTAAAATGGGTTGTGATGTATTTTCAAATCTAACGTATTTTTTAAATTGCTGTAAAATTTCGCTTGTTTTTGACATTTTCAAACATCAGCGTGTTCAAAATGTTTCCAATATGGCCATTGTGATCGAATTTCATCTCTTTTCATCCCCGTCGCCAAAAAAGCCCAAAGCACTAATCGTGCCTTGCGTGGAGAAAGCCAGCCTGCCATTAAAATACCAGCCTTAATTAAATCAATTTCTCCGCCTTTATAGCCATAAGTATTCTCTGTTGTGGGGCCCGTTCCTGCACGACTTGCCATAACAATAGGTATAGTTTTGGCAAATTTGTGTAATATTTCAGCTTCTTCAAAACTAACATGGCCACTTCCAACGCCTGAAAGAACAATGCCTTGAAACACACCACTTTCTAAAATGACTTTAAGTTGATCACTTCCCGATGACAGACACGTTTCAATTATTGCTATTTTGGGCATATTATTTTGTAAAATTTGAGGACGTGGCATGACGGAATGACGTATGGTTTTTTTTAAAAAAAAGTTGGGTTGACCTTCAATAATCATACCAATTGGTCCGATATTGCTCGAATGGAAAGCATCGATATGCACACTATGGGTTTTTTGTAAAAAATAAGGTGCATGTATCGTTTCGTTTAAAACAGCTAAAACGCCACGGTTTTTACTGTTGTCATCAAGAATAAGTTGTACTGAGGCCAAAATATTAGCAGGACCATCCACTCCTGCAGCTTGTGCAGAACGCATGGCACCTGTCACAATAAGAGGCTCAGATCTTTGCCAATAAAGGCTCAAGAAAAAAGCACTTTCTTCAAGTGTATCAGTTCCTTGGGTTAAAATGACACCTTTTGCACCTTGATCAATTTTTTCATTTGCCCATGAAAGTGCATCAAAAAGAACAGAAAATGTGATGGATGCGCTAGGCAATTGTGCCAGTGTTTGCGCTTCAATGCTTGCAATATCACTTAAACCGAAAACACTTTTCACAAGATTTTCAGCTGTTAATTTTGGTGTGATACCATCACTGCTTTCACCCGACATAGCAATGGTCCCTCCCATGGCACCAATGGCAATTTTGGGTAGATGCGGCTTTTGACAATTTTGTTCAGTTTCAACGAACGTATTGCTTTTTATTGGGTGGGTCATAGTTTATCCTTTTAGATGTCGTTATCATATCAAGAGATAAACATCACGACAATGTATCAAAGTGATGCAATATTCACGATATTTCATCCATTAGTTTGTAAAATACAGACACTTATGAAAGGCATATAAAGTCATGAGCTAGAAAAGCTCTGTCTGTAATGTTTTTATTGCGTTTAAAGACAAAGCTTATTTTCTATCATCAATGATAATACGAGAAAAAAATAAAAAAATAAAGGAAATGAACGTTTCAAATTAATCGTGCTTGCATAATGGTTGTGTTTTTGTTTCTCTCTACCTAAATAGAAAAGACGTTGCGGCTTTTAATTGCTCTATTTAAGGATTGAAGGCGCGTGGATTAAAGGAGTTTTCTTGTGATAGAACATAAGCCCGATACAATTTATGGGACAACCATTATTACTGTACGAAAAGGCGATAAAGTCGTGATTGCTGGTGATGGACAGGTTTCTCTTGGCCAAACAATTATGAAGGGTAATGCTCGCAAAGTACGCCGTATTGGTAAAGAAGGACACGTTATTGCTGGTTTTGCTGGTGCAACCGCTGATGCATTTACGCTGCTTGAACGTCTTGAAACAAAGCTTGAACAATATCCCCACCAATTATTGCGCGCATGTGTTGAACTTGCAAAAGATTGGCGGACAGATCGTTATTTGCGTCGTTTGGAAGCCATGATGTTGGTTGCTGATAAAGATGTAACATTGGCTTTGACAGGTATTGGAGACGTGTTGGAGCCTGAAGACGGCGTTATGGCAATTGGGTCGGGCGGTAATTTCGCGCTTTCTGCTGCTCGCGCGCTTGTTGATACTGATATGGACGCTGAAACCATTGCACGCAAAGCGATGAAAATTGCCTCAGAGATTTGCGTTTATACCAATGATAATTTTACAGTGGAAACATTGGAGGCCAAATAAAAGCTGTGACCTGATAAAGGGACATTATCCTTAACGCCAAATATGGCATCATTCTGGACGCCAAATATGGCTTTGTTTTCAACACGAGAGAGCGTGTGTAACAAATGTTCAATAGGATAAGTTGTCCCAACGTCTTTAAGAGCAAATATATGATGTCCAAGAGGACATGTGCAATAGTATGAGTAGATTGATAAAAAAAGCCTAATTGAGAAAGTGCAATTTGATGAGTTCTGTTTTTTCCCCACGTGAAATTGTTTCCGAGTTGGATCGTTTTATAATTGGTCAAAATGATGCAAAACGTGCTGTTGCCATAGCACTGCGTAATCGCTGGCGCCGTCAACAACTTGAAGGGCAGATGCGTGAAGAGGTCAGCCCTAAAAATATCTTGATGATTGGACCAACAGGCGTTGGTAAAACTGAAATTTCACGTCGTTTGGCCAAATTGGCAGGTGCGCCTTTTGTAAAAGTTGAAGCAACAAAATTCACTGAAGTTGGTTATGTCGGGCGTGATGTGGAACAAATTATTCGTGATTTGGTTGAAATTGCGATAGGTCTTGTGCGTGAAAAAAAACGTGAAGATGTTAAAGCCAAGGCACATATTAATGCTGAAGAGAGGGTTTTAGAAGCACTTGTTGGAAAAAGTGCAAGCCCTGCCACACGTGATAGTTTTCGTAAAAAATTGCGTGAAGGTGAACTTGATGATCGTGAAATAGAAATCGAAGTGGCTGATAATAGTAATAGTGGCGCACCGACATTTGATATTCCCGGCATGCCAGGCGCGCAAATGGGAATTATGAATATTTCTGATATTTTTGGGAAAATGGGTGGCGCGCGCACAAAAACGCGCAAAACAACAGTAAAAGATGCTTTTCAACCTTTAATTGATGATGAATCTGATAAACTTCTTGATCAAGATCAAATTGTACAAGAAGCATTGCGGGTTAGTGAAAATGATGGCATTGTTTTTATTGATGAGATTGATAAAATCGCTACGCGTGAAGGGGGGCTTGGCGCGGGTGTTTCGCGTGAAGGTGTGCAGCGTGATCTTCTTCCCCTTGTTGAAGGTACAACTGTGGCCACCAAATATGGGCAGATTAAAACCGATCATATTCTTTTTATTGCCTCAGGTGCATTTCATGTTTCTAAACCATCTGATTTATTGCCTGAATTACAAGGTCGTTTGCCAATCAGAGTAGAATTAAACGCATTAACACGAGAGGATTTTCGCTCTATTTTGACGGAAACAGAAGCAAGCTTAATCAAGCAATATATTGCTTTAATGGCAACAGAAAATGTAACTCTTGAAATTACTGATGATGCGATTGATGCTTTGGCCGATATTGCGGTGGATTTAAATTCGACTGTTGAAAATATTGGTGCCCGTCGTTTGCAAACGGTGATGGAACGTGTGCTTGATGATATTTCATTTAATGCACCTGATAAATCAGGAACAACATTTATTGTTGATGCTGACTATGTCAAACAAGCCGTTGGAGCTTTGGCATCCAATACGGACCTATCGCGGTTTATTCTATAAAAATATTGAGTTTTTAACGTTTTTTAAATTTGTTCGATCGTGAAAGAGTACATATGGAATAAAAACAGTCTTTATGACTGTTTTTATTTTTTAAATTTTTTCACATATTTTATAAGAAAAAATATTTTATCGTCATGAAAAGCCGCTCAGCGTATATTGAAAGCTTGGCGGCTTTTTTATAGCAAAATGTTTTTATGCTTGGTTTTCAGCAATTTTTTTCAATGTCACATAGTCTATTTTTCCTGTACCTAAAAGCGGTAATGACGCATGAATAAATTTTGAAGGAATATTAATTTCGGCTACTCCATTTTCACGGGCATATTTTAATAATGGCGCGCGGCTTAAGCTCTCATCTTCGCTGATAAGGATCAGTCTTTCGCCTTTGCGTTCATCATGAATGGATACAACGGCCAAAACAGCTTCAGGCCATAATTGGTTGGCTAAGATTTCTACAGCAGAAAGCGATACCATTTCACCACCAATTTTTGCAAATCTCTTTGCTCGACCTAATATGGTAACAAAGCCCTGATCATCAATATCAACAATGTCGCCTGTATCATGCCAACCTTTATGCGGTGGAAGAAGTGTACCAGGCTTTTCTATAGTGAGATACCCTGCCATAATATTGGGACCTTTAACATAAAGTCGTCCACCTTCTTCAACCCCTTCCACAGGCTCCAAGCGCGCTGTTATACCTGGCAATAATTTACCAACACTGCCTGCTTTATTATACATAGGTGTATTGATGGCCAAAACAGGCGATGTTTCCGTCACGCCATATCCTTCTAAAATACGAATGCCAAATTTATTCATCATCATTTCACGTGTTGAAGCTTTGACAGGTTCAGCACCCGCAAAACAATAGCGAATTGAGCGTAAGTCATAAGGGTGAGCATTTCGACCATAGCCGTTTAAAAAAGTATCCGTTCCAAAAATAATTGTCGCATTAGAAGAATAGATTGCCTCTGGCACCACTCTATAATGCAAAGGCGAGGGATAAAAATAAATAGGTACACCATATATCAATGGTAAAATCGTTCCTGCAGTGAGGCCAAATGAATGAAACATAGGTAACACATTGAATAATTTGTCCGAGCGATTAAAATCAATGCGCGCTGCACATTGAGCTGCATTGGCTAATATATTGGCATGAGTGAGGACGACGCCTTTTGGTGTTCCCTCTGAGCCTGAGGTAAACAAAATCACAGCACCATCTTGTGCTTTAATACTTTTATCAACGGCTTGATTGCGCCAAATGAAAGCTGCCACTTTATTCTTTAAAGTAAAAGTGGTTTTAAGTTCATCCAGATAAATAAAGCGAATACCAGTCTGTGAGAGTTTTTCAGCGGTTTCTTCCAAACGTGCTTGGCGTAAAAAAGCTTTTGCAGTCACAATCGTTTGGATTTGCGCGGCTTTTGTTGCGGCTTGCATCGTCGCAAGACCTACAGAAAAGTTAAGCATTGAAGGAATTTTCCCCGCTGATTGGAGAGCAAAAACCATTATCGCCGTCACATTTGAATTGGGAAGTAATACGCCAACGGTTTTTTCATGTTGCGTTAATTGGTGTAATTTTACACCAAGAGCACGAATACTTGTCAACATTTTACCATAATTCATTGAGCCATTAAGTGGATCTTCAATGATTGTAGTGTGACGGCCGTAATTATGTGCGGATTTTACTAATTCTTCAAAAAGCGTTCCATTTTTGCCAGATGTTGTAAAAACAAGATCTGACATAATGCGATAGAGTTCATTACCTGCAGCCTGACGGCGTTTGCGGCCTTTTAACTCTGGATCAAGATTAAATTTAACAGGTTTGGTAATGGTCACACGCACTTTAGGAAAAAGAGAACGGCGTGTTTGAATGCCTGAAAGGCGTGAAAAAAAAGTCCGTTCTAAACCATCAATTTTTATGGGTACGACTTTGGATTGCGTTTTATCTGCAACCATCGCCGCTCCATCATAAACTTTCATTAAAGCGCCAGTGACAGAAATACGCCCTTCTGGAAAAATGACCAAGGGAGAACCTTCATTGACTTTGTGTATTAAACGACGCGCGGCTAAGGGCCGTGTCGGATTCATAGGATAGGCGTTTATAAATAGTAAAAAAGGACGCACCCACCAACGTCTTGCAATCTCGCTATTAATAGCAAAAGCTGGATTTTTATAGCCTGTTGTTTCACATACAGCTAAAGCTAATAAACCATCAAGAAGAGAAACGTGATTAAGCGCTAGAATGGGTGTATCACCTGCTTGTGCAAAATTATCCATCCCTTTAACTTCAAGACGGAAAAATGCTCTAAAGAGAATGGAAACAAAATCGCGAAAACCATTTGTTGGCATAAATTTTAACATAATGGCTGAGGCGATAAGAGAGGCAATGCCAAGACCAATAACAATAACATCAAGTGCTACACCTAAATATTGAATATAAGCGACAAGTGCTGCTCCAATAGCCATGATAGCAGAATTTAAAATATTGTTTGCTGCAATCACACGGGCGCGTTCATCACGCTTTGCCCAAGCTTGCAAAGCTGCAAAACCTGGCACAACCAAAAAGGCACCAGAAATTGCGGCGAGTGCTAGATCGAATGTAATACGAAAAAGACCAGGATGGGCAAGAAATTCTTGAAATGTGGTTACTTGAAATGTTGTATCAAGCCCACGAATAGCAAACCCTAAATCAATAGTTGCAAGCCCACAAATGAATGTTCCAACGACAGACTGCAATAAGACAATTCGTCCAGCAGATAGCCATGCAGCTATGGCAGAGCCTAATGCAATACAAATGGCAAAAACTGTTAAAAATAATGTGAAACCATGATGATAACCACCCAAAAGATTGGTCATTGCAGGCATGACAGAAAGCAGCATAGCACCAACGAACCAAAACCAAGATACCATCAAGGCAACAATAAACAACCGTTTGTCAGATCCAAGAATTTTTAAAAGTGAAAATGTGGCGCGTGCAATATTGGGATCAACCTTTAAATCCGCTTTAGCAGGTTGATTTAGTGGGATGAGGCGACTAGTCCACCAAGATAGAATGGCCAAAATAAGCATTAAAAGTGCTGGCAGATATTGCGGTCCGTTATGGAGTCCGAATGTTAGCCCTGCAAAAAGCGTTCCTGCCAATATAGCGATAAAGGTTGCCGATTCAACCCAAGCATTGGCTTTAGGAAGTTGCTCTTTATTCATTTGTTCTGGCAATATAGCATATTTGACGGGACCAAAGAGAGCTGAGCCCACACCAAATAAAAACAAAGTGCACATCATTAAAGTAACAGAGGAAAGAAGAAGCGCAATTGCTGCTAAGACTGTTACAAAAATTTCTGCAAATTTAATATAACGAGCAATGACAGCTTTATCAAAACGATCTGCCATTTGACCGCCAGTTGCCGATAAAAGCAGAAAGGGAAGTGAAAACACGCCACCAGCAAGCGTAATAAGAGCAGGCTGATTTTCTAGCACAACGACGGAAAGAATCAAAAAAACCAAAGTGTTTTTTACAAAATTATCGTTGAAAGCTGAAAAAAATTGTGTCCAAAATAATGGTGCAAAACGGCGCGAACGCATGAGTTTTGAGGTATCATGCGCTGGTATGAATTGATCATCATTGGTCATATTTTGCATGGTCCGTTGTTTCCTCTTTTAAATTGAACGTTGTTCATTTTTAAAGCAGTTTTATAAAAAATGCAATAATAAATGAACAATGTTCAATTTAGTAATAATTTTTACACTCTTCTTACAGAGTGCCATATGTCTATTGAATTATGTTTAAAGTGATAAATAAGGTTTTACAAAATGAAACGATACTATTTTGTCGAAAAGATTGCATTTTTAAATTTTTACGTTTTTTTTAATCTTTTATACACGGTTATAGGATGCATAAATGTGAAATGGGAATTTTAAAAATTATTTTGGATGTATGAAATTATAAAACTTAAATGGATACAAAAACGACACATAACCTTTCATTAAAATAACTTAATTTTTGTTTTTTGATGCTTGGTTTGATGTCACTGTGATCATTTTTATAATGTGTACATCTTTAGTATGAGAAAATATGCAAAAAAGAAAAGTTTTATGATGCGATAGTTTTGATAAGTACACTTAAAAATTATGGCAAACGGCCTCACGGATGAAAACCCATAAGGCCGCAGTTTTTTTATAATGACTGGATAAGGTTTTTTTTCTTTTAGATCCCGAACCAAGATTGTAATGATTCATTTATCAAAATCAGTTTAATCTCAGTACAGTGACCATTTACTCGCTGTAAAAATTATTTAATACCAAATGCATCTTTCATAATAAAAAACAAATCCGTTTGGTCAATTAATCCAACAACATTAGCCGCATTTGGACCATAGGCGGCAATACGAATTTGTGTTCCTGTATGATTTTGACTATCTGTTTCGCTATTCCCATAGCTTATACCCATGATTGCACCGTCTTTTGTTAATAAAGCTTGCGCTAAACCCGGCACTGGAGCTTTTGCAGGAATAATTTGGCTCGAGTGAGCGTGATCAGCTGTCACAATCACTAAAGTGTCATCATTGGTTTTTGCAAATTCTAATGCAACTTGCACGGCTTCATCTAAATCGACCGTTTCGCCAATTTGTCCACATGCATTGGCAGCATGATCTTCTTTGTCAATAGATGCACCTTCAACTTGTAAAAAGAAGCCATTTTGGTTTTTATTCAAAAGTTCAATGCCCTTTTGAGTCATTGCTGCTAATGTTGGAATATCCGCAGTACGCTTATCATTGATTTGACACTTAACCGGTTCTTTATTGATATTGCCATGATACTCTGCCTTTGGTCCTTTCCATCGAACAGGCATATTGCCTTGTGCGAATAAACCTAAAAGTGGTTGGTCTTGATTGGCATTTTCTATTTTTTCAAGTTCCTTTAAATTCTTTACTATAACATAACCGCGTTCAGTGGCTTGCTGTTCAAGTGTTTTTCCTTTCCATTCGCCAAAATTAGGCACTTCTTGAAACGTTTTGAGACCACCACCTAAAGTGACATCTGCTCTCGTTGTAATTAATTGTTCTGTGATAGAGCCTAAGCCGCCATTTTCTAATGCGTTTGATGCGCATGTTTTTAAAGTTTCTTCAGGACCGTAACATTTTCTTCCTGTGATATGAGAAAACAAAGCGGCAGGTGTTGCATCTTGAATTTCTGCTGTAGAAATATTACCCGTTGCTTTTCCTGCCTTTTTTGCGATTTCTAAAATGGTTTGATGAGGTTTTTCGTATACATCAACACCAAGAGCACCATTGTAGCTTTTAACGCCTGTTGACCATGCCGTTGCAGAAGCGGCAGAATCTGTTACATAATCTGGTAAATGCGTCTTTTTATCCAATGAATAATGTGTATATGAACCCGTAAAAGGTAAAGCATCAATGCCCTTAAAAAAACCGCCAGCACCTAAAGCATAATTACGTGCAACAGTAATTTCAGAATCTCCCATACCATCACCAATAAGCAAAATAATATTTTTAACTTTTTTGCTCTCAATGGCGTTTTTTAATGCAGTACTTTGATCGCCAGTTAAGCGTGTCGCACCACGAAAGACCTTTATATCACCAGTGGCACCCCTTTCTGATAAAACATCTGCTGATGCCAAAGATCCGTAGCAAAGAGTACTTAAGAGTGTTGCTAATAGAATCGGTTTTTTTAAGAAAATTGCCATTCTCATATTCCTTTATTAATATTGGGATTTTCTTTTTAAAAAACTTATATGTCAGTTTTATTTAGGTTGAAATTTAATGACTATACAATGCTTATAAAACGATCCGTTATTAAAAATTTTGTTTAAGTCATGTAAAAATAAATTGTATTTATTAAATTCGATTTCAAAATTTGGATGATGGTGAAATCAGTATCCAAATATCAAGACTTTTTTATTTTTAATCTATTTTAATCCATGTTTTGAAATGTATCTGAAACGTAAGTATGCGTTGAAAATGGTGTTATCAGGCAAAATTGAATAAGTCCCCTATGGACTTGTTGATAAAAAGATTGATCTTACGGTTTAATATGGGTATGCAAGCCGTGCGATTGGGTCTGCGTAGCTCAGTAGGATAGAGCACAGGATTCCTAAAACGATAATTGGGCGCTTATAGGGAAAACTTATAAGTGGATCTGCTCAAAGTCGGGGAAAGCTTCATGGCCAATGCCATATGCCAATCCCGAGCCAAGCCTTATAAAACTCGAATGTTTTAAATGTCATTTATAACGTTCTTTTTATAAGGAAGGTGTAGAGACTGGACGGGCAGCACCTAAAGGGAAACCACCCCTCCCTATGGTGAAGGGACAGTCCAGACCACAAACGGCTATGCTTTTAAGCTGGTTTGGCGGTGAAAACCGTAGTGGTATGAATCCTGGGGTCGTGGGTTCGAATCCCGCCGCGGACACCATCGCATATTTTTGTATTCATAAGTTATTGTTTTATATGATTTTTATTTTAGGTAACGGAAAAATGATAAAAGGTGAGGGCAAAAACGTTTATTTTTTGTTTTTAAAATCAAGCATTATCAATGCCTTCTACAGCCAGTCTTCTTTGATCTGCTGTTTTTGTACAAAGTGATGGCATATCATCGGAAATCCAACCAAATAATCCTTTAAGCTGCGAGATTGTGGTTCCTAAATTTGCAGTCTGCGTTGCGCTGCGCTGATTTTTTAATTCTAGCCGCATTGCAGGAATCACGAAAAGCATTTCCAAACGATTCTTTTGTAAATGGCTGTCCATTGCTGGCGCTAATAAACGCAAGATCACCAGTAGGGCCTTTACCTAAATTTTTTGAAGAACAGGTAGTATTGGTAATGTAACTTCTGTTCTATAACCGCTCTTTTCGGTTTTAATTGTCGCAGTTTTATCTCGGACATGTTGACGGCCAAGTTCAACAGCATCCCCACGTCTTAGACCTGTATACAAAAGTACATAGAGCCAGACGTGTTCCTTCGTACCGTCTCCCCATTTTTTTATACCTCAATATCATTTTCATCACATGCCTTTATTCCATGGCTGTTCTGATTTTTAAAATTTTACTTCCTCACATGGATTGTCTGTGATATAATAAGAAACAAACGCATACTTAAACAAACCATTCATAGTTTTCAGAAAGTTTCCAGCCTGAGCTAAGGTTTTTGATCGTTCATCACGGCTATCAGTTATACTCTTTTTGTAATAGCTTTTTTGATCACTTGCAAAAATATATTTTCGCGATAACGCTGCGTAGTGGGAGCAAGAGAAAGCCAGTCGGAGTTTTTTCGATACTAATTGATCAACTATTGCAACGAATGGTTTGATGGACTGACGTTTTTTACTTCCTGACCATTAATAGCTGCCCTATAGGATTCCATGAATTATTAGTTTCCATATTCGCCACTAATACGTATGCGAGGATTAGGACGAATCCGAACATACCAAACAACATTGCCGTGACGGTCAACTAGCATCTGCAATTATGGTGGTCGTGGTCGAGTCATGTCGTCTTTGTTTTTGATCTTTCTTGGCGTATGCTGACCGATGTGACGGTTACAGGTATAAAGATTGAATATTGGCAAACAACCGATCCAATCAATAAGCTCACGCATATTCTTTTAGGTACACAAACAGCTGTTCGGCTTGCAGGTTTTGCACCACTTACAAAATATAGTTTTCGTGCTACGGTTATCCCAGACCCTGCTAGACCAACCTTATGGTCACAAGAAGTGATTGTAGAATCTGCCGATGAAGAATTTGAAATTGATACCGAAGAAATTGCAAATATTGTTTCTGTTGGCAATGAATGGGGATTTGCCAATTTAAATGTAACCCAAGATCGGCTTGATTATCTTGCTTCAATTGTTGCTGATGGCGCGGCTTTAATCGATGGATTTATACAAATTATTAAAAATTACACTAACCATAATACATGACTCTGATTTCTCTTCTTATAGATTGGTCACTTATTATTAAAATAAATTGGCATAAGATTAAACTGTATCGCTTTACTAACGGCTTGCGTTATTGATACACAACTTAAACTATGGCGAGCAGATTCAATGTAAGCACGAACAGTATTAGTAGACAATCCCATAATTACAGCCGTTTCGTAAGCTGTTTTTCCTTGAGAAGCCCAATATAAACAATGTCTTTCACGTAGTGTTAATTTAAATTCTTGCTTAAATGTTTTTGCTTCTTTATCATTTGCCGTTCTTAAAGCTGCTGCATGAATTAACTGTGCGACTACGATCAAGTCTTTTAAATTATCAGACGTAAAAGAATTCCATTCAGATTTGCTTCCATCATAAGTAAAAGAAATCACTGCACGTTCTACTGATGGGCCTCGAACTGGTATACTGATTCCGAAGTCTCCTACACCAAAATCGTGGGCTATAGAAATCAGGCTTTTAGTCTTTGATTTGATAATATTGAAATGACGCCAGTCGGTTGGTAACACATTATTAAAAGTTTGATAAAGAACTGGATCATGAAGATATAAATTATTATCGCGATAATAACATTGCCAGTGTTCAGTATATGTCGTTAAAAATATTGGTTCTTTAAATTTAGATTTTGTATCATTTACAGAAAAATAACTCACATGTTTCAAATCATAAAAATCGACTATTTTATAAAGTTCGTTTTTTAATGATTCGAAACTTATTATTTTAAGAATATCTAATTCTATATTTCTATTTGTCGACTTATTCATAAATTTATATATATAATTCATTGATATTCATCCTAATCTGTTTAATGATTTGAACAAAATTTGTCTCTTATTTTAATAAGAAACTGTTTAATACCGTAATATTACAGGGTGGATTTTAAAATATATTAATGATTATTATTTTTTCGTTGAAATAAAGTTTAGGAAAAATAATGTTAAAGATTATACAATACCACCAATACAACGAAAATTATGAATTAATGAACAAAATGTTTAGTGTTCGCGCTAAAATATTTAAGGAACGTCTTGATTGGGACGTTATTGTAAAAGATGGTTATGAAAAAGATGTATTTGACGAATTAAATCCTCTTTATTTAGTATCAGTAGATAAAGATAATAAATTGCAAGGTTCTCTGCGTCTTTTACCTACAACCGGCCCAAATATGTTGCGTAATGTGTTCGGTGTACTCATACCTGATGGAAAAATAGAAAGTCCTTTAATTTGGGAAAGCTCAAGATTCTGTATTAATCCTGAAATTACACATAAAAACTCTGATGATGAAAAATTATTTGTCAATCGTGTAACTTTAGAATTATTGAGCGGTCTAGCCGAGGTCGGTCTAATCGCTGGATTAAAGTTTATTGTTACTGTGTATGACGCGAGAATGGCAAGATTGCTAAAACGTATCAATTGTCCTGCTCAGATTATTGGAGGTCCTATAAAAATTGGTAAAGTTATGACTTATGCATCATTGTTTGAAGTCAGTGAAAATATGTGGGTAAGGTTGGGACAATCAATTGGTATACAAAAGACATTACAGTTATAATAGAAAGGGCTAATATGATTAAAGAAATTAAAGAATTAGATAGAATACTTGAATTAAGTTATATTGAAGCTTGTTATTTAAATGATAACATTCTTAAAGAAACACTTTATATAGCACTTTATCGTACGAAGTTTCTTCTAAATTATTAACAGATTATTTATCTTCTTTAGTCTTATTTTTGAGATTATTTAATCTTGTAAGTTGTTAAAATAACTGATATTGTTATTATAGTACATTTAATAAAAAGAAAACAAACTTACCTTTTTTTTAAACAAAGAAGTAAAATATTTTGATATAATTACTTTATTTTAAAAGCGGGTAAACAAATATGAATTATGAAATATGAAAATAATCCACTTTTAGGTGGGGGCAATGTTTAAAAAAACCTTAAAAAAATGCCTTGTATTGCCTTCACTTTTTCATAAGTTATTTTTTAAATATATTGTTTTATTTCCGCCGCGGACACCATCGCTTTTTCTTTGCTTAAAAAAGTGATCTTTTTTTAGGAAAGCATATGAATAATGAGAAGAATAAAATTTTTGTTTTATTGCTTTAAATCTTTATGTTCAGCTTTTCTTTAAGACTTTATTTTCATGCTTGAAATCCATTTGATGATCGATCCTTATCTTTATTCTTAGCTAAAAAGACATATGCCATATATCTTTTATTGTTTAAACGACGAAGGCTTACTTTCGTCATAATGATTTTTATCGTCTAGAGATTGTTGATTTTTGTTTTTTAACACACGCTCAATTTATAAGATTGCATTTAGAGACGCGGTGTTCAAAGGCAGAAAGATAAAATACGTCAGAATCTGCTTTGACTAATATTAAAAACTTATCTTGCATAAATTTATTTATTCCATAAAGTTTAGTTTGGGTGCGCATTTAAAATTCTCTCATATTGATGTTTTGCATATTAAAATACAAAGGAATCAATGAGACAAACAAAAGTGCAAAACGCATATTCTCCATTTATGGACGTATATAGAATCTGATAAAATCTCATTTGAGAAGTTTAAATAATGAAAAAGTAATTAAAGTTTAAGGAAAGTATCATGAGCATAGGCGATAATGAAAAGCTGGAAATTATTCTTAATCAGGTAGAACAGCGCAATCAAAATGAGGGTGAATTTCATCAAGCCGTTCATGAAGTTTTAGGATCGCTTGGACGCGTGATTGCTAAACATCCTCGCTATGCCGAAAACGGTTTAATTGAGCGTATTTGTGAGCCTGAACGACAAATTATTTTCCGCGTTCCATGGGTGGATGACAAAGGGGATGTACAGATTAACCGCGGCTTTCGCGTGCAATTTAATTCCGCTCTTGGTCCTTATAAGGGCGGATTGCGTTTTCACCCATCAGTCAATGTTGGCATTATTAAATTCTTAGGGTTTGAACAAACCTTTAAAAATGCACTTACTGGTCTACCTATCGGTGGCGGCAAAGGCGGATCAGACTTTAATCCACGTGGCCGCAGCGATAGTGAAATTATGCGCTTTTGTCAGTCTTTTATGACGGAACTTTATCGCCATATTGGCGAATATATTGATGTTCCTGCGGGTGACATAGGTGTCGGGGGGCGTGAAATTGGCTATATGTTTGGACAGTTTAAGCGTCTTACCAATCGCTATGAAGCTGGAGTAATCACTGGCAAAGGATTGCTTTATGGGGGCTCTCGTGCGCGCATGGAAGCCACAGGCTTTGGAGCTGTTTATTTTGTTGAGCGTATGTTATCAACCAAAAACAACACTTTAGAAGGTAAAAAGGTTGTCGTATCTGGTTCTGGCAATGTGGCCATTTACACAATTCAAAAAATGCAGTCACTTGGTGCAAAAGTTATTGCTTGTTCAGATTCAAATGGTTTTGTTGTTGATGAAGATGGTCTTGATCTTGATCTTATTAAAGAGATCAAAGAGCAGCGTCGTGAGCGAATTTCAACTTATGTAACTTTGAAAGGTGGTAAAAGTTATTATAAAGAAGACAGTACAATCTGGTCTGTTCCTTGTGATATTGCGATGCCATCTGCTACCCAAAATGAATTAACAGGAAAAGACGCCGATATGTTGATCAAAAATGGAGTGATTGCGGTTGGTGAGGGTGCTAATATGCCTTCTACACCTGAAGCGGTCGAAAAATTTCAAAAAGCCGGTATTCTTTTTGCACCAGCTAAAGCTGCTAATGCTGGTGGCGTGGCCACTTCAGCGTTGGAGATGCAGCAAAATGCTTCACGCGATAGTTGGACATTTGAAGAAACAGAAACACGTCTTGCTGAAATTATGCATAATATTCACGATCTTTGCGCACAAACAGCAGAAGAATATGGTGTAACAGGTGATTATGTAACTGGTGCGAATATTGCTGGATTTGTGCGTGTTGCTTCTGCCATGGATGCTTTGGGCGTGATTTAATCACGCTCTTTTATACGTGTCTTTGTGTAAAGATGATATAACGAAAAGCTGATAAAATTCTTTTATTTTAAAACAAATTACGATTATATATTTGGGTTTTAAAATGAAATTTTTAGAATTTTTATGTTTGGTAAATTAGAAATGAAATAAACATTGATGCTCAATGTTTAAAAAATTCTATTTTTATATCTTGCGTCTTTTTAATCTGAATAGAAGATCAAATTTAAAAATTTTCAGTTTGAAATGTCTTTGTATTTAAAAAAAGAAGACTGACACTATTGACGGATGTTTCTAGACCATTATAGCGTATTTAATAAACGTTTTTTAACCTTTGTTAAAAGTAAACTTCACGATTTATAATGTAAACGGAGTCTCGTTCTATGACCAATCTTTCTCAGTTGGAAACTATTATTGATAAAGCTTTTGAAGAGCGCGACACTATTACGACATCTACAAAGGGTGAAGTGCGAGATGCGATTGAACACACATTAAACCTACTTGATCATGGTATTGTCCGTGTTGGCGAGCGTCAAGATAATGGGAAATGGCATGTGCATCAATGGCTTAAAAAAGCCGTTTTATTGTCTTTTCGTATCAATGCGATGGGATTGATAAATGGTGGTCCTGATGGTGCATCATGGTGGGATAAAGTTGCATCAAAATTTCATCATTGGCAAGCATCCGATTTTGAAAATGCTGGTCTTCGCGCTGTTCCTAATACAATTGTACGACATTCAGCCTATATTGGTAAAAATGTTGTTCTCATGCCCTCTTTTGTTAATCTTGGAGCTTATATTGGTGAAGGCACTATGGTTGATACTTGGGCAACAGTTGGCTCATGTGCGCAAATTGGGAAACATGTGCATCTTTCTGGAGGGGTTGGCATAGGCGGTGTTTTAGAGCCACTTCAAGCAGGGCCAACCATTATTGAAGATAATTGCTTTATTGGTGCACGTTCTGAAGTCGTCGAAGGCTGCATTATTCGTGAAGGCGCCGTACTTGGTATGGGGGTTTTTATCGGTCAATCTACTAAAATTATTGATCGTGAAACAGGTGATATTTTCTATGGGGAAGTTCCAGCCTATAGCGTTGTTGTCGCTGGAACTTTGCCGGGAAAAGCATTGCCAAATGGACAAGCAGGTCCTAGTCTTTATTGTGCCGTTATTGTTAAACGCGTCGATGAAAAAACGCGCTCGAAAACGTCAATTAACGATCTTTTGCGTGCTTAAACTTTGAAAAAAAGACGTGTATAGAAATCATTCTTGAACGTTATGACATCGTTATAAGGACATCACTTTATTATGTATAAGCACTGAAATAGTTTGCTAGGTTTTTCAAGTAGTTATATCATAAGCCAAATGAACAATAAGATTTAATTGTTGTTATGAATATTTTGTAACAAACAAAGAGCTATGAATTTATGAGTATCAAAAATGCATAAAATGGCCATAAATGACGATATTTCATAAAATTGCTGATGAAGAGTGGTACTTGAAATAGTGCTTAAGAAACTATGCAAAATAATGCATTGAATGATAAATTTTAATATAAGCTTTTTATGTTATGAGCGTTTGCTTGTAATCTATTTTAGTGTCGCATCGGATATCGAACTGATAAGCAGATTGATTACAATAAGTTTTGTATCATCACTCAAGTTATATGTATGTATGAAGAAAGACTTTAGTATATTCTAGCATAAGAGATGTGGTTAAGCAGCAGTGACCAAACGTTCATTTGCCATACGATAGGAAATGGCTTCGCCCAAATGATGTCGGTCAATATTATGGGAGGCATCAAGGTCAGCAATTGTTCGTGCTACTTTTAAAATACGATGATAAGCGCGCGCTGAAAGCCGCATTTTTTCGCTGACCTCTCGTAATAATTGTGTTGCACTTTTATCAATTAAAGCAATATTTTCAATTAAATTAGCCGGACAGTCTCCATTGGTACGAATATGATCAACATTAAGTTCTTGAAAACGCTTGGCTTGGATAAAACGTGCTTTTGCCACACGCGCTGCCACGACACAGCTTGGCTCGGATTTTGCGGGTTGCATAAGATCAAGCGCTGATAAAGCAGGAACATCAATGCGCAAATCAATACGATCAAGTAAAGGACCAGAAATGCGCGCTTGATAATCACTTTGACATCGTGGTCCTCTTGCACAAACATGCCCTGGCTCTCCTGCCATGCCACAGCGGCAGGGATTCATTGCGGCGATGAGTTGAATGCGCGCAGGATAACTTACATGGTGATTAGCACGTGCAACAACACATTCACCACTTTCTAAAGGTTGACGCAAGGAATCAAGCACTTGTGGTGAAAATTCTGGAAATTCATCTAAAAATAAGACACCATTATGCGCTAAGGAAACTTCACCAGGACGCGCCTTTAAACCTCCACCAACCATAGCTGCCATTGAAGCAGAGTGATGAGGGGCGCGAAAAGGACGGTGTACCGAAACAGATCCTTGTGTTGTTTCTCCAGCGATTGAAGCAATAAGAGAAACATCAAGCAATTCACGTGCGTCAAGCGGTGGAAGAATGGAAGGTAAACGCTGTGCAAGCATTGATTTTCCTGCACCCGGCGGTCCAACAAATAAAAGATTATGACGCCCAGCCGCAGCCACTTCCAGTGCGCGCTTGGCAACATCTTGTCCTTTAATGTCAGCAAGGTCAGGAAGATTGTCTTGTAAATGATAGCGTTTGGGTTCTGGCGTTGAAAGAATTTGTGCGCCCTTCATATGATTGACCAATGACACTATATTATGTGGAGCAAGAATTTGAAGATCTGAACCAGCCCAAGCTGCTTCAGAGCCACATTTTTGTGGACAGATTAATCCTTTCCCCAGTGCGTTTGCTGTCATTGCAGCTGGCAAGACACCGCTCACAGGTGCAATAGAGCCATCTAGAGACAACTCTCCCATAATGATATAGTGGTCTTCAATTTCGCGCGGTAAAATTCCCATAGCAACCATAAGACCAACGGCAATAGGCAAATCGTAATGTGAGCCTTCTTTCGGTAAATCAGCAGGTGCTAAATTGATCGTCACACGTTTTACAGGCATGGATAAACCACATGCATGTAAAGCTGACTGCACCCGCTCACGACTTTCTGCAACAGCTTTATCAGCAAGCCCTACAATTGATATTCCCATTTTGCCAGGGGCAATCATGACTTGAACATCAACAGGCAAAGCCTCAACGCCACGAAATGCTACTGTTGTGATGCGCGCTACCATTGTGGCGTATCTCCTCAAAAAATTTTAAACAAAATCTTCACTGATAAATGTTTCAAAATGATACAATCATGTTTTTTATAAGATTTCAAGAACATTTCAAGAACGTTAGCTGAGTTTTAGCAAAAAATAATATAAAAAAAGGCTTTGCTTAACACTTCTTTGACAAAGATAACGCAAAGTGATGTGCATAATGGTATAAATAATGTTCGCTTTGTGATATAGGCAACTTTATAAAACGCCTTGTCCTGATTGGTGTTAATAAGACTATAATGTTATGATCTTATTGACCAATAATGGATATTGATTAAAGAGTAAGACGTGTAAGAGTAACAGTTTTGATAGTAAATCGAGCGAAATCTTGGTTGAGAACAGGAAGCACAATGGCCGTTATTGTGGGTGCTGCGGTGACGTGTGTCGTTCCGCAAGACGCTAATGCTTTCTCACTTTTTGGTATTCATTTATGGGGGGAGAAAAAAAAAGAAGACCCTGCTGATGATGTGATTGGCATACCAAAATATTATGAGGTTGAGGTTATAGCTGCACCGGGTGCACCAGAAGAGGGAATAAAAACGGCTGAAGCTGCTTCGTCCCTTGTGGGGGATGAAAAGAAACCAGCCTCAGGTTCAGCGGGTCTTTTGGCAAAAGCGCGTGGGGATTATCAAAAAATTTTGGCCGCACTTTATGCTGAAGGCCGTTATGGTGGAACAATCAGCATTACTGTAAATGGTCAAGAAGCAGCTACTTTGCGTGCAGATACGGATTTGCCTGAAAATTCGAAAATTATTATTACAATTGATACAGGTCCAGAATATCATTTTGGTCAAGCAATTGTGCATCAATTAGCCCCACCGACTGATAATAAAAAAGATCAAGTTGCTTTGCCACAAGATTCAGGCTTTGCCTCTGGTGATGTTGCAAAATCAGGATCTGTCTTTAAAGCGGAACAGTTGGCCATTGAAGGATGGCGTCAGCAAGGTTATGCCAAAGCCAGTGCAAAGGGTTATGAAGTTGTCGCCAATCATGCGAACCAAACAATTGATGCCGATATTGAGGTAGATCCAGGACAAAAAGCTCATTATGGGCCTTTAACAGTGCGCAATGTTTCAAAAAACCCTCGTATGGATTCAGCCTATGTTGCTTGGATGACAGGTATTAAAGAGGGTGAGGAATATGATCCTGATGATTTAAGCAAAGCCAATAAAAGAATAGCCAAGCTTGATGTTTTTCGAGCAGCAAGTGTGCGGGAAGCGGATGAAATTAATCCTGATGGTACTTTACCGCTTAATTTAGTTGTGCAAGAGCGCCTACCGCGCCGTTTTGGTGTAGGCGGTAGCTATTCTACTCTTGATGGTGCGGGTTTTGAAGCTTATTGGATGCACCGCAATCTTTTTGGTCATGCCGAGCGTTTGCGTTTTGACGCACGCATTAGCGGTATTGGAGGCAATCAGTCTGATTCGTATAATCCAAAAAACTTTAGTTATATGTTGGGTACATCCTTTACACGGCCCGGTGTGATTACACCAGATACGGATCTGGTAGCCGGTTTAAAGGCTCAGCGTGAAGTATTAGACAATTACACAACAACGAGTATTGCTGGCCAGTTTGGTTTAACACATGTGTTTTCTGATGAGTTATCTGGACGCGTATATTTTAATGCAGCGCAAACAAAAACCGAAGATGACTATTTTGGCAACCGTGATTTTACAACATTCGGTTTATTGGGCGGTCTTCTTTACGATAGCCGTGATAATGCGGCTAATGCAAAAAGTGGACTCTATGGTGAACTTGTTCTTGAGCCTGTTTATGAAATGCAATATGGCAATTTTATTGGAAAAGCAACCGCAGAGGGACGGGCCTATTTCTCGCTGGATTCTAAAGACCGCTTTGTTTTTGCCACAAGGATGAAAATAGGAACAATCACAGGCGCAGAAATTAAAGAATTGCCATCCGACATGTTGTTTTTTGCTGGTGGCGGCGGCTCTGTGCGTGGTTATGGTTACCGTAACATCGGTATTAAGACGGATACAGGCGATACAATTGGTGGACGTTCACTTGTTGAAGGTTCGGCCGAAATTCGAACAATGATTACAGACACAATCGGTCTTGTTGGATTTGTTGATGTTGGTGTCGTGGGAGAAAATTCATATCCTGATTTTTCAGAAAACACAAAAATAGGGGCAGGTATTGGTGGGCGTTATTTGACGGGTCTCGGACCTTTGCGTGTTGATTTGGCTTTACCTCTTGATCGCGAACAAGGCGATCCCGACCTTGGATTTTATATTGGCATAGGGCAGGCGTTCTAATGATCAAGATTTCTTCACTTTATGCGTTACTGATTGGTTTCTTTTTATTTGTATTGAGCCATTTTGTTATTGCTCAAACTCTCACATCACAAAATGACGAGCAAAACACAAAAATTGTGGATCAACAGACGATAGATGAAGATAAATCATGGTTGGTATCCTTCATTGAAAATATGATTTCAACGCCTGATCTCCAGATAAAAATTTCAAACCTTGATGGTGCTTTGTCTTCCAATCCTCATATTGATTCGATCACAATAGCTGATCGTGCCGGCATATGGTTAAAATTAACCAATGTGGATATGGATTGGAGCCGTTTGGCGCTCATTCGGGCACGTTTATCTGTTGAAACTCTTTCAGCAGAACGGATTGATGTTTTGCGTAAACCTTTACCAACGGCGACAAAAGAAGAAACGCAATCGAATGGTTTGAGTATTCCTAATTTACCTCTCGCGATCAATGTTCAATCTGTTCATGTCAAAACCATAGCGCTAAGTGACGATTTACTTGGTCTTGCCGCGCAACTTTCTGTTCAAGGAAGCTTGATGCTTGATGATGGCGATCTCAAGACAAAATTAAAAATACAGCGCCTTGATGCACAAGGATTGTTTGACGTTTTTGCGGATATTGCAATGACAAAAGGTCATGCAAAAATTAATGTACAAGCTGATGAACCGGATAATGGTCTCATTGCCAATATTTTAAAAGTAGAAAATCGTCCTGCGATAAAATTACGGATTGATGGTGACGGTCAACTTGATAATCTATTGGTAAATCTTGCAATGCAAACAGGAGCAGAGCCTGTTCTTAATGGGCAATTGCATCTTTCTGGATTAGAGATTGGTCATCGTGTTTCATTTGATCTGAATGGTCCAATATCTCCTTTGATGCCGAGTGATTATCGTTCCTTTTTTGGTAACGAAACGTCTTTGCATATGAGCGCTTTGCTCAATAAAACAGGGAATATGGATTTAGAAGTTCTCAATTTTCATTCTGGTGCTGTCAATTTTAATGCACAAGGTGCACTTTTAAAAGATGGTTTTTTACGTCGTTTAAAGATTGATGCAAAGATTGCTAATCCTCAAGGTGGTTCGCTTATTTTGCCAGTTTCTGGTGGGACAACGCGCGTTGATAATATTGCTTTAAATATTGATTATGGTGGTGAAAATTCACCTGTCTGGAAGGGGCGTCTTATTGCAAGTAATTTTGCCAATGCAAATTTTAATGCACAAGACATCACTTTTGATATGGGTGGAGTAAGCAAAAATCTTGATGATCCAGCTTTACGTCATGTTGGGGTTCAAATAAATGGTGGAATTCATGATATTACAACCACCAATAGTTCTTTTTCGTCCGCACGCGATAGTGCCATAAAGCTTATTGTTGATACAGATATTATTGCCAATCAACCGATTGATATCCGTGCTATTGAGTTGAGTGCAAACGGTTTAAAAGCTTCAATTAAAGGGTTTATTGAAGACTTTGTATTTAAGGGCGATTTTGGCGTTCAAGCAGACAGTTTGGATGCCTTTGCATTGGTTAGTGGTCAACCGCTTGAAGGTGCGCTTCATGTGCAAGGCAACGGCACATTTGCTTTAACGAATGGTGCATTTAATTTTGATCTAAATGGCACAACGCAAAATATAAAGACAGGTGTTCAAGTCGCAGATGGTCTGCTGCAAAGCAATCTTCGCCTTTCTGGCGGTATTATGCGTAATGCTAGGGGCATAACAACTCGCAATTTTATGCTTGGGAACGATAAAATTCATATAAGTGCAAATGGCTTTTTCTCAAGTGTTAGAACTCATATGGATTTTGGTATAGATCTTGCTGATCTTGGTCTTATTGATCCACGTATGCAAGGACCAATTTCTTTAAAAGGCGCAGCACGTGGTCATAACCGTTTAATGACTTTAAGCATTGGTGCATCTGTGAAAGATGCAATGCTTGCAAGCAAAAAGATGCAAAATACCATTTTATTTGCCAATCTTCTTTTTGATAATACATCGCCCTATGCGTCTTATTTAACAGGCTCGCTTGATGGTAGGGGAGAATTTGCCAGTCAAAAGCTTTTATTAGCGGGTCAATTTGATCAAAATCCTCGTGGACTTAATTTACAAGGTATTGATATAACGCTTGGTGATACGCGCATCACTGCCGACGTTATACGTGGTATAGAAGGTTTGATGAATGGGCATATAAAAATTGATGCGCCCGATATTTCAACCCTTGCTGCATTGGCTTTAAGTGAAGGACAAGGAAGTATTCAGAGCGATATTGTTTTAAAAAACGACAATAATAAACAAAACATTGCTCTTACAGCACAAGTTGATAATTTGAATGTCGCAGGCAATAAAATTAAAAATATTGACGTTCAAGCAGCTTTAAGCGATCTTTTTGGTCAGGTTAAGCTTGATGGCCATTTTGATGCCAAAGCGATTCATTTGCCTAATTTTGCCATTGAAAGTGTCAATGCGCGATCACAGACGCTTAATGGACAAACAAATTTTAGTGCCGCAACAACGCTTGAAAAAAATATGCAAGCCAATCTTCAAGGAGCGTTGGTTTATCCTGATCCTCAAAATCGCAAACAAATGTTTGTCAATCTTAATAGTTTCGCCTTTATACAAAACAGTCAGCGTATAATGTTAAAACAGCCCGCGCGTATTTCCTTTTTGGAAGATGGTTATAAGATTGATAATTTTTTACTCGATAGCAATGGCGGCACTTTATCGCTCGATGGAATCATAGGCCAATCCTTAAATTTGCGTATTTTAATGAATGCGCTGCCTGTCTCTCTTGCTAATCTTGTCATGGAAAAATTAGGCGCTTCAGGGACACTATCAGGTAAGGCTGACATAAAAGGAACATTATCAAAACCAGATGTTGCCTTTAATCTTAAAGGTCAAGGTTTGACAATTGCTGCATTAAGAGAAAAAAATGTGACAGCAGTTAAGCTTAATGCCAAAGGACAAATGGAAGGCAATGCACTCGCTCTAAATGCCAATCTTTCAGGGGGTGGGCTGGATATTAATGCAGAAGGAAAACTGCCTTTAGGTGCAGGCAATATCGATATTGATGTGTCTTTAAATGATTTGCCTCTAGCACTTGTTAATGGATTTGTTGATGAGCAAAATCTCGGCGGTAGAATTAATGGACGCGCCCATATTGGCGGTTTGCTTTCTAATCCTTCAGCACGGTTTAACTTTGCAGGGGAAGGCTTGACTGCAAATATTATCGCAAGTCATGGATTGGCGCCGATACAATTGGCGATCAATGGATCTTATAATAATTCTGTTCTTAATCTAGAAAAATTTGAAGCCAATGGGCCACAAAATCTTAATCTTTCAGCCAATGGCCGTATTCCTGTTTCAGGAAATGGTCTTGATCTTTACGTTAGAGGTGGTGCACCTTTGGCAATCGCTAATCAAATTTTAGCAGAACGTGGCGCACAGATTTCAGGTTCTGCAACCGTTGATGCGACGGTAAAAGGCTCATTTTCTCAACCACAATTGGGCGGTAACCTTCGGGTAACACAAGGCACTTTTATAGATGCAGCAACCAATTTAAGATTAAACGACTTAAATGTTCAAGCAAATCTTAATGGGGATCAAATTGTTATAGAAAATGTCAGCGCATCATCCTCCGCTGGTGGTAATATTAGAGCAAAAGGAACAGTTTCAACAAATATCGCTGCCCAAATGCCTGCTAATATTGCCGTTCAATTAAATCATTTGCGCTATAGTGATGGCGCGATGATTGTTGCAACAGTTGATGGTACGCTCTCGGTGACAGGATCACTTTTGCGCGATCCTCTCATTGGTGGTGATTTAACAATAGAACATGCAGAAATAAGTGTTCCAGATCGTTTGGGTGGAGCTGCACTTATTAATGTTAAACATAAAAATCTTACACAACCTATTGAAACAACTTTGGAACGTGCGCAAATTGAAACGCGTCCTGAAGGAACACCTGTTCCAGTAGATCGTCCATCAATGCCACAAATTAAAATGCGCATTAGAGCGCCAAACCAAATTTTCGTAAGAGGTATGGGGCTTGATGTTGAGCTTGGTGGCGGGATTGGTTTAATCGGACCAGCTAATGATATTCATCCTATTGGTGGATTCCAAATGTTGCGCGGTCGTTTTGATATTTTATCGCAAAGACTGGACTTCAGTGAAGGCAATGTAACCTTGACGGGTAATTTCAATCCTGAAGTTCATTTTGTTGCGACGAGTCAAGGCAGTGATATTACGGTAACAATAACCGTGAGTGGGTTGGTTGATGCGCTTGATATTAGTTTTTCATCCACTCCGGAACTTCCAAAAGATGAAGTTTTAGCGCGCTTGATTTTTAATCGTTCGATTGGTGAATTATCTCCTTTCCAAATTGCTCAACTTGCTTCAGCTGCGGCAGAACTTGCAGGTGTTACTAATACATCTTTGCTTGGTGCTTTACGTTCAAGTACGGGATTAGATGATCTTGATTTGGTAACTGATGCGCAAGGGAATACTGGTGTTCGGGCTGGACGCTATATTAGAGATAATATCTATCTTGGCGTTGAAGCAGGTTCTGGCGGCAATACAAAAGGAACGGTTAATCTTGATATATCAAAAAATATGAAAGCACGCGGAGCCTTAGGATCTGAAGGAGATTCAAGTGTTGGTGTGTTTTACGAAAAAGATTATTAATATTGGTGTTCATATATATGTATTATTATCGTATTATTTTTTATCGACTAACGGTGTGATTATTTAAAATTTAGATAATAGGATTCGTATGCCACGACTTTTTACGGCATTGGAAATATCGCAGGACGCAACATTATCCCTTAATTTGTTACGTGGCGGATTACCAGGAGCGCGTTGGATAGAACCTGAAAATTACCATATTACTTTACGGTTTTTTGGTGATATCGATAATATTATAGCTGACGAATTGGTTTTTGCATTTGATCGGATTGAACGGAAAAGTTTTGAGATAAAGCTCTTAGGGATTGAAGTTTTTGGCTCTAAAAAACCTCACTCATTGTTTGCACGTGTGGCACCATGTGAAGAGCTTTTGTTATTGCAAGCGGAGATTGATCGTATCGCTAAACGATTAGGCTTAAAATTTGATAAGACAAAATATGTGCCGCATGTCACCATAGCGCGTTTGCGTAACGTTCAGCATGATGATTTACTGTCTTACCTTAGCTCACGTGGTAATTTTTCGACCATGCCGTTTCAAATTAACCGCTTTACATTAATGTCATCACGTCAGTCTGTTGGCGGTGGTCCTTATATCATCGAAGAAAGCTGGTATTTATCTCGTAGTTTGTCTTAAATAGAACTCTATCATCAAACTAAAATACCCATGCAATAAAAAAACGTTTTTTCAAGGAATGCTTTATCTGTAAAATAAAACTCTGGATGACCAAAAGTGATAACTTTGACGTAATTATTCATGCTTTAAATATTGCTTAAGCAACTGCTCATCTCGGTGCATTATAACACACATTCTTTCATAATTTCGATGAAAAATTATCGTATTGTTGCTTTTTCGCGCAAAGGGTGCCACCACCATTTATTATCTAAAAACCATTTGATAGTTTTTTCCAAACCTGTTTCAAATGTTTCTTGTGGCGTCCACTGAAGTTCTGTTTCAATTTTTTTCGGGTCAATGGCATAGCGTCGGTCATGTCCGGCACGATCTGCAACAAATGTAATAAGCTCACGATAGGATTTGCCATTTTTACGCGGTTTTAAGCGATCAAGTGTATCACAAATCGTTTCAACAACTTGTAAATTTGTGCGCTCGTTTTTGCCACCAACATTATAACTTTCGCCAACTTTACCATTAAGTACGATTGTTTCTAAAGCATTTGCATGATCTTCAACAAAAAGCCAGTCACGAATATTTTCTCCATTCCCATAAATTGGCAGTGGCTTTTCATCTAATGCAGAAAGAATAACCAATGGAATAAGCTTTTCAGGGAAATGATAAGGTCCATAATTATTGGAACAATTAGAAAGGACAACGGGCAATCCATAAGTATGATGCCATGCTCTTACCAGATGATCTGATGATGCTTTAGAGGCCGAATAGGGAGAAGAAGGTTTGTAGGGTGTTTCTTCTGTAAAAACACCACGATCAAATGGAAGATCTCCAAAGACTTCATCAGTAGAGATGTGATGAAACCGAAACGTTTTTTTTGTTTCAAGTGGAAGATTCTCCCAATAATGGCGCACAGTTTCTAAAAGACGAAACGTTCCTAAAATATTTGTTTCAATAAATGCTAAAGGACCTGAAATGGAACGATCGACGTGGCTTTCTGCGGCCAGATGCATAACGGCATCAATTTGTTGATCGTTAAGAATTTTCGAAATTTCATCACTATCGGCAATATCAAGATGATGAAATTGATAATTTGGGGCATTAGATATCGTCTTTAAAGACGCTTGGTTACCCGCATAGGTTAATTTATCAACATTAAAAACATGGTGGCCTTTAGCTACCAAATGGCGGCACAAAGCTGATCCAATAAACCCAGCGCCTCCTGTTACAAGTATTTTCAAGTGTTTGTCTCCAAATATTAAAAACAATCAGTATTTTTAAAAACTTTTTTTGACAGTTTTATGTTTATAAGATCAAAAGGTAATTTTATAAAAAATATAAAAATCATCAAATTGAAAAAATTGCTTATATTTCGATTGATAAATATTTTTACCTTTTAAAAAATTTATTATTTTTTTCCCAGTGCTAAAATTATTGTGTAAACACTACTCGTATATGAAACGATTTCAAATTATTTGTTAATAGCGGTACACCAATTTATAATAAATAATTTTGAAATTTTGCGAATAAAAAGCGTCATTGTCTCGCAAAAAATAATCTTTAAAACCATGTTTACAAAAATGGTTTTCATTGGATATCTTTCAAATAATCATTGTTACCAAAATTTATGAATGATGTGTAAAAAAATCATTAAGCTGCCATTAATTAATCTCTATCATTTGTAATTTCTGCTATACGGTGTTTCAAATAGTCCGCATAGTCAGTTTTACCTAAAGACTGAGCGCGCTTTAAGACATCATCAGCTGTGAGATAACCCAATTCAAAGCTTATTTCTTCTGGGCACATCACTTTAATGCCTTGACGTTTTTCAATCGCTCTCACATAGGAAGACGCATCGTGTAAGCTATCATGTGTGCCTGTGTCTAACCAGGCATAACCGCGTCCTAGACGGATAACGTTTAAACGATTGTTTGCAAGATACATGCGGTTAATATCAGTAATTTCCAGTTCACCACGATGCGAAGGTTTTAAATTTTTAGCATGATGAACGACATCGTTATCGTAAAAATAGAGACCCGTCACCGCCCAATTAGACAGAGGCGTTTCAGGTTTTTCAACGAGCGATTGTGCTAAGCCAGTGGTTTTATCAAAACTGACAACACCATATCTTTCTGGGTCTTCAACATGATAGGCAAAAACAGTTGCCCCTTGTGAACTAGATTGTGCATCGGTAAGACGTTTTTGTAGGCCATGACCAAAAAAAATATTGTCACCTAAAACAAGAGCAACAGAATCGTTGCCAATAAAATCATGACCAATAATAAAGGCTTCCGCAAGACCATTAGGATGCGCCTGTTCGGCATAAGATAATGAAATACCATAGGCACTACCATCTCCAAGAAGTTGTTGGAATAATGGTAAATCCCTTGGTGTTGAAATGACCAGAATATCTCGAATACCTGCGAGCATTAATACGCCAAGCGGATAATAGATCATAGGTTTATCATAGATAGGCATTAATTGTTTTGACACGCCAAGCGTCGCGGGATAAAGGCGTGTACCACTGCCTCCTGCTAAAATAATACCTTTCATAAAACACCTTTAAGTATATTTATCGCCATATTTCATCCATATGGTTATTTATTATAGACGACATCAGGACGATTTATTGACGATTTTTATCGAAAGTACTTTTTCCTAAACTGATGCGGCGTGTGATATATGCTTTGTCTCTAAAAGTCCAGTAAAAGCAAAATGAAAATAGGATAATCTATTTAAAGCATTTGACATAAAGTTATCTTTATATGTTTATTGCGTTGTTTTATGACTTCTGTTAAATGTAAAAAACTGAAGGATAAAGGAGCGTATAATGGCCGCCAATGATTATGTGATTAAAGATATCAATCTTGCTGAGTTTGGACGTAAAGAACTTGATATCGCTGAAACAGAAATGCCAGGATTGATGGCGTGTCGTGAAGAATTTGGTACATCGCAACCATTGCGTGGTGCCCGTATTTCGGGTTCGCTTCATATGACTATTCAAACGGCGGTATTGATTGAAACGCTTAAAGCAATTGGTGCAGAAGTGCGATGGGCATCTTGTAATATTTTCTCAACACAAGATCATGCGGCGGCTGCAATTGCAGCGACCGGAACACCAGTTTTTGCGATTAAAGGAGAAACTTTAGAGGAATATTGGAGCTATACAGATGCTATTTTTCAATGGCCTGATGGAGAGCCCTCTAATATGATTTTAGATGATGGCGGAGATGCGACAGCGTATATTCTTTTGGGGGCACGTGCTGAAAATGGTGAAGATGTTCTATCACACCCAGAATCGGAAGAAGAAGAAGTTTTATTTGCTCAAATTAAAAAACGTATGGCACAAACACCGGGATTTTTTACGCGTCAACGTGATGCAATTAAAGGTGTAACAGAAGAAACGACAACCGGCGTTAATCGCCTTTATCAATTACAGAAAAAAGGACTTTTGCCGTTTCCAGCCATAAATGTGAATGATAGTGTCACAAAATCGAAATTTGATAATAAATATGGCTGTAAGGAATCGCTTGTTGATGGCATACGCCGTGGCACTGATGTGATGATGGCTGGCAAAACAGCGGTTGTTTGTGGTTATGGTGATGTAGGCAAAGGTTCTGCTGCGTCACTTTCAGGTGCGGGTGCACGTGTTAAGGTGACAGAGATTGATCCTATTTGTGCGTTGCAAGCTGCAATGGATGGCTATGAAGTTGTGACTTTGGAAGATGCGGCACCTACGGCCGATATCATTATCACAACGACAGGCAATAAAGATATTGTACGCATTGAACATATGCGTGAAGTCAAAGATATGTGCATTATTGGCAATATTGGTCATTTTGATAATGAAATTCAGGTGGCAGCTCTTAAAAATCTGAAATGGACAAATATTAAACCACAAGTGGATATGATTACCTTTCCTGATGGGAAACGTATGATTTTACTTTCGGAAGGACGTCTGCTCAATCTTGGTAATGCAACGGGTCATCCATCTTTTGTTATGTCTGCTTCATTTACCAATCAAACTCTTGGTCAAATTGAACTTTACACAAAAGGTGAAAATTATAAAAATGAAGTTTATGTGCTGCCCAAGCATTTGGATGAAAAAGTAGCCCGTTTGCATTTGGATCGCCTTGGAGTGAAACTTAGTGAATTGTCAAAAGAACAAGCCGATTATATTGGTGTGACGCCACAAGGACCTTACAAACCAGAACATTATCGTTATTAATTGATCTTAAGATTTTTTAAAGGCTCATCAATATTTGATGAGCTTTTCATGTTTAAAATTATATCTTAGCAGTTATAATGCAAACGATGAGAGTTTTATGGTCTTGTTAACAAATGAAATGATAATAGACACATAGTGGATTGAATTAAAAACCTTGTGTGACATAAAATTTGATTATGGATATGGGTGTTTGATTTTATAAATTCATTTGTCTATGTTTGAGTTGGTGTGACGGTTTTGGAGACAGATCAAGAATGACAGGAATGGCAGGAAATTTTTGGCTTGCCTTAACTGTTTTTAGCGGTTTACTCATTTTTATTTTTTTACTTATTGCAGAAAAAATTCTAAGTAAAATATCAAATAAACTTTTTACAAAAAACCATTATCAACAAACGCAAAACACAGATTCTTCTTTTGATGATTATCAAAAACTTTTCACTTATACAGGACAAAGTAGCATTGTCTGGGATACGCCTCTTTCGCCTCCGCTTATTATTGGTCAATTTCTTTTTTGTAAGAATGATCAAATAAAAGAACCAATTGATGAAATATTTCGCTTTGAGCAATGGGTTGAAGATAATGATGCCCACCTTCTTGAAGATGCGCTATTGGCTTTGCGGGAAGATGGAAAGACTTTTACACTTTATGTAGAAAGCAAGCTTGGTACACGCATACATGTCCATGGCTTAATTGTTGGTTCTGCGGCCGTCGCGCATTTTACAAATGTGTCGCATTTTGAAGAAAACCACACACAACTCGAATGTGCAGATCGTGCAATGCGACAGATATATCATGCACAAATCGCTTTGTTTAATGCGCTTGATGAACCAGTTTGGATAAAAGATAAAAAAGGGTCTCTTTTATTTGCAAATAATGCCTATCGTGATGCTTATGATCATGATGAGGACATGATGAAAAATGTCGCATTTTTTAATGAAACAACACGTCAAAAAATTACAGAAGGTGGTCCGTTATATAAAGGATTAGGTACTGCAATTATTAAGGGAGAAAGACGTAGTTTTCAAGTTAGTGAAATTAGGGATGATGAGATCATTGCAACCTTTGCCCATGATATGAGTGTAACGGAAAATCTGAGCGATGAAATAAAATATATGAAACGCGGATATTCCGAAACATTAGATCAAATTTCAACAGCGGTCGCTATTTTTAGTGCGGATCAAAAATTAATTTTTTTTAATCACGCCTTTGCCATATTATGGCCTTTGGATACAGCTTTTTTGGAAAGTGAGCCAAGTCATACCTTATTGTTGGATCGTTTGCGCACAGATGGAATTATAGCCGAGCCGCGCGCTTGGCGCGAATGGAAAGATGATTTATTTTCAGCCTATCACTCAGTTGACTCTCACCAACATATTTGGAATTTACCCGATGGGCGTACAGTAAGAGTTCTTGCAAGTCCTCATCCGCAAGGTGGCGTGACGTGGCTTTTTGAAAATTTAACAGAAAAAATTGATCTTGAAAGACGTTATAATGATTTGATAAAAATGCAAGGGGAAACACTTGATCATTTGTCAGAAGGGGTTGGTGTTTTTGGATCAGATGGTCGGGTGCGTCTTTCTAATCCTGCTCTTGCAAAGCTTTGGTCTTTGTCACATGAATTTATAGTTGAAGGCACACATATTTCAAAAATCCAAGCGCAATGTGCCCCATTTGTTCATGGTGATATTTGGGACAAATTTACGACATTAATCACCGGATTTGCAGAAGTGCGCGAAACCTTATCAGGACGTATCGATTTGGTTTCTGGTGCTGTTTTTGATTATGCGCTTGTGCCTTTACCTAATGCACAAACCATGCTGACATTTGTTAATGTGACAGATAGCGTTAATATAACTCGAGCTTTGGAAGAAAAAAATGAAGCTTTAGAAAGCGCCGACAGATTACGCAACAAATTTGTTCAACATGTTTCTTATGAATTACGAACGCCTTTAACCAATATTATGGGTTTTTCCGATATTTTGAGTTCTCAGATCTTTGGTGCGCTGAATGATCGTCAACTCGACTATCTGAAGCATATTGGTTCAGAATCGAGCGCACTTTCCAATATTGTTGATGATATTTTGGATCTTGCAACTTTGGATGCAGGCATTATGCAGCTTGATCTTAAGGACGTTAATATTGATGAGGTAATGGCTTATGCCGTGGAACGAGCAAACGAAAGACTTGGTGGTCGCCCCGTTCAAATTGTTGTCACACAAAATACAAAAGTCACAAAAATGCTTGCTGATCCGGGCCGATTACGTCAAATTTTCATCAATATATTAAATAATGCTGTTAATTTTGCACCTGATGGAACACGTATTGATTTTCAATCGAAATACCAAGAAAATAAGCTTATTTTTGAAGTCCATGACGAAGGCTGTGGGATTCCAGAACATATTATAGAAACAGTGTTTCAGCGTTTTTCTTCGCATGCTCATAACGGTTCAAGAGCAGGTGCAGGTCTTGGTCTTTCAATTGTCAAAAGTTTCGTTGAATTGCACGGCGGTGAAGTTGTTATAAAAACAGGCCAAGAAAGAGGAACAACCGTAGTCTGTTCTTTTCCATTGGTTGAAAAAACTGAGTAAAAGAAAGAAATATCATGCAGTTTAGTTTTTTTCTTGAAAATGAGAAAGCAACCCATTTTTTTGCGCAAGATTTTTCTCTTGCTTTAAGAAAAGGCGATTTGATCACGCTGGAGGGTGATCTTGGTGCAGGAAAATCAACATTTGCCCGTGCCATTATTCGCACACTTGCTAATGATATGATGCTTGATGTGCCAAGTCCTACTTTCACCTTGGTACAAAATTATGCGCTTGAGCGCTTTCATATCACACATGCGGATCTGTATCGCATTTTTTATCCTGAAGAAATTGATGAGCTGGGATTTGAAGAGGCTCGTCAAGATGGCATTTTGTTGGTTGAGTGGCCACAAAAAGCAGAGGGTGCCTTGAAAGATATAGACTTTTCTGTCACGTTTTCACACGAAAAAAAAGGGCGTCAAATTGAAATTGAAGCACATGATAGCGCCGCAAAAAGACTGCAACATTCATTGGATATCCGTAATTTTTTAGAAAAGAATGGAAGACGATATTATTCGAGACGTTTTTTTACAGGTGATGCTTCAGCACGTTTTTATGAAATCCTCATTGCGGATCATAATGATGATACTGTTTGTGATGATCATAGCAGTACGCCTCATACCGAAGTGCTTATGGATGCGCCGCAGATGGAAATGCCAGAAATATCGCCAGTACAAACGGGAGAAAATTATGCCAAAAAAGCACATTTGTCTGAGACAATATATCAATTTATTGGTATTGATCGTCTTATTTTAAATCATGGATTTGTTGCGCCAACTATTCACGCATATGATGGTGAAAACGGTTTGCTTATTATGAATGATCTCGGGCGTGAAGGTATTCTTGATACAAATTGTCAACCCCTTCTTGATCGTTATATTGCAAGCGCCGAGCTTTTGGCACATTTTCATCAAAAAGATTGGCCAAACGCCGTCAGTTTTAGTGATTTTTCTTTTCAAATTCCTTCTTATGACCGCACTGTTTTACAAGTTGAAGTGTCGTTATTGCTCGACTGGTATGTGCCTTTTAAGATGCATCAGCGTTTTTATGATGAGCAAAGGGTAGAATTTTTTGCGCAATGGTCACCTTTTTTTGATTTCTTTGAAAAGGCGGAGCAGACCTTTGTCATGCGTGATTTTCATTCGCCTAATATTTTATGGCGTGAAGGTGAAAACAAATTGAATCGTCTTGGACTTCTTGATTTTCAAGATGGTCAAATAGGAGCAACTGCCTATGATGTCGTTTCATTAGCACAAGATGCGCGTGTGGCTCTTTCGCCAGAATTTGAAAAAAAAGTTGTTGCGGCTTATTGTACAGAACGTAAAAAATTGCCAAGATTTTTCGATGAAGATGCATTTCATAAAATTTATGCAATTGCAGGTGCGCAACGTTCTTCTAAAATATTAGGTTTGTTTATACGATTAAATGATCGTGACCATAAGCCGCAATATCTCAAATTGCTGCCGCATTGCCAAGATTATCTAAAACGAAATTTATCTCATCCAGAACTTTATAATTTGCGTGAATTTTATCGTGTTACAGGATTGATTGATGGATAAAAAACACCATATTCATTCTGCTATGGTATTGGCAGCGGGAATGGGAACGCGCATGCGCCCTTTGACATTAAAAATTCCCAAACCACTTATCAAAATTTATGGACGCACACTTCTTGATCGCGCACTTGATCAATTGGAAAGAGCTGGCATTGAAAATGCGGTTGTCAATATTCACCATTTAGGCCAGCAGATAGAAGATCATCTCAAAATGCGTCACAAACCGCATATTCTTATATCTGATGAATGTTCACAGCTTTTGGATTCTGGTGGTGGGGTGATTAAGGCCCTCCCTCTTTTAGGCAATGAGCCGTTTTTTATTCTTAACGCTGATACGTTTTGGATTGATCATGATGATTCTGTTTTAAGGAAAATGGAAGCATATTTTAATCCAGAAATTATGGATATGTTATTATTAACAGTTCGTCGAGATCAATCAGCCTCAATAGAGCGGGGCGATTTTTTAATGGCATCAGATCGACAATTGACGCGTGCGCCTTCAAATATCAGTGAGGCTGTTATTTATGGTGGTGTATTGCTTGTCCATCCGAAGTTTTTTCATAATAGGTCAATGATGCCTCATTCTTTAAATCTTTATTTTGATGAAGCGATTGCAAATAAGCGTCTTTTTGGTTTTCCACTTGATGGATATTGGTATACAGTCGGCCGTATGGATATGATTGCTCCTGTAGAATATTTGTTGCAAAAGCGAGAAAAATAACGTGAGGGATAAACCAAATATTTTCTCAATACCGGCCAGTGTGCCTTTTTTGCCAACATTTGTCGAGGCACTTTTATCAGGCAAATTGATTGAAGATTTTGCACAAAATGATAAGTCACAAACGCGCTTAATCGATAGCATCATTTATGTTCCCACGCGACGTGCTGCTCGTGCCTTGCGGTCTGCCTTTGTTGAAAACAACATGCAGCATTCCAGTTTTTTGCCAACAATTTTGTCTTTTGGTGATAGGGAAGATGACATTGATTTTTTTGAGTTAAGCGGTGAAGATCATTTCATGTTTAATCCAAAAATAGGTGATAGTGATCGTATCTTAATATTAGCGCGTCTTATTCGTCCTTGGCGTGAAAATTTGCCTTATCATATTCGTGCAATGTTTGGTAGTGAAGATGTTTTGGTACCAAGTAACACTGCTGATGCTATTTGGCTTGCACAAGATTTAGCTCGTTTGATGGATGAAGTTGAAACAGAAGCCGCCGATTGGTCGAAGCTTCATGAAATACACCCTGACATGGTTGCTGAATGGTGGCAAATCACTTTAGAATTTTTAAATCTTGTCACTAAGACATGGCCACAAATTTTACAAGAAAATCATTTGGAAAATCCTGCTATATGGCGCAATAAACTTATTGCGCGGCAAACAGAAAAATTTTTGCAGGATAATCCTGAACGTCCAATTCTTGTTGCAGGCTCCAATGGATCCATTCCTGCAATTGCTGATTTTTTACATGTTGTCAGTCGTTTAAATAATGGCGCGGTGGTTTTACCGGGTCTTGATCATATGATGGATGAAGCGCAATGGCGTTCTTTAGATGGTCTTCAAAAAGATGCGGCTCTTTTTACCCATCCCCAATATAATTTTAAAAAATTACTTGATCGTTTAAATGTTGTCCGCTCAGATATAAAAGAAATTGGCCATGTTTCAGATCGTAAAAAAAAGCGCGCATTCATTGTTTCAGAATCTTTAAGATCTGCCGATACAACAGATCATTGGATTGATCTTCAACGTGAAAATTTTCAAGACATTTCTCATGATATTAGCTTAATTGAAGCAGCAAATGAGAGGGAAGAAGCTCTTGCTATTGCCGTTGCTTTGCGTCAAGCTATTGAAACGCCTAAAAAAACGGCGGCTTTTATTACGGGAGATCGTACTTTAGCGCGTCGGGTTGTATCGGAATTGGCACGTTTTGGTATTCAGGCCAATGATTCAGGAGGCGTGCCATTATCTGAAACATTACCAGCAACACTTATTCGTCTGATTCTAAATGGTATGTTTGAAGAAAGTGATCCTGTTGCATATTTATCGCTTTTAAAACATCCTTTGACATGTTTGGGCTTAGAGCGCTCTCTTTTAAGGGCAAAAGCAGAAGAATTTGAACTTTTTGCTCTTCGTGGGGGGACTGGAAGAGTTAATCTTGCCACATGTGAGACTTTTTTTGAAGCAAGGCTTCTGCAGTTAACAGAAAATAATCATCTTAGTGATGGCATAGACAAAACAATGATTGAAAATGCGCGTGATCTGACAATGCGCATTGCTCAATCTATTAAACCGCTGATTACGCTTATGCAGAAAACGGAGCCTATATCTGTCTCAATGGCTGCCATTGCAACGGTAGAAGTATTTGAAGCTTTTGGTCGCGATGAAAATAATTCTCTTTCGGTACTTTATCAAGGAGAGGCTGGAAAAGCGATAATCGCTTTTTTTCGTAATCTTATAGAAGATCATTCTGGCTTAACTTTTGATATTTCTGAGTGGCCAAATATTTTTGAAGCTTTGATCGCATCGCGTTCGGTGAGTCCTCCAGTTGGGGGGCATCCGCGACTTTTTATTTGGGGTGCTTTGGAATCACGTCTTCAAACGGTCGATACGGTCGTTCTTGGTGGAATGAATGAAGGTTCTTGGCCACAAGCAACCAAAAATGATCCATTTATGTCGCGCACAATGAAAATGATGATAACGCTTGATCCGCCTGAGAGGCGTATTGGGCTTGCAGCTCATGATTTTCAAATGGCAATGGGCATGGATAAAATTATTTTGAGTCGTTCAGTACGTGCTGGTAATGCACCGTCTGTTCCTTCACGCTGGCTGCAACGTTTGCAAACAGTACTTGGACCAGAAATATCAGAACAAATGCGCCATCAAGGAGCAATTTTTGTTCATTGGGCGCGTGAGCTTGACGATACTAAGGATGTGGCTTTTGTTACTCAACCTTGTCCTGCTCCTCCGTTGTCAGTAAGACCAAAACATTTTTCAGTCACAGAAATTGAAACTTTGCGTCGTGATCCTTATGCAATTTATGCAAAAAAGATTTTGAGATTAAAACCTTTGGATCCTCTCATTCATGATCCTTCCGCGGCAGAACGCGGCACACTTTATCATGCTATTGTTGCTGCTTTCATAGAGCAAAAAATTGATCCCAAAGCACCAGACGCCCATCATTTTTTTTTAAATCTTGCTCGTGCTGAATTCGATCGTGCGCAGTTGCCTCTTGATGTTGAAGCGGTTTGGTGGCCACGTTTTGAAATATTGGTTCCTGCATTGTTGGATTGGGAAAAATCGCGCGCTGATGCGCAGTCATTGGTTGAAATTTCCGCACGCCCTCTTGAAATTGGAAAGTCTGGTGTTACCCTTTCAGGGCGTGCTGACCGAATTGATATTTTTTCAACAAAAAATGCTGAAATTTTGGACTTTAAAACAGGTAGCAATCCTTCTCTTACACAAGCAAGAACACTGATGGCACCGCAATTGGCTTTGGAAGCCGCGTTGTTTTTAAGAAATCGTTTTGAAGGATGTAAAGATTTAAATCTTGTTGAACTGATTTATGTACGATTAACTCATCAGGGTGAAGTAAAAGAGGATCGCTTATGTGCAAAATCGGATCATACGGTTTTTTCACTTTCTGAAAAAGCGTGGACCGAACTTGATAAGCTTATGCATTATTATAATAATGACAAACAAGGCTATCTTTCCCGCGCTATGCCAGCTCTTACGAATTATAAAGGGGATTATGATCATTTGGCACGTGTTTTAGAATGGTCTGCTGAAAATGATAATGGGGGTGAGGAATGAGCGCTTTTTTAATACCAAAAGCTGCGCGTTTGCCCCAAACTCAAGCCGCAAATCCTCAAAGCAGTGTTTGGGTTTCAGCAAATGCAGGATCTGGTAAAACTCATGTTTTAACAGAACGTGTTATTCGCCTTTTATTAGAAGGCACTGAACCGCAGCGTATTTTATGTTTGACATATACGAAAGCTGCCGCAGCGGTCATGCAAAAGCGTATTTTTAACACTTTGTCAGGTTGGACCGCGTTAAATGACAGCGATTTAAAAAAAGAATTACAAAGCTTAGAAGGTAAAATTCCTAATGCCAAACGATTGGTTGAAGCGCGTCGTTTATTTGCACGAGCTCTTGAAACACCGGGTGGTTTAAAAATACAGACCATTCATGCTTTTTGTGAAAGTCTTTTGCATCAATTTCCATTAGAGGCCAATATTGCTGGCCATTTTGAGCTTATTGATGACTTAAAAAGCAAAGACCTCTTTAACCAAGCGCGCCGCACAGTTATTGAAAAAGCATATCTAAAAAAAGATCATGATTTGTATGAGGCTTTTATGCTTGTTTTGAAAACTGTTGGAGAAACAGGGCTTAATACACTTTTTTCTGAAGCCATTGCCAATCGTCAAGACTTAAAGTCTTTTCTTACTATTTTAGATCAAGATGAAGGTTTCACTCTTCTAGAAAATCGGCTGAAAGATGTTCTTTCTATTGAAGACAATGACCAAATAGATGAAATTTATCAGCAATTACGTCTTGATGCGATCTTAGAAAAGGATGTGATTGAACAGTATAATTTATATGGAAATTCTTCTACGGGAGAATTTATGAAACATATAAGTTTGATTGAAAAAGCAAAAACAGATGAAGCGTTTGTTGCTGCGGTTCGTCAGGCTTATTTTACAAAAGATAATGCGCGTTCAATTAAAAGATTAACTTCAAAAAAATTATGCGAAATAAATCCTTCTCTACAAGATGATATTTTGAAACGCCAAGATGCCGTATCACAGCATTTGAGAAAAATACAATCTTTACAACTTGTGCCATTAAATGTCGCAGCCTTTAGACTTTGCGCTCAATTGCTTAATATTTATGATCAATTAAAAAAAGCAGAGGGACTTCTTGATTTTAATGATCTTATTGAACGAACGCTTATTTTATTAGAGCGTGAAGGGGCAGGGCAATGGGTGCATTATAAGCTTGATCAAGGGATCGATCATATTTTGGTTGATGAAGCGCAAGATACGAGCCCATCACAATGGAAAATTATTCAGCTTTTGGCACAAGAATTTTTTGTGGGCAAAGGACAACGCGATTGTGATCGTACACTCTTTGCCGTTGGTGATGAAAAACAATCCATTTATTCATTTCAAGGCGCTGTTCCGCAAGATTTTGATTATAATGGTCGTTTAGTCGAAAAAGCTGCTGCCAGTATTAAGCACCCTTTCGAAAAGTTAAAGCTCAATTATTCCTTTCGTTCAACGCAAGATGTTCTTAAAAGTGTTGATAAGGTTTTTGAAAATCCTGAAAATTATAAAGGTTTGTCCGTTGAAAATATAAAAACTGTTCATGATGCCATTCGTTTAAATGACAATGGTGAAGTAGAAATATGGGATATGTTTACACCTGATGAGGTTCAAGAACCTGAAGATTGGCGTAAACCTGTTGATCAGCTGCATGCGCCTGCCGTAAAACTTGCCGAAGAAATTGCTAATCGGATTAAATCTTGGCTGCATAAAGGTGAGGTGCTTTCAGGCAAAGGTCGTTTGATGAAAGCAAGCGATATTATGATTTTAGTGCGAAAGCGTGATCAGTTTGTGCCGGCTCTTTCCCGTGCGCTTAAAAATCGCGCCATTCCTGTGGCAGGTGCTGATCGTTTGCAATTAACTCATCATATTGCGGTGCGTGATTTAATGGCGCTGGGGCGTTTTGTTTTGCAACCTAAAGATGACCTTTCTCTCGCCGCTGTTTTAAAAAGTCCTCTTTTTGGTTTGAACGAAAATGATCTTTATCTTCTTTCGCAGGGGCGGGAAGCATCTTTATGGCAAAGTTTAAAAAAACACGCCTCAGATCATATGCATTTTAATGATGTCTATCAAAGCTTTATGACGTATCGGCAATTGGCGGATAAAATGCCCGTTTTTGAATTCTTTAGTTATGTTCTTAACAAAGATGAAGGGCGTAAGAAAATTTTGGCTCGTTTAGGTTCCGAAGCAAGCGAGATATTGGATGCGTTTATGGATTATGCTTTGGAAATCCAAAAAAAAGGTTTGCCCGGTCTTCAAGCTTTTTTAGAAATACTAGAGGCTATGGAACCTGAAATTAAACGCGAGCTTGATCAGAATCGTGAAGAGGTTCGCATCATGACTGTTCATGCAGCAAAAGGATTAGAAGCGGCCGTTGTTTTTCTTGTTGATTCCAATGCACGCATTTGGAACACTCAGCATGAACCTAAATTATTAAAGATGATTGATAAAAATTGTCCGATGTTTTTATGGCAACCGAATGAAAAATATAAAACGCTAAAGGGCAAAGCTTTTATAGAAGGCTTAAACGAAAAAGCCCAAGAAGAATATCGGCGCTTGCTTTATGTTGGTATGACACGTGCAGAAGATCGCTTAATCGTTTGTGGTTATCATAGTAAGCAAAAAAATATCAATACTTGGCATGAACTTGTAGCAAAAGCCTTGGTGCCGCATTCTACAAAAATTGCTCATCCGCTAGAGGGTGTTGAGGCTTGGCGTTTTTGTGTTGAAGGAAAGCCTATAATTCAAAAAAAGTTAATAAGTGACAAAGGTGATGATCGTCAATTTCCTGTCTTGCCGGATTATTTTAAAACGCGTTTAGCTCCGCAAATCATACTTCCTAAACCATTAACACCATCTAAAGCTTTGCTTGAGATTGATGATGCTGCAGCAGGTGATGAAACTATTATGATGATGTCACCTATTCTTGATGTTAAGCATAATCGTACGTCTTTTGCGATTGAACGTGGAAATATCATGCATAGTCTTTTGCAATATTTGCCACAATGTGATGAAAATATGCGTAAAACTATTGCACAAAATTATGTCAATAAAGTTGCCGATACTTGGAGTGAACAACAAAAGCAAAATATGATCAACGATGTTTTTGCTGTGATAAGAGATCCTAATTTGCAAGGATTGTTTTCTTCATTTTCTCGCGCAGAAGTCTCTCTTATGGGCGTTGTTAAGATTAAAGGTAAAGAATATTCTGTATCAGGAAAGATTGATCGGCTCATTGATGAAGGAGAACGTATTACCATAGCAGACTTTAAGACAGGTCATGTGCCTGAAAATGATGAGGCTATTGCACCTGCTTATATTCGACAAATGGCTCTTTATCAAAAATTGTTAAACGCAATTGATCCACATAAAACGGTACAATCATTGCTGATTTATACAAATGGTCCGAAAATATTCAAATTGAATACCTCAAAAATTATCGCTTCTATTGAATAATTAACCCTTATGATTTCTTTAAATTAACGCAGTGTAAAACCTACCCCTTGACGTGGGCACATCCGAACGCCATTTTTATATAAAATGAGAATCATAAAGGATAGATCAATGAGCACTGTAAAAGTTGATAAAAATAATTTTGAAAGCGATGTGCTCCATTCAGACGAACCCGTCGTTGTAGATTTTTGGGCTGAATGGTGCGGACCTTGTAAAATGATTGCCCCTTCCTTGGATGAGATTTCATCTGAACTTGCGGGTAAAGTGAAAATTGCTAAAGTGAATATTGATGAAAATCCAGAATTGGCGACTCAATTTGGTGTGCGTTCAATTCCGACTTTGTTGCTATTTAAAAATGGTGAAGTGGCATCGAATATGGTCGGTGCTGTACCCAAAAGTCGTTTATCAGATTGGATTAAATCTTCAGTTGATTAAGATTTGAGTGCATAATAAATAAAAGCGGTGGTTGTTTCAACCACCGCTTTTTTATGAAATTATAATATGTCTTTTCATCATGAATGCATAAATTTAAAGTTATATTTTATCATTCATTTATGATGACTATGATGATAAGTCATCATCGTTTGATTAAAAAAATATATGATAATACTCATATATTTTAATCTTTATCCTGCTTTAATTTGATAATCTTTGATTGTTGCAAATTTTATTTTGGGTGCGCGTTCTACTTCATAATTAAGAGAAAAACCGTGTTCAGCTAAAAAAACAGGGTCGCCATCAAGATCATCGGCAATGGCACTACGATGACTTGTACAAAATGCCTCTAAATCAGCTTTATTATCTGCAGAAATCCAACGGCAGACTGAAAATCTTGCTGGCTCAAAAGCGACAGGTAATGAATATTCGACTTTTAATCTTTCTGTTAAAACATCTATTTGCAGTGCACCAATCACACCAATAATTGCTGGCGAACCGTCTTCAGGAGTAAAGAGTTGAACCACGCCTTCTTCAGCCATTTGCTGCAATGCATCTTTAAGTTTTTTGGCTTTCATCGGGTCACCTAAACGCACGCGTCGCAATATTTCAGGCGCGAAATTGGGCACACCTTTGAAAACAATGTCTTCGCCTTCCGTTAACGTATCACCGATACGTAACGTCCCATGGTTGGGGATTCCGACAACATCGCCACCATAAGCCTCATCTGCGATTTGTCGGGAGCGTGCAAAGAAAAATTGAGGAGCAGAAAGACTCATGGGTTTTCCCGTACGTACTAATTTTGCTTTCATACCCCGTGAAAGTGTTCCAGAACATACACGTAAAAAAGCAATACGATCGCGATGATTGGGATCCATATTGGCTTGAATTTTAAATACAAACCCTGTCATTTTCGGTTCCGTTGCTTTCACTGTGCGGCTATCGGCAATTTGGTCACGGGGGCTTGGACCAAAATCCACTAAAGCATCAATTAAATCACGCACTCCATAGTTTCGCAAAGCAGAACCAAAATAAACAGGGGTCATATGTCCTTCCTGAAACGTTTTCTTATCAAAATTTTTGCATGCATCACGGGCAAGTTCAACACCTTCAACAAATGCATCTCTGTCATTTTCGGGTAATAATAGAGCTGCTTCTTCTGGGCCTTTAACGGGTTTTGCTGTGACTTCTGAATCTTTTTGCCGTATCGTATTATGGTGTAAATTAAAGCTACCAGCAAAATTTCTACCCGAGCCAATTGGCCATGTTATTGGCGCTGTATCAAGGGCAAGCTTGTCTTCAATTTCATCCAAAATTTCAAGGGGATCGCGTGTTTCCCGATCCATTTTATTGACAAAAGTTACAATGGGAATATCGCGCATGCGGCAAACTTCAAAGAGTTTTAATGTTCTAGGCTCAATACCACGCGCGCCGTCAAGAACCATCACCGCGCTATCAACCGCTGTTAAAGTACGATAGGTATCATCAGCAAAATCTTCATGTCCAGGTGTGTCTAAAAGATTAAAAATATGATCATTATATTCAAATGTCATCACAGAAGTAACAACAGAAATGCCACGGTCGCGTTCAATATTCATCCAATCAGATCGCGTTTGAATTTTGTCTTTTTTGGCTTTTACTTCGCCTGCAAGTTGAATAGCACCTCCAAAAAGGAGCAGCTTCTCGGTGAGCGTGGTCTTACCAGCATCAGGGTGCGCAATAATAGCAAATGTCCGTCGGCGCGCAACTTCTTCTGCCTCGCTCATATGTCTCTCCTATCGTCTTTTATTTTTGCCTTTTTTAAAGGCAAAGCATGATTTTTGTGTGTGCCATAAACAAGGTGACGTCAATAGCAATAAATTGAAATGTAGTTCGATTGTAAAAACAGCACCACATAAGTTTAAAATAGCATTTTGTTATTGTGAATTTTCAAGCTTACCTTCCAAGGCGTCTTGAATAAGTTGACGTGTTTCATCTATCCCATAAAGAGCAACAAAAGAACCAAAGCGCGGTCCACGTTCTTGTCCGATAAGCACTTCATAAAGCATTTGAAAGAAAGACACAGATACGCCCGGTCCTCCTTCAGGGCTTTTTTTATTATGGTCTTGATACCGTTCTGTGACACGGGCTACATCAAGCAGTGTATTTTGAATGTCATTACCTGTGGCATTCTTTGGTAATTGCGAAAAATTTTTATCGATTTCTGTTAAAGTTTGACGCTCAATATCATCTGGTTTTTTGAATTTTTTCGTGGGTTTTACAAAATCATTAAAGTAGCGAATAGCAAAATGAACAAGATCATCCAGTTCAGGATGACTATGTGCATTGGCTTCTTTGCTATAACGAGAAATAAACCCCCATAAAACCTCAGAATTTTCAGCATTTGAAGCACTTACAAGATTGAGCAACATTGCAAAAGGTACAGCTAATTCTTCACTTGGTGGATTGCCATTATGCATATGCCAAACAGGATTGTTCAAACGATCTTTCGTCTCTTGGCGTTTATAGGCAGAAAGATAGCTGTAATATTCATCAACAGCTTTAGGGATTACATCAAAATAAAGTCGTTTGGCTGTTTTTGGTTTTTGATACATATATAAGCCAAGACTATTTGTGGGCGCATATTTTAACCATTCATCAATTGTAAGCCCATTGCCTTTGGATTTAGAAATTTTTTGCCCTTTTTCATCAAGAAACAATTCATAGTTAAATCCCTCTGGCGGAGTTGCTCCCAATGCACGGCAGATTTTAGAAGACAAAGTAACAGAATCGATTAAGTCTTTTCCAGCCATTTCATAGTCAACACCAAGAGCTGCCCACCGCATGGCCCAATCTGCTTTCCATTGACATTTAACGTTACCACCTGTCACAGATGTTTCGATCGTATCACCGCTTTCAGGCTCAACATAAGTGACAGTGCCTTTTTCAGTATTATGCGCAATCATAGGAACTTGGAGCACTTTGCCAGAAACAGGAGAAATCGGTAAAAAGGGAGAATAGGTGGCGCGTCGTTCTTCACCAAGTGTAGGAAGAATAATGGCCATGATTTTATCGTAAACAGCAAGCATTTTTATTAAGGTTTGATCAAAACGACCAGAGGTGTAATATTCTGTCGCACTGGCAAATTCATAGTCAAAGCCAAACTGATCTAAAAATGCACGTAGTCGTGCATTATTAGCCGCTCCAAATGAGGGATAGTTATCTGAAAAAGGATCAGGCACGCGTGAGAGTGGTTGATCAAGATAGGTTTCCATCATAGCGCGATGAGGTACATTTTCAGGAACTTTACGTAAACCATCCATATCATCAGAAAAGCATAATAATTTTGTTTTGACCTTATTATTGGTGAGCACATGAAAGGCATGGCGCACCATAGTTGTACGCGCTACTTCACCGAATGTTCCAATGTGAGGCAAGCCTGAAGGCCCATACCCTGTTTCAAATAGCACAACGTGTGGCATTTGTGTTTTTTCATAACGTTTTACAATTTTTCGTGCCTCTTCAAATGGCCAGGCTTTTGATTCAGTTGCTGCGGCAATGAATTCTGGTGTAAGGTTATGGGCGTAAAAACTGTCTTTTGTCATGCGCTAAGATCCTAAACTTGACTGTATATTCTCATGCTGTATGGGTGTTATTGTAATCCGTCAATCATGGCGGGCAAAAAGCGACAAAAAAAATCAATATTTTGCATGGACGATGATAGATAATGACACTGGAAAAACTCACTTCGCAAGAAGCGCTCATTTACATTATGGTTACAACATCTGCTGCTGATGCGTCAATGAGCACGAAAGAATTACAATCAATTGCGGATATTGTGTCACATTATCCTGTTTTTTGTGATTTTGATTTTGACCGTTTGGATTCCTTAGCCGCAGAATGTTATACTTATCTTGAACAAAGTGATGGGATTGAACAAATATTAGATGTTACGCAAGTCGCTTTACCGCAAAAATTGCGTGAAACTGCCTATGCGTTGGCGGTTGAAGTCGCAGCAAGCGATCTTGATGTCAAGCAAGAAGAATTACAGTTTTTACAAATGATGCGTGATCGCTGGGAACTTGATGACTTAACGTCCGCGGCGATTGAACGTTCAGCACGCATTCGTTTTCGTAAAAGATATTAAATGATGTTTTCCATCTGTTTAGGTTTAGGACCTATTCATCTTAATAGAATTAAAGGATTTTAAGCCCAGAATCATCGTTCAAAATAAGCATTTATATGGCATTAGGGCACTAAGTAATGCTTCTCCCAATTTTTACGAGGGATGAGTTTCCCTATTTTATAATCAAAAGATTTGATTGTTATATGATTGTCTTCAGCAATGCAATTATAAGAAAGATGATACCATTTGCCTTTGGCGCGAAAAGCTGCACCTTCTGCTTTAATGCTGTGATGACCCGTTTTAGGGTCGCTATAGGCATAGGCTAAAACCTTATCGGGTGACCATTTGGTGTCTTTATGAAGACGTTCCATGGCTTCAATATCGCAACGTTGTTCAAGGCGTGTTTGTGTATCTAATTGTTCAAGCTGCTGTGTTTCAAGAGCATTGATTGCGAAGACATTTGTTGTTGCTATTATATAAATAAAACCAGCAGCAAAAGGACATGATGCGTATTTCATGGATAATAAGATTAATTTTTTGGAATCGTTTTTTTTCAACATTGCGGCATAATAGCGCGATCATCGATGAGTTCAAGAAAGGATATTGATTTCTTGTGCATTTCATGACTTTTGTATTCATAAAGGAGATTTCGTATGAAACCGATTTTCATACAATTACAATGTATGCCGGGAACTGCTTACAATGTTGCTGATATTTTATATCAACGTGAAATTGTTTCTGAACTTTATTCTACAAGTGGTGAATATGAGCTTTTGGCAAAAATATATTTGCATGAAAACCAGGATATTGGAAAATATATCAACGATAATATTTTAGATATTCCGGGCATTACTCGCTCACTGACAACATTAACATTTACAGCATTTTAAGTGTTTATATGATGGGTCGGATACCACCGTTTGGAAATATAAGGTGCAGCGCGTGATAGGCAGCATATTGGCTGTGGTGCTTTTGGCACAATCTATCATGATGAGCATGATGATATTTCAGGCATCTGTGTCGGTGATTAATCAAAAACGTGATTTTTATGGTAGTGTACTGTGCACAACAAGCGATAATAAATCTCCTTCGCATCAAAGCAAGGTCCCGTCTTGTTGCACAAGTGGCTGTGTATTATCGTCAGCGATAGTGCGATTGTTTTCGCCTGTATTGTTTTTAACGCTTCATCTTCGTGAAGGTGAAATTTTAAAAATTATTCGTGTGATTGAACAACCCAATCTTTATGAACGATTTAATCATAAAGCACGTGCACCACCAATTGTTATGACATGAGAAAAATTTCCCATGATTTATAAAAGAGTTTGTGGGTGCAATTTTAATAATTATCAATGTAATGTGTCGTCATGTCACGACAGTTGGAGAATTCTATGTCTTTCGTTTCTTTTCAATCAACTCGATTTAAAACATTATCCCTAAGCAGTTTGGTTGGTGCCTTTTTGTTTGCTTTAACATTTCCTTTTACTGGCGCTTTTGCCCATGAATATAAGCTTGGAGAAATTGAAATTGTCCATCCTTGGTCGCGCGCAACACCCAATGGAGCAAAGGTTGCAGGGGGCTATTTTAAAATTATCAACCATGGTCAAGAAGATGATCGTCTTTTGTCAGTCTCGTCAGAATTATCTGATAAAACTGAAATTCATTCAATGGAAGTAACAGATGGAGTTATGAAGATGCGTCATCAACAAAATGGTGTTGTTATTCCAGCTGGTGGCGAAGTCGAATTTAAACCCGCAGGCTATCATGTTATGTTTATGAATTTGACCCAATCTTTAAAAAAGGGAGATAAGATTGCTGGAAGAATTACCTTTGAAAAGGCAGGTAGTATTGATGTTGTATTTTACGTTGATGCTATGGGTGTGAAAAGCCCAAGTGGAAAGCCTGAAAGTGATAAAGATGAACATGATCACCGGCATAACCATTAATTTGATTGAACAATTATTTTGAAAAATAAAAACGGGGCAAAAAGCCCCGTTTTGATAAGGTATATATTTTTATAGAATTTATAGTTAAGATTGTGATGTAAGGCTGGTTTAAAAAATACTGAAATATTGTATTAAAAGCTTAGAAAATTTTTGTTTCACCTCAGTCGTCTTTCTCAAATTTTTGAATTGAGTTAAACGCTTTTGCTTTTTCATCATAAATTAAGTTTCTTTTCATTATTCATTAAAAAAATGAATAACATTTAAATTTCGTGCCTCATAAAAGGCATGAGACACGATCATATAACGAGAGCCCATATTACAAAATTTAATTCAGTTTATACTATCGTAGGACAGGTATTGTATCGTAGAATTCAACTGACTATTTGCTGATATAGAACTTATCGATCAGTTTCACGCTACGCTCTTCATTTTTTGATAAATCTCCTCTAATTTGATAAACTTCACCTGTGAGTTCATTGTCATCAATTGTATAAACTGCGAAATTTTGTACCGAACTATCACGATAGTTTTCATGTTTTGTCTCAAAACGTTCTGAATTTTGGGGTTGGTAACCAATTTCGAATAAATTATTATAATGTTCAAGTTGTTCTTGTGTCAGCCAATTTAATTTAGGTCTGACTTCATGGATATGGCTTAGTGACTTGTTGAATATAGCATCATATGCTTTTGTACCACCCGTATTAGGAATGATGAAGGTTGTTCCTTTGGGTGATAGAATTTTTTTATAATTATCTTCGTCATAGACGAATCTTGCATCATCTATTTGAGCATTGACAAAACTGTTCTTTTTATCAACATATTTTAATGATTTGGTACGAGAAAAGACATGATCATGTCCTTGTAATGCTAAATCAATATCAAGTGCATCAATTAATTTCATAAAATCATCACGCACATTTTGAACGTCTTCATCTTGAAGAGAATGATATGATTTCGAAAATAAAGGCTTATGATAGCTGAGAATAATCCATTTGGCTCCGTTTTTACGTGCTTGTTTTACATCATCTTCAAGCCACTTTAATTGTGCTTGTCCTAGAGCTTTTCTGTCGTCGTTTTTATAATCATTTGTGTTGAGAATAATAAAATGAGCATTATTATAATCATATGAATAATATGACCCTCCATCAATTTCTCCAGCACTATCAACATTGAAATGATCATTAAATTTGTTGGGATATATTTCAGATTTATTCAAACCATACTCATCATGGTTGCCAGAGACAGGAACTAAACTCATTTTTAATAATGAATTTTGTGACTGTGTCATCAAGTCAACCCATTCATCTTCAACTTCACCAATTTCCACGATATCCCCAGTATGAATAACGAAATCTGCATTAGGGGCAATTTTTTGTGCTTGGTATAGAGTATCTGCACCGAATTGGGCTTCATTACGAATATTTTCATTCCAATAAGCATTTTGTGTGTCTGTATATTGAATAAAGGAAAATGATGAGTTTGATGAGCCCGATGTTTTAAATTGACCAACGTCGCTAAGCTCGCCGTTTTCATCCCCAACTTGATAATAATAAACTGTTCCTGGATTTAATCCTTGAATGTCAGCGCTATAAGTAATTTCTTTTACAGGTATGATATCAATTGCTACCGTTTCATTTTTATTTTTAACTTCATTTTTTGGTTCCCATTTGACATCATCAATACCAGCATCAGTAAAATAACGAACAACTGTATTTTTATCATCAATCACTTTATAAATAAAAAAACCATCTTCATTGCGTTCAAGGAAGTGGCTGTTTACAATTTTTGTTTGTGCAGGAAAAGATTGAGCATTCTTCATATCTTTATGCGTATCAATCCTAACGACAGGGGACTGCGCCTCCTCACTAGTAAACCAACGAAATGATCTACTTGTATCTGTTGGTTCTTTTAAAGTTGATGTGATGCGGTTAGGTTTATTATTTTTATAAACTGAGGCAACATTGGGTTTATCAATGAAACTTACTGGCGTTTTTTTCTTTATAATATCGTCTGATCTATGCAGTTCAGCATTTTGAACAAGTGGATTTTTTTCATATTCATTTTGCGCTGCTGCAATACTTATTATACTGCATAAAACAATATTTATTATAAATATATAGTTTAATTTTCTTAGCAAATTTGTCATGAAAAGTTTCCTATTGATTATTAAAAACAGCTATGATTTTTGATTAATCAGTTAAATAAAAAATTTATATTACAAAAAAATGACTTCAAAAAATTGTCTTTAAATAAATTTAAAACAATACTCATAAAATAGAATAACATTGTTTAATAATAAGGTTTTTTCATTTCATTTTTATTAGAATGGGCAATGGATTGAATATCTTATAGCACGACAGAAAGTCGTGCGATGAAAAGCTTTTAATCATTGTGAAGGCGAACAATGTATAGGGTGCCATTGTAACAAAGCGTTATTATAAAGCGCTATGTTTGCATCCATATACTGATTGTTTGGCTTTACACGTGGCTTGCCATACGCACTACAGAAAGATAGACGACAATAAATTTATGGCTTTGTTCATGCTGCACTTGGCGTCTATGCATGGCGTAAATATTTTTCTGATCGATTTAAATACGTTCAATCAGAATGACGAAATAGAAAAGGGAAATGGAAACTTTCGAGCTCAATGCCTCAATGGGTATTTATTTATCAACCACTCGCAAGCAAAGCTTATTCTTGAAGCATATGAAGACAAGACAATAACATAAACTCCATTAGGGTATTGGGCGAATTAACGCCTAACACCCTTAGTGGATTTTTGGCAAAATTACCAACTTCTTACGATAAACCACAATGAAACTTATAATAGTAACATCGTAGTGAAAAATGGATTTAATCCAAATCGGGAATTCGCAAAATTTGACCAGGATAGATTTTATCAGGTGATTTTAACATGGGCTTATTGGCTTCAAAAATGATTGTATTTTTATCCCCATGCCCTTTGCCATAGACTTCTTCAGCAATTTTCCAAAGATTATCCCCTTTTTTTACTTCGTAAAAGCGTGGTTCTTTTTCACCACTTGTGTCTGCAACTTTGAGCTGGTCAGTATCAACGGTTTCAATGCCTAGAGAATTTCCGACTGCCAAAACAGCTTTTTCAAGGATTTCTTGATCTTGAACCTCACCTGTTAAAACAGCTTTGCCATTATCAATTTGCACATCAACTTTGTCCGTACCTAGGTTGAAATTATCCAATGCAGATTTTACATTTTGTGCTTCTGGTTGTTGGTCACCTATACCAAGTTTTTCACCAACGGATTTAACAAAGTTAAAAAGTCCCATTGTCTTTTCCTTTCATTTTTTCCCGTTAAAAAAATTTAAACGACAAATCGCAACAAAAACGGGATAGTGTGAAGTCTAACTTTTTAAAAATTAGTGCAAAAATAAATATTTCAATCATTTATGATTTTTCCACGCATTTTTTTTACGCTTGAACGCACGGTTTTCGCTTTTAAACGCCGCTCAACTGATCCTTTAGTGGGGCGTGTTGGACGTCGTTTTGCTGGGGGCGGTTCGGCTGCTTTTTGTAATAATTTAATTAAACGTTCTCGTGCATCTTGCCGATTGCGCTCTTGCAAGCGAAAGCGCGATGCTTCAATAAGAATATCACCATCTTTTGTTGCGCGTTGGCCAGCAAGTTTTATAAGTCGTTGGTAAGTAGTATGTGGTAAACCAGCTTTTTGTGCAAAATAACGCAATTGTACCGCTGTTGAGACCTTGTTGACGTTTTGTCCGCCAGGACCACTTGAGCGAATAAAATTTTCTTCGAAGTCGGATGGGCGAATACGAAGAGTGTTTGTAACATAAATGCTTTGGCGTTCTTCACTCATGATAAGTAATATAAACCACTGTGAAGAGAAAAAAAGCCCGTTTTTCACTCGGGCTTTAAAAGTATTTTTTAATGTGCTTTGGGGGCAGCTTTTTTTACGTCTTCATCAACGTGTGCGTTAAATTTATCAAAATTTGCAACAAACATAGCTGCTAATTTTTTTGCCATGGCATCATAAGCGATATGATCTTGCCATGTGGAGCGTGGATCAAGAATACCATCATCAACATTTGGCACGGCTTTGGGAACCATAAAACCAAAATTACCATCTTGACGGAAGTCTGCTTTTTTTAATGATCCGTTCAATGCGGCAGTTAAAAGCGCACGAGTTGCCTTTATGGGCATACGACTGCCGACACCATAAGCACCACCTGTCCAGCCAGTATTCACTAACCAGCAATCAACGTGATGTTTTCCAATGAGTTGTTTAAGCAAATTACCATATGCTGAAGGATGGCGCGGCATAAATGGTGCCCCAAAACAAGTTGAGAATGTCGCTTCTGGTTCTGTCACACCTTTTTCAGTGCCTGCCACTTTTGCGGTATATCCAGAAAGAAAATGATACATTGCTTGAGTGGGGCTTAATTTAGCAATTGGCGGAAGAACACCAAAAGCATCCGCTGTCAACATAATGATATTTTTGGGTTGTTTGCCTTTTCCATCTTTGCTCGCATGAGGAATAAAATCAAGTGGATATGCAGCACGCGTATTTTCTGTAAGCGAGCCATCATTAAAATCGGGTTGGCGGTTTTTATTCAACACAACATTTTCTAAAACCGTACCAAATCTTTGCGTTGTTGCATAAATTTCGGGTTCTGCTTCAGCAGAAAGGCGTATGGCTTTTGCATAGCACCCTCCTTCGAAATTAAAGACGCCTTCCTCTCCCCATCCATGCTCATCATCGCCAATAAGTATGCGGTTTGAATCTGCCGAAAGAGTAGTTTTTCCTGTTCCTGAAAGTCCAAAAAATATGGCCGTATCACCATCTTTTCCTTCATTAGCCGAACAATGCATTGGCATGACGCCTTTTGGCGGAAGAATGTAATTGAGAGCCGTAAATACAGATTTTTTCATTTCTCCTGCATAAGATGTACCTCCAATTAACACGATAAGGCGGGTTAAATCGCATGCGATAACTGTTTGTGAGCGACATCCATGCCGTGCAGGGTCAGCGCGAAATGAAGGCAGATTGATGATGGTCATTTGTGGGATATAGCTTTGTAATACGTCTTCATTGGGACGAATGAGAAGATTGCGAATGAAGAGAGCATGCCAGGCATATTCGGAAACCACACGGGCGCGTATTGAATTTGATTGATCAGCTCCACCAATTAAATCTTCAACAAATAAATCACGACCTTTTGCATGGTTGATAAAATCATTATAGAGGCAATCGAAATGATCTTTGCTCATTGCTTTATTGTTCTCCCACCAAATATGTGGTTCTGTTTCTTTGGTGCGAACAATAAATTTGTCTTGGGCTGAACGCCCCGTATGTTGACCGGTATAAGCAACCAAAGCACCTTGTGCAGTTAATTGCGCTTCATTTCGGCGCATAGCTTCTTCATAAAGACATGCAGGCGTTAAATTATAGTGAACTTTTCTTAAGTCATGAAAGCCAAAGTGGCTTAAAGATGAGGCTGGATTAAAGATGCCGATTTCGTCCATTGTGTTTTCCTATAGTGCTTTATAATGGGGGGCTATCTATCAAAAAATAGCTTATGCCTCACAAGCAAAATTTAAAAAGAATTTCAAATATTTAATCGATTTAGAAAAAAATTAAATTTTTTAAAAAAGAAGAAAAGTAACATATTGACGTTTTTTTGCATTATTCTATTGATGCCGCCACAATTTGTACCACATTTGTTTTGCAAATATTCATGCAATACCCTTATAATGCTTGTTAACTAATAAATTGAGCGGCAAGGTCGCATTTTGAATCCGATAGAAAGGGCCTCATATATGAAAGATATTGCAACGACCACACAAACGATTGCGCTTGTTGATGATGATCGTAATATTTTAACATCGGTGTCTATTGCCCTTGAAGCAGAAGGCTATCGCGTTGAGACCTATACAGATGGAGCATCTGCCCTTGAAGGATTAACCACGCGTCCGCCAAATTTGGCGATATTTGATATTAAGATGCCGCGTATGGATGGTATGGAATTGTTGAGACGTCTGCGTCAAAAATCGGATTTGCCCGTTATTTTTCTTACGTCCAAAGATGACGAGATTGATGAGTTGTTTGGATTGAAAATGGGGGCGGATGATTTTATCACCAAACCCTTTTCGCAACGACTTTTGGTAGAGCGCACTAAGGCAGTTTTGCGCCGTGCCGCGGCAAGGGGCGAAGCTGTGAAGGCGAATGCCCAAGCATCGTCATCTTTGGAGCGAGGATACCTTGTGATGGATCAGGAACGTCATACCTGTACGTGGAAGGGTGAGGCGGTTATTTTAACTGTCACGGAATTTCTTATTTTGCAGGCATTGGCACAACGACCGGGTGTAGTAAAAAGCCGTGATGCCTTAATGGATGCGGCTTATGATGACCAGGTTTATGTTGATGATCGTACCATTGATAGCCATATTAAACGGTTGCGTAAAAAATTTAAACAGGTTGATGATGATTTTGAAATGATTGAAACACTTTATGGCGTTGGCTATCGTTTCCGTGAAGCTTAAATTTGAAAAATAAAAGAAAAGCAATTTTTATCTATTTTCATCTTTATGCTTTAAAAGGCCAAGTGCATTATTAGATCTACGAGTTCAATTTATCATCACTGAGCCAAGTCTGTTTTCGCTTTTTTGTAAAATCATGTTTGAACGTTTTGTAAAAGGAAGATGATGCAATTTGGTACAATCATTGGAAAAAATTGATGGCTGAAAAGCATTTAGCACCAGTGCAAGAAACCATCCGTGTGATAAAACCGCATGCGCTAAAACGCTTGTCTAAGTGGTTATATCGCTTGTTTGAACAATTGTTTTTTTCAAGTCTTACGCGTCGTATCGTTATACTGAATTTGGCAGCTCTTTGTGTGCTTGTTACGGGGATCATGTATCTTAATCAGTTTCGCGACGGGTTGATCGATGCAAAAATTGATGCTTTACGTACCCAAAGTAAGATTATTGCAGGGGCTATTGCTGCTTCAGCAACGGTTGATACGACATCGATTTTGATTGATCCTGAAAAGTTGATGGAGTTACAAGCTGGTCAAAGCGTAAAACCGAAAATGGATATAACGGAAAATTGGGATTTTCCAATCAATCCAGAGCGTGTTTCACCGCTTTTGCGCCGTATTATTTCACCACAATCAACACGTGCCCGTATTTACGATAGAGATGCCAATCTTTTGCTTGATTCACGTTTATTGTATTCAAGTGGTCAAGTTTTAAGCTATAATCTTCCTCCCGTTGATGAAGAGCATCCAAATATTTTTAAACGATTTGCCTATTGGCTTTCTAATACAATTTATGGTGGAAATATCGCAACTGATGATCAAATTGGTGGAAATAATGCGGTGTATCCTGAAGTATTAAAAGCAATTAATGGGCTTACTGCAACCGCACAAAGACGCAATAAACAAGGCGAATTAATTGTCTCTGTTGCCGTTCCTGTACAGCGTTATCACGCCGTTGTTGGTGTTTTACTGCTTTCAACAGAAGGCTCTGATATTGATAATATTGTACGGGCAGAGCGTTTGGCAATTTTCAAAGTCTTTGCTGTTGTGGCCGCCGTTTTGCTCATTTTGTCGCTTTTTTTAGCCTATACGATTGCCAATCCACTTCGTAAATTGTCAGCCGCAGCGGATCGAGTTCGTCATGGCCATAATAAACGGGTTGAAATTCCTGATTTTTCTGAACGTCAAGATGAAGTGGGGCATTTATCAACGTCCATTCGTGCTATGACAAATGCATTATACACCCGTATCGAAGCAATTGAACGATTCGCTGCCGATGTTAGTCACGAATTAAAAAACCCTTTAACGTCGCTTAGAAGTGCTGTGGAAACTTTGCCGTTGGCTAAAAACGATGACTCACGTAAACGCCTGCTTGATGTTATTGATCACGATGTTCGTCGGCTTGATCGGCTGATTACTGATATATCTGATGCGTCGCGTTTGGATGGTGAATTGGCGCGTGAAACGGCTGGTCTTGTTGATATGAGTGCACTCTTGGAAAGCATTGTGCGCGCCGCACGCGAGGTGCGCAGAAATAAAACGACCGCTGTAATTGATTTAGATATTAAACCGCGTACAGCAGGAAAAGCTTATCTTGTTGCGGGTCATGACTTGCGTTTGGGTCAAGTTGTTTCAAATCTTATTGAAAACGCGCGTTCTTTTATACCAATTGATCGCGGTGAAATTCGCATAAAAATGCATGCTGAATCGTATAAACTTTACATTGTTATTGAAGATAATGGTCCAGGAATTAGTGCCGAAAAAATTGATCGGATTTTTGAACGATTCTACACAGATCGTCCTGGTATTGATTCATTTGGGCAAAATTCGGGACTGGGTTTGTCAATTAGTCGGCAGATTATTGAAGCGCATAATGGTGTTTTGACGGCTGAAAATATTTATGCCTCTGATCATCCAAAACAAAAATTAGGTGCGCGTTTTATTATTATTTTGCCGCTTGAAAAATAAAGGTTTTAAAATGAACCAGTCATCAGGTCGCTCCCTAAGCTCACAAACTTTGCATGCCAATTGTTTGCAATTAGATGACAAAGGTGTTTTGATTACGGGCTCATCAGGATCAGGAAAATCAGTTGTGAGTTTATCTTTGATTGAAAGAGCGCAATGGAGTGGGCGGCAAGCTTGTTTGGTGAGCGATGATTATACAGAGATCAAAAATGAAGATGGTATGCTTTATGGACTTTGCCCTCAAACATTAAAAGGGGGAATAGAGATTCGCGGAGCGGGTCTTTATTCATTAAACTTTATACCAAAAACGCGTCTCAGTTTTATAATTGACCTTAGTTGCAATTATGAGCGTTTGCCATCTGGTCGCCAGATGATACTTTGCGGTGTGTCTTTACCACTCTATGCACTTCCATCACTACAGCATTCTGATAGTGTTGCCATTTGCCAAGCAATTGAAGCGTTTTGTTTTGGGAAAGTATGGAAAAATCCTGCCTAAATTGGATCTTTATGAGAATATTTTCATTTTTTTGTCAAAAATAAAAGATTTTTCTTGGCACCGATCAAAACGCCTGTCACAATAGCAAACCTCTGCCTCATCTCATCGGTTTATAAAAGGTTGGGTATGAGGCAATTCAATAGAGGGTGACAGGAGCTTTTTTGAATGATCGGACTCGTGCTTGTAACGCACGGCAGATTAGCCGAAGAATTTCTTCATGCAGTGGTTCATGTAGTTGGACCTCAAAAAAAATTTGTTACGGTGTGTATTGGTCCTGATGATGATATAGATCAGCGTCGCGATGATATTTTGGCGGCAGTAGAGTCTGCTGATGATGGACAAGGCGTTATCATATTAACTGATATGTTCGGTGGTACACCTTCGAATATGGCTATCTCTGTTATGCGTGAAGGTGTTGTTGAAGTGATTGCAGGTGTTAATCTACCAATGTTGATAAAACTAACGTCTGTGCGCCAATGCGATGATATTTCTTTGGTTGAAGCATTAAAGATAAGCCAATTAGCAGGAAGAAAATATATTAACGTACCAAGTATGATCTTATCGGATGAATAGATGAGTATGGTGGAAAGAAAAACGGTGACTTTTACTTTGAGTCGTCAATTGGGTATTTGCAATAAACGTGGGCTGCATGCTCGTGCTTCTGCGAAATTTGTTCAAACGGTCGATGCTTATGATGCTTTGGTTGAAGTTGAAAAAGATGGGCAGACAGTCGGTGGAACATCTATTATGGGTTTGATGATGCTAGCAGCATCTCCAGGTTGTAAAGTTTTAGTGCGGGCAACAGGACCACAAGCACAAGATGTTTTAGATGCTTTAGAAAATCTGGTATCAGACAAATTTGGCGAAGACTGTTGATTGAAAAATCTTAAGTTTTCACACGGATGGAATTGATTTAAGCCAATTGTATAAAATTTTCTTTATCGGAACATACGTAGCTGGTATTAGAATTGCATTCTATGCGATGTTCGTTAATTTGTTTAATGAGTGATGTTTTGGTATCGACTATGCACGCTCTGAATTCGATGACCATTATCCTATAAATATTATTGATATTACAGGAATTTTTGTAACAAGCATTCAAATGTTACATTTAAAAGAAAATTACCATATATTGAATAAGAATTTCTTAAAATTTAAAAATACAGTAGGGTGAGTTAAAGATTGCTCTTTTTTAGTGCCTTAGTTAAAGACATGTTTTAAGCTATTTTTGAAAGACAATCATGCTCCTTCACTCGATTGATTTGATCGGTACATTTGTGTTTGCACTCAGTGGGACAAGTGCAGGCATAAGGCGTGGGTTTGATTTTTTTGGTGTTTTTGTTGTGGCGATGGTGACTGCATCTGGCGGCGGGATCATTCGTGACTTATGTATTGGAGCAACGCCGCCAGCAGGTCTTGTGAATATTGAATATATTCTCGCTATTATTTTTGCTGTTATTATCGGTATTTATTGTCAAGGCTTGATCATAAAAATGGAAAAGCCAACTTTATGGTTGGATGCGCTTGGTCTTGGTTTTTTTGCGTCATTTGGTGCCGATAAAGTATATGCTTTTACACAAAATATTCAAATTGCGATTATTTTAGGGTGTGTAAGTGCTGTTGGTGGCGGCTGTATTCGTGATATTTTGACGGGTCGTATTCCTGTAATTTTCAGCAAGGAAATTTATGCTAGTGCAGCTTTAATGGGAGCGCTTATTGCTTTAGCAGGATCAACGGGGTTGATAAATAGTACGTATAGTCTTTGGATCGCGATTGCTGTCTGTACATTCATACGCATTATTTCCATGCATTTTAAAATTAATCTTCCTGCTGTTACATTAAAAACGCCGAACCGACCAAAATAAAAATTTTTTAACTAAATAAGATAAATTGCTCGTTTCAAATGTTTGAAAGGGCTAACCCATTGAAAATAAGGAAAAGAGTTTTACTGTGATTTCAATTACAAATATTGAAGTAAAAATATTTGTGTGCACTCTTTATTAAAGACAGTAAAAAATGATTGATAGAGAGAGTCAATCAACATAGTTGATAAAGTGATGCAGAAAAGTTTTTTCTATTTTGTTTTCATTCATGGCAAAGCAGTTTTCATCAATTCATAATCTAAAAAAATCATGTTTACGCTTTAGGGTCTTAAGATTGACAAAAAAAAGTGACAATCATTTCTGATTAAAAATAAATGAGGATTAAAAATGAATACTCTTCGTTCACAACGCATTATTTTAGCTTCTCGTCCTCATGGCGCACCTGTAAAAGATAATTTAGCTTTTGAAGAGCGTGAATTGCCTGAACCGCAAGAAGGAGCGGTTCTTTTAAAAATTCTTTATGCCTCGATTGATCCTTATATGCGTGGACGTATGAATGCAGGCCACTCTTATGTTCAACCATACGAAATAGGCGGCTTAATGGGCGGAGCTACAGTTGCTGAAGTGATTTTATCCCGTCACCCTGATTTCCATAAAGGGGATCATGTTCTTTCTTATTCAGGTTGGCAAAGCTATGATGTTGTTTCTGCTCAAAGGTTGACAAAGTTAGATTCTTGGAACGCACCTTTAACGACAGCTTTAGGTATTTTGGGCATGCCGGGTTTTACAGCTTATGTAGGTTTAAAAAATATTGGTCAGCCTAAAGCCGGTGAAACATTGGCTGTGGCTGCTGCCACTGGACCTGTTGGATCAATGGTCGGTCAAATTGCAAAAATCGCTGGTGCGAAAACAGTTGGTATAGCAGGGGGGGCCGAAAAATGTGCTTTCGGTCGCGATATTTTGGGCTTTGATGTTATGTTGGATCATAAAGAAGCAGCTTTTGCCGAAAGATTGGCAAAAGCTTGCCCAGAAGGTATCGATGTTTATTTTGAAAATGTTGGTGGTTCTGTTTGGGATGGCGTTTTTCCATTACTAAATAACTTTGCACGCATTCCTGTTTGCGGTTTAATCGCGCATTACAATGATGCTGAGTCTGCAAAACACGGGCTTGATCGCTTGCCGTTACTTATGGGGCAGGTTTTACGTAAAAGTTTGCTTATTCGTGGATTTATTCAAAATGAATTTATCGATCAACGCGCTGAATTTTTAAAAGATGCAAAATTGTGGTTGTCGCAGGGGCGTATTCATTATCGTGAAGACATTGTCCATGGCTTGGACAGTATAATTGATGCGTTTTTTGGCTTATTAAAAGGACAAAATTTCGGTAAACTGATTGCAAAATTATAAGAACTTTAAGCATCGCCTTGTATAAAAAGATTGAGTATGAAAAGTGCGATGATGGATGATTATTCAACGAAGGTCGTGCTTTGAATATCGTAAAAACCGATGGGAAAATAGCGGAGATATAATTCTGTTAGCTTTCCCTTTTTTTCCAAAGATGCAAGCGCATAATTTAGTGCTTGCACCAATTGTGGATTTTCTTTGGTCACGGCAATGCGCATGCCTTGCGGTAAAATTTGTGGAGCGATGTAAGGAGCTCCGACAAAGTGACAACAATTTTTTGCGTCAGAATGATTGAGCCATGAAGAAAAGCTCAGTCCATCTCCAAAGGCCAAATCAATTTCTTGGTTTCTTAATGCACTCTGTAGATCATCTTCAGTGTCAAAGATTTCTCGTTCAATGTGAGGAAAATAGGCTGTGAATATTTTTTCATGCAGGGTGTTTCCAATAAGTCCTATTTTCAAAGACCTTAAATTGTCTTTATTAATTTTGAGGTTTTGAATGGAATGATTGGCTATAAAGCGTGCAGGAAATCGTAAATAAGTTTGCGTGAATAAAAGTGATGCCTCATTTTTTGGCGTTTCATTTAAACCAGCAATGATTGCTTCGCCGTCACCATTGATTAAATGCGGCACCAATTCTTCCCAAGGAAGAGCTTCAATTTGGCAGATGGTTTCAAGTTTTAATTCTGAGCAAAGAGCACTTAACAAGTCAATATTATATCCTGAAAGGCGTCCTGTTCTATCAATGATATTAAAAGGCTCGAAATCAACTGTGGTGAGAAAACGAAGGCGTGTTAAATTTATGTGATGAGGAGGCTCAAAGCGTTCATGGGGATTAAAAAAATAAGGCAATGCGTTTTGCGCAAAAACGTTCGCAGTGAAACAGAAGCTCATAACAATTGATAATAATATGCGACGATGTTGTGTTAAGTTTGTCATCTTTTGATAAACTTCGTGTATAATTTTACTCATTTTTCTTTTAAATACTATAAGTCGTAAAAAATAGTAAATAAAAGTTATTTCATATGAAGCAGTATTATTTTTTTAATCTATCCAGTTATTTAAGAATAAATTGAAAACAATTTTATTGTTCATTTTTATTAATAGATTTTAGAAAGTCTGGATCTGATGAGATGATGTTTTCATCTTCTGAACCGATCGCTTCAATATTGCGATTATCATAAGGGATGGAGAGTAGAAAACGGCGAATAACGGCAAGTCTTGCACGGCGTTTGTCATTAGATTTGACGATAGTCCATGGGGCTATAGGTGTATGGGTCGTCTTAATCATACGTTCTGTCGCTGCGGTATAATCATCCCATAATGTTATGCCCGCTTCATCCATTTTTGAGAATTTCCATTGTTTCAGAGGATTATGACAGCGATCATGAAAGCGTTTGAGTTGCATTTCTTGACCAATATCAAGCCAAATTTTAAAAAACCGAATGCCATCCGACACGATAAGTTTTTCAAAAATAGGTGCTTGGTTTAAAAAACTTGTAATGTCATTTTTACGAGCAAATTGCATCACTGCTTCAACACCTGCACGGTTATACCAAGAGCGATCAAAAGTGACGATTTCTCCATGAGTGGGAAAATGACGGATATAGCGTTGAAAATACCATTGACCATCTTCAGTGTCATCGGGTTTAGGAAGTGCAATATTGCGCGCATAACGTGGATTTAAATAGCGTCTTAAAGTAAAAATAGTGCCACCTTTCCCCGCTGCATCACGACCTTCAAATAAAATAACAACGCGCTCTCCGTTTTTTATCAGCCATGATTGCAATTTTACCAATTCGATCTATAAAAGCTCTAATGTTGTTTTATAGTCTTTTTTGTCCATTTTTTTAGCATAGGGATATCCTCCGCTGGTCATGGCATGATCTTTGATCCAAAGAGGCAGTTTAGGGTTTTGTATGTCAAAAAGACGTTTTTTGTTTTGAACAATAAGCTCTATTTTGTGAGTATTGATCAGGCTTTTTCGGGCAATCAATTTTTCTTTTTTTTGAGCCATAAAATTGTTCCTTTAAGTGGTATGAAGACAGTATTAAAAAATACTTAGGTTGATGCGTAAAAAATAATTCTATATATTACTAATTTGCTTTTATAAAACATAATAAAAAATACATTTTAAAACGAGTTGTCAATTACTCTCTATTATTCATTATTATTCATTTGATGATTTATAAAACAGAAGACAAAGAAAACTTTGTCATAAATATACAATAAAACTGACATATTCTTAAAATCCACTTTATGCGTTTACAAATAATATTGAGTAGTGATAAAGCTGATTGGTAAGTGAAGGTCGACATCTGCTAACCAAAACAGACTGAGCAGGGACAGACAATGCAAATACGAATGCAATCATTGTTTTTAATTCATGGCATTATCGCTTTTTTCGCAGTACTTTTTCTTCCAAAAGCTCTTGCGGCTATTATCGTTGTTTTGTTGTTTTTTGTTATTTTTTGGCTGAGCAAAAAAAATAATGAACAAAAAAATTACGACAAAAACACGCAAACAATCATGCGTAACACAATACGTATGCCTGAAGACGTGGATATTTACAATTTACTTGATGCATTGCCTGACAGTTTATTTTTATTGGATAATAAAAACGATATTGTCTTTCTTAATCAAACAGCCAGTAAGACTTTTTCAAGGGTGGTAAATGGTCAAAATTATATCACACGTTTTCGAGCGCCTGAACTAGTTAATGCGGTGCGACGCTGCCAACAAATGCATCAATCTGTTACGGTTGAGTATTTGGATAAAAAAAATAATGAAACCTTTTTTATTGTTTTATTTGTACCGTTGGGTGGAGGACAAACTTTATGTTTATTTCGTGACCGCACAGAAACACGCAGATTGGAACGCATGCGAACGGATTTTATTGCCAATGCCAGTCATGAATTGCGCACACCATTAACCTCACTGCGAGGCTTCATTGAAACAATCAGAGGTCCTGCAAAGGACGATGCAGATACGCGAGATAAATTTTTGACCATCATGCAAGATCAAGCAGAAAGAATGTCACGTCTCATTGATGATCTTCTTTCTCTTTCGCGATTAGAAATGAAAACGGGTTTGGATATTCAAGAAACCGTTAATTTTAATCTTGTTTTAACACATGTTGTTGAAACACTTACACCGCTTGCTAAACAAATGGGAGTTGTTTTGGCACTTGATCTGCCTTCCAAGACATTGTTTGTGCAAGGACGTCGCGATGATCTTATTCAACTTTTTCAAAATTTAATTGAAAACGCTTGCAAATATGGTCAGCAAGGAGGAAAAGTTGATATATCTGTGGTTGATCATAAAGTGAATGTTGAGTTAACTGTGCGTGATTATGGGCCCGGTATTAGTGAAGAACATATTCCACGTCTTACTGAGCGTTTTTATCGTGTGAATGCTGAAGTCAGCCGATTGCATAAAGGTACAGGTTTGGGACTAGCAATTGTGAAACATATTTTATCCCTTCATCATGGACGTCTTATTGTCCATTCAACGTTGGGTGAGGGATCAAAATTTAAAGTGATTTTGCCATTAAAAGAGCATGAGTAATGAGGCAATTAAAGGCATGAGCTTCAAAATATTATACGCTTAAAACTTGAAACTTTGTTTTGATAGGAGCATTTTGTCTTGTTATGGTTGTGCTATTTTAAAATATTGATTTTCTTATAAATCGTTTTCATAAATTCAGAGCCAATAAATAATTTCTGTGCCTGTGTTTATAATTTAAGTAGTGATCTTGACACTCCATAACTCTCGTTTTAATCGTCATAGTCAACTTGGGTGAGATAAAGACCAAAAGGGGGGGCTACCATACCGCAGCGCTTACGGTCTTTTGCGTCAAGTGCCTCTTTTAAATCATGTGCTGTCCAGCGACCCACACCTACTTCCATAAGACTGCCTGCAAAAGATCGGATTTGATTGTGTAAAAAAGATCGCGCACTTGCTAAAATCTCAATTGTTTCGTCGTTACGAATAACATCAAGACGATCAAGACTGCGTATTGGGCTTTTCGCTTGGCATTGAGTCGCGCGAAATGTTGTAAAATCGTGTTTGCCAGTGAGAATTTGGGCTGCTTCATGCATCGCTTCAGCATCAAGTGGTTTGGGAACCCACCATGCGCGTTTCGCAAGAAGTGCTGCTGGTGCACGACGGTTGAGAATAATAAAACGATAATGACGTTTTTTTGCTGAAAAGCGTGCGTCAAAATTATTATCGACATTTTCTGCTCGAAGAATGGCAATATTTTCACCATTTTGACTAAGATGCGCATTGATGGCATCACGTACAGTGTCGCATGACCAGTCTTTTTTTAAATCTGAATGCGCCACTTGCCCTAAAGCATGAACGCCCGCATCAGTGCGTCCTGCGGCTGAAATGGTTAAACTTTCACCAGTGAAATCAAAAATAGCTTTTTCAACAGCGGCTTGAATACTATGCTGTCCCTCTTGTCTTTGCCAACCAGCATAGTTAGATCCATCATATTCTATGGTGAGTTTAAAGCGTGCCAAGTCAGAAAACCTTGGTTACGTGAAAACCACGAATAAAGTCGTCGTGATTTAATATTTTTCCGCCAGATTTTTGCAATTGTATGATCTGAATGCTGCCCTGCCCACAACCAATAATCAGGCTTTGAGGATCAACATGTCCTATACCTTTTGAGGCAATATGACTAAGACGTGCTTGAAGAAGTTTTACTCTTTCACGTTTCCCAGAAAGTACCATTTCACACCAACTGCCAGGATAAGGTGAAAGGCCGCATATTTGATGTTGAATATGGTGTGCCGATTGGGACCAATCAATACGTGCTTCTTCCTTTTGAATTTTATGGGCATAAGTTACACCCTCTTGTGATTGAGGGGTAAGGACTAATGTTTTTTGTTCCAATTGAGACATAGCTTCAACCATGAGCGGAGCGCATGTTTGAGAGAGCGTATCATGCAAAACACCTGCTGTCATATAAGGCGTAATGGCCACAGTTTTAGTAAGGGCAACAGGGCCCGTATCCAATCCCTCATCCATTTTCATAATCATGATACCTGTTTCCTTATCGCCCGCCATAATGGCGCGTTGAATAGGAGCTGCACCGCGCCATCTTGGCAAAAGAGAAGCGTGACCATTAAAACAGCCATAAAGCGGTGTCTCTAAAATGGCTTTTGGCAATAAAAGCCCGTAGGCAACTACAATCGCAGCATCAATGTTTAAATCTCTAAACTTTTGTTGTTCGATAGATGATTTCAAGTTTTGCGGTGTATAAATGGGAAGATGTAACGCTTCAGCGGCCTTTTGAACAGGTGAAGGTGTCACTTCTAAACCACGTCGTCCTGCAGGACGAGGTGGCTGACTATAAACGGCGACAATTTCATGACCTGCTGCGTAAAGTGCTTCCAGCACTGGAACTGAAAAATCGGGTGTTCCCATAAAAGCCAGTCGTAACGCCATTAAAGAATCGTCCCATTTTTTGCTTTTTCTTTGGCAAGTTTTTTAAATTTACGAATAACCATATCGCGCTTTAATTTTGAAATGTGATCAATGAATAAAACACCATTGAGATGATCAATTTCATGTTGCAAACATGTTGCTAAAAGATCATCCGCTTCACATGTGCATTGTGTTCCTTCACGATTAAGATAGCGCACACCAATTTTTTTCGGGCGTTCCACTTCTGCATAATAATCAGGTATGGACAAGCATCCTTCTTCATAGACATTGCGCTCATCCGAGGTCCATATAACTTCTGGATTAATAAATATCTGAGGATTTTTAGGATCATCTTTTTTAGCAACATCAATCACTAAAAGTCTTAATGGCTCTCCAATTTGGATGGCCGCAAGCCCAATACCCGGTGCCTCATACATCGTTTCTAACATGTCATCTGCTAGTTTTTGCAATTCTTGATCGACACGCTCAACAGGTTTTGAAAGCGTGCGCAAAACGGGATCAGGTAAAAGAACAATTGGTTTTATTGACATAAAGTTGAGTTAATCATTCCAAATGGATCCGTCAATGTCGAATATGTATTTGTTCACGTTTTGATCGCTTTATGATGAAAAAACCTTTATAACAAACATATGAACGATTCGCCTTTGCACAATGTTTATAGTTTTTTTGGCATGTCCTTTGACGGGATTACGCTTGTTTTTTTTGGTTTTACTGTCTTTATTATGAGCATGATTTTTCTTATGTTAAGGACAAATCGCCGCCGTGCAGAGGCAGAAATCCAAGCGGCTGAAAGAGCCCGTGATGCTGAAATGCACATGAATACATTGTTGAAGACTCAAGCTGAAATGCAAGGGCGCATGCAAAGCATGGCGGAAATTTTTGGTCGCCGTCAAGCAGAGCTTAATCAATCCATTCAAGAACAATTAACAGGCATGTCCAATAATTTGGGCCAAACAATGAATGCCCAAACAAAAACCACTCATGAAAATCTCATACGATTGCAGGAACGTTTGGCTGTTATTGATACGGCACAAAACAATATACAGTCATTAGCAGGCCAAGTTGTTCAGCTACAAGAGATTTTAAGTAATAAGCAAACACGTGGTGCATTTGGCCAAGGACGTATGGAAGCCATCATCGCAGATGGTCTGCCGCATACGGCCTATAAATTTCAAGCAACACTTTCCAATGGCAGTCGGCCTGATTGCGTTGTCTATATGCCTAATCAAGCACCATCTTTGGTTGTTGATGCAAAATTTCCACTTGAAGCGTGGAATGCCATTCGCCAAGCAGAATCAAATGATTTGCGTCTAGTCGCCGAACGCCAATTCCGTCATGATTTGGAGGTGCATGTTAAAGATATTTCTCATAAATATTTGATTGCCGGAGAAACACAAGATACGGCTTTCATGTTCGTCCCTTCTGAATCAATTTTTGCAACGATTTATGAAGATTTTGAAACGATTGTACAAAAAGCCAATCGCGCACGTGTCATCATCGTCTCACCCTCATTGCTTATGTTATCAATTCAAGTCGTGCAAGCCATTATGAAAGATGCGCGTATGCGTGAACAAGCTCATCTTATTCAATCAGAAGTGGCTAAGCTCATGGAAGACGTTGGTCGTCTTGATGATCGTGTGCGCAAGTTGCAAAGTCATTTTCAACAAACGGGTAAAGATATGGATGATATTTTGATCTCAACGGGTAAGGTAACGCGTCGAGGAAAGCGCATTGAAGATTTAGATCTTAAACCAAATGAAATAAAAGACAATCAAGAAGTGACAACTTGGTTAGGCGTAGACCGCAAGCCTCTTATTTAAGTGTTCAATGACGCATGAATTTTGATGGTATTTTTATTTTGACAAGGGCGTTGGATCATCGCTTTCATCATGTATTTGAATATCTTGTCACATAAATACCTTAAAATAATAATGTAGTATAAATTTTTAAAAGTAGCAAAAAGTGAGGTTAAAGACCACTTCATTTGAATGAAATGACATAATAAACGGCAAAAAAGACGAAAAAAAAGCGGAATGATATATTCTCTATTTAACTTTTCGGCAAGGGACATCGCTGCTCATTTTGAGTTTCATAAATATAAGAAATTTTGTAGATAATTTTGTAGAACCGCTTCGAATAAGTCCATATTATATGAGATTTATCTTCTCGTTCTTAAAAACTCATACCATTTCAACAAAATGATTTGGTCTTGAATTTAGGTTATTTTTATCGAAAGCTGTGTCGCCGAGATATATTTGTTTTATTTGACATCTTTTATATGCGCTTATTGTTAAGCATCATATCGTGGCTTTTTAACGATACTGTACTTTTAAGATAGCAGTCGAAGAGGTACTTATTCAAAATGTTAAACCCAATGCGGGTTAAGAGTGGATCTAAAGTTTAAATTTTTTTTGATTTATGGTTAATCCTTATTTTAAAAGGGAAATTGTTGCCTTTTCTCACTCTAGCTATATTATAAAGCGACTTTGATACAGCTGAATATCTGGATTGGGAATGCAAATATTAACACTGTGTTAAGAGGTTGGCTTTAATTTTCAGGATCTAAATTGAGGTATTGAAAATGAAGCGCATTTTGTTTTTCGTGGCGCTTGTGGTGATATTGGGTGGTTGTGCAACAAAACCTCCTACACGCACAAATAATGTTTGCGCCGTTTTGGACCAAAAAAATGGATTCTTTAATAATTGGGAAAAGGCAGCCAAAAGAGCGGAAGCGCGTTATGGTATTCCCATGCCAATCATTATGGCAACAATTAATACAGAGTCGGGATATCGACATAATGCACGACCTCCGCGCACCAAACTTTTAGGCTTTATTCCATGGAAACGTCAATCAACGGCTTATGGCTATTCTCAAGCCTTAAATGGTACTTGGGATGGTTATAAACGTGCCACAGGCAATCATGGTGCACGACGTTCTAGCTTTGCGGATGCTGCCGATTTTATTGGCTGGTATCATCGTGAAAGTGTAAGACGAAATGGTGTCAACCGTAATAATGCTTATGCGCTTTACCTTAATTATTATATGGGGCATGGCGGTTATAAACGTTCGGGCGGTAAAGCATCAGGAATTGCAGCAAGAGGGGCGCAACGCACTGATCAAATGGCACGTCGTTATGATCAACAATTGCGTTCATGTGGGCGGCGTTAAAAAAATTTGAACAATCTTTTGATGTAAATAGTGACTTCTTTTATGAATGCTGCCTTTTGTTTCATTGAAATTTTTACTTATTCCGTTTTATAAAATTTGATGAGTAATTTTTTTTAGGACGGTAAATTCTTTCACTTTTTTAAAAGGCAGTCAGTTGTTTATTAAAATGAACGTTGTTCTAATTTTTGGCGTGCTAAAGCTGCGTTACGATACAGAAGTATCATTTCTATGAGCTTATCACGGTTCATATCATGATGAAAATTAAACCCTGATATATATAATTTTTCTGTACGTGTATCATAATAGGATCCCCAGCGTCTTTTGATATTTTGTTCCGGTAAAAATTTGGGATCAATTAAAAATTCCATACCAACAGCAATATTCATCGCATTTGTTTTTGAAGAGTTTATTTGAAAATCTTGAATGCCATTCCAATTTATGGGTGTTTTAAAAACTGATGTGACAAGACCATATGGTGTAAGAATAAAATAAGGTGTGCGCCGCCTTAAAATTGTACGACAAAATATAAAAAGTAAAAAGGCTGCAAAAATATATAAAATCATGCTAGTTAGAAAAATACCATTAACTGAATAGGGATATGCTGTCGAAAAAAGAGCAAGAGACAGGATTAAAAAAGCCATAGGAATGAAAAATCCACCTTCCCAAACAGGCACGTCTTGTTTTGTTTTTTTTGCAAGGTCTTTAAGCTTTTTTTTATCATGAGGCAATTTCACATCGCTTAATTGGTGTGAGAAATTTCTTTTATTATTTGGCATTTCAATAATCCTCATCTTTGATGATTGCGGCATTGTCATATAATAATCATTAATCAAAGAATACTGTCATCGTTTTTGTTTTTTAAAAACAGTTTTGGCTTATAAAACATATTCTGCCTTGTTGGAGTGCAAATGTTCCATAAAACTGCATTTTATTATCCTCAGATATCACTAAATCAATTTGGTTAAGGTATGAATTTGATGACGAGCAACCTTTTTTAAAAGAGCATTCATAATTTCATTATCAAAACAGCCTTTTTATTAAATTTAATTTATCTTTATAAGTGATCGTTTTCAAACGCGCTTTTGTTAACATTAAAATAATTGGACAATATTTATCAAATCTGCAATTCCAATTTTAGAATATATGTGATTCGCTATGCATAACTTTGTTGCCGGGATTTTTCAAAATGAATTGGTTCAAATCTGTCGCACTATCTGATCGTACTGTATTTTATGGTATTTTACTCATGTTGCTCGGCGATTTTATGTTTGCTGCCAATGATGCTATGGGAAAATGGCTTGTTACTTATTTTTCAGTTGGTCAAGTTTTGCTTTTACGTTCTGTCGGGGCTTTTTTGGTTTTAGGACCAATGCTGACAACTGTAAGTGCAAAGGCGTTGCTTAAACCCAAAAAACCCTTTTTAATTTTTATTCGTGTTATCTGCGCAACGATGGACACGGCTCTATTTTATGCCGCCGTTAGTTATCTTCCGATCGCCGATGTTTTAACGTTTTATATGGCCGCACCAATTTATGTAGCAGCGATTTCACATTTTTTCCTTGGTGAAACGATGCGGTGGCGGCGCTGGTTGGCGATTTTTGTTGGTTTTATTGGCGTTATTATTGCATTGCGTCCATCAGCTCAAATGTTTTCTTTACCAGCCATTTATGCCATTCTGGGGAGTATCGGTTTTTCTCTTGTCATTGTATTTAGCCGTGTTTTAAAAGACGTTAGCGATACTGTTTTGGTGACATGGCAAACATTTGGTGCACTTTTGGTTGGTCTTATCATGACAATTTATCATTGGACAGACCCTACTTTACCGCAATGGGGCGCAATGGCACTCTTAGGAATTGTTTCTTGTGCGGCACATTTGCTTATATCTCGTTCTTTAAAAATGGCATCTGCCGCAGTTTTGGCGCCCTTGCAATATACATTATTATTATGGGGAATAATCTTCGGTATTATTTTCTTCAATGATTATCCTGATCGCTATATTATTTTAGGTGCGGGCATTATTGTTGTTGCAGGCCTGTTCATTTTTCACCGTAAACGCGTGGTTGATAATGAAGTCCCTGAAGAAGATATTGCCAGTATTAAACAATAGTATAGACTATTTATTTCGATAAATAGTGCGAATATGTTCATTTTAATTCTCACGGAAAATTTATAAAATTCGTGAGAGTTTTCTATTTTATCCCTATTCTTGCCTTTATTGAAGCTCAGATTTAAACACTCTATAATGTCTATGTTTCCGATTGTTAAAAACATCTGGAGTTTTAAAATGAAAAAAATGATTTTCGCTTCTGTATTGGCATCAACATTACTCGCACCTTTATTAGGGACGACTGCTTTGGCTCAAACACCACCGCCACCACCACATGGCGATCATCATCCAAAACCACCGCATGAGAATGCTCCGATGCGACCTCATGTAGAGCCGCATGGACCAAAGCATGGTGGCCCTGATTTGGCTAAACATAAACCCAGTGCATCTCACGCTGAACATCACGGCATGCACTTGGCGCAACGTTTGTCGGTCATGGAAACTGCGATTGGTATTCGCTCTGACCAGTTGGATGCTTGGCGTCGATATACATCAGCACTTGTTGATATGAGTGATCGAATGAAGTCTGCCCCCCATGAGGCCGATGGTTCACTAAAAGATAAGGCGATTTTAGGTGAAAATATGGCAGAACGAATGATTGAGCGTGCTGAAAAGGCAAAGCTTTTTAAAGAAGCGGCAAGTCAATTACGCAATGTTTTAGATGAAAAACAACTTGAACGTTTAAAATACTATTCTGAAAATCATCCCCCAATGATGCATGGCGAACATAAAGGAGTACCTCCTAAGGGTGGCGATCCTAAGCATGGTGTAAAACCTAAACCAGACGCACCAAATGCACCAAAACCTCGCCCATAAATTTTCACTATAAGTTGAAAATTTTAGAACCCGATCTTGATGGATCGGGTTTTATTTTTCTTTGTCGTCAAACAGAAACATGGTAAATAAAGAATTGATGAAAAATCTCGGGAACTTTCAGCTAAGCAATGAATTGCACAAAAAGGAAAGGAACGATGAAGATGACTTATTTTAAAAAATTAATGATGAGTGCAGCGCTCACAATGACGACACTTTTGGGTTTTCAAGGGCTTGCGAATGCTAATGGTGTGGTTTCAGGCACATTAACGTGTGACAGTAGTGGTGGTATGGGTGCTATTGTTACGTCGGCAAAAGATTTTGTATGCCATTTTAAGCCTCTTAATCGTAAAGCTCCTCGTGAGAGCTATATGGCACGATTAGAAAATTATGGTGTAGACCTTGGTGTGACAGGTCGTACAAAAATGGTTTGGTCAGTGCTTGCCACGACCAACAATAAATATGCCCCTGGTGCACTAGGCGGTACTTATCGCGGTGTTGGTTCTAGTGTAAGCTTTGCAGCTGGCGTAGGTAGTCAGCTTCTTGGTTTTGGTCCTGTTGGAGGTTTTACACTACAACCTTTAAGCATTGACGTCCATGAAGGTGTCAATCTCGCGCTCGGTGTTTCTAAGCTCACACTTATGCCTGTATATGCTGAAAAATAATTTTGTATTTATGATTTTTCTCATTTTGCTAAGCTGAACATCACAATAAAATTATTAGATGCGTCAATATAAAATTACTTTTTATTGACGCATCAATTACCCTTATGCTCATCCATATAATGAAAACATAATGAAGCACTTTGTAAGGTTTAATTTACAAATGAAGACGATTGTAAAAATGATGTAAACGATTAATATGTTACTGAATTATTCAACTAACACTACCTTTTTGAAATAGAGTCTTTTCTTTAAAGGCATCAATATTTGATTGAAGTCATGGATTCGAAATCGATAAGTCGTTTTATTTTTATCGTGATCAAATATTCGATTGTTAACGACAATACACATATTTTAGATGAAATTGCTTTCTTTTAAGGAACATTGTTTCTTTCATTAACGTTGTTCTTTTGATTGTATGGCACATTAAAATGCAACGCTTTACAAAGGATCGTGAAGATGACATCAAATATACATCAAACACGAGTGAAAAAGAGCGCGTTTGGAATTTAATTAAAAAAATCCAATTTTGTATGTTTACAACAAAACATGGTGAATCTATTCATGCACTACCAAAGGCAGCGCATATTGATGAAGATTCATGGCGTTTTTTTTTCTAAGTGATAATATGGGGAAAATGATAGCAGAAATTAAAGTTTCTCAAGATATATGTATGTGTTTTGACGATCCATCTGTCCATAATAATGCTTGTATTATGGGAACCTCTGACGTGTCAAATGATAGCGAAAAAATCAAAGAACTTTGAAATACACCAACGAAAGCATGGTGAAATAAACCTGAAGATCCCATATTAGAAGTTATTGAGGTCATGCCAAAAAGTGCAGAATATTGGGAAGGTTCAGGTGCATTGCAATCCATGTTTAAAATGGCATGGGCTTATATAAGTGATGATCATCCGCACTTGGGTAAAAAGGGCGAAGTGCGCTTATAATACTTCACGTAAAAGATTAAAATGAATGACTATTATTGTCTTATTATTTAAGATGATAAAGCGTTTTTTTGATGAAAAATTCTTGTTTGCTGTCAATCCATGGTCTACAGCAAGCCAAGAGCCCCCAACAAATGAGGATAACAGGCATATATAAAAGCATTGACCATCCGATATAGTCATAAAATATACCAAAGCTTACACCTAAATGACTCATTGGCAGAAAAAAGCTCATACACGCACTAAAAAGAGCAGCAAAGAAAAGAGTATTAAAATTTAATTGACCTTTCCAAACACAAGTGAATGCGGTTGTAGTTGAAAAGATTAAGCCTGCATGAAGATAAGAAAGGGATAAATTGGCAAATAAAAATGGAAAAGGTGGAAATGAAAATAATAGTCCGCGCCAAAACACACCGCTAAATTGCCAAATAAGCGGTGAAAATAGCATTAAGATTGTTAAAATAAATATTGGAAAATAAAATTTTGAATTCTGAAAAAATCGCGATGATGGTTTGAGTGTACTAAAAAAGCGATGATGATGGAATGCAACACCCATCATGCGTAAAACAATGCCTGATATCAGCGTGGTGCTCAATGCAGTAAGAAGATAGATGCTTAATAAATAAAGACCATTTTTTTGCCATGTGCCACGTGGAACAACAATGCTGTCAATAATCCAAAAAAATAAAGCAATTCCAATCATCGTGAGAAATAACCATGACCATGAAAGAGAGCCTTGGCGTCTAAGTTTTTTAACCGCACAAAATACCATGAGTGTGGTCAACATAAGACCCGCAGTATTTATTTCTCCTATTAAAGGGCCTTTTGCCGCTGATAAAGCAAGATTTTCACCCATTGTTACCCAAAGTGTCCATATAGCATAAAGAATTGGACCAAAAAGACCATAAACAAGAGCAACTTTCGCACCGTCATTGAGACGAATGCGCTCATCAACGCGGTAGCGTCGGGTTAAGCCGATAAATGTGAGAAAAGCCCATAGAACACTTCCTGCACAGACCCATGCAAAAATCCAAGGAAATAATTTTTCATGGCTCAAACTCATCGTTGTTAGTTCATCGGTGTTGAAATGGTTTATGAGTCGTAAAGCGCCATCAATGATAAGTGCGCAAACACCCGTTGTTATGAAACAAAAAACAAAGCTCAACCGTCCCCAACTTGCACTTCTAAAAGCAAATCCAAGACCAATTAAAATTGATGTTATAAAACTAGGAAGATAGATTTCGTAAGGATTAAAAAAGGTCGTGACCAATGAAAGTCCAAATGTGTGAAACCAGCCACCGATCAATAAAAAAAAGAAAGACCAAAAAGTTGGCAATATGATAAGTGCAGCTAAAAAAATTAACAGCGCTTGTAAAAGACGTGTTTGCCAAAAATGAGGTTGCGATCTTTCCATTTTATGTCCCTTGCTACCAAGATTGCTGTACTTTTTTAGCTAATACGATCATGTTCTAGAATTTTCTCTTTATTTATATTTTATGCAAGTCTTGATAATATTTTAAATTCATTCAAGATGGTATTATGAGTATTGAGAAATGCAGATGGTACATTGTTTCTCGATTTCTTTCAAATTTACATAAGATGTCATGAACTTCATGGATGCTATCTTAATATTAGAGTCTAAAGTGATATGTAAGGCAAAAGATACGATACAAATGTATAAGATTTAAAAGTCGTAGTACGCTTTATAGTGTTATGAGCGGTAATTGTTTATCATTGAAATTTATTTTACTAAATTATCTTAAGATACTCACCATTTAAACATTTGGGATGAGATCAGATCATGATACTTTTATTTTTTGATTCAAACCAAATTTTTTTGCTACAAACCAACATATAAAAGCTGCAAAAATCCATTGAACAAGATAAAAGCTGAGGCTTTCAAGATAATTGTGAGCGTTAATTGTTTTCATATAAGGTTGAGAAAGCCAAATATAGAAAAATTCGACACAAAAACTTACCAATATTGTTCGTATGATTGCACTTGTGAGCGTAAGACCACTTCCTCTAGAAGGCCCAAGAGAACACACTATCCCACTTAAAAAAACAGAGGGCATATAATAGGAATAACCAGGTAAAATTCGTGGCCATGCTACGTTGGAATAAACATCAAAAAATTCGATAAGCGCATTGCTTCCCCCGACCCATTGATGCGTCAAATAAGTGGCAATAATTGTTTGAATAGGCGGTGCAACAATCAAAAAAATAGCGATGATGCTTAATCCGCGCATAGGATAAGTATACAGTTTTTGCTTTGTTGTATGAGCCATAATAATCCTAAAATAACGCCTGTTAAAACTTAAAAAGTTCATGAAATTTTTGCACAGTTTAAGAATCATATATGTTTTCGTTCTCACCGACAATAAGCGCACTCTTACAAATAAAACTGTAACGATAAATGTGGCTACTTGTCAGAAGATATAAAATGATGAATCAAGATTAAAGAACGAATAAAATTAAGATTAAAAAAATAATAAGATGAAGAGCGCTGCTCTTAAGACTGCTCGTATTCATTTGTTTTGCAATGATGCAAATAATTTTTTCTTAAAGGCGTATCATGTGATGTGATGATAATGCATCATATTGCTATCATCTTAAAATATTAAAACTCAATAGAAAACAGAGTGCTGTTGATGATAAGTCGATTGTGCTCAACAAAAACGTCCTTTCTCATCATCTGATCAAGGACGTTTCATGTAGAGATATTTTGGCAGGCAATGATAAAATGAATTTTTAATTTTTATAGGTCTTTAGTGTAATGTGACCGTTTCTAATTCATAATCATCTGCACTTTCCAAAGCTTTGGATCGTACATCAGAAAGGATGATTGGTTCCCCTGTTGCTCCAAATAGGCCCCATAAAGATATTCCCGGTTCCATGGGCGGCATATTGGGAAATTTTTTGATTAAATCATCCGAAAGAATTTTTCTTAAATAGGCAATTTGTCCTTCGCCAAGAAGTGCAAATTCTTTTAATGATAATGTCTGTTTTTCAATTTTCATTTCTTTCTCCTTTCGCATCACTCATCATCTGCTGTGATGGCGATACGTTTGACACGCTTTTGTGGAACGAGACGCTCAAGATTAATGGAAAGAAGACCGTTTTTTAAATCAGCCGAACCAACACGCATGCCTTCTGCTAAGACAAAAACCCGCTGAAATTGGCGAGCTGCAATACCACGATGTAAAAATTCACGCTCACACATATCGATTTGACGGCCACGTATAATCAGCTGGTTATCTTCAACTGTGACATCCAGTTCTTCATGTGAAAAACCAGCAACAGCTAATGTTATCCGTATACGGCTTTTGTCTTCACGTTCACTTAATCGCTCAATATTATAAGGGGGATAGCCATCACCCGATTTGCCTAAACGATCCAAAGTTTTTTCCATTGTGTCGAAGCCAAGCAACAACGGGTTGGAAAAAGAAGTTATGCGTGTCATAAGATAGTCCTCTTCAAAGCGACCATTACTTGATTGAAAACCCAATATGGCATTTTCTTTAGAGATAATATGGCGAGCGTTGCACTGAACTTCAAGTTTTAAGTCAAAGATAGGCGTGTAATAGAAAAATGGTAAATAAAAAGGCCACCAAAAACAATGTGAATACGCTTTATAGTAAGGCTGAAATAAAGGAGATATTTCGCCGCTTTTGTGTTCAAAGACCTCATCCGCAAAGCGATCTGATTTATACCAATAATTTTACTTTGCTTGTGAGTGTTGTTTTGTCTGCACAAGCAACAGATATGAGTGTCAATAAAGCGACAAAAGATCTTTTTGCAGTGGCTGATAATAGTTATAAAATGGCCTCTCTTGGTGAGGAAAATATTGCTCAATACATTCGCACTATAGGTCTATGGCGGGCAAAAGCCAAAAATGTTTATGCTTTAAGTGTTCAGTTAAATGAACATTATCATGGGGAAATACCCCATACACGCGACGAATTAATGGCTCTTCCAGGTGTTGGTCGTAAAACGGCCAATGTTGTTTTGAATGTTGCTTTTGGTCAACCAACTATGGCTGTTGATACGCATATTTTTCGACTTTGTAACCGCATTGGTTTGGCCCCGGGTAAAAGTCCAGAAGATGTTGAAGAAAAACTACTTAAAATTGTTCCAAAATCTTATATAAAACATGCCCATCATTGGTTGATTTTGCATGGACGCTATATTTGTAAAGCAAGACATCCTAATTGCGCACAGTGTATTATTGCAGATATTTGTAAAGCGGCAGTCAAAAGCAATAGTTTGCCACCTCCCTTAATTGAAATTCGTGGAAATGGGTCACCTGATCCTATATAATGTCATGTTAATCAATTCAAATTTTCGAAAAGCGTTTTTTAAATGATCAATTATAATTGCGCGAGTTAATATTCTTATTCCATTGAACAGGAAAAAAGAGTTTTTGCATTTTAGTTTGTATACTCTTTAAGCTCTCGAAAGTTTTGTACAATTTTTATGAAATGCATGCCCGATTTTAGGCGTCATAAATTTCGTTTTCGTGCAATTTACTTTATGACATTACTTTTGAACAATAGCGATGCGCTTTATACAGCGCTTATAAATAAAGACAGATCCTATGTTGGACATGTTTTTGTACGTGTAACAACAACAAATATTTTTGTCGATTATCGTGTGGTGCGCGAAAACCAAAACGAAAAAATGTTATTTTTTGTGATAGTGTTGCCGTATGTATGGAATAAGGTATCGTCTATGTTTAAAATGCCATCCTTTAGAAACAGAATATCATATTGATCCGATCTATTGTGTCTTAATTGCGCTTTTAGACAAAGAATTTAATTGCCATTGGTCTGAACGAGATTTGAAAATTATGGAGTTCAATCCGTCCATTGTGCGTCGTATTTTTTAAACGCTAAATTAGCATGACCTTTTTCACTTTGTTCACTTAAAACGTGCCAGTCGTGCTTTTGAGCTGTTGACTGAAAAAGACTTCGTAAGTAATGCGCAATTATCTGTTGGCTATGATTCGGGAAGTGGTATTCGTGTAGCGACCAATCGTTTGATCGGCAAACCACCTAATGCACTTAAAGGACGTAAGCTTTTAAAAGCAGTGTGGCTTGAAACAACTATTGGCAAAATGCTAGCGGTGAGCGTTGTACGTGTTTTATATCTTCTTGTATTTTTTGATCGCAAAAGTTTGCCAACTGAATTGAAAAAATGCAAATGCTCACCCGCTCAATGATAGAATTTGCGTCTACACCCGTCATTAATCAATAGAAAAAGAGTTGTTTGATTATTATAAAGGCTGTTTGATTGTTATAATGGTCGTTTCTGTGAGTTTAAAACACCGCTTTCCCGCTTGCAATGAGGCCTTTCCCCGTTTGTTTAGAAAGAAGTGTGCAAAATTAAGCCGGGGATGACATATTCTAATTCTAGACTTGTCCGTGATTTAGGAAGGCCAACTGCTGTGAGGTCGGAAGCGTGTGCCAATGGGCAAAATCAAATTTCCAATGTGATTCCTTGTCATCGTGTTATCGGTGCTGTTGGACCTTTAACAGGCTATAGTGGAGGATTATGGCGCAAAGAATGGCTTTTGCGGCATGAAAAAAAATTTTGTTTAATTGCATGGCTTGCTATTTTTAGTTCTCTGGCTTATGAGAAACTTTCTTAAGTCGCCCGGCAGGGCATGCCGTGGCGGCTTATACGCTTGACGTAACTTTGGTCAGTTGCGTCATTAATGATTACAGATGGAGAAGCAAAATGCCCAAAATGAAGACCAAATCATCGGCCAAAAAGCGGTTTAAAATCACTGCTACAGGCAAAGTCAAGGCGGCTAGCGCAGGCAAGCAGCATGGCATGATCAAACGTTCGAACAAGTTTATACGTGATGCACGTGGAACTAAGGTTTTAGCTGAACCAGATAGCAAAAAAGTCATTAAAAACTATTTGCCGAACGGCCTTTAAATCAACGTCTTAAGGAGATTATGACATGGCACGCGTAAAACGCGGCGTTACTGCCCACGCCAAACACAAAAAAGTTCTTAAACAAGCTGAAGGCTTTTACGGGCGTCGTAAAAATACGATTCGTACCGCAAAAGCTGCAGTTGATCGTTCAAAACAATATGCCTATCGCGATCGTAAAAATCGTAAACGCAGTTTCCGCGCTTTGTGGATTCAACGTATTAATGCGGCTGTGCGTATGGAAGGCCTTACCTATGGTCGTTTCATCGATGGTCTTGCAAAGGCAGGTATTGAAGTTGACCGTAAGGTTTTATCAGATATTGCTATTCATGAACCTGTTGCTTTTTCACAATTGGTTGCATCTGCAAAAAAAGCATTGGAATATTTAAAAGAAACAACACCGAATGCTTTTGAAGGTGCAGTAAAATAAATACGATTTCTTGATATTAATCAAAGAAGATCCACACTTCAAACCCGTAAGTTAAGTGCTTACGGGTTTTTGTTGTTAGTGTTAAAGTGTGCACAATATGATGATCTTTTGTCAATCAGACTTTAATTCGATTGAAAATAGACTTTTTTCCTATTTTTAAAAGCTTTTTTCTGTTTTAACTTGGCGCAAACGTCGATAGCGTGGTAAGCGGCTTGGTGTTTCTTTTGATAATTTAATGAACAGGCAAAACATGAGCAATATTGAAAGTCTGGAACATGAAATCAGTTTAGCGATTGAGGTGGCTCAAGACGAGCAGGCATTGGAGGCTATTAGAATCAGTGCATTGGGTAAAAAAGGCACTATTTCTGAAAAGCTCAAAGCGCTTGGTTCTATGAGTGCTGAAGAACGTCAAGCACATGGCCCTGTGATCAATGGGTTAAAAAATCGCATTATGGATTTATTAAGTCAAAAGCGCGTCGTATTAAAACGTGCTGCAACCCAAGCACGCCTTGCGGCTGAAACAGTTGATGTCACACTGCCCGTACGCCATTCTCCTGTAGAAGTTGGCCGTATTCACCCCATTAGTCAAGTGATTGATGAAATCACTGCTATTTATGCTGATATGGGATTTTCTATTGCAGAGGGGCCTGATATTGAAACGGATTATTACAATTTTACGGCATTAAATTTTCCAGAAGGCCATCCTGCTCGTGAAATGCATGATACTTTTTTCTTCAAAGAAGATGAAATGGGAGAACGTAAACTTTTGCGTACACATACCTCACCTGTTCAAATACGAACAATGGAAAAGCAAAAGCCGCCTATACGTATTATCATTCCGGGAAAAACTTATCGTATGGATTCAGATGCTACACATTCACCAATGTTTCATCAAGTTGAAGGACTGGTGATTGATAAACACTCAACTATCGCAAATATTATGTGGATCCATGAAGAATTTTGTAAGGCATTTTTTGAAGTGCCTCATCTAAAAATGCGTTTTCGTCCTTCATTTTTCCCTTTCACTGAACCGTCTATGGAAGTGGATATTCAATGTGATCGTTCAGGCTCGGAAGTTAAATTTGGGGAAGGTCATGATTGGTTAGAAATTTTAGGATGCGGAATGGTCCATCCGAATGTGTTAAAAAATGCAGGTTTCGATCCAGATGAATATCAAGGATTTGCTTGGGGTATGGGGATCGATCGTATTGCAATGTTGAAATATGGAATGCCAGATCTGCGTGCCTTTTTTGATGCCGATATTCGTTGGCTCGATCATTATGGTTTTCGTCCGCTTGATATTCCCACATTATTTGGTGGTTTAAGCTCTTCTTAAAGTCAAGCTATGAGAGCTTTAAAAATGAGGTTTTAAAAATGAAATTTACATTGTCTTGGCTGAAGGATCATTTGGAAACAGACGCTTCATTGGATGAAATTTGTGACAGATTGACCCAAATTGGCTTGGAGGTTGAAGATGTTGATGATCGAGCAAATCTCAAAGTTTTTGTCATTGCTAAAATTATATCGGCGCAAAAACATCCTGATGCCGATAAATTACAAGTGCTGCGCGTAGATATCGGCAACGACGAGCTTATTCAAGTTGTCTGCGGTGCGCCGAATGCGCGTGAAGGTTTGATTGGTGTCTTTGCGCCCCCCGGTGCATATGTTCCAGGACTTGACGTTACGCTTTCAGTTGGAAAAATTCGTGGTGTTGAAAGCTTTGGGATGATGTGTTCTGAAAGTGAGCTTGAACTTTCGAACGAGCATAATGGCATTATTGAACTTGATGAAAATGCTTTGATTGGTCAGTCTTTTGCTACTTATTTTGGTTTGGATGATCCTATTATAGATGTTGGATTGACACCAAATAGGCCTGATTGCGCAGGTGTTCGTGGCATTGCACGTGATTTAGCCGCTAGCAACCTTGGGCATTTAAAACCATTTAAACTTCCAAAATTTACAGCAACAAAAGATCCTAATATTCAGGTTTCTTTTGATTTTGATCAGACATCACCTTTGTGTTTAGGTTTTTCGTGGCGCGAAGTGCGCAATATAAAAAATACGATGTCACCGATTTGGATGCAGCAACGCTTAACATCCATTGGTTTACGACCGATCAATGCCCTTGTTGACATTACAAATTATCTTACTTTTGATTTAGCGCGTCCCTTACATGTTTTTGATGCCGATAAAATAAGAGGCAATCTTACCGTTCGCCGTAGTCATAAGGGAGAGAATTTTTTAGCTTTAAATGGCAAAGATTATTGTTTGGGATCAGGTAATTGTGTTATTTCTGATGATGCAGGGATACAATCAATTGCTGGCATTATAGGCGGAGAAGAAACTGGATGCGATGAAAACACCCAAAACGTTCTTATTGAATCTGCACTTTGGGATCCGCATAATATTGCACAAACTGGTCGTACATTAGGAATAATATCCGATGCTCGCTATCGTTTCGAACGCGGCGTTGATCCAGAATCCATGGAGGCTGGTCTTGAAATCGCCTCACAATTTATTCTTGATTATTGTGGCGGAGAGCCTTCCAAAGCAAAGACTATTGGTAAACAAAAGTTAGAAGTGCGCCATATTGAATTTCCCGTTGCAGAAATTAAACGGCTTACCAGTCTTGAGCTTGGCAATGATGAGGTTATAAATATTTTAACAAGCCTTGGCTTCCATGTTGAAGGGAGTGGTTCTATCCTTCAAGTTCAAGTGCCAACGTGGCGTCCTGATGTTGAAGGAAAGGCTGATCTGGTTGAAGAGGTTATGCGTATCCATGGTTTGGATAAAATTATTCCAGATCCACTTGAAAAAACTTCATCATTGAATGCGAATATTTTAACACCAGCACAAAAACGTGGGCGCAATGTACGCCGCGCCTTGGCCAGTCGTGGCTTGATGGAAACGGTAACATGGTCTTTTGTTTCAAAAAAGCAGGCAACACTTTTTGGCGGTGGTCAAATAGAATTGGAGCTTGCAAATCCCATTGCGGCAGATATGTCCAATATGCGTCCTTCATTATTACCCGGTCTTTTAAGTGCATCACAACGTAATGCGGATCGCGGTTTTTGGGATCTTGGGCTTTTTGAAGTTTCAAGTATTTACCTCGGCAATACGCCTGACAAACAACAACGTGTTGCAGGAGGGATTCGTCGGGGCACGTATAAATTGGAGGGTTCTGGACGTTTTTGGGGAAATTCTGCTAAAACTGTGGATGTTTTTGATGCAAAGGCGGATGTATACAGTGTTTTAGAAGCTTGTGGTATGGATGTTACAAAACTGCAAATTGAAACAGATGCGCCAAATTGGTACCATCCAGGACGTTCTGGCGTTGTTAAGTTAGGACCTAAAATCACATTGGCTCATTTTGGAGAGTTTCATCCTGATATATTAGATGAATTAGGTGTTAGTGGACATTTATGCGGTTTTGAAGTCTTTCTTGACGCTATACCAGAAGCCAAAAAGAAACCAACAAAAACAAAATCCGCTTTAATGCTTTCAGCTTTTCAACGTGTCTATCGTGATTTTGCTTTTGTTGTTGATAAAAAAATTCAAGCATCCATAATTTTACGTGCGGCAAATGGTGCGGATAAAAAACTTATTCAATCGGTTAACGTCTTTGATGTTTTTGAAGATTCATCATTGGGTGAGGATAAAAAGTCAGTTGCGATTGAAGTGACATTTCAACCTCTTGAACGGACACTGACAGATGATGAGCTAGATGCGCTTGGGAATAAAATTATTGAAAATGTTTTAAAATCGACAGGCGGTGTGCTCCGCTCTTAATTTTTGACTTCCCAGTTATTAAGCTGGGAAGTCTATTTTAAATAATTAAAGTTCCAAAAAAATTTAAAAAAAAGTGATTCATTAAATAAGATCATTATTCTAAAATAGAAAATATCTATGATAATATTTTATGACAGTAGTTTCTTTACGAGTATTATTTTATAATTTATCATATAAAAAGTTTGTATTCGAATAAATAGATATTTCATTCATTTTATATTTCATCAATCTTTTCTAGGGAACTTAATGTCATGATGTGAATTATAGTTTGTGTTAGAAGAGAGGGTAAAACATGAAAAAAATTACATACATGATGATTGTTTTAATGATTAGTTTTCTTGCCGTTGCGTGTACTCAACAAGAAAAAAGAACCGCAGGTTACGGCATCGGTGGTGCAGCATTAGGTGGACTTGCCGGTGGAGCAATTGGCGGTGGTCGAGGTGCAGCAGCAGGAGCAGCTATTGGCGGAATAGGTGGAACTGTCATCGGTGCAAATCAGTAAGACACACCTTAATTTTTATATGTGAAGTTTTGAAAAAAGCAGTCTCATGAAATGGTCTGCTTTTTTTATAAGCAAAAACTTAAAATTTGAACATTGGTTCAAGTTATTTTTTGAGATGTTTTTCATACGATGGTTAAGTAGAAAACAAACGCCCTATAAAACCTGAGCTTATTTTATTTTGATACTAGCAAGTTAAGGTACGAAGTTTTCAATGCATCCATATACGAATAAAATACTTGGAAATTATAGAGTGTTCTTTTTAGAAATAGCGCGCTTCATAATAGTGTTAACGTTTATATTGTCTCAAGCATTGTACGAAATTTGACTGTTAATGGAGATGTTGGTTGTATAGCATTATAAATCAGCTTCAGCTGTTTTTCTTCATCTACAAAAAGTGTTTAGTGATCGTAATGTACATCGCCAATACCTTCAATCATAATGTTGCGCTTATTTTAACAATTTCCTTTTGCATCATTTTTTTCCCAAAGATTATTGAAACGGTAAGAGCGTTCTTAAAGATTTTTGACCAATGAATTGGTTGTATCATTTTCCGTTAAGCGGGCACAATCACGTGTGAAACTCGCAACGATAAGCGGTGTCTGTTTTCCCAATCGCAAACTATGGAAGATAGACAGGTATCTTGAAATAACTTTGCAAGCATATTGCTCCTTTTAGAAGGGTCGTTTTCAAAGGTTAAAAATAATTACCCGCTTTGTTCCAACCCAATATATCTCATTGCATATTCATAACGTAAGCTGGTCTTAATATAAAAACCAAGTATTTGTTGTATTAATGAAGAGGTATTTTGACTGGTCTTTCATTTTGTGTTTCTGGATAACGCCCAGCAAGTTGAAAAAAATGTCGCTGTTCTTTATGGGTGAGTTTTAGAGTGCAAACAATTTTATCAAAAAATGAGTCGAGACAATAATGTTACTTCCTTGTTCGACCCAAGTATAACATATAGGTTCTATACCTGCGAGTTGAGCGACTTCTGAACGGCGTAATTCTTTTGTTCGGCGTCTTTTTGATATTTCAAATGATGTTGGTGATAATCCAACTTCAGTTGGCAAGATGGATTGGCACTTCGATTTAAGAAACGCGCCCAATTTATTACGTTTTTGTTCTGAAGTTATTATTAAAAATGCCAGAATAATTTGCCATATAGTAACATGATTATGGGTATTCTATTTTTATCTTCAGATATATTAAGAAGGAAAAAGGACTTTTCTTTATAACTCTGAAAATTGAATTAAAAATACTGGAAGTTCACAATAGTGGACATCACACTACACTTGCCTTTATAACATTGTTACACGGTGCGTTTATCACGATGTTCAATCTTTTTGTGGTTAATATTGCACTTCCTACAATACAAAATGATCTTGGTGTTAATCTTTCACAAATGGGATTGATAATTACTGGTTATGAGTTGGGTTTTGCAGGATTGCTCATAGTTTTTGGCTGATTGGGTGATATTTACGGACAGGGTAAGCTTTATTTAATTGATATTATTGGTTTTACCATTACGTCATTTTCATGCGGAATTGCTCAAACAACGTGGTTTCTTATTGGTTCTTGCGTAGCACAAGGTGTGATAGTAGTACTACCTTTTCCCCAAATCTACACTTTGCTTCGTTCTTTATTTATAGGACATTCAAGAAGTAAAGCTTTCGGTTTTCTTGGTATGACATTATGTTTGGCGGCTATTGCTGGGCAACTCTTAGGAGGATTATTGATTGAACTTAATTTTATTCATTGGGGTGGAGAGCGTTTTTTTGATCAATATTCCAATTGTTATTTTTACAATTTTTATGTGCTATTTTATCCCTTGGATCAAACCGACGATAAAAGTAAGAGTGAATATTATAGGCAGTTCAAGCATTACAATTGGTTTGATGCTTGTACTCTTCACACATCTTTGAAGATGTTCGATCGTACACTACACCTGCCTTTTTTGCTTGCCTCATTTCAGTGTTAAGTTTAATAGAAATTTTTTATGGTAGAATGGCGATTAACAGAGTTGAAAAAATCCGGCTGTTGATTTTAATCTTTTATTAAATTTTCAAAAGGATTATTGGTTATTTTTCTTATTTATTCAACCTCTGCCAGTTTTTTCCTTTGTTTTGCCTCACTTGTTCAAAGGAGCTTTGAATTGTTAACATTTGAAGCTGGTATGCTTTTTGCACCAACAAATGTCGGATTTTTGGTGGCATCATTATCTGCCTCTAAATTCATAAAACATATTGTTCAAAAAACACTTATACTTGTAATGTCTAATTATGGTATTGGTCTGGTTCTTTTAGTCGCTCTTGTCTTATTTGGTGCCTATGATCATAGGCAATCACATTGGATGATATCTGCGCTTTTGGTTTTTGGATTTGGCCAAGGTTTGAGTATGACACCTTTGTTAATGTTGTGTTGGGTTTAAGTAAGGAATTCTCAGAAGACATGGCGTCAGGCCTTATATCAACTATGCAGCAATTGGTGCAACTTTTGGTGTCGTTTTTGTCAGTCTTGTTTTTGCACAGGTTCGGTTACTTTCTCATAATACTCTATTATGGAAATATATGAATTTCTTTTCTGTCTCAATGATTTATAATATAGCCGCGATAATTTTATCATTGCTCCTTATAAAAAAATTATAAGTAAATAGCTCTTACATATCATGAAACAGATTACTCATTTCAAAAGCTCTTTATAAATCTTATAGAGCTTTTGGTAATTTTTGTAAGTCCTATCATTCATGCCAATAGTGACAGCATTCATTTGCAACTATGTGTTTTCTTAATTTATAAAAACGCATTTTTTGCAAAGACAAAAATATTTTGAACGCTTTTAGCCTTTTTGTTTTGATTATGTGAAAACACAAAGGCTTTTATTATGATCGTTTCATATGACTTATCGACAGCGCGCCTCATATAAGCGGCCTTTGCTATCACGATATTGGCAATATCGCACACCATCTTTGGTTCTAATATAGCCAATAAGTCCACCAGCAAGCGCACCAACAGCTGCACCTGCTGCAACTGCACGTCCGCCATTGCCAAGAACTGCACCGCCAATTGCACCAACCGCGGCACCACCAACCCCCCATTTTGAAATTTCTTTTTCTGTTTGTGTGCATGCAACAGTTGAAAAGCCAACAGCAGTGATCATAAGAATAGAACAGATTTTTTTCATAACAACACTCCAAAATACAATGCTTTATGATAACATGATTAAAAGCTGTTTGCTTTAAAAGACTTCGTGATCATCGTTAAAACATTAAGCATTTAACCGTAGTATATGTTGCTTGATGAAAAATTGGAGTCGATAACAAAAGCGTTAATATTTTGGGTAGTAAAAGGATTAGTAAGACACTTTTTATTGCGTTAAATTTTATGTATTTTCTCAACTTAGTGTGGCTTAAAATTACATCGTTAAATTATTAAAAGCTTTAAAGATTAAAATTTTTCACTTCAAATGTTAGCCACGATTTAAAGCTTTTATCTTTGGCATCAATGAATGATTTCAGCTATTGATATAAAATTCTATCAAAAGAGGCGCCATAAAGTGATATTACGAGTCCAATGCGCTGGAAATTAAGATATTTTTGTACCAGTTTTATAAATGTTTCCATTTTTAGCAAATTGACCATGTGGACGAAACCGCCATAAATAGCTTGGAAGAACGGCTTCCATTGCTTTTGGCGTAATGCCGACACCTTCTAATGTGCGACCATCACGCTGCGCTTCTTCAGAGACGATGCTGTCATATTTAAGCATTTTGACTTGTTGAGCCGTTAAAACTGTGGGCAGAAGTGGAAGTTTTCCAATAAGACCAAAAATACCTCCAATAAGTGTACCAACTGAAAAAGGAACAGAAAGAAGCACTTTTTTACGCAAAATCACTTTTAACATTTCTTCAACAGCATGACGAAACGTTATGACTTCTTTTCCACCAAGCTCGTAAATTTGGCCCTCTTTAACTTTATCTTCTAAAGATTGAATGACAAATTCTGCAATATCACCGACATAAACAGGCTGTAGTTTTGTTTTGCCGCCACCAAACATTGGGATCATCCATGAAAAACGTGATATATCAGCGATCTTATTAAAAAAGGAATCCTCAGGGCCAAAAATAACAGATGGACGCATAATGATTGCCTTTTTATGAGCGCTTTGCACCACTTGCTCACCTTGAGCTTTTGTTTTCATATATGAAACAGACGTGTTTGTATCGACATTTAACGCTGACATATGAATAAGTGGAATATCCGCACTACTGGCCAATTCAGCAACGTTTTTGGCACCTTCAATATGCACATTTTTAAAACTATTTTTGCCAGAAGAATCAATAACACCAGGTAAGAATATAGCTGCATCGGCATCAATCAGTGCACGCGCAACAGACTCACGATTTCGCACATTTGTTTTGAGCATTTGTGTTTGCCCAACTTCACCAATTTGAAGCATATAATACGCAGTCTCTGGACGGCGCACGGCGATGCGAACGCGATATCCACGCTTTGTTAAAGCTTCAACAACATGGCGGCCGACAAAACCAGAGCCACCAAAAACAGTGATGAGCTTTGGATACTGATAAAGTGCGGTGCTAAGAGTCATGAGACGTACTCCTGAAAGTCGTAAATCGTTCTATATTATGATTTAGCTTTTTTTGAAATAAACGCAAGTCTTTAGGCCCAGAACCAATTAATTTTATTAAAATGGTAGAATCAATAGCAAAAATCTGCGAGGAAAATAGCAATTAACAGATGGACGAGCCTGTTAAGCTGTCTGGCAAAGCAAATTGAAGTTTTTTATGTTTTTCGAATATAGATATTTTTTTTCCTATAGCTTTATCGCGTCTTCATGAAAATAGTCATGTTTTATGCGAGCATTATCTTCGTTTTCGTATAAATTACCACGATTATTTTGATTAAAATAATAAGTCTTACACCTTGCGTCTATTTTACTTTTTAAGTTTAAAAGCCAGAAGTTATTTTAAAATTACTCTGGTAAGGTGTGGTTAAGTGAAAGAAATTCACCCGCTAGATAGAGAGACCCACCAATGAGAACTGTTTGGGGGGTCTTATCTTTACTGATTAAATGAAAAGCTTGTTCTAAACTTTTCATAGATTGAGCGGTAAAGCCTACACGGCAAGCCACTTCACAAAGATCTTCAGGTGTGATGGCGGCATCACTGTTCAAAATAGGCACAGTAATGACCTTATCGACTATCTTTAAAAGCTCTTTAAAATAGCCTTCACTATCTTTTGTATTGATCATGCCTACAATAAGAACAATCGGGTGACCTGTTTGTTCTTTAAGTTTTTTTAAAGCTTGTGCAACGACTTTTGCTGCTGCTGGATTATGTCCACCATCGATTATAATTTTCGTTAATGGATGAAGTGTTTCAACCAGTTTCCCCTGTTTGATGGATTGCATACGCCCAGGCCAGACAATATGTCTCATCGCATGTGCCATGTGATCATCAGACAGTTGAAACCCTGCTTGCAGAACGGCTTCTATCGCCGCTGCACTATTGTCTATTTGATGAGCACCTTGCAAGCATGGCATCGGCAGGTCCCACAACCCTAATTGATTCTGAAAAATCATACGACTATTTTCTTCATGAGCGTGATAGTCTTGACCATATATGGAAAGTGGTGCACATTTTTTTTCAGCTAAATCTGTTAAAACAGATATGGCAGAATGATCCGCTTGATGAGCGATAACTACAGGGGCGCTATCTTTAATAATGCCCCCTTTTTCAAAAGCAATCTTTTCAACACAATGACCTAGAAAAGCTTCATGATCCAAAGCAATAGGCATGATGAGACTTACTGCGGGTTTTGGTATCACATTTGTGGCATCAAAGCGCCCACCAAGCCCCACTTCTAAAATTACGGCATCAGCTGGATGTTCACTAAAAAGCAAAAAGGCGACGGCCGTTAAAATTTCAAAAACCGTAATGGAGCAACCATTATTTGCTGTCGCGACACGCTCAATAGCATCCGCCAGTACATCGTCAGTGACAAATTGTCCACCATCTTTATGCGCCATGCGATAACGCTCATGCCAAGAGACGAGATGCGGCGATGTATGGACATGAACAGTGTAACCTGCACTTTCTAGCAAAGAGCGACAATTGGCTGTGGCTGAACCTTTGCCATTTGTGCCAGCAATATGAATGATAGGCGGGAGTTTTAAATGGGGATTGTCCAAACGTGCCAAAAGCCCAGATATACGCTGAAGCGATAAATCAAACCCTTTTGGATGCAATTGCATCAAGTCATGAATAAGACTCTCAGCGCGATTATGAACCATTTATTAAGAAACCATTAAGCAACATCATGCCCCTCAAGACGCGATTGCGGTGGCGTAAATGAGGTTTTTTTCATCATTAATCGTAAAAGCTTTGCAATTGTGGTTTTCATTTCCAAGCGCGAAACCACCATATCCACCATACCGTGTTCTTGCAGATATTCAGCACTTTGAAAACCTTCAGGTAATTTTTCTCGAATAGTTTGTTCAATAACCCTTGGCCCTGCAAAACCAATCATGGCACCAGGTTCTGCAATGTGAATGTCACCTAACATGGCATAAGAGGCTGTGACGCCGCCTGTTGTAGGATTTGTCAAAACAACGATATAAGGAAGATTGGCTTCTTTCATCATTTCAACGGCAACGGTGGTTCGTGGCATTTGCATAAGAGAGAGTGTCCCTTCTTGCATACGCGCGCCACCAGAAGCAACAAATAGAACAAGGGGTCGTTTTTCAGCAATAGCTGTTTCAAACGCTTTGATAATTGCTTCACCTGAAGCCATACCAAGCGAGCCACCCATAAAAGCAAAATCTTGAACGGTTGCGATAATAGGCAAGCCTTCAATCATTCCTCGTGCATTTAAAATATTATCGCTAACATTAAGCTTAGAGCGGTAGTCCTTCAGACGGTCAATATAGCGTTTTTCATCACGAAATTTTAACGGATCAATAACGACTTTGGGATTTTCCAAAAGCTCATAAGCACCATTATCAAAAAAATGATCAAGACGTAATTTTGCTGGGATCCGCATATGATAGCCCGATGCTGGAACAACATATTGATTGGCTTTTAGATCATTATGAAAGACCATTTCGCCACTTGCTGGATCTTTTATCCAAAGATTTTCAGGCATCTCACGACGCCCCAACATGGAATTGATTTTGGGACGAACATAATTCGTAATCCAGTTCATCTTAATGTCACCTTATCTTCTTGTTTAGATTTGACGTGAATATTAACGTGCTTCACGCACGCCTTGACTTAATTCTTTGACCAAAAGACTTGCAGCTGTTACTGTATTGTCTTTTTTATATCCTTTATCATCCAATGTTTCGGCAATGGCATGAACAATGGCACTACCTACAACCACACCATCAGCATGGCGGCCAATTTTAGATGCTTGTTCTTTGGTTTTTATACCAAAACCAACAACAATTGGTAGTTTTGTATGGTTTTTAATGGCTTGGACGGCCTCATTTATTGTGTCTGTGTTTGTTAAACTTTGCCCAGTAATACCTGTCATTGATACATAATAAACAAAGCCCGATGTATTTTCCAGCACTTTTGACAATCGTTTTGTATCTGTTGTTGGGGTTGCCAAACGGATGAAGCTAATACCTGCTTTTAAAGCAGGCAAGCAAAGTTCTTCATCCATTTCTGGTGGCAAGTCAACAATCAATAAACCATCAACACCTGAATTTTTTGCGTCGATTAAAAACTGTTCTACGCCATAAATGTAAATAGGATTATAATAGCCCATTAATATAACAGGTGTTGTGGTGTTGTCTTGTCGAAAGGACGAAACCATTTGCAGCGTTTTTTTAAGGGTTTGACCTTTTTTTAAGGCGCGAAGACCCGCAGCTTGAATGGCAGGACCATCGGCCATCGGATCAGAAAAAGGCATGCCCAATTCAATAATGTCACTGCCTGCTTTTGGTAATGCTTTCATAATCTCAAGCGCAGTATCATAATCGGGATCCCCTGCCATCATATAGGTTATAAAAGCAGGGTGATTTTCATTTTTTAAAGTTAAAAATTTTTTTTCAATACGAGTTGTCATGGCACGTTCCTCACATATCCATACCAAGAAGCGTGCCAACTGTATGCACATCTTTATCGCCGCGTCCTGAAAGATTAACAATAATGATTTTATCTGAACTCATCTTTGGTGCTTCTTTGATTGCTTGAGCTATAGCATGGGCAGATTCAAGAGCGGGGATAATGCCTTCAAGCTTGGTTAAAAGTTGAAAAGCATGAAGTGCTTCTTCATCCAGAATTGGAACATAGTGCACACGTTTTGTATCTTTTAACCATGAGTGTTCAGGTCCAACTCCTGGATAATCAAGGCCTGCAGATATAGAGTGTCCTTCCAAAATTTGTCCATCATCATTTTGGAGCAAATAAGTGCGGTTACCATGAAGAACACCGGGGCGTCCTGCTGTCATTGAGGCACAATGCTCCACGCCATCAAGGCCGCGGCCTCCTGCTTCAACGCCAATAATTTCAACATTATGATCATCCAAAAAAGGGTAAAAAAGACCAATCGCATTTGATCCCCCACCAACCGCTGCAATGATCATATCGGGAAATCGTCCAGCCTGCTCTAATATTTGTATTTTAGTTTCTTGGCCAATAACAGATTGAAGATCGCGCACCATTTCAGGATAAGGATGAGGACCTGCTGCTGTTCCAATAAGATAATAAGTATCATGGACATGGCTGACCCAATCTCGCAAAGCATCATTCATGGCATCTTTGAGTGTGCCGTTTCCTGCTGAAACAGCATTCACTTTAGCACCTAATAGCTGCATGCGAAAAACATTTGGTTTTTGTCGTTCAACGTCCGTAGCACCCATGTAAATGGTGCAGGGAAAACCAAAACGTGCTGAAACAGTAGCAGAGGCAACACCATGCTGACCAGCACCTGTTTCGGCAATAATACGTGTTTTGCCCATTCTTTTGGCAAGCAATATTTGTCCTAGACAATTATTAATTTTATGACTGCCGGTATGATTTAAATCTTCCCGCTTGAGATAGATTTTTGCACCACCTAAATGTTGGCTTAAGCGTTCTGCATAATATAGTTTTGACGGGCGGCCAGCATAATGGGTTGATAAATCTTGCAACTCTTTTTTAAAAGTGGGGTCTTTTTTTGCACTTTCGTAAGCTTCTTGTAGTTCTAGAATGAGAGGCATAAGCGTTTCTGCAACAAAACGTCCGCCAAAAATACCAAACATGCCATCATGATCAGGCCCTGTTTTGTAGGAATTGCGTTCTGCCGAATTGTCCACGTCAGTCTCCTTCAAAGTCTATACTTTTGACTGTTTCAATAAAATTGCGCATAAGCTGAATATCTTTAACGCCAGGTGTTTTTTCTATTCCTGATGAAATATCAATACCATCAGGTCGAGCAATATGAATGGCCTGCTTGACGTTATTGGCATTCAATCCACCCGAAAGCATGGTTTTTATATCTGCGTCAAGCAACTTCATAAGTGACCAATCAAAAGAAATGCCATTTCCACCAGGAAGTGATGCATTTTTAGGTGCTTTTGTATCCAATAAAAGAATATCGGCGATCCCTTTATAACTATGAGCAGTTTTCATGTCGTTTTCATCATAGATGGAAATTGCTTTTATAACGGGCAGATCATAGCGCTTTTTCATTGATTGAATATCTTTGGCGCTTTCATGACCATGAAGCTGCAAAATATCGGGATTGACACATTTGACAAGATGATCCAACTCCTCTTGGGTCGCATTGACTGTAACGGCAACCAATTGTGTTGGTTTTTGTATCAAAGGGCGCAGTTTAGCTGCGCGTTGTAAATCAATATTGCGCGGGCTTTTTGCATAAAATATAAAGCCAATATAGTTCGCGCCGAGATCCATTGCGGCTTTAATCGCTTCGGGCGTTTTTAAGCCACAGAGTTTAATGTCAAGATTCATCTTTTTAAATTGTCACAAAATTGTATAAAAGTCGAGTTTGAACATGATAAAAACAAAGCCGACTGAAAATATCAATTGTATCAAAGGTGATTAGAATTGATAAGCGTTTTCTTCTCATCGTTATGGTCGAGCTTTTTATAAAGATGAATCATAAAAGCGGCAGCAAAAAGTGGCGTTAAAAGATTAAGAAAAGGAATGGATACAAAAAAAGCAATAATCAATCCGCTTATAAAGACGCTCCCAGAATTACGTTTATAAAAAGCATGGGCATCGGCTTCAGAGCGAAATCGACAGGCTGCAAATTCAAAATATTCCCGTCCAAAAAGATACCCATTAATAACATAAAAGGCGATCAGATTGACGCCGGGAACAAAAAATAAAAGCAAAGCAATGAAATTGCCAAGAATGCTTAAAAGAACAAAACGTAAAGCTATAATAAGTGAACGACCTAATGGCATAGCCGTTCCTGGAATGTCATTTCGATAATCGTTTTTTTCTATAATTTCCGCGACGTCATCAATAAAAAAACCACCAATCATTGCTGTAATAGGAGCAATTAAAAGCGCCATTAAGACAGCAAGACCAATAGAGAATGTAAGCGCACCAATAAAACCTAGCCAACCGACCCAACTAGGAAGCGTTGGTAAAAAATCAGCAATCCATGGCCATACAAATGTAAAAAAAGCTTGTCTCACTAAAAGCCATAAAATGGCTAAAATCGCTAAAGTCGCGCCTAATGCTTTCCATAGCATAGAGCGAAATGGCGGGGTGAATATACGCTGAAGCGCGCGATAAGCAGCATCAAAAATCATGTTATTTTAAATAAGAAATGAGAGAATAAGAAGCAAGGGGTCTTGCGAGTTTTGATGTTTATAGTCATAAGAATTGATAGGAATGCCTGTTTTGGTGCAAACCTTTATAAAAGGAAGATTTTATGGCTGATTTTGATGTTTTGGCAATTGGCAATGCTATCGTTGATGTTATAGCGCGCGCTGATGATGATTTTTTAATTCAAAACAACATTATTAAGGGAGCGATGAATCTTATTGATAAAGAACGCGCTGAAATGCTTTATGCCTCTATGGGGCAAACGGTAGAAACATCAGGTGGAAGTGCTGGAAATACGGCTGCAAGCTTAGCAAGTCTTGGTGCGAAAACGGCTTTTATTGGTAAAGTCGCACGTGATCAATTAGGACATGTGTTTTCTCATGATATGCGTGGACAAGGCGTGGCTTATGATACACGCGCTCTTGATGGTGGTGCGTCAACTGCTCGGTGTATAATTTTCAACACCCCAGATGGCGAAAGAACGATGAATACTTATCTTGGCGCTTGTTTAGAATTTGGCCCAGAAGATATTGAAGTCTCAAAAGTTGCTGCATCAAAAGTCGTATATTTCGAAGGATATTTATGGGATCCGCCTCGCGCCAAAGAAGCCATGCGGTTAGCGGCAAAAATCGCTCATGAAAATGGCAATGAAATGGCAATCACACTTTCAGATTCTTTTTGTGTCGAACGTTTTCGTGATGAGTTTTTAGAACTCATCCGTTCCAATGTCGTCGATATTGTTTTTGCCAATGAGGCAGAGCTTCTTTCACTTTATGAAACATCATCATTTGAAGATGCCGTTGCAGCTATGCGTAATGATACACGTGGCTTTGCTTGTGTCACACGCGCAGAAAAGGGTTCACTTGTGATTCGTCGCGATGAAACTTTTAGCGTAAAAGCCTATCCTGTTGATAAGGTTGTTGATCAAACCGGTGCGGGTGATTCTTATGCGGCAGGTGTTCTTTATGGGTATACCAATGGACTGTCTTTTGAAGATAGCGCACGTTTGGGGTCACTTTGTGCCAGCCATATTATTCAACAAATTGGTCCAAGAGCGCAATATTCACTACGTGATTTGGGCGTGCAAAGCGGTATTATAGCTTCTAAATAGATCTGTTATGAGCTCAAGCCTATGGAATAGTTTCATCACATCATCCAAAGTCAAGTTCATTTGAATACATAAATTTTGTTTGCATTGAGTGAAATTTTTTAAATCTCATTGCGACACTAAGCACTGATAAAAATTATTGTATTCACACTATCATAAATTTTCGCAAGAGTGCGCAATGCCTTGATTGTGTCGTTAATAGCTGTAAATGGCAAGATAACACCTTGAAATTTGATCATATAGCCACTGCACTTATTTTGTATTTCTATCATATAGATGGGAAAGTTAAATAGAGACTGTTATAAAAGGTGTTTTTAATAAAATTGTTTTAAGAAAAGACAGCAAAAATAAATCGTTCTTTCTCAGAACTCTTATTCTAATGAAAACGCATATTTTTTAAAAAGCCTCACTTTATAAAACTATATTTTTGAAAAAAAATCGGCAATCTTAAGTGCAAGCTTTTGTGCAACATCATGTTTGCTCATTTCAGGCCAATCTTCAATTGTTTCATGGCTGATTAGATGAATGGTATTATTGTCTCCCCCCATAACACTTTGGCCTTTTTTAGAAAAAGAGACATCATTGGCTACAATGAAATCTGCTCCTTTTGTTTTTAGTTTTTTTTGTCCGTTTTTCAAAACATCATCAGTCTCAGCGGCAAATCCAACAACAAGTTTTGGTCGGTTTTCGGCATGACCGATTGTTGATAAAATATCGGGATTTTCTACCATTTTAAAGGCTGGCGCGTGTTTATTTTTTTTCAGTTTTTTAGAAATTTGATGATCACTACGCCAATCAGCAACTGCTGCAACGAAAATTGCGCCATCTGCAGGTAATGCTTCTTGCACAGCTTTTAACATATCATTAGCGGTTTCAACATGAATTGTGGTTACGCCTTTGGGGTCTTCTAGGTGGACAGGTCCTGAAATCAGTGTCACCTTGGCACCTAATTGATTAAGTTGAGTTGCGATCGCATGTCCTTGCTTGCCTGATGAGCGATTAGCAAAATAACGGATAGGATCAATAGGTTCATGCGTTGGACCAGATGTTACTATAAAATGGTGATTTGAAAGCAATTTTTTTTTGTTAGAAAAAAAATGTTCTATATGGGCAACCAGTGTTAAAGGTTCACTCATTCGGCCGCGTCCATTTTCACCTTTTTCAGCCATTTCACCACTTTCAGGACCTATAAAATGTACGCCATCTTTGTGCAGTATTTCGACATTGCGTTTGGTTGCAGGATGTGCCCACATGGAAGGGTTCATAGCTGGTGCTAAAATTATAGGACAAGTTGCGGCTAAAAGCACAGCACCTGCAAGATCATCAGCAATACCATTGGCCATCTTTGCGAGGCGATCTGCGGTTGCTGGTGCAACAATAATCGCATCGGCCATGCGTGCCAGCCGAATATGTCCAACATCATGTTCATCCTTATGTGAAAATAAATCGGTATAAACAGATGTGGCTGATAATGTACTTGCACTAAGGGGTGTCACGAAATGCTGAGCTGCCTGTGTCATAATGATATGAACTGTCGCACCGCGCTCTTTAAGACGTCGAATAAGATCAAGTGTCTTATAAGCAGCAATGCCACCGCCAATAATAAGGAGAATATTTTGTGATTGCAATGATTGCACATCATACGACAAATCATTTATGAAAACTGTTGGGTCGTCTTCATTGATGGTATCTCTTTTGCTTAAGATTTGTCGAACTTCTTCTTCCATAGAATGCCCGTTTTGAGCGGCTTGAAGTCTTAATTTTTCTTTGATTTCAGGGTTAAGATTACGAATCGTTATGCTGGCCATCTTGATTTCCTATTGCGATCAATGCAATCATTTTAACAGAAAAACATTCTTATAAAAAACGAAATGTTATGATGACTAAGCAAATCGCAATAATGATCAAAGCATAACGTCCAAATTTGTTATTTTTTGCGTGCGCATTTGCTAGTTTTTTAACTGTGGCATCTCCAAGAATAAGACCTTCCTGCGCCATTTGATCCATGCTCTTTTGTATACGCTGAAAACTTTCTGTGAGTTCAGGTGTTTTGCGCGCCAATGTTAAGAGAGATTGGGCACTTTCGTTTAGATCTTTTAAAATACCAACGGGACCCATATTTTTGGCTATCCATTCCTTAACGACAGGTTCAGAAGCTTGCCACATATTAAAATGTGGATTGAGTGAACGGGCGACACCCTCAACGACAACCATGGTTTTTTGCAAAAGCAAAAGCTCTGGACGTGTTTCCATATCAAAAAGTTCTGTTACTTCAAATAACAGCGTCAGCAGTTTTGCCATAGAAATAGTTTCAGCAGATTGTCCATGTATTGGTTCACCAATAGCGCGATTGGCTTGAGCAAAACTTTCAATATCATGATGATGCGGCACATAACCAGCTTCAAAATGCACACGGGCAACACGCATATAATCGCGGGTTATAAACCCATAAAGAATTTCAGCTAAAAAATATTTTTCTTTTTTCCCAAGCCGTCCCGTAATTCCAAGATCGACTGCAACAATACACCCGTCGTGATCAACAAATAAATTTCCAGGATGCATGTCTGCATGAAAAAAACCATCACGTAAACTATGGCGTAAAAATGATTGCATCAACGTAACAGCAAGTGCATTTAAATCAAAACCTTGAGCTTTAAGGGCATCAATGTCTGACATTTTTGTGCCCTCTATCCATTCCATGGTTAAAACGTCGCGTCCCGTTCTTTCCCAATCAACGATTGGAACACGAAACCCCGGATCTTGAGCAGAATTTTCACCCAATTCGGAAAGTGCGGCAGCTTCTAGGCGTAAATCCATCTCAATTTTTGTGGATTGGGCCAACATATCGACAACATCAACGGGATGAAGGCGGCGACTTGCAGGCACGTAGCGCTCTTGTATCTGAGCAACCATATAAAAACTTTGCAAATCTTTTGAAAATCGCACACGCACCCCAGGTCGAATAACTTTGACAGCAACATTGCGCAATGTACCATCTGGATTTTTAATGATTGCAGGATGGACCTGTGCCATGGAGGCGGCAGCTATGGCAGGTTTAAATTCAACAAAAATATCGTCAATTTTGCGCCCCAATGAACCTTCTATTTGTGCTACAGCCAATTCATGAGGGAAGGTATAAACACGGTCTTGTAGTTGAGCCAGATCTTTTGCAACTTCAGATCCTACAATATCAGGGCGTGTTGCCAAAAATTGACCAAGCTTAATATAAGATGGCCCGAGTTTATTCATAGCGCGCGACATATTTTCAGATCGCTTCACATTTTTGGCTTTTGGGCGCGCAATCCATTTTGCTATTTTATGCGCAAGTGCAGGAGGACCTTGCAATCCATCACTTGGCAAAGCGCTTAAAACACCCTCACGTGCTAAAATCCAGCCAGCGCGCATTAAACGCAATGTCGCAGTTATTTTTCCCATTCAAATTTTCCAAGCTGAATGTATGGCAGCAATTCCACCATTGAGATTACGATAAGAAACATGCGAAAATCCTGCTTTGCTTATCATTGCTGCAAAGTCCGTTTGTTTAGGAAATTTACGAATGGATTCAACAAGATATTTGTAAGAATCTGCATCCCCTGCAATCATTTGGCCCACACGCGGAATGCCATGAAATGACCATAAGTCATAAATCTTATCAAGAATTGGCATTTCGACTTCAGAAAATTCCAAACACATGAAACGGCCACCCGGTTTTAAAACCCGAAAAGCTTCAGATAAAGCTTGATCAATATGAGGAACATTACGAATTCCAAATGCAATTGTATAGGCATCAAAACTGTCTTCATCAAAAGGTAAATTTTCCGCATTGGCTTCAATAAAATCAATAAAAGAAGAAAGCCCTTTTTTTTGCGCGCGCTCAGTTCCAACTTCAAGCATGGAGCTGTTAATATCAAGCACTGTCGCATGTGCCTGACGGTTTGATGCTTCAACAATACGAAAAGCAATATCACCCGTTCCGCCCGCAACATCGAGCACATTCCAGTTTTTGGTTTTGGATGGCGATAGCCAAGATACAAAAGCATCTTTCCATAAACGATGCATGCCGATAGACATAACATCGTTCATAATATCGTATTTTTTTGCAACAGAATGAAAGACATCATTGACCATGGTTTGTTTCTGATTTTCTGCAACTGTTTGAAAACCAAAAGATTTTTCCATGCCACCTTGTGTGCCTACGCGTTTTGTTTCGAAACTCATATTATTGCCTTTCACGTCTTTCTTTACGTTTTATCGCAACTTCTATCTTTAGGGAATGGTTTCTATAAAAATAAGGTGAATAAACTCATGAGATGGATATTAGATCATCATATTATCTTTATTTACGGGCTTCATCCATAGATTGATCCATCATTATTTAAAACTATATAAATTTTAAAAATTATTCATTCAAAATGAAAGAACAGCCAAGTCAAAGAACAGCCAAGTCAAAGAACAGCGATTTCATTGTTACAGTCTTTCTTTGTAAGATTTTATGAGGCATATTTATTGTTGCGTATTTGAATGCTGGTGCAACATTTTTTTCAAAGAGATGCGTGTTCTTAATCAAGAAATATTTTTGTATGCTGTAAAAATAAATAATCACTAAGAGGAGATCCTTACATGGGTATAACGGTTGTTTCTCATCCCCTTGTTCAACATAAATTGACGATGATGCGTATGAAAGAAACCTCAACAGCCGAATTTCGTCAATTGGTACACGAAACGGCTTTTTTGTTAGGTTATGAAGTGACAAGAGATTTAAGTTTAGAAATGGTGCCAATTGAAACACCAATGGAAGACATGGACGCTCCTATGTTAAAAGGAAAAAAGCTCGTTCTTGCTTCTATTTTACGCGCGGGGGAAGGGCTTCTGTTTGGGATGCTGGATCTGCTCCCTTCTGCGCGCGTTTGTCATATTGGTCTTTATCGCGACCATGATACTTTGGAAGCTGTTGAATATTATTTTAAAGCGCCAGAAGATCTTCATGAACGTCTTGTTATTGTTGTTGATCCGATGCTTGCGACAGGCAATTCTGCAATTAAAGCGATTGATCAGCTTAAAAAGCGGGGTGCTAAAAATATACGTTTTGTATGTATCTTAAGCGTTGAAGAAGGGATTCAGCATCTTCAAAAAAAGCATCCTGATGTTGATATTTATACGGTCGCTATTGATAGAGAATTGAATCACCAAAGTTATATTTTACCAGGTTTAGGCGATGCGGGTGATCGTATGTTTGGAACAAAGTAATATTAATGTCTTGAAATCGTGATTTCCATTTATTAGGTGCTTAAAATATTATTTTAAAGACGTTTTAAAACGAAGAAAAGGCGGCATTATGCGACAGTGGATTTTAAAAGCCAATGCTAGATATCTTGATGATTTGGTGCTTGTTGAAAAAGATGTTCCAGAGCCAGGTCCAGGATTTGTGCGTATAAAAATGCATGCTGTATCATTGAATTTTCGTGATGTTGTAATTATGAGAAATGATGTTGGTATGGGGGTTAAACGGGATACAATACCCCTTTCTGATGGTGTTGGTGTTGTGGATGCAATTGGGCAAAATGTAACCAAATGGCATAAAGGCGAACGTATCGTGACAAATCTTTATGCAGGCTGGAAAGACGGAGCCATTACTGCACAGTTGGATAGCGGCCTTGGTTCTCAAGATATTGATGGAACTTTAGGCGAATATGTTTTAATCCCGGAAGATCGTCTTATGAAAGCCCCACGATCACTCTCAGACGAAGAAGCAGCGACATTACCTTGTGCAGGATTAACCGCTTGGTCTGCACTTCACGGCAATCGACCTTATCTTTTTACACCACAAAAAAAGCAAAAAATTTTGCTTCTTGGTACAGGGGGGTTGTCGCTTATGGCGATAAATATGGTGAAGGCGATGGGGTGTGATGTTTATATAACGACTGGTCAAAACGAAAAAATTGATCATCTTTACACAATGGGTGTAAAAGGTGTCTTTAATTATCGAGAAAACTCTCAATGGGGAGAAGCGGTTTATGATAAGACACAAGGTGGTGTTGATCTTGTGATGAATAATGCAGGACTTGATTCAATTGACCAAGCAGTTGCAGCATTAAAATATGGCGGTGTTATGTCTTTAGTAGGGGCAAAAGAACAAGCCAATATAGCACCGAATTTGTTGGCAATCATTCGAAAGAATATTACAATTTTTAGTGTTTTGACGGGTAGTCAAGCCGCTTATCAGGATTATATTCAATTTATTGATGATCATAATGTTAGATCGCCTATCGCAACTGTTCTTGAATTTGAAAAAGCTCGTGAAGCTTATGAACATGTCATAAATGCAGATCTTTTAGGAAAAGTCGTTCTTCGTATAGCACATGTATAATCGCTTATGACTGCGAAGTGATAATTAAAATATCTAAAAATTAATAGAACTCTCTTGTAAAGAAGATAAAGGATATCTTTTTAAGATAGTGTGCTGGCTTTAAGGCTTTATAGGTTGAAAAATAACACGTAAGCCACCAAGAGGGCTTTCGTCCAAAATTAAATGCCAACCATATGGTTTTAAGACACTGCTTGCAATAGAAAGTCCTAATCCAGTTGAGGAAGAGCGTTCATCAAATCGAATGCCGCGTTCAACAGCGTTTTTACGTTGTTGTGCTGTCATACCTGCCCCATCATCATCAATGATGAGGTGACAGTGATCATCAGTACTGATGATCACTGTTTTTGTGGCGTGGCGGGCGGCATTTTCTAAAATCGGTCCGAGAGCTTCTGCCATATCCGACATATCTAGTGGTAAATATGTCTGTGGTGTGATGTTGATTTGCCATTTCAAAACCTCACCATAAGCGGTGTTGGATAAAACACGAACCAATTGACACGTTAATGTATCAATATCACAAGAAACGGGACCTTTTTGTACAGAAACTTCGGCACGGCTGCGTGTTAATTCACGATCAATTTGGCGTTGTAGCCCAATGCTTAATTCGCGTAGATGCTGTGAAGCAACGTCATGACCTTCATCGTAAAGCTTTTGCGAAAGATTACGTAAGGCCGCTAAGGGAGATTTTAAGCCATGTGCAAGATCTGCCGCACGGTTTTTCGCCTCTTCAATAGATTGAGCGCGTGAATCCATAAGATGATTGATGGTTTGCGTTAGTGGTAATACCTCATTGGCAAAATTGTTATCCATGCGTTGAGAAGGCGTATTCATAAGTTTTTCAACCGCACTTCTTAATCCGCGCAACGGTAAAAGTCCCAGTTCAATTTGCAACCAGATGAGTAAAATTAGAACCGTGCCTAAAAGTAGAAGATAAAATGCTAAATCACTGGCAAATTCATCTCGTGCCTTATGGATAAACGCTGTATCAATGGCGACCTCAATACGCACACGCCGTGCCATATCCGTTGATGAAAGCATTAAACTGCGGGAAAGAATAAAATAATGATTAAGGCGCTTTGCGTGTTGACTGTCGCGCGTTTGCGGTAAATCTCCATCCCACAAAGAGCGTGAGCGAATATCTCCACCGTGTTCTAGATCACTCACACGCCAATAATATCCACTTAATGGCACATCAAATTGTGGGCTAAGACTTGAAGTGGATAAGTGGAGCTGATTGTCATGACCGACAATAAGACCAGCGGCAATGGCATTGAAGTGTAGATTCAATTCTTCAGAAAAGCGCCGCTCAATATGGCGTTCAAAAAGAAAAGTAAACCCAAAAAAAGAAATACCCATAGCCAGAATGATGGCTAAGGCGCCGAGCCCAAGTTGGCGTATGCGTAGTGAACGTGAGAGTGTCATTGGCTAACGCAAACGCTCATACATCACCACAAAAACGATAGCCAAAGCCGCGCCGTGTTTCAATTGTTTGACTCCCTAATTTTCGCCGCACCCGACCAATCAGTGCTTCAAGTGCATTGGGGTCACGTGCATCAGTATCTCCATAAATATGTTCGGCAAGTTCGCTAGCTTGGACAATGCGTTCGTGATGAAGTGCTAAAAAATGCACAAGACGATATTCTAAGGCTGTGAGATCAATGACTTTACCTTTTTGGGTTAGGCGCATTAATCGCGTGTCAATGTGTATATCACCTATGATTAAGTTCGGGTCTGCTTGTCCAGCGCTTCGCCTAATGAGCGCACGTAAACGCGCGATAAGTTCTATCATTTCAAAAGGTTTTGCTAGATAATCATCACCTCCTGAATCTATACCTTCTACTCGTTCCATCCATGTTCCGCGGGCTGATAATATAATAACAGGCGCGTGCATTTTGGCTTTGCGCCATAATTTTAAAACACTTAAACCATCTTTTATCGGCAAGCCTAGATCAAGAACAATGCCATCGTAATTTTCTGTATCACCCATAAACCATGCTGTTTCACCGTCACTTGCTTCATCAACGTTAAAACCAGCTTGTGTTAATGCATCGACCAAATCACCACGCAAACGCGCATCATCTTCAACAACAAGAACTCTCAATCATCCACCTCAATATCTAAGATATTACCTGTTTTAGCGTCTATTTCCACTTCTCGGATAACACCTTTTGCATCAATGACTTTCAATTCATAAATATAAAAACCGTCATCACGGTCAAATTCAACTTTAATAACATTACTGCCTGGCAGAACATCGTCTATGATTTCAAGCATATCTTTTAAAGGGCGAATTTCACCACGTGCCAAGGCTGCACGTGCAGCATCTTGGTCATCATCTGCCACAGCAAACGATACTAAGGCTGAAGATAAGCCAAGGGAAAGTGTTGAAAAAACTATTATCTGTAACCATCTCATCATCGTGTCAGTATGCCTTATCGAAACTGATAGAATGCTGACAGAAAATGTAAGGATAGTATCAGCTTTATTATTGTAAATGATGAAAGACGATCTGAAAAGCACGTTGTGTTTTAAATCGACGGTCTAAAAAAAATAGTAACGTTCGTTTTTGAAAAAGGAGATAGATATGTCTTTTAAAAATATGCGCATGATTGTACTTGCTTCTGCGTTAACGGCGACAGCAATGAGCGGTCTTGCAGCAACAAGCTACGCACAAAATGCACCAGATGCTCGAATTAGTTGGTCGCAATTGACCACGCAATTAGAACAAAACAATTATAAAATTCGTGAATTGGACGAAAAATATTATGGTTGGAAAGCTGAAGTGTATGATAAAGACCATCGACGCCTTGAATTGCGTATTGATAAACAAGGCAACATTATTCGACAGGAATTTGATGACTAATTTTTAATCAAAGTGAATAACACTCTTTCAATAAGCCCTATGCTGGGTATTTAATTCTTTTATTTAGGCACTTTCTTTTAAAATAAGAAGGTGCCTAAATTTATTCTCAATAGAGTATTTTTGAAATGTATAAAAAAGATACAATAATAAATTTGATTTTGAATTATAGCGATGTTTTTACTGTCTTTTTTTGAAAATAATAAAACAATAATGCGATTTTCATTATATTCTTTTGATATGAGCGGAAAAATTATTTATCGCCTGAAAAAGTTTACAGTGAGCGCATTCATGTTTTGTCTCTTTTGTTTTGAGGTGAATGACAATATCAATATTCGAAATAACATAGCCATCAGGTGGGGTCGGTAATTTTTTAAAATTTGGCGTAAACGCACTCATACTGATTTTATGCGCTTGCCCATTTTGATCCGTATGGTGAAAAAAAACACTATTGTTGCGTGCTGTTGCATAAAGTTGTTTTTGAGCATGACAAGAAACTGGCCTTATCAATCCGACTTTAGCAAAATGATGAAGCGTATTATAAATAGTTGCCAAAGACATGGTGTTTCCACAAAGAGCAACATCTTCATAAAGTGTTTCTGCATCGATTAAGGGATCTGTGCGGTCAAATATCTGCGCTGCAACCGTTAATCTTTGACGTGTGGCGCGCAAACCATAATGTGTGAGCAACTCACGATAAGACTTTTCTTGTTTTGTGCGCTCAAGAATGCTTCGTGTTTTTTCCGTATAGTTTAACATTCATAAAACTTTCAAAAAATTGCAATGAAGCAGGTTTTTGCAAATAATTCTTAGTTGCAAAAAGACATTAAGTTTGATAAGTAATAATGAAAATGCAAATCATGTGCAATAAGAAAGTGATATCCATGAGTGAAAAAAGTATAGTGTCTGTTTTCATACCAAAAAGGAACTTTTTAAAAGGTGCTGTTGTCGCGTTAGCACTCTATAGTGTAAGTCTTTTATCTCCAGTGCAATCTTTTGCTGCCGAAAAATTTAAAGCTGTTACAACCTTTACCGTTATTGCTGATATGGCTCGCAATGTTGCTGGCGAGGCCGCAGATGTTGAATCTATTACAAAACCAGGGGCGGAAATTCATGAATATCAACCAACCCCACAAGATTTAATGCGTGCGCAAGGGGCGGATTTAATTTTATGGAATGGTTTAAATTTAGAACTTTGGTTTGAGAAATTCTTTGATAATGTTCAAGACGTGCCAAGCGTCGTTGTTTCCGATGGCGTTGAGCCCATGAGCATTAATGATGGACCTTATCGGGGAAAGCCAAATCCACATGCTTGGATGTCTCCAACATCTGCATTGATTTATGTTGATAATATTCGTGATGCATTTGTAAAATATGATCCTGATAATGCAGATATTTATCGCAAAAATGCTGATGAATATAAGCAAAAGATCAGTGCGTCTATAGATCCAATCAAGGCAGAATTATCTGCTTTGCCAGAAGATAGACGTTGGTTGGTGACAAGTGAGGGTGCGTTTAGTTATCTTGCACGTGACTTTGGTCTTAAAGAATTATTTTTATGGCCCATAAATGCTGATCAACAAGGAACACCTCAACAAGTTAAACATGTCATTGATGAAGTGCGTGCTCATAATATCCCTGTGGTTTTTTCTGAAAGCACGATATCTGATGCGCCAGCAAAGCAAGTTGCACGTGAAACGGGCGCAAAATACGGTGGCGTTCTTTATGTTGATTCGCTTTCTGAAGAAGATGGTCCAGTTCCAACCTATATTGATTTGTTGAATGTTACCAGTTCTACAATAGCTAAAGGCTTAGCAGAATGAGTAATAGTGGTATATCCGCGCGTGATGTTAGTGTAACTTATCGCAATGGTCACACCGCTTTACGACATGCAAGTTTTGAAACGCCAACCAGTTCCATAACGGCACTGGTTGGTGTTAATGGTTCTGGCAAATCAACTTTATTCAAAGCGATTATGGGATTTGTTGGGCTGTCAAAGGGAACGATTACGGTTTTTGATATGCCTGTGAGCCATGCGCTCAAACAAAACTTGGTTGCGTATGTGCCTCAATCAGAAGATGTTGATTGGAACTTTCCAGTTCTTGTTGAAGATGTTGTGATGATGGGTCGTTACGGACATATGAATTTTATGCGCCGTCCCAAAAAAACAGACTATGAAGCTGTCAGTGATGCGCTTTCACGGGTAAATATGTTGGAATTTCGCAAGCGCCAAATTGGTGAGCTTTCAGGTGGTCAAAAAAAACGTGTTTTTTTAGCCAGAGCCATTGCTCAGGAAGCGCGCGTTATTTTGCTTGATGAACCTTTTACAGGTGTCGATGTAAAGACAGAAGATCAAATCATTACACTTCTTAAACAAATGCGCGATAGCGGTGCGGTTATGCTGGTTTCAACGCATAATCTGGGTTCTGTGCCTGAATTTTGTGATCGAACTGTTTTGATAAAAGGGACAGTTCTTGCTTACGGCCTGACATCGGATGTTTTTACCAAAAAGAATTTAGAAGAAACATTTGGTGGCGCTTTGCGTCATCATGTTCTTGATTCTGATCAGACGTCAGGTGTTAATGTTATAAGCGATGATGAAAGTCCACTTTTCCTTTATTCAAACAAAACTGGAAAGGGGGCATCGTGATTGCTTGGCTTTTGGAACCTTTTTCTTATCAATTCATGATTAATGCTATGTGGGTGTCAGCCCTAGTTGGCTGTGTTTGTGCCTTTCTGTCCGCCTTTTTAATGCTCAAAGGCTGGTCATTGATTGGCGATGCGCTGTCACATTCAATTGTACCGGGTGTTGCTGGAGCTTATATAATTGGGTTGCCTTTTTCGCTAGGTGCTTTTTTTTCAGGTGGTTTGGCTGCCATTGCAATGTTATTTTTCAATCAAAGAACCAAATTAAAAGAAGACGCAATTATTGGTCTGATTTTTTCTTCTTTTTTTGCTCTTGGACTATTTATGAAATCTCTGAAACCTATGGCCGTGAGTATAGATACGATTGTACTGGGGAATATTTTGGCTGTCAGCCCATCAGATATATTTCAATTGGCATTTATCGGTTTTGTGACCCTTTTTATTCTTTTATTAAGATGGAAAGATCTCATGGTCACATTTTTTGACGAAAACCATGCGCGCTCCATTGGCTTAAATACAAAAGCATTAAAATTACTTTTTTTTGCATTATTAGCGGCTTGTACAGTCGCAGCAATGCAAACAGTTGGGGCATTTTTGGTCATTAGTCTTGTTGTTACTCCAGGCGCGACCGCCTATTTATTAACCGATCGTTTTCAACGGTTGCTCATCATAGCGGTGGTTATAGGAACTTTAACAAGTGCGGTCGGCGTATATTTGAGTTATTTAATGCATGCGCAAACGGGTGGTGTTGTCGTTTTATTGCAAGCACTTTTTTTTGCATTAGCATTTATTTTTGGACCCAAGCACGGTTTTATTGCGGCGCGTTTACGCGCAAAACAGGCACGCTCATGATTGATACACTTCTTTTCCCTTTTCAATACCCGTTCATGATTCGTGGTATGGTGATAACCATGACCGTGGCATTTCCTATGGCCATGTTGTCTTGTTTCCTTATTTTGAAAGGCTGGTCTCTTTTGGGAGATGCAATTTCGCATGCAGTTTTCCCAGGAGTGGTGATTGGTTATATGGTTACTCCGAGTGTAGTTTCTGGATTAGCTCTTTTACCATGGGCAGCATTTCATATGCTCAATCCATCAGATGTAACAATGGCAATGATGGCAATTGGTGCTTTTATTGCAGGAATGATATGTGCCATTTTGACAGGATTTATCGGTGCCAATAGTCGTGTTAAGCAAGATACGGTGATGGGGGTGGTGTTTTCTTCCATGTTTGGCTTGGGTCTGGTTCTTGCTACAAGTATTGAAAGCGAATTGCATCTTAATCATATTCTTTTTGGTCATTTGCTAGGTGTTAATTGGCTTGATATTACCCAGACTGCGATCATATCAATAATAATCGTTGCAATTTTAGGCTTGAAATGGCGTGATTTTTTATTGTTCAGTTTTGATTTTATTCAAGCGCGTGCTGTCGGATTAAGTGTAAAGATACTTCATTATGCATTACTCATGATGATTTCTCTTACTATTGTTGCCGCACTTAAAGCTGTCGGTATTATTTTGGCCATTTCACTTCTTATTGCACCTGGTGCAATTGCATATTTGATGACCAAACGTTTTTCGACAATGTTAATTATTGCAATTCTCATTGGTGTATCATGTAGTTTTTTAGGTGTTTATTTAAGTATTTTTATAGGTTCAGACGCCGCATCTACTGTTGTATTATTAATGACAATACTGTTTGTAATGACCTTTATAGGTGTCTCTTATTCTGCAAGACGAGTTTCACAAAACAGTCTTTGAAAGACATGGATATTTATTGGCAGATGCTTCATAGCATGATAAAGACGAAATTCTTAATGAAAGGATGCAGTCTTAGCTCATGAAACTTTATGTTATTAATTTGGACCGTTCCAAAGATCGTTTGGAATTTGTAAAAAAAGCTTTTAACAGTGCAGGACTTGATTTTATTCGTGTGTCTGCTGTTGATGGTAAAAAAATTCCAGAAGATGAGTTTTTGCGTTTGACAAAAGTGCGTAATTGGTCAAAAAAATTGACATATACTGAAGTCGGCTGTTTTTTAAGCCACTTAGAATGTTTGCGTTTAATTGCGGAAGGTGATGAACCTTACGGGGCAATTTTTGAAGATGATATAAAACTTTCGCCACATGCGTCCACATTTTTAAAAGATTGGCATTGGATTCCTGAAAACACGGATATTGTAAAAATCGATACAGCTGAAATTGTTTGTGTTTTAGGACGTTTTAGTAAAACTTTATCCAACAATTATAAATTGGCACCATTAATAAGCAAACATTATTGTGCAGGTGGATATATAGTTTCAAAAGACTGTGCAAAATATCTTTATGAAACAAATCAGCAAGTAAGCGCTCCTATTGATGAAATTTATTTTAATCCTGAATGTGGATTTTTGCAGACAATGAATGTGCAACAAATGATGCCAGCTATTGTGATTCAAGCCGGTTTGGTCAGTACTATTCGCGATCCTAAAATTGAAATACACGATAAAAAATTAAAGAAAAAGAACCATAAACCTTCAAATAGACCTTTATGGGTAAAAATTATACGTGAAATTGCGCGCTTTGACCGACGTTATATTTATCCTTGGCGCATGAAAATTTCTTGTGGATATTATTGGGGAATTGTTCCATTCAAATAAAATAGAGTGATTATTTTTTTTAAAAATAATGACCATTAAATCTTTAAGATCATTGATCATTTCAGGAGCGGTTCCTTTTTAACACCTATTGAAGAATAACAACATCTTGTGCATAACAGCTATGCATTATTGTGCGTTGTGATCCTAAAGCTAATCCGCTAAATTTTTCGTCACCGGGATACTCCTCCCAAGCCCGGTATATGAGTGCAGCAATTCCTCCTCCCAACGCTGCATTCGGAATTAAAGGGCTGCGCACCTCCTCCCGCGCAGCCTTTTTTCTTTTTCAATATTTTTAATTCTCTCTTTTTTTCCATAAATAATTTATTGGATTTCATATAAGTTTATTTTTTTAAGTGTTTTGCTCAACCATGTTCTTTAAAAATAAATACAATCATTGGTTGTATATTTTTATTTGATTTTGGATTTTTTGAAGAATTTTAAGTATCTATTAACCTTAAATGCGTTAAGTGAATTTGTATTTTAAAATTGCCTTAATGGCTTGGTTGGAGAGGGTTCATGCGGTTAAAATCTTTTTTAATAGGAGTTGGTCTTCTGGCGACAGCAGCACTTTCAGGTTGTACAACTTTAAACGGTCCAGCAGCGACTTATCCGGCGATTAATGATGGTGGCTATGCAATTCCAGCCTTACCAGCAACAAAACTAAAGCCTGAATATCGTCGTCAAATGGTAGCTTATGACACGAAAGAAAAACCTGGTACTATTATTATCGAAACAAAGGAAAGATTTCTATATCTTGTTATGGAAAACGGTAAAGCTATGCGTTACGGCATTGGTGTTGGACGTGATGGTTTTCGTTGGTCAGGAAATGCAAGCGTCGGGCGTAAAGCAGAATGGCCTGTTTGGACACCGCCCGCTCCCATGATCCGCCGCCAGCCTTCCTTAAAGAAGTATGCTAACGGAATGAAGCCTGGGTTAAATAATCCTTTAGGCGCACGTGCACTTTATCTTTATCAAAATGGTCGAGATACACTTTATCGTCTTCATGGTACACCAGAATGGTGGACAATTGGCAGTAATGTATCATCGGGTTGTGTACGCCTTATCAATCAAGACATTATTGATCTTTATGAACGTGTTCCTGTCGGTGCTAAAGTTATTGTCCGTTAAAATTACATTCATGTCATAGATAATAAAAGCGCGGGTTAACCCGCGTTTTTTTGGTAAAATTATGAGAATGAGTAAAAACGAATTTTAGCAATCTCCAATGTTAGAAAAGGAAACAATGTTAGTTAAATTTTAATCACAAAATTCAGCGATATTGCAGCTTTTGGTGATTTTATTGGCTCATCATTTTACGAAATTATAGTATCAATTATTGAAATTTTTATGAGATGGGCGTGTTAAAATATATAATGATATACCGATTAGAATAATAAAAACGCCCAACGCAAGCCATAAAGCAGGTTTTGCAAAAAATAAAAAAGAACAAAATCCAATAAGCATGCCGCCAATGGCCAAACATTTTACATAAGGCGCAATAACACCATACTCTTCCCATTGAGTAATGGGTGGTCCAAAAGCTTTGTGATTATGCAGCCAGTTGTGAAAACGTGGCGAAGAACGTGCAAAACACCATGATGCGACAAGAAGAAATGGAACAGTAGGCATAATAGGCATAATCACACCAATGGCGGCTAAAACAACTGTGATGCATCCAATGATGTAGTAAATAATGCGAAGCGGGCGTGGTATATCAAAATTTTTCATTTATGTTCCATAATTGAAGGACGTTTGGTTGTTTTCCTAACATGTCTCTTCATGAGACAGTCATTTGTAAAAGATCATCAAATTATCTCATAATGGTCGTTTTACGACCATATATGCCCACTATACCAAGCGGCGTTATTTTTCTTCAACTCTCAATTTGTTAGCATCATATGTGTATTATAAAGATCAAAAAAAAGTCCTTATATTTTTTAAGCGTTATAATTATTGTCTTATTCCCAATCAGCAGTTTTGCCAGTGAATGTGGAAACGCATCTTGGTATGCGTTGCATTCAAAAACAGCATCAGGCGAAATGATGAATCCTTCGGCAATGACAGCCGCACATAAGACACTGCCACTTGGTAGTAAAATCCGTGTTACAAATCAACGTAATGGAAAAACCATTATTGTTCGTATTAACGATAGAGGGCCTTTTATCCGCGGCCGTGTTCTTGATTTATCAAAAGGCGCAGCTAGTCAATTAGGTTTTATACAAAGCGGTCATACCAATGTTTGTTTTGAAAAAATCAATTGAAGAATGCTTAAAACGCGTCATTATCTGTAAAATTGTTTTATGAGTATCTTTAAAAAAACTATAATCAATAAAATTAATAAAGAGTGATCATATCGTCATATATAAACTTTTTAAAAAGGCCGATATATATATCGGCCTTTTTTAAATTTTGCTCTTTAATTATAAGATCAGCTTAAATTGTGTTTGATAGAACGAAGTCCTATAGAAAAAGCAATCCAGCTCCATCCTTGAAAAATAAGATCAATGGCTAAGAAAAGACCAAGAACCCAAAGTGTATTTGCTGGCCAGCCCGTAATGATAAGAATACCTAATAAACCAGAAATAAGGCCTGCTGCTACAATCCAGCCCCAGCTTGAATATTGACGACTTTGGAGCCCAACTATCACACGGATCACACCATTTACAATCAACAAAAATCCAAGAATAAATGTAAAAATTGACGCCGCAAGTATGGGTTGAGTAAAACAGATAACGCCAGCAACAGTATAGAGCAGTCCTGCCAGAAGCCATAAAATAAAGCGTCCCCAGCTTTGAAGACTGAAAGCATGAATTAATTGAATGACGCCACCAATAACCATCATAATACCGATATAGATTGCCACTGCAGCGGTTGCAAATGGAAGCGCAATTGCAGCAATAAGACCGACAATGAGCAAGAAAACACCCATAGCCATAAACCAACCCCATTTTCCAGAAAGTTCGCGGCCATTTTGCGCAAGATTTATATTGTCTGCTTGTACCATGGTTTTTCCTTTTCATGTTAATGTTCCTGAGGAACGTTTTTTATGTCTTCGCTTTGTGTTAAAGGATTATATTTACATTTTTTATCGTCTAAAGATATAAAACTTTAATGAGACCTGAAAAGAGGTCAATCATCACTTTTTTGACAATAATTATTGTCTATTTATTAAGAAAGAAGCAAAACAGTCGATGAATGTCTTTATCGAAAATTATTGGCCCCATATTCTTGCCTTTATTTCTATCGTATTAGGTCTTTCAGCAGCTATTCATGCGACCATGACCAAGCAAGAAGTACGTGCAGCTATTGGATGGGTAGGGGTGATTATACTTTCACCTATTTTAGGTGCCGTTATTTACGGTATTTTTGGCATTAATCGAATACGCTCACGTTCAATAAGTAAAAAACGCCATCAAAACACTTCTTTTAGTTATTTTCATCCTTATGATTATGATCGCAGTGATAACGATATTCTTATCCAGTTTGGTCGTTTTGCCTTGCCTATGAAAAAATTAGGTGATCGTGTGAGTTTAGGACGTTTAACGTCAGGAAATTCACTCAAAATGCTCACAAAAGGCGATGAGATTTATAATGAAATGTTGCAATCCATTTCTATGGCAAAGCGCACGATTATTATGGAAAGCTATATTTTTGACTATGATAAAATGGGAGAAAAATTTGTTCAAGCTTTGAGTGAGGCAAATAAAAGAGGTGTTGAAGTCCGTGTGCTTGTTGATGCAGTGGGGGCACGTTATTCCAATCCAAGTATTGTCCGTGATTTAAAGCATCACAAAGTGCCAGTTGCCGTATTTAATGGTAATATAATCATTGGTTTACGATTGCCTTATGCGAATTTACGCACGCACCGTAAAATTCTTGTGATTGATAATGAGATCGCATTTACGGGAGGTATGAATATACGGGCAGGATTTTCTGAAAAACTAAGCGGGAAGTCCGCTTCTGATGATACGCATTTTAAAGTTGAAGGTCCAGCCGTTATAGATCTGTTTCATGTGGCAGCAAATGATTGGCGTTTTGCAACACATGAAAAATTAGGTGGAGAGAAATGGCTTATTCCGGCACCAAAATTAAAGCCGGGCGAAGGGATGAATATCAGGGTCGTTCCGACAGGTCCTGATCGGCTTATTGAGACCAATCAACGTATGATGATTGGAGCATTTTCAGTTGCTGAAAAGCATATTCGCATTATGACACCTTATCTTCTTCCTGATCGTGAATTAATTAGCGCTTTAGTGACAGCAGCAAGGCGTGGTGTTGAGGTTGATATTATTGTACCAGCTAATAATAATTTAAAATTGGTTGACCGTGCTATGCGTGCTCAATTTGACCAATTATTAAATGATGGTTGTCGGATATGGCGCGCTATGGGTCCGTTTAATCATTCGAAATTAATGACAATAGATCATATGTGGAGTTATGTAGGATCTTCTAATCTTGATGCGCGTTCTCTGCGTTTAAATTTTGAAATTGATATGGAAGTTTTTGATGAGACCCTTGCACATTTGCTTTATGATAGAATTGAACAAGAGCGATCTAACGCCTATCAAGTCTTATTGCATAACTTAAAGAAAAGACCATTTTTATCGCGCTTGCTTGATAAGATTATTTGGCTTGGCTCACCATATCTTTAACCACTTGTGTTGCAGAGGCTAAGTCAACTTGTGCTTTAATAGGAAGATGGTCTGAAGCAACGCGTGATAAAGGCGTATAATGGCTTTTAATATTTGAGACAAGCTGATGAGGAAAAGCAAAAACACGATCAAGAGCTAAGAAGGGAAAACGTGAGGGAAAACTTGGAACAGTCCCTAATGTGACATCAAAATAAGGAGCAAGATTAGTGAGGGATGAGCCTTTTCCAACACGCCATTCATTCAAATCACCAATCATAAGTGTTGGCATAATTTCACGTTTTTCAATAAGAGAAAGAATAAATTTTGCTTGCCGATTTCGTGAATGGCGTAAAAGACCAAAGTGGGCTGCTATAATGCGGATAGGTCCAGCATCCATTATCAATTCAGCAATGAGTGCACCTCTTGGTTCCATGCCTGGAAGTTTTACTTGTAAAACCTCATGAACATGGCCATTGCGATAAAACAGTGCATTACCATGCCAGCCATGACCATTCGGAGACATCGTAATGATAGGTACAGGCATTAAACCAGTCTCTTCGTGTAAATAATCAAGGTCAAGCAAACCAACTCGTTCACCAAAGCGTTTATCAGTTTCTTGAACGGCAATAATATCGGCATTGATTTCTGCGATGACGCGCACAATGCGCTTAGGATCAAAGATTTTATCAACGCCCACACATTTATGCACATTATAAGAAGCAATGACGAGGTCGTGATGATTATGATCCATTGTGCTTGGCCGATGACCACGGCGATTGCGAATGGCCTTCAAAATATTTTTTTGAATTGTTTTCTGACGTAACGGATCACGCCAGACAAATCTTTTGTTTTTTGGATCCTTAGACATGAAATTTATCACTTTAAAGATTAAAAGGAAAACTCAATTTAAAATTATGAAATCTTCATGCCATGACTGCAATAGACCTTTCAAAAAAGTGAAGATAAAAACACAAAAAGATGTTCTATTGAAATTGCGACATACAATGATCATAATACTATAAATTAGGGCGATTTCTGGAAAGTCTGCTCATTTATAGAATTTTGTTTATGAAAATATAGAAAGAATGGTTTTGCAGGCATGGGGCAGGAGAATAAAAATATTATCACAGCCTTTACAAACAACAATCAAACAAAAAAATATAAAGGGCCTGTCGCATTTAATCGTATCGAATTGGATGCGATTTTAAGAATATATGGGCAGATGGTTGCTGCTGGTATATGGCGCGACTATGCCATTGATTATCTTGATGATTATGCCGTTTTTTCAATTTTTCGACGCACAAGCGAAGTGCCTATTTATCGTATAGAAAAAAATCCAAAACGGGCGCAAAAACAAGGAGCCTATAGTATTTTGGGTGCCAATAATGTTATTCTTAAACGTGGTCACGACATAAAACAAGTCTTGAAATTCTTTAATAAATCTCTTTTGAAAATTGTTTAGGCTCAAGATCCATTCAATTTTTTGAATTGCCATTATAAACATTTAGATATGCGAGCTAGAAAGAAACTAAGCGGCTGAGGAATCTGGCTGTGCTTCCTTAAAAAATAGATTGAAGTTCTTCTTTGCCCTTTTGATATAATAAAATCTTCGCGATTAAATTTTTCGAAATCTTTGAAAAATCATATTTTCTGCTGTTCCTCTTCTCTTTCTTACATAAATTTTCATACTATTTGATAAAATTAATGGCTTTTTCGCTTAAGTTTATAAATCGTAAAACAACGTTTAAGGCTAAAAATTCAAAAATATAGGCTGTGTAAAGTATAAAGTCGTTTTGAATTTTAATGCTTAAGGCAATGCTTTCAAAGTATCTTTACGGAATTGTGATCATTTTTAACGTTCTTTGGTAATTTACATTCACATATAATTTCTAATGGTTTTGCTTGAAAGATAAGAGCTTGCGACGATAGTATCTGAGTTAACTCCTACTAAATTGAGAAAACTTTGTCTTTATAAAAGGCAATCTTGCAGTCAAAAGATTAAACAATCTTTATACAATGGTATAAAAAGCAATGATCATGTGAATGAAAATGGAAGATAAATACAATTGCATTTATTATTGGGATTTTGATTTTTGGTCTTAGAATGCGCGGTCACTATGCCATCTTACGCGCAATCATCTTGTGACGTACTGGAAATGAATCACTGTCCGACACAGTTGATACTAAACTTCCAGATGTTCAAAACATGTTGACATGGGATCTAAAAGACAAAATTAACGCTTTTTGTAATGAGTATCGTTTCAATCTTGCTGATTTATTTAAACATGCTACAGCGCGTTCGCTTTTACGCGACATTCAGTATTTATCACCAGTGTCGTATCGTATGGATCTTCATAATTCTGGACTTCAATAATATATAGAGCGAAAAACGTCACGGGTTTGATGTTTATTAAAAATGGTACTGTTATTTTGAATATTATGGACAAGGAACCATATCAAAAACCTTATGGACATCGCGTTCAGTTGGAAAATCCAATGTTTCAGCATTGGTTGGAGTTGCAGTAAAAGAGGGTAAAATTCAATCTTTGAATGATAAGGTCGTTCAATATAATTCTCATGTCTCAGGTTTAGCTTGGGAAGATGTAAGTATCCGCCAACTTTAGCAACATATTTCAGGCTTAGCATGATCAGAAAATTATGAAGATCCTCAGTTTGATTTTCTCAATTAATGCAATGTGAAGCTAATGATAATCCTTATGCATGTGTGCATGGTCTTATTATTAATAAAGATCAAAAAGCCTATACAAAACTGGGAGAAGAATGGTCTTATTCATCTGGTGGGGCATGGTTATTAGGGGATACGCTTGAAAAAGATGTTGGTATGCCAATTGCTAAATATTGACAAGAAAAGTCTGAAAACCTTTTGGTATGATACAGGATGGTGTCGGACATAGTTATGCGGTGAGTCAACATGATGTTGGTGCCCATGGTTTATCGCCACTTTAGAAGAGTAGGGAAAATTCGGTGAATTTAGTGAATTGCATGATAGTAAAAAAATATTGCCAGATAATTGGGTGTCGGAAGCAAATTCGCAGAAGCATGTAAAAAATTCTATGTCACAATGACATTCAGAAGGAACATATTTGTATGAATGGTGGAATAATTCCGTGCCACAAAACGTAGGAAATGTCTCACCAAAACAAAGCTTGATTCTAATGATACCATGTCGGGTCTTGGTATTTTCAGACAAATGAAGGTTGTTAATCAAAAACAAAATGTGGTTATTATTCAATGATCAACATGACCAAAAGCAGAACCGTCTTTTTTAGAACAACTTTCTGAAGCCCCTTAAATGTTTAATGTGGTTGCAAACAGTTTAAATTAGTAAGTTCTTTCTGAATTTTTAAGCGCATATCAATTTATTCAATGATCGAACGTCTCTTATTTTTATATGAGGCGTTTTTTAAATAACATAGAAATTTTATAGTAAAAACCAATTTAAAAAATGAGTGAAACATCGGCAATAAATAAGTCAATTGGTGTTTAAAATTTGTTCTTTAAATAAAAAATAAAGATTGACTTCTAAAGTTTAGATTATCATTGCGCGATTGATAAGTGTTTTAAATGTTTATAGGCAAAGCGTTTAATTAGTGACAAAACTTGAAAAAAATCATGTTTAAATTTTTGAAAAAGAAAATGAATTTAAGCGTTGAAAAAGTCAATGAAATAAGGACGTTTATAAATAGCTATAAGGGGAATGAGAATGAAGTACTCGTAAAAAAAGTTTCTCTTTAATGTTTGGTCGTTACCATGTGATTTATGATCATGCATCGGTGTATGAAACACAATTATCTATTATGTGAAAATAATAATTTAATGATCAAATTAAAACAAAAAAACCCCGTATGTCTGCGACAACGGGGCTTTTTGAAATAGTTATTTTATCAATTACGGTTTGAACCAAGAAATTGAAGGAGGAACATAAACATATTGATGAAATCGAGATAAAGTGCCAATGCACCCATGACAATTTTTCTACCACGTACTTCACTTCCATCAACCTCATAATACATTAATTTAATTTTTTGTGTATCATAAGCGGTAAGTCCTGCGAAAATCAAAACACCAATAATTGAAATTGCAAACTGAAGTGCACTTGATTGAAGGAAAATATTGACAACAAGTGCCAATATTACACCGATTAAACCCATGAAAAGGAATGAACCCATACCTGTTAAGTCGCGTTTTGTTGTATAGCCATAAAGCGATAACGAACCAAATGCAGCGGCTGTAATCAGGAATGTTTGCGTAATGCTTCCTGGTGTGTAGCGCAAGAAGATTGATGATAATGACAAGCCAACCAATGCGGCATAGACAAAAAAGAGTGTCCGTGCTGTTGAGGTGCTTAAGCTATTAATTCTAAAACTTAAGAAAAATACAGCTGCCAGAGGCGCGAGCATGATCACAAATGAAAATGCCGATGTATAAAATGTCACACCAAGTGATGTGAGCATAACACCATTACCCAATGAACCAGCTGCTTGTGCTGGATCTGTTGTTGTTGTAAGCGAAGAAATTGCAAATGCAGCTATGGCTGTTATGACAAGTCCAATTGCCATGGCATTGTAAACGCCTAACATATAACTGCGTAATCCTTGGTCGATAGAGGCATCTGCTCTTTCGACAGGTGCTGAATGATAATTTTTGAAATCAGCCATGAAATGAGTCCTTTAGCTTGTGTTCCGTCGGGTGTCAGGATTAAAGTAATTTTTAATTGAATTATCAAAAACTTACAATTATCCCGGGCTCCGCTGGCGGAATCCCAGCATGCCTAATATCTATTATGGCGATTTATTTTAAAAATTCAAGTCTTTCCCATAATTTAAGAGGTTACAAATCTTTAAGATATTGTGATGGTTTACGCCCTAAAATTTTCCATGTCCCAATTAATCCAAAACCGACACTTAAAATAAGTGCTATTGCAATAACGCCAATACCTGTACCAGCAAGTATCGTTGCATTGGTAAGTTCCATTTTATAACGCGCGATTGACCAACCAGCAAAACTCCCAGCAAGAAATGAGAAAATTGCTGTCGCTAGTCCAAGAAGTGTATATTCATAAATAAATGCTTTTATAAGAACTTTACGCGTTGCGCCTAATGTTTTTAAAACAACAGCATCATAGGCACGTGCACTGTTTCCTGCTGATAAAGCCCCAGCAAGAACCAATATTGAGGCGATAAGTGCAATGGAAGCGGAGGCTCGAATAGCAATACCAATTTGGCCAACAAGCACCTGTGCATCGGCAATGACTTGACGTACGGAAACAACCGTGACCGAAGGAAATTCTTTTGAAATATCACGCATGAATTTCGCATCATCAAAGGCGTTATTTGGATTGGTTTTTAATGTGGAGAGCCAAACATGAGGCGCACCTTTCAAACTTTTTGGTGAAAAAATCATTACGAAATTCATATTTAATGAATCCCAGTCAACATGACGAAAACTGGTAATGGTCGCGGTTATATCTTGACCCAAAACATTAACGGTAATCGTATCTCCCAACTTTAGCCCAAGTTCACGACCCTCGGGTTGCGATAAAGAAACTTTTGGTCTGTCATTTTCATTTTCGTTCCACCATTTGCCTTCTATGAGACGTGTATCTTCTGGCATTTTTTCAGCATAGGTAATATTTCGATCACCGCGTAAAACCCAAGCGCTATCAGGATGCACGGTTGCGTCTTGTGCTGGAACGTCATTTAATTTGGTGATGCGCGCGCGTAATGTGGGCATAATACGTAAGCGGCCTTCTGGATCTTGTTCTTTGACAAAAGACGAAAATGCATCAGCATCATCACGCGCTATATCCATAAAGAAAAAATCGGGTGCAGTTTCTGGTACAGATGTAGATAATTGATTGCGTAAATTGCCATCAATTGTGGCAAGAGCAACAAGAAGAGTTAAGCCAAGTCCAAGCGCCAAAACGACAGAGGGTGTTAAAGCTCCGGGTCGATAAATATTGCCAATGGCCAAGCGCAAAGCAGTTGATTGTACATGGACAGATTTTCGAGCCAGAAATTGTATAAAAATAGAAACAATGCGTAAAACCAAAAAAGCTCCACAAACCGCTAAAATAAAAATGACCGCCATTCTTCGGTCATAGGATTGGTAAATTGCCAAAGCGGTTGTGATCACCAATAATAACATCACAATAAAAAGTGCTAATTTTTGTTTTTCAGGGCGACGTGTGTCAAAGCTGCGCAAAAGTGCTGTGACAGGCGTTGCTTGTGCGTTTGCCAATGGCAAAAGAGCAAAGGAAGATGTGATAAGCAGTGCAAAAATAATCGCCATTATAAGAGCTGAAGGATAAAGATGTGCGCCGCCTAAAAACGGTAAATAATTTCGCAATAATTCTGAAGCCAAAAAGGGAATAAATGCTGCTAAAAAAAGGCCAATAACGATCCCGATTAAAGCGATTATCATGATTTGGAAAAAATACATTTCCATTATCATTCGTTTTTTTGCGCCTAAAGATTTAAATGTTGCAATCACACTGCGCTTTTCATCCATATAGGTACGAACGGCATTGGCAACACCGACTCCTCCTACAATAAGTGCGGTCAAACCGATAAGTGTTAAAAATTGTGTAAACCGTTCAATATTTTTAGAAAGCCCAGGTGCAGCATTATCGCGTGTTCGAATAGACAATCCCATTTCGATAAAGTTATTTTGTGCCTTTTCTTTTAATACAGCAAGTTCAGTGTCACTTAATTGTGGAGCGTATATGCGATAAAAATAAGTATGAAGGCTGCCTGGTTGAATGAGGTTGGAAGCCATTAAGGCTTCTTGTGATATCATTAAACGCGGTCCAAGAAGGAATCCTTCTGATAAAAGATCGGGTTCTTCATCAAGAATTGCAGTAATGGTAAGCTTGAGATCACCAACATTAATCGTGTCACCAATATTGAGCTGCAATTGGTTAAGCAATAATTTGGGTGCAACTGTGCCAAAGCTATCGCCTTTTTTCGCAAAAAGCTTTTTTGTGTTTAATTGTGGCGTGGTTTTGAGAGTCCCATAAAGTGGGTAAAGGGTATCAACAGCTTTGAGCTCTACCATAGTTTGGTCGTTGGTATCGATACGCCTTGCCATTGATCGTAAATGGGTAGATTGAGAAACTTGACCAATTGCTTGCATAAAGGTTGTTTCATTATCATTGGCAGGTCGCTGCACCAATCTAAAACGAATGTCGCCTGCTAAAAGTGCTTGACCTTGGCGGGTCATTTCTTCACCCACACTGCGGGAAATGCCATTGACACCGCCAATCGCTCCAACGCCTAAAGCAATACAGGCAAGAAAAATATAAAAGCCTTTTAATCCTGCGCGCATTTCTCTTAATGCAAAACGCAATGCTAAGATCATTTCATTCAAAACTGTCATGGTACAGTATTCCTACCTTTATTAATTTTTATGATGTGTGACAGTTTTGTTTTGATTATCACTTTTTAAAACGGATTGATCTGAAAACGCATTTTCTTGAACTTCTCCATTGCGGACATGAATTTGGCGATCACATTGTGCGGCAAGATTGAGATCATGGGTTACAAGTATTGTTGTTAAACCACGTTCATGGGCACGTTGAAAAATAAGCTCGGCAACGGCTGCACCTGTTGCTGCATCCAAATTTCCAGTAGGTTCATCCGCCACTAAAATGTGAGGATTGGGGGCAAGTGCGCGCGCAATTGCTACGCGCTGTTGTTCCCCACCAGATAACGTACCAGGATAATGATGCAATCGGTGTTCAAGCCCAACGGCTTTCAATTCTTGGCGTGCAACATCAAAAGCGTCTTTGCGACCTGCAAGTTCCAGTGGCACAGCCGTATTTTCTAATGCCGTCATATTAGGAATGAGATGAAATGATTGAAAGACAATGCCAATATTTTTTCCACGAAAAACCGCCGCCGTATCTTCTTTCATCGTATCAAGGCGTTCATGATTAATCAGGACTTCACCTTGATCAACTTTTTCAAGACCTGCAAGCACCATTAAAAGAGTTGATTTGCCTGAGCCTGAAGGACCAATAATGCCGACGGTTTCACCTTTTGCTATGCTAAGAGAAAGATTTTTTAACACATGAACACGAGATGCACCCTGTCCCAAAGTAAGATCAATATTTTTTAATTCAACCAATGCACTTGCCACAAAAATCTCCACATCCTATTTTATGCCTATGATAACGTTTAAAGGTAAACAAATGTTGCGATTTTCACTATCAACATTATTCGGGCTTTTTCTGGGCTTGTCTTTTTTATCACCAAGTTTTGGACAAGAAACTGGACTCCAAGAAGCTGTTACACCGCCAGAACCTTTTCAAATTGTTGGTTTTGGTGACAGTCTTATGGCAGGCTATCGTTTGGATGCCGATCAGTCTTTTACGGCTCAAATGGAAAAAGCTTTGCATGATAAAGGCTATAATGTTACCATAAACAATGCAGGTGTCTCTGGCGATACAACATCTGGAGGAAAAGACCGTCTTGATTGGTCTGTTCCAGATGGAACCAATTTGGTTCTTTTAGAATTGGGTGCAAATGATATGTTGCGTGCTATCAATCCCGAAATCACTGAAAAAAACTTAGACTTTATGTTGGCGCGTTTAAAAGAACGCAATATTCCAGTTATTTTGGCGGGTATGTATGGTGCGCCTAATCTTGGTGAAGATAACGCTGAAAAATTTAATGCCATTTATCCTCGCCTTGCGAAGAAGTATAATGTTCCGCTGTATCCCTTTTTTCTTGAGGGTGTCGCAGGCAATACGGGTTTGCAATTGGATGATGGTATGCATCCTAATGAAAAAGGCGTAGCAGTTATGGTTGAAAATATGCTGCCTTTTATGGAAGATATATTGAATAATTTAGGCGTCAATCCGTAAAGGGTTGTCGATTTTTGTTTAAAAATGCAAAAAATAATAACGTCTTAAGAAGTAAAATAAATGCCTATATTAAATTTGCATAAAAACCATCCATTGGAAGATGGGCGCCAATCTGAATATGCTCTTTTCGTGCGTCGTGGTGTGCAAAGATTTTTTCTGCAAATGGCGACTCCAACTTTGAGTGAGGTACCGTTAGTTGACGGGCGTCGTGCTGACTTAATCGGAGTAGACAAAAAAGGTTCAATCTTTATTGTTGAAATAAAATCGTCCATTGCTGATCTTAAAGCAGATCATAAATGGCAAGATTATCGTAGAAATTGTGACAAACTTTTTTTTGCAAGTCATGATGGCGTTCCACTCGATCTTTTTCCTGAAGATTGTGGTTTTTTATTGGCCGATAGTTTTGGTGGTCATATGATAAGAGAGGCACCTGAACATCGCCTTGCCGCTTCAACACGTAAAGCGTTAATGTTGCGTTTAACACGTCTTGCGGCACGCCGTTTAACGTGTTCTGAATTGCAAGGGTTTGATATGAGTGATGAAAAAGATGAAATGCTGTAAATTTTGATTTACAGGAACAATTTGCAAAGCTTTTAACGCGGTGCTCTTTTTGCGAGGATACGTTGAAGCGTACGTCTATGCATATTTAATCTACGCGCTGTTTCAGACACATTACGATCGCACATTTCATAAACGCGTTGTATATGTTCCCATTTTACGCGATCAGCTGACATTGGATTTTCTGGTACAGGCACTTTTTCATCAGGTTGTCGAGTAAGGGCTGTATAGATATCATCAGCATCTGCGGGCTTTGCTAAATAGTCAATCGCTCCTAATTTAACGGCATTGACGGCAGAAGCAATATTGCCATAACCAGTTAAAATAATGGCATGTGTGTCACTTCGATGCGCGCGAATTTCTTCAATAATATCCAGCCCATGACCATCGGTTAATTTCAAATCTATCACAGCATAAGCAGGTGGGTTTAAGCGTGCATAAGCGATTCCTTCTTTCACAGTTTCAGCTGTTGTGACTTCAAATCCACGGGCTTGCATTGCGCGTGCGAGGCGGTGTAAAAAAGGTCGATCATCATCAACCAAAAGCAGGGATGCATTAGGTGAGAGGAGATCTTGTTTGCGTTCCTCAACCATGATTTTTATATCCTTTTTATTCAATAGACTTTCGCATTTATATGGTGTGTGTAGCCAGAATAATGAAGAGGACAAGTACAGGAAAAGTTTTTCTATAAAATACGAATGTTTTTCACTGCTTTTTCTATGTGATTTTTTATCGTGTTCTTAACGCTAAAAGGCGTTTTTTTAAAGATCACTAGGAAGTGTTTTAATACGAGACATTTCATAAGAACAAAGTGTTCAATACTTTTTGATAAAAAAATGAAAGTTTAAGGTTTTTCTTTCTGTGATTTAAATCTTAAGGTTGACTTTATTAAAATCATCTCAGCACCAGAGCGAAAGAACATGTGAACTATTCATTTCAATATTTTTCTGTTCCATGCAAGATAAACTTCTGCACCAAATTCAACTTCTGGACTGTTTCGAAAACGTAATTGTGCGCCTGAGCGTTCAAGTAATGTTTTTGCAATAAAAAGTCCCAATCCTAAACCACCACCCATTTCACCTTCTGTCATATTTGTTTTTTGATTTTTTTGGTGCGTTATATGCCGTGTGGAGATGTAGGGTTCACCAATACGGTCGAGTATTGAAGGGTCATATCCATTGCCGTCATCAATAATGGTCAGTGCGATATATTTTTCATTCCACTGATAGTGGATAACAACCTTACTTTTAGCAAAATCAACGGCATTTTCGAGCAGATTTCCTAAGCCATAAATAATCCCTGGATTGCGTATAAAAGTAGGTTCTGCACCTGTTGTTTCGTCTTTGACCATTATAATATCGATGCCAAAATTGCGTAATGGGTTGCTGGCTTCTTCAATTAAAACTGTTAATGGTAAGCGCGCCAATTGATCTTCGTTTTGTGTTGAAAGACTGGTGAGTCGCGTTAATATATGGCGGCATCGTTCAGTTTGGCTGCGTAATAATTCAAGGTCTTCACCAATATTTTTATCATCTTTCATAGTATTGTACATTTCTTTCACAACAAGCTGAATTGTTGCCAAAGGTGTGCCTAATTCATGGGCTGCGGCTGCCGCCAGACCATCAAGAGCGGATAGATGTTTTTCATGTTGCCAGACAAGATCGGTTGCGGTGAGAGCATCAGCCAAGCGACGCGCTTCTTCCGCAACTTTATAAGCATAGATGGTTGTAAATAAAAGTGCTGAAACGATGGCCACCCAAATGCCGTCAATAAGAAGTCTTGGGATCTCAATGATTTTATCTGTATACCATGGAAGCGGCATTGAATAAAATGATAAAATACTTGCGGAAATAATAACAAAAATATTGAGGAAAATAATATTAAGAATAGGCAAAGACGCTGCTGAGATTACAGCAGGAGCAATCAGTAAAATAGAAAAAGGATTTTGCAAACCCCCAGTAAGAAAAAGTAACGTGGCAAGCTGAAGGCTGTCAAAACCTAAAACAAAAGTTGCAGCCTTTGATGAAAGTCGATGGTTGATTGAAAAATGTAATGTGAGAAAAATATTTAAAAAAGCTGATGCTGCGATCAAGATTATGCATGGGATTAAAGGCAAAGGAAAATTTAAATAAAAACTGACAAATCCGACGGCGATTGTCTGACAAAACACAGCCAGCCAACGTATGCGTACCAATGTTTTTGTACGCAACAAACGCGAATAGTTGGATGTGCGTTTGGTAAATTGATATTCCATGTTTTATAGCCTTTTTCATAAAATATTGGACAATTCCCATTTATTGTAATGCTATAGAGACTTCAATTATACCGTTTTTTTACGTGTTTTGTTGCAGGTGCGTTTAAAGGATTTTCAGGCCAAGGATGCTTAGGATAGCGTCCCTTCATATCTATACGGACATCAGCCCATGAACCTTGCCAAAATAGTGGTAAATTACGTGTGATTTGAATAGGGCGCCCTGCAGGAGACAAAAGTTCTATCATGAGGGGTATTTTTCCTTTTGCAATGGTTGGATGATGTGCAAGCCCAAATACTTCTTGCACACGTACGGAAAGAACAGGAATATCGCCTTCATAATGTATTGGAATTGAGGAGCCTGTTGGGACCGTAAAATGCGTTGGTGCCATATGCAATAGATCACTTTGTAAAGCATAGGGCACTAAAGATGTTAAAGCATCGCTTAACTTTTTTTTATCAATCGTATCAAGACGCGCATCACCTTTTAAAAATGGTAAAAGCCAGTCCTCTAAGCCATCAATAAGCGCTTTATCGGACATATCTGGCCATGGCTTTCCAAATTGACGAAAAACCCAATCCAATCTTTCTCGCAGCGCTTTTGTTTGTTTTTCCCATGGTAAAATATTTAAACCATGATGACGAATGACATCTAGAAGCGCATTATTGGCTTCTTCCCCTTTAGGAAGAGAATGGGCTGATTCATGAATGGTCAATGCGCCCAGTTTTGTGCGTTTTATTGCTTTGAAATTTTTTGTTTCTTTGTCAAAATCAAGCTCAATACGTGTGATAAAATCTTTATGCATTGCGTTTTGCATGGTCTTTTCATCAAGTGCAGCGGCTGAAAGAATACGTGCATTATCTGCTTTTCCAGAAATATCTCCGATGACGAGATAGGGAGCCTTAGCTAAAGGAGAGGCCGTATCAAGCGTTGCGCCACGTCCATTAGAAAGAATGAAAAAACCATGCTGGCTACGTGCTTTTGCAATACGGTCTGGCCAGGCTAACATTAAAAGATATGCGGTTTTTTGATGATGGTTTGAGTATTTTGCTGATGTTAAACGTTTTATAAGCGCACGTGCTTTTTTCGCCCTTTCTGACGTGTCTTTACGAAAATTATCCAGTCTTATGTCGAGATCAATATCTGTACCGCCTAGACCACGCTCTGTTAAAATGACAGCAATTTCTCCAGCCAAATATCCAAGATTTAAATATTCAGCTTTAAGCAACATGGCAGCAAGACGGACTGGTAAGGCCTTATTACGCATTGCTTGTCCTATTAAGGTGAGGTGCCCGTCTTTATCAAGTGCTTCAAGACGTGTGAGCAGGCTTTTGGCTTCACTTATATGCGCTAAGGGCGGTTTATCTAAAAAAGACAAATTTTCTATATTTTTAATACCGAAAGCGGTGCTTTCTAAAATAAGATTTGAAAGATCGGCTGATAAAATTTCGGGATGAGAATGTGAAGGCAAGGAAGCTGTTTGTCCTTGATGCCATAATCGAATGGCAAGACCTTTCATCGTGCGTCCTGCTCTACCTGCACGTTGATCGATTGAGTCACGAGAAGCTTTGACAGTCTGAAGTTTTGTCATTGAACTTGCAGCATCATAAAAAGGAATGCGAGATAAACCACTATCAATAACAATGCGTATATCGTCAATCGTTAAAGAACTTTCTGCAATAGATGTCGCCAAAACGATTTTGCGGTGTCCTTTGACAGAGCGGCGTATAGCTTGGTCTTGATCTGCCAAATCCATCCCGCCATAAAGAAGAGCAAGATGCGTTGTTGTGTTCAATAAGGGTGCTAAAAGAGTGGCTGTTTTTTTAATTTCTTTTTGACCAGGTAAAAAGGCAAGAATGCTTCCTTCTTCTTTTAAGAGCCATTTTTTGATTGTCGTAGCCATAGCTTGTTCTATTGAGTGTGTGCTTTTGCGTGGCTCATAAATAATTTCTACTGGATAACTACGACCAAGACTTTCAATAATAGGCGCATTTTGAAGAAGATTAGCCACTTGACGGCCTTCTAATGTTGCAGACATGACAATCATTGAAAGATCTGGACGCAAACTTTGACGCACATCAAGAGCCAATGCCAAACCAAAATCTGCGTCGATACTCCGTTCATGAAATTCATCAAAAAGAACCGCTTTTATGTCAGTTAATTCAGGATCATCAACGATCATGCGTGCAAAAACACCCTCAGTTACTACGAGTATTTTTGTCTTTGAAGATATTTTTGAATCAAGCCGCATTTGATATCCAACTGTTTGACCAACGTCTTCTCCCAAAAGTTGCGCCATACGTTTTGCGGCAGATCGAGCGGCGAGACGACGCGGCTCTAAAAGAATAATTTTTCCTTTATCTTTAAAAGTTTTTTTAAGCAGGTGAAGAGGCACAATTGTCGTTTTTCCAGCACCAGGCGGAGCGATAAGAACGCATGTACCTGTTTGTTCAAGGGCTGCATCAATTTTTGGCAAAACGTCACAAATAGGTAACTTCTTTGCGACATAGCGATTATCTGCATCATATGGAATGTTTTGCGACATTTTGACCTTATTGAAAAGTGGGATTTCTTTTTAGCACGATTATAATTGTTCTTTTATAACCATTAAAACACTTTCGCCAAGAAGTATGATACATGACTATCACTAAGATATGATCAGTATTATAAAACTAATTTTTGTGAAGATTAAGGAAAAGAAGGTGACCATTCACTATATTGAAACTAGTGCACGTATGAGTGAGGCTGTTATCTTTGATGATATTTTTTTGTCAGGGCAAGTGGAGGGTCCCGGTAAATCAACAAAAGAGCAGACTGTTGAAGCATTGGCCGAAATTGACCGCTTGTTACAAGAGGCAGGCACTGACAAATCGCGTTTGTTGTCCGTTACAATCTGGCTTGCCGATATGGTTGATTTTAATGTGATGAATATTGTTTAGGAAAATTGGGTTGTGAAAGGTTCAACGCCTGCTCGAACAACATTTCAGGCACAACTGGCCTCGCCTTAATATAATGTTGAGATCATTGTGACAGCAGCATTATAAGCATATTTTGATTATGTGATGTCTTTAATCATTGTGTTTGGACCATGCTTCATTAAAGACACAATTTCTTGATCGTCTATCGAGTATGATTGCAGTATAGTATGCGTTAATTTAAAATTTGAGCATCATTTAAATTTGATTATGCCTTATGATAGATAATCTGATCTTGCAATGACGAAGGAGAGTATTTTGATAATGCTCTATTTTGAAACACGATACAATTTTATGCTAAAAATTATATAAAATTATAAAAATTAAAGAGAGAGAGCCTATGAAGTCACGTGCAGCAGTTGCTTGGCAAGCCAATCAGCCTTTAACCATTGAAACAATTGATATTAGTGGGCCAAAACAGGGCGAAGTTTTGGTGGAAATTATGGCAACAGGTGTTTGCCATACAGATGCTTATACTTTGTCAGGGCTTGATTCTGAGGGACGGTTTCCTGCAATTTTAGGCCATGAAGGCGCAGGCATTGTTCGAGAAGTGGGCGCTGGCGTAACATCTGTAAAGCCAGGGGATCATGTTATCCCACTTTATACGCCTGAATGTAGAGAGTGTAAAACATGTCTTTCACAACGTTCAAATTTATGCACCGCCATTCGTTCGACGCAAGGGCAAGGTTTAATGCCTGATCATACCAGCCGCTTTTCGTGTGAAGGGGGCGAGGTTTTCCATTATATGGGCTGTTCAACCTTTTCAAATTTTACTGTTTTACCTGAAATTGCTGTCGCAAGGATCCGTGAAGATGCACCTTTTGATAAAGTGTGTTATATTGGTTGTGGCGTTACAACAGGTATTGGTGCGGTGGTCTATACGGGCAAAGTATGGCCAGGCGCAAATGTCGTTGTTTTTGGCCTTGGTGGTATTGGTTTAAATGTCATACAAGGGGCGCGTATGGTTGGTGCTGATAAAATTATTGGTGTTGATCTTAATTCGTCAAAAGTAGCATTGGCTAAAAAATTTGGTATGACGCATTTTATCAATCCCAGTGAAATTGGAGATGATAAAGTTATTGAAGCAATTGTTGATCTTACAGAGGGAGGTGCAGATTTTTCCTTTGAATGTATTGGAAATGTGAAGACCATGCGTCAGGCTTTGGAATGTTGTCATCGCGGTTGGGGTGAATCCATTATTATTGGGGTGGCACCTTCCGGTGCAGAAATTGCTACACGGCCATTTCAATTGGTTACAGGTCGGGTTTGGAAAGGTTCGGCTTTTGGTGGGGCACGTGGACGCAGTGATGTTCCCAAAATAGTAGATTGGTATATGGACGGCAAAATTGATATTGATAGTCTTATTACTCATACAATGCCGCTTGATGAAATCAACACTGCTTTTGATTTAATGCATGAGGGCAAATCTATTCGTTCTGTTGTACTTTATTAAAAAGGAAGAATTCATGATAGAAAGGGTCAATGAAACGCGATGCTTTGAAGGCATACAAGGCGTATATGCGCATGATTCACATGAAACAGAATGCAAAATGACATTTGCACTTTTTTTGCCTCCACAAGCACAAGAAGGCAAAGTGCCTTTGATTTGGTATTTATCAGGTTTAACATGCACGCATCAAAATGTTATGGATAAAGGAGAATATCGTCGTCTTGCGGCGGAGCTTGGTTTAGCAATCATTTGTCCTGATACCAGCCCGAGGGGTGATGATGTCCCTGATGAGGCTGATAATTGGCAATTTGGGCAAGGTGCTGGTTTTTATCTTGATGCGAGCGAACCACTTTATGCAAAAAATTATCGGATGTATTCTTATATTATTGAAGAACTACCAAAATTTCTTGAACACTATTTTCCTCTTGATATGGGGCGCCAATCTATTTTTGGTCATTCTATGGGTGGGCACGGTGCTTTAATTATGGCTCTTAAAAATCCAAATCGTTACCGTTCAGTTTCAGCTTTTGCACCCATTGTTCAACCAACAACGGCTGATTGGTCAAAGCCTGCCTTTCAAAAATATCTGGGCGATAACAAAGCGCTTTGGCGTAGCTATGATGCCACATGTCTTATTGAAGATGGCGCCCGCTTTGATGAGATATATATAGATCAAGGTGGTGCTGATGATTTTCTTGATCACGGTTTGCGTCCTTGGTTGCTTCAACAGATTTGTAATGAAAAGAACATTCCTTTAAAGCTTCATATGCGTGAGGGTTATGACCATTCCTATTTTTTTATTTCAACATTTATGAATGATCATTTGCGCTATCATGCAAAAAAACTTGCTTTATAAAGTTTTGTTGCGTTTTAATTTTGCGGCTTAAAGAAAGTCTTTTTATAAGCACGCTGTATCTACAAATTGTTAAAAGTGACAGATCATTTATTTGTCGTCCCAACATTATCTCGTGCATTTTGTAGTGCAATACCGCAAAATAGTTGCACGATAGTAAGGCAAAATAGCAGTCGTGCAATAAAAAAAGCATGCTAAAATCATTGAAAAGCTGGTGCATATTATGCTTGATAATAATGATGTTGGAACGATTGTTTGTTTCCATTATATTGTCCAGTTTTTCAAAAGGTTACGTTAGGTCAAAAAAGGACTTTTTATTCATAACAAACAGTCTTGTCTATCCACTAAAAAAACGTGAAAAAACTTGGTAAATCGGTACTCTTCACGTATAAATAAAGCAGATAAAACAACGATTCGTATGGTTGTTTCTTTTTAAGATTTAAGAATGGATCCGTTTATGAGTGATGAGACAGTGCAGAGCGAAGGTGTTTATGGTGCCGATTCAATCAAGGTGTTAAAAGGTCTTGATGCTGTGCGCAAACGCCCAGGCATGTATATTGGGGATACTGATGATGGATCTGGTTTGCATCATATGGTCTATGAAGTGGTTGATAACGCTATTGATGAGGCGTTGGCTGGACATGCAACATTGGTCACTGTTACACTCCATGCCGATGGCTCATGCTCTGTAACAGATAATGGGCGTGGTATTCCCACTGATATTCATCCAACAGAAGGTGTTTCAGCGGCCGAAGTCATTATGACACAGCTTCATGCAGGTGGTAAATTTGACCAGAATTCTTATAAAGTTTCTGGGGGGCTACATGGCGTTGGTGTTTCTGTTGTTAATGCGCTTTCTGTTTGGTTACGCTTAACGATAAAACGCAATGGTAAAATTCATGAAGTTTCGTTCACACATGGTGATGCAGATGCCCCTTTAAAGGTTGTGGGCGATAGCGGTGGTGAAACAGGAACAGAAGTTAGTTTTCTTCCGAGTGCTGAAACATTCACAATGGTTGAATTTGACTTTGAAACGCTTGAGCGGCGTTTGCGTGAATTGGCTTTTTTAAATTCAGGTGTACGCATTCTTTTAACCGATCGTCGTCATGCTGATTTGCGTCAGGTTGAATTGCATTACGATGGCGGATTGGTTGAGTTTGTTAAATATATTGATCAATCAAAGAAGCCTTTAATTGCTGAACCGATTTATATCATGGGAGAAAAAGATGGTATGACGGTTGAGGTTTCTATGTGGTGGAACGACAGTTATCATGAAAAAGTATTATGTTTTACCAATAATATTCCTCAACGTGACGGTGGAACACATTTAGCGGGTTTTCGCGGCGCTTTAACACGGCAAGTCAATGGTTATGCAGAAAGTTCGGGGCTTGCCAAAAAAGAAAAGGTTAGCCTGACAGGTGATGATTGTCGTGAAGGTTTAACAGCGATTTTATCTGTGAAAGTGCCGGATCCGAAATTTTCTTCTCAAACAAAGGATAAACTCGTTTCTTCTGAAGTGCGCCCCGTCGTTGAAAGTTTGGTCAATGAAGCTTTGTCAACGTGGTTTGAGGAACATCCAGCTGAAGCAAAAGTGTTGATTGGCAAAGTGATTGAAGCTGCAGCAGCGCGTGAAGCAGCGAGAAAAGCGCGTGAATTAACACGCCGCAAAGGTGCTTTGGATATTTCTTCGTTGCCTGGAAAGCTGGCCGACTGTCAGGAACGTGATCCTTCTAAATCTGAAATTTTTATAGTTGAGGGTGACTCAGCTGGCGGATCAGCAAAAAGTGGACGATCACGCCAAAATCAAGCTATTTTACCTTTACGGGGTAAAATCTTAAATGTTGAACGCGCGCGTTTTGATCGTATGTTGTCGTCTGATATGATAGGAACATTGATTACAGCTCTTGGGACATCCATTGGTAAAGATGAATTTGCTCCAGACAAATTACGCTATCATAAAATTATTATTATGACAGATGCTGATGTTGATGGTGCGCATATTCGTACATTGTTATTGACATTTTTCTTTCGCCAAATGCCTGAATTAATTGAGCGCGGGCATATTTATATTGCTCAGCCACCGCTTTATAAAGTGACACGTGGTAAATCATCGCAATATCTTAAAAATGAATCTGCTTTTGAGGATTATCTGATTGAAAGTGGGTTGGATGATACCGTTTTAGCATTGGCAGATGGCGAAGTTCGTGCAGGAGCGGATTTACGCCAATTGGCTGAAGATGCACGCTTATTACGGCAATTGCTCAATAGTTTGCATACTCGTTATAATCATGCAGTGGTTGAACAGGCTGCCATTGCTGGTGCGCTTAATCCTGAAGCATTTTCTACACCAGAAAAATCGCAGCAAACAGCTGATAGAACAGCAGCGCGGCTTGATTTGATCGCACATGATATGGAACGTGGTTGGAAGGGATCAGTTGATTCAGATGGATTGCGTTTAGAGCGTGTTTTACGTGGGGTTAAAGAAGTTGTCCTTCTTGATATGGCTTTGATTGGCTCAGCTGATGCACGTCAAATTGACCGTTTGTCTCAGCGTCTTCAAGAAGTCTACGCGAAACCACCTGTTTTAAAACGCAAAGATAAATCGGAACAAATTTCTGGGCCTGTGGCTTTACTGGAAAGTATTCTTGCAAATGGGCGCAAAGGATTGGCATTGCAGCGTTATAAAGGGTTGGGTGAAATGAATGCTGAGCAATTATGGGAGACAACGCTTAATCCTGATGCGCGCTCACTTTTACAAGTCAAAGTGACGGATGCAACAGATGCTGATTCACTCTTTTCACGTCTTATGGGTGATGAAGTTGAACCACGCCGTGAATTTATTCAAAGCAATGCACTTAATGTTGCCAATCTTGATGTTTAAAAATATAGGCCATGAATGGTTTTTTATCAAAAGGCGTAAGAAGTATAAGTTTATCGCCTTGTGATCATCATAAAAATCATATTGCTTCAGTGTGTGGATTAAAAAACACAACAGCCAATATCCTAGCATTTATTTTTAAACTTATGTCGCTATTCGACATTATTTATAAAAATTATGTAATAAAATTTTTTCGTGCATTTTCGCGTAAGCTCAAAACCACTTCATTTTAATGATATGGTGCTATAAATTGCAAAAAAAGGGGTAAGAAACTAAAAAACGGAGGATGTATCCTCCTCTTGGCTGTTTGGCAAAGGCGATTGAATCGGTTTTTGTGTATTTTGGATATGGATATTTTGTCGATAACTTTGTTGAACAGTCTTCAATATATCCATTTTTCCTGAGGCGACTCGCTTTTTTCTCAAAATTTTTTTCATACTCTATCAAAAAAAAGCAAGTGTTTTGTACCTAACACAAAAAAAATAAATGACCATTAACTGGTTTCAGTATTAAACCTCATAGTCACTCTGCTTTCACTCTATTCGTATAAAGTATATTGACCGTTTGAAGCTTTGTTTAAAGAAGAGCGGTTTAATAAATGAAAGCATTTTAAGAAATATTCATTAAATCACTATGATGAAAGCCGTTTAATTTAAAAGTTAAAAAAAGTTTGATGCCCAGTAGTAGGTTTGCATTTCAATATATACTATTCATCATAGCTCATCTAATATAAAAAGCTGAAGTTATATAAAAAGATGAAGGAGAGTGAAGACGAATGTTTAAACACGGACTGGGTTTAAAATGCGATCAACATTCCCAAAAAAATCCAAATAACGTTGAATTTCTTTAGGTTCTCCTGTCGCTTTTTCTGGATTATCCGATAATTTTACCGCAGGTTTACCATTGACATGTGTTACTTTACAAACAACAGAAATTGCATCTAACTCCTTAATTTCCCTCGGCGCACAACCCGCAAAATCATTTGTAAGATTGGTTCCCCAACCAAAACTCATGCGAACGCGGCCATCAAAATGGCGATAAGTTGTTTCTATCGTGTCGACATCAAGTGCATCAGAAAATATAAGTAATTTTTCACGTGGGTCTTTCCCGCGACTTTTCCACCATTCAATAATACGTTCCCCACCCTCAATCGGTGGTGCGCTATCAGGTCTAAATCCTGTCCAATCAGCGACCCATTCGGGTGCATTGCGTAAAAAAGCAGCTGTTCCGAATGCATCAGGAAGCGCTATCAATAAATTGCCGCCATAATAACGGTTCCAATCTTGCATGATTTGATAGGGAGCTGCACGTAATTCATCATCTGTATTGGCAAGAGCTGCAACCACCATCGGTAATTCATGTGCATTTGTCCCCAAAGCTTCAAGGTCATTATCCATCGCCAATAATACGTTTGATGTGCCTGTTAAAGATGCTCCTATGCCTTCTTTCAAAGCTTCAACGCACCAACGTTGCCATAAAAATGAATGTCTGCGGCGTGTTCCAAAATCTGATATTTTAATGTCAGGTAATTTTTGTAGCCGCTCGACCTTGCTCCACATTTTTGCTTTTGCACGTGCGTAAAGAATATCTAATGCAAACCGACCTTGCCCTTTCATGGCGGCACGTGAACGCAATTCATTGACAATTGCAAGAGCTGGAATTTCCCACATAGATGTATGTGTCCATGGACCGTCAAAAGTCAAAATATATTGACCATCCTTGCGCTTTAAATCATAATCTGGCAATTGAAAATCTTCAAGCCAATGTAAAAAATCAGGCGTGAAGATTTGTTTACGACCGTAAAATGTATTTCCAGCTAGCCAGATCATTTCTTTCTTGCTAAAGCGTAATGTACGGGCATGATTAAGTTGCGCGCGCAATTCCTCTTCATCTATCGTATCGGCCAGTTTTACCGATCTTGTACGATTAATAAGTGAAAATGTCACATTCACATCACGATAAAGACCCCAAATCATTTGAAGCATTAAAAGCTTATAAAAATCCGTATCTAGAAGTGAACGGATGATGGGATCAAGCTTCCATGCGTGATTGTAAACGCGTCTTGCAATATCGGTACGAGCCATGGTCTTATCCAATTATCATTAAGCTACTATGCCCTATTCTTGAAAACTTTTTCAAGAAAAAAATAAATGCTCAAAAAACTTGATAGTGAAACAGGTACTATCACTTTTTTTAAAGCAAATTTAATTAAGGATTAGTTTTAATCTTTTTAAATGACTGAAAATCTTTCTTAAGAGTAAAGAAAATAAAAATACTACTTTAATAGTTTAATGGTGAAAGTTATTGTGTTTATCTTTAAAAATTGACGCCAAAGCTCGCTTATAAGCCTTAAATACAGTCCCATTGATTTGTTGAAATGAATGGGACTTGAATCAGTTTTATTTTTTCCTTTAAGCTTGCTTTGCAAAAATCAAATATTATGAAAGCATTTATTCTGTTTTTTTAATGATGCGTTTAAGTGTGTGCTTTCCTGATTTTTCTAACTCAATAGGCATAATTACATGGTCGGTTTCTTTCCCATCAATGAACAATTTATCATCTTCGCCGCGCTCTAATGTAATGTAATAGAGCGCATCGTCGATTTTTAAAGTGGCTTCAAAGCCTGGCCAGTGGGTTGGTATGCAAGGTGTAAAATGCAAGGAATTACCAAAGCGGCGAATACCCAAAATAGTTTCCGTTGCCGCACGATAAAACCAGCCTGCCGATCCAGTATACCACGTCCAACCACCTCGCCCACATTTTTCTTCAACTGAATAAATATCTGCAGCCATAACATAAGGTTCAACACGATAAATATCGGCGTTTTGACCATGAGTGATTGGATTGATCATTGAGAATACATCATAGGCCATATCATTTTTGCCAAGTTTTGCCAAAGCAAGAATGCTCCAAATCGCTCCATGCGTATATTGTCCGCCATTTTCACGAATACCGGGTGGATAACCTTTAATATATCCGGGCTCTTGTTTTGTTTTATCAAAAGGTGGCCAAAAAAGACGAATGAGACCGCTTTTTTTATCTGATAGATGATCAAGCATCGATGCCATAGCCTGTTTTTGGCGTTCGATATCAGCCATGTTTGACAAAACACTCCATGATTGAGCGATTGTATCAATCTGACATTCGTCATTCTCTTTTGATCCCAAAGGCTGACCATTGTCATAAAAACCTCGGCGATACCATGCGCCATCCCATCCGTTTTTTTCAAGTGCTTGAGACAGTTTTTGCAATTGACTGCGCCAGATTTTGGTACGAATGCGATCTCCTCGTTTTTCAGCAAGAGGGATAAAGGCTTGTAAAACTGAACCTAAAAACCAACCCAACCATACACTTTCTCCTTTTCCTTCAAATCCAACAAGATTCATTCCATCATTCCAGTCACCGCCAAGCATTAAAGGAAGACCATTTTTACCTATACGACTTAGACCAAGATCAAGAGCTAAAGCACAATGTTCATAAAGAGATGCTGTTTTTTCAGAAACATTAGGTTGAAAAAAATTATCATGTTGCCCTTTTTCTAGAAGCGGTCCTTCTAGAAAGGGGATATCCTCATCAAGTAATTTCTCATCGCCTGTTGTTTGGACATAAAGTGCTGTTCCATAACCAAGCCAGGCAATATCATCACAAATGAGCGTGCGAACGCCGGCTCCCGTATTTGGAAGCCACCAATGTTGAACATCCCCTTCTATAAATTGTCTGGATGCGGCTTGTTTTAATTGCGCGCGCGCAAGTTCTGGTTTGAGCAAAAGTAGAGATAAACTGTCTTGTAGTTGATCACGAAATCCAAAGGCACCACTTGCCTGATAAAATGCGGCACGCGCCATGATACGGCAGGCATATGCTTGATAAGGAAGCCAACCATTGACCAAAATATCAAAGGAGGGATCCACCGTTTTTACTTGCAGTTTGCCGATAAAATCGGTCCAGCGTTGTTTTTGTTTTTCGAGTATAGTATTAAAGCTTTCTTGAATAATATCATCAAGCAAGATTGTGCTGGCATGTAATGTTTGAGCACTTCCCATATAAAAACAAATTTCTTTGATTTCATTTGGATGAAGATCAATATCATAGGCCATTGCCGCACAAGGATCTTGCCCAGCTTCGACAAGATTTGATAGATTGTCTGCTTTTTTAATTGCATTAGGATGTTTTACAGTGCCAGTTGATCCGATAAATTCAGATCTATCCCCCGTTATGCTAGAGGGTATTTGAGAGGCGACAAGGAAACTCACCTGATCAGATTTTTCAGTATGGTAAGGATTGCGTACAAAAATAGCCCCTCGTTTTTTATCATAATGTGAAATTATAAAGGGAACATTTTTTGACCGAACGTTTCCTAAAACCCATTCGGCATAATTATAAAGTCTCAAGCGACGGTTTTTGTTCGTTGTGTTTTCAATAATAAGGCGTGAAATGCGCACGGGCCTATCATGGTCAATCGTATGAGTGAGACTTAAACGTAAATTTTCATGTTGCGAGGTAAAGGTTGAATAACCCAAACCATGGCGCGTTTGATAAGAAGCCGTTTCATCACATTCAACAGCACTTACTGGCGAAAAACGTTTTAATGTGGTGCGATCAACAATATAAAGCGCTTCGCCTGGGCGGTTTACGACAGGATCATTTGCCCAGGGTGTCAACTGATAATCACGACTATTTCCTGTCCAAGTAAAGGCTGAACCTTCGGCTGAAACATGAAAACCAAAATGCTCATTTGCAATCACATTGATCCACGGATGCGGTGTGGTTTGTTGACCATGAAGATGGATAACATAGCTATGATCCTTATCAAAACCACCATATCCATTCCAATAGGCAAGTTCGGCATGATTATTGTTTGATTCTGCTTTATAAGCGTTACCTACAATACCAATTGCAGTAGCATTTCCTTGCACTGATACTGTTTTGTCTTCAATTTTATGGGCAAAATCTTCAGAGTGCTTTCTATCCGCTTTTTGGATCGCGCGATGCTGTGTTTCTACACGTTCAAGCTGTTCTGAAAGTGGGCCATTTTGTGCATGTAAGACGATACGCGCACTTGCAAGCAATGTATTGAAGCCTGCTTGATCCATTTGATCTTGTCTAAGAGTAAAAATATGCGCGCGACCATCCTTTTCAGACGTGCGATTTTTGTATCCTTCACACATCCACTCAATGGCGTGTTGTGTATCTTGCGCATAAGAAAACGCACGTTCATTCAAAATGACAAGATCCACCGTTAACCCACGCATACGCCAATATTCGTGTGCTTTTAATAGGTCACGCAGGACATTAAGATCCGTTTCATTATGAACACGTAACAGAAAAATTGGAAAATCACCAGAGATTGCCATTGGCCATAGATCAGACTGTTTACCCAGATTTTGAGCTAAAGAATCAGGAGGCAATCGCCATAAGCGATCTGGATAAATAAGCGATGTTGCAAATTTTTGATAAATTTGGGCTTCTTTGGGTTTAATGCTTAATTGATAGAGCGAAACTTGTGAGCGGGTCCAAGACATAGAAAATTCACGCTCAAACATATTGGCTTGGCGGTAATGATCAATATAAACGTGCAGTTTTTCACGTTCTTGCGCTGCAAATGTCCAAAAAATTAATTCTGCTTTTTTATGCGCTGGAACGCGAATGCGACAACGAAGCGATGCAATGGGATCTAAAACACAACCTTCACTGTTTTGAAAAGCACTGTCACGATCAAAAGCTGCTGGTCTACGTATCGACCGTCCACGACCAATAAATACACGCCGATCTGTTTCTGCTTCACAACTTCGTATTGCCCCTGATCCATCCGTAACAAAATGGCTCACATGAATATCAGGATCAGATGGAGCTCTTTTACGTCTTTTTGCAAAAATTGTGCTTCCATTATCAGCAATTTCTGTTTCAACAAACATACGGGCGAAAGCTGTGTGTGCGGCATCTGTTTCAGCTGTTGTTAAAACAAGTTCTGCATAAGATGTTATTTCAATAAGACGGTCTTTCGATGTCGTGTTTACAAGCTCTATGCGTCGGCCCTCACCATCACCATCTGAAGCGACAATGCATTCAACTGTTGATTTTATACCATCGACTGTTTTGATATATTCAGCCTTTTCATCACTAAATATACTGACGGTTTCTGCTTCTGCAATTCGTGTTGGTTCAGCAGTTGCAGACCACCAGCGTCCTGTTTTTGTATCACGTAAAAAGAGAAAACTTCCTTGTTGGTCTTCGCTATTATCAGGCTGAAAACGGCTAATAGCATAATCATTCCAGCGGCTATATCCAGAACCATTGGCTGTTAAAAGCGTATGATAAGATCCATTAGATAAAAGCACACTGGCGCGTGGCTTGATAAGCGGATCATTAATGATCCGTAAAGGCGCATCTTCAAATCCACCGTTATCATTACGCATAGGATTCGTCGTTTTAGCATGCAGCATTGGAATTTCACGCGGTGCTTTTTCTTGTAACAAAAGTTCTGTTGCTTCAATGACTGGATCATTGTGAAAACGTTCGCGCATGCGTCCATCAAAAATCACATTATTCACAGCGAGTATAGACATGCCATGATGGTGGGCATAATAGTTGCGAATAACAGCGTATTTTTCACCTTCGCGCAGCCGCGCAGGGGTGAAATCGACCGCATCATGATAGCCATAGTCTCCAAGCGCCCCAAGTTTTCTTAATCGCTTTAAATTGGCCACGGCTTGTTTTGGTGCATATTGAGCGGCCAAAAGACTTGCATAGGGTGCGATTACGGCATTACGCGAAAGACCACGCTGTAGTCCAAGACTAGGCACACCAAAATTAGAATATTGATAATTCAACATGGGATCACGAGCATTAAAGGCGGCCTCAGATATTCCCCATGGCAATCCACGTTCATGAGCGTATTGTATTTGACGACGAACAATGAGGCGATTCGTCTGGTCAAGAAGAGACCCTAAAGGTTCACGCATAACTAGTGGAGGCATTAAATATTCAAACATAGAACCAGACCAAGATAAAAGTGCACCTTTCCAACCCACAGCTATTAATAAACGCCCAAGTCTGAACCAATGTTCAACTTTGATATCACCTTTCGCAATAGCAAAAAGGCTGGATAAACGTGCCTCAGAAGCGAGAAGATCATAACAGCTTTCATCAAGTTCTTCTTCTTGTACACGATAGCCGATGGATAGAAGACGTCGTTCAGGCCGTTCGAGAAAATCAAACTTCATATCAAAAGCAAATTGACGAGCTTGTTGTGAAAGACTTGCAAGTCTTTGTCTTAAAACGTGCGTGTCATGCGCACTTATGGAATCATCATTATGTGCTTTGCAGGTTTTGATAAGTTCTTTTGCCCAAGAAACCACCAATTTTGTTTCACGATTGTTGATTTCGCTGTCCAGCTCATGGCTTAATCGTAAAATATTTTCAGCCGCAAGACCAATATTGACCGTTCGTAAAGAAGAACTTTCTGGTTCATTTATTGTTGTTTGCACCAAGCGGCGAAAATTCTTGATACATTCATGAATACGTTGCCTTAAAGGGCGCAAAACACGCCGATCATCAGGTATAGTGTTTAAAGTGTCTTCTAAAATAGCATTAACATCCAAAAGTCCGTTAAGCTCTCCTTGCAAAAAGACTGAAGGTGCTTCTGCCCATTGTGTTAAAGCAGAAGAAAGAGTCACAAGATGACCGGCAAGATTGCCTGAATCAACCGTCGAGACATAAGTTGGCATCATTGGTTTCAAAGTGTCCGTTTCATACCAATTGTAAAGATGTCCACGAAATTTTTCTAATTTTTCAATACTTTCTAATGTTTTTTCAATTCGCATAATGGCATCTTCAAAACTGATCCAGCCAAAATCGCGTGCAGCGACAATCGATAGCAGATAAACACCAATATTTGTTGGAGAGGTTCGTTTTGCAACAACAGGTTGTGGATCTTCCTGAAAATTGTCGGGAGGAAGAAAATTGTTATCTTCAGTGGTAAATTGGTCATAATATACCCAAGTCCGTCTTGCAATGCATCGCAGTTCATTGATGTCCTCGGCGTCAATTTTTAAAGTATCATGATAGGCTGCAGAACGGCTGACTATCCAGGCTATGAAAGGTGAAAAAAACCACGCGAGTGTAAAGGGAAGTGCGATCAATGCAGTCCAACTGTTTAGATTTATCGACATCGTCAAGCATAAAAGACCAATAACCGAGGCAGGCCACATGGTGAATATATAATAACGTAAAGTATTGGGTGTTGAGCGTGTGGATGCCGATGTTTTCCATTCAAGCAAATCGCGATGAGAAATCAATAAACGGTAAAGAGTTCTTATAATAGCATCAGTGGTGAAATAAGCGGCATGAGCAAGAAATGTCGCTCTTAGCATAACATCAGCAGTACTTGTTGTTATTGTTGTTACGACGGATTGCGCATGGCCTTTTAGTGAATTATCCATGCTTGTTGGCATAATGTTACGCAAAATACCAAGCGTTGGCGCTGTAAAGATAGATAGAAGAAGAAAAATTTGCCAAATAAGAGCTTGTTCAACCGATAGAACGCACCAACCGACCAAAGACGCGATAATCCAAAAAAGAGGTGTGAGTGAACGCCTCAAATTATCAAGCATTTTCCAACGCGTTGTCAGACTTATATTTTTGGAAAATAACAGATAGGGAAGCAATTGCCAGTCACCGCGTATCCAACGATGATGGCGAGCAACATCAACGTTATAGGCTGTTGGATAATCTTCAACCACTTCGACATCACTCACCATGGCCGCGCGCGCATACCCTCCTTCAAGAAGGTCATGGCTTAAAACCGCATTTTCTTCGACCTTTCCTTCCAATGCTTTATGAAATGCATCAATGTCATAGAGTCCTTTGCCCGTAAACGTTCCTTCACCAAGCAAATCCTGATAAGTGTCTGATACGGCAAAGACATAAGGATCAATTCCCCGATTGACAGAAAATACACGTTGCAGAAAAGAAGCATCATCACCCGTAGTCAGTGATGGTGTAACACGTGGTTGTAAAATGCCATAACCTTGAGTAATGGTTTGTGTTTTTGAATCAAACACAGGTCGATTTAAAGGATGGTTTAGCTTGCCTACCAATTTTGTAACCGAACCAGGTGTTAATCGTGTGTCGGAATCAAGTGTCATGACAAAGCGAATGTCTTTGGGAAGTCGCGCATCAGGGGGGAAGAAGCTTGTATCTTGATCGCCTCGTAAAAGCAAATTAAGCTCATGCAGCTTGCCTCTTTTGCGTTCCCACCCCATAAAACAGTCTTCACTTTCATTATAAAGACGATGGCGATGCAAAAGGAAAAATAAAGGTTGATTGTCTCCACGATAATGGCAGTTGAGTGCGTCAATACCTTTTTGCGCGTAATTGTAAAGTTCGATATCTTTTGGTGTTTCTTCTTCGTCTGAATCCGCCCAGTCCGTTGCGAGAGCAAAATAGACAGCACCTTGTGGATTGGACAGATAATGAACCTCAAGATTGTGTATTTGTTCATCAATCACATCATGTGAGGTGATCATCGTTGGAACAACAACCATTGTTTTTGCACTGTCAGGAATTCCTGCTTTATATTCATAGCCAACTAATCGTGTTGCGGGCACTCCCCATGCAATAAGAGTGTTAAATAATGCCAATGCACCATCCATTGCTGGAAAAAGTGCAAGTGCTGTAAAGAGTAAAGACTGCGAAACGCTAAAATCTATATTATGAAAAACCAGATAGACAATGCTGAGAATAACAAGCGTTAAGAGCGTCACAGGAAGCGCAATGCTCCATATTTTCATCGCGCGGAAACGACGCATAAATCGGGTGCTAAAGGGGCGTTTATAGCCGCACGCATCTTCAAATTCAGGGCGCCCGTTACCCATAAAATATCGCGCAACTGAAGCACTTGTTGTTTGATTGTCTTGTTGCGCAGTTTTTGCCATTTTAAGCGCTTTTTGGGTCACGTCAATTTCGCTCAATTGTGAGCGACGTGCAATTTTTTCTATCACCACGCGATAGGCGTTGCGCGAATGAAAATCAATTTCGGCAAAATCACTTTGGTCGCGTAACATCGCATCAACACGACTGACACTTTCAAACCATGTCGTCCAGTCAATATCGTCGATTGCTTTTAAAGAGCGAATAATATTGCTTAAACTCACACTGCCTGATGTTTGATTGGCATATTCCTTAGTCGTAATCGTTTCATCATCAAGATGGTGTTTTTTTAACTGAGTATCCAACCAATTTAAGGCAAAAGATGAATCCGTTGATGCTCCACGCAAACGATAGAGCAAATGGGTTGAAAAAGTTGCATCAGCAGTGAGCCTTTCATAAGATGATAATAACTTTATTAAGCTATCTTTATTTTGATTGTGTGTGATTTTATCAGCAATTTGATTGGCAAAGTGACGCATTCTGCGTCCTCTTTCAATCAACAAAGAAAGGCGGCGGGCATTTTCAATTAGAATAAGACGAATAGCCGAGGGAAGTGCCCATAATTCACCAATTTGAAGATTGGTATCTTTTTGAAAACCTTCGACCATAGCGGTTAGAGTGTCGAGAGAAAATTGACTGTCATTATAGGCAACATAAGCCCACGCAAAAGCAAAAATGCGGGGAAGTTGATCCATGTCTTTATAGAGCGGTAGTTGTTTTACAAAAGCTTTTGGAAAATCACGTTTTACTTGTTGGATATTTTTATCAATTGTATAGTGATTGTCTAAAAGCCATTGAGCGGCAGGTGTTATGGTTTCATTATTGCGAGCAGCTGCATCTGTCGCACGAAAAGCGTGAAGAATAAGTTTTGCATTTTCTTTAAGCCGTTTTGCAAAATCAAATATGACATATTCAGGTAAATCAACGCCTTGCACAGATGCCATTTCATGACCCAATTGTCGTAATTCATCTTGTGATTTCAATTGCGCGCAAATGGGTGGAGAGGCTTTAGGTATAAAAGATACATCAGTGGATTGAGAAAAAAGCCATTGAATCTTTGACGCCGTTTCAGCCATTTATTCTATCCTTATTTTCGTTTTAATGAAACATATCTTTGTGACATATGTCATAGTTTATATTGGACCGATTAAATCGACATTTTTAAGATGGATATAGCGATTGACGAACACATTATATTACAAGCTATTACACGCCTATAATGTATCATGGTCTTGAGAATCTCGTAGAAAAAAATTATAAAAATTTCTCCTATGAATTTAAATGTCAATTTTCAGCTGATTGATAAAGAGCATAACGCATTGAAAAGTGTTATTGCACCTTTTGATCAATCCGATGGATTACCTTTATAATTTCGATTGTGTTGATCTTTCTTAAGAGATCAATAAAAAAGCCACGGTTTCGCCGCGGCTTTTGAAAGTGTTTGATATCTTGTTATTAAGATTTAGCATTATAAGCACTAAAGGCTGCCATTGTTACGATATCCGCGTCACGTGCGTCAAGCGGAACAATTTGAACAGATTTTTCAAGACCGATTAAAATAGGACCAATAAGCGTCGCTCCACCTAATTCTTGTAACATTTTGCTAGCAATTGATGCAGAATGATAGCCTGGCATCACAAGAACATTGGCCGCTTCTTTAAGTCCCATAAATGGATATTGTTGCATGAGTTTTGGATTAAGAGCAACATCGGCGCTTATTTCACCATCAAAAGCAAAATCCACATGGCTTTCTTTTAAAATATTAACTGCTTCTTGAATACGATGTGCGCCTTCGCCTTTCATGTGGCCAAAGGTTGAAAAAGCAAGGAGCGCCACATTCGGCGTATAACCCATAGTTTGAGCAAATTTTGCGGCCTGTTCACTTATTTTGGCGAGTGTTTGCGCATCGGGATGTTCGTGGATTGCGCAATCGGCGATAAAGACTGTCCGCCCACGACAAGTAGCAATAGTGATGCCGATCACGTTTTCATCGTTTTTAACATCAATAACTTGGCGAATATCCGCAAGCGCTGTTTCATAATTGCGTGTGACACCAGTAATCATGGCATCAGCATGGCCAAGCGCGACCATACATGCGGCAAAATAATTGCGATCATTATTAATAGCGCGATGACAGTCTCGCGAAAGCCAACCCTTACGTTGCAATTTTTTATAAAGATAATCTGCATAAGTATCTTTATGTTCACTCAAGCGTGCATTCACAAGACTGATATTTTCACGTTTTAAATCAATACCAGCTGCCCGTGCGGTCTTTTCAATTTGATCTTCACGACCAATAAGAATTGCTTTACCTAACTTTTGGTGCACAAAGGACACCGCCGCACGCATAACTTGCTCTTCTTCCCCCTCGGCAAAAACAATGCGTTTGGGATTTTCAATCACGCGGTTATAAACACCACGCATTGTTGCTGCCATAGGATCACGCCGTGCTTTCAGATCTCGTTCGTAGGCTTGCAGATTTTCAATTGGTTTTCCTGCGACACCGCTATCCATTGCAGCCTTGGCAACAGCGGTTGGAATGGCTGAAAGCAAGCGTGAATCAAATGGAACAGGAATAATATAGTTTTTACCAAATTTTAATTGGCTAGAATGATAGGCTTCAGCAACGTCATCAGGTACTTCTTCACGCGCAAGCTCTGCAATGGCTGTTGCTGCAGCAATTTTCATGTCTTCATTGATAGTTGAGGCGCGTACATCAAGCGCTCCTCGAAAGATGTAAGGAAAACATAAAACATTATTGATCTGATTAGGATAATCAGAACGTCCCGTAGCCATAATGACATCGTTACGTATATGAGCAACTTCTTCTGGTGTGATTTCTGGATCAGGGTTTGCCATAGCAAAAATAATGGGATCTTTTGCCATGGATTTAACCATATCCGCAGTAAGCGCGCCTTTAGCGGAAACACCAAAAAATACATCTGCTCCATCCAGAGCTTCTGCTAGAGTTCTTTTATCTGTTTTAACAGCATGAGCAGTTTTCCATTGGTTCATTCCCTCTTCACGGCCTTCGTAAACGACACCTTTGGTGTCACATAAAGTGACATTATGTGGATTGAAGCCCATGGCTTTAATAAGTTCTATACACGCAATACCTGCTGATCCAGCGCCATTGCAAACAAGTCGGGTGTTTTGCATGTCACGATTGGTAAGGTAAAGGGCATTGATAAGACCAGCCGTTGCAATGATTGCCGTGCCATGTTGGTCATCATGAAAAACAGGAATATTCATAAGTTCGCGCAAACGGCTCTCAATAATGAAGCAATCTGGGGCTTTAATATCTTCCAGGTTAATGCCACCAAATGAAGGACCAAGATAACGGACGGCATTGATAAATTCGTCAACATTGTACGTATCAATTTCAAGATCAATAGAATCAATGTCGGCAAATCGTTTAAATAAGACGGACTTGCCCTCCATAACGGGTTTTGATGCTAATGGGCCAAGATTCCCTAGCCCTAAAATAGCTGTGCCATTAGAAATAACGGCGACAAGGTTGCCTTTAGCTGTATAATCATAGGCTGCAGAGGGATCGTCGGCGATCGCCTTTACAGGCACAGCAACACCTGGTGAATATGCCAGTGATAAATCATGCTGTGTGTCCATAGGCTTTGTCGGTATAATTTCTAATTTACCCGGCCTTCCACGTGCATGAAAATCAAGTGCTTCTTGTTCCAAATTACTGTTAAGAGATTTTTCTGACATATTATTTTTATGCATTTTCTTTCATTTCTATCTATGGTCGAAGATGATGATATTTTATTCAGGTAGCTGTGTGCAATGAGAAGTTTTGATTTGCGTTCTTTCAATCATTGTGATGATTTAGAACGGTTAAGTTTTTACATATGTTTGATGGATAATGATGATTTTTAATAAAGTAAACTTAAAAACTGACATAAGATTGATATGGATAGACAATACTACTTCATTAAATTTGTTTGCAATACTTTCAATGTGAAAGACCAATAGTGTGGTGAGAAAAATTGAAAAACGAACAGACAAACTTAAATATTAATTTTGAACAAGATGCAAGTCTAAGCAATGAACGTAAAGAACGTTTAACGCCTATGATGGAACAATATATCGAAATCAAAGCGGTGTATAGCGATTCGATGTTATTTTATCGCATGGGTGATTTTTATGAATTGTTTTTTGATGATGCACAAGAAGCTTCACAAGCTTTAGGAATAGCGCTGACAAAACGAGGAAAACATTTAGGTGAAGATATTCCAATGTGTGGTGTGCCTGTTCATGCCGCGGATGATTATTTGCAAAAATTAATTTCCCTTGGGTATCGTGTTGCAATTTGTGAACAAACAGAAGATCCACAAGAAGCCAAAAAACGTGGACCTAAATCCGTTGTGCGTCGCGATGTTGTGCGATTGGTAACACCTGGTACCTTAACTGAGGATAAGTTGCTTGATCCTGCAAGCGCAAATTATTTGATGACGTTATCACGTTTGAAAAGAGATGATCAGGATCAATTTGCACTTGCTTGGATTGATATATCGACAGGTATTTTTCGTGTTGCTCAAACAGATAATGATCGTGTTTTGGCAGATATCATGCGCATTGATCCTAAAGAACTCATTGTAGCAGAATGTGTTTATCATGATAAAGACATAAAAGCGCTTATTGATGTTTTAGGGCGTCTCATTGTGCCACAACCCGACAGTCTTTTTGAAAGTACAATGGCAGAGCGAGCAATTTGTGATTATTATAATCTGTCAACGATTGACGGCATTGGTGATTTTAATCGCAGTGAAATTGCCGCCATTTCAGCAACCATACGATATATTGAAAAGACACAAATTAAAGAACGTCCTGCTCTTATGCGTCCTGAGCATGAAAATACGAATACGACACTTTTTATCGATCCTGCAACGCGCATCAATTTAGAGCTTGCGCGCACATTGTCCGGTCAGCGTGAGGGAAGTTTGATAAAAGCTATTGATCGAACGGTGACAGGTAATGGAGCGCGTCTTTTGAGTGAGCGGCTCATGGCACCATTGACGGTTTCAGCAAATATTGATGAACGGCTTAATTCTGTTGCTTTTTTTCTTAATGAAACTCTTTTGGCAGATGCGGTTCGCACGTCTTTAAAAGGTGGCCCCGATATGGCTCGTGCATTGTCGCGTCTTGCACTTGGTCGTGGGGGGCCGCGTGATCTGGCGGCTATTCAGCGTGGTTTTGAAATTATTGGTGAAATCAATGCCCTTTTAGAAACATGTCTTTTGCCACAGGAACTAAGAGACGCACAAAAAATATTACAAACCTTGCCTGTTGCGCTTTATGATCACTTAGATCGATTATTAGATGATGATTTGCCGCTTTTAAAACGTGAGGGTGGTTTTGTTCGTTCGCATTATCATCAAGAACTGGATGAATTAAGGGGGCTTCGTGATGAATCCCGCCGCATTATTGCGCAATTGCAATTGCGATATTGTGAAGAAACGGGTGTTAAAGCCTTAAAAATCAAGCATAATAATATTTTAGGCTATTTTATAGAGGTCACGGCCTTGCAGGCGGGTGCTTTATGTAACAGTAATGAAGCAAAAGCACGTTTTATTCATCGCCAAACGATGGCAAATGCCATGCGTTTTACTACAACAGAACTGGCGGAACTTGAAAGCCGCATTGCCAATTCTGCTGAACGTGCTTTAGCGATTGAGCTCACACTTTTTGACACTATCGTTGAAGAAATTGTTGCCAAAGCTGATTTTATCAGAAAAGCAGCACAGGCTTTGGCTCTTTTAGATGTCTCTATAGCCCTTGCACGACTTGCAGAAGAACAGGGCTATTGCCGTCCAAAAATTGACCAGTCTTTATCCTTTCAGATTGTTGCAGGTCGTCATCCCGTTGTGGAACAGGCATTGCGCAAACAGGCGGCGGATCCTTTTGTGGTAAATGATTGTTGTCTTTCGCCACAAAAAGAGGGTGATTATGGTGCTATTTGGCTGCTGACTGGGCCAAATATGGGTGGAAAATCAACTTTTTTACGCCAAAATGCGCTGATTGCTATCATGGCACAGATGGGGTCTTTCGTGCCTGCTGGATCAGCTCATATAGGTGTGGTTGATCGACTGTTTAGTCGTGTTGGCGCCTCTGATGATTTGGCGCGCGGTCGCTCAACATTTATGGTTGAGATGGTAGAAACGGCAACAATTCTTAACCAAGCGGGTGAACGGTCAATGGTGATATTGGATGAGATTGGGCGCGGAACATCAACATTTGATGGTCTTTCTATTGCTTGGGCGGCTGCCGAATATCTTCATGAAGTTAATCACTGTCGTGCAATTTTTGCAACGCATTTTCACGAAATGACATCTTTGGTTGAAAAATTAGAACGTCTTGAAAATGTAACGATGAAAGTCAAGGAATGGAATGGAGATGTCATTTTTCTCCATGAAGTGGGGAAAGGAGCGGCTGACCGTTCTTACGGTGTGCAAGTGGCCAAACTAGCAGGACTTCCTGATGCAGTGGTGATGCGCGCAAAAAATGTTCTTCATCAATTGGAAGAAGGAGAAATGGCTGGAAAAGGGCACAAATTGATCGATGATTTGCCACTTTTTTCGGTAACATTATCGCAAAGTACAAAGAATCATAATTCTCAGATATCAAAAATTGATGCCGCCTTAAGAGCCGTTAATCCAGATGAATTGACACCTAAACAAGCTTTAGAAGAACTTTATCGTCTTAAAATGCTTAGTGTTGCATAGATAAAAAGAAGTATCGTTTATCGTGTTATCGCAAAAAATAAAAAAAGGATGTACTTAACTCAATAAAATAGTTTTACGTTTTGAACTGATTTTAATGCTGGGTCATTCTTTGGAATATGGTTTTAAAGGTGCATGGGTTTGAACAATGCTGATAGCCCCATGCCGCCACCAATTCCCATTGTTGCTAAACCTAAAGAGGCATCAGACAGATCTTTCATCTGTGCCAACAAACGTGTGACCAAAATAGCGCCTGACGCACCAAAAGGATGACCAAGTGCAATCGCCCCTCCATGTTGATTAACCATAGAAGAGTCAAGATTTAATTGATCAAGACTTGCCAGAACTTGTACAGCAAATGCCTCATTAAATTCTATGATGGTTAGATCCCTTAGCTTGAGCGAAGCTTGTCTTTTAAAAAGTTTTTGAGTGGAAGCTACAGGGCCAATACCAAGAAAATTTGGATCAACACCTGCCACGGCACTATCGATAAAGCTTAAAACATGCTTTGCGCCCACTTCACGTGCTTTTTGTTGTGATGTCACTAATGCCATGGCGGCTCCATCATTGAGTGGACAAGCATTACCTGCTGTTACAGTACCACTTTGGCAAAAAACAGGTTTTAAGCGTGAGAGTGTTGAAAAGGAAAGTCCTTCTCTTATAGATTCATCTTTTTGAATAAGACCAAGCGATGTTTGGACTGGTATGATTTCGTCTTCAAAAATATGATTTTTTAACGCTTTCATTGCTCTTTCGTGACTTTGTAAGGCAAACGCATCTTGCCTTGCGCGCGAAATTTCAAATTTTTGTGCAATATTTTCTGCGGCTATCCCCATGTCAGGATCACCAATTTCATCAGGTGAAAAACGCGCTCTTTTATAAAATTCTGGTGTATCGCTCAGTCTTTTTGGGCGTTTTATACGCCAAGGAGCGGTACTGATACTTTCTGCGCCACCTGCCAAATAAAAAGAACCTGCTCCTGCCTCAATAAGCCGACATGCTTGAATGATGGCTTCAAGCCCTGATCCACATTGGCGATCAACTGTTTGACCAGCTACATGAAAGGGTAAACCAGCACTAAGAGCGGCAAGACGGGCGAGGTTTCCTCCACCACCAGCAGCATTGCCTATAATAACATCGTCAATATCATTCTCATTCACATTGGTGCGTTCTAAAAGAGATTTTATCAACGTGGCAGCAAGATATTCAACGTCAACCATGGCAAGTCCCCCATAAGCACGCGCAATTGGCGTGCGAAGAGCCGCAATGATAACAGCTTGATGAGCTTCATTTTTCATAGTTTTCGTAGGACCTTCGAATTTTTTTCGACCAGTTGTTTTACTTGCTCACGCGCGATTTTATCACTCCAAGTCATTGGCCATTGAGAAATTTGGTAAATATCTTTCGGCCATTTATATTGTGGTAAAAAGGCACGGCATGCCGTATGAATCTCGTTCGCACTATAAGATTTATCCGTCTTTAATGAAATGACGATAACCAGTTTTTCCCCATAGAGTGCATCTTTTTGCCCAAAAGCGATGACGTCATGAATGTCGTCAATTTGTTTGATGGCATCTTCTATTTCAGAAAAATAAATATTATTCCCTGCAGAGATCATCATTGTACCTTGTCGTCCTAAGATATGAAGGTTATCCTCATTATCAAGCATACCAAGATCACCAACACTTGCTCCCTCAGCTATTTTTCTAAATGATTGGTGTGTATCACCCCATAAATAGTGCGAAGCAACCAAGTCACTATCAACAAAGATTGTTCCGATTGTCCCATTGGGACATAAAATATTTTTATCATCGCGGATTGTAATTTTTACGCCTGGAAAAGGCTTGCCAACGGATGACATAGACGTATTTCGGGATAGTTTTTCTTCAGTCAAAGTATTGATTGAAACAAAACTTAATTCTGATGCCCCATAATATTGAAGAATTTTGGCATTTGGAAAAAATTTTTTTGCCTGTTTAAAATGGTCTTTATCAAATTTTGCAGCACCACTCATGAATTGGCTTAAACGTGGAAAGACAGTTTTTTTTAATTCTGAAGCATTGCTGAGGAGCGACAACATTGTCGGTACACCAATAAAGCGGTCACAATTTGTTAAAAGCTTTGCAATATTCTTTGGCTTGAATTTTTGAGTACTATAAAATCTTTGTCCCATAAAAAAAGCTTCTGCCATCGCATAAAGGCTGACTCCGTGAACCAGTGGCCCTGGTGCTAAGCAATTTTGTTGCTTTTTAAGATTAAACACATCCTGTCCTCTTTGCAAAGAGTAACGCCAGCTATTACGAGTTCTGATAAACGCTTTTGGCATTCCTGTTGTGCCTGATGTAAAGCCAATAAAAAAAGGATGATCAGGCAAGTTTTCGATACACTTGTCATCATATTGATTTTCTAAAAAACGTTCGTAAGAATGATTAGGATGATTAGTTTCATCAAGGAAAAGGACATTATGTGCCTTCTCAAGAGCAAGACTGGCAATTTGAGTATGATCTTTTTCACAAATGACAAGATCTGGTTTGAGACGTGTTAAAACTTCACGCATTTGTATTTTTGGTGTTTGTGTTGATAAAAGTGCAATGCAATGAGGTGAGGCTGATGCCCCTGTAAAAATTTCTGCAAAGTGAAAATGATTGGGCAAGATTGCCAAGACAAGACGACCTTCTTCACTTAAGCCGTGACATTCACAATTTTGGCGTTTCAGTGTTTTGAGGGCTTGGCGAAAGCGCGAAGCGCGATTAAAAAGTGTCGCATAATTCATACTCTGCCCATCAATATTGAAACAAAGCTTTTGCGGCATATTGTGTGCATGTTTTTGCACAGCATCAATAATCGGCATCAATCTTTCCTATAAAATTATCAATCTTTTAAAATAATCGTTTTGAAAACTTTTTTATGATGACATAAAAACTTTATAAAATAAAAACAGCTTCACTTTAAATATCAAAGTAAAGCTGTTTGTAAGATATAAATAATATTTTTTTTAAATTTTAAATTTGGCGCACTGCACCTTTTGCAGCCGATGTCGTCATCGTAGCGTAAGCTTTCAGTGCTTTAGAAACTTTACGCTTACGCACTTCTTCAGGTTGCCATGCATCTTTGCCTTTTTCTTCCATTTTTTCACGGCGATGGGCAATTTCACTATCATCAACTACAAGATGAATTTTTCTGTTTGGAATATCAATCTCAATTATATCGCCTTCTTTTACCAGACCGATAGTGCCTCCTTCAGCGGCTTCTGGAGAAATATGCCCAATGGATAGCCCTGATGATCCGCCTGAAAAACGACCATCAGTAATTAATGCACAGTCTTTTCCTAATCCTTTTGATTTTAAATAGCTGGTTGGGTACAACATTTCTTGCATGCCCGGTCCCCCACGGGGACCTTCATAACGGATAAGTACAATGTCTCCAGGTTTTATTTTGCCGTTTAAAATTGCCAATACTGAAGAATCTTGACTCTCAAATATGCGTGCGGGTCCTTTAAATGTTAAGATTGATTCATCAACACCCGCGGTTTTAACAATGCATCCATCTTCGGCTAAATTACCATAAAGAACAGCTAAACCACCATCTTGCGAGTAAGCATGATTCTTTGCGCGAATGACACCTTTTTCACGGTCAAGATCCACCGTTTCATAACGTTTGGATTGACTGAAAGCCGTTTGGGTTGGAACACCACCAGGTGCTGCACGATAAAACTCATGAATTGTTGGATCATTAGTTTGTTTTACATCCCATTTGCGCAAGGCATCTTTCAATGTCTTTTCATGCACTGTATAGGTTGAATTATCAATGAGACCTGCGCGATCAAGTTCGCCCAATATGGCCATAATTCCTCCTGCACGATGGACATTTTCCATGTGTATATTGGCAATAGCTGGAGCAACTTTACATAAAACAGGAACATTGCGTGACAAACGATCAATATCAGCCATCGTAAAATCAATATCGCCCTCTTGTGCCGCAGCAAGAAGGTGAAGGACTGTATTGGTCGAGCCGCCCATTGAAATATCAAGGGTCATAGCATTTTCAAACGCTTTCAGTGAGGCAATATTACGAGGCAATATAGTTTCGTCATCATTTTGATAATAGCGTTTGGCAAGTTCAACAATACGATGTCCAGCCTCTTCAAAAAGGCGGCGGCGATCAGAATGGGTTGCAAGTGCAGAACCGTTGCCAGGCAATGATAGTCCTAAAGCTTCTGTCAGACAATTCATCGAATTTGCTGTAAACATACCTGAACATGACCCACATGTTGGACATGCAGAACGTTCCATTGCGCTAATTTCAGCATCACTATTATTATCATCAGCCGCAGCAACCATCGCATCAACAAGATCAACAGAAATGTCTTTGTCTTTCCAAGTGATTTTGCCTGCTTCCATTGGACCGCCAGATACAAAAATGGTTGGAATATTCAACCTTAAAGAAGCCATGAGCATTCCTGGCGTAATTTTATCGCAGTTGGAAATGCACACCAAAGCATCTGCACAGTGTGCATTAACCATATATTCTACAGAGTCGGCAATAATTTCACGCGATGGTAAAGAATAGAGCATACCATCATGACCCATGGCAATACCATCATCAACAGCAATAGTGTTAAATTCCTTTGCTACACCACCAGCATTGGCAACTTCTAAAGCAACCAATTGCCCCATATCTTTAAGATGGACATGACCGGGAACAAATTGGGTAAATGAATTGGCAATAGCGATAATTGGCTTTCCAAAATCGCTGTCTTTCATGCCTGTAGCGCGCCATAAGCCGCGTGCACCTGCCATGTTGCGACCATGGGTAGAGGTTCTTGAGCGATAAGGGGGCATTGTTATTTCCTTGAAGTAATCTAAATTTTATTATGTTTTGCGCCAATTCACAGTTAAAGGCAAGACGATTGTATTTTTTCTTATCAGAATTGGCTGATATCTTTGTTATAATATTATATATAATAAATATTTTTCGTAATATTATTGCTTATATTTCAACCATTCTTCCTGAAAAATCACGTCATTGAGAGGCATGCGTCGCCGCCAGCCTTTTTCTTCCAATTCAGGTTTATCGTAAAAATGGCTAACATAGCCCAAACAAAGATAAGCAATAATAGTAATTGATTCGGGGATCTTTAAAAGAGCGCGTAATTCACTTTCACAATAGATTGATACCCAGCCCACACCAATATTTTCATATCGTGCTGCAAGCATGAGATTTTGCACAGCACAGGCGCAGCTATAGGCTGACATTTGCGGATTATGATAGCGTCCAAGTCCACTTGCGCCATCCCGTTTATTTTCACAGGTGATAACAATATTAAGCGGTGCTTTCACAATTCCTTCTAGTTTTAGTGATTGATAAAGTTGTTGTTTTTTATCTTTAAAAAGAGTTGCTTCTTGAAGTTGTGCCTTTTTAAAGATGTTTTGAACATTTTTTTTTCGTTTTACATCACGGATAAGGATAAAATTCCAAGGTTGTTGAAAGCCAACAGAAGGGGCATGATGAGCCGCATCTAAAAGACGCATTAAGGTTGTCTCATCGATCGACTTTGGTAAAAACTCATCGCGAACATCACGCCGTTTTTTTATTAGAGCATAAATATCGTCACTCATATTCAAGAGATTCGCTAACAGATCATTACAATTTTGGTCATTATTTGTAAATTTTGATCCTTTTAAAGATTGTAAGTGCTTTATAATTTTAGTTTAAGGATTTGATCTTGATAATTTTTTAAAGGCGGGCAACAGTTATGAACATTTGATGTCTCTTTTTAAATATATGACTGATCTTTCTATTAAAATTAAGTGAATTAATAGACATAAACGCGCATGACAAGCATGGTCAATGCTATAACGACAATATGACTTTTGTAGATGGTTTGTACATTTGAGAAAAAAACTAAAACCGCTATTTATTCAATATGAGCAATGTTTCATTGAGCGTCATTGTCAAAAGAAGTGACTTAAATTTTAAGAAGATAGAAAAATGGTGGAGCTAAGCGGGATCGAACCGCTGACCTCTTGCATGCCATGCAAGCGCTCTCCCAGCTGAGCTATAGCCCCAAATTCATAAAATGATTTGGTCAAAAAACTTTAAGCAAACTTTTAGGTTTCTTAAAGCTTGCAAAGAGGAAGATCAAGAAGAATTTGTACTCTTTGATAAATGGAATACAAATTCTTCCTTTTATTTGTTCTTATTCGTCGTCGTTAGAAATACCGCCGCCAAGTATGTCGTTGACATCGTCATTTTCATCGTCATCATCATCTGGCAAAAAGGCATCATCACCATCATCACCAAGATCAATATCATCGTCGCCAAGATCAGGAAGGTCATCATTGCCTTTTGTCTCATCATCGGCATCTTCGAGAGAAATGAATTCAGGTTTTTCTAATGCGGTATCGAGCTCTTCTGCTTCCACTTCCTCTTCTTCACCCTTAGCCTCAGCAGAAGCTTCAAAATAAGAGCGTGGATACGAAATGCCCGTATAGGGCGAAATAACAGGATCGCGATTAAGATCGTAAAATTTTTTGCCTGTTTCTGGATCTATACGTTTGGTTCCAAGTTCAGGTTTTGCCATGGACCGTGCCTCTTTAGTTGATCGAGCTATTTTCTTCTTATAAACTTATGCTTAAAAAAGAAAATAAGCCGTTTGCCTTATGCAGTACATTTTCAAAGCAGAACCGTGTTCTAATTGCAAATGAAAATGCGAAATGGTTACATTAAAAAATCGTTTGTGGTGCTTAAGCGCAAAATGACTCATTTGTCAAAGATAAAGCGCAAATTTTACGCGTATTTTCTCATGACGTAAACAATTCTGTATGCTAAACCACTCTTGATTTTTATAATGAATGATAAAATTAGGGTGTCATGCAAAAACTAATAACCGCTATTGCAGAAAAATCTGAAGGACTTAAAGGACATGTTCGTATTCCTGGTGATAAATCCATATCCCATCGTGCTTTTATGTTTGGTGGTTTGGCAAGTGGGGTAACGCGCATTACTGGTTTGCTTGAAGGGGACGATGTTATCCATACAGGCAAAGCCATGCAAGCAATGGGTGCTAAAATTGCGAAAGAGGGTAATGTTTGGATCATTCATGGAACAGGAAATGGCTGTTTGTTGGAAGCACAAAACCCTTTAGATTTTGGTAATGCGGGAACAGGCTCACGCTTAACAATGGGTTTAGTTGGTACCTATGCTATGAAAACCAGTTTTATTGGCGATGCATCTTTGTCAAAGCGCCCAATGGGGCGTATTCTTGATCCATTAAGATTAATGGGTGTTCAAGTTGAAGCCTGTGAAGGGGATCGTCTGCCCTTGACTTTAAAAGGCCCTCATATGGCTTCTCCAATATCTTATCGCGTTCCAATGGCTTCTGCTCAAGTAAAATCAGCCGTGCTGCTTGCTGGTTTAAATACACCAGGTATTACAACAGTCATAGAACCTATCATGACACGCGATCATACAGAAAAAATGCTTGTTGGATTTGGTGCGGCTTTAGAGATAGAGACAGATAAAAACGGTGTGCGTCATATCCATTTGCAAGGTCAAGGACAACTGATAGGACAAATTATTGACGTTCCAGGAGATCCCTCATCGGCAGCTTTTGCTCTTGTTGCGGCTCTTATTGTTGAAGATTCAGATATAACCATTGAAAATGTTCTATTAAATCCAACACGGATAGGTTTAATCGACACATTGCTAGAGATGGGAGCAGATATTCATTTTATCAATCAGCGACAAACAGGTGGTGAGGATGTTGCCGATATTCGTGTGCGCTCATCACAATTAAAAGGGGTAACAGTTCCTAAAGAACGTGCGCCATCTATGATTGATGAATATCCAATTTTAGCTGTTGCTGCTGCTTTTGCTGAAGGTGACACACATATGGAGGGTCTGGAGGAATTGCGTGTTAAGGAGTCTGATCGTCTTTCAGCTGTAGCGCAAGGTTTGAAAATAAATGGGGTGTCCTGCAAAGAAGGGGATGATTTTTTAACGGTTACAGGCGCAAAAGATAGAAAAATATTGGGAGGTGGTACGGTTATCACTCATCTTGATCACCGTATTGCGATGAGTTTTCTTGTTTTTGGTCTTGGTAGCGGTAAGCCTGTGAAAATTGACGACAAACGCATGATTGCTACAAGTTTTCCTGAATTTATTGATGTAATGGTTCAATTAGGGGCAAACATACAATGAGCACATTTGTCATTGCAATTGATGGACCCGCTGCATCTGGAAAAGGCACTTTGGCACGAAAAATTGCGGATCATTATCATTTTCGCTATCTTGATACAGGTTTAACATATCGCGCGGTTGCCGATGTGCTGATGAGAGAAAATATCGCATTGGATGATGAAGAATCTTTGGTAGAAATAGCGCATCATCTTGATTTTTCTGCACTTGATCGGACGCATTTATCCGATCATAAAATTGGGGAAGTGGCCTCAAAGATTGCGGTTTTTAAAAAATTACGGCAAACATTAGTGCACTTACAACGTCAATTTGCTCAAAGCAATGACGGTGTTGTTCTTGATGGTCGCGATATTGGGACCGTGGTTTGTCCCGATGCCAATGTAAAATTATACATCAGTGCATCTGCTGAAATCAGAGCTCAGCGTCGTTATAAAGAGTTACGATCAAAAGGTTTCCAAGCCAATTATGACAATATTTTAGCAGATTTAAAAAAACGCGATGAGCGGGATATGAATAGAATCGAAGGGCCATTAAAGCCTGCTGATGATGCGCACTTGCTTGATACAACAAAATTAAGTATAGAGGCAGTGTTTGAAGACGCTTGCTTATTGATTGATCCACTCTATCACGTAGTTTGCGAAATATAACACCATAATTATCGAAATGCTTAGCGGCTTTCATAATGGCAAAAAGAATTGGCATTTGGAATAAGCAACAGCTTTTAACAAAATTGAACTGTTAAGCGCTGAACGGCTGATTGATAATATTAAAAATTTGTGTTTTTTCTGCCTTTGCGCCAAAAAATGCCTGCTGAAATGTAGGAGGTGGAAAGCACATTGTTTTAACACCAACCTGGCGCATGTGTCTATATATAACGGCACGTTTTAGGAGTTTCTATGTCACAATATAATCCCACAACAGCGGATTTTGAAGCCCTTTTGGCAGAATCCTTTCAAACAAATGATTTGGCTGAAGGTTCTGTTGTAAAAGGCCGCATCATAGCAATTGAAAAAGATATGGCGATCATTGATGCTGGTTTAAAAGTAGAAGGTCGTATTCCTTTAAAAGAATTTGGTGCCAAGGGCAAAGATGGTTCATTAAACCCGGGTGATGAAGTCGAAGTTTATGTTGAACGCATTGAAAATGCCATGGGTGAAGCCGTCTTATCGCGCGAAAAAGCACGTCGCGAAGAAAGCTGGGTTCGTTTGGAAGAAAAATTCAATGCAGGTGAACGCGTTGATGGCGTAATTTTCAGTCAGGTCAAAGGCGGCTTTACAGTTGATCTTGATGGTGCAGTTGCATTTTTGCCGCGCTCGCAAGTGGATATTCGTCCTATTCGCGATGTCACACCTTTGATGCATAATCCACAGCCATTCGAAATTTTAAAAATGGACCGTCGCCGTGGCAATATTGTGGTATCACGTCGCACAGTACTTGAAGAAAGCCGTGCAGAGCAGCGTTCAGAAATTGTCCAAAATCTTGAAGAAAATCAAATTGTTGATGGTGTTGTTAAAAACATCACAGATTATGGTGCTTTTGTTGATCTTGGCGGTATTGATGGTTTGTTGCATGTGACGGATATGGCTTGGCGTCGCGTGAATCATCCTTCAGAAATTTTGACAATTGGTCAAACGGTAAAAGTTCAGATTGTTCGCATCAATCAAGATACCCATCGTATTTCCTTAGGCATGAAACAGCTTGAAAATGATCCATGGGATGGTATTGGTACTAAATATCCAATCGGCAAAAAAATCACTGGAGCTGTTACCAATATTACCGATTACGGAGCTTTTGTTGAAATTGAACCCGGTATTGAAGGTTTGATCCATGTTTCAGAAATGAGCTGGACGAAGAAAAATGTTCACCCTGGAAAAATTCTTTCAACATCTCAAGAAGTCGAAGTGGTCGTGCTTGAAGTCGATCCTTCAAAACGCCGTATTTCTCTTGGACTAAAACAAACATTAGAAAATCCTTGGACTGCCTTTGCAGATAAGTTCCCTGTCAATTCACAAGTTGAAGGTGAAGTGAAAAATAAAACCGAGTTTGGTTTATTTATCGGACTTGAAGGTGATGTTGACGGTATGGTTCACTTGTCTGATCTTGACTGGAATCGTCCTGGTGAGCAGGTGATTGATGACTACAATAAAGGTGATATGGTTAAAGCCATTGTTCTTGATGTAGACGTTGAAAAAGAGCGTATTTCTCTTGGTATTAAACAGCTTGCAGGCGATAAAGTTGGAGAGGCAGCTGCTTCTGGCGATTTACGTAAAGGTGCAGTTGTAACATGTGAGGTAACAGGCATTAATGAAAATGGTGTTGATGTTAAATTGATTGATCATGACATTGAAACCACTATTCGTCGTACAGATCTTTCACGTGATCGCGATGAACAACGTCCTGAACGCTTTACCGTTGGTCAGAAAGTTGATGCGCGTGTATTGAGCTTTGATAAAAAAACACGCAAACTTTCCGTTTCCATCAAAGCACTTGAAATTGCTGAAGAAAAAGAAGCGGTAGCTCAATATGGCTCAACAGATTCAGGCGCGTCGCTTGGTGATATTCTTGGTGCCGCTTTGAAAAAACAAGGCGATGACTAAAAATAAAGTACAATTTCAATAGCCACTTTTATAGTAATACATAATAATTTAAACCCGCTTTGAATGGCGGGTTTTTTATTACTAATTTTTTCTAAATTGCCTCGCGTATATTCACTCACATAAAGATGAAACCAGACAAAATGTCATCTCACGCAGCAATGAGAGAAAATATTGAAGAAGCATATGTGTATGTAAAAAATAATATTAATAGGTTCTATATGACTATGCATGTCAGTATTATTGTGATGATTGACTGATAAATTTTAAACTATCATCAATATAAAAGGTAAAATTTACAAATAATATATGTACTATAAGTATATTTATATAAGTTTTTTATTTTAATATAAATTGGTATGATATTTATTGTATTATTTAATTTTTTAAAAATAAATTTAAAACTATATATAATATAAATTTATACCTAATGTTTATTTTTATGTATGATAAAATAAAACCATCCCCAAAATATGTTGGGAATGGTTCACTATTAAAAATTGACGATTAAGAAGGTTTGCTCTGCGCCTTAGCTTGTTCTTCAGCAATACGTTTTTGAAAAAGACCTGCGAAATCGATTGGGTCAATCATCAAAGGTGGAAATCCACCATTACGCGTAGCTTCAGTAACAATTTGGCGCGCAAATGGGAACAAAAGTCTTGGGCATTCAATAAAGACAAGCGGCATCAAATGTTCTTGTGGAATATTTTTAACTCGAAAGACACCGCCATAAACGAGTTCAACATTGAATAACATATCTTTGCCTTCACCAGCTTTAGCAGAAAGGCTTAAAACGACATTGTAGTTATCATCGCCGATGGGATCGGCATTAACATTAATGCCTATATCAATTTCTGGCGCCTTGTCACGAGGACGCAAAGCGTCTGGTGCATTAGGGCTTTCGAACGAAAAATCTTTAAGATATTGCGTTAAGACTGTAAAAACTGGCGCTTCGCCTTTATTGTTTGCGTCACCTTCGGCCATTTGAAAAACCTTCTTTTATAATTGATAGCTTCACCATCAGGGTTTAAAGATAGTCTTGGCTATCATGTTGTGCCTCATCTTGCAAGAAAAGCTGAACGTGTTTTCTTCTTTTCCTATTGTTTAAGGGAGACGACGATTATCATCATCTTGGCGCCATGGTGATTTATTTGGATCAGAACGATGATATTCATCGTCATGAAGATTAATAATTGTCTCATCATCTTGCTTTATATCACCATGATAAGTTGTTTTAACCTGTATTTTCTTTGTAATAAAATGCCAAATTAAATGACGAATTGGCGGTATGAAAAGAAGTATTCCAAAAATATCACTGACAAAACCCGGAATAATAAGAAGAATAGCCCCAATAATTACAAAGGCACCGTTACCTATGGTGCGATTAGGCATGTGCCCAGCCGCCAATTCATTTTGTAAGCGCGTCAGCAGAGTAAGTCCTTGTATGCGTAAGAGAATGCATCCAACAAACATGGACAAAATTATAAGGCCAAGTGTTGCTAATACACCAATCTTACGTCCAACAATGATAAATCCCGCGATTTCAATAAATAATGCGGCAAAAAATAATAAACCGGCAAAACCGGGTTTGACTCTATAAATATGTTTCAACGGTTTTTTCCTTTTACGAATTCTTTATTTTGCACCATATTAATTACAAATTGCGACTTTATAGAGAAAATGCATAGCAAAATTTGAATGATCGTACTGACTGCTCTATATGTTTAGAAGAATTTTCGCTATGATGATATGGCGATGTATGAAGTTTTTATGAAAGATTGGCTGTCCTGATGGAATTTGACATTGTAATGGTTTTGGCGTTGATTGCGGCTGTTGTGGTTTTTCTTCAATTGCGTAGTGTTTTAGGAAAAAGAACAGGTTTTGAAAGACCTCCACTTGATCCGTATGCGCAGAAAAAACAAAATGAAGCTGATAATGTTTCTTCGGCTGATATTGTGGAATTGCCAAAACGTGAACAGCGAGAGCCAGATGATTTTAAAGATATTGACCGTTTTGCGCCAATAAACAGTGATTTGAATAAGGGGCTACGTTCGCTTCGTAAGAGTGATCCTTCATTTGCGCCACAATCTTTTGTTGATGGTGTGCGTGTAGCTTATGAAATGATTGTCACTGCGTTTGCAAATGGTGATAAAAAATCTTTAAAACCTCTTTTGGCCGCTGAGGTTTATGATGGGTTTTCTGATGCTATTGATATACTTGAAAAAAATAATGAAAATGTAAGCTTTACTTTTGTGGGTATCAATAAATTAGAAATGATCACTGCGCAAATGGTTGATAAGGAAGAGCAAATCACAATGCGTATTGTGAGTGAAATTATTTCAGCAACCTATCAGAAGGATGAAACATTAATTGATGGTGATCCTGAAACGATTGTCGAGATTACTGATGTTTGGACATTTGCACGGCCGTCTCAATCCAATGACCCAAATTGGAAGCTTATTGCAACACAAGATGAAGAATGATTTTTATCTAGGATAAAAAATTAAATGCATATGAAAGATTTGTGGTGTAAACGCAAAAATGACACGCAAAGGAAGCAACGACAAAACGTATCCATTAAATGTGCATGATCGTATCTTATGGGATGCGGTTAAACGTACCGCAACGCCTTTACACCATTTAGAAGAAACACAAAAAGACAATAATGTCTTTGTGACTGGTTTTTATGATTTTCGTGATAAAACGAAAATCATAAAACCTGATCCATCAAAAAATAATAAAGAAGTGCTTACGAAAAATACACGATCAGTCAATCCGCTCCATCCTCTTGATAAGACAACACAACGTAAATTAGCCAAAGGGCGTCTTCACATTGAAGGACGGGTTGACCTTCACGGATTATATCAAGAGGAAGCTTATTCTTTACTTTTAAGTTTTTTAAACTCTGCCCATCAAAAAGCCCTGCGTTATGTTTTGGTGATTACTGGAAAAGGAAGATCATCAGGAGGAAACGGTGTATTACGTCAATCTGTGCCACAATGGTTATCGACAGCACCATTTCGTCAATATGTTGTGTCTTATGAAGATGCGGCCCTTACTCATGGAGGTAAGGGGGCTCTTTATATTCGCTTGAGGCGAAATGTGAATGGAAAAGATTAATGACACCCTTTGGTCTTAAAATAAGAGAATTACGCCAAAATAGAAACATTAGTCAAAAGAAAATGGCCAATGATATTGGTGTATCACCAGCCTATTTGTCTGCTTTAGAACATGGTAAAAAAGGTCAGCCCAGTTTTGTAATGGTGCAACGCATCATTACTTATTTTAATATTATATGGGATGAAGCGGATGAATTGATCAACCTTGCTGGAAGGTCACACCCAAGAGTTGTTATTGATACATCTGGTTTAAGCAGTGAAGCAACGCTTTTTGCCAATCGTTTATCAAAAGAAATTAATCGTTTATCTAAAGAAGAGATTATCATGCTTATGCACATTTTAAATCAGTCATCAATGACGTAAATCTTTCTCAATTTTTTATTTAAACGTTATCAGAAAAATAAATATTTATTACTACAGCATTTTTTTAAGGATTTTGGTAATTGATCTCAGAAAAATATATCAATGTGATAATTTATCGCAATGCTTAGAATAGTTTTTTAAGATCGTCTATTTTCGAATTAACGAACCAACCATAATAATTTTCTTCAGGTAGACGTATTTTTTGACCGTTTTTAACGGCGCGCTTATTGTCATCGGCAAGGATTTTTGCGCGTGCTTGCGCGCCACCAGTATTGTATAATGTTGATGTTAGACCTGGATTTTTGGAAATATCAAAATCAGCAATTTGACGATATGCGTCGATTGATTGCCGAATTGTGGCTGCAATATAGGGAATTGTTAAATCAGGATCCATAATGGTTTTATAGACTTGCCCACCATTATCAGCTGACAGTTTAGGAAGACCGGAAATGCGATTAACACGGTCAGACATTTTCAAAGCTGTTAAAGGGTTGACTTGCCCAAGACCAAATGTTTGTCCAGCATAAAAGGGTTGAAAAAAAACAGCGCTAAAACGGTTATCTGGATATTTTACGCCTTCAACTGTTTTTCCTCGAAAATCTTTGTCCCATATATCTTCACGGCATGTCCACAATCTGTAACTATCGTTCAAACTTGTGCATAGAGAAAATTGTGGTCGTTTTACAAAAGTTGTAACATCTTCTCCATTATAATTAAAGCGAACACCCTGTTTGATGTATGATATACCTTTGACATAATAGGTTTGAAGACGATCATAGACATCGACATTATAGGTATGTTCACCAATGATTGCACCAGCAATATGTATAGGATCAATGCCATATGTTTTCGCTGTGGCTTTTATCCGTGCGCGTAATTTGTCATCATTTTTTATGAGATGATAGATTTTATCATATTTTGAGGCATAACTTGTGGCCAATTCTCGCGTACGTTTGGCTGATGCATGAGGAATAGGAGGTTGAGTGTTATGACGATTGCCCTCAGGCACCACCATAATGGCATTCGCCTCAGCAAGTAAGATTTGAGTGAAACATGATAGAGATAATAAGGCAATCATACATAATTTTTTCATCGATATGCTCAAGTTCACACCTTTAATTAACCATAAACGTCTCTTTTCATAGAAAACGATGGGCGTGAAGTCGAGTGAAAAACTTAAAACGCGCACATATTTATTATTTAATCGCGATTTATCTACCACGCAATATGTCTAGTAATGTGCGTTTTTTGTGTGGTGAAGCTTGAGCACGATTATCAATTGCATTTTGTTGAGCCCAATATATATCTTGATTATTCCTTTCAGGTGAGGGATAGGGCGCTAATGGTTGATCGCTATCAGGTAAAATGTCGCTGCCACCAGGGATCGCATTTTCAAGATGGTAGTTGCCCGGTAATGGTGTTATGGGGAGCGATTTTTCTGCAATCGACATATAGGCTTTCCACGCTTTTACTGGCAAAGATCCGCCCGATACCGTTTTCATCGCCGCACCATTATCATTACCAAACCATACACCCGTAACATAATCAGCGGTATAGCCAATAAACCACGCATCACGAAAATTCTGACTTGTCCCTGTTTTACCTGCGGCGGGCCTTTGAATGTTGGCATGTCTGGCTGAACCATTTTCAACAGTTTGTGCTAACATGGCATTCATCATACCCACAATATTCGGATCAATGACGCGTACTGCGGAAATATCACCAAAGTCATAGAGAATTGTACCATTTTTGTTTGTAACGCGGCTAATGAGGCGTATTTGGGGTTTATACCCGCCATTGGCAAAAGGAACAAATGCGCCTGTCAATTCCATTAAGCTGACTTCTGATGTGCCTAATGCAATAGATGCATTGTCAGATAATGCTGAATGGATGCCAAGTTTATGAGCGACTTCAATCACTTTTTGTGGCCCCACTTCCATAATTAATTGAGCAGCAACAGAATTGAGAGAATGGGAAAGTGCGGTTGTCAATGTCACCATACCTCTATATTTTCCACCATAATTCTTTGGTGTCCAATTGCCAATTTTAACAGGCGCATCATTGCGCACAGAATTTGGCGTGCGACCATCTTCAAGTGCGGCAAGATAGACAAAGGGTTTGAAGGTTGATCCAGGTTGACGCTTTGCATCTACAGCCCGATTAAATTGGCTTTGCGCATAATCCACTCCGCCAATCAAAGCACGAACGGCACCGCTTCGGTCAATAGAGACTAAAGCTCCTTGGCTGACATTGCGATTTTTTCCATTTTCAGAAATTTGATCGCGAATAGACGTTTCTGCTTCTTTTTGTAATGTCATATCCAATGTGGTTTCAACTACAATATCCTCGTCACTTTCTCCTATAAGAAAGGGCAATTGTGCCACCACTTGATCAGCAACATAATTTTCTGCCCCTGTCCAATAAGAAGCAACAGGTGACACAGGTTCTGTCTGAGCAATTTGTACTTGTTTGTTGTCAATCATGCCTTCTTCACGCATAGCGTTTAAAACAAGCTTTGCCCGTTCATGTGCAGCTTCTGCGTCGCGTGCAGGCGAAAGACGCGAAGGTGCCTTCAAAAGCCCTGCTAATGTTGCGGCTTCCATGAGATCAACATCTTTAGCTGATTTGTTAAAATAACGCCTTGAGGCGGCTTCTACACCATAGGCACCTGAACCAAGATAAACCCGATTAAGATAGATTTCGAGAATTTGATCTTTGCTATATTTATGTTCAAGCCAAATAGAAAGTAGGGCTTCTTGTATTTTTCGTTCTATGGTGCGTTCAGGTGAAAGAAAAAGATTTTTTGCCAATTGTTGTGTGAGTGTTGATCCGCCCTGTTTGCTGCCACCGGGTGTGATATTTGCCAAAAGTGCACGAAGAATACCAATCGGATCAATCCCTGGATGATCATAAAAACGGCGGTCTTCAATCGCAATAACAGCTTTTGGAATCCAAGCGCTCATTTCATGAAGAGACACGGCCTCTCCACCTGTGGTGCCACGATTGGCAATTAAAACACCATGACGATCAACAATGCTCACATTGGGTGGGCGTTGTGGGATATCCCAAGTTGATGCTTGCGGCATTTTTAAAGCGACATACCCAACATATCCAACAATAGCTACGCCTGCCCACATCCCCAAAATGAGGCTGTATTTAAAAAATAAACGAAAAAAACCTTTTTTGGGGTTTTTAGGTTTTTTTTTGCGTGTTGATGAATTTTTGCGCGATGAAACTTGTTTATATTTCTTTTGCGGTGGCACCGAGCGATCATTATGGGTTACGCGCATGTCTTGCGCCCCCTCTCTTTATAGAGTTCGCAAAGTTTAAAATAAAATACCATAAAATTATCTTCAAAAATGAGTACACTGCTATTGATTAAAATCTAAATGAGGCAGTTTAATGAGAAGTAAACTGATTTGAAATTTTATAGTATTGAATAAAGGTACTTTGAAGCAAAATTACGAAAGAAACTGCATAAAATTTGGTGAAGGCATTTTATTATTGAAAAAAATAATCAAAATGCGACTCTTGTTGTTAACAAAAAAATAAAAAGAGCGAACCTGTTCAATCACGACTATTCACTGCGTTTATTGTTAGGCGTAAGAGCATATTGATAATAGGCAATAATACATAATGCGTATAATTTCACGATAATCTATCGTTTTTAAGCTTTATGAAATGTCATTATTTTTCTTATCATCGTCGTTATTTTGTGAGGAACCAAGTTTATCAGGATCAAAATGATAGACAGATGAGCAAAACTCACAAGAGACAGTAATTTCACCATCTTCAATGCTTTCTTGCAACTCATCTTGATTAAATCCTATCAATACATTTTCAATTTTCTCGCGTGAACATGAACAACGATCAATGATTGGCGTTGCATCAAAAACACGGACACCATGTTCATGAAATAGGCGAAACAGCAATCTTTCAGCACCAATATGAGGATCAGTCATTTCTGCGCTTTCAACTGTATGTGTAAGGGCAATCACTTCGCGCCAATGATCATCCAGAATTTGTTGATTTTGCTTTTCGTTTTCTCCTTCATGAAAGGATGATTGTGGCAAAAATTGTGTGAGCATACCACCAGCACGCCAACTTTGTTTTGGTGCCCCTTGTTCATCACGATCAAAAAGTGTGGCAACAGCCAGTCTTATATCTGTCGGAATTTGTTCGGATTGTAAGAAATAATTGCGCGCAATTTCTTCAAGATTTGACCCATCTAAAGCAACAATTCCTTGATAACGTTGCATATGAGAACCTTGATCGACTGTCAGTGCCAGTGTGCCTTGGCCAAGTAATTGCTCAGGCGCTGTTTGTCCATCTGATATGGCTTGTTTAAGCCGCTCTTCGTCAAAGCGCGCATAACCGCGGATTTGTGAAGGGGTCTGAAAATCACAAACAAGAAGATTAACAGGTCCATCAGAACTTGTTTGAAATATAAATTTACCGTCAAATTTTAAGGACGTCCCAAGAAGAACTGTTAAAACCAGCGCTTCCGCTAAAAGGCGTGAGACAGGTTCAGGATAATTATGGCGTTCCAATATAGAATTAACCGCCGCACCCAATTGTACAGAACGCCCACGAGCATCCAACCCTTGTACTTCAAAAGGAACAACCGCATCATCGCCTGCAAAATGAAAGTCGCCCAAGCGGATAGCATCTTCACCTTTACCAAATTGTTCACTCACGGTGATTTCCTTTTTGTCTCTAACAGCTGTAATTTATTTCTTCCTGCGACGATATTTCCATTACGAGATATGAAAACAGTCTGATAGGTCAATGAAGTATACAAGACTGATCTTATTCAATTTTAACCAAACGATTGAAGTTTATCTGCATTAAAATCATCATGAATGATGACATCATTTCAATGTTAATAAATTCTCGTTTTAATTTTGATAACAAAATGTGTTTTGAAAACGCATCTGTAAATTTATAGTGTTATGCTTATAGATAGGTGAAAAAATTAATCGTTCAAGCACCATGCAAGGATAGCCTTTTGTGCGTGAAGACGATTTTCTGCTTCATCAAAAACCACAGAATGTGGGCCATCAATAACGGCATCAACAACTTCCTCACCGCGATGGGCTGGCAAACAATGCATGAAAAGCGCATCTGGTTTTGCATGTTGCATAAGCGCTTCATCAACACAATAGGGTTTAAAAACCCTATTGCCGCGCGCGCGAAATTCTTGCCCCATCGAAACCCAAGTGTCCGTCACAATACAATCAACATTATTTGCTGCTTCTTGCGGATTATGTGTCAAAAAAATATGCGCACCGCGCTCACGAGCCCAACTCACATAACGTTGTTCTGGTTCACTACCAGCGGGTGTGGCAATATGTATATTAAATTTGAAAAGTGCGGCAGCTTCAATCAAAGAATGTAAAATATTATTCCCATCCCCCATCCATGCAAATGTTTTTCCCTCTATTGGTCCTCGATGTTCTTCAAAAGTTAAAACGTCAGCCAAAATTTGGCATGGATGCGTATCATCCGTTAAAGCATTGATCACGGGAACTTCGGCATGTTTTGCGAGATCTAGCATACGTTCATGAGCGGTTGTGCGAAAAGTGATAATATCGACAAAACGCGATAAAACCCTTGCGGTATCTGCTATGGTTTCGCTATGACCAAGTTGCATTTCAGAGCCTGTCAACATTAAGGTTTCTCCACCCAGTTGGCGCATTGCTACGTCAAAAGAAACTCTGGTGCGAGTTGACGGTTTTTCAAAGATCATCGCTAAGGTTTTACCACAAAACATAGCCTCACGATGTCCGGCTTTTAAAGCTGCCTTCATACTTTTTGCGTGCTCTATTATAGCACGTGCTTCATGGCTTGATAATAGAGATAGATCCGTAAAATGCCGTATTTTTATTAGGTCCCGCGTCATAATTTAAACCTGTTTTTCTTTTTTGGAATGAGAAATGCGTGCAATTGCTGCTTCAATGCGTTGTAGACCATCATGCAAGTCATCTTCACTGATAGTTAAAGGAGGTAAAAGACGAATAACATTATTGCCTGCACCCACGCTGAGCAATTTTTCTTCATGCAATGCTGTAATGACTTTATCACGAGGGATCACACATTTAAGGCCTGTTAAAAGACCAGTGCCTTGTATGGAACTTACAATGTCAGGATAGGTGTCAATAATAGAGGCCAAACCCTGTTTAAAAATATTGGACATGGCATTGATGTGATCAAAAAAACCTTCTTTTAAAATCACATCAAGCACTGCGTTTGCGGCAGCCATTGCAAGCAAATTGCCACCAAAGGTCGATCCGTGGGTGCCAGCTGTCATGCCCTTTGCCGCTTTTGCTGTTGCAAGGCATGCGCCAATAGGAAAGCCACCTCCAAGTGCTTTTGCCAAGGTTAAAATATCAGGTGTAACACCAGATAATTCATAAGCAAAAAGTTTACCTGTGCGTCCAATTCCTGTTTGTACTTCGTCAAAAATAAGCAAAATGTCGTGATCATCACATATTTGTCGTAAAAATCGTAACGTTTCATTTGGAACAATGCGCACTCCCCCTTCGCCTTGTATAGGTTCAATAAGAATAGCAGCCGTGTGTTTATTTAAGGCTTCTTTTAAAGCTTGTTCATCATTAAAGGGAACTTGGATAAATCCTTCAGCTTTAGGACCAAATCCTTCTAAGTATTTTTCTTGGCCACCGGCGGCAAGGGTTGCTAAAGTGCGTCCGTGAAAAGCACCTTCAAAAGTAATTATTTCATAACGCTCTGGATGGCCTGTTACATAGTGATAACGACGTGCTGTTTTTATGGCGCATTCTAAGCTTTCTGCACCAGAATTACAAAAAAAGACCTTATCTGCAAAGCTATGTGCACATAAAACTGACGCAAGTTTTTCTTGTTCAGGTGATTGAAACAGATTGGATATATGCCATAATTTTTCTGTTTGAACTTTAACAGCATCAATCAATTGAGGATGGTGGTGACCAAGCGCATTGACCGCTATACCTGAGGTGAAGTCAAGATAGTGTTCGCCTTTGTCTGAAATAAGCCATGCGCCGTTTCCTCGCACAAAACGCAAATCGACACGCGCAAAGGTATCATAAAGATGTTGCGTTGAGGACGTGGGCATGTATTTTCCTTTCATCTTTTTTGTTTTAAAATTTGCTGGGCTTTATAAATTTTGTTCTATTTTGCGCATTGTTATGCGATGTGCAAATGTTTTATGCATCTTTTTTAAAAAAATGTCTGAGATTATTATGCTTTATAGATACAATTTACTTTGTTTTTGATCTCTATTTTAAATTTTATCGTCTAGTATTATGAACATAAAAATTCAAATAAATATGATCAATAGTTTTAAGCGCCATTTAATAACCATAATCAGCTTATATGAAGAGTATTGCTTTTTAAAAAAGATTGTATTTTTTGAAAACTGATTTGCAAGTTGGGGAAAACATAAGGAAAAGTGGTGATAGAGCTTATCAGACTCTTGCCACATAGTTGAGCCATATTGTAGTATTTTAACCAATACATTTTGTGTCAGTAGTTGAATTATCATAATAGATGTAGTTATCGAACGCTTTTTTTGAGCAATGATGATATTTGGCAATATGCAAAATGAATATAATAAGACGTGATATGCGATGACAAGTGAGATCGCAATGAATGAAAAGAACGGAGTGCCGGTATGAACTGGACAGATGAACGCGTTGAACTTTTAAAAAAATTATGGAGTGAAGGATTGAGCGCGAGCCAGATTGCAGCTCAATTGGGCGGTGTGAGCCGCAATGCTGTTATAGGAAAGGTTCATCGCTTAAAATTGTCAGGCAGAGGTAAGCCTACAAAATCTACCCCCCGTGCCAATAAAACAGTTGAAAATAGCGCGAGTAATAATCTAACGTCAAATACTGCAAGTGTTAGTCGTGCAAGCCGCGTAGCTACGCCAACATCTGCTGCATCGGGACGAAATACAACGCGCAATGTTGGTGCGACCGCGCTGAAATTAGATTTTGTAGCGGATGCTGTTTCTCAAGTTGAGACACGCCCAACGGAAGATGTGGTTGTTCCTATGTCACGCCATTTAAGCCTTCTTCAGTTGAGTGAAACGACATGTAAATGGCCTGTTGGAGACCCTTTGGCTGAGGATTTTTACTTTTGTGGTGCGGATTCTGGTGAAAATGGTCCTTATTGCACATTTCATGCAAAAATGGCGTTTCAACCTATTTCAGAACGTCGGCGTGTGAGAGCTTAATTTTATCACAATAAACTTAGTATTGCTTTTGTAAGTTTATCTCATGAAAAAGCTGTCTTTATAAGTTATCTTTGTAATGAGTGCGAGTGACTTTATAGTTTAAGCAAGCCGTTTGAACTATAAAGTGTTCATGTTTAATTGTGACTTGAATATGTAACATTTATCAAAATATTAAAGCCAATAAGGCTATAATTATAAACAATTGCCAATGATTGTAAGCTGCTTTTACCATAGTCAATCGTTTTATTTAATTCTTATGAAACACAGATCCAACGACGATATCGTCACGTTCTTCAATAGACACCCAATAGCCGGGTGATAGTATTGCTTGACGTTTAAGATAAGTATATTCTGTGTCTTTCCAATTATAAATTTCATCACGCAAATTATCGAGAATAAAATCACCACGGTCAGTGCGCACGGTAAGAACGGCATGACCTTCTCCATTTGGTTTTTTCAAAACGGTGATTAAAAGGCTTGCAAGAGGGAAGCCTTTTTGATGCAAAATACGCTGTTTTTCTAACGCATAATCTTCACAATCTCCAGCATCAACAGGATAGGCCCAATATTCTTCCTGCCCATAAAGCTCAATATCTGTGACAGGACGAATGCGTTTGTTAATGTCGTTATTCACATCAATCAATGTATCCCAGCTTCTTTGTGTTAGTTTGATAGGGCGTAAAACTTTGTTGCGGATTTTACATTCATTGGGCAAACGTTGGCAAAATTCATAATGACCGATAGGTTGAGATGTCTGTCCCGTTGTGATCATAAATTCATCAGCAGCCAACGCCGCTGACATGGAGGAGATAAGACCAAAAAACAGGAAAAAAAAACTTTTATACAGATTGACCATTTGTTTACTCAATTTAACACTTCACGATAATCATCGTTAATAAAAAGTTAAAAGGCAAATTTGGTTCCCCGTCAATGACATGAAAGCAACATTAAAGTAAGATTGCTTTTATGGTTAAAATTGCAAAATCAAATCAGTTTACCACTTATTTTTGTAAAAAAGCATATATTCTTTTTTAAAATTTATGGAGAGCTTATACGTATTGACGCATAAAGATGTATCCCACATGAAACGATTATGGTTAACCAACATCTCTCTTTTAGGCGGTTATGCAGACCACTTAAAATAAAATTAAATTTTTCATGATGGAGATGGGTTTATTTGGAATTGGTTTTGGCGTTTTGTTGAAGAGTGAGGGCTCTTTCAATTTCTGGTAAAGTTTCTTGAGCATAAATTTGAGGTGATAAAGGACCAATATGTTTATATAAGATGATCCCATCGGCACTTAACAAAAATGTTTCTGGTGGTCCATAAACACCCCAATTAATGGCGGCGCGTCCTGATGGATCAAAACCAATAGATTGAAACGGATTGCCAAAATTTGTTAGAAAACGCTGTGCATTTTCTTGTTTGTCTTTATAATTGATACCGACAAGATCAAATCGTTGATCTTTGCTGATCTCCATTAAAACGGGATGTTCGTCACGGCAAGGTGGGCACCAAGATCCCCAAAAATTAACCAATGTAACACGCCCTTTTAAATTTTGCGGATCGAACACACCGTCTTTTCCCAATAAGGGCAATTTTGTTTGAGGAACGGTTTTTCCTGCCAAGGCATTCGGTACAAGGTTTTGACTATTAGGATCCGTTTTTTCCATATGATTATACATAAGGACAACGAGCATAACAAACAGAATGAACGGCCCAAAAAGTGCCAAAGCAACCGGCCAACGCATGGTTTTATTATTCTTATCCATTTTTTGTTTTATGCCTTGCTTTTTTGTTTTGTTCAATCTGTGTTTGTTTCATGGCTTCAAGCTTTAAAAGTTTCGTGTTTTCGCGTTTTCCTGCAACAATAATATAGATAATTAAAACAAATAAAACGAAAGCAGCTATACTATAACTCAAAATAACAATTTGATTATGGCTTAAAGTGCCAAGCCAAATATCGATCTGTGCAAAAAAACCGTGTGTTATGGTTGATGGATCAACATCGTTCATAAGGAACGCTCCTTATTACGTAAACGCCGCGCTGCCATACGTTGCAAATTATGAACTTTACGCCTTATAATTTCGGTACGCATAGAGGCCAAATGAAGAGTTAAGAGTAAGAAAGTAAATCCGATAGCCATTGTAAGCAAAGGCCAAAGCATAGAGGGATCAATCGCAGAACCCCCAGAACGTATTAATGATGCGGGTTGATGTAGTGTATTCCACCAATCAACGGAAAATTTTATAATAGGTATGTTGATGAAACCAATAAGGGTCAATATGGCTGAGGCCTTAGCACCTTTTGAAACATCATCAAAAGCGCGTGATAAGGCAATTATTGCTAAATAAATGAAAAAAAGCACCAATACGGATGTGAGACGTGCATCCCATTCCCACCATGTTCCCCACGTCGGGCGTCCCCATAAAGAGCCTGTGATGAGTGCTAACGCCGTAAATATTGCACCAATAGGAGCTGCAGATTTTAATGCAACATCGGCCAAAGGATGCCGCCAAACAAGTGTGCCGAATGCAGAGGCAGTCATAATTATGTAACAAAACATAGAAAGCCAAGCAAAAGGAACATGAATATACATGATGCGGACGGTTATGCCTTGCTGATAGTCCGCTGGTGCGCGAAATGCAAAAAATAGTCCGACAATCAGAAGGATAGAGGTTATTGCAATAAGCCACGGCATAGCCGTTTTACTTAAAGACATAAAGCGGCTTGGATTGGCAAGATTTTGCCACCAATTTGGTTTGTTTTGTGTTCCATCCATAGTAATGTCCATGATAAGCGAGGTTTAAAAAACTGGCAATCGTCTTTCTTTACTCTGATAAAGCTTTCAGAGCAAAAGAGGCGGCAAAAGGGCCTAAAATGCTAAAAAATAATGATAACGCAATCAGAAAAATAAGCGGATTTATAAAAGAGACATCATGATTAGTTGCGGCATAGGCGGCAGAAACACCAAAAATGATGACAGGAACAGTAAGGGGCAAAACAATGATGGACATTAATATGCCCCCCTTGGGCAGGACTGTCGCCAAAGCTGCGCCAACAGCACCGATAAGTGTTATAGCAGGTGTACCACATAAAAGAGAGATCATAATGCTTATGGCAAGTTTTATTTCAAGATGGAGCATAAGACATAAAACGGGCGTGACAAGTATAAGGGGAAGAACGGTAGCGCACCAGTGTGCTGCGCATTTTATAAAGACAATGACACTCAGACTTTTATGCTGATCGGCAAGGATAAGAATATCAAGGCTACCATCATCATTATCGCTTTGAAAAAGTTTGTCTAACCCAAGCAATGTTGCAAGAAGAGCCGCGATCCAAAGCATCCCGGGACCAATGCGAGCCAGAAGCATTTGATCAGGTCCAAGAGCAAAAGGCATGATAATGATGATAATTGCAAAAAAAATGAGTCCTGTCAGAAGTGAACTGCTGGGGCCAAACGCCATTTTAAGATCACGCCAAAATAAAGCTTTCACAATCAATACTCCCAATCGGGCAGATAGTCACCAAGAGCAATATTTATGTTTACATCTAATCCAAGCGGTAAATGTGTTGCCGCAATAATCATACCTTTATTATCAAGGTGTCGTTTTAAAAGCTTAGTAAAAATATCAACGGCAATACTATCTAGTCCAGAGGTAGGTTCATCTAAAATCCATAAAGGGTGAAAAGATAGAAGAAGTCTTGCAATGGCCACACGCCTTTTTTGTCCAGTTGAAAGAACGCCAAAGGGTAACGTTTCCACACCACTTAGTTCAACTGCGTTTAAAGCGTCTTGAGGGGATAAAAATGGTTTGTCATGAAAGTTTGCCCAAAACGTAAGATTGTCAAGAACACTAAGATGTGTTTTCATGGCATTTTGAGTGCCTAAATAATGACAGGCAGAAGAGACAGGAAAATGAAAAGACTCTTCTGTCAAAAATACATTACCCTCTTCAGGATTTAAAAAGCCTGCGATGATTCGCAATAAAGTTGACTTTCCGATGCCGTTTGAACCGATAATTGTCATCAATTGCCCTTCATTTAATGTAAAGCTAAGATGATCAAAAAGACGATCCTCCCCTCGTTTTGCACTAAGATTTTTAACACATAATTTCATATAACCGCCTGAATTGTTTCAATCTTTGATAGCCGTTTTCGAAAAAATGGGCAAGTTAACAAAATTTTGCACAGATTCAGTCTGGAACAGTTCCAAAAAAGCTTCTATAAGATTAAAGAACCACACCAGCGGTCGGTGTGGAAAGAATTTTTGGGCCGGACACTTACTTCTGTCTCTAATAGGTGGTGTAAGGAACGGACAGCGGAAATGACTGCACCCGCACCGTATCTGCGATCTTGACCCGCAGTTTGTGGCGTTCGTTCTGAAAAAAGCTTCTGGCTCACAAGCATAAGGACGAACAGTCATGTCTCAAATAGATAGTTTTAAGTGCCGCAAGACGCTGAATGTGAATGGTAAAGACTTTACGTATTATAGTCTTGTAGAAGCTGAAAAGAATGGGCTAGAAGGGGTTTCTCGCCTACCGTTTTCTATGAAAGTTTTATTAGAAAATCTTCTGCGATTTGAAGATGGGCGTACGGTCAAGAAGGAAGATATTGTTAATATTGCAAAATGGTTGGATGATAAGGGTGGCGCTGGTGCCGAGATTGCTTATCGTCCTTCTCGCGTTCTGATGCAAGATTTTACCGGTGTTCCAGCAGTTGTTGATTTAGCAGCAATGCGTGATGCTATGGTAAAATTGGGGGATAGCGCAGAAAAAATTAATCCGCTTGTTCCTGTGGATTTGGTGATTGACCATTCTGTTATTGTTGATGATTTTGGCAATCCACTTGCTTTTAAACATAATGTTGACCTTGAATATGAACGCAATGGTGAACGTTATCGCTTTTTGAAATGGGGTCAACAAGCGTTTAAAAATTTCCGTGTTGTGCCTCCTGGTACAGGCATTTGCCATCAGGTTAATCTTGAATATTTGGCGCAATGTGTTTGGACAAAAGAAGAAGATAGTCAAACTTTGGCTTATCCCGATACGTGTGTTGGAACCGATTCTCATACAACAATGGTAAATGGTCTTGGTGTTCTTGGTTGGGGTGTTGGTGGTATTGAAGCTGAGGCTGCAATGCTTGGTCAACCCGTGTCCATGCTTCTTCCTGAAGTTGTAGGATTTCGTCTTACAGGTAAACTAAAAGAAGGCGTGACTGCGACGGATCTTGTTTTGACCGTAACACAAATGTTGCGCAAAAAAGGTGTGGTTGGAAAATTTGTTGAATTTTTCGGACCTGGTCTTGAACATATGACTTTGGCTGACCGTGCGACAATCGCCAATATGGGTCCTGAATATGGCGCAACATGTGGTTTCTTTCCTATAGATAAAGAAACTGTGCGTTATTTACATATGACAGGACGCGATGAAGAGCGTATTGCATTAGTTGAAGCGTATTCAAAAGCTCAAGGTATGTGGCATGATGAAAATGCTTCAGACCCTGTTTTTACCAATACACTTGAACTTGATATGGCCAGTGTTGTTCCATCCATGGCAGGACCAAAACGCCCAGAAGGACGTCTGGCTTTGGAAGAGGTTGGCAGTGGTTTTGAAAAAGCCTTGCGCGATGAATACAAAGTAACCAGCGGGCAGACAACACGCTATGCAGTTGATGGTGAAGAATTTGAAATCGGTCATGGTGATGTTGCTATTGCTGCGATCACATCGTGTACCAATACATCCAATCCAAGCGTTTTGATCGCGGCAGGTTTATTGGCGCGCAATGCGGTTGCAAAAGGTTTGAAAACAAAGCCTTGGGTTAAAACGTCACTTGCCCCGGGCTCGCAAGTGGTTGAAGCCTATCTTACAAATTCTGGATTGCAAAAAGATCTTGATGCTTTGGGATTTAATCTTGTTGGTTTTGGCTGTACAACGTGTATTGGAAACTCTGGACCTTTGCCACCAGCAATTTCAAAAGCGGTTAATGAAAAAGGCTTAATTGCTGCCGCCGTTCTTTCAGGAAATAGAAATTTTGAAGGGCGTGTATCCCCTGATGTACAAGCCAATTATTTGGCTTCACCACCCCTTGTTGTAGCTCATGCTTTGGCAGGAACGGTCGTAAAGGACCTCACCAGTGAGCCTTTAGGTGAAGGTTCTGATGGGCAGCCTGTTTATCTCAAAGATATTTGGCCGACTTCTCAAGAAATTCAAGAATTTATTGAAAAAAATGTCACTCGTAAAATCTTTGCAGAAAAATATGCGGATGTTTTCAAAGGTGATGAGCATTGGCAAAAAGTCAATGTTCCTGCAGGCGAGACATATGCGTGGGATGATCAATCGACTTATGTGCGTAATCCGCCTTATTTTGATGATATGCCTAAAGTTCCTTCGCCGTTGGAAAATATTGAGAGTGCTCGTATTTTAGCGCTTTTTGGTGATAAAATAACAACCGATCATATTTCACCCGCTGGTGCCATTAAGGTTGATTCTCCAGCTGGCAAATATCTCACAGATCACGGTGTAAAACCCGCAGACTTTAATCAATATGGAACGCGTCGTGGTAATCATGAGGTCATGATGCGTGGTACTTTTGCGAATATTCGCATACGTAATTTCATGTTGGGTGAAAATGGTCGTGAAGGTGGATACACTATTCATTACCCAAGCAAAGAAGAAGAACCCATTTATGATGCAGCTATGCAATATAAAAAGCAACATACGCCTTTGGTTGTTTTTGCTGGTATTGAATATGGAAATGGTTCTTCGCGTGACTGGGCGGCAAAGGGAACAAGTCTTCTTGGTGTTCGAGCAGTAATTGCGCAATCTTTTGAGCGTATTCACCGTTCAAATCTTGTTGGTATGGGCATTGTTCCTTTTGTTTTCGAAGATGGTTCAAGCTGGAAGTCTCTTGGCTTAAAAGGTGATGAGACAGTCACGATTGAGGGAATCAACGAATTAAAACCGCGTCAGAAAACTTTTGCAAAAATTACTTATGCCGATGGCACACAAAAAAATGTTCCGCTTCTTTGCCGTGTCGATACAGTGGATGAGCTTGATTATCTGCATAATGGTGGCATTTTGCAATATGTGTTGCGTAATCTTGCCGCTGAATAACAGTGACGATATGTGATAAAGAAAAAGAGAGTGAAGCCAAGCTTTACTCTCTTAATTTTTACACTTTTGGTCGAAAACACATTGACGAGCGCTTATGAGTTACGTTATAAGCCCCACAAAGATAGATGGCGCATAAGCCATTATTGTTATTGTAGGCATATATTATTGCCACTTAAATATGAGAGAAAGAGAAACTTATGGCGAATACACCTTCGGCCAAAAAGGCAGTGCGTAAAATAGAAGCGCGCACACAGGTCAATAAGGCACGTCGCTCCCGCGTTCGTACATTTATTCGTAAATTTGATGATGCAATTGCTGGTGGTGATAAGGCTGCGGCAGAAGTTGCTTTTAAAGTTGTTGAACCTGAAATTATGCGAGCTGCTTCAAAAGGTGTCATCCATAAAAATACTGCATCACGTAAAGTGTCACGTTTAGCAAGACAATTGAAAACGCTTTCTGCTTAAATTTATAGCAGTTTTATATATAAAATTACTATGATCGTTTAAAGCCGATTTCTTTTTGAGAAATCGGCTTTTTTATTGACCGCATGAGTCTTTTTGATTTTTTATTTCCAATATTTAAAGGATAAAATATCATCACAAAAGCGGAAAAAAATACAGTGAAAAATCCCCTATGATGTCGTTTTCCACAAAGCATCAACCGCTCGAATGTGTAGTTGTTTTGTCAAGCTTTTTTTTAAAAATTTTTTTAAAAAAAACTACTTTGTGTAACAAAAAAAATTGCAAGAAAAAAACCTTATTGAATCAATGTGATCAGCCATATTGTAAGGCGATAACAGTCAATTTTTTGCGCTTTATACGTTAATATGTCTGCTTTCCCCCTCTTGCTTTTATGGTTCACCTTTTTGTATGGTTATTTTGTAAATGTTGAGAGCATTTCGATCTTTTTGTCTTTAGGCTTTTTCTTAGCTTATTCATCATGATTGTAAGCACTGTATCATGATAGTATAGCGTAGAATTCACGGGGCTTTATCGATGTTCGAAAGATCGGCTTTTAACAGTAAAAAATAAAAAAGTTTTATAAGATGAACCGTAGCCTTGAGGCAGGTCTGTCGACAATACAGATCTAGAAGCGACTCTTTAAGTTATCGTTTTTAGATTAGCCTTAAAATTTGTCATGAACCTCTAGGGTTTATTTGATGTGTATTTGAGAGGTGTTAGAGCTAAAGTAAAAGTATATCGAGTAAAACTGTACACATTACACGTTTTATTTGCGTCTTTTATATATATTATAGTGTTCGGGGTCTGAATTATTACATTGGGCTATAGCCATATATTGATGGTTTCGTTGAAGCCATCGAATATATTTTTTTGTTTTAAATAAAGGATAATTATTAGTATTTGAGTGATTTAAATGATTTTTAAAATCGTTTGTTATTGCTTTTTTAGGCTAATGATTATTATCAAAGAGAATGAAGCGTAAAATGTCGAAAGTGAATGATATTGATAAAGATGAGACTGTAATGGAAAATGGGGGACATCATTCAATTGTCGGGCAAAATGGTGCCGATATTTTCACTCGTGTAATGGCGCAATTAAAAGTTCATGTTGGTGCGGAGGCTTATGCCAGTTGGTTTGGACGTTTAAAACTTGATGAATTTAGTCGCAGTCTTATTCGTCTATCTGTACCAACTGCATTTTTACGCTCTTGGATTAATAATCATTATGCGCCTTTATTAACACAGTTGTGGCGGCATGAATGTCCAGATCTTTTACGATTAGAAGTTGTTGTTCGTGGTGTGAACCGTATTGCCAAAGCTCAAGATATTAAGACAACGGAAGAGTCGCCTCTAAACCCCGTCGCAGTAGGACATTCACCTTCTCTGCCAGTTCGTGCAAAAACCGATCGATTATTGGCAGATACTCAGCCAAATATTTTTGGATCTCCACTTGATGCCCGTTACACATTTGATAGCTTTGTTGAAGGCGCTTCTAATAGAGTGGCACTTGCTGCAGCACGCTCCATTGTTGAAAGCAATAATACTTTACGTTTTAATCCCCTTTTTATTCATGCGGCAGTTGGATTGGGAAAAACGCATTTGCTTCAAGCGATTGCAGCGGCGGCTTTACAGCGCCCGCAGCCTATGCGTGTTATTTATTTGACAGCTGAATATTTTATGTGGAGATTTGCAACGGCTATTCGCGATAATGATGCTCTGTCATTTAAAGAACAGCTTCGTGATATTGATTTACTTATCATAGATGATATGCAATTTTTACAAGGAAAATCGATCCAACATGAATTTTGCCATTTGTTAAATATGTTGCTTGATGGTGCAAAACAGGTGGTCGTTGCAGCGGATCGTTCTCCTGCTGAATTGGAATCATTAGATGTTCGTGTGCGTTCAAGACTTCAAGGCGGTGTTGCCCTTGAAGTTGAGACACCAGATTTTGAAATGCGATTGCAAATGTTGCGTCAACGTTTAAAAAACGCACAAAAAGAAGATCCTTCCATCGCAATCACAGAGGATGTTCTCACACATATAGCAAACACAATATCGGGTTCTGGTCGTGATCTCGAAGGGGCCTTTAATCAGCTTTTATTTCGACAATCTTTTGAACCAGATCTTTCTCTTAATCGCATTGATGAATTGCTTGATCATTTAACGCGAACAGGTGATCCTAAACGCATTCGCATTGAGGAAATTCAGCGTGTCGTTGCGCGTCATTATAATGTTTCAAAACAGGATTTGCTTTCTAATCGTCGTACACGCACAATAGTTAAACCGCGCCAAGTTGCAATGTATTTGGCCAAAATGTTAACGCCACGTTCATTGCCCGAAATTGGTCGGCGTTTTGGTGGGCGTGATCATACGACTGTTCTTCATGCTGTTCGTAAAATTGAAGATATGGTTGATGGAGATCAACAATTGGCAAAAGAATTGGAATTGTTGAAGCGTTTAATTGGAGAGCAATCTACCTAATCTTCGATGCTTATCAACAGGCAAGATTGAATTATAGGACTTGGTGACTTGCATTTATGATGAAGATTCTGGCAATTTAAGTGTCGAAAAGGCATTTTTGTTGATGATTCTTTCCAACTTGTTGATTATCCCTGTTAGAAATTCATCACATGGTTGAATATACAGAGTTCTGGTTCGGTATAAGTGAGTGTTAATATGCGTATTGTCGTTGATCGCAGTCATCTTTTAAAATCATTAAGTCGCGTTCATCGTGTTGTCGAACGACGCAATACTATTCCTATTTTGTCTAATGTTCTTATTGATGCTTCTCAAGGAAAAGTTGAATTTAAAGCAACAGATCTTGATCTAGAAGTGACAGAGCAAACACTAGGAAATATTGAACAAGATGGTGCAACAACAGTTCCGGCTCATCTTCTCTACGATATTGTTAGAAAGTTACCAGACGGTGGTGAAGTGAAGCTTTCTGTTTCTGATAACGGTCAGACAATGTCTGTTATTTCAGGTCGTTCTAATTTTAAATTACAATGTTTGCCAAAAGCAGATTTTCCAGAATTAAGTGCTGGTGAGTTTACTCATCACTTTACCCTTACAGCATCAGCGTTAAAACGTTTGATTGATTGCACACAATTTGCAATTTCAACTGAAGAGACACGGTATTATCTTAATGGTATTCATTTTCATGTCATCGATAATGAAGGCTTAAAGTTGCGCGCGGTCGCAACAGATGGTCATCGTTTGGCACAAGCAGAAATGGTCGCGGCTGAAGGCTCGGAAGGCATGCCCGGTATCATTATTCCGCGTAAGGCTGTCAGTGAACTTCAAAAACTTCTTGGCGATGATTCGGACGCAGAAATTAAAATTGAACTATCTGAATCAAAAATTCGTTTTGTTGTCGATTCGGTCGTTTTAACATCGAAATTAATTGACGGAACTTTTCCAGAGTATCAACGGGTGATTCCAGTTAATAATGACAAAAAATTAGTGATTGATCGTCAAGGCTTTGCTTCTGCTGTTGATCGTGTGTCAACTATATCAAGCGATCGAGGTCGTGCTGTTAAGCTTTCGATTGAAAGTGGACAGGTCACATTAACAGTGAATAATCCTGATTCTGGCAGCGCTGAAGATCAAATCTCTGCAGAATATGATGCCGATTCTATCGAAATTGGCTTTAACTCACGTTATTTGTTGGACATCGCCGCTCAACTTTCTGGCGATAATGCGATTTTTATGCTTGCTGATTCTGGTGCGCCAACACTTATTCGTGATGATGCAGATGCAGACGCGTTATATGTTTTAATGCCTATGCGTGTATAGGATTTGAGACGTGTCGGTGATAAAAGCGCAGGCTACTAAAGTCACCGTTCAGCAGTTAAAGCTTAATAATTATCGCAATTACCAGTCCTTACAACTGGATTTTTCAAGCCGTTATGTCGTCTTTACAGGGCATAATGGTGCAGGCAAAACAAATTTGCTTGAATCTTTGTCATTTTTATCGCCGGGTCGAGGACTAAGACGTGCAGCCTATAATGATATTGCGTCTGCCAATAATCCGTTAAACGGGTTTGTTGTTTTTACTCATCTTTTATCTGATGATTTTGGTGATATTGATATCGGAACAACAACCGATGGTATAGAAACTGGAAGAAAAGTTCGTATAAATGGACAAACGGGCAGTGCAGATCGATTAAGCGATTATTGTCGAATAAGTTGGCTTGTGCCTTCAATGGATGGACTGTTTATGGGTGCCAGTAGTGATAGACGGCGCTTTCTAGATCGGATGGTGTTATCTGTTGATTCTTTTCATGCGCGTCGTGTTATGGATTTTGAAAAGCTGATGCGCGCGCGCAATCGTCTTTTGTTGCAAGACCATGCCGATAACGCATGGTTTGATGCGGTTGAGCATAATATGGCAGAGCTCGCAACAGCTATTGGTGCTGCACGCTTAGATGTTGTGCGTCTTTTAACTGATATGAACGCTATAGAAGACGGTGAGAACGGTTTTCCAAAAGCGATTGTCAGTCTCGATGGTTGCATTGAAAATGCACTTATTAAGAAATCAGCCATTGATGTTGAAGAATCGTATCGTCAATATTTGCATGATGAGCGTAAAAGCGACCAAATTGCAGGAGGCAGGACGCGTGAAGGCACTCATCGCAGTGATTTAAAAGTGATTTACCGAAAAAAAAATATGGCTGCCGCACTGTGTTCAACAGGTGAACAAAAGGCACTTTTAACGGGTCTTGTGCTTTCACATGCTCAATTAACAGCTAAAATTTCTGGAATTATACCAATACTACTACTGGATGAAATGATGGCACATCTAGACCCTGCGCGTCGATTAAGTCTTTTTTCCATTCTGGATCACTTGGGAGGTCAGGTTTTTATGACAGGAACGGATAAAACACTTTTTAATGGATTAGACAATAAAGCAGAATTTTTTGAAATTCATGACGGTGCTTTACTGTCAAAAGAAAAAGATTAAATTGTGCGTATTAAAAATTAAATAGTCTTTTGGAGTGAGCCGTAATGACTCAAAAAATCATGATTGTGAATGGTCCAAATTTAAATTTATTAGGCACAAGAGAGCCTGATATTTATGGATCTGAGAGCTTGAAGGATATTGAAAAAAAATGTTTTTCGTGTCTTAAAACTTATGACGTAAGAGGTATTTTCCATCAGAGCAATCATGAAGGTGAACTTGTTGAATATATTCATGAAGCGATAAAAACTGCCCATGGGATTATAATTAATCCTGCGGCTTATAGTCACACATCAATTGCACTATTAGATGCGCTTAAAATGTTTCAAGGTCCTGTTGTAGAAGTACATTTGTCAAATATTCATAAAAGAGAGCCGTTTCGTCATCACTCATTTATCTCTTCGAGAGCAGATGCTGTCATTGCAGGTTGCGGGAGCAAAGGATATGAATTTGCTATTCACTTTATTATGAATAGTTTGAATGAATAGAAATATTCTATAAATAAATGTGAAAAGACCGCGCATATTGCCGCAGGTTAAAAAAAAACTTGCGAAATTTCGCTTAAAAGGTAATACATTGCCTAGAAGCTGCCACAATTATGTCTGTTGCAAAAGCATTATATTTTAAAAAGAATACAATTCTTTACGCATTAGGCATGTGTGGTAAGTTTAAAAGTGTTCTAAGAGAATAATTTATCCAGTCTTGGAAAACGCTAGGATGGAATAGGTGTGACGGTAAAACATCAGAAACTTTTATGGGTTTTAAGCGTATTTACCCTCATACGAAAGTATGCGATGCATATAAAGGCAGGTAGGAATGAAATATTTTGTTAAATTAACGGGGCTGGTAACTGTTCTCGCATCCTTATTGCTTTTGACAGGTTGTGAATTTGATGTTCTCAAGCCTGCAGGCTATATCGCCCAACAACAATTGATGCTGATTATTATCTGCGTAGCGGTTATGCTATGTGTGGTTATACCTGTAATGATTGCAGTTGTTTATTTTGCAATTAAATATCGTGCAACCAATACGAAATCAGAATATCTCCCCGATTGGGGGCATTCTAAAAAGGTTGAAACCTATATGTGGGGGATACCAATTGTGATCGTTACTATCTTAGGGGCGATGACAGTATATTATACATTTAAGTTAGAACCGTCTAAAGTCATATCGCAAGAAATTGCTGGTGATGAAAAGCCCTTACAGATTGATGTTGTAGCTCTTGATTGGAAATGGCTCTTTATTTATCCTGAATATGGTGTTGCTTCAATTAACGAAATTTATGCTCCTAAGGGTCGTCAGGTTTTTCTTCAGATTTCATCGGAAAGTGCGATTAATGCATTTTGGGTGCCAAAACTTGGAAGTTTAATTTATGCGATGCCTCAAATGAATGCTAAGCTGCATTTAATCGCGGACGAAGATGGTGTTTTTTATGGCCGCTCAGCTAATTATAGTGGTGATGGTTTTGCAACAATGCATTTTAAATGGCATTCAGTACCTGAAGCTGATTTTAACCAATGGATTGAAACTGCCCGTCAAAGTGGCAATGAATTAGATAGACAATCATATCAGCGTCTTGCTGTCGCCCCAAAAATGGGAGACGTTGCAGCTAAAGAAAAAGACGCCGAAGTGCGTTATTTTTCTCACGTTGATCCTAATCTTTATTATCGTGTCGTTAATCGGTGTGTCGTTGACGGAACGACTTGTAATGAAGATCAAATGAAGCTAGCCGCTGCTCAAACACTTTGGGGCGAATTGTGTTCAGTGTTTGATCCTGGTGTTATTCAAAGACAATAAAGTCGTCGATAAGAGTGGGCAATTTAATTGCGTCTCTTTTTTTTAAAAAAATTTATTATGTGGGTTGAAACATGTTGTTAGGAAGACTTACAGATCCGGTAGCTGGTACATTTCATGCTTTAGAGCATGAGCCAATTGTTCTTTTTACGACAATCGTTGTCGTGGCTATGGTTGCCGTTGTTGCTGTTGCAATTTTATTTATGGGTTGGTTAGGGCCATTATGGCGCAATTGGATTACGACCGTTGATCATAAACGGATCGGGATTATGTATATTGTATTGTCCATTATCATGCTTGTGCGTGGTTTTACGGATGCACTATTAATGCGTTCCCACCAAGCATTGGCTTTGGGGTCAGAAACAGCAGGCTTTTTGCCACCTGATCACTATGATCAGATTTTTTCGGCACATGGAACGATTATGATATTTTTCATGGCAACGCCGATGTTGTTTGGAATTTTGAATTATGTCGTGCCGCTGCAACTTGGTGCACGAGACGTTGCATTTCCATTTGCCAATAATCTTGGTTTTTGGATTACCGCAGCAGGTGCAATCCTTATCAACATTTCATTTGTCATGGGTAATTTTGGCCGTGGTGGTTGGTTGATGTATCCACCATTTACAGCGCTCGAAAATAGTCCCGACACAGGTGTTGATTACTACCTTTGGTCATTGCAGCTTTCAGGTATTGCAACAACAATGGGTGCGGTCAATTTTGTCGCAACCATTATAAAAATGCGTGCTCCTGGCATGACTATGATGAAAATGCCTGTTTTTTGTTGGACAGCATTGGTTGCCAATATTCTTATTTTGATCATTTATCCAGTTTTGACTGTTGCTTTAGCAATGTTGGCTGGCGATCGTTATTTAGATATGAACTTCTTTACCAACACAGCGGGTGCTAATCCGATGGTGTGGATTAACTTTGTCTGGATTTTTGGACATCCTGAAGTTTATGTTCTTGTTATACCAGCCTTTGGTATCATCTCAGAGATTGTGCCGACATTTTCTTCGAAACGTCTTTTTGGCTATGCATCCATGGTTTGGGCTGTTTTAGTGATTCTGATTTTGTCATGTCTTGTTTGGGCTCATCACTTCTTTACGATGGGTGGTGGTGAAATTGTCAATAGTTTCTTTGGTATTGCCACAATGATTATTGCTGTCCCAACTGGTGTGAAAGTCTTTAACTGGCTCTTTACAATGTATAAAGGTCGCATTCGGTTTGAACCACCTATGTTATGGGCTATGGGTATGATGTTTACCTTCGTTGGTGGTGGTCTTACAGGTGTTTTATTGGCAGTAGTGCCAGCTGATATGCAATTTCACAATTCGCTTTTCTTAGTGGCTCACTTTCATCATACTATTATTGGTGGTGTTGTGTTGTCATATCTTGGGGGTTTGGCGTATTGGTTCCCGAAAGCTTTTGGTGTGAAGCCAAACCGTAAATTAGGTATTGCATCTTTCTGGTGCTGGTTTGTTGGTTTTTATTTTGCTTTCTTTCCGCTTTATGCAGTCGGTTTAATGGGGGCGACGCGTCGTATGCAGCATTATACACGAGAAGACTGGGCGCCTTTTTTCTGGGTTGCCGCAGTTGGTGCATTAATTATTCTGATCGGTATTTTATGCTTTGTATTACAAATTTTGATCGCTATTTGGTACGGTTATAAGCATAAAGGAAAACTTCCTGTTATTCATAATGACCCTTGGGGCGACTCGCGTACACTTGAATGGTCTATTTCATCGCCGCCACCTGCCTATAACTTTGCGACTATTCCGATCGTGCAATCAGATGATGCCTTTTGGGATATGAAACAGCGTGGTGAAAAAAGAAAGCTCAAAGGATTTGATAAAATTCATATGCCGTCAAATTCAAGTGCTGGTATTATCGCAAGTGCTTTCTTGCTCGCTGTTGGGTTTGCATTAGTGTGGCATATTTGGTGGCTTGCAGCTGTCGGATTGGTTGGTTTTTCAATAACTATTTTTGCTCATTCACTCAATGGTGATCATCATGGTTATTATATTTCAGCCAATGAAGTACAAAAAATAGAAGACGAATTTACTTCTGTCTTAAAAGCGCATGGAGAAAAAGCATGAGTACGACAACTGTCACAACATCTCACGCTCAAGATCATCATCACGATAGCAGTTCAACAATGACCTTTGGGTTTTTGGTATACATTCTGTCTGACTTGCTTCTTTTTGCAACATTATTTTCATCGGCGATCGTTTTTGGATCCGCTTATGGGGGGGGACAAAACGGTAAAGAATTTTTTGATTTGAATTTTGTTCTGGTCGAAACATCGCTCTTATTGGTCTCCTCCATCACTTATGGTTTTGCCATGGTGCAAGTCTATAAAAATAATATTGGCGGTGCGCGTCTATGGTTAGGCATCACCTTCCTTCTTGGTGCAGGCTTTATCGGTATGGAACTTTATGAGTTTCATCATCTTCTTGGTGAGGTTTTCTATTTTGATCCAGCGGCTTATGCTGGTGTAGATTTCGAAACGGGAATTAAGTCTTATGGTAAGGAAGTTTTGTCGGCTTATTGGTCATCTTTTTTCTTCCTAGTTGGTACCCATGGAATTCACGTGAGTATTGGTCTTATTTGGATGGCTTTTATGTTTGTTCATTTAAGCCGTCGTGGATTGGATGACGATAATAAAACACGTCTTTCCTGCTTATCGATCTTTTGGCATTTCCTTGACATTGTTTGGATCGGTGTATTTACAACGATTTATCTTTTAGGGGTCTTATAATGAGCGCACATACACATAATGAAGCACACAGTGCTAGTGCTGGAAAATATATGGTTGGATTTATTCTTTCTGTTATTTTAACACTTGCATCATTTCTCCCTGTCATGAATCATTGGTTGGATGATTGGGCCGTTAGCAGTAAAGTGATTTATCTTGTTGGTATGGCCTTAATTCAAATTGTCGTTCAGATCATCTTTTTCTTGCATTTAAATGAAGGTCCTGATGCAAAATGGAATGTGACAGCCATGTGGAGCGGTGTTGTTTTTATTGCATTGGTAATTGGTGGTACTTGGTTTGCCATATCTCATCTTAATTATAATATGATGGGTGGTTCAGGGCGTGTTATTCGGCCCAGTATAACTGAGCAATTGCCAAATGATAATGCCCCTGCAGTCCAAATAAAAACACCTAATAATGTAACAGAGTGAATTTGGTCGTTAAACTGTTGAAAATAAAAAACCCTGCATCAAGCAGGGTTTTTTATTTTAAGAATAATATTTTATTCTTATAAAAATGTCTCACTCTTAAATATCTTACTTTGCTTATCTTTGTATATTGTTCGCAATATATGTATGAAGGAATGAACCTTCATACATGTTTTATTAAGTTATTGTTCTTGAATATGAGCTTCTAAAAACCAAAGATTTTTATCGAGTGTGCGTGAAGCTGCGGTAAATATATCAGCAGTATCGGCATCGCCAGCTTCATCAGCATCATCAATGGATTTACGCATCTCGTTTGCAGCATCACCATAGCGTTCAATCAGTGCATGTAAGTGATCATTAACTTTATAAATATCGGTCGGATAGGGGTTTAGGTTTGTTGTATCTGCAACTGTTTGTGTTGTTCCTAAAGCTGTGCCACCTAATTGAACGGCGCGTTCGGCGATAATATCTACATGTTCGTCTAAATCAGAACGAAATCCATCAAGCATTTCATGTACGCCAATAAAATTGGGTCCTTTTAAGTTCCAATGTGCTTGTTTGGTTACGAGAGATAAGTCAATCAATGTTGATAAGGTTTTATTTAATAAAGCGATTGCTGTCGTTTTTGCATTAGATGGCATATCATTACGTGTTTGATGGTTTTTAATCATAATTTTCTCCGCTTGAATTTAATCGTGGGTTTAAACGCATCATAATCAATAAAGTTCACAGGGTCAAAGACTTGTCATTTTCGCCGATGATCCTAGTTCATAAAATATGATCAATAAACAACCATACACACATAATCAAAAAATCCCAATTCAAAGCTTTGAGAGCATCACATTGACTAATGCTGCCTTATTTTTCGATCTTGATGGGACTTTGATTGATATTGCACCAACACCCGATGGCGTCATAATTCCTAGCGGATTGGCTTTGTTGCTTATTAAACTATCACAAAAAGTAAAAGGTGCACTTGCAATTAATACTGGACGCTCAATTCGTAATGTTGATGCGTTATTAGGCATTAAATTACCAATATCAGGGCTTCACGGTGGTCAAATTCGTTATAATAAAGACTGTATGTATAAATTAAAAACGTCTTCAAGACTGTTGGATGCAAAGAAATTTCTCTTTGATACGATTTCAAATGTTACTGGACTTGTCATTGAGGACAAAGACGAAGCGCTTGCTCTGCATTATCGATTAGTACCAAATCTAAGATCAAAAGCAGAAGATTTGATGAAAAAAGCACATCATATAGCCGGCAATAACTATGAATTGCAAAAAGGTCAAATGGTTTATGAATTAAAGCCTGCAGGCGTAAGTAAGGCAACAGCACTTCACAATTTTATGCAATATTCTGTTTTTCGATATCGTCGGCCTATTTGTTTTGGTGATGATCTCACCGATGAAGATATGTTTGGTGCAGCAAAGCATTATGGTGGTTTTGGAGTGAAAGTTGGAAATACTGCACATCCAACACTGGCTATATATAGACAAACTAGCCCCGGTGAATTGTACCAATGGCTTGAAAGTAAAGTATAATGAGTAGGCTTATTGTTGTGTCTAACCGTGTTCCATTGCCGAATAAAAGTGGTGAAATACCCGCTGGAGGGCTTGCAGTGGGCTTGCATGGCGCTTTGCAAGAACGCGGTGGTTTATGGATGGGATGGTCTGGTAAGACTTTACAAACGGATAAAAAACCTGAAATTACAATGCTTGAAAAAGGAAATATATCTTATGCATTAATAGATTTATCACGGCAAGATGTTGATGAATATTATGCAGGTTTTGCCAATGGTATGTTATGGCCTCTTTGTCATTACCGTATTGATCTCATAGATTATGCCCGACAAGATATGTCAGGATATTTTCGTGTAAATCGTTTGTTTGCAGAACAAATCGCACCTTTAATTGAGGCAGACGATATTATCTGGGTTCATGACTATCATCTTATCCCTTTGGCATCTGAATTACGGCAAAAAGGCATATCGAATCCAATTGGATTTTTTTTCCATATACCATGGCCACCCCCAGATGTTTTTTTCACACTTCCTGTTTACGAAGTGCTTTTACGCGGCTTATCAACATTTGATGTGGTTGGATTTCAAACAGATTTTGATGTTGAAAATTTTAAACAATGTTTATTACGAGAAAGTGTCGGAGAAGATTTAAAAAATGGATATTTTCATGCCTATCATCAGCGTTTTTTCGTTGGGGCATTTCCAATTGGGATCAATATTCAAGATTTTTCTTATACGCATCATCTTCAAAAAAAATCCATAAGACAGCGGCAAATGGAAAAAAGTTTAGGCGATCAAGATTTAATTATTGGTGTTGATCGCTTAGACTATTCTAAGGGCATTCTTCATCGTATGGAGGCATATGAACGTTTTATTAAAGCTTATCCCGGAAGTCGCGGGCGTGTATCTTTTTTGCAAATTACACCAAAATCACGCAATGGGGTGGTCGAGTTTGATAAGATGCAAACACATATTGCAACAATTGTTGGTCGTATTAATGGTGAATATGGTCGTATCGACTGGACACCAATTCGTTATATAAATCAATCTACGCCACGAGAGACATTAGCTGGACTTTATCGTATGGCACGCGTTGGTCTTGTCACACCTTTGCGTGATGGGATGAATATGGTTGCAAAAGAATATGTTGCGGCGCAAAATCCTGAAAATCCGGGTGTACTTATTCTTTCAAGATTTGCAGGCGCAGCTCGTGAATTAAAAAATGCGCTCCTTGTTAATCCATACGACCGTGATGGTGTGGGTGATGCAATTGCGCGCGCTTTATCCATGTCTTTGGAAGAACGGCTAACTCGGTGGAAACCGATGATGGCGGATATTACAAAAAACAATATTACACAATGGTGTACAGATTTTCTGACCGTTTTAAAAGAAAGTGCAAAAATGCGTCATAGATCCAGTCTTTAATGAAGATGAAGTCTTTTGTTTTTTATGGCAATGATTTACATTTAGAAGATGATGATACTTGCACTTGATACTGGATTAAAAAATTGTGCCGTTGCGCTTGTCAACAATGGTGAAATAGTTGCGCGCATAAGTGACACAATAGGTAAGGGACATGCTGAAAAGCTGATTGAGCAACTATCAATGCTTTTTCATGAAGCGCATATCTCTTTTGATGATGTTGATCGATTTGCGGTAAATGTTGGACCGGGGTCATTTACAGGTGTGCGTATAGGCGTTTCAAGTGCGCGGGCATTATCTTTAGCGTTTAAAAAACCATCAATTGGTGTCAGTTCTCTTGAAGCCATGGCCTATCAAACGGTGATCAATATGGGTAGTGAAAATATAAAAAAAACCGCAATTGTTTGCGTCATGGATGCTGGACGTGGTTTGGTGTATCGTCAAGATTTTCAAAGTACAATGCATCCAATAACGCCACCTCAATTATTGGCACGCGAAAATTTTGCTTTTCATTTGCCAAATGATTATATTCTTGCAGGTCCCTATGCAGGTGATCTTGGTCTCGTCATGACATTAGAAAGCGATCGCATTATTCAATTTGATGCACCAGATATTGTGAGTTATGCTTTTTTAGCAGAAAATAAAAAGTTTTCTGAATTGCCAAAACCACTTTATTTGCGTGATGCAGATGCAAAACCTCAAACAGGATATGCACTTGCAAGGAAGTGAATATGGTTGGCTTTCCCTTTTTAAAAAATAACTTTTCTATCACACATATTGAAAAAGATGATGTTGGAGCGCTTGAAGCTGTGCATCAAACGGCATTTTTTGATTCTTGGAATGCGGAAACTTTTCTACAATTTTTATCCGATCCGCAAATCTTTGGTTATGTTTTACGCTTGGTCGGACAGCCGAAACGCTTGCTCGGTTTTGTTTTATGTCGATTGGTTTTACAAGAGGCTGAAATTATCACCATTGCGGTGCATCCGTATTTTCGTAGCAGAGGTGTTGGTAAAGACCTTTTAGAAGCTGTGTTGCGTCATCTTTATCGAGAACGAGCAACAAGTTTATTTCTTGAAGTGGATGAAACGAACAAGGCTGCCCTTCATCTTTATCATTATTTTTCATTTCAGGAAATAGGGCGCAGACCAGCTTATTATCAGACATCTTCTGGTCGCAATGATGCGCTTATTATGAAAAGAAGTTTTCAGCAAAAAGATTGAGCTTTTTTGTAAAACACGCTAGAAGCGCTCTATGAGCGAAGGTAACCAAAAAAATACTATGGAAAATAGTCGTAAAGTTTTTATTAAAACTTATGGCTGTCAGATGAATGTCTATGATAGCCAGCGCATGAGTGATAGCCTCGATGCAGTAGGTTATGTAACAACGGAAAGTCCCGATGATGCGGATTTGATCTTGGTTAATACATGCCATATTCGTGAGAAGGCGGCCGAAAAACTGTATTCTGATTTGGGGCGTTTGCGTAAGCTGCGTCAAAAACGCGATCCTTTGCGACCTGTTACTATTGGTGTTACGGGATGTGTCGCTCAAGCAGAAGGTGAAGAAATTTTACGGCGTGCGCCAACGGTGGATCTTGTTGTCGGTCCTCAAACCTATCACCGATTACCAGAAATTTTGAATAAAGTTCAAAAAGGTCAGAAAATTGTTGAAACGGCTTATGCTGTTGAAGATAAATTTGCGCATTTACCCGCCCATAATACCCAAGCGGTGCGTCAAAGAGGAGTGAGTGCTTTCTTAACGGTTCAAGAAGGGTGTGATAAATTTTGTACCTTTTGTGTTGTGCCTTATACACGAGGCGCAGAAGTTTCGCGTTCTGTTGCGCAGATTAGCGACGAAGCGCGTCAACTTGTCGATGCTGGTGTTAAAGAGATTACACTGCTTGGTCAAAATGTGAATGGATGGCATTTTGATGCTACAGATGAAAAAAAATGGCGCTTAGGAGATTTGCTTTATCATTTGGCCAAAATACCAGGTTTGGAGCGTTTGCGTTATACAACAAGTCACCCACGAGATATGGATGATAGCCTTATCGCTGCGCATCGTGATCTGGATATGCTCATGCCCTATTTGCATTTGCCCGTGCAATCTGGTTCCGACCGAATTTTAAAAGCAATGAATCGTCAACATAAAGCGGTTGATTATATGAGGTTGATTGATAAAATTCGTCAAGCGCGTCCAGATATTGCTTTTTCAGGTGACTTTATTATTGGTTTTCCCGGTGAAAGCGATAAGGATTTTGAAGATACAATAAAATTAATTGAATATGTGGGCTATAGTACCGCCTATTCTTTTAAATATTCGCCGCGACCAGGCACCCCTGGTGCGTCCATGAATGACCATGTTGATGAAAAGATAAAAGATGAGCGTTTACAGCGTGTACAAGCTTTGCTTCTTGACCAACAACATCGTTTTTTAAGATCAAAAGTTGGTCAATCAACACAAGTATTGATTGAAAAAAATGGCCGTCACGATGGGCAGATGGTTGGGCGCTCGCCATGGTTATTACCTGTTGCTGTCATGACCAATGCAAAAATCGGTGATCTTGTCATGGTTGATATAAAGGATGCACGCTCTAACAGTTTATATGGCGAAGTTTTGGTATCGTGAAGCTCTTGTCATGCTATGGTTCTGTATATTTTCTTAAAAGCGTTTTACTTTTAAAAAACTGCACTATATTATAAAGGCTATATGATTGTGTAGGAGAGAGGGTTGAATACTTCAACCAATAAAAAACAAAGCAACCTAAATAAACGCGACAATAAATACCCAATATCAGGTGCGTCGGATATGACCCATATTGTGTTGTCTTTTGAAGATAATCATCATGCAACATTGATGTTTGGTCAATTTGATCAAAATGTTGCAAGGATAGAACAAAAACTTGGGCTTGATATTCGTGTTCAAGGAAATGAAGTGTCTATTCGTGGTTCCAATACCCAGACGCAGGTTGCGCGATATATATTTGATCAGCTTTATGCGCTTGTAAAGACAGGTCATGATCTTAGTTTATCTGATGTTGATGGTGTTATTGCAATGGCCGATAGTGCCGTTAATCAAATGGAATTACCGAATTTAGAACAAAGTGCTGCAAAATTGAGTTCTGCGCGTATTTCAACAAGAAAAAAGACGCTTTTTGCTCGGACACAAACACAAGATGCTTATATGCGTGCTATGGAGCGTTCTGAGTTGGTTTTTGGTGTTGGACCTGCGGGAACAGGAAAAACTTATCTTGCTGTTGCCCATGCCGCCATGTTGCTTGAGCGCGGTGTGGTTGAACGTATTATTTTATCGCGTCCAGCAGTTGAGGCAGGCGAAAGATTGGGTTTTTTACCCGGAGATATGAAGGAAAAGGTCGACCCATATTTGCGTCCGCTTTATGATGCTCTTTATGATATGATTCCAGCTGAAAAAGTAGAACGTGCTTTGGCAGCAGGTGTGATAGAAATCGCGCCTTTGGCTTTTATGCGGGGACGTACTTTGGCTCATTGTGTGGTTATTTTGGATGAAGCCCAAAACACAACGTCCATGCAAATGAAAATGTTTTTAACCCGATTGGGTGAAGGTGCGCGTATGATCGTGACGGGGGATCCCAGTCAAGTCGATCTTCCACAAGGACAAAAATCTGGATTGGTTGAAGCCTTGCAAATTTTAAACACTGTTGAAGAGATCGTAACAGTTCGTTTCAGTGATCAAGATGTAGTTCGCCATCCACTGGTTGCGGCAATTGTAAAAGCTTATGATCGCGCGACAAAAGAAAAATACAAAAATAAGTCAGACGTGACGCATGAACGTGATATGAGAGCATGACCATAACCTATGATATTATGGTTGTAGATGATAGCTGGCACAAACAAAAAAATATTGATAGTATTGTGCAAAAAGCTGTTACTATAGCATTAGAGACTCTTAACTTTAGCCATATTGAAAGTGAACTCAGCATTGTTTTAAGCAATGATGAAGAAATTCGTAAAATTAATGCCCAGTGGCGCCAGAAGGATCAGGCAACAAATGTTTTATCCTTTCCGGCTTTTCCATTAGAAGTGGGGCAAACTCCAAGTATTATGTTGGGTGATATTATCCTTGCACGTGAAACAATATTAAATGAAGCGGCTGAAGAAAAGAAAACTTTTGAGCATCACTTAACCCATATGATCGTTCATGGATTATTACATCTTTTGGGTTATGATCATGAAACGGATGCAGAAGCTGAAGAAATGGAAAAGCTTGAAAGGGAAATATTGTATAGACTTGCTATTGATGATCCCTATGCTGTATTATTATAAACATGATGATTTAAATTTTATATTAGAACTGATGATGAGAAATAGAATTTTTATTGAAATTAAAAGAAAATATAAGATTTGAAACAATGACAGAAAAAAACCATAAATCAAAACATAAAGAAACATCATCAGATAGTGATGGGCACAGTCCATCGCGCACGCAGAGCGTTGAAAAACCGTCTTTTTTTGTGAAAATTTTTCCTTTTTTGCGTGCGCGTCAAACGTCTTCCTTACGAGATGATCTAACAGATGCTTTATCGGTTGAACAAAGTGAGGATAATACACTATTTTCACCTGAAGAACGTTTAATGTTGAATAATATTTTGAGGCTTCGTGAAACGCGCGTGGAAGATGTGATGATACCGCGTTCAGAAATCGAAGCTTTAGAAATCAATACAAGTTTGGCTAACGCGCTGGATTTATTTGAAAAAAATGGTCATTCGCGTATGCCTGTTTATGTTGACACTATGGATGACCCTCGCGGAATGATTCATATTCGCGATGTGTTGAATTTTATCACACGATCTGCACGTCCTACGAAACAAAATGGAAAACTTGATTTACAACATATTGATTTTGGTCGTCCGATAGGCGAACTTGATTTGATACGGACCGTTTTATTTGTTCCCGGTTCCATGATGGCTGGTCAACTTTTAAACCGTATGCAAGCCACCCGTACGCAAATGGCGTTAATTATCGATGAATATGGTGGCACAGATGGGCTTGCGTCTATGGAAGATATTGTCGAGCTTGTGGTTGGTGATATAGAAGATGAACATGATGATGAAGATGTTCTTATTATCAAAGAGCCAGACAATAAATGGTTGGTTGATGCAAGTGCAGAACTTGAAGATGTAGAAAAAGCTTTGGGTCCTGATTTTGTTATTGGTGAGTTGGGCGAAGATGTGGATACAATTGGTGGATTAACGGTTTCTGCCATGGATCGCATTCCAGCAAAAGGGGAATTGATTGAAGCGGTTCCGGGATTTAACTTCCAAATTGTTGAAGCAGATAAAAGGCGCATAAAAAGAATTTGCATTCAGCGTATTGTCCAAAATGAGAAAAAGGTAAACGATCATCAGCTTTCTTCACTTGAAGATTAATATGATGACAATAGGTCGTATTGGAAACTGACTATAATGACAGTGTGACCAATGTCCAATGACAGTCAATTTATAGCGATCGCTTATAAATATTTATCAATTGTAAAATAGCAATTTCATCGCGGTGTATATATTATTGCTTCTTTTGGTAATATTTTAAAACGTGTTAAGCATTTTAAAAATGTCTTTTTAAAAAGATATACTTTAATGATCTTTTTCGTTATGGCATGCACTATGTAAACGCATAAATTTTAATAAAAGTATCATAAAGGTGATTAAATCGTGAAACAGAATATTCACCTTCATAAACTCATCATGTTTTTGCATGAGGTGCGCGGCTGGAAACGCCAGTTTATGATGATTTTTTGTGGAGCAGCCACATCTTTTGCACTCTCACCTTTTCATTTTATTATAGTCGGGTTTTTGACATTTCCTATCCTTATCATTGTTCTTGATGGTGTTGCAGAAATTTCAAATTTGAAAAGGCGCATTTTCATTGCGAGTATGACATGTTGGTCATTTGGCTTTGGTTATTTTGTTTTTGCGCTTTGGTGGCTGAGCCATGCTATGCTTATTGATCCGATTGCTTTTGCATGGGCGATCCCTTTTGCTGTATTGGGTTTGCCAGCCTATCTGGCCTTATATTGGGCATTGGCAGGTTGTCTTGCTATGATGTTTTGGTATCCAAATGCAGCGCGTTTTCTTGCTCTTGGATTTGCATTTGGGGCAGGCGAATGGTTCAGGGGAACACTTTTAACAGGTTTTCCTTGGGCTTCGATTGGTTATACTTTAATGCCAACGCCGCTTTTAATGCAATCAGCAGCAATTTTGGGACTTTATGGTATCAATGCTCTTGCGGTTTTGTGTTATAGTCTTGCAACGGTGCTTTTCACGGATGAAAAAAAACTCTTTAGTTTAAGTCTTTTGATGGTGTTAATCGGCGCGCATATTGGATTTGGTGTATATAGAATGCACAATCTGCCAAATGTTGAAAATTATAAAACTGCTGAAAGATGGGTGCGGATCGTCCAGCCTTCAATACAGCAAACCAATAAAATGGATGTTGAAGACCGCCAAAAAACATTTGAAATGCATCTTGATTTGAGTGAGGCGCCTATAAAAAAAGGCTCAAAAAAACCAGATTTCATTGTTTGGCCTGAAACATCTGTGCCTTATATTCTTGATTATGTTCCTGCAGCAAAAATGCGTATTGCTGATATGCTTACCAACAATCAATGGGCGATAGTTGGTTCGGTACGCACAGATGGTCGCGTTAATCAAACGAATAAGCATTATTATAATACGATAGAAGTGGTGAATCATCACGGACAAATACTGGCTTCTTCAGATAAAGTGCATCTTGTTCCTTTTGGAGAATATTTGCCTTATCAAAAGTTATTTGACGCAATAGGTTTAAAAGCGATTGCCGATGATGTGGGGGGATATAGTCCAGCAGACCAAAGACGCAGTGTGACAATGCCTAACGATTTTACGTATCTTCCAATGATTTGTTATGAAATAATTTTTCCCGATGGTATGGATTATCATGGCAATAAACCTCAAGCGATTTTAAATGTTACCAATGATGCTTGGTTTGGCATGACACCTGGTCCTTATCAACATTTAGATCAAGCTCGATTGCGTGCGGTAGAACTTGGTCTTCCTTTGATAAGAGCCGCCAATAATGGTATATCAGCAGTTGTTGATCCTTATGGTCGTATTGTTCAGTATTTAAAACAAAATGAAGTAGATTTTGTTGATTCTCCGATTCCTGATTCCATTGTTCCATATTGGAACAATGGGCCTCAATCTTACCACGCTTTTGTAATTATCTTTCTTTTGCTAGTATCAAATCTGCTGCTAAGACGCACAAAAACCGGCAATCATTTGACAAATATACGGTGATGCTGTGTTATAGGCAATGGCAATGTTCTACGGGGGACTATGGCCACAACCTATAATTATATCATGGCTTGCACAATCATGTATTGTTTGCTTAAGGCTAGTGGCGAAGTGAAGAGTTGATATATGACTGCACCGAAAAAAAAACCTGATCCTACGGATATTTATGTTGGTAGCCGTATTAGGTTACGTAGAAACATGCTTGGTCTAAGCCAGGAAAAGTTGGGTGAAAAATTGGGTATCACCTTTCAGCAAATTCAAAAATATGAAAAAGGCACGAATCGCGTTGGTGCGAGCCGGCTACAAGCTATTTCAGAAATTATGGATGTTCCTGTTTCTTATTTTTTTGAGCAGATGACAGAAGGTCGTCCAACTGAAGGCTTTGTTGAAAATGAACATCAATATGTTGATTTTTGCTCAAGCCATGAGGGTATTCAGCTTATGCGTGCGTTCACAAATATTAAAGATCCGAAAATACGCCGTAAAATCATTGATCTAGCAAAAGCTTTATCTGAAGATGAGCCTTTTGAAAAGGATTGATTTAAATACGAAATGTTGACGGTTTTAATGATGCGATGACTGTTTATTGAAATGTTATAAGATGTGTTATTGCGCTTATTTCTTAAGATAGGTTAAAACAACATTGACGTGAGCCGACAAGCTTGGCAAATAGATAAGGTTATGGTCTTTTTCGCAAAACTGAAAAGGATAGAAACTTATTCTTTCAAGAGGGGTTCCCCGTGTCGCATAAAAATTATCTTTTTACCAGTGAATCTGTATCTGAAGGTCATCCCGACAAAGTCTGTGATCGTATTTCAGATGAAATCGTTGATATGATCTATAATGAAGCTCGCAAGACTGGGGTTGATCCTTGGTCTGTTCGTATAGCGTGCGAAACATTGGCAACCACCAATCGTGTTGTAATTGCTGGTGAGGTACGTGTTCCTGAAACTTTGCTTAAAAAAGATAAAAACGGTCACCTCGTTCATGATAAAGCCGGTCATCCTATGATCAATCCCGCTCGTTTTCGTTCTGCAGCACGTCGCGCTATTCGTGCAATTGGGTATGAGCAAGATGGGTTTCACTGGAAAACAGCTAAGATTGATGTTCTTTTGCATTCCCAATCAGCAGATATCGCTCAAGGGGTTGATAATGCGGCAGATAGACAAGGTGAAGAGGGTGCTGGTGATCAAGGCATTATGTTTGGTTTTGCTTGCCGTGATACGCCTGATCTTATGCCTGCGCCGATTTACTATGCACATAAAATTTTAGAATTTTTAGCGATCGCGCGTCACATGGGCGAAGGTGAAGCGGGTAAACTTGGCCCAGACGCTAAAAGTCAAGTGACAGTGCGCTATGAAAATGGCAAACCCGTTGAAGTTACATCGATTGTTTTATCAACCCAGCATATGGAAGCAAATTGGGATTCGAAGAAAGTGCGTGCGGTTGTTGAACCATATATCCGTAAAGCGTTAAGCGATATTGCAATTTCAGATAATTGTCAGTGGTATATTAATCCAACTGGTAAATTTGTTATTGGTGGGCCTGATGGTGATGCTGGTCTGACGGGAAGAAAAATTATCGTTGATACATATGGCGGAGCAGCACCTCATGGCGGTGGTGCTTTTTCTGGTAAAGATACTACAAAGGTTGATCGCTCTGCAGCTTATGCGGCGCGTTATCTTGCGAAAAATGTTGTGGCGGCAAATCTTGCTGATCGCTGCACAATTCAAATTTCTTATGCTATTGGTGTGGCGCAACCTTTGTCAATATATGTTGATTTACATGGAACTGGTAAGGTCGATGAAGCCGTGATTGAAAAGGCTATTCGTAAAGTGATGGATTTGTCTCCAACGGGTATTCGTAAACATCTTGAATTGAATAAAGCGATTTATGCTAAAACATCGGCTTATGGACATTTTGGTCGTAAACCGAGCCGAAACGGTGCTTTTTCGTGGGAGCGTACAGATCTTGTAAAAGATCTTAAGGCTGCTATTAAAGCATAATAAAAGTGATGGACCGATAATGGATGATCGTAGACAACGGACAAGCGAAGCCTTTTATGGGCGACGTCATGGTAAGGCTTTGCGAGACGGACAAAAGGCGCGCGCGATAAAGTTCATGCCAGCGCTTAAGCTTGATCTTCAGCAGGCTGCACCGATGGATCTGACGCATTTATTTGTTGGATCTGTCCAATCCGTTCGTTTAGAAATTGGTTTTGGTGGGGGGGAGCATCTTTTGCATGAAATGGCACGATGCCCAAATACGGGTTTCATTGGTGTTGAACCTTTTGTGAATGGTATGGCAAAAATGCTTGCAGGCCTTGAAGAGCAAGATGTTTTGCAAAATCGTATTCGGCTTTATGATGACGATGCAACGCATGTGCTTGATTGGTTGGCGCCTTCCTCACTTGATGGTATTGATTTGTTTTATCCAGATCCTTGGCCGAAGACAAAACATTGGAAGCGTCGATTTGTGAGCCAAAAAAATCTGGACCGTTTTGCACGCGTTTTAAAACATGGAAGTCAATTTCGATTTGCTAGCGATATTGAGAGTTATGTTAATTGGACACTTATACATTGTGAACAGAATGAAAATTTTTCATGGCAAGCTGAAAGTTCAAAAGATTGGCAAACAGCATTTGAGGATTGGCCAAGTACGCGTTATGAGGCAAAAGCCTTTCGTGAAGGGCGCTGTCCAAGCTATTTAACGTTTTTACGTTCATAATTTTTATTTATTGAGAGAGCTTGAAGATCATCAAAGGAAGTGCTTGAAAAAAGAATGAGAAAGGCGTATACAAATTATAAATTCTTGATCTTATGATGAAGGGTGGGCCATTTGGACCCGCTCTTTTTTGTTTCTAGAATATGGATAAGGACACTTTTGATAAAAAGGCGATAATTATGGATAACCGTCTGGTTGACATTGATGAAGCACGTTTGTTTGAAGAAACAGGTGTTGATGCGCATATTGCCAATCTCATTGCGCCAGTATTGCGCCCACTTGGTTTTCGTCTCGTTCGCGTGCGTTTATCAGGTCTTAATGGTTTAACACTACAAATTATGGCAGAACGCAGTGACGGCACAATGACAATTGAAGATTGTGAAACGGTGAGTAAAACGGTCTCTCCTATTCTTGATGTAGAAGATGTTATTGATAAAAAATATCATTTGGAAATTTCTTCGCCAGGAATTGATCGCCCTTTGGTAAGACAATCTGATTTTGTAAATTGGCAAGGACACATTGCTAAGATCGAAACTGCAATTTTGATTGATGGACGACGCAAATTTCGTGGTGTCATAAATGATGTTGATGCGCAAGGATTGACTTTGACGGCAGATAAAGCAGCTTATGGTGAAGCGCTTTTTGTGCGTATTCCATTTGCAGATATTCGTGATGCGCATTTAATTTTGACAGATGATTTGATCCGTGATGCGCTGCGAAAAGATAAAGCTTTGCGTGAGCAACTTATCCCTGATGATGATTTGGATTTGCATACTGTATCCAACAGCTAAAATTAAAATCTGTTGGAAATGATTGAACATAAATGAAAGGCCGCGAGGCGCGCGGTATAAAAAGGAGAGTATCAATGGCTGTAAGTGCTAACAGGCTGGAACTTTTGCAGATTGCAGATGCCGTTGCCCGCGAAAAATCGATTGATCGTGAAATCGTTATTGCCGCAATGGCAGATGCTATTCAAAAGGCAGCACGCTCACGTTATGGTCTCGAAACCAATATTAGCGCAGATATCAATTCCAAATCAGGTGAAATTAAATTACAGCGTTTGCTTGAAGTGGTGGATAATGTCGAAGATTATGTGACTCAAATTTCTTTAGCGGATGCGCGTCAAAGAAAAGTGGATGCTGAAATTGGAGATTTCTTATCAGATCCTTTGCCGCCAATGGATTTTGGGCGTATCGCTGCACAGTCAGCCAAGCAAGTGATTGTACAAAAGGTGCGCGAAGCTGAGCGTGATCATCAGTTTGAAGAATATAAAGATAAAATTGGTGAAATCATTTCCGGTACGGTTAAGCGTGTTGAATATGGTAACGTTATTGTCGATTTAGGTCGTGGAGAAGCGATCGTACGTCGCGACGAATTGATCCCTAGAGAGTCGTTTCGTTATGGCGATCGCATACGCGCATTTGTTTATGATGTGCGTCGTGAACAGCGTGGTCCTCAAATTTTCCTTTCGCGCACGCATCCACAATTTATGGCAAAACTTTTTACTATGGAAGTGCCTGAAATTTATGACGGTATCATTGAAATTAAATCGGTGGCTCGTGATCCAGGTTCTCGGGCAAAAATTGCTGTAGTTTCGCGTGATGGGTCTATTGATCCTGTAGGTGCGTGTGTTGGTATGCGCGGCAGCCGTGTTCAAGCTGTCGTTGGTGAATTGCAAGGTGAAAAAATCGATATTATTCCTTGGTCGCCAGATGCTGCAAGTTTTATCGTCAATGCGCTTCAGCCTGCTGAGGTGGCAAAAGTTGTTTTGGATGAAGAATCTGAGCGGATTGAAGTTGTTGTCCCAGATGATCAATTGAGCCTTGCTATTGGGCGTCGGGGGCAAAATGTCCGTCTTGCTTCTCAATTAACAGGATGGGATATTGATATTCTAACAGAGAAGGAAGAATCTGAAAATCGCCAAAAAGAATTTAACGAACGTAGCCAATTGTTTATGGAAGCCTTGGATGTTGATGAAATGGTAGGGCAAGTGCTGGCTTCTGAAGGTTTCACGTCTATCGAGGAAATTGCTTATGTGGAATCTGAAGAAATCGCCACAATTGAAGGCTTTGATGAAGAAACAGCCGCGGAAATTCAACAACGTGCTAAAGAATATATTGACCGCCAAGAAAAAGAGCTGGATCAAAAGCGCAAAGATCTTGGTGTTGAAGATGAACTGCGTGAATTGCCCGGCATCACAACAGCCATGCTTGTTGCAATAGGTGAAGATGGTGTGAAAACTATGGAAGATTTTGCAGGTTATGCTGTTGATGATTTGGCTGGTTGGCGTGAGCGTAAAAATGGCGAGACACAAAATTTCGCAGGTGTGTTTACACCTTTTGAAATGAGCCGTGCTGATGCGGAGGCAATGGTTATTGCTGCGCGTTTAAAAGCGGGTTGGATGACAGAGGAAGATCTTGTCAGTGAAGCCTCAAATCAGGAAACGTCAAACGAAGAAGAGACAGGCGCCAATTAATTTGATGGAAATAAGTCGATGAATGATCGTACATGTATTGTAACAAAAAAAAGCGGATCACCTGATGAGTTGATCCGTTTTGTTGCAGATCCTGACGGTCAGATCGTTCCTGATATTAAAGCCAATCTTCCTGGGCGAGGTGCATGGGTTCAAGCTTCATATAAAAGTGTTGAAGATGCTATAAAACGAAAAGCATTTTCACGAAGTTTGAAAAAGGAAGTGATAGTTTCGCAAGATTTGGCTGAATTGGTCGATAGTCTTTTGATGAAAGCCGCACTTGGACATTTGGCAATGGCACGTAAGGCAGGTGCAGTGATAACAGGAGCATCAAAAGTTGATAAGGCCATAAGATCTGGTGATGTTCGACTTATTTTGCACGCTATTGAGGCAGCAGAAGATGGCAAACGTAAAATTGCACAAGCTATTTTTTCTGCTTATCAAAATGATAAAAAGACAGTAACAGCCCTATCTTTATTCACGATGGATGAAATGGGTGTGGCTTTTGGTGACAATCATGTGGTACATGCAGCATTAATGAATATGAAGGCTGCGAATGGGTTCATTAAGATGGCGAAAAAACTTGTCGCTTATCGTGGGATTGAGGACAGTGAACCAAAAGAGATGACGGTGGATGCCGTGAAGGAAACGGAATGACTGAAGATAAGAATGACAAAACAACGGCGAAAAAAACGCTCACTCTGAAACGTTCGGGTGTAGAAACGAGCACGATTAAGCAAAATTTCAGCCATGGTCGCACTAAAGCGGTTGTTGTTGAAACAAAAAGACGTAAAATCACGCGTCCAGATGAAAAAACAGAAGCAACCCCAATTGTTACAAAACCTCATGTTGCGGCGCCAGCTAAACCGCGTGTGGAGACGCCGCCACCTGCAAAGCAAAAAAAGTTAGATCAAAATGGACTTTCTACCGCTGAAATGGAAGCGCGTACACGTGCGCTTGAAGAAGCGCGCCTGCGTGCTGAAGAAGAACGTAAACTGGCAGAAGAAGATGCTAAACGCCGCGCTGCAGAAGAATTAGAACGCGCAAAAGAGCGAGAAGAAATATTGCGTCAACAAGCGCTTGAAGATGAAAAAGCGAGCGCTGAAGCAGAGGCGCGTAAAGCTGCTGCAGCCAAGTCAGTAGAGACTGTAGCAGTGCAAAATATGCCAAATCCTGTGCCAGAATCTTTTAGCGAAGTGACACGTGCGCGCGTGGCACCACAAACGACCAAACGCAGTGGTGGAGATGATGAAGAGGAAGAGCGGCGTGCAAGACGTGGCGGGGCGCCAGTTAAACCTGATGTGCGCACACCAAAAGTCACTAAAGGTGCTGATGAACGTCGTCGTGGTAAATTAACATTGAACAGTGCATTGGATGATGATGGCAATTCTCGTGGTCGTTCTATGGCTGCAATGCGTCGTCGTCAGGAAAAATTCAAACGGTCTCAAACACAGGAGCCACGTGAAAAAATTGCCCGTGAAGTAACGCTTCCTGAAACAATTACAATACAAGAACTTGCCCAACGTATGGCAGAGCGTTCGGTTGAGGTGATCAAATATTTGATGAAACAAGGACAGATGATGAAGCCGGGCGATGTGATTGATGCCGATATGGCGCAATTAATTGCTGAGGAATTTGGTCATACTGTTAAACGTGTGGCAGAATCAGATGTTGAAGAAGGTCTTTTCAATGTTGTGGATGATGAACAAAAATTGCAATCAAGACCACCTGTCGTGACCATTATGGGCCATGTTGACCATGGGAAGACATCGCTTCTTGATGCAATTCGTAAAGCCAATGTTGTTTCAGGTGAAGCAGGCGGAATTACCCAACATATTGGTGCTTATCAGGTTGAACAAAATGGTCAAAAAATAACCTTTATTGATACGCCCGGCCACGCAGCATTTACCGCAATGCGCGCGCGAGGGGCGCAAGCAACAGATATTGCTATTCTTGTTGTTGCCGCCGATGACAGTGTTATGCCGCAAACGATTGAATCCATCAATCATGCAAAAGCTGCTGAAGTTCCCATTATTGTAGCGATTAATAAGATCGATAAACCAGCAGCGGACTCGCAAAAAGTAAGAACAGAACTATTACAACATGACGTTTTTGTTGAAACGATGGGTGGGGAGGTTCTGGAAGTCGAAGTTTCAGCAAAAACTGGTCAAAATTTGGATAAATTACTTGAAGCAGTTTTACTACAAGCAGAAATTCTCGATTTGAAAGCTAATCCCGATCGCACCGCTGAAGGTGTGGTGATTGAAGCTGAGCTTGATCGTGGACGCGGTTCTGTAGCGACTGTTTTGGTGCAAAAAGGAACATTGCATCCATCAGATATTATTGTAGCAGGTAATGAATGGGGACGGGTTCGTGCTCTTATCAATGATCGTGGAGAGGCGATGAAAGAAGCGGGGCCTTCTATGCCAGTTGAAATTTTAGGGATGCATGGAACACCTCAGGCTGGTGATCGATTTGCTGTTGTAAACAATGAAGGGCAAGCACGTGAAATTGCCGATTATCGTCAACGTGTGGCTCGTGAAAAAGCGGTTGCACGACAGGCAGGATCACGTGGTTCACTTGAGCAAATGATGACACAGTTGCAAACAAGTGGTGTTAAAGAATTTCCATTGGTGATTAAAGGTGATGTTCAAGGCTCGGTTGAAGCGATTAGTGTTGCGCTTGAAAAACTGGGTAATGATGAGGTTCGTGCGCGCATTGTTCATGCGGGTGCAGGTGGTATTACAGAAAGTGATGTGTCACTTGCTGAAGCCTCTAATGCTGCCATTATCGGATTTAATGTGCGTGCAAACAAACAGGCTCGCGATGTTGCTCATTCTCTCGGAATAGAAATTCGTTATTATAATATTATTTACGATTTGGTTGATGATGTGAAAGCGGCCATGTCCGGTATGTTGTCGCCAGAACGCCGTGAAACATTTCTTGGTAATGCAGAAATTCTTGAAGTCTTCAACATCACAAAAATTGGTAAAGTGGCGGGTTGCCGCGTGACTGAAGGAAAAATGGAACGTGGTGCTGGTGTACGACTTATTCGTGATAATGTGGTTATCCATGAAGGCAAACTAAAAACTTTAAAACGCTTTAAAGATGAAGTGAATGAAGTGCAGGTGAGCCAAGAATGCGGTATGGCATTTGAAAATTATGAAGATATTCGTGCAGGCGATACAATTGAAGCCTTCCGTGTCGAGCATATTAGCCGTTCATTATAAATGATTGGATGAGCGATTTCTTTAAAGATACGCTCATTCGTTTTCATTGTATATCGGTAAAATGAAACAGCAATTTTCTCTAATCTGAACGCTCAAAAAATGATAGTGTTTTGTTTAAAGTGCGTTTTATCTCATGAAAGCGTTAGATCAATGTATCCATCTTTAAGTTTTAAGGATTGAGAATTTATGAAACATTCATCGAAAAATAAAGGCCCTTCACAAAGACAATTACGTGTTGGAGAGCAGGTTCGTCATGCAATTGCGACGATGCTTCAACGCAATGTGTTGGTTGATCCTTTATTAAACGGTATTGTTTTATCCGTTTCAGAAGTTCGTATGTCGCCTGATTTAAAAATTGCAACAAGCTATATCGCTCCTCTGGGTGATGTTGATGGTGCACTTATTGTGGAGACACTTAATCGTCATACGCGTTTTATACGAGGCGAACTTTCGCATGATCTTAGACAAATGAAATATATGCCTGAGTTTCGTTTTCGTTTGGATACAAGTTTTGATAATTTTTCCAAGATTGAGGCATTGCTGCGCTCGCCTGAAGTGATGCGGGATTTGAAGCATGAAGATGAGGATGAGTAAATAATGGCGCGTCCACGAAAAAAAAAGGGCAGGCCGATTTCTGGCTGGGTCATTTTGGATAAACCAAAAGGCATGGGCTCAACGGAAGCCGTGTCTAAGATTAAATGGTTATTTCAAGCTGAAAAAGCAGGTCATGCAGGTACCTTAGATCCTCTTGCTTCTGGTTTGTTACCTATTGCATTGGGCGAAGCGACAAAAACGGTGCCTTATGTGATGGAAGGAACAAAAACCTATCAATTTCATGTGGCTTGGGGTGAAGAACGTGATACAGACGATTTAGAAGGTGTTGCTGTCAAAACATCCACCAAAAGACCAACACAAGACGCTATTAAGGCTATTTTGAATGACTACATTGGTGTGATTAAACAAATACCACCACAATATTCCGCAATTAAAATTGATGGCAATCGTGCGTATGATCTTGCAAGAGAAGGGGAAAAGATTGAAATTCCAGCCCGCAAGGTTGAAATTGATCGATTAGAATTGATGGATGTGACCAATGAAGGTCATGCCGTTTTTGAAGTTGAATGTGGCAAGGGAACATATGTTCGCGCGCTCGCCCGTGATATGGGACGACAATTAGGATGTTTCGGTCATATAAGTTATTTGCGTCGTATTGAAGTTGCTCCCTTTACAGAAGAAGATTTTGTTACGCTTGAAATTTTAGAAGATAAAGCTCCTCTAAAATTTAAGCCTGATGAAGCTGAAAGTTTTCAACATCCCGATTTTTCTCTCATTGATGCACTTTTGATTGATACTGGCGCCGCTTTAGAATGTTTAACCCAATATGCTTTGAATGATGATCAAGCCCATCGCGTTAAAAGGGGCAATCCTATTTTTTTACGCGGTCGGGATGCTCCAATTGCGGAAGATGAGGTTTGTGTTACACAAAAAGGACGTCTTTTGGCAATTGGCCTTATTGAAAAAGGTCAGTTTAAACCAAAACGTGTTTTTACGGCAGTTTAGAATAGTGTTTCTAAGATATAATGGTGTTGTCTTTAGTCGGCCTGAGTTCTAAGACTTAGAGCCTTGAAGGTTATAATATTATAGAATTAAGTGCAGCTTTTTTTTGCAAATCATAAAGTGTCGTTTGATAAAACATTGGTTGTGGTTGTTTTCGTTTATACTTTTATTGATGATTAAACAATAAATAAGATCACGCCCTTACTATAGTCATAAGAAAAATAAATTATAATGATTTAACTGACTTAATCGTCATTTTTGTTTTTAGTGTAAGTGATGAGCAGAGTGTTTCATATGAAGATCATCGTTTTGCGGAACGGTTTGTCGCTCTATCATACGGTGGACTTTTATATCCTGTGTCGCATTATTTAACGCATTTAATTTTTCAGATACTTCCGCATCGGCAACTGTTCGTCTATGATTATGCCGTAAATAATCTACCCATGTTGGCATATGATAGGTTTCGGTCCAACAATTTGGATTTTCTAAATCACGTAAAAGAGTCCATCGTCTTGCTCCGTCGCGCAAGCGAATGCGCCGCCGTAATGTCATTATTTTAAGAAATTCAGTTAAATCTTCTTCTTTAATGACATAATCGATCATAATCATAATTGGTCCACTGCGTGCTTGCAGATCAAGGGAGAGTTCGGGTTCACGAAATTGGTCTAACGGATCAAGATTAATGGCTGGAATTTCATGAATTTTAAATTTCAATCCCATAATAGCACCAGCAAACAAAAAACCAGAACAGACATAAAGTGCAATTGTTGGCGAATATCCGTCAGCCAAGGCACCCCAAAGCCAGCTGCCCACTGCCATGCCACCAAAAGACGATGTTTGATATAAGGCTAAAGCTCGAGCCACGACCCATCGTGGTGTCGACAATTGTACGGATACATTAAAAAGCGAAAGAGCCAACACCCAAAACATTCCTGCAGGCAATAATATTATATGTGTTAAGATAAGAGAACGGCTTAAGCCAAGAATCAGGCATGATATTGCAAAACCTATGAAAGAGAGCTTTACAATCAGTTCCGAAGGAAAACGTTGCCTAACGCGTGAATTGATTAAACCAGCTATGATGGCTCCAATGCCAAAACATCCCAATAAAGTCCCATATAAAAGAGCGCCACCTTGAAGCATTTCTCTTGCTACAACAGGAAGTAGCGCTAAAATAGAAATGGCTCCAAGGCCAAAAATAAATGCTCGTAACATTATATTTAAAAGGTTGGGTGACATGGATACATAGCGCAAACCATCTGACATAGCGCCCACAAGGCGCTCACGAGGTAAGTTTTTAATACCGTATACAGGTTTCCAATAAAATAAAGCTCCAATTAAAGGAATATAGCTAAAAGCATTAAAAATAAATGCAGCGGCCCCTCCAAAAGCTGCAACAATCGCACCACCAATAGCAGGGCCAACACTGCGCATAAGATTAAATCCAACGCTGTTAAGCGTTACGGCAGCTGGGATCTCATCGCGTGGCACAATGTCACCAACAGTTGCCTGCCATGGCGGATTATAAAGTGCAGATCCGCAGCCAATTAAAAAAGTAAAGATCAAAAGAAGCCAAGGATTTATTAATCCCATGAGCGTTAGGGTGGCCAAAATTATGGAGACAAACATCATCATCATTTGCGCTGTTAGCATAATTTGGCGGCGGTTAAAATTGTCTGCAAGAGCGCCAGCAATAAGAGAAAATATCACAACGGGTAGTGTTGTTGCACCCTGGACGAGGCCAACCATTGAATGAGAAGTTGTGAGTGATGTCATAAGCCAGCCCGCACCAACTGTTTGGATAAGACCACCTAAATTGGAAACGAGTGTGGCAGACCAAAGACTGCGAAAAACCCCATTTTTAAAAGGTGCAAGTGTCGAATTTTTTTGTTGCATTGACCTCCCAGTCCACTTCTTTTATGTTTTGTTTTTGCTTAATAAGATGCAAATGCAGTTTTATTTTCACTATGTTTATCACTTTTATGCAGTAAGGGTAAAGCGTGCTTTGATTTAAGCATTAAAATATCATTTAAAAAAGCAATGATGAAATATAGATAGATGAATAAGAATTTCCGTTAATGAGCTTTATGGAATATTTAAATGTGACTGTTGCAAAAAGTTTCAATTATTATTTTTGTCATGATAAATTGATTACGATCTTTGCAGTTTTATACATGTGATCATGCTGAGCCTTTTTAGGTGTATTGACGAAAAAAAGTCTTATGTTTTGTAGGGCTAGTCATAAAAGAATAATTAAGCTATAGATGGCAAGATAATGGGATGGCTAAAGCCGTTCTTTTATATCATTGACCCTTGCTGAACGACATCTCGGCTGGGGCGTCTTATCACTCCCTCATTCAAGAGAAAGGAAGATGCGATGTCGATTACTGCTGAACGAAAACAGGCATTGATAAAAGAATATGCAACAAAAGAAGGTGACACAGGTTCACCGGAAGTACAAGTTGCTGTTTTATCAGAGCGTATTGTTAATCTTACAGAACATTTCAAAACCCATAAAAAGGATAATCATTCCCGTCGCGGTCTTTTGAAACTTGTTTCACAACGTCGTCGCCTACTTGATTACCTAAAAGGTGTAGAAGAAGAGCGTTATAAAGTATTGATTAGCAAACTTGGCCTGCGCCGCTAAAAGCATTGGGGCGGGAAATTCTTTGACTTTCTCGCCCAAATTTTTCAATAAGCTTATTTGAGTTTGTTGATTTTATGGAACCGTCATGGGGCAGGATTGCCAGCCGCTTCAGGTTCAACCGCATTTTGCGGGTGATAACAGGATGCGTCTTGTTGTCTTGCCCATGACTTAAAAATAAGACGTTAAAACAGGGTGTTTTAATGCTTAAATCAAGGACAAGAGATGTTTAATACGCATAAAGTTGAAATCGATTGGGGCGGTCGCCCCCTCATATTAGAAACGGGCAAGGTCGCCCGCCAAGCAGATGGCGCGGTTATTGCTACCTATGGAGAAACAGTCGTTCTTGCGACAGTGGTTTCGGCAAAAGAGCCTAAAGCAGGGCAGGATTTTTTTCCGCTTACCGTGAATTATCAAGAAAAAACCTATGCCGCTGGTAAAATTCCAGGTGGATATTTTAAACGTGAAGGTCGCCCTAGCGAAAGTGAAACCTTAATTTCGCGTTTGATTGATCGTCCCATTCGCCCTCTTTTTGTTGATGGTTATAAAAATGACACACAAGTTATTGTTACCGTCATGCAGCACGATTTAGAAAATAATCCTGATATTTTATCGATTGTAGCAGCATCTGCCGCTTTAACCCTTTCGGGCGTTCCATTTATGGGACCGATTGGAGGGGCGCGTGTCGGATATATTAACGGGCAATATGTATTAAATCCGAATATTGATGAAATGCCAGAATCAACTCTAGATCTGGTCGTTGCAGGAACATCCGAAGCTGTTTTGATGGTTGAATCTGAAGCTCAAGAATTGCCTGAAGATATTATGTTGGGTGCCGTTGTTTTTGGACAAAAAGGGTTTCAACCAGTCATCGATGCTATTATCAAATTGGCAGAAGTTGCGGCTAAAGAACCACGTGATTTTTCACCAGAAGATCTTTCTGATCTTGAAAAGAAAATGCTTAAATTAGCAGAGAAAGATCTACGTAAAGCCTATCAAATGACTGATAAGCAAGAACGCTATAGTGCAGTTGATGCCGTCAAAGCAAAGGTTATTGAAAAATTTTTGCCAGAAGGTGTTGAGGATGGAGACTATAGTGCCGAGCAAATAGCGACTGTTTTTAAACATTTACAGGCAAAAATTGTACGTTGGAATATTCTTGATACGGGAAGTCGAATTGATGGGCGGGATCTTTCAACTGTTCGTCCAATCGTATCAGAAGTTGGTATTTTGCCTCGCACCCACGGTTCTGCCCTTTTTACTCGTGGTGAAACACAAGCGATTGTTGTTGCCACACTCGGAACTGGTGAAGATGAGCAATACATTGATTCACTTACTGGAATGTATAAAGAAACATTTCTTTTGCATTATAATTTTCCACCTTTTTCTGTTGGAGAAACAGGACGTATAGGTTCTCCCGGTCGTCGTGAGATTGGGCATGGTAAACTTGCATGGCGAGCAATTCATCCAATGCTTCCAGCAAAAGAAAGCTTTCCCTATACAATCCGTACAGTGTCAGAAATTACTGAATCGAATGGCTCTTCATCAATGGCCACAGTATGTGGTACCTCATTAGCGTTGATGGATGCAGGTGTTCCATTACAACGTCCTGTTGCAGGTATTGCGATGGGGCTTATCAAGGAAGGTGAGCGTTTTGCTGTCTTATCTGATATTTTAGGTGATGAAGATCATCTTGGTGATATGGATTTTAAAGTCGCAGGAACGGAAAATGGTATTACCTCGTTGCAAATGGATATCAAGATAGACGGTATTACTGAAGAGATTATGAAAATTGCGCTGGATCAGGCAAAAGGCGGTCGTATTCATATTCTTGGTGAAATGGCAAAAGCTTTGACAGGGGCCCGTGCTGAACTTGGTGAATTTGCGCCACGTATTGAAATGATGAATATTCCCGTTGAAAAAATTCGTGATGTTATCGGTTCAGGTGGTAAGGTTATTCGTGAAATCGTCGAACAAACTGGTGCTAAGATTAATATTGAGGATGATGGTACTGTAAAAATTGCCTCATCTGATGCAAAAACGATTGATGCGGCAAAACGTTGGATTCATTCAATTATTGACGAACCAGAAGTCGGTGAGATTTATGAAGGAACGGTTGTAAAAACGGCTGATTTCGGAGCTTTTGTTAACTTTTTTGGTCCAAGAGATGGACTTGTTCATATTTCACAACTTTCTCCTGAACGTGTCGCAAAAACAACGGATGTTGTTCAAGACGGTCAAAAAGTATGGGTCAAGCTTATGGGATTTGATGAACGCGGTAAGGTTCGTCTGTCTATGAAAGTCGTTGATCAAGAAACTGGTAAAGAAATTCCTCGTGATGAAGCAAGCAAAGTACAAGAGAGTGAAACTTCTGACCAGGCAGACGCTAAACCTGAAAAAAAGCGCCGTCGTAAAAAAAATGACGATTAATATCTGTTATTGATAGATTATAAAAAGCCACCAATTTGGTGGCTTTTTTAGCATTAAATCACATGATTTTAAAACTTATATCTATTTTACTTTGTATTTAATATAACGCCTTTTTTTATTTGATGGGCATAATATTAAAAGGCTAAAACCCTATGCAAACAAAGATTTCAGAAAAGCTTAAACATTGCTTTTTTATAAATTTTTATTTTAGGTGTTTTCCATGGTATAGATGTTTTTGTTGGTATTTGCTTTTCAAATAAAGCTTCGATAAGAAAAATTATGTCATTATTTTATCCCTTTGAACGCTCTGAGATAGCTATGCCACAAAAGAATGAGCAGTGGCTTGCCAGTGGTCTTGAAACGATACCAGATCCATTATGGAAAGATTATTTGACCATTATACAACCATGGCGAAGAAGCTATCGATCGTTACAAGCAGCAAAATTTTCTTGCAAACCTGTTTTTGATGATGAGCAATCGTTTTTTGATGGCGGATTATTAGAATTAAGTAAGCATAGAGGGCTTAATCAAAACCGCTTTCTTGATCTTTTAAAGCGTGTCAAACCGCATGGTTGTCTTGTCATTCATGGATCAAAAACTGTTGGCGGTGCTTCAATGCTGAAATGGGTCAATCAATTCATTCCTATCGAAGAGAAATGGTCAAAAAATCATGGGGTCATTTTTACGATACGCCGTCCTGTGGCTGATCATGAAATTTTCCAACCCTCCTTACGTGTTTTGTCAAAAAAGGTGGAACATGGTTTTCATACTCAAGCGGGAATGTTTTCACATGGTAAAGTTGATCGCGGCTCGGCACTACTTGTGCCTTATCTTGATCGGATTGTTTTTGGAAAAACAGCTGATTTTGGAGCAGGTTGGGGCTATCTTGGCTATCAAGCTTTAAAACTTGCCCCCAAGCTCATATCTCTTGATCTTTTTGAAGCTGATTATCATGCCTTAGAGGCAGCAAAACAGCATTTAGCGCCATATCAACCGCATAAACCAATTCAATTTTATTGGCATGATATTCCCCGTGAATCTATCGAGGGTATATACGACACCATCATTTCAAACCCGCCTTTTCATGAAGGTAAAATGAGTGATATTTCTCTTGGCCAATCTTTTATCGAAACCGCCTCAAAACGTTTAAAAAATGGTGGGTGTTTATTAATGGTTGCAAATCGCCAATTGCCTTATGAAAAAACACTGCAAATCCATTTTCGTAAGGTTTTCGTTTTACAAGAACAAGATGGGTTTAAAATTATTGAAGCACGCAAATAAAACAGTTACATTCACTTTTTAATTTTATATCTATAGACCAAAATTTTATGAAATGTCATTTTTAAAATAGAAAATAAATCCTACTGCATGCTTCGAATACAGCATTAAAATACATGTGTCGCAGAGGTTTTATGATTGAAAATGATCCATGCAAATTGACCATCTGAGTGATAGAATAATAAGTGTGTTGATGAGTTTATAGTTGCAGTGATTTAAAAATGCTTTGATATGGAGTTTATAAACTGCTTATGATCTCGCTTATAGTGACGGCAAAAGCTTCGTGTGTTAGTTATAGAAAGTGCAAATATTGCCTATTGCTTTCTTTTTTATCAGTAAAATTTTGATATTTCATTGTAAGTTATCCAAGAAATGAGATGGTGTTTTATTTTCTTGGTCGTGATTTTTTAAATAAAATATTATCAATGTATAAATGAGATTGGTGTATTTAAAATTCTATTCATAAAGGAAGATTTTTCCTTTATGAATAGATGACATAATAATTATACAATTAAAGTACAGTGTGTTTAGTTTTTTAATAACTGGTTATAGATCAACACGATCTTTAGGCTATAAATGAACGCATGAAAAGACGCATAGATTTAATCTCCGCGTGCCTCTTCACTTTGTTTTAATTCATCAAGCGTCGGCATGGACATAATATTATAGCCAGAATCGACATAATGAATTTCACCTGTGACACCAGAGGAAAGATCAGACAAAAGATAAAGTGCTGATTTTCCAATTTCATCAATATCAACAGTGCGTCTTAGTGGAGCATTACGGCGTTGATAAGAAAAAATGGCGCGAGCGGCACCAATGCCATTTCCAGCAAGTGTGCGAATTGGCCCTGCTGAAATTGCATTCACACGTATGTTTTGCTGTCCATAATCTGCCGCTAAATATCGAACCATGGCTTCAAGTGCTGCTTTGGCAATGCCCATAACATTATAATTGGGAACGACCTGTTGTGATGCACCATAGGTCAGTGTTAAAAGTGTTCCTCCATTAGGCATAAGTGTACCGGCACGTTGCGCAATTTCTGTGAAAGAATAGGCAGAAATTACCATTGTTCGGCTGAAATTTTGCCGCGTGGTGACATCAACATAACGACCTTTAAGTTGGGCTTTATCAGAAAAACCAATTGCATGAACGACAAAATCAATGGTTCCCCATTCTTCTTTTAGTCGTTCAAAGACTGCGTCCACAGACTTGATGTTTTCAACATCACATTCCAGTATAACTTTTGAACCGAGCTTATCAGCCAACGGTTGCACGCGTTTTCCAAAAGCATCACCTTGATAAGTAAATGCTAATTCTGCCCCTGCTTTTGCAAGCTGGCATGCTATGCCCCAGGCGATTGAATGGTCGTTCGCGACGCCCATAATGAGGCCGCGCTTGCCCTTCATCAAACCTTCCATAATATTCTCCGTAAGCCAATGACATTTTTCAATATTAAAAAATGTCTAATTTATTCGTAGCGCTGGAAAACCAGCGTTGCATTGGTGCCGCCAAAACCAAAAGTATTGGACAGAACCGTGTTTAATGTTTGATTATCACGTCTTTCACGCACAATCGGCATATCAGCAAAAGCAGGATCAAGTTCATCAATATGAGCGCTTTCGCAAATAAAATTATGATTCATCATAAGAAGCGTATAAATGGCTTCTTGTACACCTGCCGCACCTAGAGAGTGGCCAGTAAGGGATTTTGTTGCCGAAATTGGAGGACAATTATCGCCTGTACCAAAAACTTTACGAATAGCCTGGATTTCTGGCGGATCACCAACAGGGGTCGATGTGGCATGAGGATTGATATAATCAATTTTATTTTTTACTGTTGAAAGAGCCATACGCATACATCGCTCAGCACCTTCTCCAGAGGGTGCAACCATATCATAGCCATCTGATGTGGCACCATAGCCAACAATTTCACCATAAATTTTTGCGCCACGAGCTTTGGCGACTTCCAGTTCTTCAAGAACCAAGACGCCAGCACCACCTGCAATAACAAAACCATCACGGTTCATATCATACGCACGTGAGGCACGTGAAGGTATATCATTATATTTACTGGACATAGCACCCATTGCGTCAAATAGATCCGACAAGGTCCAATCAAGATCCTCACAGCCGCCAGCAAAAACCCGATCTTGTTTGCCATATTGGATCATTTCATAGGCGTTGCCGATACAGTGATTAGATGTGGAACATGCTGATGAAATGGTATAATTTACCCCTTTAATTTTAAAAAAGGTCGCTAGCGTTGCTGATGCAGTTGAACTCATCGCCTTTGGAACAGCAAAAGGTCCAATACGTTTTGGTCCTTTTTCGCGCGCAATATCAGCAGAATCAACAATTGTACGCGTTGACGGACCACCAGAACCCATAATGATACCCGTTTGAGGATTGGATATTTCTTCTTCACTTAAACCTGCATCAGCAATTGCTTGATCCATTGCAATATGGTTCCAAGCCGTGCCCCTTCCATGAAAGCGCATATTACGTCGATCAACATGAGCTTCAATATCAATATCAGGCATGCCATATGTCTGGGCACGAAATCCCTTATCAGCATATTCTTGAGAAAAGCTAATTCCAGATTTCGCTTCACGCAAGCTTTTTAAAACGGTTGGAAGATCATTACCAATGGAAGATACAATCCCCATACCTGTGACAACGACTCGACGCATCCATATCTCCTTCATTTCTCACAAGTTAGACTTGAAAGCCCTTGTTTGAAATAATGCTTATGCTTCATCTTCTTTAAAGAGAGCTACTCGCAAATCACTCGCACTGTAGATCAATTCTCCATCAGCTTTAACCCAACCATCAGCAATGCCGAGAACCAATCGACCACGCATAATACGTTTGAAATCTATGCCATATTCAACACGTTTTGTTTTGGGTGTCACCATACCAGAAAATTTAACTTCACCCGTTGAAATGGCACGCCCTTTTCCAGGTTCTCCAAGCCAACCAAGATAAAAACCTGTTAACTGCCAAAGAGCATCAAGCCCAAGGCAACCTGGCATAACAGGATCACCAATAAAATGACAGGCAAAAAACCATAAATCAGGAGAAATGTCGAATTCTGCTCGAATCAACCCCTTATTATTTTCACCACCTGTCTCACTAATGTTTGTAATACGATTAAACATAAGCATAGGGGGTGCAGGCAATTGCGCATTGCCTTTCCCGAACATTTCGCCGCGAGCACAGCTTAGAAGCTCTTCATAAGTGTAGCTAGACTTTTGTTCAGCCATTGTAACTCCATTCGTCCGCGTTTTATTTTTTTTAACGCTTGTTATGGGTATACTCATAGAGCAATTTCAAGAATGTGAAAATGTTTTTTTAAAGAAACTTCTATGAAAAAAATTTCTCTTTATTGCTCTTTTTGAGATTTACGCATTTATGTTTCTGATTCTGTTCAGTTTCTTCTTGCGAAGCTTTAGCGACAAGGTGTCTTGTATGCAATTGTTTTTCCAGATATAATATGACCTTAATAATTTAGATCTTCAATATTGCAGGTAAAAGAGTGCATTCTTATTCATTAATAGAACTTGAAAAGCATTTAAGAGAAAGAGGTCTTCGGCCAACGCGTCAACGTTTGGCATTGGCCAGCATGTTGTTTGCGCGTGGTAATCGTCATATTGCTGCTGAAGATTTGCATGAAGAAGCGCTTAAAGCATCAGTGCCCGTGTCGCTTGCAACTGTGTATAATACATTGCATCAGTTCACACAGGCTGGATTATTACGGATTATTGCTGTTGAAGGTTCTAAGACATGGTTTGATACCAATACATCAGATCATCACCATTTTTATTTAGAAGATGAAAATCGCATTATCGACATTCCACATGGACCAGAAGGCCAACCCATTATTGGTAATTTACCAACGCCACCTGAGAATATGGAAATTTCTCACGTTGATTTGATTGTGCGTTTGCGCCCTCGCTCAGATAAAGATACAAACTAAAACTATGCTGATGTGGTTTTATCATATGCACTTCATTGATTGTGTGTTATTCATATTTGTATGGAATTTAGACCCTGTATGCAATGCGCCTTTGAATAATTTTAAATTTCATTAACATATGAGGTGAAGGCTTACTTGAAAAACTATGATTATATCTTTTCTGTGGTTTTGATATTTGTGCAGTTAAAATAGATTATTTGAGATTTATAAATTCAAATGCGCTGATACTCATCACAATCAAACAGACTTTTTCATGATTTTTTAAAATGTCTTTCGTGATGTGAAAATTTATCTTCTATTCATTGCCATTGCGTAATGTTTAATAAGAAAGGGAAGATCAATGTTTTATAGGTCTTAATCGCTTTCAAATAAGCGTTTTTATTAAGCTATTATAATCATATGAAATTAATCACTATCAAAGATTGGTTCGCGCGCGCAAAGCTGCCGCCAATGTGCCATCATCGAGATAATCTAACTCTCCACCAACAGGAACGCCATGTGCAAGTCTTGTCACATGGACTGAATATTCAGATAATTGGTCGGTAATATAATGAGCAGTTGTTTGTCCTTCAACTGTGGCATTAACGGCTAAAATGATTTCTTTGACATCACCTTTGGCCACACGATCAATTAAACGGGCAATATTAAGATCATCGGGTCCAACACCATCAAGTGGGGAGAGGCGCCCGCCTAAAACATGATACTTGACTTGCATTGTTGCAGCACGTTCTAAAGCCCACAGATCAGACACATCTTCAACAACTATAATTGTTGAACGATCACGACGATCATCTGAACAAATTGCGCAAGGCTCAGACGTATCCACATTGCCGCATAAGGGACAAATACACACTTTATCTGCGGCTTCCTGCATGGCACTACCAAGAGGCGTTAGTAGACTTTCTTTTTTCTTAATTAAATGAAGTGCAGCGCGCCGGGCTGAGCGTGGACCAAGCCCAGGTAAACGGGCCAGTAATTGAATAAGTCGTTCAATTTCAGGCCCTGCAATATGTTTCGCCATGAATGATTGTCTCCAAGATTTTTATGTATTGTAAGATTTATCGCGACGGTGAATCTATAATGAAATACATCAATTTATAAAACTTCCTTACCATAAAGCATGTAATCTGGTTGATGAATCATTATGTTATTTAAGCGCTCAGTATGATTTATATAACCCGCATATTTCATGTCATTGTTCATTTTTAAATCCAGATATGTGATCAATGAATGTTTTTTAACATTGAAGATAACATAAATTTTATTGAAGGCCGTCTATTCTATATAATCATAAACACTACCTATAGATAGTTTATAGTTATGCGGTTTATAAACGGTCTTGTTGTGAATCAATCTTCACATCATCATAAAGGTTAGATATTTGATTTATGATTGTCTTTCTTCAAAAAGGTAATTTGAAGCCAGGAGGAATTGGAAGACCTGCTGTCATTTCTTGAGTTTTTTCAGCCATCTTTGCTTCGATTTTGGTTTTTGCTTCATTATGAGCTGCCATAATTAAGTCTTCGAGAATTTCTGTTTCTTCTGGCTTGACGAGTGAGGGATCAATCTGAATGTTAACGATCTGTCCTTGCCCGTTTATTGTGACTTGAACAAGCCCACCACCTGAAGCACCAATTTCTTGCACATTTGCCATTTCCTGTTGCATTTCTTGCATTTTGGCTTGCATTTCTTTCGCTTTTTTCATCATGCCCAGCATATCGCGCATATGATATTCTCCTTTAATTTTATTATGTTTGTTTAGTCTTCATCATTTTCATCGTTGAAGATTTCTTCTTCTACATCAATATCATCGTCTTGTTTATTTAACCGAACGTCAACAACTTTTGATCCTGGAAACGTTTGCAAAATCTTTGCAATATCAGGATCAGCCTCTGCATGAGATAAAAGTCTGGCGCGTGCGGCATCTTCTTCTTCACGAAGGGTCGCGCTGCCACCTTCATTGACAACACTAACCGTCCACCGTTCGCCTGTCCATTCACGCAATTTTTTTGCCATGTCTTGTGCAAAAACACGTGGGGCGCCTTCCGCAGGTTCAAACTCAATGCGACCGTTTTGAAATGAAACAAGGCGAACATATTCTTTAACAAGCAACTTAAAATGGATGTCATCATTTTCATCTGCAAGGCGAACGATATCTTGTAATGAATGAAGGGAAGATTCTTGTTCTTTTTTTTTGTTGTCTTCTTCTAGATCATTGTCACCATAAACAGCTGTGTTGCCGCTGACACTCTTTTCATCTTGATCACAAGATAAGGCAGTGTCAATAACGCGGTCTGTTTCGATTTTACCTTCAGTAGACGGTGTGTGTTCTGGTTTTAAAAGTGCCGATGTTTGTGTAACCAATTGTATGCTGACATCATTTTCTGATATTTGCTGTCTTAAGGTTTGCTCATTTTTTTGTTCGTGATGTGTCAAAGATTGTGGCGGATTAAAACCATTATGAGATTGATTATGGAGTGAGTCTTTTTGTCTTTTTTGTTTGATTGCTTGTTCTGTGCGCCGCGCATTGCCAAGAATTTTACTTGGGTTCAAACGTTCTGCTTCAAGTTTTTTGAGCGTTTCCTCTAAAGGCGGTAAGTCGGCGGCGTGCGTTAATCGAATAAGAAGCATTTCGGCGGCTTGTAGTGGATTAGAAGCACTTTCTACTTCTTGCATACCTTTTAATAACATTTGCCAATTGCGTGACAATATTGGCACAGAAAGCTTTTGTGAAAAATTAAGACCACGTTGCCGTTCTTCTTCAATCAGTGAAATATCTTCAGCCATTTCAGGGGTAAAACGAAGCCGCGTTACAAGATGGTTGAAATCCGCAAGTTCACCTAAAATAACAAGCGGATCCGCACCTGCGTCATATTGATTGCGCATGTTTTGTAACGCTGGTCCAATATCACCTGACATTATTTTTTCAAACAGATCAATAACTTGGGCTCGATCGGCAAGTCCAAGCATTGAACGCACTGTTTGTGCTTTAACGTGGCCTTCACCATGGGCAATGGCTTGATCAAGTATAGACAATGCATCTCGCACAGAACCTTCACCCGCACGCGCTATCATTGCCAAAGCTTCTTCTTCAGCATCTAATTGTTCTTTTTCAATAATCTGGCTAAGATGATCTATGAGTGTTTTAGATTCTATCCGACGCAAATCAAAACGTTGGCAGCGTGATAAAACAGTTATGGGAACTTTTTTGATTTCTGTTGTTGCAAAAATGAATTTTACATGAGCAGGGGGCTCTTCTAACGTTTTTAATAAGCCATTGAAGGCTTGCGTTGAAAGCATATGGACTTCATCAATAATATAAACTTTGTAACGCGCAGAAACAGGCCGATACCGAATTTGTTCTATGATTTCTCGAATATCATCAATGCCTGTGTGGGATGCTGCATCCATTTCAATAATATCTACATGGCGACCTTCCATGATCGCCTGACAATGCTCACCCATAACATTTAGTGCAATTGTTGGTTTATCAATTGTATCTGTTTTATAATTTAATGCACGTGCCAAAATGCGTGCCGTTGTTGTTTTTCCTACACCGCGAACGCCAGTAAGCATCCATGCTTGCGCAATGCGTCCTGCTTCAAAAGCATTGGTAAGTGTGCGCACCATTGGTTCTTGACCGATAAGATCATCAAAGTTTTGCGGTCGATATTTTCGTGCAAGAACGCGATAAGCTTTCTCTGCCGAGATTTTTTCCATGGTGCCATTCCGTTTAAGGTGTTTAAAGTCTTCAATGAAATATTGAAGGTTACTTTTTTTCTTAAATCTCATCGAATATAATGAAAGATCACATTATGTTCAATCAATCTTCCTCTTCATATGACGCTTTTTGATTGAATGAAAATGAATAATTATTTTATGATGGGTATGAGGTTCATAATGGTCTGTTTACGATCATCATATGAAAAGGATAATGATATTGCCTCAAAAATTGTATTTAGCGGTAAAAGGTGGGAGGCTGGCACGGTGACCCGTGCCTGTGCTCGTTAGGGCTGCTTCCTTCCGGACCTGACCCGGTTGGCGAGTGGCTCGTCCACCACCAACCTCCCATCGCACATATCGTCAATTTACAATAAAAAAGCAAGTCTTGAACAAAAAAATATGGAGATAAGTGTTTTGAAATCGTCTTTTGTGTTAGATTCGCGCTTGGAAATGGAAAGTTTTCCTGTTGTTGGTCTTGGTCTTAGTGATGTTCGCTTGATGAATGATTGTCGGTGGCCATGGCTGATTCTTGTGCCGCGAATAGCGCAGGCAGAAGAAATCCATCATCTAATATTTGATGACCAATTGGCATTGCTTGCAGAAATCAATGAAGTGGCTGTTGCTTTGGAGGCTATTACAGGCTGTTTCAAAGTTAATATTGCTGCTCTTGGCAATTTAGTGCGTCAATTGCATATTCATATTATTGCGCGTAATGAAGATGATGCTAACTGGCCAAATCCTGTTTGGGGCTTTGGTGAAAGGCAAGTTTATAAAAATGGTCAAGATCGAAATTTAGTGCGTCAATTACAATTAAAATTGGATCAAGCATGACGATATTAAGTTTTAATGGTAATAAAGTAAAACGACACTTGAAAAAACGTGATGCACAAAGTGTTCAGAAGGAGCGTTTGAATAATCCCTATTTTATCTTTTTGCATAATGACATTGTCATCTATCACTATAAAGCAGGAAGGGCCGAACTTTATTGTGATGAAAACACTTTATCGCGCTTCCAAATTGATTGGGAAAAAGCTTGCCTTTTAGGTTGGGAGCAAGAACGTCCTGTTCTTGCCGCGCCTCTTTTTGATATACCCGAGACGTTACCAGATGGATTTTATCACATAGCGCTGAAAGAGTCCTATAAACAAGGGTTATTTATTTCCAATCAGTCAGGCGCTTTAGCGCAAGCTGTTTCACTGCTTTCATGGCATAAAAATAATTCTTTTTGTGCGCGTTGTGGACATGAAACTGTTATGAGTGATGGCGGTATGAAGCGCATTTGTCATCAGTGTCAGATAGAGCATTTTCCTCGTGTTGATCCTGTTGTGATTATGCTTGTACATTATGAAGATTATTGTTTGCTTGCACGTTCTCCTCATTTTGAGCAAAATAACTATTCTTGTCTTGCTGGATTTGTTGAACAAGGCGAAACGCTTGAAATGGCTGTTCGGCGTGAAAGTTTAGAGGAAATGGGCGTGGCGATTGGTGAAGTGAACTATTATGCTTCTCAACCTTGGCCTTTTTCTCATTCACTTATGTTGGGGTGTTATGCAAAAGCTTTGAATCTTGATGTCACCATTGACCACAATGAAATAGAAGCGGGGCGCTGGTTTTCAAAACAGGAAGTTTCACAAATTATCGCCCATCACCATCCTGAAAATATTACCTTACCTCCTGAAGGAGCCATTGCCCATTTTTTGATTAAGCAATGGTGGAAAAGCAAAAATAATGACATTCTAAATTGATAAAAGTCTCTTTAATCAAGAATTTTTGCCATGACAGGATATAAAATAGTGTGAAGATCATACCAAAAAATATGTCTTTTCATTTTTGTTGTTACAACAAGAAACGTAAACCAGCATGACAACTTAAACCAAATTTTAGATTTTGTATAAATCTTGTAGAAGATTGCCATTTTAATTATTTTTGACGCATTATATTTTTGACGCAATATTAGTTTGATAGAATAACGGCCCCAAATTTTAAAAACGCTTTATTGGACACCTTATATCATTAAAAATGAGGTATGGAACGTTCAAGACTGGCAGGATAGACACCAACAATACGAATTTCAGCTGAGAAAAAAGCCAATTCTTCCAGTGCTAATTTGACCATAGGATCATCAGGATGTCCCTCAATGTCGACAAAGAATTGCGTCGCATGAAATGATCCGCCAATTTGATAGCTTTCAAGTTTTGTCATATTCACGCCATTGGTGGCAAAGCCGCCCATTGCTTTATAAAGCGCGGCCGGCACATTGCGTACTCGGAATAAAAAACTGGTCATAATTTTTTCATTCTTTTGTGGCTTTGGCGCCCATTTTTTTGTCTGTGATAAAACAACGAAGCGTGTAATATTATGTGCTTCATCTTCCACATTATGGTCAATAATTTCCAAGCCATAAAGGTCGGCGGCAAGTTTTGGGGCAAGAGCGGCTTGGCTGCGTGTGCCACTTTCTTTAATCATTTTTGCAGCTCCTGCCGTATCACCAGCAACAATGCCTTGCCAGTTGCTTTCGCGAATTATCTTACGACATTGACCAAGTGCATGAATATGGCTGTGAATAGTTTTGATTTCTTCTCGTTTTACACCAGGTAAAACCATTAATTGAAAGTGAATTGGCAAAAAATATTCACCAACAATATGAAGCGTTGTTTGCGGTAAAAGATGATGAATATCGGCCACTCTTCCTGCAAGTGTATTTTCAATTGGGATCATACCAAGATCTGCCTGACCTGTTTCAACAGCATTTAATGCATCTTCAAAAGTTGGGCAGGGCAAGGGATCCATTGCAGGAAACATATTGCGACAGGCGGTATCAGAGTTTGCACCAAAATCACCTTGAAAGGAAATTTTATTGGTTTTTTTCATGTCGTCCTCAAAATATTGCGCGCTTCATGAAGATCTTCTGGCGTATCAACGCCTAAGGGAACGGTGTTAACAATTTGCACATCAATACGCATTCCCGCTTCAAGAGCGCGAAGCTGTTCTAAACTTTCCCTTTGCTCTAGAAGTGAAGGAGGAAGGGTTACAAATTTTTCAAGCGCTTTTCGTCTATAGGCATATAGACCGATATGATGGTAAAGAGGACCTTCACCATAAGGTGCTGTAGCTCTTGTAAAATACAGCGCCCGCATGCGTTTTTCTTCAAGATAAGTTCCGACAATTTTCACAACATTAGGATTGTGTTTTTCTTGTTCTTTTATAATTTCAACGCCTACCGTACCAATATCCGTTGAAGCATTGTGTAATGGCAAAAGTGCAGCTTGGATATCTTGTGAGGACAAAGTGGGTAAATCCCCTTGAAGATTAAGAATTGTGTCAAAATATTTTTCAGGATCACTCTTTGTTAAAGCCTCAAAAATACGATCTGAGCCTGATTGATGATCACGCCGTGTCATCATAACTTCAATGCCTAATCCTTGTAATGCGGCGACAACATCACTGTGATCGGTAGCGACAACCACTTTGCCAAGATTGGCTAAGAGCGCGCGCTCTGCAACATGGACAATCATCGGTTTTCCAACAATATCTGCTAAGGGCTTTCCAGGAAGACGTGTCGATTCCATACGTGCTGGAATTAAAATAAGTGTTTTTGACGTCATGGTTTTGTCTCGATACGTTTGGGATCTTACGATTTAAATATGTTCTTACTTACGATATGTTATAAATATTGCCAAGGTTGAGGAAAAGACTTAAAATTTAAAACTTCAAGAAAAGCCACAATGTCTGACAATTCATGCGTGTATCTACTGTAAATTCTATCATTTGTGTCTGTTTGTTTTGGCTCATCGTTTTATTTGCCATTATCTTTATGTCTAATCTTATTTATGACACGCCTCAAGTGCAGGATAAAAATGCGCAAAGAGATGCGTTGATCAATTTAGAGCAAGATGAAAAGCCTTCACAATCATTGCAGACGACAGAGATTGCTTTATCGACACGTTTGAAAAAAGGAGATATAAAAAAAGGAGCACAGCTTTTTGGTCAATGTGGTACATGCCATAGTGGTGCCAAAGACGGCTCCAATCGTGTCGGTCCTCCTTTATGGGATATCGTTAATCGGCCTTTTGCTTTTATTCAAAATTTTTCATATTCTCGCGCAATGCGTGACAATGCTGATAAGCATTGGAATTTTGCCACATTGGATACCTATCTTCGCGCACCAAGAAAAATGATTCCTGGTACAATCATGACTTTTCCTGGCATTAAAAATGATCAGGACCGAGCCGATTTGCTTCTTTATCTACGCATGTTATCGGATTCACCGGTTGACTTACCGCAGGAAAGTTTAAAATAATATGAAAAAGATGTTTTTTGTGTTTGATGATGATCACATGCGACAATTATAAAAAATTTTAAGAACATTATGTGATGGGTTTAATATGAATATAAAAACTTTTGTTTTTTTTGTGGTGATGGCATGTTTACCTTTGTTATCCTATGCTGCAGAGCAAAAGAGTGTTTTGAGCCAAGAAAAAAATATTAAAAACCATCAAACATTAGAAAATACTCAACCCCAATGGCGTTATGCACTTTCTTTAGCCGGTACTCCTAAATACGATAAGTATTTTACGCATTATGATTATGTGAATGTCAATGCTTCAAAGGGTGGACAGTTTAATGACAGTGTCACGGGCACGTTTAATAGTTTTAATCCTTATATCGTAAATGGAACTCCAGCGGCGGGTTTTTCATCTCGTGGTGGTGGCAAGCAATATGATACACTTATGGCGCAATCGCCTGAGGAAACTTCAGTAAATTATCCACTTATTGCGCAAGCGGTGCAATATCCTGACGATTTTTCATGGGTAAAATTTCGCTTAAATCCCAAAGCTATATGGCACGATGGTCACCCCATTACAGCAGATGATGTTGTCTGGAGTTTTCATGCTCTTAAGCAAAATTCGCCATTTTTTAATAATTACTATCATTCAGTCTTGCGTGTTGAAAAAAATGCGGATGATGAAGTTACCTTTATTTTTCAATCATCAGGAAATCGCGAGCTTCCTTTTATTATGGGGCAAATGCCTGTATTACCGCAACATTGGTGGGAGGGGACGGATAAAAATGGTAAAAAACGTAATATTTCAGAACCGACACTTGAAGTGCCTTTAGGTTCTGGTCCTTATCGGCTTGAAAGATTTAATCCTGGTAAATTTGTGACATGGAAAAGAGTTGACGATTATTGGGCTAAAGATTTGCCAGTTAATCGTGGTCGTTTTAATTTTGAACGTGTACATTATACTTATTTTCTTGATCCTAATGCAGAATGGGAAGCTTTTAAGAAGGGTCATATCGTGGATTGGCGTCTTGAAAATCGTATACAAAGATGGAATCAAAGCTATTATTTTGCAGCAGTTGAACGCGGTGATATTATTCGCGCTAGTTTTGCTTTTCATGGCAGTGGTCGTGTCCAAGGATTTTTTATCAATACGCGCTTGTCAAAATTTGCGGATCGTCGTGTGCGAAAAGCACTCAATTTGGCATTTGATTTTGAATCCTTAAATCAGTCACTTTTCTTTAATGATTATCAGCGCATTTCGAGCTATTTTGATGGATTAGATTTGGCCGCCAAGGGCATACCACATGGATTGGAATTGGAGATTTTGGAGACTGTGCGACAGGAAGTGCCACCAGAATTATTCACGGAGCCATTTACTAATCCCGTTTATGATAGTCCCCAGTCCTCGCGCCGTTATTTGACACAAGCCATGCACTTATTAAATGAGGCAGGTTGGCATCTGGATGGTACGCTTTTGGTTAATGACAAGGGTGAGGTGTTTACTTTGGAAGTAATGCTCAGCGATAATGCTTTTGAAAGAGCGACTGCCCCTTTTATTGCTCAATTGAGCCGATTGGGTATTCAAGCCACAATGCGAGTTGTTGATGCATCGCAATATCGCAATAGAGAGGCCAATTATGACTTTGATCTGATCGTTAAAGCCATTGGTCAAAGTGACAGCCCTGGTAATGAACAACTTGATTTTTGGGGATCAAAAGCCGCGGATCTTCCAGGTGGCTATAATGTTGCCGGTATTAAAAATCCTGCTGTAGATACATTGATTGATCGTATTATTTACGCTAAAAATAGAGATGAACTAGTCGCGGCTACGCGTGCGCTTGATCGCGTTTTGCTGTGGAATTACTATATTATTCCTCAATGGTATTCCGATCATTTTAATATTGCTTATTGGAATAAGTTTTCCATTCCTCATCCTCAACCAAAAGCCAGTGGCATTGATTTATCTTCGTGGTGGATTAATCCTAAAAAGGTAAAGGCTTTAAAAACGGAATAGACATTTGTTATTTTTTCATCATAAACAAATAAGGATCACAGCACGTTTTCAGCATGAAGTTGTGATTCGCAATCGTGGCTTGGCACCAAGGGGTAGATGAAGCATGGTGGCATATATTTTAAGGCGACTGGCACTTATCATTCCAACATTGATTGGTATTTTGACAGTTACATTTGTCATCGTTCAATTTACCCCCGGAGGACCTATTGAAAATATTATTGCACAATTGCAAGGTACAGGCGGTGATGCGATCTCTCGCTTGGGTGGCGGTGGCGACCTGGGCTTATCATCTGAAGTAACATTTCAAGGCAGTGATGCCACTTCTCAATATCGCGGAGCGCGTGGTCTTGATCCTGATTTTATTGCAAAACTTGAAAAGCAATTTGGTTTTGATAAGCCCCCTATTGAACGTTATTTTACGATGCTATGGAATTACGTGCGTTTTGATTTCGGCGATTCTTATACGCAGGGTCGATCCGTCGTTGATTTAATAAAAGCGGCGCTTCCCGTATCTATTTCACTTGGTCTTTGGCAATTGTTTATTTCTTATGCAATTTCCATTCCCTTAGGGATTCGTAAAGCGGTTAAAGATGGCTCGTCATTTGATGTTTGGACAAGTGCGATTATTGTCATTGGCTATGCAATTCCAAGTTTTTTATTTGGTATTATGCTTATGGTGCTTTTTGCTGGAGGATCGTTTTTTGATTGGTTTCCTTTAAGCCATTTGACATCAGAAAATTTTGATGAGCTATCTTTTGGTGGAAAGATTTTAGATTATTTACATCATTTGGCTTTGCCGTTAACCGCTATGGTTATTTCAGCTTTTGCAACCACTACGCTTTTGACTAAAAACTGTTTTTTAGAGGAAATACGAAAACAATATGTGGTGACAGCACGTGCCAAGGGTTTGAGTGAGCGTTCGGTTCTCTATGGCCATGTTTTTCGTAATGCTATGTTAGTGGTTATTGCCAGCTTTCCAGCTGCTTTTATCGCTTCTTTTTTTACAGGCTCATTACTGATTGAAATGCTTTATTCATTAAATGGTATGGGCTTATTGAGTTATACATCCATTGTTAATCGCGATTATCCTGTCGTGTTTGGATCACTTTATATTTTTTCACTCATTGGTTTGGTAATCAGTCTGATTTCAGATCTCACCTATATGCTTGTCGATCCGCGTATTGATTTTGAAAAGAGAGATGTCTAATGAGTGAAGTCGTCTTTGAAAACTCTTTAAAAGCGCGTCCATCAAAGCGTCCCTTTCTTTCGCCAATCAATCAAAGGCGTTGGCAAAATTTCAAAAAAAACCGTCGTGGTTGGTGGTCGCTATGGATATTTTTGTTCTTATGCATTATATCTTTTTCTGCTAATTTTATTGCCAATGATCGACCAATTATTGCTTCCTATAAGGGTGAGCTGTTATTTCCTGTTTTGTTTGACTATCCTGATGAAAAATTTGGCGGTGTTCTTGCAACAGTTGATTTTCGCGAAAGTTATATCAAAAACGAAATTCATAATCATGGTTGGGCCATATGGCCTCCTGTTCATTATTCTTATGATACAACTGTAGGCAATAAACCAGTGGCACTTGCTCCACCTTTTTGGCTGCAGAGCAAAGAAGAACGATGTAAAAATTATGCATTGGGTGCAGAGGATCCTGATTGCACAATAAGCAATTGGAATTGGCTTGGTACGGATGATCAAACGCGTGATGTTTTTGCACGTGTTCTTTATGGGTTTCGTGTCTCAATCTCTTTTACGCTGATATTGACAATTGTCTCCTCAATAGTTGGTATTGCAGCAGGAGCGGTGCAGGGATATTTTGGTGGTTGGGTTGATTTGATTTTTCAACGCTTTATTGAGATTTGGTCATCGGTACCCGCTCTTTATCTTATTATTATAATGGCCTCTGTATTGGCGCAAGGTTTTTGGGTTTTGCTCGGTGTCATGTTATTGTTTCAATGGGTTGCGCTTGTTGGTGTTGTGCGTGCTGAATTTTTGCGTGCAAGAAATTTTGAATATGTTAATGCCGCGCGCGCACTGGGTGTAGCCAATATGACTATAATGATACGCCATCTATTGCCCAATGCTATGGTGGCAACGATAACCTATTTGCCATTTTTGTTAACGGCAGGCATATCCACCTTGACGGCACTTGACTATCTTGGTTTTGGATTGCCCCCAGGTTCGGCATCTTTAGGGGAGTTAATGCGCCAGGCCGTCAATAATCTGAACGCACCATGGATTGGTATTACAGGGTTTATTGTTATCGCCTTAATGCTTTCTCTTTTAGCCTTTATCGGTGAGGCCGCACGAGATGCATTTGATCCACGAAAGACTTTTCAATGACTTCAATTCTCGATGTGCGCAATCTTTCTGTAATATTTAAACAAGATGAACGCGAAACAAAAGCGGTTGATCATGTGTCGTTTAACGTTAAAAAGGGTGAGACAATTGCGTTAGTGGGTGAATCGGGATCAGGTAAATCCGTAACGGCATTATCAATTTTGAAATTATTATCTTATCCTTTAGCAAGTCATCCTTCTGGTGAAATATTTTTTCACGATAAAGATTTGCTAAGGTTAAAAGAAGAGGAGTTAAGAAAAGTACGCGGTCGCGATATCGCAATGATATTTCAAGAACCTATGACATCCTTAAATCCTTTGCATACTGTAGAGCATCAAATAAGTGAAGTTTTAAAAGTTCATCAAGGCATGTCTACGAATGTGGCACGTAAACGCACGGTTGAGCTTTTAGAGCAGGTTGGTATTCGCGATGCGAAAAAGCGTCTCACTTCATTTCCTCATCAACTATCTGGCGGGCAGCGTCAACGTGTTATGATTGCTATGGCACTTGCAAATGATCCTGAGCTTCTAATCGCAGATGAACCAACGACTGCTTTGGATGTAACAGTACAAGCGCAAATTCTTGAGCTTTTAGCAAAATTAAAAGATGAGCGTTCAATGTCGATGGTTTTTATCACACATGACTTGGGGATTGTGCGTCGTATTGCTGATCGTGTATGTGTGATGACAAAAGGTAAAATTGTTGAAATGGGTCACACGGCAGATATATTTTCCAACCCGCAACATGATTATACAAAAAAATTATTGGCGGCTGAACCAAAAGGTACACCCCTTAAAGCTGATATGAATGCATCTGTTGTTTTACAAGGCAAAAAAGTAAAAGTCTGGTTCCCCATAAAAAAAGGGCTTTTGCGTCGTACAGTTGATTATGTAAAAGCGGTCGATGAAATCGATGTGAAAATACTAGCAGGTCAAACATTAGGGGTAGTAGGCGAATCTGGATCAGGAAAAACCACTTTGGGTTTGGCTTTAACGCGTATGATTGTCTCACATGGAAAAGTTAGATTTGAAGAAAAAGACATTGATCGGTATTCGTTTAAGCAAATGCGCCCCTTAAGACGTGATATTCAAATTGTCTTTCAAGATCCGTTTGGTTCACTTTCGCCACGTATGTCAGTGAGTGAAATTATCGCTGAAGGTTTAAAGGTTCATGAGCCATCTCTTGGATTCACTCAACGTGAAGCGCGTGTTATACAAGCACTCAATGAGGTTGACCTTGATCCTGAGACTCGTCATCGTTATCCACATGAGTTTTCAGGTGGTCAACGTCAACGTATAGCTATTGCGCGTGCAATGGTTCTTAATCCAAAATTCGTTATGCTTGATGAGCCAACATCGGCATTGGATATGAGTGTCCAGGCGCAAGTGATAGACCTTTTGCGAAATTTACAAAAAAAACATAACTTGTCCTATCTTTTTATTAGCCATGATTTAAAGGTTGTGAAAGCTTTGGCTAATGATTTAATTGTTATGCAACACGGTGTAGTGGTAGAGTCTGGTAGCGCGTGGCAGATATTCACAAATCCTAAAGAGGATTATACAAAATCGCTTTTGAATGCAGCATTTAATATGAATCATTATTGAATTTTGATAAATTTACTGCATAAAAAAATTGTTTATAATGGTATGTTACGCGTTGTTTTAGTTGCAACTCTTCAAAAGTTTTAGCAAAACTATTTTTTTAAATTATTTTAAAAAATTAAATCTTTAAAAAAATTTCAAATTAAATTTTAATTTCTGCAAGTTTTAGTCTATTGAAGATTTGTTCATAACATTGCAATGAAATATTTTTTTGTGTATAAAAACTGATTATTATGATTCGGAACATTGCGTGGGGGCATTGAGTGTCAAGTTGTATAGAATTATTATTTCAATACCAAAATTATGATCAAGATTCAGTTCACTCATAGCTTGAGTGGTTACTGGTGACTAAGTTTGAGTGGTTACTGGTGGCTAATTGTGTTAATTTGAGTGTTGTTGTTAAGTTGATTTTTTTTGTATAATCAGGTTACATTATATAAAAATAAGACATGAGATGAATGTTGAGTTTATAGTTAATTTAGAAGCTTTTCATATGGTTTTTGTTAATTGTTTAATTTTTTCTACCCTCTTTTTTAAATTGGGTTTCTAGGGGTAAGTAATATGGATGCGAATACTGCTAAAAAAGAGATAGATTCTGGACGCAAAATTTTTAAAAGATTGAAATTGGCCTTAAAAGGTTCAATTTCTCTTGCTGTAACTTTTGCTGGGTTTTTGCCGATGTCTGCAGCTGCGCAACAGGCTCAAAATATTATGGTGGCACCGCAAGATGTATCTTTAAGCTATGTTAATCAATCACTTGATTCTCGTGTCTTTGCTGCTCTTACAAATTATAAATCAACGGGATATAATTTTATTGATGATGCTGGAGCATCTAATGTTGTTGCCTTGCCAGATTTTGAAAATCTAAATGAAAAGGGTGTAGTAAAAGCTAATGATGTTCAGCCAGTAGTGGTTTCTAGCGTTGTTTCAAATGTAAATTCAGCGCTTGTTGGATTAACTGATTTTGGTGTGGCGCAAAATAGAATCGATGAAACTGTCGGTGGTGAACCTTCTCAAGTGTCACGATTGGCGCCGGTAGTGGGTAATTATGCTAGTGTCAGTTCTGATGTTCCGCAAACATTGGCTAATGGCGATGTTATTGCGCGTACAAGTGTTGCGGATGAATTGGTGCTTTTGGGGGTGGATGGTACGCCTACTGCTGCAGGTGCTGCTCAAAGACTTACTAATGTTAGAGAGGGGCGAATAACTATTGCATCGCGAGATGCTGTTGTAGGCTCTCAAATTTTTGCGCTTGGTCAAAATATAGACGGTTTTTTAGGGGGGGGGGAGTAATGTACTTCAAAATGTTGCGCCTTCATTTACAGTGCAAAATTCAAGGTATAGAAGTGTTGCTGCTGCTGTAAGTGGTATTGATAATGTTTTGTCGCAAAACATTTCAAACTTTAATGAGTTGTCGGTTTCGGTTGGTGCTATTCAAACAAATGTCGCTCAAGGTCTTATTGGTGTTGTACGGCGTTTTGATATTGTTGGTACGCCAAATGTTTTATCGTTAACAACAGCTGCAGGGACCACAGAGGCTCGACAAGTTCTGACAAACCTTGCTGATGGCAACCTTTCGGCAAATTCATCGCAAGCTGTTACCGGGGGGCAGCTATTTGCAACTAATTCTAATATTTTTAATATTGCTAATCGTACGAATCTATATTTAGGTAGTGGAAATGTAAATGGTGGTGCAAATTCCCTTCCGAGCTTTCCTGTACAGGGTGTATCTCAAACTAGTGTTGCTGCAGCATTTGGATCTGTTGATGGATATTTGACGCAGCACAGTAATGCAATTTCGTCTCTTCAGACGGAATATGAAATTATAGATGATTTGAATAGAGGTACGGCGGGTGTTGTTCAACGTGTTGCCCCTGCAGAAGAAGGTGCACCTGCGACCAATCAATTGGTGTTGACGGCAATTGACGGAACAGCTGGAGAACCTGGTGCGGCACAAAAATTGTCTAACCTTGCAGCAGCAACCCTTTCGTCTAATTCAACAGATGCGGTTACAGGAGCACAGCTTTTTGCAACCAATACAAATGTGACAAATATTGATGATAGAGTGACGTCTGTTGAAGGTGATGTTAACACTATTGGTGATACAATTACGACAATTCAAGGTGATGTTACGAATATTACCAATCAGGTTACGAGTGGTACGGCGGGTGTTGTTCAACGTGTTGCCCCTGAACAAGCCAATGGTCCTGCGACGAATGCCCTTGTTTTAACGGCAATTAACGGAACAGCGGCACAACCTGGTGCGGCACAAAGATTGTCTAACCTTGCAGC
>NZ_JH725147.1:689398-691593 GCF_000278275.1 Bartonella tamiae Th239
ACAGCGCCAAGCTTTACGGTACAGGGTCAAAGCTACAATAATGTTGCAGCAGCCTTTGGTGGCGTAAATAATACTTTGACCAGTCAGGGCGATACGATTAATAATATTCAAGGTGATGTTGCAAATATTGGTGATCAAATCACCAATATTGTGACGACTGGTACGGCGGGTGTTGTTCAGCGTGTTGCTCCTACAGGAGAAGATGCACCTGCGACCAATCAATTGGTGTTGACGGCAATTGACGGAACAGCGGGAGAACCTGGTGCGGCACAAAAATTGTCTAACCTTGCAGCAGCAACCCTTTCGTCTAATTCAACAGATGCGGTTACAGGAGCACAGCTTTTTGCCACGAATACGAATGTGACGAATATTGATGATAGAGTGACGTCTGTTGAAGGTAATGTTAACACTATTGGCGATACGATTAATAATATTCAAGGTGATGTTACAAATATTGGTGATCAAATCACCAATATTGTTACGAATGGTACGGCGGGCGTTGTTCAACGTGTTGCACCTACAGGGGAAAATGCACCTGCGACCAATCAATTGGTGTTGACGGCAATTGACGGAACAGCGGCACAACCTGGTGTGGCACAAAGATTGTCTAACCTTGCAGATGGTGCGCTTAATGCGCAGTCTACGGAAGCTGTGACAGGAGCACAGCTTTTTGCAACCAATACGAATGTGACGAATATTGATGATAGAGTGACGTCTGTTGAAGGTAATGTTAATAATATTATTACAAACGGTACGGCAGGTGTTGTTCAACGTGTTGCCCCTGAACAAGCCAATGGTCCTGCGACTGATCGACTTGTTTTGACGGCTGTTGGAGGCTCAGCAGGTGCTCCTGGCAAAACACAACGTTTAAGTAATCTTTCGGCAGCTGAACTCAGTGCTGAGTCAACAGATGCGGTTACAGGTGCTCAACTTTTTGAAGCCAATAACAATGTGACAACAATCAATCGCAATGTTAATAGTTATTTAGGTGGTGGAGCTGATATTATTGCTGGTAAAGCTCCAACATATACATTAACATCGATGGGTTCAGAGTCATTAACACGCAGTACGACACAAGATTATCATGATGTTGGCAGTGCTTTAAATGCACTTGATGGAAATGTGAATTATGTCAACAATCGTGTAGATGATATAAACACGTCTATCGGTGGTCTTCAAAATGATGCATTGACATGGAATAATGAAGCTGGGGCTTATAGTGCAATCCATGGCGGCTCTAATTCGAAGATCACGAATGTTGCCAATGGTATAATTGATGCACAATCAACTGATGCGGTCAATGGTGCACAGATATTTGCCATGAATAACCAAATAGCCTCATTTTTAGGTGGTGGTGCCGGCTTTGCTAATGGTGCTTGGAGAGGTCCAACTTATGAAGTCAGCAGTATTAGTGCAGATGGTTCTGTTTCTTCAGGAAGATATAATAATGTTGGTGATGCCCTGGGTGGTTTGAACCAAAGTCTTGGAAATGTGAATGATCGTGTTGGCAAAGTTGAAGATGTTGTTAACGGAGGTAATATTGACAGCGGTGATTCATTAAAATGGAACAATGATCTGAATGCTTATGATGCAAGTCATGGAACAGGTTCACCGCAAAACATTACCAATGTTGCAAATGGTAAGGTTGAAGCGGGTTCCACTGATGCTGTTAATGGTGGTCAACTTTGGGATACAAATCAGCGTATTGATAATATAGAAACCGGTATTCAAGGTGTTGTCGATAATGCTGTGATGTATGATAAAGATGAAAATGGCAAAAGAACCAACACGATGACCTTACAGGGTGGTGATCGCGATAAAGGTGTCACCATTAACAATGTTGCTGATGGCCGTATTGAAGAAGGCTCAAAAGAAGCGATCAATGGTGGCCAATTATATAGCTATGCTAAAACGCAGATGAATACAGTATTGGATGAATCGAAAACCTATGCTGATCAGCGTATGGATGAAGCTGTTGCATCGTCTAATCGCTATACAGACATGCGGTTTAATCAATTGGCCAATGGTGTTGAAGAAGCAAAGAAAGAAGCACGTCAAGCAGCAGCAATTGGTCTTGCGGCTTCCAACTTGCGTTACTTTGATGAACCAGGTTCTATTGGTGTAGCATTTGGTTCTGGTTATTGGAAAGGTGAAAGCGCTGTGGCAATGGGTGCTGGCTATACGTCTGAAAGTGG
>NZ_JH725147.1:692523-711541 GCF_000278275.1 Bartonella tamiae Th239
TATTAATTATAAAGTTTGATAAACTTAGGATATATTATTAGTTCTATTACTTTGATGGTAGTCAATTTAGGTTACTTTAGGTAATATTTATAAGACGCTTAGAGTGCGTTTTTCTTTATAAGAATGAATGATCTGTGCTTTATCAAAAAATTTAAAAACTCTGCTCACGGTAAATTGACAATTTTATCAGTCATTTCAACACTATGTGTTCGAAAGGTTACAGCAATATTAAGCAAAACCGTTTATAGCTTCTTTATTGTGATTTTAATACAATGGAGAATAAATTAAAAAAGAAATATCTTATTGCTGCCTCTATTGTTGCACTATTATCCGTTTCTACGGCTCACGCCGCTGACGTTGTAATGAGACAAGAGCCTACCCCGATTGTTGTTGCTCCAACATTTTCATGGACAGGATTTTAAGGTGGTGCTCAGATCGGTGGGTCATGGGCAGATACAGATCTAAGCGGACACAGTCAGGCTGGTGAATACAGAAAAAATTTTTCTCCAGATCCATCGGGCTTTATCGGTGGTCTTTATGTCGGTTACAATTACGATATCGGGAATAATATTATTCTTGGGTTTGAGACAGATTGGGCATGGGGTGATATGGACGAAAATGATCGTTCTGATTATCTTTTTTCTGATGGTACGTCAGGTGATGTTCGTGGCAGACTTAAAGAACAATGGGCAGGTGCAACGCGTGTTCGTGTTGGTTATGCGATGGATCGTTGGTTGCCTTACATTGCAGCTGGTGACGCTTATGCCAAAGTTTACACTAGTTATCGTTTAAGAGATGCAGAAAGAAATACTGTTTCTGGTTATTCTGTTAATGATAGAGATACATTTACAGGCTGGACAATCGGTGCAGATGTTGATTATGCAATGACAGATCATGTGATTCTGCACGCTGAATATCGCTATAGTGATTTTGGTGATAAAGATTAAAGCAACGACAATATTAAGTATAATGTTGATTATAAAACAAACGACTTTCGTGTCGGTGTTGCTTATAAATTCTAGGCATTTTATAAATACTTAAAAGGCTTTGTGAAAACGAAGCCTTTTTATTTGTCTTTTTTAGCTTTTCTTTTGGTCTCATGTCATGCTAAATCCTGCACTATGAGTAAACATTATTCTGATTATTTTACGAGACGAATTAGAAACCCGATCTTCACATTCACCTGAAAAGGATGATGGTAGTAGGATCGGGAGACTGTAATGCTTAAGTTGGAACCGTAAAATTGCGCAGGGCTTTAATTATGTCGAATCAGAATGAACCAGTAGATTATTCAAAAACACTCAATCTCCCCCAAACACGTTTTCCGATGCGTGCAGGGCTTCCCCAAAAAGAACCCGAATTTGTTAAAAAATGGGAAGATATGGATCTTTATGGTCAGTTGCGCAAACAAGCAAAAGAACGACCATTATATGTTTTGCATGATGGTCCCCCGTATGCCAATGGTCATATTCATATTGGTCATGCATTAAACAAAATCATTAAAGATGTTATCATGCGCTCTTTCCAAATGCGTGGTTATAATGCCAATTATGTGCCGGGTTGGGATTGCCATGGTTTGCCAATTGAGTGGAAGATTGAAGAAAAATACCGCGCCAAAGGGAAAAATAAAGACGATGTTCCTGTTAACGAATTTCGTCAAGAATGCCGTGAGTTCGCTCAACATTGGATTAATGTACAAACAGAAGAGTTTAAAAGATTAGGCATTGTTGGTGATTTTAAAAATCCTTACACCACAATGGCTTTTCATGCTGAAGCACGGATTGCTGGTGAATTGATGAAATTTGCTATGTCAAATCAAATTTATCGTGGTTCAAAACCTGTTATGTGGTCTGTCGTTGAACGTACAGCTTTAGCGGAAGCAGAAGTTGAATATCATGATCATGAATCGGATACAATCTGGGTAAAATTTCCATTTTTTGAAACGCCTTCTGATGATCTTAAGGATGCATTTGTCGTAATATGGACGACGACGCCTTGGACAATTCCGGGAAATCGTGCCGTCGCTTATTCTTCACGTATTTCGTATGGTCTTTATGAAGTTGATAGTACTGAAAATGATTTTGGACCAAGACCTGGTGAAAAACTTATTTTTGCTGACAGTTTGGCTGAAATTTGCGCACAAAAAGCCAAACTCACTTTTAAAAAACTACGCGCTATGCAACCAGAAGAGTTTGAGAAAATCGTTTTATCTCATCCCCTTAAAGGACTGGCCGAAGGATATAATTTTCGTGTCCCTTTGCTTAATGGCGATCATGTTAGTGATGAGGCAGGAACAGGGTTTGTTCATACAGCACCAAGTCATGGTCGAGAAGACTTTGACATTTGGAATTTGAAAAAACGCCAATTAGAAGCAGATGCCATTGATACAACCATACCATTTATGGTGGATGATGCAGGTTTTTATACTAAGGATGCTCCGGGCTTTGGTCCTGATCGCCAGGGCGGTGCGGCACGTGTTATTGATGATAATGGCAAAATGGGTGATGCAAATAAAAGTGTTATTGAAGCTTTGATTGTGCGTAATCATCTTTTTGCACGTAGCCGCTTAAAACATAGTTATCCGCATAGCTGGCGTTCCAAAAAACCTGTGATTTTTAATAATACGCCACAATGGTTTGTTTGGATGGATAAAGATTTAGGTGATGGCACGACTTTACGTTCAAGAGCACTAAAAGCGGTCTCACAAACGCGATTTGTTCCCCAAGCAGGTCAAAATCGTTTAAATACAATGATGGAAGACAGGCCAGATTGGGTTTTATCACGTCAAAGAGCATGGGGTGTGCCAATTTGTATTTTTGCTGATGAAGAAGGGCATGTTCTTCAAGATGAAACTGTAAATGAGCGTATTTTAGCTGCATTTGAACAAGAAGGTTCGGATGCTTGGTTTGCAAAAGGTGCAAGAGAGCGTTTTTTAGGAACGCGATCAAACGAACCTTGGCAACAAGTCTATGATATTTTGGATGTTTGGTTTGATTCAGGCTGTACGCATGTTTTCACACTGGAAGACCGACCAGATCTTAAATGGCCAGCAGATGTTTATTTGGAAGGGTCCGATCAACATCGTGGTTGGTTTCATTCCTCAATGCTGGAAAGTTGTGGAACAAGAGGGCGTGCACCGTATGATACTGTAGTGACACATGGCTTTACCTTAGATGAGCAGGGTAAAAAAATGTCCAAATCGCTCGGAAATACGGTCTTTCCGCAAGATGTGATTAAGACATCAGGCGCTGATATTTTACGCCTTTGGGTGATGACAACTGATTATTGGGAAGATCAGCGTTTGGGTAAAAACATTATTCAAACCAATGTCGATTCATATAGAAAATTGCGTAATGTTATGCGCTGGATGCTAGGTACTCTTTCTCATGATGAAGGCGAAACACCTGATTATGATTTGTTGCCTGATCTTGAAAAACTGATGCTTCATCAACTTTTTGAGTTGGATAAACTTGTGCGTAGTTCTTATGATGCTTTTGATTTTAAGCGCATAACACGGGCATTGATTGATTTTTCTATACTAGAACTTTCTGCTTTTTATTTTGATATTCGTAAAGATTCGCTTTATTGTGATGGTCCTTCATCGCAAAAACGAAAAGCTGCACTTTATGTTGTGCGAGAAATTTTTGAACATATGGTGACTTGGCTTGCACCTATTTTACCTTTTACAACAGAAGAAGCTTGGCTTGAACGCTATCCTGAGAGTCAATCCATTCATTTTGAACAATTTCGCCAGACTCCAGAAGATTGGAATAATGAAGCATTGGCTGAAAGGTGGCGTAAAATTCGGCAGGTGAGAAAAGTTATTACTGGTTCTTTGGAAGTTGAACGTGCAAATAAGCGCATTGGCTCTTCTTTAGAAGCCGCGCCCATCGTGTATGTTACAGATCAAAAACTGCTTGAGGCGATTGAAGGTATGGATATGGCAGAAATATCCATTACAAGTGATATTATGATTACCAACGCCGCTGCACCTAAAGATGCATTTACGCTTGAAGATGTTTCAGGTGTTTTTGTAAAAACGCAAAAAGCAGATGGAAAAAAATGTGCGCGCTCTTGGCGATATACGCAAGATGTCGGCACAGATGCGACCTATCCTGATGTTTCAGCACGTGATGCCGCTGTCTTGCATGAACTGCATGCTTTGGGAAAACTATAATAGAGCTTCCGTCATGGATATATTTTGTAGCCTTAGATGACTTCACTTATTTTATTATGGATAATGGTGAAGGCATAGAAATGAAGAAAAGAGCGTACTGCTTGCCTTGTTTTTTGTCTTATAAGCGCGCTCTTATTAGAGGGATTGCCGATAATGAGGGAATATGATAGGCATTTGTCATCTAAATGCCCAAATTTAATGGGAAGAGGCGTATATTTTGTGTACACTATTAGGTTTACACTTGAGCAATTTGGTCAGTAACGACAGAAAGACATATTGGCTGTGATGAAACATAAAGCTGGATTAATGGCAACTGGTTTGATAGTCACCAGTTTTGTGCTAACGGGTTGTGGTGTGTCTGGTCCGACATATGGCACCGATAAAACGGCAGCGCAGCAATTATTAGATGATGTTTCTAATCTTGCATCTATCAGACGCAGTAGTAATAATAATCAAATTGATACGAAACCGCGTCCTGATCTTGTTCGTCCTGCCCCAGGCGCAAAAGGTGTTTTACCACAACCGCAAGTGAATGTTGCACAATCAGGCTCACCTGATTGGCCAGAATCACCTGAACAGCGTCGCCAACGTTTGCGTGCAGAGGCAACAGCCAATCAAGACAATCCCAATTATGTTTCTCCCATTATTCAAAATGGACGCCAATCAACCCAAACCAATGCAGTCGCTTCTTCGCTCAATGGTATTCACCGTAATGAACTATCACCTACAATCAGAAAACAACAGAGCGCAGAATATCAGCGTCTTAAACAACAAAACGCTGGTGGAACCGCCACAACGCGTAAGTATTTAAGTGAGCCACCTTTGGCTTATCGGCAACCAGCCGCCACAGCGCCGATTGGCGAACAGGGAACGGATGAAGAAAAAAAAGAACGCGAGAGAAAACGCGCTGCTCGGGAAGCATCAGGTAAAAAAAGTTGGTGGCCTTTTTAAATCAATAGATGATTGATAAAAAATAGTGGCTTTATGATTAAAATCGCAGTGTCTTGATGATGTTTATAGATCGAATATAACGATCAAGAGTTATTTCATATTATGTGAAACCTTTTCATCAAGACGACGCTATCTTTCTATACAAAATGTTGTTTTAATAGCCTACTTATTGATTTAGAGACTTATCTTGCCAAGATATTTAAGTAATTATTCATTACATATTTTCTGTCTCACAAAATACCGTGAAATTATGCGTGGTGAAAACAAATAGTTAAATGACGTCCAGTGGCATTTTATGGCGTGGTGGTTGAAATATTTGATCAAGTGTTTCAAGAATGTCAGATTCTAGAACAAAATCGGCGGCTCTTCGATTTTCTTCAAGATGACTGCGCGATGATGTCTTGGGTATAGCAATCATTTGGCGAAGGCGTAAAACCCATGCAAGGGCAATTGTGGAAGCAGATACGTTTAAGTCTTGAGCAAGCTTTAAAAGTTGTGCATTTTTTAAAATTCTTCCCTGCTCAATCGGTGAATAAGCCATAATTGGAATATTGGCCTGCTCACACCATGCTAATAGATCATATTCAATGCCTCGGCGCGTTAAATTATATAAGATTTGATCTGTTGCAATGTTTTGAAGTGGCGTGCATTGACGTAAATCTTCCATATCACTTGTGTCAAAATTGCTCACCCCCCAAGCTTTGATTTTTCCTTGTTCAATAAGTTTTTCAAAGGCTGAAATTGTTTCTATTAAAGGATATCTCCCACGCCAATGTAAAAGATAAAGATCAATATAATCTGTACCTAAATTGTGGAGACTTCGTTCGCAAGCTTGAATGGTTCCTTGTAGTGAAGCATGACTTGGTAAGACTTTGGATACGAGAAAAGCATCGTGTCGCCGTCCTTTAATTGCATGGCTTACAACTCGTTCTGCACCGCCATTTGCATACATTTCAGCCGAATCAATCACACTGAGACCAAGGTCGAGGCCTTGGCGTAAAATATTTGCTTCTTCTTCAAAACTTTTATGGCTTTCTCCCATAAACCAAGTGCCTTGTCCTAAGGCAGGAACCTGAATGCCATTTGGAAATGTAACTGTTTTCATGGACGATCTCTTTTGGTACGAAAAAAATTTTTTAATAGATTTTCAGCATCGCTTTGAGCGAAGCCAGAATAAATTTCTGGTGCATGATGACATGTATTTTGATGAAAAAAACATACGCCATTTTCTACAGCTCCCCCTTTAGGATCACTTGCGGCATAATAAAGACGTCGAATACGTGCAAAAGAAATAGCAGCGGCACACATTGTACAAGGTTCTAATGTGACATAGAGATCGCATTGCGGAAGGCGATCACTTTGCAAAACATGACATGCCATACGAATAGCAAGAATTTCGGCATGTCCTGTTGGATCGTAATGATGACGTGTTAAATTGCCTGCTTGTGCAATGATATTACCATTTTGCACAATCACAGCACCAACGGGTACTTCATCGCGATTGGCAGCTAAATTTGCTTCATAAAGAGCAATATCCATCGGCTTTTTGGCCATTATCACGCTCCACCATTAAAAGGGTCGTCAAATCATAAAATTACCCTAACTCTGATAAAGAATATAGCGACAATATGCAGTTTATTATAGGAAAGAGATTCCATCATTCAAAAAAATAAGCTAGAGCCAGTTTTATAAATGATAACAGCACGATGTTTGTGCGAGAGGAAAAAATTATGATGAATGATCGCGGCGACCGAAAACCTATGAAGGATCGGAAAGATTCACGCGATAAAAGTCGTCAAGAAAAGCCTATCCCTGCAAAAAATGACAGACAGCAAAATACAATGCCCCCACTACATTCAGAAAGTGGTGAGCGAATCGCCAAACGATTGGCACGTGCGGGCATTGCTTCACGTCGCGATGCAGAGATGATGATTGTGGCTGGACGTATTGCGGTAAATGGAAAACGACTTGATTCACCTGCATTTAATGTTCGAAGAGAAGATACAATTACAGTTGATGGTAAGGCTCTACCACCAATTGAACGCACACGTTTGTGGCTGTATCATAAAAAAGCAGGTCTTGTGACAACCAATAGAGATCCTGAAGGACGGCCTACTGTTTTTGATAGTCTTCCTGATGCTATGCCGCGTGTTCTTTCTGTTGGGCGGCTCGACATTAATACTGAAGGTCTTTTGCTTTTGACAAATGATGGCGGTCTGGCACGGGTTTTGGAACTTCCATCAACAGGTTGGGTGCGAAAATATCGTGTGCGCGCGCATGGTAAAATTAAGCAAAGTCAACTTGATGAATTAAAAAATGGTATCGCTATTAATGGCATTTTTTATGGTTCTGTTGAGGCTAGTATTGAGCGGGAACAAGGCACAAATGTTTGGCTGAATCTTGCTCTTCGAGAGGGCAAAAATCGTGAAGTAAAAAATATTTTAGGTGCTCTTGGGCTTACTGTTGCGCGTCTTATTCGCGTATCTTTTGGTCCTTTTCAACTGGCTGATTTGGAAGAAGGAGCCGTGCGGGAATTAAAAGGGCGTGTTTTACGTGATCAACTTGGCGAACGCCTTATTGAAGAAGCAAATGCAGATTTTGAATCTCCTATTTTACAACCATTTTCAAATGGAAGTGTTGTGAGTGATAAACCTGCATTTGAGCGGCCAAAAGTTTCAGAAGATGGATGGATATCATCATCACCTGCACCCATGAAAAAAGGTGGACGAAGCAAAAAAGGTGATTATGCTGAACGTGGGCGTGAGCGTCTAAATACCAAAGGCATGAGTGAAGCGTATGACGATCGTCCATCACGGACAAATCAACGCTCACCGATGAATAAAAAAGCGGATACGCGAAAAGATAAAACGTCAACAGAAGAAACCGCACAACAACAAACACCACGCTCGCGCAGTGCCAATGTTTGGATGGCACCGGGAGCGCGTCCACAAACGGCGCATAAACGAAAATGGCACCGCGATAAAGATCAAAGCTCACCTCCTGAGCGTCGCTTTGAAGAATCTGCATCTGCACGTTCCACATCGCCGAAGGAGCGAAACGCTCGAGGTCATCGACCTTTTGAAAAAAATGAGCGCGATATCAGGGAGCATCATTTTAACGATCGTGGCTTTAGTGAAGGTCGCAATGGCAGACAAAATGCCACAAAACCTCAACAATCAGACGTAAAAAAATCAGATGAGCGTTTTAGTTTACGCGAAAAGACGTATAGAGCAAGATATAAGAATAATTCTGAACAAGCTCCTTCAAATGATCGCCGATCAAAAAGAACGACATCTGCTTATTCTGAAGGAAAAAAGTTTGATACTAAAGGTAAAAAAACTTTTCAAAAAAATGACTATAAAGGCCATGAGGATCAAAAAAATAAACGGTTTTCTAAAGACCGTTATAGTGATACAAAAATAAAAGGTGAAAAGAGCAGCAAACAAAAATCCTCACGTTTATTTAGAAATAATGATGGGTCAGTTAGGAGTAAATTATTAGGGGGATCGCGTGCGGATCGTCGCCGGTAAATATTCTGGTCGTTCGCTTGTCACACCTAGCGGGGATGCCATAAGACCCACGACAGATCGTACACGTGAAAGTCTGTTTAATATCTTGGCTTCACGCCAAAATAATTTTTGGCATAATCGACGTGTACTTGATCTTTTTTCTGGTACGGGAGCGCTCGGTATAGAAGCTTTATCACGTGGAGCAGAGGCGGCTGTTTTTGTTGAACACTCAGTTGAGGGGCGCGCGCTCATTCATAAAAATATTGAAGCTATTGGGCTTCAAGGTGTTGCGCGCATTTTACGTCGTGATGCGACACGTTTAGGTCCAATTGGTACGATGAAACCTTTTGATAGCGTTTTTGCAGATCCTCCTTACAACCGTGGTCTTGCAGAAAAAGCTCTTATATCAGCCTTGGAAGGTGGTTGGCTTTTACCAAATACTACTTTAATTATTGAAGAAAGTTGTGAAGCATCATTAAATCTGCCTGAAATTTTCTTTCTTGATGATGTACGCCATTATGGTGGCACAATTATACGTATTTATACGCTAAAAGATGATCAATGACTTTTGAAAGGTTTTGCCCGTGCCGAATTTGCTCCAAAAAACATTATTTCATGCTTTGCTTATTGTCGCCTTATCCTCGAGTGCGCTCATTCCTGTTTATGCACAATCTTCTCAAAATGAAAATCGACAAGATCAGCAAACTGCAGCAGAAAAAAAAGATAATCTTCCTGAAATACGTAAAGTAGGACCGACGCAAACATTTACCTTAGACAATGGTTTGCAAGTTGTGGTCATTGAAGATCATCGTGCTCCTATTGTGACGCAAATGGTTTGGTATCATGTCGGCTCTGCAGATGAACCAATGGGACGTACAGGAATTGCACACTTTCTTGAACATCTTATGTTTAAGGGAACAAAGAATCACACAGGTGGAGAATTTTCTAAATTTATCTCTAAAATAGGGGGTGAGGAAAATGCTTTTACCTATTATGATTATACGGGCTATTATCAAAGTGTTGCCTCAAACTATCTTGAAGATATTATGCGCTTTGAGGCTGATCGTATGGAAAATCTTGTTTTGACAGATGAGGTGATTAAGCCAGAACGCAATGTGATTATTGAAGAACGTCGTATGCGCGTTGATAATAGTCCTGGTGCTATCTTGGCAGAAGAAGCACGCGCTACTCTTTTTATGAACAGTCCATACCGCAATCCAGTCATTGGCTGGAAACAAGAAATGGAAGAATTATCACTGGATGATGCTCTTTCATTCTATAATCGGTTTTATACACCCAATAATGCCAGTTTAATTATTTCAGGTGATGTCACGGCTAAAAAAGTGCGTGATCTTGCTGTTGCTATTTATGGTAAAATACCACAACGAGCGCAAATTGGTGAGCGGATTAGACCTCAAGAACCTCCTAAACATACAAGTCGTTCGGTGACCATGCGCGATCCTAGGGTAAGTGAACCAAGCTATCAAGAAATGTGGGTTGTCCCATCTTATCGCAATATGAAAGATACCAAAGAAGCTGCATCTCTTGATTTACTTGGTGAAATTTTGGGCGGTTCAACAAGAAGTCGGTTATATCAATCCCTCATCGTTGATAAAGGCTTGGCCGCTTCCATTTGGTCAGGTTACAGTGGTTTGGCTTATGATGATGGTGTGTTTTCGATTTACGGGATGCCGCGTGCCGATGCCAGTCTTCAGGATCTTCAAAAAAACATCAATCAACACATTGCAGAAATTCGCAAAGACGGTGTTACGCAAGCAGAGCTTAATCAATCGCGAGAACGCTTCTTAAAAAATATGATTTTTTCACAAGATAGTGCAACAGGTCTGGCTTATATTTATGGAAGTTCCTTATCTGTTGGTCTGACAGTCGATGATGTGGCAGAGTGGTCAGATCGTTTGAAAGCCGTCACAATAGAAGATATAAAAGCTGTTGCGGAACGCTATCTTGATCCACAAAAAAGCGTAACAACTTATTTGTTGCCGCCATTAGATGCCGCTTCACAATCCACAACCCGTGACCAAGAAAATAAATGAGGTCTATTATGATGAAAACTGTTTCTTTTTTAAGACCACTATCAGGATTTGCAATTGGTCGTTTTTTCCTTCCTTTTTTTATTGTAATGGTTGGGTTTATAGCAAATGCTCATGCAATAAATATTCAAAAAGTAACATCGCCAAAGGGTGTCCATGCATGGCTTGTCGAAGACAATACTTTGCCTATCATTTCTCTTCAATTTTCAATGGCTGGTGGCACTACTCAAGATCCGCAAGGCAAAGATGGGCTCGTTAATTTAATGGCGGGTCTTTTTGATGAAGGCGCAGGTGAGATTAAATCAGAAGAATTTCAGGCGCGTTTAGATGATATTGGTGCTGAAATGAGCTTTTCTACCGATCGTGATCGTATGCGTGGAAGTATACGTGTTTTGTCGGATCATCAACAAGAGGCTTTTGAACTTTTGGCACTCGCTATCCAGCAACCGCGTTTTGATCAAGATGCGCTTGACCGCGTCCGTGGTCAGTTAGTGACACGGTTACGTGCGCTTGAAAAAAGCCCTGTTACAATAGCACAAAATCGTCTTAATGCCCTTATTTATGGCAAACATCCTTATGGTCGACGCATTTTAGGAACACCTGAAACTTTAGAAACCATAAGTCGTGATGACTTATTGGCCGCGCATAAGGCTATTTTTGCTAAAGATGATCTCAATATTGGTATTGTTGGACCTGTATCTCCTGAAGAAGCTGGACAGTTGCTTGACCAAATCTTTGCACCGCTTCCTGAAAAAGCGAAACTTAAAAAAATTGAAAATGTTCAATTGAATCTCGGCGGCACAGCCAATGTCAATTATGATTTACCACAAACAACATTGACACTTGTTTATCCAGGCGTTTATCGGGATGATCCAAATTTTTTCCCTGCATATTTAATGGACTATATTTTGGGTGGGCCAGGTTTAACATCGCGTTTGTTTGATGAAGTGCGTGAAAAACGTGGGCTTGCCTACACTGTTGGTTCAAACTTAACCATTAATGATCATTCTGCAGCCTTGGTTATTTCAACAGGAACCAAAGCCAGTGAAGCACAAAAAACGCTTGCCACTATTCGTGAACAAGTTAAAAAAATGGCGGATAATGGTGTTACAGAACAAGAGCTTAAAGATGCAAAAAGCTATATGATTGGTTCATATGCTGTTCAAAATATGGGGTCTTCTTCTGAAATCGCCTCGACACTTGTAACGATGCAAAATGAAAATTTACCGATCGATTATATGGAAAAGCGTGAAAATGATATCAATGCTGTAACGCTGGAGCAAATTAAAGAGATTGCCAAGAAACTTCTCAGTGTTGAACCGGCCTTATTGGTTGTTGGACCTACAAAAAATGATGGTTAAAAAAGGTTTTCGATAACAATGAAAATCGGTTTAGCACTTGGAGGAGGTGGCGCGCGTGGTTTGGGTCACCTTCCTGTCATTTTTGCGATGGAAGAACTGGGGCTTAAAATTGATGAAGTTGCAGGCTCGTCCATAGGTTCGCTCGTTGGTGTTGGTTTGTCACATGGGATGAGTGCAGCAGATGTAAAAGAGTATTTTCTAGAATGTTTTGCAAAATCTGGTGATACATTTGCAAAATTATGGGCGCTTAAACCAACATCATGGAAGGATTTTTGGAATCGTGGCGTAAAGCTTTCACAATTTGATATTGAACTCATTTTAGAAGCATTTTTACCGGATTATCTACCCCGTCATTTTGATGCACTTGCTTTGCCATTCAGCGTCACAACGGCGGATATCAATACTGCTGAATTGCACGTTATAAGAAAAGGGGATTTACGCGCCGCACTTGCTGCTTCATGTGCTATTCCGGGTCTTTTTAAACCTGTTCAATTTGAGGGGCGCGTTTTAATTGATGGTGGGGTATGCAATCCTGTTCCGTTTGATTGTTTTGACGCAACTGTCGATATTGCCATAGGTGTGGATGTTTTAGGTTTTCCTGTTGCACATAGTCCTGATACAAAGCTCTCCACATTCGAATGTATGATTGCTTCGAGTTTGATCTCGCAACAAACGCTCATTGCTGCTAAAATGGCACTTGCAAAACCCGATCTTTTATTAAGGCCGCCAATAGAGGGCATTCATTTGCTCGACTTTCTCAAAACACGTCAAATTCTTGAACAAGTCATGCCATTTAAAGATCATGCAAAAACAATGATTGCTGCAATTATTGAAAAAAAATTACAATAATTCTATTTGTTTTGCATTGAGCCATATAAAATTCTGATAAAGTGTTGTTTTATCGATGACATTTGAAAATAGATAAACTAAACTTGAGATCAAGGAGGCACAATATCTATGCAAAGCCAAATCGATCAAGCCGCAGCACTTGTTGATGCTGCAAAAAAAGCAGGAGCGGATGCGGCAGATGCAGTTGTTCTTCGTTCTCAATCGGTAAGCGTTGCCGTACGCCTTTCAAAAGTTGAAACAACCCAATCTTCTGAAAGTGATGATTTTGTGTTGCGTGTCTTTGTTGGTAAACGCGTTGCATCGATTTCTGCCAATCTCTCTGGTGATCCGAAAGCTCTTGCAGAGCGTGCGGTGGCAATGGCAAAAGTATCGCCAGAAAATCCTTTGGAAGGTTTGGCCGATCAAGATTTATTGGTTAAAAACGTTAAAGATCTCAATTTATTTGATCCTTTCGTTCCAGATAGTCAAACACTTTTAGAAGATGCCCTAAAAGCCGAAGAGGCCGCTTTAAGCATTGATGGTGTTACCAATTCAGGCGGTGCAGTTTCGTCTTATGGTCGTGGTGGTTTGGTTCTCGTTACAAGTCATGGATTTTGCAATGCGTATCAATCCAGCCGCTTTTCTCGTTCATGCAGTGCGGTTGCAGGAACAGGTACGGCGATGGAACGTGATTATGATTATACGACAGCTCTACATTTTAAAGATATGGATGACGCAGAGCTTATCGGTAAAAGTGCAGGAAAACGAGCAGTACAACGTCTTGGCGCGCGCAAAGTCAATACAGGCATAGTCAATGTGATTTTTGATCCGCGCATGGCACGCGGCATTGCAGGTCATATTGCTTCTATGGTCAATGGAGCTACTGTTGCAAGAAAAACAAGTCTTTTGCAAAATCATATGGACAAGGCTGTTATGAGCGCTCATGTGACAATCAGTGATGACCCTTTAAAATTTAAAGGAAATGCCTCACGTCCTTTTGATGGAGAAGGCGTGGAAGGGGAAAAACTCAATATCATTGAAAATGGCGTTTTAAAAAACTGGCTTCTTTCTTCTTCCACAGCCAAAGAATTGGGTTTGAGAACCAATGGTCATGGGGTGCGTTCTTCCTCTTCCGTTCAACCTGCAGCAACAAATTTTGCGATTGAACCCGGTTTTTTTACTCAAAAAGAGTTAATGAAAAATATTCAAACAGGGTTTTATGTGACGGAACTTTTTGGTCATGGAGTTGATCTTGTCACGGGGCAATATAGTCGTGGTGCATCAGGATTTTGGATTGAAAATGGAGAAATCAGCTATCCTGTCAGTGAAGTCACACTTGGATCCAATCTTTTACATATGTTAGCGCATCTCACACCAGCAAATGATCTTGATCGTCGTTTTGCCGTTGCCGCACCAACACTTCTGATTGAGGGGATGACACTTGCAGGCAAATAATGATGAAAACACCCTTGATTTAATGCTTTTGCGAGAAGCTTGCGCGCAAGCTGCTGATCTTGCAATGTCTTATTTTGGTGAAAATCCCAAAGTATGGATTAAGCCTGGTAATTCGCCAGTCAGTGAGGCAGACTTTGCGGTTGATGCGCTTTTGAAAAAAATACTTCTTGTTGCACGACCTGATTACGGTTGGATATCGGAAGAAACAGAAGATGATCGACCGCAAAAAAACTATCGTCGATCATTTATTGTGGATCCCATCGACGGAACACGTGGTTTTTTAGAAAAAAGCCCTTATTGGTGTATTTCTGTTGCTATCATTGAAAATCAAAAACCTGAAGTGGGAATTTTGCACTGTCCTGTCAAAAATGTGGTTTATGATGCCGTTAAAAATAATGGAGCCACTAAAAATCAAGACGCTTTATCCTTGTTAGGTTCAACTGAACATACACGTGATACGACGACCATTATTTCAGCAACCAAATCTATGGCAAAAAAGCTTGCCCCCTTTATTCAAAAATCGACACAATTTTATTATAATATACCGTCGCTGGCTTATCGCATAGCGCTTGCTGCTGAAGGTGCAATTAATATAGTTTTAGTTCGTCCCAATTGTCATGATTGGGATATTGCAGCAGCCGATCTTATATTGCAAGAAAGTGGTGGTGCACTTGTGACACTTGAGCAAAAATATCCGACTTATGGAAATAGCCCTTTTACACACGATTTTTTGATTGCATGTGAAAATAGTCGGTTAAAGAATGTGATAGATATTGTTCAAACGTCCAAGTTAGTTTAATCAAAAATGGAACGTAATCCGACGATTTAAAGAAATATCAGGAGGCACGTATGACGGCATTGAATGAAAAAAAACAATTGTTGCATCTCGTTTTGGGTGGTGAATTAAAAAATCTCGATAGCAATGAATTTCGTGATTTGGATAATTTGGACATCGTTGGTGTTTTTCCAGACTATCAATCTGCTGAAAGTGCATGGCGTGCAAAAGCACAAGGCAGTGTTGATAATGCCTTGCAACGTTATTATATTGTTCATCTTCACCGTCTTCTTGATCCAGAGGCGACCAATATTGGTTAAATTTGGTCTTTGATTTTATATTTTGGATTACGGCTTTAAAGTAACAAGCTTGCTTTAACGACTGTTAAGCGGGTTATGTTTTTTCGCTAAATTATATATTCTAAATCGTGAAAAATCATAATTTTAACGATATTGATGTGCATGGTGTTTATAAGATTGAACTGCATATTTTTGTAAACATAGAACGCCAATGAATATATGGTTTGCCATTAAAAGAAAAAATAGATTTGAAGATGGAATGAGCAATATAGAAACAGAAAAAAAAAATGGTGTCTTGAAAACATTTTGGCGCAAAATTCGTCATCCTTTAATGAATGCAAAAATAACAAAAGCTGTTATCGTCGCTTTGATGGCCAATTATTTACGCTTTGTTTATTGGACAAGTCCACTGCTAAAATCTTCTGATGATCCCAAAAAAGCTCATGATGCGTTCAATCCTTTTATCATAACTTTTTGGCATGGACGCCATATTATGGGCCCTTTTTTGCGTCCGAAAAAAGAAACAATCATTGCGATGTTTTCACGCTCTGCTGATGCGGAAATCAATGCTCGCGTGGGTGAAAAACTCGGGCTAAAAACGGTACGTGGTTCAGGTGGGCGTGACAAAAAACAAAATGTAGATAAGGGTGGCGCTCGTGCCTTGCTCACACTTAAAAATGCTTTAAAAAGTGGGAAAACGACAGCAATGATTGCTGATATTGCACATGGACAAGCCCGTGAAGCAGGTAAAGGCATTATTTTATTGGCAAAATTGTCTGGTCGTCCGATTGTTCCTTATATTTATTCTTTTTCGCGTGAAAAAATTTTAGAAAAAACATGGGATAAAACAGCGATTCCTTTGCCTTTTGGACGCTCTATTTTTCTTATGGGTGAGCCACTTTATGTGCCAGAAGATGCCAATGATACGTTATTGGAAAAAAAACGAATGGAACTGACTGAAATGATGAATAAATTGACTGAAGATGCGCAACAACGTCTTGAAACACGTAATTAAGATTGGCTTTAAGAAATGGAATTCAAAGCACGCGCAGCCTTATCTCTTTATCGTCTTGCGGGTCATTGCCTTCGTCCGATCGTTCCTCTTTATCTGTCTATGCGTGCAGCACGTGGTAAAGAGGATCATCGACGTAAGCAGGAGCGTTTGGGGTGTTCAAAAATAACACGACCACAAGGCCCACTCATTTGGCTTCATGCAGCAAGTATCGGAGAAACATTGGCCTTGGTGCCACTGATCGATAGAATTTTATCACAAAACATTCATGTTCTTTTAACAACGGGTACAGTCACTTCGGCCAATCTTATTGAAAATCGTTTTGGTCAGCGTCTCATTCACCAATATGCACCGCTTGATATTCACTCGGCAATACAGCGTTTTCTTAATCACTGGACACCAGATTTAGCGCTTGTGTGCGAATCTGAAGTTTGGCCGCTGCGTATTGATAGTTTAGCAAAGCGTAAAATTCCACAATTGATGATTAATGCGCATATGTCGGAACGTTCATTCAACCATTGGAAAAAGCGCCCCGCTTTGGCAACGCATATTTTTCATAAAATCGATGTAGCAATCGGTCAAAGTGACAATGATGCTGAACAATATCATGCACTTGGTGTTAAACATGTTGCGGTTTCTGGTAACTTAAAAGCTGATGTTGCGCCTATAGAAAATACAGCACTTTTGCAAACATATCGTGAAGCTATTGGAAAGCGCCGTGTTTGGGCTGCTATTTCAACTCATGAAGGTGAAGAACGCATTGCAGCCGAAGTTCATGCGGCGCTTAAAACGCGTCTTCCAGATCTTTTAACCATTATTGTACCGCGTCATCCTGAGCGTACAGAAACTATCTTAGATATGCTCAATGATAAGAATCTTATTGTTGCTCAACGCAGCCAAAATGATCTTATTACTAAAGATACAGATATTTTTATGGGCGATAGCGTAGGCGAAATGGGACTTTTTTTGCGTTTGGCAAAAGTGGCGTTCATCGGAAAGTCACTCAGCGATAAAGGTGGACATAATCCGTTAGAACCAGCACTTCTTGGTACCGCTATTTTAACAGGACCACATATTCAAAATTTTCAAGATACATTTGAAGAATTTTTTGCTCAAAAAGCTGCACGTTCCGTTGTAGATGCTACGCAATTGGCGGTTCAGGTCAATACACTTTTGACGCATGAGCCAATGAGGCGGGTTATGGTGGATGCTGCTTATCATACAGCCACCAATATGAGTGGAGCATTGGAGCGGACTTTACACGTTTTGCACCCTTTTATTCAACCGCTTATATTACAAGCGCGTTTAACCCCTCAAGGTGGCGGTTATGGTGAGTAATACACCTAAATTTTGGTGGCAGAAAAAAAGCTTTCCACATTATCTCTTAATGCCGCTTTCAGGACTTTATGGTTTTTTTGCAGCACGTAAAATGCATAATAAAGTGCCTCCTAAAATTGATTTGCCTGTTTTATGTGTGGGTAATTTCACTCTAGGGGGGGCTGGAAAAACACCTGTCGCAATTGCTCTCGCTCAATGTGCAACAACAATGGGACTAAAGCCTGGGATCATTTCGCGTGGATATGGTCGAAAAAATACTCAAACACGCCTTGTTAACTCTCTCCAAGACACGGCACACAGCGTTGGTGATGAACCACTTTTATTAGCGCAATATGCACCAGTTGCGGTATCAAAAAATCGTTTAGATGGTGCAAAACTGTTGCAAAATCATGGATGCAATTTCATCATCATGGATGATGGTTTTCAAAGTCGACGCATTTTTATAGATTACGCTTTGTTGGTTGTTGATGGAATACGTGGTTTTGGCAATGGTGCTGTTTTTCCCGCAGGTCCATTACGAGCGCCGCTTAAATCACAATTAAACTATACAGATAGTATTGTGACACTGACGAATGAAAAAAATACATTATCAGAACCTTTATTGGATCCAAAAATTCTGATACCCTTATATCAAGCTCGTTTAAAACCTTCTGCAACAGCATCCGTTGAAAATCAAAATTTTTTAGCCTTTGCAGGTATTGGAAATCCTGAAAAATTTTTTCGTTCTATTGAAGAGTTGGGCGGTCATATCATACAAAAACATGTTTTTGCCGATCATCATTTCTATACTCAAGTGGAAATTGACCGTCTTTCTCACCTTGCCACCAAAAACAATCTTTTGCTTGCAACCACGTTAAAAGATTATATGCGTTTAAAAGGAAAGAGAGTGTATGAAGATCTTCAATCAATGATTATTTTTGATATAAGTGTTGTTTTTGATGACGGTGACAGATGTCAAAAGCTTATTCAAACAACGATAGAAAATGCCACAAAAAGAGGTGTGTCTCTATCTTCATGAAATGCCACCATTAATAAATTATAAAAATATCTATCTTTGCAGTTTAGCTGCTGAGAGGCAGTTTTGTAATGAAAGAAAATACACGCGTTTAATAGGCTTAACAGCTATCGTGATAAAAGAAGTAGTTTAGGAAATTTAAGCATTTACGTTCAGTGGAGTTTTTGCCTGATTTTGGCTTAGATGTCGATGACAAGAGACATTACGATAATACGACCATACCGAAACCATAGCGCAGCTTTTAAGC
>NZ_JH725147.1:712637-731373 GCF_000278275.1 Bartonella tamiae Th239
TATTTTATATTGAATTTTTTTTTATTTTTTATTACTGTAACATAAATTCAAAAATGAAAGTTTATAAACATTTCAATGGACTATGAAATATTTATTATTGGCGGCGGAGTGAATGGTTGTGGATTAGCCCGTGATGCAGCTGGACGCAAATTTAAAGTAGGGCTTGCAGAAATGAATGATGTAGCCTCAGCCACATCTTCAGCTTCGACCAAGCTTATCCATGGAGGGCTTCGTTATTTAGAACACTATGCGTTTAAACTTGTAAGTCATGCATTAAAAGAACGTGAAATTTTATGGCGTATCGCTCCACATATTGTCCATCCGATCCGATTTTTGTTGCCGCATCATAAAGGACTGCGGCCAGCTTGGCTGTTGCGCACGGGACTTTTTCTTTATGATCATATAGGTGGTCGCAAAGAGTTGCCAACTACGCGCACAATAAACTTTCACGATGTATATGGTGAACCATTAAAAGATATTTATAAAAAAGGATTTGAGTATTCTGATGCGCAAGTAGATGATTCACGCTTAGTAATATTAAATGCTCGCAGTGCGTCTGAACTTGGTGCAACAATAATGACGCGAACAGAAGTCATATCTCTCAAGCGTCATACCGATCATTGGCTTATCACGCTTAAAAATAAGCGGACAGATCAAATATTTACTGTTACATCTGCATTTATTGCAAATATGGCGGGTCCATGGATTAACTATATAATGCAAGACGTTTATTCATCCGATCAACACCCACCGATTCGTCTAGTCAAAGGTTCACATATTGTTGTAAAAAAATTATACGATCACGATCGAGCTTATATCTTTCAAAATTCTGATGGACGCATCATTTTTGCAATACCTTATCATCATGATTTTACATTAATTGGTACAACGGATCTTGATTATAAGGATGATATTTCAAATATTGAAATTAGTGATCAAGAAATATCTTATATTATTGATGCGGCAAATGAATATTTTAAAAAACCCATTACACGTGAAGAAATAATTTGGAGCTATGCAGGCGTAAGACCGCTATATGACGATGATGCATCTAAAGCGCAGGAAGCAACACGTGACTATGTATTAAAATTAATTGATGATGATACATTAGCACCAATGCTCAATGCATATGGTGGCAAGATAACCACATATCGTAAACTAGCTGAAGATGCCATGAATTTTGTTGAAGATCATTTTGGCAAAAGAGAACCATCTTGGACTGCAAAAGAACCGTTGCCTGGAGGTAATTTTCCTCATAACGATATTGAAGAAGTTAAAAAAGGAATTGCAGTAAACGTACCGACATTAGATGCTTTTACAATTCGTCGTGTGGCTGAAAATTATGGCACGCAAGCAATATTAATTTTTAAAAATAATGCAGAAAATTTCGGTCAAAATTTTGGACATGGTCTTTATCAAATAGAAGTAGATTGGCTCATTAAAGAAGAATGGGCTTTGACTGCAGAAGATATTTTGTGGCGGCGCACCAAGCTTGGTTTATGGTTTAATAAAAAAGAAATAAAAAAACTTGATGAATACGTTAATAATATCGTTAAAGATGATAATAATTTAAAAGATAAAGACAAAAATCTCTAAAAAAGTCTTTATAAATTTTACTTATTCAAATATTATTATTATGAAAAAAGTATATTCGGGAGAAGCTTTTTATAATGGGGATAAAACTTAAACAAGAATGTATTTCTGAATTTATAGCCGCATTTGTATTTTTAGTTTTTGGCATGAGGGGTGTCGCAGGCTTAAAACTTTCAGGTGCAAGCTATGGACAATGATAAATATCAATTATATGGGGGCTTTTTGTAGCATTAGGTGCTTATCTCAAAGGTGGTGTTTCTGGTGCGCATCTTAATCCGTCAGTTACAATTGCACTAGCTGTTTTTGGAAACTTTCCAAAAAAATAGTTTTTTATATTATTTCACAATTTTTAGGGGCTTCTGTTGCCGCTGCGGTTGTATATGGACTTTATTTTAATCTTTTTACAGTAAAAACATTGGACACAGCAGGTGTGTTTACAACATTTCCTTATAGAAACAATACTATAATGCAAGCATTTTTCACTGAAGTCTTCATTACTAGTCTCCTCATGATGCTACTTCTTGGTCTCACTGATGATAGGAATGGTATTCCAAGAGGTACATTGGCACCAATGATCATTAGTACTCTCGTCTTAGTTTTAGGTGGTTCCTTTGCTCCACTTACTGGTTTTGCAATGAATGCAGCGCGTGATTTTGGTCCACGTCTTATTGCTTATATGTCAGGATGGAACATTCAAGTTATGACTGGGGATAGAACAGTTCCTTATGCTCTTATACCTCTCATTGCGATAATTATAGGCGCTTTAATTGGAGCATTTATTTATAAAATATGTATTGGTGGCCCACTCACAAAATACAAAAAAAGATTTCGTTGGAAGGAGACATACAAATGGATGAAAAAAAGAAGTATATTGTTGCTCTTGATCAGGGAACAACAAGTTCAAGAACTTTAGTACTTGATAGAAAAGCAAAAGTCGTTTCCATCGCTCAACGAGAATTTAAACAAATTTATCCTAAACCCGGTTGGGTTGAGCATGATCCAAGAGAAATTTGGGCCACGCAAAGCGCAACACTCGTTGAAGCTTTAGCTCAAGCAGGGATTCGTTCTGAGGAAATTGCGGCGATTGGTATTACTAATCAACGTGAAACTACCGTCATTTGGGATAAAAATACAGGAAAGCCAATTTACAATGCTATTGTATGGCAATGTCGTCGTACAACTGAAATTTGTAATAAACTTAAAAAAGAAGGTCTTGAAGACTACGTACGTGAAACAACTGGTCTTGTTATAGATCCTTATTTTTCTGGAACAAAAATTGCTTGGATATTAGATAATATTGAGGGTACACGTACAAAAGCTGAAAAAGGTGAGTTGCTTTTTGGAACAATCGATACGTGGTTAATATGGAATATGACACAAGGACGGGTTCATGTAACGGAATATACCAACGCTTCTCGCACAATGCTATTTAACATACATAAACTCGATTGGGATGATACACTACTGAAAATACTCAATATTCCTCGTTCTATGTTACCAGTAGTTAAACCCTCTTCAGCTATTTATGGTCAAACAAATATAGGTGGTCGTGGTGGCACCCGTATTCCGATTGCAGGTGCAGCAGGTGATCAACAAGCCGCACTTTTCGGACATTTGTGTGTTGAAAAGGGAGAAGCAAAAAATACCTATGGAACGGGTTGCTTTATGCTCATGAATACAGGCAATCAACCTGTACCCTCAAATCATGGTCTTATTACTACTCTTGCTTGTAATGCAGATGGTGGGTTAGCATATGCTTTAGAGGGCTCTATTTTTGTTGGCGGTGCAGCCATTCAATGGCTGCGTGATGAGTTAAAATTTTTCACTGATGCAGAAGATTCAGAATATTTTTCTGATAAGGTAGGCACTGCTAATGGTGTTTATGTTGTTCCTGCTTTTACTGGACTTGGGGCACCTTATTGGGATCCTTCTGCACGTGGTGCTATTTTAGGTCTTACACGTGGTGTAAACCGCAATCATATTATACGTGCGACTTTAGAATCGATTGCCTATCAAACCAAAGATGTTTTGGATGCTATGCTGGCTGATGCTCATACTGATCTTAAAACATTGTGTGTTGATGGCGGTACTGTGGAAAATAATTTTTTAATGCAATTTCAAGCGGATATTTTACAAAAATCAATAGAACGTCCAAAACATTTAGAAGTGACAGCTTTTGGCTCTGCCTATCTTTCTGGTCTTGCTGTTGGATTTTGGGAAAGTCTTGAAGAGTTGCGCACAGTCTCGACTGTAGAGCGTGTTTTTCATCCATCATCTGACTTGGAAAAACAACAAAAACGTTACTTAGGTTGGAAAAAAGCTGTAGAGCGAGTACAAAGTTGGGGATCAGATGAATTGTAAATATTGGCAAAGTTTAAACAAAATTTTGAAAGAACACAAAATTGTTTAGGCTCAGGATCTATTCATTTTAAGAATTCCCGATTTCGTTTTTTTCGTTCTCAGCTTTTTTATGAGTCAATGGATGGGTAATAATTATCCAAAAACAACATTCATTGCTTTTACATCTGCAGAAAATAATTTCGAGTTGGCATGAGCCGTCGCCGTCGCAAATTTTTGTCTTGCTTCTCCCGTCGCTTTTACAACGATTATAGGACCATTAGCTGACGTCACCGTTTTAATCAGATTGGTTCGTGTATTTTTATGGTTTCGCAAAAAAAATATTAATGAGGAATAATTGTCATCACTTTATCCAATATTGATATGAGTAAATTTGATTTGCCGAGCTTCGAAAAAGTGCAAGCGCAATTATTGGCTCATCCCCCACGCATTTTATGACTCTATGGTTCAAATCGTGAGCGTTCTTACAGTCGTTTAGCAGTGCTGGAGGCTAGACGAATCTTAGAAAAATTTAGTGCCGAAGTGAAAATATTTCATCCAAAAGAATTACCTTTGCCAGATGAATGTGACACTGAACATTCAAAAGTAAAAGAATTATTTGATTTTTTATCATAGTCAAAGGGCATGTTGTGGTGTTCACCTGAACGTCATGGTTCCATGAGCTCTATTTTTAAATCGCAAATTGACTGGATTCCTCTAGCTGGTGGTGCAATTTAGTGGCGGTTCTCCATCATTTAATACTGTTAATCAAAGGCGAATTTTGGGGCGTTGGATGCTTATGATTACAATTCCGAACCAGTCTTCAATTCCGAACGCTTTTTTATAGTTTGACGAAGATGGTCGTATGAAACCATCAATTTTATATGATCGTATTGTCGATGTTATGGAAGAACTTTATAAATTTACTTTGCTTACTCATTGACAAAATGACTATCTTATCAATCCTTATTCAGAAAGAAAAGAAGGCAAAGAAGAATTATCCAAACGTGTCAATCAACGCAATTTATAATTTAATCTGATTCAAAAAAAGCTATAATATTGATGCATAGAGACAATATGAATCAAGATTGTTTTTTAATGAGTAATAATGACATTTATAAACAGGCAGATCTTCATACATATAAGCAACTTATAACCGTTCAATCCGTGAAGTTTTTTGCTTTTACAAATGTTTAAAGTGCCATTTTAAATTGTAAAAATATCTTGGCCATTACGTTTTGTATATGAATTGGAGCGGGTAGCGGGAATCGAACCCGCGCATTCAGCTTGGGAAGCTGACAAGCTACCATTACATCATACCCGCATTACAGAAATAAGATATTCTCAACCAAGAGAGATATACGACACTATTTATAAAATAACATCGATTCAATACAAAAAATTATGAATTATTTGTATGAAATGCGCTTTATCCTGCTTAATTATTATTTTTATAATACGATTTTAGCGATAGACTTTATTTGAAGTGTTTGGACAGTTTTAGTGCCTGTGCTTGATAATTTGAACCCAATTCCTGTCCATAAAGCTTGCTTGGCTTGTTCAACATATTTTCATAAATCAACCGACCGACAATTTGCCCATGCTCAAGGATAAAAGGCACTTCATGACTACGCACTTCTAAAACTGCACGTGCGCCTGTGCCTCCAGCAGAAATATTGCCAAAACCTGGATCAAAAAAGCCCGCATAATGGACACGAAATTCACCAACAAGTGGATCAAACGGGCGCATTTCCGCCGCATAAAGCGGTGGGACGTGCACAGACTCTCGAGAAACAAGAATATAAAATTCATCGGGATCAAGAATAAGCTCGCGCGCGCCGCGATCATAAAGCGGTTCCCAAAAATCAAGAATATCTGCTAAGCCTTTTTTATCAACGTCAATAACGCTTGTATGATGTTTACCACGATAGCCTATAAGACCATTTTCACCACCCGTTAAATCAATAGAAAGCCCAACACCATCATTGCTGATATTGGGCACATCATCAGAAACAAGAGTTTCGTTTTGATGAAGCTTATAAAGATGTTCTTCATCGAGTTGTGCTTTACCTTTGCGAAAGCGTATCTGCGACAAACGAGATCCTGTTCTTACCAAAACTGGAAACGTACGCGGACTAATTTCCAAATAAAGAGGGCCGTCATAAGCGGCACAAACCTTATCAAATTCTTGTGCATAATCGGTAATAACACGCGTAAAAATATCAAGCCGTCCAGTAGAGCTTTTGGGATTAGCAGATGCAGAAAGATCATCAGGCAAGCTTAATGTTTCTAAAAGAGGAACGATATAAACACAGCCTGTTTCTAAAACCGCACCTTCTGTAAGATCAAATTCATGAAGTTTAAGCCGCTCCAACTTATCAATAACCTTTGTATCGCGCCCTGGCATAAAGGAAGCACGGACGCGATAAGCTTTTTTCCCCAATCTTAAGTCGAGACTTGCAGGTTGTATTTGATCAGGATCAAGAGGTCGATCGAGTTTCAATATATTGTTATCAAATAAAGCGTGAATATCGCTATCTGCAAGAATACCGTTTAAACGTGCCATAAAATCGACCTTCTCTCTTTTATCTTTTCTTCTTTACCCAAATCACACATTGACGCAAGTGCTACGAGGGATTAAGGAAAGTTTATCCCGTGGTGATTTGGCCGGCCGGCTTGCAGCCACGATAGATTATATGTGATTATAAACAAAATTTCATTGACTGGCAAAGTCTTTGAAAAGTGGAATTAAGTGACACATAATCTTTCAATAAATGCTAAAAGGCCGTGAAACAAAACGGTTTTTGGCATCCTTTTTTCTTAATCTTCATAAGTTTTGAAGATTTATTGTGAAAGTAGGTAGCGCATGACTTTAGATCCTAATCGTAAATACCGCACAGCAACACAGATGGTGCATGCAGGCACAACACGTTCCCCTTTTGGAGAAGTTTCAGAAGCACTCTATCTTACCCAAGGTTTTGCTTATGAAACAGCAGAACGCGCCGAAACTCGTTTTGATGGCACAGAACCTGGTTTTGTCTATTCGCGATATGCCAATCCCACAACCGATATGTTTGAAAAGCGCATGTGTGTCCTTGAAGGTGCAGAAGATGCCCGTGCTTTTGCCTCAGGAATGGCTGCTGTTGCAGGGGCAATTTTATGTTTTGTTAAAGCAGGAGATCATTTTGTCGCTGGGCGAGCAATGTTTGGATCTTGCAGCTATGTTATTGAAAAAATCTTACCCCGTTATGGTGTTGAAGTTAGCCTTATTGATGGCACAAAAATAGAAAATTGGGAAAAGGCAATACGCCCCAACACAAGCGGCGTTTTTTTTGAAACACCCGCTAATCCAACACTTGATGTTGTGGATATAAAAACAGTGAGTGCGTTGGCACATCGTGTTGGTGCCACTGTGATTGTTGATAATGTTTTTGCAACACCAATTTTTCAAAAACCGCTTGAATTGGGTGCTGATGTTGTTGTCTATTCTACAACGAAACATATTGATGGACAGGGCCGCTGTCTTGGCGGCATGGTTCTTGCAAGCAAAGCATGGATTGATGAAAACCTTGCGGATTATTTTCGTCATACAGGCCCAGGCTTAAGCCCGTTTAATGCTTGGTTGATGTTAAAAGGACTTGAAACATTACCGTTAAGAGTTGAAAAGATGACCCGTTCAGCATCAAAAATTGCGGATCTTATCAGCGGCCATAAAGCTGTTTTAAAATGCATTTATCCAGGGCGCAGCGATCATCCGCAGGCAGATATCATCGCCAAACAGATGAGCGGTGGCTCAACAATGATTGCTTTTGAACTGCAAAAGGGAAAACAAGCAGCATTTAAATTTTGTAACACACTAACAATACCGCTAATCTCAAATAATTTGGGTGATACACGTTCTATTATTACGCATCCTTCAACAACAACACATCAAAGCATTGGTCAAGAAGCACGCGCACATTTAGGCGTAAACGATGGATTGTTGCGTTTTTCTATTGGTTTAGAAGATACCGATGACTTATTAGACGATGTCGAACAATCCCTCAATGCTTCATATTTTTTGTGAATGAGCCCTAAAAAAACTCAAAAAGATAGTTTTTTAATATTTTATTAGTTATTAATTTATTGTTTTAATAGGAGTGTCAAATATGAATGAATGTGTTTGTTCTATAATAATGCCGGTTTTTAACGGCGAAAAATACATTTCATCCTCACTTGACTCAATTCTTGCTCAAAAAACAACCTATCCATTTGAAATTATAATTGTCAATGATGGTTCAACAGATGCAACCAATGAAATCGTTCGTAATTACGCTGACAAATTTAATCATATCGTTTTACTTAATAATGAAAAAAACTACGGAAAAGGTTATAGTTTTCAACGTGCTTATGCAAAAGCGCGTGGACGTTATTTTCATGTGTTGGATGCAGATGATGTATTCACGAATACAAATAAACTTCATAAACAAATAGACTTTTTAGAAAAAAATCCAGATTTTATTGCTGTTTGTCACAATACTTTTCTTGTTTATCCTGAAAATGAAATATCAATTTTGATTAATATATTTGAGGAAAGAATCTTTAGTTATGAACAGTGTATACTCAATGAAATTTATGCTCATACATCAGCAATAATGTATCGAAAAATAGTAGATAAATTACCCGAATATTTCAATCTTGAAGCATTTCGTGGAGATAGCGCTGTATTTAAATTTCATCTTTTAAAATCAAAAAGAAAGCTTAAATATTTTCCTGATATTCATAGTATATATTATTGGAATGGAGGTGGAATATGGAATTCTTTAAATGCTATAAATCAAAGAGAATTAAATGTTGATATATTAACTCAAACACAAAAATATATGATTGGCAACAAGTCTTCACCTGAATGGAAAACCATACAAAATAATATAGATTATTTGGCAACAATACCTATTGAACATAAAAATAGAAAAAAAATAGATATGATGTCAATAATATCATTTTGCGTACGATATTGTTCTCAAATTTTTTCTGATACTAGTTATTTTAATGCAGTTTTTAGTAGTAAGGTCGTTGATCAAATCGCTGAAACTATTGGTCGCTGGTTTATTTTAAAACAAGGTTTATGTCTTTCCGATAAACCATATAATGATGTGGCCGTAATCGCTCTATCTGTTTTAAATAAAACTGGGGGAGGCATCTATGCGGAACTCCAAGATCTTTCAAAAGCTCTTTTGACAAAATATAAAAAAGTATATGTTGTATCCAGTGAATGGTTAGAAAATAACGAAAATGACTTACATGAAGCTTTTGATGATCCACGAATAGAAGTGATTAAAATTGATCATTCATTGAATTATCTTGAAAAAATATTAGCATTAATAAATATTTTTTATGAAATTAGAGGTAAAGTATTATATCCTTTTATCACGCATCTTGATATACCGTTAAATGCTGCAATACAATCTGGTTTGTTTAAAACAGTGATTATGGATTTTTGTTATGATCACGGTTTGGTAATGGGTTTAAATAATTCCTCAATAGATAGTTTTATTGTTAAAAATGATAGTCAACTCGATGCAATAAATTATCATGTAACCAATGCGAATTTTACAAAATGTCACCCCTTATTAAAAGATAAATTTTCTACAAAAATCTATATTCCTTATAAAAATAATATTTTAACAACTGCAAGTGCATCAGCACGTGTTTATAAAGCAAAGTCTAATTATATTTATGAATTTATAGATGTTATTATAGCAATAATTGGAAAAACAAATGGTCATCATTATCATTATGGACAACTTGATCGTGAAACGATCGCTTTTTTTCAAAATAAATTCGATAAAGCAGGAATTCCGTTTGATCATTTTATTCATATCGACTGGACTGACAATTTAGGTCTTTCTATGCTAAATATGGGTGTTGATCTTTTTGTTTCAACATTTCCAATCTGCTCAGCGAGAACTGTTGTTGAAATGATGTCCGCAGGAATACCTATAATAAATCATAAAGTCATTAACCCAACTATTTATCCTCCAGCTGATTTTTGTGATCCAGAACAATATTTGTGGTCAGATATGGACGATTTAAAGACTATTATAAGTTCTTTGAATAAAGTTAGTTTAGAAAAAAAGAGCCGTTCTGCGAGACAATGGTTTATAAAAAACAATAATTATGAAAGTCATATTGATCAATTTATACAAGCAAGTGGATCCCCTTATTCGATCGTTAATAATCCTTCAATATATATTTATGACTATGACAGGATAAATGGTGATCATTTATTGCAACGCATTTTTGATTCAATGCAATCTATCTAACTTTATGTGATCAAATCAATCACTCATGCTCATAAGAGATAGCTAAAATTTAACCATTATTTATCTTTTATAATAAAGGATCTAATGGTCCAGAACTTGATAAATTTATGCATATTTTTGTGAAAGATAAGAATAAAGAGTGAAACATTAATTATAAGCATAACCTGATTAAAATTATATTTAACGCTAGCATTCACTTGAAATCGATTTTTCTTTTAAAAAGTTGCACAATAAAACATGGTAAAAATAACAATGAATGAGAAACATTTAATAAAATTTCTTGATTTGCAAACACTCAATGATCGTTTTCGTATTGAAATTGATCAGCGTATAAAAAATGTTCTAGATAAGGGTTGGTATATTTTAGGGCAAGAAAATACGAGATTTAGTAAAAATTTTGCACAATTTTGTGAAACAGATTTTGCTCTTGGTGTAGCCAACGGGCTTGATGCCCTTAACTTGATTATAAAAGGATACGGATTTGGTTCTGAAGATGAAATTATAGTACCAGCGAACACTTATATTGCCTCTATTTTTTCCATAAGTCAAAATGGTTGTATTCCTATATTAGTAGAGCCAAATATTAACACCTATAATATTGATCCAGAGTGTATTGAAGCAGCCATTACTAAAAAAACAAAAGCTATTATGGTTGTTCATTTGTATGGGCAAGCCGTTGATATGGAAAAGATTTGGTCAATTGCCAAACGATATAATCTTAAAATCATTGAGGATGCAGCCCAAGCTCATGGAGCAATCTACCAGGGACGCAAGACTGGTAATCTTGGCGATGCAGCAGCTTTTTCATTTTATCCCGGTAAAAATCTTGGTTGTCTGGGTGATGGTGGAGCTATAACAACCAATGATGAAGTTTTATATAAACGAATTAAAGCATTAGCAAATTACGGCTCTCATCAAAAATATGTACACATATATCAGGGTGTGAATTCACGTCTTGATGAAATACAAGCTGCAGTACTAGATGTAAAATTACCCTATTTGAATGATGACAATGAAAAGCGCAGGCAAATAGCAACTTATTACCGTCACAATATAAAAAACGAACGTATTATACTTCCAAATGTTGGCGAAGAATCTGAACACGTCTGGCATGTTTTTGTAATCAGAACATCTGATCGTGATCGTTTACAAGCTTACTTAAAGGATAATGGTGTTGAAACGATTATTCATTATCCTATTCCTCCACACAAGCAACAATCATGTCAATATTTAAATAACAGAAATTTTCCATTAACAGAAAAAATACACAATGAAGTATTAAGTCTTCCCATTTCACCAGTAATAGATTTTGAAGATATTGAAAAAATTGTAAGACTTATAAATGATTATAAATAAATTATTGGTACTCATTATGTATCATTAATGTTTTTATATTTAGCAAATAGAAAAATTTAAAATAATATAAGCAGTATAAGTTACGATGCTCAATAGTGAGCAATGAATAGTATATCATTCAGTTTTATGTTGATGTGGTATTGAGTATTAAACGTCATAAAAGTTTGATCACCTTTGATAGGAGATTGAGTATCTAGAAGTGCGTTCGCTAAGAACTAAATATCTGCTTACTACTCTCGCCAAATAGCAACATATTGGTCGACAAAAAACATGACTACAAACACAATGCGTTAAAGTCGAGCTTTGATAACTGACAAATAAGAATTGCATAAAACTGTTTTACATTCATCTGGACAAGTCCGATGATAATATCTATATGCAATTCTTAAATAAACACTGATATTTAGAAATATGAAACAGGCTAAGATCATTATCAAAACCTACCCATGGCACTATCACGAAAAATCCAAAAGAAAGTGGAATCAATCAAACTAGTGGCTCAATTTGTCTTAACAGTTTGTAGTATTTTGTTAAGTGAATTTGCGTCTTGATCACGCTGTCATTATTATGGTTTCCAACGCTTTGAAGTATGCCATATCCAGTATTATCGCTACCAAGCGATGAATGTGGATTTCTGGTATTGCAAAAGTTAGATATCGGCCAATGCCAGCACGTGCCTTAGCAACGCTCTTATAGGTATGGAGATAAACCTCCTCATATTTGACTGTTTCAAAATCGCTCAACAAAGGCATTGTGGCGTCACGCGCCCTTGCCATCCATTGAGATAGCGATTTGCGCGTTCTGTAGTACTGCCGTGAAGTCTATCGACGTCAATTGTGAGTCTTGGTTGGTATTGAATATGTCGGGTTTACCATAACGCGCAAGTGCTTCCTTAACGACGCTCACCTATGCAAAAAGCGGCTACCATTGTCATTGACCGCCACAAAGACAAAACCCTTCGACTAAACCAGTCCACAACGACACAAAGATAAAAAAACCACAGGCTATGGGAATATAGCTGATGTCCATCGCCCAGACCTGATTAAGCCATGTCACAGCCAGATGACGCAGCAGATAGGGATAGACTTTATGAGCAGAAGTTGGCTTCGAGGTATTAGACCGTCGCGGTATATCGCTTCTATCCCTATTTTCTTCATTTGCGTGGCGACATCTAGTTGCCCGACTTCCATCTTTCGCTTTTCAAAGCCCTTGCAACATTCAGCTTCTCGCAAACGGATATTCGATATTCAAAATGGAGTTCGTCAATTCGGCGTATCAGTGCCAAATCACCATCTGATACATGGCACGGGGAATAGTAAAGACTGCCACGGCTGAAACCTAAAAGCTTAGATTGGCGTGAGATCGATAGTTTGTGTTCAGGGTCAATCATTTCTTTGCACTCAGCAATCCCGCCGTGTTGAACGCCCCTGATAAAAAATCATTCTCTAAAGTCAGCTCCCCAATCTTGGCATAAAGCGTCTTCACATCAACGCTGGGCGCGCACTGTTCTGCCTTGGCTTCATGACCAAATATGAAAGTCGCCTTCTCAAGAAGCTGATCTTTCCATTGCTTGATCTGGTTTGCGTGTACGTCAAAGTGGTGAAAGAATCCAATAAGGTTTTCTCGCCCCTGATTGCAGTAGGGGGTACTTTCGCTTAAAAGCTGCGCTATGGTTTCGGTATGGTCGTATTATCGTAATGTCTCTTGTCATCGACATCTAAGCCAAAATCAGGCAAAAACTCCACTGAACGTAAATGCTTAAATTTCCTAAACTACTTCTTTTATCACGATAGCTGTTAAGCCTATTAAACGCGTGTATTTTCTTTCATTACAAAACTGCCTCTCAGCAGCTAAACTGCAAAGATAGATATTTTTATAATTTATTAATGGTGGCATTTCATGAAGATAGAGACACACCTCTTTTTGTGGCATTTTCTATCGTTGTTTGAATAAGCTTTTGACATCTGTCACCGTCATCAAAAACAACACTTATATCAAAAATAATCATTGATTGAAGATCTTCATACACTCTCTTTCCTTTTAAACGCATATAATCTTTTAACGTGGTTGCAAGCAAAAGATTGTTTTTGGTGGCAAGGTGAGAAAGACGGTCAATTTCCACTTGAGTATAGAAATGATGATCGGCAAAAACATGTTTTTGTATGATATGACCGCCCAACTCTTCAATAGAACGAAAAAATTTTTCAGGATTTCCAATACCTGCAAAGGCTAAAAAATTTTGATTTTCAACGGATGCTGTTGCAGAAGGTTTTAAACGAGCTTGATATAAGGGTATCAGAATTTTTGGATCCAATAAAGGTTCTGATAATGTATTTTTTTCATTCGTCAGTGTCACAATACTATCTGTATAGTTTAATTGTGATTTAAGCGGCGCTCGTAATGGACCTGCGGGAAAAACAGCACCATTGCCAAAACCACGTATTCCATCAACAACCAACAAAGCGTAATCTATAAAAATGCGTCGACTTTGAAAACCATCATCCATGATGATGAAATTGCATCCATGATTTTGCAACAGTTTTGCACCATCTAAACGATTTTTTGATACCGCAACTGGTGCATATTGCGCTAATAAAAGTGGTTCATCACCAACGCTGTGTGCCGTGTCTTGGAGAGAGTTAACAAGGCGTGTTTGAGTATTTTTTCGACCATATCCACGCGAAATGATCCCAGGCTTTAGTCCCATTGTTGTTGCACATTGAGCGAGAGCAATTGCGACAGGTGTTTTTCCAGCCCCCCCTAGAGTGAAATTACCCACACATAAAACAGGCAAATCAATTTTAGGAGGCACTTTATTATGCATTTTACGTGCTGCAAAAAAACCATAAAGTCCTGAAAGCGGCATTAAGAGATAATGTGGAAAGCTTTTTTTCTGCCACCAAAATTTAGGTGTATTACTCACCATAACCGCCACCTTGAGGGGTTAAACGCGCTTGTAATATAAGCGGTTGAATAAAAGGGTGCAAAACGTGTAAAGTCCGCTCCAATGCTCCACTCATATTGGTGGCTGTATGATAAGCAGCATCCACCATAACCCGCCTCATTGGCTCATGCGTCAAAAGTGTATTGACCTGAACCGCCAATTGCGTAGCATCTACAACGGAACGTGCAGCTTTTTGAGCAAAAAATTCTTCAAATGTATCTTGAAAATTTTGAATATGTGGTCCTGTTAAAATAGCGGTACCAAGAAGTGCTGGTTCTAACGGATTATGTCCACCTTTATCGCTGAGTGACTTTCCGATGAACGCCACTTTTGCCAAACGCAAAAAAAGTCCCATTTCGCCTACGCTATCGCCCATAAAAATATCTGTATCTTTAGTAATAAGATCATTTTGGCTGCGTTGAGCAACAATAAGATTCTTATCATTGAGCATATCTAAGATAGTTTCTGTACGCTCAGGATGACGCGGTACAATAATGGTTAAAAGATCTGGAAGACGCGTTTTAAGCGCCGCATGAACTTCGGCTGCAATGCGTTCTTCACCTTCATGAGTTGAAATAGCAGCCCAAACACGGCGCTTTCCAATAGCTTCACGATATGTTTGCAAAAGTGCTGTATTTTCTATAGGCGCAACATCAGCTTTTAAGTTACCAGAAACCGCAACATGTTTAACACCAAGTGCATGATATTGTTCAGCATCATTGTCACTTTGACCGATTGCTACATCGATTTTATGAAAAATATGCGTTGCCAAAGCGGGGCGCTTTTTCCAATGGTTGAACTGCTCATGGTAAAACACAGACGCATCAAGAACATCATAGGTAAAAAGCTGTCTGTATAAACAATGGAATTTGATTTAATTGAGTGTCGCATAATCGCTAAAAGCGTTTTAGTATGGGTATTGGGGATAGGAAAGGCATAAACTTTTCAATTGCATTTTAACAGTCTCAATACAGTTATTTTCCCACAAGCGCCAAGGCCTCTTTTGCCTTTACGAACACCACAAAAATTTCTCTGATCAAATTCAATGTCACGCACAAGAATTCAAACGTTTCTTGTTCAAGGCGGGAGGATTTTTCCTCTCGTAGTTTTGGACTGTGTTTCTATTGACGCCTGCAAAAACTGCAGCAAAACGAGTTGTTCGTCTGCTACTAAATACTTAATGAGTACAACTTATTTTACTAGTGAAAGGCGACTTTTAGCCCATGACTTATCCATTTAACGCCAATAGCTTTTTTAGCTAACTATACTAGTCACTCATTTTTAAGGGGAAACATACGACTCTTGCTTCATATAATTCTATGTTTAACTTAAAAAATCGGCTATAGTTTCCAGTATGACCATACGGCATCTTAGTGAAACAGTAATAAATCAAATAGCAGCCGGTGAGGTGATTGAACGCCCTGCCAGTGTTGTTAAAGAGCTTATCGAAAATTCTATTGATGCTGGGGCAACACGTATTGATATTGCAACTGCCGGCGGGGGGAAAACTCTTATTCGTATTAGCGATAATGGATCAGGTATTGCTGCTGATCAATTAGAGCTTGCAATCTCTCGCCATTGTACATCCAAATTAAATGACGATGTGCACGATATTCGTTCTCTTGGTTTTCGTGGAGAAGCTCTCCCATCAATTGGCTCTGTTGCAAAGTTAAAAATCACTTCACGTACACAAAACAATGACAATGCAACTGAGATAGCCGTCAATGCAGGTCATATCGATGGTCCACGACCTGCTGCTGGTAATTATGGCACAATTGTAGAAGTGCGTGATTTATTTTACGTAACACCTGCACGGCTTAAATTTATGAAAAGCGATCGTGCTGAAACCGCCGCTATCACAGATATTGTCAAACGTATTGCAATTGCTTTTCCTCATATCCGTTTTTCTGTATCTGGATCTGATAGAAATTTGTTGGATTTTCCAGCGACAGGGAAAGACCGTCATGCGCAGTTAGAACGCATTGCCCAAATTATGGGAAAAGACTTTGCGCCTAATTGTATTCCCTTAGACGTTATGCGTGAAAATATCTCTTTAACAGGCTTTTCAGGTGTTCCCTCGTTTAATCGAGGCAATAGTTTGCATCAATTTGCTTATGTTAATGGGCGACCAGTGCGCGATAAATTACTCTTAGGTGCTATTCGTGCAGCTTATTTTGATTCCATTGCTCGTGATCGTTATGGGGTTTGTGTTCTCTTTATAGATTTGCCGCACACTGATGTTGATGTGAATGTACACCCTGCAAAAGCTGATGTGCGTTTTCGTGATCCCGGGCTTGTTCGAGGTTTAATTGTTGGTGGCATACGTGAAGCTTTGTCACACGCAGGCATTCGACCCGCATCAACAGGCGCAGATGCAATGTTAGCAGCTTTTTTATCACAAGTGCAAAAAAATACGAGTGATACAACTTATACGGCACAAAGCTTTAGTACCGATTTATCTTTTCAAGATGATAAAATCAGAGATCATAAAATTTACAGCCATATTTATAATCAATCTGTATATAAGCCGCCGAATCATTCAAAAACAACACTCGATGCGGCACAATTTGGCAATGCTCCATTAAAGCCATATCGGCATAATAGTTTTCACGAAAATGAAACGATGAAACTTGACGCTCTAGACATGCCAATCGGAGATATTTCTGCTTCTTTATCAGATCCAACACAAGAAGAGCTCGGCTATCCTTTAGGTGCTGCACGCGCACAAATACATAAAAATTATATTGTATCACAAACACAAGATAGTTTAATCATCGTTGATCAACATGCAGCCCATGAGCGTTTGGTTTATGAAGCGCTTAAAAATGCGCTATATAGTCGTCCTTTACCATCACAAATGTTGCTTATTCCTGAAATTGTTGAATTGTCATCAGACGATATGGAAGGTCTCTTATCACACCAAGACACTTTAAAAAAATTTGGGCTTGTTATTGAACCTTTTGGACCTGGTGCCCTTGCAGTGCGTGAAACACCTTCGATGCTTGGTGAGGTTAATGCAAAAGCTCTCATTCTCGATTTAGCAGATGAAGTGGCAGAACATGATACTGCCGATGGTTTAAAAGCAATGTTAGACTATGTGGCTGCAACAATGGCATGTCACGGTTCGGTACGTTCTGGTCGTATTCTAAAGGGACAGGAAATGAATGCTCTTCTTCGTCAAATGGAAGCCGTTCCTAGTTCTGGTACATGCAATCATGGACGGCCAACATATATTGAATTAAAATTACACGATATTGAGCGCTTATTTGGTCGCCGATAATCAATAGACATATGAGCATGATAAAAAACTTGTTTTCTTTACTAAAAATATCATTATTTTCTTGTATTTTAGAGCTTGTTTCCGTTAATTTTAAACGTTGTGATTATTAGATCACGCAAGACATGGTTTAAGATTTAAAATACGCTTATTGATCATAGTCTCTATAGTATGTAAAATATAAGGAATTGAATGTCATGTATTCGAGTGATGAGAGCGAAGCCAGAATTAATTATTTAAGTGGCGATTACGAAATTCTAAACTATGGCACATATGTCTTTTGTGCAGTGACAGGTCAAAAAATACCTATTGATGACTTAAAATATTGGAATTATACGCGCCAAGAGGCATATGCGAGTTGTGAAATTTCTTATCAGCGTGAATTGGAATATAACCCTCATTTACGTAAATTACTCGGCTCAACATTATAAAAAACTTACAAAATAACTGTCTTGTTAAAAGTGTTATTTTAATTATTTTATTTGAAATACAAGACCTATTTTATTCGATGTCTACCATAATAAAGATAAAAGACATTTTGAACGGTTGAGCTTCGTTATGAAAAAAACTTCCATAATAGACTCATTTGCGCTTTAAAAAACGATCTTCGTTATTTTTGGTGAATTTCACCATATTTGAAGATCACTCATCAATATCAAAAGCAATTACTTTTAGAAGTAGTTTAGGAAATTTAAGCATTTACGCTCAGTGGAGTTTTTGCCTGATTTTGGCTTAGATGTCGATGACAAGAGACATTACGATAATACGACCATACCGAAACCATAGCGCAGCTTTTAAGCGAAAGTACCCCCTACTGCAATCAGGGGCGAGAAAACCTTATTGGATTCTTTCACCACTTTGACGTACACGCAAACCAGATCAAGCAATGGAAAGATCAGCTTCTTGAGAAGGCGACTTTCATAT
>NZ_JH725147.1:732848-1308962 GCF_000278275.1 Bartonella tamiae Th239
TAAATATATTTTCATCTATTTTTAATTTTAAAAGTTTACGGTTTTTACAAATAAAATCATAATTTTCAACAATCCGTCTTTTAAAGGCCCATTCAAATTCCGGAGCTATGTGTGCAATCATTGCTGCAACCAATATTGTAAAAACAGATTTCTCTTTTTTTGGGCGTATATCCCAATGACCGCCAGAAACTCTATACGAATAGGCTAATTTAGGCTTATAATATAATTCACCAAATTGAAACATAAAGGGTACAATCGTATTATCTATAAGAAAAGGTACGGATGCTAATTTTTTAATTTGACTACTAGAAAGCTGATTACGAAAAACAAATGTCCCAGAATGGGCATAATTTTTACAAATAAAGTCATATCTATTGACTATACCCTCATGAAGTTTATTGTCATTAATATCAACATAATTGGCTATTTGTAGCTTATTAGGAAATCTATACTCAAAGTTGAATACTACAGAACTTATAGAGTCATCATTATCCATGATTTCAATAGCATCTTTAGAAAATTCTTTGCTTAAGCAATAGTCATCACCATCAAACAAACAAAAATATTTTCCAGATATATTTTTTAGAGCGCATTCATTGAAGTTCTTAATTCTTTCCATTAATGGGATTTCAATTTGAGGATCCCGTTGTTGAACAATTAATTTAATTATATCAGGATATTGACTTTTCCATCTTAGAAATTTTTCATTTGTACCGTCATCAGAACCATCATCACTGACTATAACTTCGTAAATACATATAAGATCTTGGTTAAAAATACTTTCTAATACAGCATCAATTTCATTACACTGATTATAACATAAAAATATAAAAATATAAAACTCATTTTAATCAGAGTGTTTCCATCTATTTTTTTAAAAGGAATAAACTTAAATAAATAATAAATTTTATCATCATAGTTTGTAATATATTCTTTAGAACACAATATATTTTTATTTAATTCTTTATTAGTTACATTATTTTTTTGGTAATTTTCTCTATGAATTTGTTTGATTTTTCATCTAAAAATTGAGTTATATAAGCAATTTCGTTGATTTCTTTTTTCTTATCATTTATTTTTATTTAAAATATCGAAGAAAATAACTTTTCAAGATATTCACGAGCATAAAATAAAAAATTTACAATAATATCTTTTTGGACTTCATCCAAACCCGTATAAATACCTTTGTGATCAATTTCATATACAGTATTAGTGACGTTTTTGTAGTAACCTTTACCTTTATTTAAATGCCAACAATTTCTAAATTTATCACCTCTTATAGTTTTTTCATAGTCCGTACCAATATAATTTTTAAGATTTTCAATATCATGTTGGTTATAATAATTGCGAAAAAAAATTGCAGATGAGTGAGTAAGAGGACAGTATACAGATGTTTTAAGATCATAATCAGTAATAGAACTTTGAACAGTAGTTAAACCCAATTCTTCGCCAGTAATCGAAAGCATCATGGTATTTGTTGCATAAAGACGATAATTCTCATGGGATGTTAAGAATTTTAAAGCTTCGTCAATGTGGTTTTGTGCCAACCAATAATCATCAGAGTCAAGGACCCTCTAAAATGGCGTTGTTAACAATTCGCATCCTCGAAGCACACAGTACCTAAATAACGCATATTCTTTTTATTTTGATAAAAGAAAATTTTTTTCAGGCAATTATTGTCAATATTCTTTTACGATAAATTGGCTACCATCTGTCGAACAATCATCAATAACAATAACTATAAAAGAATAATCGGTTTGCTGATTTAAGATAGAGTCAATAGCACATTTTATAACGTGTGCTTTATTGTATACAGCCATATAATGGTCAGTTTATAATCTAATTTCATTTATGGTTAGCCTTTAATATGATAAGATACTTTTATGCTTGATATTGCAAGATTACGAACCTTTAATATCATTATATTTAATTATTCGAGCTGGATTACCCACAACAATTGCATTATCAGGAATATTTTTTGTAACAACACTTCCAGCACCTACCATGGCATATTTGCCTATTGTTATGCCTGGTAATATAGTTGCATTTGCACCGATGCTCGCACCTTCATCTAATATTGTCGTAAGAAATTTATCAGGATAACATTTTGATCTTGGAAAAATATCATTACAAAACGTCGCATTAGGTCCTATAAAAACATTGCTAGCTATGCGAATTCCGTCCCATAATTGTACACCGCATTTTACAGTGACATTATCACCAATGATAACATCATTTTCAATAAAAACATGATCACAAATATTGCAATTTTTTCCAATCTTTGCGTCTTTTAATATATGAACAAAAGCCCAAATATTTGTATCTTCACCTATATTAAAAGTTTCACATATTGCTGCATCATGTACAAAATAAGACATAATCAATAACTCCGTTAATTTAAATTTTGTATATATTTACATAAATTTGATAAAAGCAGGACGCAATTACAATTAGTTATAAAACTAATTAAATTCATTATTTAAAATTATTAAGTAGTAATTTGTTTTATTTTATCTATGTCTATTTTGTAGTCACAATGTGGATATCTTACATCAATATCTCCTTGTACTTGACCAGTAATAATGATCAAATCAAAACCAATAAATTCTGCAATAATTTTCCAAAATGACATATTATTAAATGGGTGGTCAGGATAAAAAATGACAACTTTAATATGAGGTGAACACCATAATAGATTAGTCATAGCTGCACCAGTAGGCCCCATGATGACTTTAGCCTTTGAGAAAAACAATACCTGATCAAGAAAAGATAAATTTTGTGTTTCTATGATTTCGTAACCACTATCAATTAGATGTTTTTCAATGATATTTTCGTTAAGTACTAATCGTGCACCAAATTTTCGCGGGATATAAATTTTATTTAATGTTTGAGTTTTAGATGAATTTTCGTTTTCCACATATTTTAATATTTTTTTTCTTAATGAGTTTAAGATAACATCTGGAAATATGGTAACATTATTATCACTAATCTTGTTATAAGTATTAGCAGCCAACGTAATATCTGATAAATAATACAATTTATTTACTAATATTTTTTTACCACCATCTATTTTAATAATTTTTCTATTTTTTACGTTAATAATATCAATCATTTTGTAAATATTTTCATGCAAATCGTTAGATACTATTATAGGAACATTGTCTGGAAAAATATTATTGTCTTCTATATAAGATAATTTAGCTAAAACTTCAAAAATAAAATGAAAATAATTGTGATTATATTCTTTTGTTAAGTGAATACCTTCTTTGATAACAATATTTGATTCTTCAATATTTTTGATTATTAATTTTTCTTTAAAAAAACCATGATGCATCAAATCTTTTATAGGATCACCATAAATATCTTTTATTTGATATGAATAAAATAGCTCATCATTTATGACATGTTTATTATCAAAAAAAATATCAGCGGTGCCCGATATAATTTTAACATTATTGAATATAGCATAATAAGGCATATTATAGTTAAAAAAAGGATTTTTCAGATAAAATTTACATTCTTTATCTAAAAATGTTTCTTTTTTTAGAAAAGTATAATTAATATTATTCTCTTCTAGATATGAAATACCATTTTTTAAATTACATAAATTAAAATTAACAATTTTTTGAAAATCTTCGAAAAGATTTGGTTTAAAAAATTCAATATCATTATTATTTTTAATATTAAATTCTTCCATAAGTCCTAAAAGATAACTTTTATGTTTAGGAACATGATTTGATAATAATTCAAATAATACTTTCGGTTTTATTAAAGAATTTGTATTTATTCCCCTTTTTTCACCAATAACTAAGTAATGTAATAAAGGATTAGAATTCGGTTTATTGATAAGATAATAAGATCTATACCATTCTGAATCAAATAAATCGCAAGGATTAATATTTTTTTTAAATCCTACTTTCTTATAATGCTTCCATATATTTGTGTTTTTTTCTATAGGAAACCCTTTTTCAAGGCATTTTTCTCGGTAATTGCCGAGCTCTAAAATGCGTTTAGCATTTGTAATTGCTCGATAGGTCCTTATTAAAGATGACGGCGATAGAAAAAATCCAATTTTTTTTTGAATTGATTTAAGATTCACTTAGTACCTTTTAAAGTTTATAGTATCATTGGTCAGTATGTTGATATCAAATTTAATCGTTTTAATGTTAAAATACACCCTACTTTATAATTAAATAAAAAAGAGGGAATCATAATCAGTTAATATAATAAACGGATTTAATTTAAAATTACATTTGCAAACGTTAATTAATTTTTTGAGATGTTTAAAGCGGAGGATATTTTTAAAAATTCATCATATTCACGAATATAGTCTGATTCTTTATAAAAATCATTTGCAATAACTAATAAGACAGCATCATCAGAAAATTTTTTCATAGTACGCCAAACTAACCCTTCAATAAGTAATCCTTGTTGCCGTGAAGATAATGTGTATGTTTCTTGTTTGTTTTCATATTCACAAATAATGTCTACACTACCAGATATAGCGATTAAAACTTGTTTCAAATTTTTGTGTGCATGATGTCCACGCGTAATATTGGGTTGAATACCATAAATGTAATACATACGTTTCATATCAAAAGGGATTTGTTTCATTTCCTCTAATGCAACCAAAAATCCTTTTTCATTTCCAATAGCTTGAAAATTAAGTAACTTTACACATGTTGAAAATTTTTCATTTTTATTTTTATTTAAAATATTCATCTATTTATTTTTCCTATTGGCAATATTTAATTTGATTCAAATGTTTAAAGTAGTTGAATTAATTATCGCTTAAATAATTAAGATACTATTTTTTTAGAGTTAATAAAAAACAAAAAAATAAATTTTATCAGTACCATCATTCTTATTATTTTAAAAAAATAAGACGGATAAATTTTATTTTTTTAATTTTTGAATTAGTAAACTAACAGCCATATTGTATAAAGTATGTTGTTATGTTTACGATGTATAAATATTGAAAATTGATTAAAAATAACTTCTTGCCCTTCAGTAATTTTTTTCTAAAAGACTTCAGTTCATTGTGAAAAGTGGCTTGGTTTGTCTGAACAGTTTGTAGTGTTTTGTTAAGTGAATACCTTCTTTGATAACAATATTTGATTCTTCAATATTTTTGATTATTAATTTTTCTTTAAAAAAACCATGATGCATCAAATCTTTTATAGGATCACCATAAATATCTTTTATTTGATATGAATAAAATAGCTCATCATTTATGACATGTTTATTATCAAAAAAAATATCAGCGGTGCCCGATATAATTTTAACATTATTGAATATAGCATAATAAGGCATATTATAGTTAAAAAAAGGATTTTTCAGATAAAATTTACATTCTTTATCTAAAAATGTTTCTTTTTTTAGAAAAGTATAATTAATATTATTCTCTTCTAGATATGAAATACCATTTTTTAAATTACATAAATTAAAATTAACAATTTTTTGAAAATCTTCGAAAAGATTTGGTTTAAAAAATTCAATATCATTATTATTTTTAATATTAAATTCTTCCATAAGTCCTAAAAGATAACTTTTATGTTTAGGAACATGATTTGATAATAATTCAAATAATACTTTCGGTTTTATTAAAGAATTTGTATTTATTCCCCTTTTTTCACCAATAACTAAGTAATGTAATAAAGGATTAGAATTCGGTTTATTGATAAGATAATAAGATCTATACCATTCTGAATCAAATAAATCGCAAGGATTAATATTTTTTTTAAATCCTACTTTCTTATAATGCTTCCATATATTTGTGTTTTTTTCTATAGGAAACCCTTTTTCAAGGCATTTTTCTCGGTAATTGCCGAGCTCTAAAATGCGTTTAGCATTTGTAATTGCTCGATAGGTCCTTATTAAAGATGACGGCGATAGAAAAAATCCAATTTTTTTTTGAATTGATTTAAGATTCACTTAGTACCTTTTAAAGTTTATAGTATCATTGGTCAGTATGTTGATATCAAATTTAATCGTTTTAATGTTAAAATACACCCTACTTTATAATTAAATAAAAAAGAGGGAATCATAATCAGTTAATATAATAAACGGATTTAATTTAAAATTACATTTGCAAACGTTAATTAATTTTTTGAGATGTTTAAAGCGGAGGATATTTTTAAAAATTCATCATATTCACGAATATAGTCTGATTCTTTATAAAAATCATTTGCAATAACTAATAAGACAGCATCATCAGAAAATTTTTTCATAGTACGCCAAACTAACCCTTCAATAAGTAATCCTTGTTGCCGTGAAGATAATGTGTATGTTTCTTGTTTGTTTTCATATTCACAAATAATGTCTACACTACCAGATATAGCGATTAAAACTTGTTTCAAATTTTTGTGTGCATGATGTCCACGCGTAATATTGGGTTGAATACCATAAATGTAATACATACGTTTCATATCAAAAGGGATTTGTTTCATTTCCTCTAATGCAACCAAAAATCCTTTTTCATTTCCAATAGCTTGAAAATTAAGTAACTTTACACATGTTGAAAATTTTTCATTTTTATTTTTATTTAAAATATTCATCTATTTATTTTTCCTATTGGCAATATTTAATTTGATTCAAATGTTTAAAGTAGTTGAATTAATTATCGCTTAAATAATTAAGATACTATTTTTTTAGAGTTAATAAAAAACAAAAAAATAAATTTTATCAGTACCATCATTCTTATTATTTTAAAAAAATAAGACGGATAAATTTTATTTTTTTAATTTTTGAATTAGTAAACTAACAGCCATATTGTATAAAGTATGTTGTTATGTTTACGATGTATAAATATTGAAAATTGATTAAAAATAACTTCTTGCCCTTCAGTAATTTTTTTCTAAAAGACTTCAGTTCATTGTGAAAAGTGGCTTGGTTTGTCTTAACAGTTTGTAGTATTTTGTTAAGTGAATACCTTCTTTGATAACAATATTTGATTCTTCAATATTTTTGATTATTAATTTTTCTTTAAAAAAACCATGATGCATCAAATCTTTTATAGGATCACCATAAATATCTTTTATTTGATATGAATAAAATAGCTCATCATTTATGACATGTTTATTATCAAAAAAAATATCAGCGGTGCCCGATATAATTTTAACATTATTGAATATAGCATAATAAGGCATATTATAGTTAAAAAAAGGATTTTTCAGATAAAATTTACATTCTTTATCTAAAAATGTTTCTTTTTTTAGAAAAGTATAATTAATATTATTCTCTTCTAGATATGAAATACCATTTTTTAAATTACATAAATTAAAATTAACAATTTTTTGAAAATCTTCGAAAAGATTTGGTTTAAAAAATTCAATATCATTATTATTTTTAATATTAAATTCTTCCATAAGTCCTAAAAGATAACTTTTATGTTTAGGAACATGATTTGATAATAATTCAAATAATACTTTCGGTTTTATTAAAGAATTTGTATTTATTCCCCTTTTTTCACCAATAACTAAGTAATGTAATAAAGGATTAGAATTCGGTTTATTGATAAGATAATAAGATCTATACCATTCTGAATCAAATAAATCGCAAGGATTAATATTTTTTTTAAATCCTACTTTCTTATAATGCTTCCATATATTTGTGTTTTTTTCTATAGGAAACCCTTTTTCAAGGCATTTTTCTCGGTAATTGCCGAGCTCTAAAATGCGTTTAGCATTTGTAATTGCTCGATAGGTCCTTATTAAAGATGACGGCGATAGAAAAAATCCAATTTTTTTTTGAATTGATTTAAGATTCACTTAGTACCTTTTAAAGTTTATAGTATCATTGGTCAGTATGTTGATATCAAATTTAATCGTTTTAATGTTAAAATACACCCTACTTTATAATTAAATAAAAAAGAGGGAATCATAATCAGTTAATATAATAAACGGATTTAATTTAAAATTACATTTGCAAACGTTAATTAATTTTTTGAGATGTTTAAAGCGGAGGATATTTTTAAAAATTCATCATATTCACGAATATAGTCTGATTCTTTATAAAAATCATTTGCAATAACTAATAAGACAGCATCATCAGAAAATTTTTTCATAGTACGCCAAACTAACCCTTCAATAAGTAATCCTTGTTGCCGTGAAGATAATGTGTATGTTTCTTGTTTGTTTTCATATTCACAAATAATGTCTACACTACCAGATATAGCGATTAAAACTTGTTTCAAATTTTTGTGTGCATGATGTCCACGCGTAATATTGGGTTGAATACCATAAATGTAATACATACGTTTCATATCAAAAGGGATTTGTTTCATTTCCTCTAATGCAACCAAAAATCCTTTTTCATTTCCAATAGCTTGAAAATTAAGTAACTTTACACATGTTGAAAATTTTTCATTTTTATTTTTATTTAAAATATTCATCTATTTATTTTTCCTATTGGCAATATTTAATTTGATTCAAATGTTTAAAGTAGTTGAATTAATTATCGCTTAAATAATTAAGATACTATTTTTTTAGAGTTAATAAAAAACAAAAAAATAAATTTTATCAGTACCATCATTCTTATTATTTTAAAAAAATAAGACGGATAAATTTTATTTTTTTAATTTTTGAATTAGTAAACTAACAGCCATATTGTATAAAGTATGTTGTTATGTTTACGATGTATAAATATTGAAAATTGATTAAAAATAACTTCTTGCCCTTCAGTAATTTTTTTCTAAAAGACTTCAGTTCATTGTGAAAAGTGGCTTGGTTTGTCTGAACAGTTTGTAGTGTTTTGTTAAGTGAATTTGCGTCTTGATCACGCTGTCATTATTATGGTTTCCAACGCTTTGAAGTATGCCATATCCAGTATTATCGCTACCAAGCGATGAATGTGGATTTCTGGTATTGCAAAAGTTAGATATCGGCCAATGCCAGCACGTGCCTTAGCAACGCTCTTATAGGTATGGAGATAAACCTCCTCATATTTGACTGTTTCAAAATCGCTCAACAAAGGCATTGTGGCGTCACGCGCCCTTGCCATCCATTGAGATAGCGATTTGCGCGTTCTGTAGTACTGCCGTGAAGTCTATCGACGTCAATTGTGAGTCTTGGTTGGTATTGAATATGTCGGGTTTACCATAACGCGCAAGTGCTTCCTTAACGACGCTCACCTATGCAAAAAGCGGCTACCATTGTCATTGACCGCCACAAAGACAAAACCCTTCGACTAAACCAGTCCACAACGACACAAAGATAAAAAAACCACAGGCTATGGGAATATAGCTGATGTCCATCGCCCAGACCTGATTAAGCCATGTCACAGCCAGATGACGCAGCAGATAGGGATAGACTTTATGAGCAGAAGTTGGCTTCGAGGTATTAGACCGTCGCGGTATATCGCTTCTATCCCTATTTTCTTCATTTGCGTGGCGACATCTAGTTGCCCGACTTCCATCTTTCGCTTTTCAAAGCCCTTGCAACATTCAGCTTCTCGCAAACGGATATTCGATATTCAAAATGGAGTTCGTCAATTCGGCGTATCAGTGCCAAATCACCATCTGATACATGGCACGGGGAATGGTAAAGACTGCCACGGCTGAAACCTAAAAGCTTAGATTGGCGTGAGATCGATAGTTTGTGTTCAGGGTCAATCATTTCTTTGCACTCAGCAATCCCGCCGTGTTGAACGCCCCTGATAAAAAATCATTCTCTAAAGTCAGCTCCCCAATCTTGGCATAAAGCGTCTTCACATCAACGCTGGGCGCGCACTGTTCTGCCTTGGCTTCATGACCAAATATGAAAGTCGCCTTCTCAAGAAGCTGATCTTTCCATTGCTTGATCTGGTTTGCGTGTACGTCAAAGTGGTGAAAGAATCCAATAAGGTTTTCTTGCCCCTGATTGCAGTAGGGGGTACTTTCGCTTAAAAGCTGCGCTATGGAATGCAGACATTGATGTTTTTATCAATTAGCGCTTGTCTGAAACAGTCTACATCGTAAATTTGTCGAAAAAGAATTTTTTTTGTATTAGGCAAAACCGCTAGTAGGATAGTTGTTCTTTTTCTCACTTATCTGTCCTTGCGCCATAAAAGCATGCATATCAAATTTTTATTCTTATTGCAGACTCTGTATGCAGTTTTGAGTTTAAGATGTTCTCTTTTTAAATCCAATGGGGACAATAGTTGATAGGTGCATCTTTTCATTGCATTCTACGCTTTTGGGTAGCTACAATACAGTTGATAACGCGTCATGTTATCAATACGAATAATACCATTACACAATAACATTAGGCAATATCTACGTCATTAATTCTTGACGCAATAAACACAAGCCTTTTGTGGATAGCTTTTTCATCAAATGCATAAATCAAAAAAATTAAGAATTTTTAAAATGAATAAATCCTGAGCATAGTCTAATTTCCTAATATTCCTATATTAAAAGCAATATTTTCTTAAAATTTTTAAAACTTGATGACTCTTTATAAGACAATCATAGTAAAACTATTTTTATCTATTGGTCATTATAATTTAAGCCAATTGATTAACGATAACGCTTTTGTTGCTGTAAAATTGCGCCAATCTCATCAAATTTTTGCTTTGATGGCATTGCATAACTTACCAAAATGGAACCTGTTTCGACATGATCTAAAGGAGAGGGGATCGGTGTGGGCACAAAGCTATAGTCCGCTTGTACAACAATAGGCGCCTTTGATTTGGGGGTGAGTACTGTCAAATTTGGGGTATTGTTATCTGAAGCAATGTCGTTTTGTATGTTATGAGCAACCAATTGTGTTTCTGGTTGTATGGTTTGTGCTTGTGCGACAATAACAGGTGCTTGTTCATTTATGATAGAGGGTGTGGATGTTGCTGGAACAACTACTGGATTATCAAATTGTGGTGCATTGCCGCTGCGCTCTTGCGCAAAAGCAAAAGCGACATCATAAGGAGCATCATTAACAGGCACCTGCAATGAACCATCACGTTTACGTTTTTCATAAAAAGCATTACCGCCAGCTACTTGCACATAGTGCATGTTTTTATAGGGGAATGATAAGCCTGCTGTATGAAAAAACATGGCATTTTTACTTTTTTTCGCGCGCTCACCACGTAAAACCGCATCTGCGGCTTCTTGTGCTCTTGCAACTGATTGCGGCTCTTTCATCTCTCGGGTTAGAACACCAGGCGCAAATTGTTTTGGCTGCCCAACCACACCACAAATTGTTTTAGGATAGGCGGTGGAATTGACGCGATTCATAACAACCGTACCAACCGCAATCATACCATCGCGGCTTGAGCGACTTGATTCAAAATACATCGCACGCATAAGACATGTGCGTTCTGACATAGGAAAAGCATGAGTTTTTTGAGACTGTGTCTCATTTCCATCGAGGCCAGTGTGTTTTGAAGCACAACCAGTGATAACCAATGGCGCTATTAAAATCGCCGCGATACCTGTCAAACGGATATTCATAATTTTAAGCGTAACCCATCTCATTTTTAGTGATTTGCGTGACCATACACACAAATTAAAAAAGGCAATATCATGGCAAATTTGTAAAAAAAGCCATATTCATGACAAAATCGCGCAATCTACGCCATTTTTCAATGTCTTACTATGAATAAAAAAGTTTAAAAAAAACTTAACCGAATGCATAACCTGCACCACGTACGGTACGAATAAGATCAACATCGCCATGATTAATAGCCAAGCGCAGACGTCGAATATGTACATCAACCGTACGATCATCGACAAAATTATCACTTCCCCAAACATTATCGAGAAGTTGGGCACGTGAAAATACACGCCCTGGAGCGCGCATAAAAAATTCCAACAATTTAAATTCAGTAGGTCCTAAATGCAGTTCCTCATCTCCACGAAAGACTTTATGTTTATGACGATCAAGAATTAAACCATCAGCTTGCAAACTATCCGCTAAAAGATCAGGATTAGCACGTCGTAAAAGCGCGTGAATGCGTGCTAAAAGTTCAGGCATAGAAAAAGGTTTAACGATAAAATCATCCGCACCAACATTTAAGCCACGTATGCGTTCATCTTCTTCCCCACGCGCCGTTAACATAATTATTGGAAGCTTTTTCGTTGCAGGGCGCGTACGCAATCGCCGACACAATTCAATGCCAGAAAGTCCAGGCAACATCCAATCTAAAATCAAAAGATCTGGTATATTTTCTTTTAACTCATAATCAGCGTCTTCACCGTCGCCAATTGTGCGCACAAAATAGCCTTCATTTTCTAAATTATAGCGTAAAAGCGTTATAAGCGCTTCTTCATCTTCAACAACAGTAATTGTTGGTTTATGTGACATTGTTATTGTCTCTTTTATTTTTCTGTTAACCCACTTACACCTAATTTATATGTCAAATCATCACGCGGGCGTTCAGTGGCAAGATAGCTGCCTGTAATAATGTAATGTAGGGTTTCGGCAATATTGGTCGCATGGTCACCAATGCGTTCTATATTTTTTGCACAAAATAAAAGATGGGTACAGGCTGTTATATTGCGTGGATCTTCCATCATATAGGTCAGCAATTCACGGAAAAGCGATGTATACATCGCATCAATTTCTTCATCACGTTCACGCACAGCATCAATACGTTCAACTGAGCGACTGGCATAAGCATCTAATACTTCTTTAAGCTGATTGAGCGCAAGCGATGCAAAAGCTTCAAGCCCACGATAAAATGTTGCTGGTTGGCGCGTTTCAGCAATTGCTGGTGCTCTTTTGGCAATATTTTTACCCATATCACCCACACGTTCTAAATCCGCTGAAATACGAATAGCACCAATAATTTCACGAAGATCAACAGCCATAGGTTGACGTTTTGCAATAATCGTTACAGCTTTTTCGTCAATTTCGCGTTCACTTTCGTCCAATATAACATCTTCCGCGATCACTTCGCTGGCCAAATGAAGATCATCATGAACCACGGCATTGATAGCGCGTTCAATCATGCGCTCTGCATGCCCGCCCATTTCGGCAATTTTTGCCTCAAGATATTTGAGTTCTTCATCAAATGAACGTACAGTGTGGTGAGTAGGCATTCTCATCCTCCTAAGGATACATTAACCAAAACGGCCAGTAATATAATCTTGGGTGCGCTGTTCTTTAGGTGAGGTAAACATCATTTCCGTTTCACCTACTTCCACCAGATCACCTAAATGGAACATTGCGGTAAATTGCGAAACACGTGCAGCTTGCTGCATCGAATGTGTGACAATAACAATTGTAAAATTTTGTCGCAAATCATCGATCAGTTCTTCAATACGCGCTGTTGCAATAGGATCAAGCGCAGAACAAGGTTCATCCATTAAAATGACTTCAGGACTTACAGCAATAGCCCGTGCAATACATAAGCGTTGTTGTTGACCTCCTGATAAACCAGTTCCTGCATCATGCAGTCTTTCTTTAACTTCATCAAAAAGCCCAGCTTTTATTAGGCTGCGTTCCACAATCTCATCAAGCTCTTTACGTGATTTTGCGAGTCCATGAATTTTCGGGCCATAAGCAACATTTTCATAAACAGTTTTAGGAAAAGGGTTAGGCTTTTGAAACACCATGCCCACACGGGCGCGCAATTCAACCACATCGATTTTTGAATCGTAAATATCTTGACCATCAAGACTGATCAAGCCTGTCACTTTAGCACCGTCAATTGTATCATTCATACGATTTAAGCATCGTAAAAATGTTGATTTTCCACACCCTGATGGCCCAATAAGTGCCGTTACTTTATGTTCGGGAATATCCAGATTGACTCCGTGTAGCGCTTCTTTATCGCCATAGAGTACTCTGACATCTTCACCACGCATTTTGATCTTCATATTAGACTTGACCTTATTTTTGTGTCACATTTTATGACTATAATGCATGAAACAACGCCAGTTTACCAACGTCGTTCAAATTTCCGTCTTAAGACAACTGCTGCAATATTCATCACCGCTAAAAATCCAAGCAATACAATAATGGCACCAAATGTACGTTCATTAAATGCTCTTTCTGGTTCATTTGCCCACATAAATACTTGAACAGGCAAAGCAGTAGCTGGATCCATGGGTGTTGTGGGATAATTGGCAACAAATGCAACCATACCGATTAATAAAAGTGGCGCTGTTTCGCCCAATGCGCGCGCTAATCCTAAAATGGTCCCTGTTAAAACGCCGGGAACCGCTAAAGGCAAAACATGACTGAAAACAGTTTGTGTTTTGGAAGCGCCAAGTCCCAAAGCCGCATCTCGTATTGAAGGGGGAACTGCGCGTAAAGCAGAACGCGTGGCAATAATAATTGTAGGAAGGGTCATCAAAGTTAAAACCAACCCACCTACAAGCGAAGCGGCGCGTGGCAAATGTAAAAAATTGATAAATATCGACAATCCTAAAAGACCAAATACAATGGAAGGAACAGCAGCGAGATTATTGATATTGACTTCAATCAAATCTGTAAACTTATTGCGTCTTGCATATTCTTCCAAATAAATTGCTGTTGCAACACCAATTGGCAAGGCTAATACCAAAACAATCGCCATCATGTAAAAAGAACCAATAATTGCTATACCAAGCCCAGATGTTTCGGGTCTGCTAGAGGCTCCAAAGGTAAACAATCCTTTATTAAAGGCTTTATATAAAACATCTTGATCAGCAAGTTCATACATCCACGCAACCTGACGATCAGACACTTTACGATTTTGTTCAGAAACATTGAGATCAATTTGCCCCTTAAAAGCAGAATCAATGTCCGCTGCGGCCAATACAGTAATTTTTTGGGTTGTACCAATTAAATCAGGATTTTTTGTTACAATATCACGCAATTCAACACGAACACCATCAGAAAACATTCGATTAACATCACGCATTGCAGCACGATCACTTGTATCAATGCCTAATTTTTCAGCCAAAGCATTACGAATCAAAAGAGGATAATTGGCTGTTATAAGAACTTGAGGATTGGTATAACGCTGATGTCTTGGGTCGATGATTTTTTCATCAAGTTTCACATGAAGTGTCATTGATGTTTGCTCAAAAGCTGTATAACCCTGACTTATTATTGTCCACATAAGAACGATAAGAAAAAACACCCCAATAGCAATAGCAATCAATCCATAAGCACGAAACCGACGCTCAGCACGATAACGCCGTTTTAGTCCTATATCTCGTGGCTGAGTTTGAACAGAAGTACTCAATCGTATTGCTCCCGATATTTATTAACAATGTAAAGTGCAAAAATATTCATTAAAAGAGTTAAGACAAACAATGTCATTCCCAATGCGAAAGCGACTAATGTTTGAGGAGAGTTAAATTCAAGATCGCCTGTCAGCTGATTAACAATTTTGACTGTTATTGTTGTCATCGCTTCAAAGGGATTGATTGTAAGATTAGCCGCTACACCTGCAGCTAGAACCACAATCATTGTTTCACCAATAGCGCGAGAGGCCGTTAATAAAACTGCACCAACAATGCCAGGCAGAGCGGCAGGCAAAATAACCTTTTTGACAGTTTCTGATTGTGTTGCGCCAAGTCCATAGGAACCATCACGTAATGTCTGCGGAACCGCGGTGATAATATCGTCTGAAAGCGATGAAACAAAAGGAATGAGCATAATACCCATAACCAAACCAGCTGTCAGGACACTTTGTGCCATAATGAACCCTTGTCCGCCTGCAATAGCGATGGAAAGATCTCTTAAAAATGGCCCAATAGTCATTAAAGCAAAAAAACCATAAACAATTGTTGGAATACCCGCCAAAACTTCTAAAAGAGGTTTGATGATAGAGCGCATGCGAGATGAGGCATATTCAGCCATATAAATGGCTGCAAACAAACCAACGGGAACAGCAAAAAGCATAGCAATTAATGCGATATAAAGCGTTCCTGCCAAAAGCGGTAATAAACCAAACTGACCGACTTCGCCACCCGATCCAGCAGAAGCAAAACGTGGATCCCAAACAGTTCCTAAAAAGAAATTTGACAAAGGAACGGAATTAAAGAAACTTATTGTTTGAAAAAGCATTGAAAAAACAATGCCGATTGTCGTTAAAATGGCAACAGTTGAGGCAATCATAAGTGCCCATGTTACCATTTTCTCAACCTTATTACGGGCTCTTTTTCGTGGTGCAATTTGAATAATGGCACTGATAAATCCAATAGCCGCCAAACTTAATGTTATGCCAGCACTCCATAAACGAAAAAAGTGTGAGCGTTCTTGCCATTCTAATGCGATTGGAACAAGATAATCAGCACCTTCTGTTGGCAACATAATGCCCTTTTGAGCCATCTCTTCACGAATTGTATCGTACAATAAAGATGCAGTGTCACTGTCGTGAGAAATGTTAACAGAAGGGGTCTTTGTTAAAGCAAAAGCTTGGGTTAAATTACGAATAGTGCCTAGTGCCAAACTATGATTAAGATAGTGACCTTCTGCAACTTTTTCATCCAAACGTGCCGACGCACGATGCTCAATATAAACGGCACTTCCAATATCCCAAATTGCAAGAACAATTAAAGAAGGTATAATGGTAACAAGAAACGTCCACCATCCATAATATTGAGGACGAGAATGCATCTTCGTCCCTTTACTTTCAATAAAACGCGCCCGTGTGGATGCGAAAAAAAAGCCCACACTACCAAGAGCCAAGACAATCAAAACTATAAAGGATGCGGACATTGTATTTTCCGGTGAGAAAAGTAAAGTGACGCGAAATATTCCGCGTCACAAAATTCTGATTTAATTAACGGACATAACTGTGCCATTTTCGAATTTTGCACGTTGGTCTTCACGTTCTTCATCTGGCGCGGCAACAAGACCATATTCAGCCAATGGACCATCAGGACCAACCATTTGATCAGATAAGAAAAACTCAACATATTCTTTCAAACCAGGGATGACACCAAGATGTGCCTTCTTAACGTAAAAGAAAAGAGGGCGAGAAACTGGATATTCACCACTTGAAATTGTTTCAACACTTGGTCTTATACCATTAACAGTCGCGATTTTTAATTTATCAGCATTATTTTCATAAAATGCAAGACCAAAAACGCCAACGCCAGTTTTGTTGGATGCAATGCGCGCTAATGTCTCTGAATAATCCCCATCAATATCAACGGCTTTTCCATCTTTACGAACCGCAATACATGCTGCCGCAATGGCCTTATCATCCATACCAGAAGATTTCATTGCTGCTTCTGCACCGCTTTCCTTACATCCTTCGCTCATAAGCTTTTCTTCAAAAACTTCACGGGTTCCGTGTTTTTCACCAGGAATATAAGCCGCGATATCCCAATCAGGAAGAGCGCTGTTGACTGTATTCCATTTGGCAGCTGTATTTGGTTGTAATTTTCCATCAACAACAATTTGAGCCGCTAAAGCTTTATAAACATCAACAGGTGTTAAAGCCCAATCGGGCCCATTAATGTCTGTGGCAAATACAATGCCATCATACCCAATACGAATTTCTTGCACGTCTTTCACACCAGCATCCATGCATGATTGCAATTCACTATTTTTCATTGGGCGTGAAGAATTGGCAATATCGATTGTATTGGCACCAACACCACGACAAAATTCTTTAATGCCAGCACCAGACCCACCTGATTCGATGACAGGAATTTTAAAATTTGGATATGTTTCACCAAATGTTTCAGCGACAATTTTTGCATAAGGCAGGACAGTTGATGACCCTGAAACTTGGATTTGGTCGCGTGCGCTTGCAACACCTGTCGATAATGCGAAAGCAAGACTAACCCCTGCGACTGTTGAAAACAATTTGGTCATCCATCGAACTCCTTAAAATTTGAACCAATTTTTTCCCGAAACATATCCAATTTATTCAATATGTTCGTTAACTCTATTGTGAGCCTTATTCTATAGTGAGCGAATTTTATGACACTATTATTACAGTTTAAAGACAGTGACCATATAAAGGATTAACGTTTGGTTTTTTTCTTGTTTTCCACACAATCCCAAAACAAAGATGCAATATCTTCACCACCGAAACGTTTTATTTCTCTAAGCCCTGTGGGTGAAGTGACATTAATTTCTGTCATATAGTCACCAATAACATCAATACCAACCAATATAAAACCACGTTCTTTTAAAGAGGGCCCAATACGTTCACAAATCTCGCGTTCACGCATTGTTAACTCTGTTTTTTCAGCACGCCCCCCAACATGCATGTTGGATCGCGAATCGGTTTCTGCAGGAACACGATTAATAGCACCAACAGCTTCACCATCAATGAGTATGATTCTTTTATCTCCCGCCCTGACATCTTTTAAATATCTCTGAACGATAAAAGGTTCACGATACATGCTATCAAACATCTCTAACAGTGACGTTAAATTGCGATCTTCTTTGGTAAGATGAAAAACACCCGCACCTCCATTTCCATAAAGTGGCTTAATGATAATGTCTCCAAATTCTTCGCGAAATGTTTTTACTTCTTCAATATCACGCGTAATCAATGTTTCTGGCATTAAATCAGGAAATTCTGTTACAAAAATTTTTTCAGGACTGTTGCGAACCCAAGCAGGATTATTCACAACAAGTGTATCAGGATGGATGCGTTCAAGCAGATGAGTTGTTGTGATATAATTCATATCAAAAGGCGGATCTTGGCGTAATAAAACCACGTCCATAGTGGATAATATAGTCCGTATTGGAGTGCCTAAGGTAAAATGATCACCTTGTTCATCACGCACGGTTAAGGCTTCTAAGCGTGCCACAATTTGCCCATCACGCATTGATAGTCGATCAGGAGTGTAATGAAATAATTCATGACCACGTCTTTGTGCTTCAAGCGCAAGTGCAAATGTTGTATCTCCAGTGATATGAACGGAAGAAATATGATCCATTTGAATGGCGATTTTCATAATATTGCCTCTGTATTAAAAAAGATAGACTGAGCACCTATCTTATAGAATTATAAAGTTATTTAACTATGGCAAGGGATAAGTGATGATGCAAGCACAAGATGCAAATTTAACATCGGAAGAAATTGAACGTTATGCTCGTCATATAATTTTGCCTGAAATTGGTGGTTTTGGTCAACAAAAGCTAAAAGCTGCGCGTATATTGGTGATTGGCGCGGGTGGGCTTGGCGCACCTGTTTTAACGTATCTGGCAGCCGCAGGCGTTGGGAATTTAGGAATTGTTGATGATGATCACGTTTCATTATCTAATCTTCAACGACAAATTATCCATGCCACTCAAGCCGTCGGATTATCAAAAACGCAAAGTGCTGAAACAACAATCCAAGCTATTAACCCTCATGTTAACGTAGATCAATATTGTTTACGTTTGGATGAAAGCAATGCAAAAGAGATTATCACCAAATATGATATGGTTGTTGATGGCTGCGATAATTTTTCAACGCGTTATCTTTTATCCGATAGTTGTGAAGAATTAAGAAAACCGCTTATTAGCGGTGCAATGGGGCGGTTTGACGGATCGGTCAGCGTATTCATGCCTTATAAAGATAATAATCCTTCCTATCGGGATCTGTTCCCCAGCCCACCACCTAATGGCGTTATTCCAAGCTGTGCTGAAGCTGGCATAATCGGTGCATTGCCTGGTGTCATTGGATCAATACAGGCAATGGAAACGATTAAAATTATTACAAATATTGGGCAACCCTTAATTGGACGACTTTTGCTTTATAATGCGCTTTCAGCAAATTTTGATATAATAACTTATAAAAAACAACCTAGTGAATAATAGAACTACTTCTTATATAATATTGAAATAAAATTATTTATTTAAAATAAACAGTAATGTGTAAACAATATTTTTGCAGACTATAAAAAAGTCATTAAAATTTAAAAAAATAAAGAAATTCTCTACAAATTTTTAAAGTGTGTTACATAAAAACTTATTAATTTTTTATATTAAGCCTCAATGATAATAACAAAAACAATGTCTAAAGATTTTTCAATTTAAACATGCATTATCATCAATATGTTTTTTAAATACAAAAAGCCTCGTGAAGAATCACGAGGCTTTTTATTCAATGTTTTACAAATTAGAATTTGTAAGCAACACCGACGCGAACGTCATTTGTTCTGTAATCAACATTGTATTTGAAATTGTCGTTACCGAAGTCTTTGTCACCAAAGTCTGTGTAACGATATTCAGCGCGGAGAATAACATTGTCAGTCATTGCATAGTCGAAACCTGCACCAACTGTCCAACCTGTCATTGTTTTGTCGCCGCTTGCGCTGCTATAAGTACCAGCAGTTGGATTTGAGAATCTTACGTTAGAATCAACTTTTGCGTAAGCAACACCAGCTGCGAAATAAGGCAACCAACGGTCAGCTGCGTAACCGATACGTGCACGTGTTGCACCAGCCCATTTTTCTTTGATTTTACCTCTTACAGTAAATTCATCTGCAGCACCTGCATTGTATGTTTCACTGCTGCTGTCGTCCATGTCAGCCCAAACCCAATCGGTTTCAGCACCGATTACAATGTTGTTGCCCATGTCGAAGTTGTAACCAGCATAAAGACCACCCATAAATCCTGATGGATCAGGTGAGAAGTTTTTGCCAAAGCCTGTGAAAGGGGTAGGTTGTAAATCACGACCACGGATTTTTTGGTCTGTATCAGCCCAAGTGCCACCAATTTGACCACCAGCGTAGAAACCAGTCCATGAGAACATTGGAGCTACATAAACGGGTGCTGGTTCTTGAACCATGACAACGTCAGCAGCTTTTGCGCCTGAGGCAGCTGTCAAAGCAACAACTGATGCAGCGATGAGATATTTCATTTTCATTTTTAACTCCATGCGATATGTTTTGCAGTTGAGATTAATATATGTGCTTAGTTATAAAAGTCTGTAGTAAAATTGCCACACTCTCAAAAAACTGTTTTTTTTTGTTTAAAAAGGCTTGAACATTTTTTTTATAGTAAACAAAACCTTTAAAAATGCAGCAAATCAGGGATTTTTCTGCGTGCTTTTCAAAACTTTTCTTTATCTATGAGCAAAAATATCTGTCTCTGGCCATCCCAAAAGATCTAATTTTGCCCTTGTTGGCAGAAATTCAAAACATGATTTTGCCACTTTCTGTCTTTCGTCGCGAATAAGGCGCTGTTCTAAAACGTCTTTTAAACGATGAAGATAGAGAACATCTGATGCCGCATATTCAATTTGCGATGTTGACAGTGTTTCGGCTGCCCAGTCAGATGATTGCTGCTGTTTGGATATATGAATATCGAGAAGTTCGTTGCAAAGTTCCTTCAGTCCGTGACGATCTGTATAGGTTCTTGTCAGTTTTGAAGCAATTTTCGTACAAAAAACTGGTTGAGGCATGACCTCAAAGGTATGAGTAAGAACAGCAAGATCAAAGCGTCCAAAATGGAATATTTTTGTAATGGTATCATTTTTAAGCAATTGAACAAGATTAGGAGCGGTTTTTTGACCTTTTGCAATTTGAATTACATCGGCTGTGCCATCTCCAGGGGAAAGTTGAACAACGCAGAGACGGTCGCGATGAGGATGCAATCCTAATGTTTCTGTATCAATAGCGACGGCATCGCCTTGATAATGAGTAAGATCAGGTAAGTCACCTTTATGTACACGTATTTCAGCCATTCTTTTTATCTTTCTTTGCGATCGTAGAGAGGATACGCGCCCAAGAGCGTTGTCCTTTATGAAAAGATTTGAGATTATATTTTTCATTGGGTGAATGAATGCGATCATCATCAAGCCCAAAACCGACAAGCAATGATTCCATGCCAAGAAGTGTTTGAAAATCTCCTACTATTGGAATAGAGCCGCCCATAGCAGCCAATATTGCTGGTTTTTCCCACTCATCGGATAAAGCTTTTTGAGCCGCTTCAACTAAAGGCGAATCATAAGGCAATTGAATAGCAGGAGAGGCTCCATGATCGATAAATGTAACATGACAATCTTCAGGCAATTGCGCCCGCACATACTGTCGAAATGCTTCTCTAATCTTTTCTGGGTCTTGTTGGTGAACCAAGCGAAAAGAAATTTTCGCGCGCGCTTGTGATGCAATGACGGTTTTAAATCCATCACCTTCATAACCGCCACTGATGCCATTCACTTCTGCGGTAGGGCGAGCCCATGTCAATTCAAGCACGGAACGTCCTTTTTCTCCTGAAGGTTGCGACAAGCCGACTGGACCTAAAAACTCTTTAGCACCACGTCCTAATGCTTCCCATGATTCAAGAATTTGTTGCGGTGTTTCTTCAACGCCATCATAAAAATTTGGAAGAGTGATCCGTCCATCATTATCATGAAGTCCTGCAATAATTTTTGCTAATATGTGAATAGGGTTGGCCGCAGCACCACCAAAATAACCTGAGTGAAGGTCTCGATCAGCAGCTGTAATAACAATTTCTTCACCGAGTAAACCACGTAAGCCTACAGAAATTGAAGGCGTATTCGCATTCCACATTGACGTGTCGCACACGAGTGCAAAATCAGCTTTAAGCTCTTCTTTATTGGCATGCAAAAAGGGATGCAAAGAGGGTGATCCTGACTCTTCTTCTCCCTCAAATAAAATGGTAACAGCAACAGGTAGCTTACCTGTTTCTTGTTTGTAAGCACGACAGGCTTCAATAAAAGTCATTAATTGACCTTTATCATCAGAGGATCCGCGTGCAGAAATAATTTTCTCACCATTGAGATCCTTGATTTTGGGATCAAATGGATCATCATCCCATAACTCTAAGGGATCAACAGGTTGAACATCATAGTGCCCATAAAAAAGAACATGCGGTGCATTGGGGTGGGGGCCTTCATGATGAGCAACCACCATAGGGTGTCCTTTTGTATCCCTACGTGAGGCTTGAAAACCGAGTGTTTTTAGATCTGATACAAGAAGATCGGCCGCTTTTACACACTCATCTGCATAAGTTGGATCCGTCGAGATTGAAGGAATGCGTATAAGTGTAAAAAGACGCTCAAGACTGTCATCAAGATTAGAATCAATACGGGATAAAACCTTTTCAATCATTGTTACACCTAATAGATTTAAAAAAGTAAGTTTAAGCCTCTTATACCCTTTTGCAAGCAGTTCTTATTATTTTTGACAATAAGCGCAGTAAAAACTTGATCGTCCTGACTGTGTAATGCGTTGTATCGGTTTTTGGCAACGTCGGCATTTTTCGCCCATGCGGTTATAAACTGAAAAGCGATGTTGAAAATAGCCTAAGGATCCATCTGTTTGGACATAATCTTTAAGTGAAGAGCCGCCAGCAATAATGGCTTCATGAATAACATCACGAATAGATACAGCAAGAAGTGCTGCACTTGTTTGAGCTTTTTTTGAATGAAGCGCAAGTGTATATGCAGGTCTTTCAGGAGATAATCCTGCTCGCCACAAAGCTTCGCAAACATAGATATTACCGAGCCCTGCAATAAGTGATTGATCTAAGAGGGCGGCTTTAAGAGGGGCTTTTTTGTTTGCGAAAATTTTTTGAAGATAATGGCCAGAAAGCGTATTGCCTGTGGGTTCAACGCCAAGTTTTGACAATATGGGATGATCATTAAGTGTTTCTGTTTTGACAAGTTCTATAAAACCAAAACGCCGTGGATCATTGTAAATAATATGCAATGTTTGATGTTTGTTTGTGAAAACTTGCATCTCAAAATGATCATGAACGGATAATTTGCCCTTGGTAAAATAATCATCATGAAGCAGTTCGTTTTCTATACGCCAAGATCCTGACATACCTAAATGGCTTATGATTGTTTCGTGTGATGAAAGATGGATGAGCAAATATTTCGCACGACGCGTAAGAGCAATAACTTTCAGTCCGATTAAAATTTTTGAAAAATTTTCAGGAAAGGGATAGCGTAAATTTGCGCGATTTGTTTTAGCAGTTAGTATTTTTGCATCTGTGAGAACAGGCTCTAAGCCGCGTTTAACGGTCTCAACTTCAGGTAATTCAGGCATATCACAGATAATCCATTTTTGTGATTAGACATTCATCTTTTCTCAGTCATTTTCTTTGTGTTCGATAAAGATGAGGTCTTTTATGTTATAATAGAACCATTTGAGTTTCATTCAATTTTCACTAATGGATAAAAATTTTAAAAACAATCATGACAAATTTTATTGAACTTTAATAGTGAAAGCATGACAATTGGTTGATGCATGAAGTGTTATTTAATGACTCATAAAATGAACATATGCATTTGATAAAATGGTCGGGCTATATCCGACCACTTATTGTTCATTGACACCATTCGCCTTGACGAAAAACAGGAATATGCGTTCCGTCACTATGGATGCCATCAATATTTATTTCTCCAGAACCTATCATCCAATCAATGTGAATAAAACTTTTATTGCCACCTCTTCGTGCAATTTCATCTGCCGATAACGATGTACCATTTACAAAACATTTCGAATAACATTGTCCAAGGGCAATATGGCAAGCAGCATTCTCATCAAATAAAGTATTATAGAATAACAAACCACTTGTTGAAATTGGCGATGAATGGGGGACAAGTGCAACTTCACCAAGTCGACGAGCGCCTTCATCAGTGTCTAAAATTTGTTGAAGCACTTTTTCACCTTTTGATGCATGGGCTTCGATAATGCGTCCATTTTCAAATTTGACGCGTATGTCATCAATGAGCGTACCTTGATGGGACAGGGGTTTGGTTGAACTTACAAAACCTTCAACTTTATTGGCATGGGGTGTTGTGAAGACCTCTTCGGTTGGTATGTTTGGATTACAGGTAATACCATTTTTTGCTGTAGAGGCTCCGCCATGCCATTCATGCATATCAGCTAAGCCAACGATTAAATCTGTTCCTGGTCCTTTAAAATGCAATGCGCTAAAGCGATGTTCATTTAACCATTTTGAGCGTTGTTTTAAATGTGCATTATGGTTTTCCCAAGCCGTGATAGCATCATCTTTATTAACACGCGATGCAGCAAAAATAGCCTCGGCTAATTTTTGAGTGGCTTCGACAATCGGTAAATCCGGAAAAACAACAGCTGCCCAAGATGGATTGGGATATGAAACAATATTCCAATTCACATCAAATCCTGCAATTTTCTCTAAAGCAGGCTGTGAAGCCATTGAAGCGGCTTTATTTAAACGGGCAACTTTTTGTGCATCTTGATCTGCCAGAAGTAAAGGATTGTCTCCCGCAATCGCAAGTCGAGCTGCACCTTGTGAAAAAGCTTTGGCCATACCTTCATAAAGCCAATCGGCTGCTTGATCAAAGCTTTCGTCATGTCCATTTTTAAAGCGTTCAAGAGAAAGCGTTTCGTCATGGAAAAAAGGTGTTATGACTCCAGCGCCATGGCGATAAGCATGATGGGCGATACGCCGTACAAGTGGCATTGCTGCAATTGGGGCAGTAAGAACAATATCTTGACCTTTTTTTAATCCAAGACCAACTTTGATAGCAACTTCCGCAAGGCGATCTAATTTCACAGGATCGATCAAAATATGGGCATCGTGATGCATAAAATATCCTTTTAATGATTATAGTGTTTATCTTTAAGATGATAGCGCTCATAATTGGCAATGAATTTATAAAAAACGTTGTTCATTAAGTCATGACATTTAAAATGGAAATCTCCTTATCAAAAACAGTTCATAGTCTTATAATTCATCCTAGGAATAAAGGTGCGTAATTTTTTAAAGAATATCCCTTTATTTAGAAAATAAGTATGGCTACTATTATGATCAAGACGCAAGATGTAAATTGCCTATTCACTCAATCATGTTACCTTGCATCTGTATTTTGGGAGAGGAAAATTTTATGAAACCAAACATTATGGTATTGAGTCCCTTGCGTGAACATCAGATGGAACAATTAAAGCGCGATTATCACTTATTGCGTGCTGATCAAGCCGATGATTTAAATAATTTTGTCAAGCATAATGGTTCCCGTTGTCAAACTCTTATTACGAGCGGTAATATTGTTTTGGATAAAACTTTATTGGATAAAATGCCTGAGCTAGGTTTAGTTGCTTGTGTTACAGTTGGGTATGATCAAATTAATCTGGCTGATTTAAAAGCACGCAACATTTATTTATCCAATACTCCTGATGTGTTAACTGATGACGTTGCAGATGTTGCATTAATGTTAATGCTTTCGGCAAGGCGGAATTTAATTTCAGGCGATCGTTATGTGCGCTCTGGCGATTGGGAGATAAAAGGACCTATGCCATTAACTGATACAACTGCGAAAAAACGCGCTGGTATTATGGGCTTAGGGCGTATTGGAAAGGCTATTGCTAAGCGGTATGAAAGTTGTGGTTTAGAAATTGGATATTACGGACGCAAACAAAAAAATGATGTCTCTTATCAGTTTTTTTCTTCTTTAGAAAATATGGCCAAATGGGCTGATATTTTGGTTGTCGCTGTTACAGGAGGGAAAGAAACAGAAAAACTTGTTTCTAGTAAAGTGATTAAGGCGCTTGGAAAACATGGATCTCTTATCAACATCGCCCGCGGCAGTGTAATTGATGAAAATGCCTTAATTGAAGCTTTGCAAAAAAAACAGATTGCTCATGCAGGTCTCGATGTTTTTTTAAATGAACCACACATAAATAAAGCATTTAGAGATTTAGATAATGTTGTTCTTTATCCTCACCATGCTAGTGGCACGGTTTCCACACGGGATAAAATGTCACAATTGGTGTTTGATAATATTGAAGCATTTTACGCTAACAAACCTTTGTTGAGTGCAGTAAATTTATAAGCTTTCACAGATCTTAATCTCATTTAATTTTAGTTAGTTCTTTGTAAAATAATTGACAGCACAATTAAAATAAAGTCTTTTTGTTTTAACATATGCATATTGAGATGAGGTTATTTCTTTTCTTCCTGATCTTATCACTTTGGAATAAGAAAGCTGCATCGTTTATCATTAAAGTAATAATCTCTATTATCACGCTACAATGCTAAGATACGACTATGTTAAAAGAATTTAGATCGTCTTAAGTAAGGATGATTTTTTAGTCCAATCACTCTTTAGTCCCTATGATATAAGGTTTAAGAGTTGATGTGCTGATGATAGCAAGTATCACCACTTTTTTTATTTTTTAGCCACCTAAATGTGACATGTGGCGACGAAGTCCGCATGTTTTATTTTCTTTAATAAGAAAATCATGTCCTTTTGGTTTGTATTCAATTGCTTGATAAATTTTAGCCATAAGCTGTTCGTCACTTTCGCTCAGACGCATAGCTTCTCTTAATTCTACCATGCCTGTTTGTCCCATGCAGGGAAAAAGCTCTCCTTTCGAGCTGATGCGAATACGATTGCAAGAAGCACAAAAATCGCATGATAGTGGTGTTATAAAGCCAAGACGGCCTCCTGTTTCTGCGACTTTAACGTAACGCGCAGGTCCACCTGATGAATGTGCATCTGGGATAAGAGTCCATCTTTGTGACAAATCATTGCGTATTGATTGAAGTGAAATATGAGTTTGAAATCGGTCATGACCCGTTTCTCCCATAGGCATTTCTTCAATTAAAGTTAGATCCATGCCGCGTTTATGCGTAAAGCGGATCATATCGTCAACTTCATTTAAAAAGGCACCGCGCATCGCAACAGCATTGATTTTAATTTTTAATCCCGTGTCTTGTGCCGCATCAAGCCCTTCAAAAACATGGTTTATATTGCCGCGACGGGTTATGTTTTTGTATCGCTCTGGATCGAGTGTATCAAGGGAAACATTGATCCGCCTCACTCCGTTTTCATATAACGCTTTTGCATAACGTGATAAAAGTGTTCCATTGGTTGTTAGTGTCACTTCATCAAGCTCGACACCAATGTGCTGGCTTAACATTTCAAATAAGGAGATAACATTACGTCTGACTAATGGTTCGCCTCCAGTCACACGAATTTTCTTAATGCCCATATCAATCAGTTTGGAACTAACACGATAAAGCTCCTCAATGGTCAAAAGATCTTTTTTAGGCAAAAACACCATATCTTCTGACATGCAATACACACACCGTAAATCGCATCGATCTGTCACAGAAAGACGTAAATATGTGACCTTTCTTCCAAAAGGATCAACCAATTTTGAATTCGATTTTGTTTGCACGTTTTTTCTTTCAAGTCGATAGGCGTATGATTGGTTCTTCTATTTATATATTGCTGTTTTATTCAAGAACCAAGAGGGAAAAGATAATTGTCTCTTCAAAAATCAAGACAACTTAAAGCGAATACCGTTTGTATAATAGACATGTTATTTACTTTTATGAAGAAAAAAATTAGAAAAATTAATTTTTAGTCGCTTCGTTGACCACAAAGTTTTACTCTGTAAAATATATGATAAAAAACGCAAAATGAACTGACGGATTTTTAGTGGGTTCATAATATTTCGATATTTATTATAAAAAGTATTAAAAGTGCGGCTTTTTTGCATTTCAATGTTTTGACATATTGTATTTTTTTTAATTGCAACAATATAAGAGCTTAAGCGTTATACGTAAGCATAAGATAAAAGATAATTTCATATGTTTCGGGGAATTGCCAAATTTGTGTCTGTTTTATTTTTATTGGCGTTATTGACAATAGCTATAATTGATAGTGCACGCAGTATTGGCCAATCAGATATTATCTTAACACCATTTTATACCTTATTGGAAAGCATAGTCCAATTTGAACTAAATAACATTAAAGATGGGGTGGAAATGACGTTTTCTTCCTATCTTTCATATTCGGTAGTCTTTTTTATAAAACTACCTGCGGTTGTTATTTTGGGCTTATTGTCTCTTTTATTTTTTGTGATTGGGTATAAGCAGAACCAAAGCTTGAGTGAATCAAGCGATTTAAGGAAAATATAATGTATACATTATCCTCTTTATTTGAAAAAACTATGATGCCCTCGCAAGACACAGCTTTGCCAGGTCGTTCAACACCTATTCAAACTGCACAAACGCATTTTGTGAACGGTCGTAAGCTTAAAGGACCGTATCCTGAAGGACTTCGCCACATCGTAGTGGCAATGGGTTGTTTTTGGGGTGTTGAACGGTTGTTTTGGAATCTAGATGGTGTCTATGTGACTGCAGTAGGTTATATTGGAGGCTTTACGCCTAATCCGACTTATGAAGAAGTGTGCACTGGTAAAACAGGCCATACAGAAGGGGCTTTAATTGTTTATGATCCAAAAAAAATAAATTTGCAGGATTTGCTTGCTATTTTTTGGGAAGAACATAACCCCACACAAGGTATGCGTCAGGGAAATGATGTCGGAAATAATTATCGTTCAGCGCTTTATTTAAGTCGTGAAGAAGATTTTAAACAAGCGGTGGAAAGTAAAGAACTGTTTCAAAAAGCGCTTGATGCACGTGGATTAGGAAAAATCACGACTGAGATTGAAATGGAAACACCTTTTTATTTTGCAGAAGATTATCATCAGCAATATTTGGCAAAAAATCCAAATGGATATTGTGGATTAAAAGGTACGGGTGTGTCATGCCCAATTCCTTTACGTGAGGTTGTAAAATAATTTAAGATGATTTTATTGAAAAACATACCATGACGCAATTGTTATTCAATAAATAGACGTATCGAAATGGTGTGTTCGTTTTTATATATCATGCGATATAGATCAAACTTATGAAGACATAAAATTTAAGAGGCCGCCCTAATAATGGGGCGGCTTTGTTATAGGGATATCGGGGGGAATTTGCTCTTCTAAATGAACAAAACGTTTGGTTAATAACGTCAATTGATGTTCAATACGCTCTATTGTTTTCCATTGTTGAGCCAAAACGGATGATAATTCATCAATTGTTTTTTCTTGCTCTGAAACTTTTATTTCAAGTTCAACAAGCCGTTCATTATTAACCATATTGTACATCATTATTATCTCGAATATAACGCTCACCTGTTTTCAACATAACATTATGTTGATTAGCAACACCTAATTCCAAGCTATAGGTCATTTGGGTAGCTTTTTTAATAAATAATTCTGCATCTTCTGGAATACAGATATCTTCTACTGTGTTTTTAATACTGTGTTTTTAAAAATTTCAAGCCAACGATCAAAATGATACGCATCAATTGGCAATACACCATGTTTTGGCATTGGGCGGCCATCATAACGTCGACTAAGTAAAATTACAGAAGACCAAAACGCAAGCATTCGTTGTAAATGGGGTTCCCAATCATGAATACGCTCTTCAAAAATTAGACCAATAAGCGTGTCATGTTGAATGCGACCATAAAAACTTTGAGCACCATTCTCAATAACGTCATCATCAATTGCGATTGCTTCTAGTGTCAAGATCTTAATTACTCGCTTTCATACCTATATTATAAATATTTATCGCATGACCTTCACCGAGTAAGTCACTTGTGAGATAAAGTTTACCAGCACCTTTACTATTTTGCGGTATAGAAACCTGAAACAGAATATTTTCACGATTAGAAAGAATTTCAAAGCGCCGTCTGCCACATTCACTGCCAGTACCAAAATCACATGTAATGCTTAACTGGCTGGATTGGGTTCCATCACTTTGTGCATCAATTTCAAACATAATGCTTTGACCACGCAGCTTATTAAGAACACCCTCACCAATCGAAATAATTGCAGCATCATCTGCATTGTTGGCAAAAATATGCATATAAGGCTCTCCGGCATTCATTCTTATGTCAACAGAAGCGGCACCGCGTGTTGCTACAGAAGAGGCATCATTAGGATGAAAAATTCGAATCCAGCTTGTATCTTGCTCTTGGTTGTTTTTTTTGTCATCAACAGCTTGATAGTGTGAAGAAGAGGATGATGCTCTTGGTGTTTCAATTATATGCTCAGAAGGTTTTTGAGAAGAAAAACTTAAAATCAGCGACCAAATGATAAAGATGACAATTAAAAATCCGATAAATCCTAATCCTAAAATTATAAGGATTTTGCTTCTTTTTTTGTGAATTTGCTCTCTAACTCTTGATGATGGATTATTGGAAACACCGTCAACTTCAATTTCAATTTGATCTTCAGGGCCTAAGGCATGCAGTGTATTATTTTGTGACTGCGCAGGATCAGAGTGTGAGTGATTGAAAGAGGCTTCTTGCGATAGATATTCATTTTCAATCAATCGAATAACGCGCATTAGTTCATCACGGCGGCGCTCGCGATTTATATCATCTAAGGCTGTATTAGAAATTAAAGCTCGTTCGTGCGCATTCCAAGCTGATTCATAGACACGACGACGATCAGCTTGGTTGAAAGCATCAACATTTAACAATGCATTGCGTATGGCTTGCTCAGCATTGGTCAAGAAGTACCTCCTCAAGAGTCATAATTATATCTCCCACAATAGGCATTTGAAAAACAGATAGCAATGGTTTTATGTTTATGAAACGATAAAACAGCTTTTATTCATTTTTATAATGTTTAAAAAAAGAAAAAAGCGACAATAGATTTTAATTGATGTCTTGCATGAATCACTTCTTTTGTCTATCACGCCAATAAAATCTTATAGTTAAGATGCCTTTCTTATAGTTAAGATGCCTTAATGAAGATTTGTGCCGCATTAGCTCAGTTGGTAGAGCACATCATTCGTAATGATGGGGTCGTTGGTTCGATTCCGACATGCGGCACCATAAAAATTTAATAAAAAAATAAGCTATATATCATCATATATATGTTATAAAGTTGTCTTTAGGTTTACTGAACTTATGCCAACTTCATGATATTTTATGACGTTTGCGTTTACGGCATTCTTAAACCTGTTTCAATTTTGTAAAAAATGTAAACATGATATAAAAAATGAGCTTTTAGAATTTGTTGTTCTGATAATTAATCTAATGTGTAAAAAGCGCGTTGTAATTTATACAACGCGCTTTCTCTTCTTTTTAAGAGTTTTATCATTTTTAATATTTTTTAAGTGTCATCATTTTCATTTTTTTCACGCGTTAGTCGTGTAAATTCCATGCGTGCTTGCTGTGCAGCTTTTGATGCGGTTTCTTTTGTCGTTCGTGCTTCTTTAAGAGCATCCGTTGCTCTTTTTTGTTCTTCTAAAAGCTCGTCTGGTATTTTATGTTCTGCAACATCTGCATCCCATTGTAGAGCAAGTGAGCGAATTTTTTTTCGTACTGCAAATAAATCATTATTAGCAAGACGTTCATTTTCAGAAGCCTCTTGTGCTTCATCACGCAGTTGTTCAAATTTTGCCAGAGCAATACCTTCTGTTGACCATGGATCAATTTCATCGGTCTCAGTAATATTAATGACAGGATCGCTATATTCTTCTTGATTGCGTAAGTCGAAATTTGCAGCCTTAACAATTGAAACCATTTGCAGTGCAACAATAAAGAGCAAAGGTAAACCACCAACGATGGCAGCCGTTTGCAACGTAGAAAGTCCACCCATAAAAAGAAGTGTTGTTGGTAAAAACGACAGTGCAAATGCCCAAAATAAACGGTTCCACCGCATAGGTTCTTTATTGATTTTTTTTTGCACAACAGCAGCCAAAATATACGAGATAGAGTCAAATGTTGTTGCTGTAAAAATCACACATAAAATGGTAAAGACCAAGATAGCGAGATAGCTAAATGGTAATTGTCCTAATGTGGCATAAATTGCTGAAGTTGGTCCTTGATCTTTTAAGATTTGAATAACATCAAGTGCTCCACTTAACTGAAGTGACAGGCTGTAATTTCCTAAAACAATAAAGAATAAAAAACATCCCAGAGAACCAAAAAAGAGAGAGCCAGCAACCATTTGTTTCATTGTACGACCGCGAGAAATACGCGCAATGAAAAGCCCCATACTTGGTGCAAAAACCAACCACCATGCCCAATAGAAGATCGTCCAATCTTGTGGGAAATGGGTATCATCAAAATCACTTAAACCACCAAAGGGTTCAGTCCATGTTGCCATGCGGAAAAAGTTGGTCAACATACGTCCGATTGCATCAAGACCCGTGTTAAGAAGAAAAACAGTGGGTCCGACTATGAGGACAAAAGCTAAAAATCCCATTGCACCCCAAAAGTTAATATTGGAAAAAAATTTTATCCCTTTTTCCATTCCCGCATAAGAGGAATAGGCAAAAATACAGGTACAAATAAGAAGAACGCCCAATTGCGCTAATAATGTCGTTGGAAATCCAAAAAGAACATGAAGTCCTTCTGTGATGAGAGGTGCAGAAATACCAAGCGTGGTTGCACCCCCACCAAGCATACCAAAAACGAACATAACGTCGATCAATTTACCTGTGAGGCCTTTACTTTTTTTTTCACCAATAACAGGCATCAATGAAACTGAAACTTTTAAAACTTCTTTTTTGCGAACATAATAAAAATAAGCAATTGGTAAGGCTGGTACAAGATAAATAGACCAAGCAATAAAACCCCAGTGGAAAAGACCATAAGTTGTTGCCCAACGCACTGCTTCATGACTTTCTGGAATGGCATTAAATGGCGGTTGAATATAATAATAGGCCCATTCAATTGTTCCCCAATAAAGAATAGATGCACCAATGCCACCACAAAAGAGCATGGCGCCCCATGATAAGGTGCCAAATTCCACGTCTTCATCGGGCTCACCTAGTTTTATTTGTCCGATATCAGAAAAAATGATATATATCATAAAACAAAAAGCGGCTAATCCGAGAGCCAAATAAATAAAACCGAATTCATCGGTTAAGATTGCTTTTGCTTGATTAATCCATTGTTCACCTGCTTCAGGATAGAAAATGAGCGGCATTGTTACCAAAAGTAACAGCGCTACTGACCCCCAAAATGTTATTTTGTCTATCAAATGAAATTTCACACTGACCACCTTATGTTAATGTCTATTTATTTTGAATGCGATGAAGAGGACTTAACAAATCCCTCGTTAAAAAGAGGCTATTGTTTCATAGATTAGTGACAAAAAGCAAATTAACCATGAATGAACTTATAAAACCTAAGATTTTTTTGGGTTTTTAAATCCTTTTACAAGTGGATTATCTTTTCTACATGAAATTTTAAAGTATTATAGTGGAGTGTTTATCATAAAACCGTAAAATTTCAACAAATGGGCGTTGAATTATATGAAAAACATGTGAAAAAAGGCGCCTTTCTAAGTGGAGAGCGCCTTTTATATATGAATGTAAGAATTGAGAAATTTTATTTGATTTCACCCAAACAAACATATTTCAACTCAAGAAAATCATCGATACCAAAGTGTGATCCTTCTCGGCCAAGTCCTGAAAGTTTAATGCCACCAAAAGGTGCTTCTGGAGTTGAAATTAAACCTGTATTCACCCCCACCATTCCAAATTCAAGTGCTTCACTCACTCGAAAAACACGTGCCAAGTCTTGAGCATAGAAATAGGATGCAAGACCAAAATCGGTATTATTGGCTTGTGCAATCACATCATTTTCGTCTTTAAAGCGTATAAGCGGCGCAACAGGACCAAAAGTTTCTTCATGCGTCATCTTCATTTTAGGTGTGATATCGGTAAGAATAGTGGGTTCAAAAAAAGTTCCTCCCAATGTGTGTGGTTTGCCACCAAGTAAAATATGACCACCTTTATTGACTGCATCTGCTATGTGGTCTTCTACTTTTTTAAGAGCGGCTTCATCGATTAAAGGCCCAAGATCTATATTTTTTTCCATGCCGTCGCCAACTTTTAAAGCTTCAACAGCCGTTTTGAGTTTTGTGGCAAAACGGTCATAAATTGAATCTTGAATGTAAAGACGATTGGCACAGACGCATGTCTGACCGTTATTACGAAATTTTGCAATGACCGCACCTTTTACAGCTGCATCAATATCTGCATCGTCAAATACAATGAAAGGAGCATTACCACCAAGTTCTAATCCTAATTTTTTGATTGTGGGTGCGCTTTGAGCATAGAGTTTTTTACCAACTTCAGTTGATCCAGTGAAAGTTAGTTTACGCACAATAGGACTTTGCGTAAGCACCGCGCCGATTTCAGTTGCTGATCCCGTTATGACACTAAAAAGGCCTGAGGGTAGACCTGCCCGTTCTGCCAAAATTGCTAATGCGATAGCAGAAAAGGGGGTTTGTATTGCAGGTTTTAGCACCATGGCACAGCCTGCTGCAAAGGCTGGTCCTGCTTTGCGTGTGATCATCGCATTCGGAAAATTCCAAGGTGTAATTGCGCCCACCACACCAATGGGCTGTTTCATAATGAGAATGCGTTTATCTGTTTGATGCCCAGGCAAAATTTCGCCATTGACACGGCGCGCTTCTTCTGCAAACCAGCGAATAAAGCTTGCTCCATAATCAATTTCACCAAGAGCTTCACTTAAAGGTTTTCCCTGTTCAAGTGTTAAAATATGACCAAGATCTTCACGATTTTCCATTATGAGAGAATACCAATGCTCAAGAATCACAGCACGTTCATTTGCTGTTTTTACTGCCCAAAATTTTTGAACTTTTTGTGCGGTATTAAGAGCCGTTTGCACCATTTGTGTATCACATTTTGGAACATATCCGATAATGTCGCCCGAGGCTGGGTTTATCACAGCAGTACCGTTTTGAGGATCTGCATCAATCCATTGACCTGCAATAAAGGCTGCTTGTTTGAATAATGTAAGATCTTTTAACATTTTTTATCCTTTATATTGCATTTATCTCTTAATTTGATTGATCCAAAAAGCGCCTATAAAACCCGTTCTTATTTTATAAATTATATTTTTAGTGATAAGATTCAAGTCCACACCAATGAGCGATGAAAAGCGCTATTGTTTGGGTGACACAACAAACAGATTCAAGATCGACACATTCTTCAAAACCATGTGGGTTTTTGCAATAAGGTCCGTAGACTAATCTTGGACAATTTCCATAAAGTTCATTGCATTGAGCATCTGTTGTTGCAAAAAAATACGTTCTTCTAATTGCTTATTCCATACATTGTAATGACGCTGTGCAAGAATTTTTTCTTATTCATCAGCATCTTTCAATAAATATCCTTCTGCAAAATACCTTTATAATGAAATCTTGGGAAATGATTTTTTAAAAAAGTGTGTGTGGCTGTTTGTTCAAAAATAAATCTACGAATTTTTTTGTATGCTTTTTGACGTGATTGTCCGGGATAAATCGCAATACAGACTTCAAACCAACAATCTGCCGACATACTGGAAGGCCATTCGACTCCTTCTATACGCCCGATATTAAAATGAATGCGATTTGGATGTCTATCAAAAGGAAGATAATCTGTTTTGCGATCATTCCAACGTTCTTCTAATATATCAAGTGATTGAATGATTTTTATTGTATTATGAATAGTATCTGCACCTTTGCCAAAATCACCTGAGGCATGGCCATGAGCACCATCAATATCACCGCGCATCCAGATGGGACCTGTTAGACCGCGCTTAAATTTTGGTTCTAAAGGCTTAAGGATAAAAGCCGCATCTGCTGTATATTCACGAACAAGATAGGTAATGCAACGGATATGTCAGCAAAACTCACAGGCTCTGGTGATTTGGTTATTAAGGCAGGCAACGATAAAATCATTTTCATTTCAAATACAACGAATGATTATACAGGAACAATGACAGCCTCGACGGGTACTCTTTTGTTGAGAGCTTATAATGTTCTTGGTAAAATTTTCTATTTGAACATCACTTCACATGGTGGTGTTGATATGGATGGATATTTGCAAACGATCGGCGTAGTGAATACGAGCCTTGGTTGGCAATTAAGGGTTTCTGAGGGTCACAATTAACAATTGATAAAGCTTTGCGCTCTGATGGCGAACTTTCTGGTGGTTACTTAGATCTTCATACATCATATAGTGGGGTAAACATCAACATTCAATCTTCATTTTTTCTATCCATGGTGTTCAAAATGCTTTTATAGGCTCTTTAGAAGTTGATGGTGGTTCCCAAATTATTGCGAATACAGCGCACGCATTTGATCATACAAAGACCATTTATCAGTCGGTCCAGAAGATAGGTTTACTTTTGCAAATCTTTCGATTGATGGCGACGCTCGATCAGGGTCTCTTCAAGGAAAAAATAGGCGTCTTTTGCAGGGCATGGTCGGGTAAAAATATGCGATGGGAGCCTTCTGATTTTACTAGTAACAGTAATCATTTTGAAGGAACCTTGAATAAGGAACATTGGATATTGGCGCGGATAATGTTGTAACAGCGAATGAACCCAAAATATTGGTGAGGGATCAATTCTTGCTAACGGTCCTTTTATTGCGAAAACTGATCAGAAATGGGATTTAAACGATCGTTTTGAAGGTGATGGTTGTTTTATCAAAGATGGTAGCGACATCATGCAAATTGGTCATGCTTTATCTCGTTTTGTCAGGCGTACAAATGTTGATAATGGAACGTTGATTGTTGGTGATGACACAATCCATGATGCGCAAATTGGTGGCGATGTCATTATTGCAAAAAATGCTCTACTATCGGCATCAGGTCGCGTTACAGGATATGTCAACAATGATGGGATTATTTGGTTATTAAATGCCATTGGTGGGCATGAAGACGTGGCTCTATCCAATTTAAACCTCGGCGGATTAACAAATATTGGCACTATAGATCTCGCAAAAAGTTCAATTGGTAATACAGTGACTGTTAACGGCGATTATTATGGTGATAAGGGTGTATAACATATTAATATTGTTTTAGAGAGTGAGCAATCAGTGAGCGATCAAATGTATATTACAGGCGATGTATCAGGTAAGACGTCAATCATAGTTAAAAATCGTGGTTGTCTCGGTGCCTCAATAAGTGGTAACGGCATTAAAATTATTGATGTTCAAAAATATCCCCTAATGATAGTTTTGTCATGCAAAGTAATTATAACTATGAAGGGAAAGTTGCAATTTTTGGGGGTGCTTATGCCTATTCACTTTACCATAATGGCGTATCCAGCGATGCAGATGATGATAATTGGTATTTGCGTTAATTAAATATTGAAACAGAACTAGAAAATCCAAAAAAACCAATCACGGACCTGATAGCAAAGATTTAAAAACTATTTATCAACCAGCAGCGGCTTTATGCGAAATTTATCCACATACACTTCTTCAAATGAATAAGCTTACTACATTAGAGCAACGCATTTAGTTGAGGAATGAAGATAGCGATAGCGTTTCGTCTTACGCAATGAATGATGATGGCTTTTGGATATAAGTACAACGCTCAACAGGACATATTAATTCTAAATAATCTTTCAACAATTCTCATTATGACGTTACGATGATCAGTACTCAATTTGGTTTAGATTTTGTTGCGTTAGATAAAGCAATTGGTCAAGTTAATGGTGGTGTTTATTTTCAATATGGACATAATAAAATGGACGTTTTTTCTCGTTTTGGCAAAGGGGTTATTAAAAACAACGGTTATGGCTTTGGCGTAACACTCACATGGTAAGGTAACAATAATATCTCTATTGAAGGTGATGCGCAAATAATGTGGTGTAAATTTGATATTTAACCTGACACACTTGATAAACGAGAAACTAATCATAATAGAGCGAGAGGTTACGCACTCAGTATTGAGGCCGGTAAAAAATCGGATTAAATCAATATTGGAGTTTAACACCGCAATCTCAATTATCTTATAATTCTGCTGAATTTAATACTATTTCCGATGCTTATTCCGCTATTATTCGTCACAAAAATAATGATGCTTTGACAGGGCGGCTTGGTCTTGCACTTGACCGAGAAAAAAACTGGACATCAGAAATGGAGGAACTTCGTCGTTTAAAAACTTATGGCATTGCCAATCTATATTATGAATTTCTTGACGAAACAGAAATTACCATAACAAATGTTACATTAGAGAACCGTCCAGATCGCTTTTGGGCAGTTTGGGTATAGGACTTTCATATAATTGGAAAAATGACAAATATCCCCTTTACGGTGAAGTTAATGCACGTAGTAGCTTTGCTAATTTTGGCGACAGTCATTATCTTCTTGGTAAAATAGGCTTTAAATCAAATTTAATGTCTTATTCTTTATAAGAAAACTAAACCCGACTTATAATACCACAGTCGGGTTTATTTATTTGTTTCACTCTAATAAAAGTAAAGAAAACACTCAATTAAAATCAAGATATAACTATAAATAATGTTATTTAATTGCTATTTATTAATAGTCGCAATATGGTTTGTTGTTACGATGATTAATAGCACCATGCTCTATCAAAATTTTAATTGCATCAGCACTGCCATTATCACAAGCAAAGGATAAGGCACTTTTATTATAGGCTGGATGATTGACATCTTTTTCAGTGGTGATTAAATCCGTTTTTGCACCATTTTCAAGTAAATATTTTACAATTTCTTGCCTATCATTACTAGAAGCAACAATAAGAATTGTTTCGCCTTGAAGGTCATTGCTTTGATTATTCAAATCAACTTTGTCTTTTAATAAGTCATGTATTTTTTTAAAGACGACAACATTCTTGCCAAGCCCTGCTGATTTGAGTGCATTGCTCACATCGGCTCTGTCTGTTGCCATGAGATTGGCATTTTGAGAAATAAGATAATCAACAATATCTTCATAACCGATAAAAGCAGCCCAGCCAAGAGCTGTTTGCCCAAAACTTGCTTCATCCTTTACTTCAATATCTTGACCATTCTCAACCATTGTTTTGATGGTTTCAATATCACCCTGTTTGACTGCATCAAACCATTTTGCATCGGGCCCTTCAGAAGGTTTATTATAAAATATTCTATGTTGCAATCGCGTAGGATTAGCGATTTCTACCATTTCAGCATAATCTAATCTGAATTGCTTATAACCATCGGGATTATTGGCATTAAGTTCAGCCGCGTGTGCGGTAAAACCGATTGTTGATGAAAGAAGAATGGATAAAAGTATCTTTTTCATAACAGCTCCTCATTTTATTCTATTTGGTTTACTAAAGATAAACTATATTAATTTTGGTATGTTTCCTAGCGAAGTGATGCCTATAATTTATTATAACCAAAGTCGATGGTGATAACTTATGATACATCATCGCTAAACATATACAGCGAAAATAAATATTTAAATTTCTCATTAAGTCATGATTGAAAGTTTCAATCTTTCATTAAAATATTAAATTTTAATTCATAAAACTTCAACGCTTTAAAGCATATTGATTAATTGATTTTAATAAAAATATTTTTTAAAATGATACAAAAAGTGTAAGTAGTTCATGAAACATAAAAAGTAATGGCGGTGTTGTCAGACTAAGTCTAACTCGTCTCTGAAATGCAGGGTAGGCGTGTTTTATGCAAGCGTTAAATTAAACCACTCATGAAGAGCGGTCGTTCGTTTTTGCTTGTATGTTTGTCTGCTTATTAAATGCCTTTCATGATTAAAATGATTGTAAATTTGTCCTTGAATATGTGTGAATTTCTGTAGCCAAGGCATACTTTTGAAGCGTTGCATTGCTCTTTCTCGTCGACGAAATGGTAGGTGTGAATTTTCACATCGATTGTTAAGACGACGGCCTGTTTCTTGACGATCTTCGATACCAATATCTCTAAATGCAGCCTTGTAAGATGCAAGCCTATCTGTTGTTATAACTTTAGGTAATCCATTGTGTTTTATGGCTTTTTTGATGAATTTTAAAGCGGTTTGTTTGTTGCGACGCTTGGAAACAAAGCATTCAAGAACTTCGCCTTCATGATCAACTGCTCGACATAGATAGTGTTGTACACCATTGATTTTTACAAAGACTTCATCCAAATGCCACTGCCAATTTGAGTGTTGATTTTTTCTTTTTTTACGAATGGAGCAAGCTATTAATTTGCCGAAACGCGCAACCCAATATCTTATAGTTTCATGACAAATATCAATGCCACGATCATGCAGAATATCTTCAACTTGTCGAAAGCTAAGTGGATATCTCACATAATACATCACTGCTAAACGGATAATTGCAGGTGAAGTTTTGAAATATTTGAAAGGATTTATCTTGCTCATGGCGCGAAATTATCACGCCACGTTCAAAACGTAAAGTTATTCTGACAATGCCCTGCGCCGCCATCACCCCAAATGTCACTGCCCGTTTGTTCTTTAAGTTTATCAGAAATTTTCTTAACGCCTTCTGCCATGTTCTTGGCAGCTTCTGTCCATTCCTGTTGCGTTTTTAACTGCTCATTGAGCTTCTTTTGAAGATCAGGAATTCCATCAATCTTATCATTGGTATGAGATGGATCACGGTTAAGGGTTACAATATCTTGTACTTGTTCATCTTTTTTTGTAATGATGATTTGACCAGGAGATACAGCAGCTTGTGCCTTGCCTTTATCCTTGCCACTATCATTCAGTGTTGGTGATACAAGTGGGCCAGTGCCAGCATCTCCTTGTTTTCCTGTGCCAATAGTATAACCACCACCTTTTGTGGTTACATCCCAGCTAGAGCTTGTGTTGATATCTTCAAATGTGATTGTGCCTGTTACAAGCTTGTTCTTGTCTTCACCAGCTGTTGAAGTAATCAATCCACCTTTAAGGGCTGTTTTGTCATCAACATTGAGATCAAACCCTTCATCACCTGCATGAATGCCTGATTGCTCATTAACAGTAAAGCTATTGCCTTTGCCGTTTTGTTTAACAACATTAACACCCGCCGTATTGGCACCAATATTGCCTGAGATGCTATCATGCTTAATCTTGACATCTTCAACATCAATTTGGCTTTCAATAATAAGGCTACCACCAACATTGGCCACAACTTTATTTCCAGAAACAGTTGCACCTTTCAAGGTAAAGTCACCGTCAGTGTTAACGGTTACAGTGCCTGTGCCTGTGACATGCGTATTTGTATGGGTAAGGCTGTTGCTATTACTATTGCTTTTATCATAATAGCCACTAGCATTTGGAGTTCCTGATAAATCCATGCCAATTAATGCACCAGATGCTTTTGAGCTGCTTTTGCTTTGCGTTGTGCCAATGGCGCTGTTTAAATTGATTTCCTTTGCGGTTAGATCAATATTACCAGCGTTTTTATCACCAATGTTATTCCAAAACGGATCACTGCCAACATTGATTTGCGCACCTTGAGATGTGATCTTGTTACCAGCTTCAATATCAATCGCACGTCCTGCATCTAATGTGGTGACAACAGGTGTTGATGTGGTTGATGAGCTCTCAGTTTTAGAATGATTAAACCCAACTCCAATAGAGGCATTGATGAGGTTTGCTTAACCAATGATGAACCAATATCACACAGTTATATTACCGTGTGACAAATGATTTCAGGTGATGTTTTGAAATATTTGAATGGATTTATCTTCCTCATGGCGTGAAATTATCACGCCATGCTTAAATTGCAAAGTTATTCTGACAATGCCAATAATGCCTCTAATTATAGGCGCCTCTAGCAATACATATTGGAAGTTTTGGATTAGTAAAATTTTTACATGATTCAAACGGTGTTTTTTTATCTTTAGTTATATAGCCTTTGTCATACATACAAAAAGTTTTTTTAAAGTGATTATTCATAAAAATCATATTTTGTTCTTTATAATTATACTTTTTTTCACCACATTATTTTAAATCCTCTTGAACAGATTGAATGGTACTTCCTGGCTTACTATACCATTCATTATTTGGGGTAGGAGGAGCAAATGTTTCTAACATGCTGTCCATGCTGCAAGCACTTATAAGTAGAGTAGATAAAATGGTTAATATTTTATTCATTTTGCACCTTTTGCTTTAATAATAATAGTATCTGATTTTCCGTAGTTATCTTTGCAATCATCTGATGCATTTCCATAACAGCTATGTGTAGAATATCCTTTTTTACCGAAGGTCATATTGAACCATTCTTGAAACTTATTGCTAGTTGACGGTATTTTATTATTGCTTGCAGGATTTCCACCAATCACAGAGCCTACATAATCGTACTTATTGTTTTGAAGATATACACCGTTTTGCTGTCCGCCACTTAAATCGTAAAGTGAATTAGCGGCCTGCTGTGCATTATAAGCTGGACCAAAAAAGTGAATATTCGTATTACCAAGTGCATTATTAACTCCGCTATTTTTTAATGATGATAAAGCATTACCAACAGTCATAGTTCCACGGCTGTGGCCATATATATCTAATCCATTTTGACCATATTGTTTCATTAAATCAACTACTTCTTGTGCTGAATTTGTTAAGCCCCAAAAATTATTTTCCAAATTTTTCTGATAACCAGCTATCATTAATTCACTTACAGAATTATCTGCTTTTGGAAACCAAACTATATAAAGCGGTCCTGATTTATCACCTGCATGTTGTAAAGCATAATGTATAGCAGCTTGTTCATTATTAAAAATACCATTAGCACTAATATTTATTTTTCCATCAGAGCCTGGCTGCATATGTTGCTTTTCTTCATCTGTTAAATGGCGTGCTTGAGGTATTCCATTTTCATCATACTCAATGATAGATACTGGATGTTCCTTTATAAACGTAGTTTTATAAGCTTCATCACTATATTTAAAGCCTAGATTAATAAGATCTTGTTTAAGAGCTTGCTCATTTGCAGCTTGTTGTTCCAAATGATGTATGTTTATTTTATCAGCAGCCTGATGAGCATTTTCAGTATCACGGTTAAGTGATGCGATTGTGTTTGCACTATTGTGGCCAGTAAGTGCCATTTGTCCAGCTTCATCTTTAATAATAATTGTTCCATTGCTAATTGCAGCATTCGTGTGACCTTTAGATGAATCATCCGCATGACCACTATTAAGTAAGTTTCCTATAACTGTTTTTCCTATGCCATATTTTCCCTTTGAAAAAATATCAGATGGCAAGTTGAAACCTTTGCTATCAGCGTTTGCTTCTGCAAAATTTTTAATATCATTTGTTGTAAGTGTTCCTGTCTCTAATCTATTTTTATCAGCCGTTGCTGTGCTACTAATAATGCCACCGATTAAGCCTGTATTATTATTGACTTTTATATTAAAACCACCATCTCCAACTTTAATACCAGACTGTTCAATTACACTTGCGTAATTACCAGATGAATTGGATTGTTGCCAACTGGCAGAAACATTACCATTAAAACCTCCAGAAATTGTTTGGTTTTTATTTTTGGAAACTTCCGTATCTTGGGGACTCACTATGTTAAGGTTACCACCAATTTCAGCTTTTAAGCTATCGCCTGTAATAACAGCGCCGTTCAAATTCGTATCAGCACCTGATTTTAATGTTATATCACCTGTCCCAGCAATATGAGTATTAAGGTTAGTGATTTCATTAGATGAACTATTACCATTGCTATAATATCCATTAGCCATCGGTCCAGTTGTTGATATTCCAAATTGCGCACCGCTAGAATTGGAGTTACTTTCATTTTTTTGTAAACCTTGTGCACTAATTAGATTGATTTCATTTCCAGCACTTAAACTTATATCACCGGCTTTGTTATCATTAACAAAATTCCATATTGGATTTGTACCAGCATTGATTTGCGCACCTTGAGATGTGATATTATTCCCAGCTTCAATATCAATAGCGCGCCCAGCTTCAAGTGTGGTGACAACAGGTGTTGATGTCTTGGATAAACTTTCATACTTGGAGTGATTAAAGCCTACGCCAATGCCAGCAGAAAGACCTAAGTCTTTAGAGTTAATCATTTTTTTAATATCATTTGCCTGAGATAATGCTACAAGACTATTACCAATATCACTTTTCCAATCTCCCCCTCCTATGCGATCAACCGAGTTGGCAATGCTTTGTGCAGCATTAGCAATGTTGCTGCCAACAGAAACAGTCACACCAGCAAAAAGCTTTTCATGCATTTCTTTATAGTTGCTAACATCATTAGCGGCGAGCAGATTAACATTATTTTCGGCATAGATATTGATATCACGCCCAGAACTTACATCTGCGGCTTGTAAGTTGGCATCACGCCCAGCACTAATATTAACATCATTGCCAGCTGTTAACGTAGAACTTGTATTGGTTTTTTGATCACTGCTTTTTTTATCAGTTGATGAGCCATAGCCAATGCCAATAGAGCCGCCCGTGCTTGAGCCTTGGATTTGAAGTCCAAAGCCTGATTTTTTCTTACTTTCAGTTTCTTCATAACTTTCATTGCCAGGAAGAATATTCACATCACGTGCAGCATCAAGGTTTATATCATTACCTGCTGTCACATTTGAGCCAATGATATTTACATCAGTTTGTGTAGCAACAATGTTGACATCGCCACCGGCAACAACGTTTGAACCAATATTTTTTGTTTCTTCTGTTGTCTTTTTTCTTTTGTCTGAACCATAGATGGAATAGAAGCCATCACCTGAACCAACACCAAAACCAGTTTTCTTCTTGTCAGTTGTTGAAGCATGATCTTCTTGTGCACCAATAACAGAAACGCTTGAAACGATAATATTGACATCTTCACCGGCAACAACATTCGAGCCAGAGATGACAGCATTGCCATTGGCGCTTAAATTAACATTGCCTGTTGCACCAAGATTAGATGCAACATTGGTTTCATCATAAGTGGTTTGCTTCTTTGATGAACTGCCTAAAAGCTTTTTAGTGCTTTTATTGCTATTTGTACTTTGCGTATCTTTACCAGAAGCAATAAGCAAATCACCACCAGCTTTAACATTCAAATCAGCTGTTTTATCATCTGTGCCAGCAACAATGTCAGATGCTGAAACCGTAACATTATTTCCAGCTTGAATATTAACACCATCATTACCAGAAATTGATGAACCTACAGTTGTTGTTGTATCTGTTGATGTTTCTTTTTTGTTTGTTTTCTTGAATAAGCCACCCGTTTTTGATTTTGTACTAATATCTTCATGGTAGCTATCTTCAGCCGCTAAGATACTCACATCACCTGTGGCTTTAAGGCCAACCTTACCATCAGCATCAATGCTGCTGCCAATAATATTAAGATTATGTTCTTTTCCATCTTGGCCAGCAATTGCTGTCACATTGCCACCAGCAGTTAAAGACGAGCCAACTTGCGTGGTCTCATCTCTATTCATTTTGTATTTATTTTGATCTATATGGTCTTCACTTTTGTTTTCCATAGAGGTGATGGTGATTTCACCTTGAGCGTCGAGTGACATATTGCCCTTGGCATCTAAGTTAGATGCGCCAATGAGAATATCTTCACCAGCTTTAACGCCCATATTCTTGTCAGAAGATACATTTGAACTTTGTTGAGTACTGTCAAGTGAAACACGTTTACCAGCAACTTCAACAGATTTATCTTGCGTTGCAACAATCGCAACACTTTGCCCTGCATCAATTGCAAGATTACCATCCGCATGAGCATCAGACCCAGCAATGACAACATTCTTGTCAGCAGACAAAGACATAGAACCGCCAGAGTTAAGCTCTGACTTTTGTTGTGTTGTATTAAAGCTAGAGCTTTCAACACGGTTAGCTTCAGCTGATTGAATGGTGAGATTACCACTTTCAGCTGATAACGCCATGCGATCACCTGCGTTGAGACTGCTCCCAGTTACAGTAATGTCATTGTCAGCTTTGACTTGCAGATCTTTGCCAGTTTCAATACTTGAACCGGTCACATTTTGCGAGCCATTTGCAGTTGTTGCCGTTGCTGTACCAATGGTGACATTTTTGCCTGAAAGCCCCATGCTTTCACCGGCTTTGGCATTCACACCATTCAGGCTTAAGTTATTATCAGCCGAGAGAATGGCCGTTCCACCAGCATTGATTGCTTGTGTTGGTAAAATAACTGTTTGGCCATTTAAGCTTGTTGTTCCAGCATTCAATTCAAGATTATTGGTTGATGCTAAAATCATGTCCCCACGAGAAGCAAAAGCACCACCATTTGATAAAATATCAACGCCTTGTATTTTTAGATCACTGTTTGAGCTAATGAGACCAGAATTATTAACAGTATTGGTGGTGATATTAACACTGCCACCTTCAATTTTGGAACCTGATGCAGAAATACTTGCTTTGTCTTTTGCAGAAATATAAAGAACAGGCGCATAAACCTCCATGCCATTGACGTTTTGTTTGACATAAACAACGATGAATTTATCAAGGCTTGCTACTTGTTCAGCCGTTAAAGGTTCTCCAAAGGTCAAACCATTTTTATTGCTATATTCAATACCTGCATCAAGAAGCGACTTCATCTGTTCAATTGGATCATTTCCTGGAACAAAAGAGCCATTACCCAACCCCTCACCAACAAGATCACGCATTTGCTTGTCTATAAGTTGGTTTTCAAAATAGGCGTCCCCAAGGAATAAAATTTGATGATCTGGATTATAGCCAATACGGTTCATAAAATAACCAGAACCATAAAACTTACCAACATCTAGAAACGCTGCACGCGTTTCATAGACAAAATATTGATTGGGTAATGTGCCACCAAAGCCACCAGAATTTGGTTTTGGAGCTGAGATATCACCACGTTCAATGGCTGTTGCAAGCGAGAAATTTCCATTTTCTTTTTGAACAAGGTTTAAATCAATATTCTTATCAAAAAGAGCACCGCCTGCCGTTAAACCATTAAGCGCATCAAGGGGATTACCAGATGTTGCTTCTGCCTCAAATTTTGCAGATCCTGCAATGGTGTTTTCCGCAACCGTATTATTAAGTGTTGTGGCATTTAATTGAAGTGCACCACCCGCTTTAATCGTGGCTGCAAAGCTTTTTGTCGCAACCATACCCGTTGTGATTGTACTACCTGCAGCCAAGTCTTTACCAGCAATGCGATTACCATCAGCATCATAAGCCATACATTGTGATTTTGAAACACAGGTGATGCTTGATGTTGTATAGGCTGTTGCACCGACATTATTAACAGTTTGGGCTGTAATTGTCGCATTGTTTCCAGCTTCAATATTGCTATAATTATTATCAATGACATCTGCATCAATCGTTAAGTCATTGCCTGCTTGAATGAGACCTGATTTGATTGTTTCAACGTTAAAAACCTGACCTGTTTCAGTTTTTTGCATTCCAGTAGGCAAAGGATTAAGGTAATAAAATTCAAGTCTTTTCTCAAGACGCGTATATCCCAATAACCAATTATCAGTTTTATAGGTAATGCCATCAATAACGAGAGTAGAATAAGCTTCTTCTTTGTTTTGATATAATTGTTCAGCAAGTCTTGGTGTATCATTATTAGATGTTTGTAAGATACCCCATGTATTTGTCGTATTGTCATAGCCAAGTGCATATACATATCTTGGATCAAGAGCAGGGAGTGGATATGGATTTATCTCATAATCATTGACTTTATTCAAACTTATGATTTGTCCATACTTACCTAATTGATCATAATCTTTTGGTGTATCAAAAGAAATCATCCCTGTATTTGTCGAAGATTGTTGGCTAAGCTCTGGATTAACATCCGCTTCATTAATAAGATGATTGGTGAGGATAGAAAGGTTTTTGCCAGACTGAATAAGACCTGCTTTATTTTTAAGAAGGCTGTTTTTGCCATTGCCGCTGTTATTTGCAAATTTCAAATTACCTTGCGCAATGATTGCGCCAAAGTCATTGACAATATCACCATCTGCAAAAAGTGCACCATTGCCTGCTGTATAGATTAAGCCTGTGGAATTATTAGTAATGGTACCAGTTGTATTAATTTGTAAGTCATTGGCGGAAGCAAGTTGACCATTGTTTTCAAGCGATGATGTGATGATTTTAAAATCATTATCAGCTAGAATATTTGTATTTCTGTCAACTACAAGGGTAGGGATATTGAGTTGAATATCACCTGATCCACCACCACTTTTAATCGCAGACAATTTTGCATTTTGAACATTGAATGCTGAAGCCGCATTGATAGTCAAACCACCATAAGTGAGTGTGCTATTAGAAACATCAACTGTTTGTGCTTTCAAAGCAAGCGTTTTTGCTGTTTGTATCTTTGCACGATTATTGCTTAAATCAAGGGATGTTGCTGATAAGCTAATATCACCACCTGCAACAAGATTGTTTTCAAGACTTAAATTACCTTGTTCTGTTGTAAGAGAAGCATTTTGATTGCTAAACAAATATTGGTATTGAATGTTATTCTTTGCATTCAACTGCAAATCATTTCCACTAAATGCTTGTTCTAAAGTAATAGCATTTGATGCATCAATAACTGTCTTTCCACCACTTGTATTAAATGAAACAAGACCAGTTTCATTGGCTTTATCAATATCAAGACCGCTAATAAGGCGTTGGGCTACAAAATTATTCGTATGAGCAATGATATCACGCCCTGCAAATAAAGTTTGAAGATTAATATCTTGAGCGTTTAAATTAGCATTGCCATAGATTGATAATCTATTCGCTTTTAATGCATTGCTGTTGACAATAAGGTTGCCACCAATTGTTGCATCGCCAAGATTAGCTTGTTGGGTTTGAACATTAAAATCTCTCCCACTATAAGATGCTCCCGATATTGTAACAGTATGTCCACTTATTAAATTAAGTGTTCCTTCGGTATAAATTTGTTGGGCTGTTATTGATCCATTTTGTGCCGATGTGTTAACATCTGCACCCGATTGTATCTGATTACTGGTAATAGAGCCTTGGTTTGCATTAAGTTGGATGGTGCTACCACTTAAGATTTGTTGAAGGACAATATCACCTGTTTTGGCTACAATGTTAGTTGTAGCAGTGCCATTCAAAGCACCATTATTATTTTGTCCAATAAGCTGCATGCCTGCAATGAGGCGTTGACCAGAGACAGAGGCTGCCTCAACAGCAACATTGCCAGATGCTGCTAAAGTGTTATTGATTGTAAGAGCTTGATTTGATGACGCATCAATAGTGTTTGTACTATAGATATTCCCTGCAGTTATAGAGCCTTGAGCCGCTTTCAAAGCTATATTAGCTTGACGAGCAAATGTTAAGTTGCCTGTTTCATCTGTTGCATTCATATCAAGACCATTTGCAATGGTTGATGCAATGATGTTGCCAAAGGCATGAAGATTAATATTAGAACCGGCCAAGATAAAGCCTGCATTAAGATTACGTCCTGTCTCTATATCGACAGTATTGGAGGCTTTAACATTTCCAGTAATGTTGAGATCTTGCCCAGCGGAGAGCGTCATATTATTAAAGCTGATGAGGGTAGCCGCTTCAATTAAACCTTTATTTGCAGTGACGTTTAAATCAGTACCGGCTTTAATTCCATTTGTTGACCTAATATTTCCATTTCTGTTTTGAAGTGATGCTTGACCATTGGCAACAGCAACAAGGACATCAATGTCTTGACCAGCGTTGATAAGCATTTGGTTGCCACTTGCAACCTGATTTGCTTTGATTGAACCATCCGCAGTAAGGCTTAAATTGCCACCAGCAATAAGGTCACCTTCAGCAGAAATCAGACCGTGCCCAGCGTTGACCATAATGTCGCCATCAGCACCAATCGTCTCAAGTGTGACACCTTGGTCAGCTTGAATGTTGACTGTTTTTTTAGAAGTTACTGTACGTGCTTCAATGCTATTATCATTAGCTTTTATTGTCACACCATCACGGCCAGATACCTTGTTAAGGGCAATTTTGCCGTTAGCTGATAATGATATTTCGCCAGCATTAGCAGCCATATCATTACGCATCCTCACGCCAACACCTTTTTCAGTGGCAACAATCTTAATGCGATCAGCTTGCAGAGCTCCCAGTGCTGAACCATCAATGGCATATTGAGGCTTACCAGCAATATCAGTTAGCTCTTTAAACTCACGTGATGCATAATCAAATTTACCCGTGCCAGCATGAATGCCTATATCATGACCAGAAACAGGACCATCAAGGATGACTGTTCTTGATACAACATCAAATATATCAACCGAACCTTTGCCAGAGGAAAGATTAGCACCTTTTTCACCAAAAGTAACATCGCCACCTTGAACGTCAAAACCTGTTAAGCGACCATCAAGACCAATTTGAGGAATACCAGTGGTGAGTGTTGCACGCGGTGTATTGATAAAGCCACAGCCATTACATGTAATACCGTTTGGGTTGGCAATAATCACATCAGCTTGACGACCAAAAATTTCTGCAGGGCCTTCCAAGGCTGAACGGTTACCACTTGTGACTTCGTTGAGAATAACGCTTGCAGAGCCAGAAGTGCGCAAATTTGGGTTACCTGGTGTAACACCCCCTAATTGTGATATCCCAACTTCTCCGTTATGATTATTAAGAATAACCCCTGGTGCACCAATATTGAAGTTATTGTATTTATTATGAGAAAGGCCGGCACCATTTGGCGTGGCAATATCAATCATAGGAACGCCGTTAGGAGCAGCACCTATGTTTGGCCGTTGTGATGCGCCTGCATTTGGGTCAACAGAAATTTGTTGGGCAGATACAAAAAGCGGTTGCATGATGAGTGAAAAACTCAAAACCCCAGCTAACAATTGTTGAGGAAGACGTTTGAATGTCTTTGAGTTTAAGAAGCTATATTTGATTATTGTTTTTGTCATGATACTCACCTTGAGCCACTGCATCTTCGCAGCCTATTGAATAAAACCCTACACGTTGTAGGAAACTTCTAAAAATTCATAGAAACAGATATAAAGCCCATGCCGCCTTTATCTTTTTTAACAGTCGTTGAAAAAATCTCAGAATATCCCCCATCAAGAGAGAATTTACCGCCTGACAGCTTAGCGCCAACAGTCCAACTGGCTAAATTATTATCCTCAAACCTATATTTTGCTTGTGCAAAAACTTGACCATAGTCCAACCCAAAATAAGGGCGAAACTCTCCAAGAGTTGAAGCGAGTGTTGCATTCTTTGTCCATGGAACGGTACGCCAAATAATATCATTACGTGTAAAAAAGCCATTGTTACCGTAAATTAAACTTTCACGTGCTCCACGCACATTTGAATAACTACCAATGGATATTTGTTCAGCACCAAATAATTGGTCTGGTGAATATTGCCCCACAAGAAGATTACTCAAAATAAAGTTTTGCTTACCTATTTTAAATGGCGTCATCACACTGATTGTTGCTGTGAATTTTGAAAACTCTGGATCTGCGTCTCCTGCAGCAGGTTCATGTTTTTTAACAGCTCCAAAAGCATTCAACCCTTGAAGGTAACTCACATCAAATGTCCATGTACCTTTTAACATTTGTCTTGAATGAGAAAGCCCTAAGTTACCAACTGTATATTGGCGGCTTCCCACTTCAATCTTGTTACCAAGAAGAAAATTATTGGTTGATTTATAAGCAAGCCCCATATTGAGCGTTGTAAGTGAGTTTCCATCACGGTGAATGATACGACTTGCACCACCACGCAATTCTCTAGAATCCCCAGATGTTTTCATAGGCTCATATTGTCCTTGAACAATGCTATGATAATTATAAAAATAGCCAGAGATATTAAATGTCCAATAACCGTGTGGAATACTCACACTTCCTGAGTAACTATTACTATGGCGATCTTGAGGGCTTTGTTTCCAATAATCTTTGTCTGTTCTTTGATAACTAAAGTTCCATATGTCGTTGATTTTAAGAATATTATCAAGCGTTAGCCCTGCATTATAGCGTGCATATCCCGTTGATTGTTGCCCAAGATTGTCATGACTTAGATTGACCTGCCAAGGTTTGTCTCTTTGATTAGTAATATTTAATATTGTACTACCATCATTGCCGCCAGGTAGCATCTCACTCTTGGCGTTATTAGAAGCAAGGCGGTTCATCTGGTCTAAACCTTGCTCGACATCACGCATATTTAAAACTTTTCCAAGAATTCCAGGGAAAGCACTTAACATAACACCATCATAAAGACTTGTGGGCTTTCCATTATAATAGAGAGAAGAAAGTTTACCTTCTTGAACGAGAAGACGTAATATTTTACTCGTTTTTATATCCTGCTCAGGAATATACACACGTGCAGTGACATAGCCTTTACTCAAATAGGCATCTGTAAGTGCCTTCATCAATGCTTGAATATCACTTAAACCAATACATTTATTATCATAAGGTGAAGTAATAGATGAGATAGTTCTTGATGATAATTTCGTTGCGCTTTCAACAACTACGTGATTAATCGTAAAACATGTCCCATCATCAGGAATGAGAGGCTGTTTCAATTGAGGTGATGGTCCAGCATTAGGTGTAAAATGACGTAACTGATCAATTTGCTGTTTCTTTTGCTGTTCAGCTTGACGGCGTGCAAAATCATCAGCAGGGGACTGCCCATAAGAAAGAGATGCTGTTCCTAGTAAAGATAACATCATTAAAAAAACAGGAAAAGATTTATACGTCATGAAACGAGATGGATATTTCATCAAGGTAAAACCTCACCTTTCTCAAAAGCGTTTAAAGCACTTGAGAAACCTTTAAGAGAAAACTTAATGTTGACATTTTGTCCATTGATTAAACGAAAATGCCCAGTTGCTTCATTAGATTTTTTTAATGCCGTGAGAGCCTTGTTATCAAGCTTTTGTTGTGCCCAGCATCCCGCTTGGTTGCAATTGCGATAAGTCATTTTGAATATATCTTTGCCATTTATGCTAAAGCGAAGGCCTGAAGGAAGGTAAACATTCAAAGGCGTAATGCTTGTCATTAAAAGCGAAGGTTTTTGTCCTGCTTTTTGTGGAGCGGTTAAAGCAATAGCGATTGATAAAACTGTTACTGTTTCATCTCCTTGCTTAACTTGTTGAAGTTGAACAACTTCACATTGCTGTATAGGTTTGTCATTGACTTGGGAAACATCATTACAACGATAAAACCAATCATCAAACTGTTTTGCATGAACGGGTGATGAAGGCTCATTTGCAAGTGGTTGCGCTAAACCAAAAGAAGTGAGAAAACAAAAGACGACTGAAAAAAGAAGATACATCTTCTTCAAAAGACACAAAGGTCTCATGCTTTCCTACCTAATGTAATAAATTATTAACTATAAATACTCTATAGTTTTGTATCAAAAAAATACAATAGTTAATTTATGGTATAAAAATATTTTTGAAAAATGTCACAATTTGAACACACTTATTGCGCGTGTAAATAGAATCTATTCAACTTCAAAAGAGAAAAGCTAATATAATAGCTTTGAAACTTCATTTATTGAGATAATTTGTAAATTATATCAGAACAGCTCATCCCTGAAGAAGTTTGAGTGAGTGCAATAACTTTACCTTGTTTATCTGTTGTCACGCTCACACTGCATGAAACTGTTTGCATTGTTTGAATGGGCGGACCATTCACAATGCTTGCAACATTATGACCATTGACCATGCGAGTTCCAGCAATTTTTTGTGATGAAGCAAGTGTAACCCAGCGTGTATCACTTCTATTCCAACTATAGACTGTTCCATCTTGGGTGTTAGATATTGAATCTGGGATACCAAGCTTTAATTCTACATCCTTAATAGAGTGCCCAACATATTGGTTTTGTATGGGTTGAGAAAGTGGCACATTGGTTGATGCGCAGTTAGACAAAAGTAAAACACTTGAAATCAAAAGAACCTAACGCATGATAAAATCCCCTCCCAATAATAACTTAAAATATAAAGCTAAGAATGTTTCTTAACAAGTGAAAAATAAAGACTGAAGCATTTTATCTCGTTAGGTTAATTCTTACTTATAAGATAACACTCCCATCGAAGTTGAGTATTCCATTTTGTATACCTTTCACGCGTTGTTCCATGGACTGCCAGCGGTTATGTTCTTTTACAACGTCTTCAACGGGTAACCCCCATCTTATCATGATAGTTTGTTCATAAAGCTCTAAAAAGTAGAGTGCTTTTTGAACAAGGTTTGATAGGTTTTTGTTCCTTTGTGTTGATTTATGAGATCTTAAAGCATTGACTGTATCTTCATATTCTTTCTTTGTTTGCCAAAGCTTGTCCCATAGGCGTTTATCTTTTTCATCAACAGGGCCTTTGATAGAAATCTCCATGCAGCGAATATCAATATCGATATGATCAGGATGGGGAATAAAATCATCTTCATGAAGGGGAAGACCTTGCGCTTTTCTTTGTTGAAGAATGGCTCGTGCTTTTTGTTTGTAGAGAAAGAAGGATTGTAATATCTCAGACGTCTGATTGGCTTGCTCGGTTTCAATTATGTGAAGGCTTTCCATAAAGAGCTTTTGAGCACCCACATGCCCTTGTGCTGCTTTAAGGGCAAGAGAGCGCATAGCGGCTTGTGCAACACTTAATTGAATTGGGCCATCTTTGTCTTGTATAGTGACAGTGCGATAAGCTTCATGAAGAAGAATATCATGAAGCTTTAAATGTTGGCTTGATAGCTTATTGGTTGAACCTTTGGGACGACCAGATGGATTACCAGATTGCCCTTGTTTAAATTGGTTGTCTTTTGGTGGCTTGCCATAACCAACAGGATAAGGTTCAAGAGTATGCATATTGGGTTTGAAGACTTTTGGTGCTTTTGTCATGTTTTGTTATCCTTGATGCTCAATTAAACTTGGACGCTCTAACAAGACAGCCTGATCTTTTGCATAGTCTTCATAGCGTTGAAGGATAATGTCACAATAATGGGGATCATATTCACTCAAGTAAGCACGCCGTCCTGTCTTCTCAGCCGCAATTAAGGTTGACCCAGAGCCACCAAAGAGATCAAGAACAATATCATTGCGTTGTGATACATCCTTAATCGCATCAGCAATCATCTCAACAGGTTTGACTGTAGGATGATGGTTAAGTTCTTTTTGATTGGCACTGCGATATTGCCAAACATTGGTACGATAACGTCCATGTTGGCCAAGTTCAAAACTATTAATGTGATCAGTTGTTCCATATTTGTAAGCAAAGATCAGTTCATGGCGTGAACGATAGAAGGTTCCCATACCACCATTATCTTTTGCCCAGACGATTAAGTTTTTAAGTTCACTATAAAGGCCACTTGCTGCATCCATGACTTCACGCATATGACGCCAATCCATACAGATAAAATGAATGGAACCATCTTTTGAATGCTCTGTCAGATGAATAAAGGCATTGCACAAAAAGGTGGTAAACTCTTGTTCGTTCATTTCTCCTGAAGCAAAAGCAAATTCCTTATGCTTGGTTTTACCATTGCCACCTACATGACCATCAATTTTAACATTATAGGGGGGATCAGTAAAAACAAGCGTGGCTTTCTCATTGTTCATGAGAGAGGCAAGTGTTTGTTTATCCAAACTATCACCACAGATAAGGCGATGATTGCCTAAAGCCCAAATGTCACCAAATTGGACGCGTTCACTTACATCTTGAGGAAGTGCATCCTCTCTTGGATCACCTGTTTCTTCCAGTTGAACGCCGTCAATAAGCTGATCAATCTCGGCGATTGTAAATCCTGTTGTATTAAGCTCAAAGCCAAGATCAATTTGTGACAAGGCTTTTAATTCTTGAGAGAGTAAATCTTCATCCCAACTGGCATTCAAAGCCAATTGATTATCAGCCAAAACATAAGCGCGCTTTTGTGCGTCAGACAGAGTTTCGAGGTAAAGACAAGGAACATGAGGAAGTTTTAAAAGCTTTGCCGCTTCTACGCGACCATGACCTGCAAGGATCGTGTTGTTCTGGTCAATAAGCACAGGATTAGTAAAGCCGAATGTTTCTATGCTTTTGGCAATTTGTTTGATCTGATGTTTGGAATGTTTGCGCGCATTTCTATCCCATGGTTTGAGATCGGTGATCTTTAAAAGGTGAATATGGCGTTTAAGGTCACTGTCTGCCTTATCTTTGTTTGCATCCGGGGTAGACTGATGAACATTATCTTTAATTGTGTTTTGGTTAGGTTCTATGTTGGTCATTGTGTTCGTTCACTTCAAAATTGGTGGGTGGGTTTGGGTGAGTTGTTGGTTATTGAAGTCTATATCATAAATAGAACATACAGTGAACATTTATTTAAAATATGTCATAAAACATTGGGATGTTTCTTTTAAAACGCAGAGTTGAACTCATAAGCATTATTTAACTGGACTTAAGGGAAAGTAAGAGCAAACGTGTTGATAGGTATCAATCATTCGAGTTGATGAAGCAACTGGGCAGGACTGTTTGAAAGTTTATAAGAACGGCATCATGGCAAAAGAAATAAAGAGGGGATGAGATGATTGATACTGGTTCACTTGAAACCTTGAAGCGTTCAGATCTTTTAGATCTCTGGCGAAATGTTATAACAACACCGCCATCACGGACCATGGGGCGCAATGTCATGTGTGGGATACTTGCGTTTGAGATACAATCTAAACAATATGGCGGATTGAATAAAACCTTCCAAAAAGAATTAAAGCGTTATGAAACAGCTTTGAATGCCGGCAAAATAATAAAAACTAAAGGACATAAGCTTCGACAAGGTTCTCGGTTATTACGCGAATGGAATGGGATAACCCATCATGTTGAGGTGACAGAGAATGGTTATCTATGGAATGGCAAACTTTATAGGTCTTTATCCTCCATTGCTAAAGCCATTACTGGCACGCATTGGTCTGGACCAAGATTCTTCGGTTTGAATAGCAAAGATGCTCATCATGGTACGAGTGGAATAGGTTATCAGCTTCATGAACGCGATGGGGAGCCAGCATGAGTAAGAATACTCAACAATCAACTAAAATACGCTGTGCTATCTATACACGCAAATCATCGGATGAAGGTTTGGAACAAGAGTTCAATTCGCTTGATGCACAATATGAAGCGTGTGAATCCTATATAGCAAGCCAAAAGCATGAGGGTTGGGTTCTTGTCAAAAAACGCTATGATGATGGCGGTGTCTCAGGTGGAACAATGGAACGGGCAGGGCTAAACGCTTTGCTCAAAGATATAGATCAAGGTCTTATTGATATGATTGTTGTTTATAAGATTGATCGTTTAACACGCTCTTTGATGGACTTTTCTAAAATCATTGAACGATTAGATAAAGCGAGTGCCAGTTTTGTTTCTGTTACGCAAAGTTTTAATACTGCAACATCTATGGGACGACTAACCCTTAATATGCTTTTATACTTTGCCCAGTTTGAGCGAGAAGTCACAGCAGAGCGTATTCGCGATAAAATAGCAGCATCTAAAGCCAAAGGCCTATGGATGGGCGGAACAACGCCTATGGGATATCAACCGCATCCTGATCCAACAATTAGAGGATTGATTATGGATGATGTTCAAGCAGAAAAGGTCAGAAGGCTATTTTGTCTTTATGATAAATTCCAGTGTTTGACAAAAGTCGAAGAGATGGCACAAAAAGAGGGGATAACGCGTAAGAATAAAAATGCAGGGCTAAATGATAAAGCAACTGCTCAAAGTGAGGGGGCTGATACTGATAGTTCTCAACCTTATCTCTCTCAATCTTACTTATCTCGAGGTGCCATTCATAAAATCCTTATCAATCCTATTTATATTGGCAAGGTCAAACATAAAGAATTGCTCTATGATGGTCGCCATGAGGCCATTATTAATTGTGATTTATGGCAACGTGTTCAAGATAAGCTTCAAATGAAAAGCGCTAAGAAAAGAGGAAGTCAAAACAATACTGAAGAAATAGCTTTGTTTAAATCAAAGCTCTTTGATGAAACGGGTGAGCATTTAACGCCAACCCATACAATTAAAAATAAGAAGATCATTCGTTATTATATCTCCAGCCGTTTGTTAAATGGCAAAGATCCATCCGCTTGGCGACTTCCTGCTCAATCCTTTGAAGAAACACTTATGAAAGCCTTTAATGAGAAGGTAAGTGACTATGTTGAGCAAAGCACATTCGCCAAACAACAAACATCAATTCAAGAGATCAAAGCACAAAAGAAACAGCTTGATCTCTATTTAAAAGATTCCCCTCATAAGCGTGCACAGGTGATTAAACGCATTAATCTTAAAACCGATCAGATCACATTACATATTGATACGGCCTTATTATTCCAAAAGCTATCACTGCCACAGAGTGAACAACAAACAGATATGACTTTTATTCTTCCCATGACACTTCGTAAACGTGGAGTTGAACAAAAGCTCATCATTGGTCAAAAGTTGCCAGAGCAAGATCAGGCTCTCATTAAGAGTCTTGTCAAAGCACATCAATGGCTGAACACTATGAAACAAGGTCAGACCTTTGCTTCAATCGCCACCCAAGAAAACATCAATGAGAGTTATATCCGCTCACGCATTCCCTTAGCTTTTTTATCCCCAAAGCTTCAAAAAGCTATTCTCAATGGTAATCAACCCATTGATCTTACATTAGAAAAACTTGTCCGTTGCAAGATACCACTTGATTGGGCAAAACAAGAACAGCTCTTCATGCAATAAGACAAAAGCAAATCAGGTAATAAACACTACTATCCTTGATGCTTAAGCTCAAACATATCGTCTGAATTATCTCATCTTAAAAAAACAACGTCTCGCATCAGAAAATTAAATCTCAAAATCTGTGCCAGAAACATTAAAGCCATTGCTCAAATTTGGCGTCATTTGAACAATAGAAAAAAATAAATTCCCTGTTAATTCCCTGTATTCTTGGAAAACCACAAAAAATCTATCAATCCGCACCGACAAAAAATGCAAACAGAGACAGAGCGCAGGAAAAACTCAAATAAAAGCAGGAAATAAATCTCTTAAGAAAAAGACAAAATCTAACTCTTTGATATCTTGGTGTAATGTCTGAAATAAAAAGGAACACAGTAAGATTAACGTGTCTTAATGGCGGAGGGGGTGGGATTCGAACCCACGGTACAGTCTCCTGCACGCCGGTTTTCAAGACCGGTGCCTTAAACCGCTCGGCCACCCCTCCAAAAAAGATATGTGTTCTTTACAAGGTTCTCACCAAAGGTCAATCACCTGAACACGTTTTTTTTTAAATTCCCAAACTTATCGAATATTTTTTGTCATTGTTAAACCCAAATCGCGCACTTTTTTGCGCAATGTATTGCGATTTAAACCTAAAATCTCAGCAGCTTTGATTTGATTACCATTTGTCGCTTTAAGACAGGCACGAATGAGCGGATATTCAACCTCTTCTAAAATACTTTGATAAAGACCTGATGGCAGTATGTCCCCTTGAAAAGACTGAAAATACTCTACAATTCTATCTTCTACAGCTTGCGAAAGAGTTTTTTTTTCATCAAACGTAGCGATAGTGAAAACATTTTTATTGTCTTTAATGTTGGTAAGCTCTGCAGCAATCACATCAGGGCCTATTTCTCTTTGCGGATAAAGAGCCGCAAGACGGCGCACAAAGTTTTCCAACTCGCGAACATTTCCAGGCCAAGAGTGCGTATAAAGTAATTCCATTCCTTCAGAATTTATAAATTTTTCACCTAAACCTTCATGGACAGCATTATGAAAAAAATGATGAACCAAATCATCAATATCATGAATACGTTCTCTTAAAGCAGGAATACGAATAGGAACAACATTTAGCCGATAAAACAAATCTTCTCGAAACTGACCACTATGGATTAATTGTGAAAGGTTTTTATTGGTCGCAGCAACAATTCGGACGTCTGTTTTGATCGGTGTTCGTCCACCTACACGCATATATTCACCTTGTTGCAAAACCCGCAAAAGACGTGTTTGCGCCTCCATCGGCATATCGCCAATTTCGTCAAGAAAAAGTGTCCCCCCATTTGCCTGTTCAAAACGGCCAGATGCGCGTGCATTTGCACCCGTAAATGCACCTTTTTCATGACCAAACAATTCAGACTCAATCAAATCACGTGGAATAGCTGCCATATTGATTGCAACAAAAGGACCATGATGACGGCGCCCATATTCATGCAAAGAACGCGCCACAAGTTCTTTGCCTGTTCCTGATTCACCTGTGATCAAGATTGTGAGCTCAGTTTGCATCATCCGCGCAAGCTGACGATAAATATCTTGCATCGCTTGTGAACGCCCAACGAAAGGAAGTCCATCAGATCTATCTTGTGTGACATGGTTTTTCTTTTTTGAGCGTACTTGTGCCATTGCACGTTCGACAATTTGAATCATTTCGTCAAGATCGAAAGGCTTTGCGAGATAGTCATAAGCGCCTGCCTGAGAAGACTTTATTGCCGTCATAAATGTATTTTGTGCACTCATAATAATGACAGGCATTTCAGGACGCACTTGTTTTATGTTCGGCAAAAGATCAAAAATCGTTTTATCAGGCATAATCACATCGCTTATGACAAGATCACCTTCATTTTCAGACAGCAAATTCCATAATTTTTTAGAATCCGCCGCAAGTCGAACCTCATAATCTGCGCGCAGTAAAGCTTGTTGCAGAACCATTCGGATAGCGGCATCATCATCAGCAACAATTATTATCCCCTTGCTCACTATCATTCTCCACTTGTTGGATTTTGTCGTCTCTTTTTTTGCCACATAGGCAAGAGAACACGAAACACGGTTTTGCCTTTTTGGGTTTCACACTCAACGATCCCACCATGGTTATGAACAAGTTTAGCAACCATAGGCAAACCTAGACCTGAGCCATTCACTTTACTGGTTATAAAAGGATCAAATAAATTTGGTTGAATATCAGCCAAAATACCCGAACCGTTATCCTCAACACAAAATTCCAATGGAAGCGCTACTTTTTCGCGACGATTATGTGATGCGATCCATATTCCAGATTTATATGAAGATTTAAGTATAATTGTTGCATCAGCATGATTTTTTAAAGCTTCTGATGCATTTTTAACGAGATTCAAAAAAATCTGAATGAGCTGATCACGATGACCCGATACAGGTGGTAACGAGGGATCATATTTTTCTATAAACCGTATATTTTTAGCAAAGCCATTTTGCGCCAGCATTTTTACATGATTAAGGACCGTATGCATATTAATAGGAGAGTGTTCAATAGGACGTTCATCAGAAAAAATTTCCATCCGATCAACCAATCCAACAATTCTATCCGTCTCATTTTGAATTAATTGTGTTAATTGCCTATCCTCATCATTAAGACTATTTTCAATCAATTGTGCCGCACCACGAATTCCTGAAAGGGGATTTTTGATTTCGTGAGCAAGCATTGATGCAAGACCCGTGATTGATCGTGCAGATCCACGTTGGTTAAATTGACGATCCATTCTTTCTGACATGGATTTTTCATGAAATAAAATAATGGCAGATCCTATTTTTTCAGGAAGAGGCAGAAGAAAAACATCCACACGTTTATTATATCCAAGACGTGGTAAAAATAAATCAATGTTATATTCATTAATGGGTAAAGATTGACTTCGCATTGTTTGCAATAGTGAAAAAAGAGAACTTTGAGGAGAGAAAATCCAAGAGAGATTTTCACGTCTCAGGATCTTGGTACTTGTTTTAAAAAAATCTTCTGCACCCAAATTAGCATATATTAATTTATTATTCTCATTGATTATAATGATTGAAAATGGGATGCAATCGAGAATAAATGTCGAAAGATTTTGCGATGAGCCTTTTGCTAATTCATTCAACATTAGGCTACTTTTTTCTTTATATCTTCAAAGCGATTAAAAATTTCTTTTAAAAGCAACAAAACGTGCTCAGGGTTTTTTGACGTCAAAATATCCTGACGTTCAGATGCATTATAAAACCCTTTTGCATGTTTTTCTAAATACCATTGGATATGTTTTCTCGCATGACGCACACCAATATTTTCACCATAATAATCAATCATTTCGTGATAGTGATCACAAATATAGTGCGCCAAGTTTTCATTAAAATCATACCCTACAATCGCTCCCACAATCCATGGAGCACCGTATGCAGCACGCCCGACCATCACAGCGTCAGCACCGGATTTTTGCATACATATTTCAGCATCTTGGCGCGTTTTTATATCGCCATTTGCAATCAGTGGAATTGATATACGATCTCTAACACGTGCAATGGCATCCCAATTTGCTTGCCCGTGATAAAATTGCATTCTGGTTCGCCCATGTACTGTAATCATCGCTATGCCAGCGTTTTCTGCCAATTTTGCAATTTCAGGAGCATTGATGCTTTGTTCATCCCATCCAAGACGCATTTTTAAAGATACAGGGACTTTAGCTACTTTTAAGACGGATTCAATCAACGACATCGATAATTTTATATCACGCATGAGGGCAGCACCAGAATATCCCCCCGTAACTTTTTTTGCTGGACACCCCATATTAATATCAATCATATCAACATGCGCTTCTTGTGCAATTTCAGCAGCTAATGCCATCCATTTCGCTTCACGCCCAGCAAGTTGTATGACATGTGAGGATAAACCATCACCTTTGATGCGTTTTAGACTTTCAGACGAATGAGCACATAATTCACCACTGGCAACCATTTCTGAAATCACCATTCCAGCACCAGCTTTCCAACTTCTTAATCGAAATGGCAAATCGCTCACACCTGACATTGGTGCTAAAAAAACGCGATTACGAAATTGATGAGATCCAACGTTAAGCGGTTGAGATAATATTGACAAGCTTTGTGCCCTTTATTTCATCATTTGGTTTTCACTTATCTTTTTTTTAAGACATAATTCAAAAATAAACCTATTTCTATTATGAAGAATTTTCATAAATATTGCAATTCAATCGCCTCATACATCATGCATTCTATCTGTATTGATATTGATTTTATAAATCTTGTACCTAGAATGATGAATAGTTAATGAAAGATGAACAGTTGACTCATATCCTTAATTTATTTAACAATAAATAATAGTAATAACGAGATATTAAGGTTTATTATGAAACTCTATTACGCACCTGGCGCATGTTCTCTTGCCGCCCAAATTACTGCAAATGAAGCAAATATTCCTGTTTTTCTTGTAAAAATTGATTTATCGACAAAAACGACACAAGATGGTGCCAATTTTTTTGATATCAATCCTAAAGGTTGTGTCCCTGCATTAGAACTTTCTGACGGGCGTATTCTTACAGAAATACCTGCGATTTTACAGTATCTGGCTGATTTAAAGCCTGAAAAAAATCTTGCTGAAAAACCCGCAACATTTGAAAGAGCAAAAGTCCTAGAATGGCTCAATTTCGTCGCAACGGAACTGCAAGTCAATTTTTCTTTTGCTTTTCAAAATCCTTCTGATGAACAGAGAAAAAAAGGCATTGAAAAACTTCTAAAACGTTTTGATTTTGTTGAAAAACAATTAGAACAATCAGACTTTATAGCAAGTGAAAACTTTACCATTGCTGATGCTTATCTTTTCACAGTTTTGACTTGGTGCCCAATAGTCAAAATTGATTATAGTGACAAGCCTATGCTTGTTAAATATTTTAACAAGTTAAGTGAACGAGAAAGCGTGAAGAATATATTATCATAAAAATAAGATGTTCTTTACACTAAAACGGCAATAAAAAGCAAAATACTTAAAATAGCGCGAAATGTTTTATGTCTACCTCGATGGTGTTAGCATTTTAAACAAAGGCTTACTTTTCGCGTGGCAACATGATTAAAATAAGAGAAACTAAAAAACCAAATATGGTGCCAATAATTATACCCATGATAGTACCTATTAAAATCGCTAAAATATTTCCATAAGCAATAATGGGACCAAAGCCAGGAATTGCCGCATAGCCATTGGCTGCTAAAAACGCAATTAAAAATCCTGATAATGCGCCAATTGCTGCACAAATTATAACGGGCTGTGTCGTTTCACTTAGTTTACTGAATAAAGTATTGTGATCATATAGGTGACTATTTTTTTTCTTCATATCAAGCATTATGATCTTTCTACTGTTCAACAAAAATATCACCAGAATAATCTATCGAGACCTTATAATTATGACCGTTATGAGAAATAAGCGCACGCCAAATACCATCTGGATCCAATAAGAGATGCTTAATATGATTAAATCCATGATCACGAAGACGTTTTTCTATTTGCTCTTTTGTAAATGAATTATGCCCTATTTTCATCATTGTCGAAGATAGAAACTGGTTTTCAAGTCCTTTTTTTAAGATCCAATCATTGGCATGGACAGGAAGCAAATATAGTGTGAGAGTTAAAAATGGTAATAGAATAAAAACTTTAAATCTTATTTTATCCATTATTATTAAATTATTGAAATATTGAATCATAAGACCTCCTCTCTGCGTTTTTACAGATGCCATATTGATTTCATTATCTCTCGTTAAACGTTTATAAATAGTAAATCGTTCCCGTTATGATTGGAGGGAACAAAATTCAACCGTTCTTATTACAAGCACAAAAAACATATAAGGTAAGATGTCATAGAAAACTTAATCTTGATCTTTGAAATTTTGAAGTTAAAGAATTTTTAAGTCAGTAAAATTTCTCTTAAATACATAAATCCAATAATTAAGAGTCATATTATCATTAAAGAATGAAAAAATTTACAACGATAAGAGCGTGAAAGAAACATCATTCAATATTTTTTTATTACATCTTAAATTTTGTCTTGAACTGCAAGCTGATCTGGCTATATTGCAGCGACGTTGGAGAGGTGGCCGAGTGGTTGAAGGCGCACGCCTGGAACGCGTGTATGCGGGAAACCGTATCGAGGGTTCGAATCCCTCTCTCTCCGCCATTTGTTCTAAAATTTTAAAAATACTTCAATTAAATTTATAGATTTATCTCCTCAAATATTTTCTTAATCAAAATATATTATTTCGGAATTCGACTATAAGTATTAGATCCTCTTGATACAAAAAATAATAATGAAAATCGCTTCATTAGCGATCAACATTAATTCTTATATTTTTGTAAAGTCGATAATCTTATATCTAAAATATCTATAATGAGGCATAAATAGATAAAGAATATGTCGATCTTGATTGTGGTTTAGTACAATAAGATCGTTGATTAATGCTTAAAACAGTTTCGACATTCATTGCACAATTTAGCTAATATATTTGATAAATTCTAACGTAAATATAAAAGGAAGTAGATATGAAGTCTGACAAATACTGGAAAAATTTTGATCTAGGAATTGAACTTGATATATCTGGAGCGTTTTTATTTAATGGGCTGTAAGCCTTTCATGTGATGGAAAATTTCTCTAGCGAGGTGGACGTTTTCGAGTTCTTTTATCCACTGGCTGTTGGTTATGAGCGACTTTTAAAAGTGGCTATTATTTTGTCTGAGCATGATCCTTTTGGTGATACAAAAAAGTTTGAAAAAGGTTTGAAGACGCATTCACACGAAAAACTTGTTAAGTGTTTGGAAAATACGTGTAATATCAAATTTTTGAATCGTGAAAAAGAATTTATCTCCATTCTTACTGAATTTTATAAATCCGATCGCTATAACCGCTTTAATTTTGAACCAGTATTCAATACCAATTCTGAACCCATTAAGCTTACGAAATTTATTCAAAAACATTTTAAAGATGAATTATATCCTGACGTGGATGCGACAGCATATAATTCTATTGAGCATTGTAAATTTATCGGCGAAGTCGTCTCAAATATTGTAAATCCTATCTATGAAATCGTACAGAAACAAGCTGAAGAACTAGGTATTTTTATAACTGAAATTGACTATCTATCAAAGGCATCGAAGATATTTCTATGGAAAGAGTTCAATTTTGAGGATGAGGACATTTTACAAGCTGAGATTATGTTTTATCTTCTCAAGGATAGTTTTATGCTGCAAAAAGCACAGCAGATTTCTAAACATATACGTTGTCTTCCGTTTGAATATGCCGAAGAGGATGATTTACTTATGGCACTTCGATCCGATAAGAAAAAAATAATATTCAAAGAAAATCAAAAAACTTTTTATGAAGAGTCTGAAGAGATTATTAACCTTGAAGAACGTCTTGAATATATGTATGAGCTGATGTTAAAAGAATTTGATTGCGAAGATGACGAGGATATATGCAAAACTTAATGAAGAGTTGTATCGCATAAATTTGAAAATAAATAGACCAATAAATAAGCTATTTTTCTACCAATCGGGGGTCAATTTTCGCTATTGCAATGAATAAGCATTTTTTCATGTAACAAAGCGCAAGGTGTGAGTGCCAATATTGTTTGTTGAAGAGATAAGTGGTTCTATATCCGTTTAGATTTTCATGAAAGTTTCTTCTGTTCATGAATGACAGAGAAAGTTTTCATATAATAACAGTTCGCCGTGATCACGCTAAAAGCAACCAATGTTACGTTTATTAAATTGAATCTAAAAACCGATTTTTTAATCAACAATTATTTTAAAAGTTTTTTTAAAAATTTAATCATTTGGCTTTATATTGCTTAAAAGCTGATTCTAATCATTTAGAAGAAAAAGATGCAAAATAACCAGATATCATTATTTAAAATCATTCCATTATCGCTTACTGCATTTATTGCAATTATGACAGAAACAATGCCAGTTGGCATGTTGCCTGAAATAAGTTCTACATTTAATATTCCATCGGAAATTACAGGACAAATTGTAACATTTTACGCCGTCGGTGCTTGTATTTCTGTAATTCCTATTATTGCCTCAACACGTCACCTTAATCGTAAAGTACTTTTATTGGCAGCTTTACTAGGATTTTTTATAACAAATATTGCTGTTGCATTTACATCCAATTTCAATTTGGTTTTGATTGAACGATTTCTTTCAGGAGTCTCAGCTGGTACTGCATGGGGTATTTTGAATGGTTATGCGATCAGAATAACACCACCAGAAAAACATGGACGTGTTATTGCGATTGTGGCCATTGGCCAACCGATTGCACTTGCGATCGGTGTTCCGCTTGCTTCATATTTTGTTCGCTTTTGGCCATGGCAACATTTGTTTTTCTTAATTTCTATCGTTGCTTTTATTGTTATTTTATGGGCAATAATTGCATTGCCGAATATACCAGGACAAACTAAAACAGAACAAATACCAATTTTAAAAGTCATTTTAAAATTTAAAATACTTATTGTATTGTTTGCCACTTGGCTCATCGTTGTATCACACAATATTCTTTATATTTATATATCGGATTATTTAAATATTTCAGGGATCATAAACAGAATTGATTTTGTTTTGGCGCTTTTTGGCATTTTCTCAATTATCGGTATTGTTATATTAAGTGCTTATATTGACAAGCATTTGAAAGCTTTAAGCTATATTTTTGTGAGCTTGTTTTTCATCTCAAATGTCGTTTTTTATCTATTTTCAAGTTATGAATATGTCGTTTATTTTGCAACAATCATTTGGGGAATTTCCTTTGGTGGAATACCAACAATTTTAAACAAATATCTTGCAGATAGAGCCAAACGCGATATTGACATTGCTCAGTCAGGATTTGTAACATTTTTTAATCTTGCAATTGCCGTTGCAGGTGGTTTTGGTGGACTTGTCCTTGCCTATAGTTCTGCCAATACCTTGCCTTTATTTCAAATCATATTTGGCGTGTTTTTAATATTTATTTTTTATAAATATTTAATAAAAGAACCATCACCTGATTAACATGTGTTGCACTGAAGTTAGACTGAAGGCGTGTCGTATATTTAGTTTTATTTCTTTCGTGCAGCCATCAGGCTTTAGATTATTTTTAAAGCTCTTATTTGTTCATAGACACTTGCATATATATGTTCGTCACACTTTAAATGCTATGATATAATCGATGTTTGTAGGAAAAGTGTTCGAAAAGAATGAAAACATTATGATTGAATATAAAGTTGTCAAGATGATTGACAACATAATGTTTTACATATTCGGGTAAACTGGTCCTTCACCGCCTTGTGGACATGTCCACTCAATATTTTGATTTGGATCTTTAATGTCGCATGTTTTGCAATGGACGCAATTTTGAGCGTTGATGATATAGCTTTCTGTGTCGCCATTTTTTACCCATTCATAAACGCCAGCAGGGCAATAGCGCGTTGATGGACCCGCATAAGTGGTGAGTTCTGATTGTTTTTGCATGTCAAAAGAACCAATTTTTAAATGGCATGGTTCATTTTCGTTATGATGTGTATTGGAAAGATAAACAGAGCTCAGAATATCAAAGGTAATGTGATTGTCAGGTTTTGGATACTCCATTGGCTTAAATTTTGCAGCCGGTTGCAAACATTCATAATCTGCATAACGATGTTTGACTGTTCCAAAAAAAGAAAATCTTAACAGTGACTGACACCAAAGATCAAAACCAGCCAGCGGCAAACCAAGCCGGGTGCCATATTTTGACCATAGCGGTTTTGCATTGCGCACTTTATAAAGGTCTTTGCCAATTAAACTTTTACGCCATTGAGTTTCTATTTCGCGGACTTCATCATTTTGTCGTCCTTCACTCAATGCTTGAGCCAAATGGTTTGCTGCATAATATCCTGATAAAATTGCGTTATGGGCCCCTTTAATGCGTGGCACATTGACAAATCCTGCCGAACAACCAATCAATGCCCCACCTGGAAAACTAAGCTTAGGAACGGATTGATATCCTCCTTCAGTAATTGCGCGTGCTCCATAAGAAATACGTCGTCCGCCTTCAAAGGTTTTACAAATGGCAGGATGCGTTTTAAAACGTTGAAATTCTTCAAAGGCTGAGAGGTAAGGGTTTTTATAATCAAGATGCATAACAAAGCCAGTGGCGACTTGATTGTCTTCTAAATGATAAAGAAAGGATCCTCCCCCTGTTTCATTGTCAAGCGGCCAACCTGATGTATGTTGAATAAAACCCGGGCGATGGTTTTTTGCATCAATTTGCCAAAGTTCTTTAATGCCAATGCCATATTTTTGTGGTTCACAGTCGGCATTAAGATGATATTTTTGTATAATTTTTTTAGCAAGAGAGCCACGAGCACCTTCACCGATAAGAAGATATTTTCCGCGTAATTCTATTCCGCGCATATAGTTAGGGCCATGGCTGCCGTCTTTTTGGATTCCCATATCACCTGTTGCAACACCGACCAATGTGTCATTTTTGTCAAACAAAGGTTCAACCGCAGCAAATCCAGGGTAAATTTCAACACCTAGATTTTCTGCATGATGAGCTAGAAAACGACAAACATTGCCAAGAGAAACAATATAACATCCATGGTTTGAAAGCATTTTGGGCATTAACACATGAGACAAACGCCTGGCTTTTTTTTCGCTAAGCTTCAAAAACCATTCTTCACGCACTGCAGTTTTAAACGGATGGTCTTGATGATTTCGCCAGTCGGGCATCAGTGTATCCATGCCAATAGGATCGATAACCGCACCAGATAAAATATGCGCACCAATTTCGGCGCCTTTTTCAAGCACGACAACAGATAAATCAGGATTAAGTTGTTTTAATCTAATTGATGCTGAAAGACCAGCAGGCCCACCTCCAACAATGAGCACATCAAAATCCATGCTTTCACGTGGTTGAGGCATTTGATTGCTCATTGCGACAGTGCCTTCTGTAAAAGCGGAATAAGTTCAAAAATATCGCCTTCTAATGCATAGTCGGCTATTTGCATGATGGGCGCCTCACGATCTTTATTAATGGCAATAATTATTTTTGAATCACTCATACCCGCAAGATGTTGTATGGCACCAGAAATCCCAAGTGCAAAATAGAGTTCGGGGGCAACAATTTTACCTGTTTGTCCGACTTGCCAATCATTAGGTGCATAGCCTGCATCTACGGCCGCACGGCTTGCACCGATTGCAGCATTAAGCTGTTTTGCGAGAGGAACCAAGAGCGACATAAATTGTTCTTGTGAAGCAAAAGCACGCCCTCCAGAAACAATGATACGTGCTGAAGTTAATTCAGGGCGTTCATTGATTTCGCGTGTTTCATTTAAAAACGTCGTTAATTGTGGATCAGAAGCAGGTTCTATTGTTTCAATTTTTGCGCTACCACCTTCGCCCATGGCAAGAAAAGCAGAACTGCGTACAGTAATAACTTTTTTTGTATCCTTTGATCGAACGGTCTCAATAGCATTGCCAGCATAAATTGGTCGCATAAATGTATCTTTTGACTGTATACCAATAATATCTGAAATTTGCATTACATCAAGTTGAGCAGCAACTCTTGGCAATATGTTTTTGCCGTTGGCCGTTGCGGCAGCCATAAACGTATCATAGGCCTTACCGAAAGTCAGAATTGTTGCACTGACGGCTTCGGCCAACTGATGCTCAAGATAGTCAGCTTCGGCCAAAAATACGGTACGTACGCCACGCAAACGCGCCGCACTAGTAGCAACCCCTTGTGCTTTATATCCGCAAACAAGAATATCTATATCATCATCAATTTCATGAGCAGCACTCAGTGCTTTTGCCGTTTGTTCCGATAATGAATGATTGTCATGTTCGGCCAATAACAAGATCGCCATAGTATATATTTCCCTGCTTTACCTATTCAGAAGTGTTAAAGAAGATGCGCTGCTTTAAGATGGTCTACAAGCTCATCAACTGTTTGAACCTTTTGTCCTGCTTTACGGGGACTTGGTTTTTCAACTTTAAGAACTTCGAGACGGCGTGACGTATCAATACCCAATTGGGCAAGCTCCATCTCTTCAATTGGTTTTCGTTTTGCTTTCATAATGTTTGGCAGTGAAGCATATCGTGGTTCATTCAATCGAAGATCAACGCTCATGACAGCAGGAAGTTTCACAGATAATGTTTGCAGGCCGCCATCTATTTCACGAGTAATTTCGGCACTTTGTGACTCCAACTTTAGATGAGAGGCAAATGTTCCCTGACTCCAATTCAGTAATGCTGCTAACATTTGGGCGGTTTGATTGCAGTCATCATCAATGGCTTGCTTGCCTAAGAAAACCATATTGACGTGTTCTTTCTCAACAATTTTTTTAAGGGCTTTGGCGATGCATAAAGGTTCATTCACCTCATCGCTTTTTATAAGAATTGCTCTGTCAGCCCCCATTGCTAAGGCTGTCCTTAATGTTTCTTGTGCGGCTTGAGGACCAATGGAAACAGCAATGATTTCTTCTATCTTGCCTGCTTCTTTTTGTCGTACAGCTTCTTCAAGAGCGATTTCGTCAAAGGGGTTCATGGACATTTTTACATTGTCCAATTCAACGCCGCTTTGGTCTTGTTTGACGCGTATTTTGATATTGTAATCTACAACACGCTTGATGCCTACCAATACTTTCATCGGATGCCTTTTACAATCATTTCATTTTCATCAATAACAGATTAAGAGGAGATGCATATAAGGTCAATTGGTAATCCTTGCAAATTCTTGCGTCATTTAAAGATTGATTGCGCGATTATTTATGCCCTTGTTTTATCAACAGTGACAACGTTGTTAAATTAATATTTACTAAAATCAGCTTAAATAAAAATATTGGTTAAAGTTATCCGTATAAAGACGATTTGGTCTTGGGTTGTTTTTCCATCCGTTAAAATGCCTCATAGTGGCGGCTGATGGCATATTTAAAATATTATTGTGCGCTTTTGTATAAAAGGTTGGTAGAGTGAGTATGCATCGTCTTTTAAAAGAATCTAAGGCACGGGACGATAAAAAGCGTATGGACAATTCCTCCCTCCATGGGCATCGTCATGGACAAGCGCAAGAAGTGACTTTGTCGGAAATAGCTGCGCGGTTGCGTCATGTTCACGATCATATGAAAAAACAGTCTTTACCTACTGAAAAAACGCAGGCTTTTTTTTCGTATCAGGACGAAAAAAGACAAATGACTGAACATTTGAACGCGATCAGCTATGCATTAATTGCACAATATCGTGCCAGAAAACAACAGCAAAAAGACTTCGAACAGCGTCTGGTTAAGATTGAAGATATTTTAAAACAGATTGCTAAAAAAGATGTTCCCACGCACGTCAATATTGAAGCTCAAATGAGAGAAGTGGGGCGCAATTTGTATGAAAAATTTAGTAAAAATTTGGAAGAACATGAACACAAACAAACTTTAAAATTACAAAAATCCAATGAAGAAGTTTTACGACAATTACGTGAAGTGACAGCCGTCTCACGTTATTCACCGCAATTGGCAGCATTAGAAAGCCAAATTCATCTGATACAGGAAAAACTTGATGATGAGCATGTGTTAAATAACAATGAAGACAAAGCTGCAAGGAATGATGCTTTTCGAATGGAAAAACTTGCCGCTCAATCGAAAAAAATTGGGCAATGTTCACAAGCACGACCAAGTGTTTTAAAAACGCTTTTGCAAGACAATGCTTTTCCTTCTTCTAAGGTAGAGCCTCCATTTGGCAATATGTCCGATAATGTACAACAAGCAGATTGTTTTAAAAAGCTGGATACCACTTTTATAAATAAATTTAAAAAAGACGATTTTTCTCAAACGTTAGACAAGTCTTCTCAAGAGTTAAAAGAGGCAGTCAAACGCTCTAAACCTATTATGGCTCAGTGTTTTCACGACAATTTGAATTTTAAAAAAAATACTAAGGATCACATTACACAAAATAATGCGAGTGAAAAAACACACGATCAGCAACAAGAAGGCGCAGTTGTCGCAAAATCTATAACGCGCATGAGCGCTATCGCGTTAATCATTGCTGTGTGTTACGGTCTTTATATTCAATTTCATTAAGATGAAAGGTATATCTCTTTTATCATTAAATATTTGATAAGTTTATCTGTCAGTAAAGCTTAAATTTTTCGAGTTATTGAGATTTATTCTAAGCTATTTTTAGAAATAAGATTTCATATGAAAAATCTTTTAAAAATAAAACACTATCTTTTGAAAAAAACTGTTGCTTTAAAATAACGTTTAATAAAAATAATAAAAGAATTTCAGTTTTTATGCATTTTGTCGTCTCATTATGCATTGATGGGATTGCTAAAATGAGGTGATCGCTGATAGTTCAATTTTATTGTTATTAAACTCTTCCATTTGATTTGACGGGTGAATGAGGGTGAGTATCTATTTACCAATCGCTGAAATGTCGCTCAATATGCTGGTTATTATCAGCATGGGGGCAGGTGTCGGGTTTTTGTCCGGTCTTTTTGGTGTCGGGGGTGGTTTTTTAATTACACCCTTGCTGATATTTTATAATATACCGCCCGCTATTGCTGTTGGAACTGGCGCCAATCAAGTTATCGCCTCATCGGTGACGGGTGCGCTCAGTCATTTTAAGCGTCGTAGTTTGGATATAAAACTTGGCATATTATTAGTCATTGGTGGCTTGATTGGGTCATTTTTTGGCATACAGTTATTTGCTTTATTACGCCAATTGGGGCAGCTTGATCTCATTATTTCACTTCTTTATGTTATCCTTCTTGGCGGTGTTGGCGGTCTTATGGCTGTTGAAAGCTGGCGTGCTATTATGCGCACACGTAGCGGACGGCAAGTGAATATTCGTCGTCCTGGTCAACATAATTGGATTCACCGTTTGCCACTAAAATTACGTTTTCGTGCATCCATGATTTACGTAAGTATAATTCCTGTCTTAGCCATTGGTTTTATTATAGGGCTTCTTTCTTCCATTATGGGGGTTGGTGGTGGTTTCATCATGGTCCCTGCTTTGATTTATCTTTTGCGTGTGCCAACAAATGTGGTTGTTGGTACATCGCTCTTTCAAATTACGTTTGTCACGGCTTTTACGACTGTTTTACAAAGTATGACCAATCAATCAGTTGATGTTGTTTTAGCGTTTTTATTAATGGTTGGCGGTGTTATTGGTGCGCAATATGGAACACGCGCTGGGCGTAAATTAAGAGCAGAGCAATTGCGCATGCTGCTTGCTTTGTTAGTACTGGCTGTTTGTGCGCGCCTTGCTTATCAGCTTTTTGTGCGTCCAAGTGATTTGTTTTCCATAACGTTGATTGGTGGATGATGATGAAAATCAGCCTCTATCTTTTTTCGTTCGTTTTAGGATTTTTGAGCATGATCATTCATGTTTATGCACAAGAGGCTGAAACGATATTGCCTCGTGAAAATATCCAAATTATCGTCACCACCAGCACGATCGATATTGATACAAATTTTGCAGGTCGTGATCTTTATATTGCTGGTGTATTAGAAAATGCTGATCCGCAATTACGTCTTCAGGGACGCTATGATGTGATTGTTGTTATGGAAGGACCAATCCGCTCTATGGTCATACGACAAAAAAAACGCAAAGCTGGCCTTTGGGTGAACGCGGATTCCATGACATTTGTTAATGTTCCTCTTTTTTATTCGATGGCAACAACGCGGGAAAAGCGTGATATGGCAAGTCCTGAGACATATCGCCGTTTAGGTTTAGGGCTTTCTTATCTACCTTTGCGAGCTTATGATGCGGATGATGAAAAATTTCGTGTTTTTCGTGATGAATTGATAATGCTCAAAAATTCACAAAATTTATATAATGAAAATATTGGAGCTGTTACTTTTGGTTCATCATCACTGTTTACAGCACATTTTCGTCTTCCTGCAAATGTTCCTGTTGGACAACACAAAGTACACGCATATTTGTTTCGCGATGGTCAATTTATTCAAATGGTAACTACAGAATTAGAAATCGAAAAAGCCCATATTGCCTTTACAATATTTCGTGCCGCGCATGTTCATAGTTTCTGGTATGGAACATTTGCCGTTCTCATAGCAATTTTAACAGGCTTCATAGGTCGTCTGGTTTTCCGCAAAGATTAGAGCTTATAAAAATACCTCATTTTTTTATATCAACTTTATGTCCCTGCCATTGGTAGCCTTTTGGAGAAAAGGCCAAAAGCCATAATAGTGGTAAAAGCATATCTCGCGTTAGTTGTGCTAAAGCTTGGCGTAAAGAAAACGGCCATCCCACTAAAAATGTTACAAGAAATTCACACATATACCAGCCGATAAAAAACCATAAAAGCAGCATGAAAGATGTTGAGGACAATAAACAGGCAAAAAACAGGCATATCGCTGGGAAGACAAAGCCTGATAAAATTTCAAGATAAAAAAAAGCAGGAAAAGAATCACGCCGAAGTTTTGCCCAACGCAATTGACGATTCCATACGGATCTTAACTGTCGTTTACCAAGCGGTTGCCCAAATGGCATGGCTGTCAAGCGCACTTTAAGACCCTGATCACGAACGATTTTTGTGGCAGCGGCATCTTCAGCAAGTTCACAACTCAAGGCGTTAATACCACCAGCACGATCAAGAACATCACGGCACCAAAAAAGCGTTTTTCCTTGAGCAAAACCATGACCAATGGAATCGGACGTAAGTTGCCAACGTGCTTGGTAGGAATTTAAAAACGCAGCTTCAAGATCAGCGGCAAAATTTTGTGGTTCAGTACCTAATGGGGGAGAGACAACGAGGCCTGTTTTATCGATCCAACGCGCAAATATTTGATTGAAATAGTTTTTGGGCATAAGCACATTGCTATCACTCATTACAATCCAGCGATAATGTGCTGCTTTCCAACCTTTTACAAGATTATTCAACTTTGGATTTTTACTTATAACATCCTCACCAATTAATAATGACGATTTGATATTGGGATAGCGTGTCATAAGTGTTTTAACTAAGGGGATAACAGGATCTGTATCTTTGGAAACACAAAAAATAATTTCATATTGAGGATGATTAAGTAAAAAAGCTGATTCCAGTGTCCGTTCCAAATTGTTTTCCAAACCAGAAACTGGCCGTAAAATTGTGATTGATTGATTTTGACTATCATATGACGTTTTCTTTCTGTTGAAAAAACGTCGGCTAAAAACGATTATAAGGCTAAATATATGGATTAAAAGGCAGAGAAGAGTAAGAATGAACAAAAGGAAAGTGACGATAATCAATGGACGTGCCCCTTAATATAAATTACCTATTTTCAGAATGCGCATTGGTTTCTTACATCGCATTATAGGTCAAGATAGGCAAGATCAAATCAACGGATTTTGAACAGGGTAGATAAATCCTTGGCTTAAAAGATAAGTACGCAATGATAAAGGGTCAAAAAGATTTTCAAAGGCTTTATGCCTTAAATCCAAACCACCAGTATAGGCACCAAAGGCGGGCATGATCATTCTTTTTTTGTCTGTAACAAAACAAAACCGCCGAATGGTAACACCACAACGTTTAATCGAAAAAGCTGGATGCAAATGGCCCGCGATTTCACCATTTATAGGATTTTTTGATGGTTGATGGCGAAAAGTGAGGCCAGCAATTGTTTTATGCTCACACCATTCTCCCTTTATGTCGATTTGTTGATCATCATGATTTCCTTTTATCCATATGAGAGAATGGCGTGTACTGATTTCATCAATAATTTTTTTATTGTCGAGCGATAAGCGTCTGACTGCATGATTATCATGAAAACTGTCTCCTAATGATAGAATGGTTCGCGGTTGATAGTCGCAAATGGCGCTTTGAAGTGCCTTTAATGTTAAAGTAGTATCATAAGGGGGAAGGAATTGACCACGTTTGGCACAAGATGAAGATTTTTCCAAATGCAAATCTGAAACAACCAATAAACGCTGATCGTGCCAATAAAGCGCACCACTATGATCGAAAATTAATTCAGCACCATTAAAAAAAATAGAAAGACGTTTCATAAGTTTCATATTTTATGTCGTTCATACATGCCATTTGGACATATTTCGGCAATTATTTTTTCTGTTTCTTTCATAAGAAGATGTTCACGCGCGCTGCCAGAAACCATTTCCTTACCAATTTCTAACATGATAGGAAGTGCAAGAGGAGACATTTTTTTAACGCTTTGGTGAACAATATGATGTTTAATACGTGCCAACATTTCTACTAAACGCTTTATATCTAAGAGCCCATAAGCTGCATCCTGACGTGTCGCTTTTAGAAGAATATGATCGTTTTCATAACGACGTAAAACGTCAAAAATAAGATCGGTTGATATGGTTATTTGGCGCGCTGTTTTTTGTTTTCCCAGTATTTTCTTTTCACTCAACCCTGCGATCATTGCACAATTACGAAATGAGCGTTTTAAAAGAGCACTTTCTTCAAGCCATTCTTCAAGATCATCACCTAATATATCTTCATTGAAAAGTTGCGAAAGAGCAAGATTGCCGTTTTTAATGTTTTCATCAATATCACCTAATGTCCATAAACCAATTGAATAATCGGTTGCAATAAAACCGATAGGCATGAAGCCACTGCGTTCCAATCTGCGAGTGAGGAGCATGCCAAGTGTTTGATGTGCCAGTCGTCCTTCAAAGGGATAGGCTATAAGAAAGGAACGATTATTTTCTTTCCATGTTTCAATAAGCAATTGATCTGGCTTTGGAAGGAGAGAAACTTTTTGTTGCGCATTAAGCCAGTCTTGTACTTGTTGGGGTAGGGATATCCATTGTTTTGGATCTGCCAAAATTTCGCGTATATGCGTTGCAAGATAAGTGGAAAGTGGTAATTTCCCACCTAAATAAGCAGGAACACGGGCTTCTAATGTATGCGATAGTCTGACATAGCATTCATTTTCATGAATTGTTTCAAAACTAAGAACACGGCCACCAAAAATAAAGGTGTCCCCCTGGGTTAAAGTTTCAACAAAACTTTCTTCAATGCGTCCTAGAATTTGCCCTCTACGATTGTTTTTTTGTTTTTTTGAAGTTATGAGGCGAATGTTTAATTCTTGGGCATCGATGATTGTACCAATATTTAAACGGTAGCGTTGAGCAATCTTTGCACTGCTTACGCGCCATAATCCTTTTTCATTTTGGCGTATTTTTGCATAGTGATCATAAACTTTTAATGCATATCCTCCCGTTGCAACAAAATTTAAAATTTCATCAAAAAGAGTGCGTTCGAGATCGTAATAAGGTTCTGCTTGTTTTATTTCCTCAAACAGTGCATCGGCTGAAAAAGGCTCTGCACAAGCCATTCCTAAAATATGTTGAGCAAGAACATCAATGGCGCCGTTATTCATTTGAGGGCTATCTTGCGCTCCAATATAGTTTGCATTGAGGGCTGCTTGACACTCAAGAACTTCAAAACAATTGGCGGGAACTAAAATAGCATTGCTTGGTTCATCCATGCGGTGGTTCGCACGTCCAATGCGTTGCGCCAACCTACTAGCACCTTTAGGGGCTCCAATATGAATAACAAGATCAACATTGCCCCAATCAATTCCTAGATCAAGCGTGGAAGTTGCAATGACTGCGCGTAATAAGTTTTGTGCCATAGCCTCTTCTACTTTACGTCTTTGCCCAACATCCAATGACCCATGATGAAGGGCAATAGGTAAATTTTTTTCATTAAAGCGCCAAAGCTCTTGAAAAAGCATTTCTGCTTGTGATCGTGTGTTTACAAATAACAGTGCGGTTTGCGCGTTTTCAATGGCCATTAAAATCTCATTTGAGGCATAACGTGCTGAATGCCCAGCCCAAGGAATTGTTTTATGAGTTTGCAAAAGCGTTATATTTGGCTTTATGTGTTCATCTGCAATGATAAGCCCCGCCATGGGGCGTGTCTTATTTTGTGCCACAAGAAAACGACGCAATGAATCTGGATTTGAAACAGTTGCCGACAGTCCTATAATTTTTAATCTCGGTTGTATTTTATGTAAGCGCGCAAGCGCTAAACTTAAAAGATGTCCTCGTTTTGAAGGGACAAGAGCATGCACCTCATCAAGAATAATTGTATCGAGATTTTTAAAAAAAAGTTTTGCAGTTGATGATGATAAAAGAAGTGAAACTTGTTCTGGTGTTGTCAATAAAATATCGGGGGGCATCATTTTTTGTCTGCGTCTTTTATGGGCAGGAGTATCGCCTGTGCGCGTTTCAATGTTTATTGACAGACCTATTTCTTCTATTGGAATTTTAAGATTACGTTCTATATCTTTCGCCAAAGCTTTTAATGGGGAAATATAAAGCGTATGCAGCCCTTTTTTCTCGTAATTTTTGGCAAGATCGACTAAAGAAGGTAAAAATCCAGCAAGCGTTTTTCCAGAACCTGTCGGAGCAATTAAAAGTGTGGATTTTTTTTCTTGAGAACGTTTGAGGAGTGCCAATTGATGAGGACGTGGTTGCCAGCACTTTTTAAAAAACCAACGCTTAAATTGGTCTGGCAGCATATCCTTATGATTTTGATTATTCAGGCATTGATTGCGTGTCATAAAACCTATCTAATATCATCAGCCTCATTCGCCAAGTGAAACAAAGAAAAGATTATGAAATTATATGTTATCAATCTTAAACGTTCGCCTAAAAGATTGGCACGTTTGCAAACAGTTTTTTCAAAAATGGGGCTTGATTTTACGCGTGTTGATGCCGTTGATGGACAAGAATTAAGTGCATCATATTGTGATGCCATGACAAAAGAAAAAAAATGGGAGAAGCCTTTAACACGCGGAGAAGTTGCTTGTTTTTTAAGCCATAAGAAAGCTTTACAAAAAATTGCAGATGGGGATGAAGAGTATGCCGCTATTTTTGAAGATGATATTGTTTTTTCTTCTGATGCAAAAGAGTTCCTTCTTGATCGAAAATGGATTCCAAAATCAGCAGACATAATAAAAATCGAAACTGATGGCAAAAAAGTATGGCTTGGGCCACGAAAAAAAATAAATAATGAACATAATATTGCGCGTTTGAAAAGCCGTCATATTATGGCTGCAGCCTATATTATTTCTCAGCAAGCTGCAAAAAAACTTGTCAAAAAAATGGACAATGTAACAGCACCTTTTGATCATTTTTTGTTTAATCCTGACTATGGAGTTTTTGAAAATTTCGAAATGTGGCAACTGGATCAAGCAATTGCAAAACAAGCTGGTCTTAAAAGCACTCTTGAAGGGGCGCGCCATCAGTGGGAAAAAAAGAAAAAACAAAATAGAAAACTAAGTTATACGTTTAAACGCGAGACATTGCGTTTGTTTAAAAGGGCAAGAACAGGAATATGGGGATATTCCATCACTCTTTTTACATCGGATTGTTGGAAGCGCGTTAAATTTAAGAAATAAATAAACTGCCTTCATAAATTATTATGAAGGCACATAATTATTTTAATTTTTAAAAAGGCTTTCATCTATTCTTTTCTTGACGCAGATATTAAAGATTTTTCTTAAAAAGAGCGCTGAAAGCGGATCATGCCTTGAACAGCATCTTTTCCTTTCATGCTTGATTGATAAATGGCTGTTCCTGCATCATTTTCGACGCGGTAATTATCATTCCATTTTATGTAAGAAATTTCAGGTGTCAGTGATACACCAGGAACAATTGTAAAAATTATATTGGCAGAGGCGGAAAAGTTTTTTAAATCATCATATACGATCTGGGAATTAAGAGAGGCTTTTTTATGTACATTATAGGTTGATCCGCTCCATAATGCCCAATCGCCACCCCAATCTCCATAGGAGCTATTGATAAGCCGATAAACGCCAGTACGCTTTATTCCATTATATGTCATGGTATGGTGATAGCTGCCATCGTCGAGTTGATATGCAGAATTATCATGTGCATAATAATCATCAGCTGTCTTGTAACCGCCCATGACCCATAAAAGCAGTTTATCCGTGACATTGAGATCAAGGCGGACTTTGCCTGCCCATTCAGAATAATAAGTGTCATAGGCACCGACTGCTGAAATGATGCCCCACCCTTGTACATATTTTAATCCAAACAAAATATTTAATTTATAATCTTCCGAGCCCGATAAAAGACGTTTTGATATATAAGTGGCTTCCCCCAAGTCATCAAAGGAATAGGTATAGCCCGTCAATCCATGATCACCTGCGCCGCTGCCTTGTTCAGCGCCAATTATAGCTGAAAAACCTGAAGATGTATTATAGGTATAGGAAATCATATTTGTGCGTTGTCCATCCATAGGATCAAGAACGCCGCCATTAATAACGTTGCCGAAATATCCCGTCCAATGACTAAAGATTGTTTCATCCATACCAATGCGTAACCCGCCAAGTTCAATAAAAGCTGCACGCAATTGTCCGCCAGCTGAGTCATAGCCATCATCCCATTGGGAACGTAAATCAAAATAGGTTCGTAATGTTCCTAATTCTGTTTGTGTTGCGGTATGAAAACGCAATGTTGCACGGGCGCGCCATTTATAACCGTTGCGATCAATACTTTCTATGCGGCGTGAATCAATATTATCGCCTGCTTTTACATCTGTTCTTACATAACCTGAGAGACGAAAACATGTTTCAGTCCCAGGAATATAAATATAACCAGAACCATAAGCATCACAAATTTTTAAATATTGTATATTTTCAGGTTCTAAGTATATCTTATCTGAAGATTGAGCTTGATCTAGTGTTAAAATAAATGATAAAAATAGAATAAAGTATTTCTTTTTAAACATTTTTGAATTCCATAATTTAAAATAAAATTAACAACTATTTATTTTTCTTGTAACAGTTACAAAATTTATATTTCAATTTTATGACTCAAATTAAAAGAAATAAAAATATCAGAAATTTCGTTTATTTAAAAAATAAAATTATATAGGAATATTTTTCCGAGTGTATTTAACGTCCAAACACAATGACCCAATAGATATATTTTGGATTGTTTGGTTTTGAGGCGCATGCTAATGCAAAATGACCAAATGACGGGTCGAGCATATTGCGTCGATGTTGGGGGGAATTCATCCATGCTTTATAAGCATTTGAAACATCTTTTTGGCCTGCACTAAGATTTTCTCCAGCTGCTCCACGAATACCAAATTGGCGTAATCGCGAAACAAAACCTTGTCCCCATTTTACAGAATGACTCACTTTGTTTGTTTCTGCCATAAGATTGGCTTGATATTGTGCCATTTGTTCCAAGCGTTGATCGTGTTTCAGTGGGTTAAGGTGATGATCTCGCCGTATTGTATTGAGCAGCTTTTCGGCATGATCATGAGATAATGTTTTAGCTTTTGCTAAAGAAAGAGAAGATACAAATAAATGCGTTAAAGTTAAGCCAGATAAGCAAATAAAATATCGTCTCGTAAACATTATATCCTCACGTATTAAATAGAAATTTTTGATCTATGTTTTTTTAATATTTAAAAAATAAGGCAAGTGTGCAATCGATATTGAATTTTTCAATCAATGCAGACACAATTTAACGTTTCCAGCTCAAAAGTCTTATAATGATAAAAGCAGGAACAACAATCGCCGCTCCAACAATAATGACATCAAACAATTTGGAAAATGAAGAAAAGCCCATAGACCAAAGCGATTTAAAAAAATGAACAATTTTCCAAACAACATCCATAGGTGTCCAACCTAAAAGTGTCATGACAATACCAACGAATAAGGAAATGATGATAAGTTTGACAGCGACGCGTCCTGGTGTATCGCCGAGCAATGCGTTGATTGTTTTTGACATTTTACCTAAGACTCCATGTTTTCTTTAGTAAAATAAGGTTTTTTTTACAAAAAAACAATGGCGCGGTTTTTGAAGATCAAAGAGTTATGTCAGTCAAAATACTTTACTTATTTAAAAAAAGCTGTGATTAATAAAAACATTCAAATTTGTTACAAAACGCTTATTGATAAAGCAAAGAATATAATGGCTCGGTGAGCCTGTATATGACATAGAATCAATACATGCTTACCCAGTATTTTTCAATGGATTGGCTTTCATAAAATGAGAAGGCCAATATTAGAAATTTATAGTAAGTATATTTTATAATAAAGTATATTGCTTTTTGTTTTTAAAAAAAGAATATCCAAGCCAAAATTGCAAGACCAAAAGGGACACCCATTGCCCAAAGAAGACCAGCTCTAAGCATTTTTTTCATCCTTTTCTGTTTTTACTTTTTTTTCTAATTTGCCACCTTTTAAAGGCGGCGTAACTTCTTTTACTGTTTCTGTCGCTCGTTCATGTTCGGTTGGCATTTTGTTCATCATTGTTCCAATTCTTTTTTGACTATGTTTTTAAATAATGTGTTGTTATTTTGAATTATGTTAAAGCAAATCTGACGAATTTGCACCCTTTGTTGTCATTGTGAATATTGGCACCAGGCGTTATTTTGACATTGCTTGTTAATAAAAAAATGACTTAAAATGTTTTTTGTCATTCATCGCAAAAAAGACGCGTGAAAGGTGTTTTTATGATGCATATCTATAAAAAATAAGAAATTAGGCTCATTTCAAATTGTTATCATTACATGATGTCTGTCATTCACATTTATAATATACAATGGCAGTTTTGATAAAATGTTCCTAAAATAAAATAAATTTTTGTTCGATAACTGTTATGAAACATTGCTGAGATCTGTAATAGACACAGTCAGACAAAATATGCACAATAGAGATGAAAAATAAGCGAACAAATTTAGAAATTAAAAAAATGTCTGATTTTTTTACCGATGTTACGTCTTCAATACAACAAAAACCAACGACAAATGCGACTGAATTTAGCGTTTCGGAAATTTCGAATGCGTTAAAACGCACTGTCGAAGATGCCTTTGGTCATGTTCGTGTGCGAGGTGAAATTACTGGGTTTCGCGGAACGCATAGCTCGGGTCACGCTTATTTTGCTCTTAAAGATGACAAAGCACGAATGGAAGCGGTGATTTGGCGCGGGGTTATGGCTAAACTTCAATATAAACCAGAAGAGGGCATGGAAGTTATCGCCGTTGGCAAATTGACAACTTATCCCGGTTCTTCAAAATATCAGATTGTTATTGAAAATCTTGAGCCTGCAGGCGCGGGTGCTTTGATGGTTCTTTTAGAACAACGAAAAAAGAAGCTTGAAAGTGAAGGGTTGTTTAATTCTGCAAATAAACAACTTCTGCCTTTTATGCCTCGTATTATCGGCGTTGTCACATCTCCAACTGGATCGGTTATAAGAGATATTATTCATCGTATTTCTGATCGTTTTCCTCTTCATATCCTTGTTTGGCCTGTTCGTGTACAAGGAGAAAAATCGTCTCAAGAAGTGGCACATGCTGTTGATGGGTTCAATGCATTGGATGGAACAAATGGTTTGCCTAAGCCAGATGTGGTGATTGTTGCACGTGGGGGAGGGAGCTTAGAAGATTTATGGGGCTTTAATGATGAAGATGTGGTGCGTTCTGTGGCACGATCTCTTATACCCGTTATTTCTGCCGTCGGTCATGAAACCGACTGGACATTGATTGATTATGCTGCCGATGTGCGTGCTCCAACACCGACAGGAGCGGCAGAAATGGCTGTTGCTGTTAAAGCAGATCTTGAAGCTACTCTTGTTTCACTTCATGCGCGTTTAAAAGCTGGACTTAGGCGCCATTTCGATTTTTGGCGTCAAAAACTTCAAAGCAATGCTCGAGCCTTACCTACGCCAGACCATTTGTTTGCTTTGCCGCGTCGGCGTTTTGACGAAGCATCAAGCCGTTTAATGCGTGCATTAGAGGTTAATAGCGATAAGAAACGACAAAATCTTACTTCAGCAAAGCGTGCTTTTTCACCACGTTTAATTGTTAATTTGACATTTCGTGAAGCGCAAGGATTAAAACACATGGATGTACGCTTTCTTCAAGCATTGCAGATAAATAATGAAAAAAAACGGCAAGGTTTAGTCGCTTTGGGAAGAAATTTAACACCGCGTTTGATCGTTTCAGCTTTCAGCCAAGAAAAAAAGAAAATGGTTTATTTTCATACAAGGCTATCGAATAATATTCGACAAATTATTGAAAAAAAGGTGTCTTCTATGGCAACGGTGTCGCGTGTTCTAGACACTCTTTCTTATGAAAATATATTGCAGCGTGGGTTTGCGCTGATTTTAGATGAAAAAAATGAGTTAATTAAATCAATAACACAGTTTCCTGATAAACAATGCGCAAAAGTGAAGTTTAAAGATGGTGAAGTCAAGGTTGTGAAAGCCCAGCCAGCACGTGAACAAGATAAAAATTCAAAGGATGTATCGAATAAAATACCTAAACAAGGGAGTTTATTCTAATGCAAAAAAAAGGCCTTATTACCGGTGTTGACGGCAAGGAACGATGCTTTTGGGTTGGTAATAATTCTTTGTATTGTACGTATCATGATAAGGAATGGGGAAAAGTTGTGAAAGATCCTTATCGTTTATTTGAAAAAATTTGTCTTGAAGGCTTTCAGGCGGGCTTATCATGGCTGACTATATTAACAAAACGGGAAAATTTTCGTTCTGCTTTTGAGGGCTTTGATTACAACAAAATAGCCCTTTATGATGAAAATAAAGTGGCATCTTTACTTCAAGATAAAGGTATTGTTCGTCATCAAGGCAAAATATGTTCCGTGATTAATAATGCCAAGCGTGTTTTAGAATTGGAACAAACTGAAACACAACTGTCTGATTATTTTTGGTCGTTTAAACCTTCTGAGGAGGAACGCTTTGATCGCGTGGATTATGAAACACTCATAGCACATCCGACAACTCCTGCTTCTCACCGTCTTTCAAAAGATCTTAAAAAACGTCGTTGGACATTTGTTGGTCCAACAACTTGTTACTCTTTTATGCAGGCTGTAGGTATCGTTAATGATCATATTGAAGGTTGTTTTTGTCGTGAACAATGAGACAGGGTTAGTCTTCAAATAAAAAAAATGTGTGAACGTTTTTTTATCTCTAAAAAATTTGAAATGGCATTTGCCTGATTTGTGAAATGTTTTTAGGTTTTTGTATGCGAAGTTGAATATGAAATATTGGATCCGTTTGAATCTCTCAATTTTAAACGATACGCTTCATCTTTTATCATGTGGAAGTGATTTTAAATTTTTAAATAGGATAATATTTTTATTTTTTCCTGTTTTTTTAAAAACAAGATTCAGTATCCCTTCATTTTAATGAAAAACTATAATAAACAAAAATAGTAAAAGAAAAGGAAGAAAGTTAAAGGCGGATAATATATTCTATTCTTGGTTTTTGTGAGAAAGAAAATTAAAGTGGTTTTTGTCCTTTTGATATAAGAAATTTTGTGGGTAATTTTGTTAAGCCTTCTTGTAAATATTCATATTTTCTGTGAGTCTGTTTTTCGTATTTTAAAAATCTTGTTCGATATTTAACAAAATGAAGTGGTTCTGCATCTAAAACTTACAACCGCGCAAGGGAAAGTCTTGCTCAGATTCAGTCAATCGGTTAAAAACAACAAAACGCAACCTTAATATTCCAAAAGAGATAACGAGACGATATGGCTAATAGACAAGAAAAAACCAAGGCACGTTTACCTCGTGGATTTGTTGATCGTACAAGTGATGAATTGAATGCAGCCGATGAAATGATTTCGGTTATTCGTCAAGTGTATGAACTTTATGGTTTTGAAGCGTTAGAAACGCCTATTTTTGAATATACAGACGTATTAGGTAAATTTTTGCCTGATGAAGATCGTCCCAATGCAGGTGTTTTTTCATTACAAGATGATGATGAACAGTGGCTATCTTTGCGTTATGATTTAACGGCACCTTTAGCGCGCTACTTTGCTGAAAATTATGAAACGCTTGCCAAGCCTTATCGAAGTTATCGTGCGGGTTGGGTTTTTAGAAATGAAAAGCCAGGACCGGGTCGGTTTCGTCAATTTATGCAGTTTGATGCCGATATTGTTGGCACACCGACGGCGGCGGCGGACGCTGAAATTTGCATGATGGCTGCAGATACGATGGAAAAACTTGGGATTGAGCGGGGCGATTATGTCATTCGCGTCAATAATAGAAAAATTTTAGATGGCGTTTTGGAGCTCATCGGCCTAAGTGGGAATGATCATACTATAAAGCGTTTAACTGTACTGCGCGCTATTGATAAGTTGGATAAATTTGGTGAAGACGGTGTGCGTTTGCTTTTAGGTGATGGACGTTTGGATGAAAGTGGTGACTTTACAAAAGGGGCAGGGCTTTGCGATGAAGCAATCGACCGTGTCATAGCTTTCATAAATGCTGGAACAAATACAAACACAAATCATGGTGAAACAACGCTTAAATTATTAAAAGAAATTGTCAAAGGGAGTGATATCGGTCTTGAAGGTGTAAATGAATTGGAAGAAATGCACGCCTTGTTTGTTGCGGCAGCTTATGAAGGACGTGTAAAAATTGACCCTTCTGTCGTGCGGGGATTAGAATATTATACTGGGCCTGTTTTTGAAGCAGAACTGCTTTTTGATGTTGTCAATGATGAAGGGCAAAAGGTTGTATTTGGTTCTGTTGGTGGTGGAGGACGTTATGATGGCCTTGTCTCACGTTTTCGTGGTGAGGTCGTTCCAGCAACAGGCTTTTCTATTGGCGTTTCCCGTTTAATGACGGCTTTAAAAAATCTTGGGAAATTAAAGATCTCAAATCGTCTTGGACCCGTTGTGATTTTGGTTATGGATAAAGACCGAAAGGCTTTGGCGCGTTATCAAAACATGGTGGCTCAATTGCGTAATCAAGGTATTCGTGCTGAAATTTACGTTGGTGGCTCTGGTATAAAGGCCCAAATGAAATATGCCGATCGTCGCCATGCTCCTTGTGTTATTATTCAAGGTTCGCAAGAAAGAGAGCAAGGACAAGTGCAAATTAAAGATCTGGTTGAAGGTGCACGATTATCATCTGAAATTGCTGATAATCAAACATGGCGGGAAAGTCGTCCTGCACAAGTGACCGTTGCTGAAAACGCTTTGGTTGAAACAGTAAAAGATATTTTAAACGCGCATCTATCGCAAAGAACGCAAGATTAAGAGTAGGATGCAAATGGCTCAAAACGATAGACTCTTTGGGCTGGTTGAGCAATATTATAAACACCTTGGTTTGGTCACAACACCTATCGCAGTTTTACAACCTGCAGAACCCTTTTTAGATAGCGTTGGCGAAGATCTTCGTAGACGCATATTTATCACGCAGAACGAAAATGGCGAAAATTTATGTTTACGCCCTGAATTCACAATACCAGTATGTTTGCAACATATTAAAAATAATGCTGTAACACCGCGCCAATATGCTTATTTGGGTGAAGTTTTTCGCCAACAGCGCTTGAATGATACGGGCTTTTATCAAGCTGGCATTGAAGATCTTGGCGATCCTCATGAAAAACACGCAGATGCACGCAGTTTACAAATGGCGCTTAATTTTATGAAACGCGTTGCACTAGAAAATTCGTATCATATTATTATAGGCGACCAAACAGTTTTTGCAGCATTATTACATGCTTTAAAAATAGACAATGTCTGGCAAAAAAAGCTTTTAAGAGCCTTTGGCAATGCGTCTAAACTGCACAAGATGTTAAGCGATTTTATGAGTTTAAAAGAAGAACCGCCTTTAGCACCTCATTTAGAAACTTTTGTTAAAAAAAATGATAAGAATGCTTTGATTGCATCTTTAGAAGAAGAGATGCGCGATGCGGGACTATCTCCTTTGGTAAGCCGCAATCCAGCGGAGATTGCTCAGCGTTTGTTGGATCGTGACGTGCTACAATCCAAACCGCTTTCACCAAAAAATTTAGCGATTATCCAAGAGTTTTTGCAACTTCGTATGTGCCTTCATAATGCACATGAAATATTGTTAAATTTTGCACAGAAGCATCATTTAAATCTGATGGATTCTCTTCATTCTTTTGTGGCGCGCAATGACGCTTTTCAACAAGCCAAAATTGATTTGAAGTCAATTGAATTTGATTCAGCTTTTGGTCGCCCTCTTGATTATTATACAGGTTTTGTTTTTGAAATACGTTCAAATGCTAATGTCATTGTTGGTGGTGGTCGTTATGATAATTTAATGGCGATGCTCGGCGCTAAAAAACCGATACCGGCCATTGGGTTTTCCATAAGTTTGGATCATATAAACTTACAAAGTCGCTCAGAGGCAGAAGGCAGAAAATTATGACAATAACACTTGCTTTGCCCTCAAAAGGACGCTTAAAAGAACAAACATTGGCAGTATTAAAGCGAGCAGGTTACGAGGTTGTTTTGCCTGACGATGAACGTCAATATAGAGCACAAATTGCGAATGCTCCTCATGTTGACATTCTTTTTCTTTCTGCTTCAGAAATTGCGCGTGAACTTGGCCATGGTCGTATTGATATTGGTGTAACAGGACAAGATTTGATCCATGAAACCCTTCATGCTCCGCATGAAAAAATCGTCGTGGAAGTAAAATTAGGCTTTGGCCATGCAGATGTTGTCGTTGCTGTTCCCTGTGTTTGGCATGATGTATCGACAATGGCCGATCTTGACGATGTAGCCGCTGAATTTCGGCCCCGTCATGGCAGAAGGCTGCGCATTGCAACAAAATTTTGGCGCTTGACACAACAATTTTTTTCTCAAAAACATGGTATTCAAGTTTATCGCATTGTTGAAAGTCTTGGTGCAACGGAAGGGGCGCCTGCCTCAGGCGCGGCGGATATGATTGTTGATATCACTTCAACTGGAACGACGTTAACCGCCAATGGTTTGAAAATACTTCATGACGGTGTGATTTTAAAATCGCAAGCGTGTCTTATCTCATCTTTAAAAACTAAAAATGAACCGATTGTTGCTGAATTTATTCATCGGATTCATTCAAGCATAGATTACGTTTAAGTCTATTCAAAAACATCAATATTTTATAAAATGTTATACCGACCTTTTTTAAGAATAATAAAAGTGTTTTTAGACAATGGTCGACAATGCATCAATGCCAGTGACATCAAGAACAGCTAATGTTACCCAAATAAGCACTGCTATTAAAAAAATGGCAAGCGCTAAGAGAATAAAAAAATGTTTACGAAGACGATGTTTGATCACGTTATGCGGATCTTTCAACTCGTTCATATTAGCCATCATTGGTCGCGTTTAGTTTATCAGGTTTGATGCCAGTATCCGCACCTGTATCCACAAGGTTTTCGCCATTTTGAGGCAAATATTTTTTTTTCAAAAGAGCGTCTTTCAGTAAGAATAACGCCGCTTCCTTTTCATTATGAAACATTGGATTATCACCTTGAAATTGCTTCAAGGCCAAAAAAATTTCATTGTCAAGTTTTAACGTTTTGCTCATAAAATGCCTTGGATTTTAAAAACTCCCTTTGGTAAGGGAGCTTTTTTGTAAGTTTAAGAATTTTGCAGACTTTTTAAAATATTTTGTGGTGCAGATTCACCGTAAGGATCGCTTTCACAATTGTCTGAAAAACCTTCTTCTTCAAACCATTGTTCAACAACACCATCATTAATAATGGCTGCATAACGCCATGATCTCATACCAAAGCCAAGATTATCTTTGGACACAAGCATCCCCATTTTACGGCTGAATTCCCCCGACCCATCAGGGATCAGTTTAACATTATTTACACCTTGTTGCTTGCCCCATGCATTCATGACAAAGGCATCATTGACGGAAAGACAATAAATTTCGTCAATGCCTGCTGCTTTGAAATCTGAATAGAGCTTTTCAAAGTCAGGCAATTGAAATGTTGAACAAGTCGGTGTGAAAGCACCCGGTAGAGAAAAGAGAATAACCCGTTTTCCTTTAAAATACTCGTCACTTGTCACATCTTGCCAGCGAAATGGATTTGGTCCACCGACCGCTTCATCACGCACGCGTGTACGAAATGTCACATTTGGAACTTTTTTCCCGATCATTATTATGCTCCTTGGTTGATAAATAAAATAATTAAAATGTAGCAAAACTCATTTGAGTTGGTAAAAGAAAGGTAAGAGATCAAACGCAGAGTTGCAAGCATTATCACTGCAATAAATATAATATGTTTAATGAATAGACGATATTGATAATTTACAATGCTCAATTATTTGACAATCAAATGATATGGATAAAAAAATGGCTATGAAAATAATTTCGACAACAGCTTTTACAGATCAAAATCCAGGTACTTCTGGTTTAAGAAAAAAAGTAAAGATTTTTCAGCAATCTCATTATGTTGAAAATTTTTTGCAATCCATATTCGATTGTGCTGGTGATATTGCAGGAAAAACATTTATCTTAGGTGGCGATGGACGTTATTTTAACAAAGAGGTTATTCAAATTGCCTTAAATATGGCTGCTGCAAATGGTGTGGGTTTGGTTAAAGTTGGAAAAAGTGGTATTTTATCAACACCTGCTGCCTCTCACCTTATTCGTAAATATAAAGCTCATGGTGGCATTATCTTATCGGCAAGCCATAATCCCGGCGGTGTTGATGGTGACTTTGGTATCAAATATAATATCGAAAATGGTGGTCCTGCACCTGAAAAACTGACACAAGCTATTTTTGATACTTCAAAGAATTTAACCCATTTTAAAATTGAAGATGTTGAAAATATTGATCTTGAGCATTTGGGACGAAAAAAGGTTGGTACAATGACAGTAGAAGTCATTGATAGCGTATCTGATTATGCTGATTTGATGGAAGAGCTTTTTGACTTTGATCTTATTCGTAAGTCAGTTCAAAACGGTTTCCAATTCAAATTTGATGCGATGCATGCGGTAACAGGTCCTTACGCCATGGAAATTTTTGTAAATAGGCTAAAAATGTCACCAGATAGCGTTATGAATGGCATTCCACTGCCTGATTTTGGCGGACGACATCCTGACCCTAATCCAACACATGCACACGACCTTTATGATTTAATGATGTCTGATAATGGTCCAGATTTAGGCGCGGCCTCAGATGGTGATGGCGATCGTAATCTGATTATTGGTTGGAAGCAATTTGTTACACCTTCTGATTCTCTTGCTATTCTTGCAGCAAATGCAAAATATATTAAAGGGTATAAAACTGGTATCAAGGGTATTGCGCGTTCTATGCCAACCAGTGCTGCCGCAGATCATGTGGCGCAAAAAATGGGTTTAAACATTTTTGAAACGCCGACAGGTTGGAAGTTTTTCGGCAATCTTATGGATGCAAATAAGGTAACATTTTGTGGCGAGGAAAGCTTTGGCACAAGTTCCAATCATGTGCGTGAAAAAGATGGTTTATGGGCAGTTTTATGTTGGTTGAACTTAATGGCGGCAACTCAAAAAAGTGTCAGTGAAATTGTTCAAGACCATTGGGCTGAATTTGGGCGTTCTTATTATACGCGTCATGATTATGAAGAGGTTGATGGACAGGCAGCCAAACAAGTGATGGATACTCTACGCGATCGTTTACAAACCCTTCAAGGGACGGACGTTGCAGGGCTTACGATCGAAAAAGCAGATGAGTTTTCTTATCACGATCCAATTGATGGTTCTATAAGTGAGCATCAAGGCATACGTATCTTTTTTGTTGGTGGAGGCCGGCTTGTTTATCGACTCTCTGGTACGGGAACATCTGGGGCGACTTTACGTCTATATATGGAACATTATGTCCGTGATTCACTCAAAATAGATGATGACACGCAAGAGGCTTTGGCAGCATTAATTGTCGCTGGAGATGAATTAGTTAATCTTAAGAAAAAGTTAGGGCGCAAAAAACCTAATGTTATCATTTAAACTATTAAATTTTTATCTCACTCATATTTTTAATATCAAAATTTTGAGGTTTTTCTAATTGAAGATGTTTCTTTATCTTTCAGTTATGATTATTGATGAAATAAAAATTTTTAGAATAATAGGTCTATTCAAATGATTGTGATCCAATGTGACAATGCTTGCCACACTATGATCGTCCACCTATAGTTTTGAAAAAATTGAAATTTTTAAGGATGAACTTCATGAGCAAGCAAAATGTTTCATCTGTCAGAGCAGAAACCATACAAAAAAATATGATGTCACGGCGTCAGATTTTATATGGTGGAGTGCTTGCGACGATGACTATTAGTTTTTTACCAAATATGATTAGGCCATCTTTCGCTGTATCCTCAACTGAAAATTTTCCTAAAAATTTTGCAACAATAAGTCGTATGTTGGTTGGCAGACATGCGTTGAATGATAGCGTTATAATGCGTGGATGGACGGGGTTGGTAGATAAATTTTCTGATTTTTCTGGGCGTTACCATGCACTTGAGAAAGCGATTTTTACGTCAAAACTTACATCAATTGAAGTGATAAAAACTTCTACGCTTTTTAAAGATCCAATACACAAACAAACGATTATGGAGATAATATCAGCTTATTATCTTGGCCGTATTGGAGAAATTCATGCAAATAGTGAAACCAATAAGGCCTATCCTGTGACATTTTCACAAGCTTTGATGTGGGAGCCTACAATAGATGTGACTGTATTGCCAACTTATGCACGCGGTGGTCCAGGATATTGGCATGAGACTCCGCAAACGCTCACGACCGATTAAATCATTTTTTATAATTTACATAATTTGGTTACGGATAAATAAAAACAATTGGGAATAAACTTATGAAAAATTATGATGCAGATGTCATCGTCATCGGCTCGGGTATCATTGGCAGTAATTCAGCACATATATTGGCTAAAGCGGGAAAAGCGGTGATTATTTTGGAAGCTGGACCTCGTGTTCCAAGGTGGAAAATTTTACAAAATTATCGAACAAGTGGTAATGTTTACGCCAATGGGGGCAATAGAAATGCTCCTTATCCTTCATCTGCTCAAGCTCCCACTTCGTATGAAGAAGGTTACATTGTCAATACGGGACCACAAACATATCTGCCTGGACAATTGCGTCTAGTTGGAGGGACGACATGGCACTGGGGTGGAGCATGTTGGCGCAATTTGCCCAATGATTTTAAAATGAAATCTATTTATGGTGTAGGGCGAGATTGGCCAATAAGCTATGATGATCTGGAACCTTACTATCATCAAGCAGAGGTTGAATTGGGTGTTTCTGGTGATAATGAGGAAGATTATAGCGGGCACGGGCGAGGGACGTATCCACCGCGAAAAGAACCATTTCCTATTCCACCGCAAGTTTATAGTTATTCAAGTCAAACAATAAAAAACAAACTGGCTGAAAATGGTTATCCCTTTACTTACCAACCTAATGGTCGTGCTACAGTGCCTTACGATAATCGTCCTGCATGTGTGGGCAATAATAATTGTTCCCCAATTTGTCCGATAGGTTCTCAATATAGTGGTGATCGTCATGCATTAAAAGCAGAACAGGCTGGCGCAAAAATTATAGAAAATGCCAGAGCTTATAAACTTGAAAAAGGTGAAAAAGGTAAAATTGTTGCTGTGCATTATTTTTCACCTGATGGAACAAGCACACGGCTAACCGCACGTTACTTCGTTGTAGCAGCCCATACTTTGGAGTCTGCGCGCTTACTATTATTATCAGATGTCGCCAATTCGTCAGATATGGTTGGACGAAATTTAATGGATAATAATGGTCATGGACTGATCTTTTTTGCCAAAGATCCTCTGTGGCCCGGACGTGGCCCAGTTCAGCAGGGTGATATTATGAAATGGCGAGATGGTGCATTTAGAAAAACACGTAGTGCCATAAGGCATGAAATTGGAAATTATGTTTCCAATCCGCCAGTTACGGAATGGCTTTTAAAGCAGGGCATAGTCGGTGATGAATTGGATGAAAAAATTCGTTACTATTCTTCTAGAACCATTGAGATCTCATCAAATTTTGAATTGCTTCCTCACGTTGAAAATCGCGTATCTCTTAATTCAGAAAGTAAAGATATATTTGGGCTTCCTCAAATGTCAATTCATTTCGGCGTTGATGATTATGTGCGTGCCGGAGCTAAAGTTGCTATTGAGGATTATCATAAATTTATTGATATTTTTGAAGGTGAAGTCTTCAGTATGACAACCGACGTATGGGAAAACCGGGATCATCCGGCAGGGTGTATGATTATGGGAGAAAATGCAAAAGATTCTGTTGTCAATCATGAAGGTCGTACATTCGATCATGATAATCTTTTCATTTCTTCGACGGGTGTTATGCCTACAGTAGGTGTTAATAATCCGACGATGACAGGTGTTGCACTAGCTCTTCGCAGTGCTGACCTTATTTTAAAGGAGATTTAAGATGAAATCTCTTATTTTTTCATTACTTGCTTTTATGTTTGCAACCGTTGGTTCAATTGCACAAGATAGTTTAGACAAAATTTCAAAGGGTGAATATATTGCGCGCGCAAGTGACTGTGTCGCTTGTCATACCGCTAATGAAAATAAGCCATATGCGGGAGGATATGCTGTTGGTACACCATTTGGTACAGTTTATTCTTCTAATATTACTTCTTCTAAGAAATTTGGGATTGGTGATTGGAGTGAAAAAGAGTTTGCTGATGCCGTTCGTCAAGGCATCAGTAAATCGAAAGGTCGCTTATACCCTGCAATGCCTTATGATGCCTATCATGCTATGAGTGATGATGACGTAAGTGCGCTTTATGCCTATTTGCAAACAACAAAACCAGTGGATGAGGCACCAAAAACAACGAAGCTTACTTTTCCCTTTAATATGCGTTTTTTGATGATAGGCTGGAATATTTTTAATGTGTCCTCGGGTTCAAACCATGTTGAAGAGCTTGATAATTTAAGTCGTGGACGTTATTTAGTTGATGTGCTTGGTCACTGTGGAACATGTCATACGCCTCGAAATTTTATGATGGGTCTTGATACGTCAAAGCATCTTGCTGGTTCCAGTGCTGGTGGTTGGCATGCTCCAAATATAACATCAGATAAAATTGCAGGAATTGGAAGTTGGAGTGATGAAGAAATCGCTACCTATCTACGAACAGGGCACATAAATGGCAAAGGTTCAGCCGCAGGTGATATGGCTGAAGTTATTCAAAATAGTACGCAGTATTACAACGATAGGGATTTAAAAGCTGTTGTAGCATATTTACGTACTATACCTGCAATTTCTGATCCTCATCAAAAGCGTGCTCGATCTGATTTTGGTCAACCTGTATCGAATAAATATGATATTTTTAATGAGCAAGAACAACGTTATTTTGCTTCCGTTGAAGATAAAGAAAATGAAAATAAGAATATAACAGATGAACGTGCAAATATATCAGCTTTAGACGGTCAGATTCTTTTCAATAATAGTTGTGCTTCGTGTCATCAACCAAGCGGTTCAGGCGTTAAAGGTGGATATTATCCCTCTCTTTATCATAATTCAACAGTTGGTGCGGTTGATTCTTCAAACCTTATATTGACTATTTTAAATGGTGTTTCACGAAAAACGGCTGAAGAATATGCCTTTATGCCTGCTTATAAAGACACCTTTAGTGATGCTCAAATCGCTTCTGTTGCTAACTATGTCTTACAAAAATGGGGCAATCCAGACGCCCACGTTAGTGAACAAAAAGTCAATGATTTGCGTTTAATGAAACCTAATTATTCATCCACGCCGCTTCTCGTCCTTTTTTGGGGTGGTGTCGCTTTCGCACTAGTGGTTCTGTTATTCATTATTCATCTTATCATTCGTCGAAAAAGAACCAAATACTAAATTTGAAAACATTGACAGTAATGTTTTGTGAATAAGATTTCTTATTCACAAAACATTTTTGAAAATGCTTTTAATTTTTTTATTAATATTAGATTATTAAATTTTTATTTTGTCTTATTTTGGATGGATCATATCTTCTGGTTTGACCAATGTGTTATAGTCACTTTCTGAAACACCTGCTTTAAGCGCTTCCTCACGCAAGGTCGTACCATTTTTATGAGCAGTTTTTGCAATTTTTGCTGCCTTATCATATCCAATAGCTGGAGCAAGAGCCGTTACTAGCATGAGCGATTGTTCCATCAAATCATGAATGCGGTTTTCATTCGCTTTAATACCTTTGATACAATGGTCAGCAAATGACACCATGCAATCTGATAAAATAGCGATGGATTGTAAAACATTATAAGCGATAACAGGCTTATACACATTCAGTTCAAAATGACCTTGGCTTGATGCAACAGTGACGGTTGTTTCGTTACCGAAAACTTGTGCAGCAACCATCGTTAAGGCTTCGCATTGTGTTGGATTGACTTTCCCAGGCATGATGGATGATCCTGGTTCGTTTTCCGGTAGGCTTAATTCTCCTAGTCCAGAACGTGGGCCAGAACCTAAAAAACGAATATCATTAGCAATTTTAAAAAGATCTGTTGCCAATGCATTGAGGCTGCCATGAAAATGTGTAAGTGCGCCATGGCTAGCAAGAGCTTCAAATTTATTGTCGGATGTTTTGAATGGCACACCCGTAATGTCGCTGACTGCATGAGCAAAGCTTACATCAAAACCAATGGGCGCATTGAGTCCCGTTCCAACCGCGGTGCCGCCTTGCGCAAGTTTCATCACATCCTGCAACGCACTTTCAATGCGCTTATGATTATATTCCAAAGCAGCACGATAGCCTGAAAATTCTTGTCCAAGTGTGACTGGTGTTGCATCTTGAGTGTGCGTACGACCAATTTTTATGATTTTGTCAAACTCTTTTTCTTTGTCTTTTAGTGCAAGTGTTAAATGGTCAAGTGCTGGAAAAAGTCGTTTTACAGTTTGTAGTGTGGTTGCAATATGAATAGCAGTTGGAAATGAATCATTTGAGGATTGGCTCATATTGACATGATCATTAGGATGAACAGGTTTTTTTGATCCCATTTCACCACCAAGCATTTCAATCGCTCGATTGGAGATCACCTCATTTACATTCATATTTGTTTGTGTGCCAGAGCCTGTTTGCCAAACCACGAGTGGAAAATTATCATCAAGCTTTGAAGAAATAACTTCATCTGCTGCTGCAATAATCGTCTTGCCAATTTGTGTATCTAATTTTCCTGCTTCCATATTGGCTATAGCGGCTGCTTTTTTGACAATTCCAAGTGCATGTATGAGGGCAAGAGGTTGCTTTTCCTCACCAATTTTAAAATTGTGCCTTGAACGTTCTGTTTGCGCACCCCAATAATGGTCGCCAGGAACATCAATTTCGCCAAATGTATCCGTTTCGGTACGTTGAGTTGCCATATTAAAACTCCTTTTTTATGGCTTTGACGATAGCTCAAGAAAACAAAGCTGAAAAGAGCTTATACATGATTATATGCTCTTTGTTGTCTTTCTTCAAACATCGTTTATGAGATTGAGACTTTAAAAATATTTTAACCACGTTATATCACGTCGTTTTGCTTTGAAGCGGGCAAAAGAACGCACGGGAAAATAAAGTGCAATGATGAGTATAATGCTACATAGCCAAACAGAACTTATTGTATCAAAGCCAAAATATTGTCCTTGGTTTAATCCCCAAATTGAAACTGCCCCCACATAGAGAAATTTTAAAATATAGAGATGAAAAACGTAAAAAAACATAGGCACGCTTCCAAAAACTGCGAGCCAGCCAATAAGCTTTGTATTTTGAAATTTTTCAAATAAAGCAATTAATATACAGCCTATCCCTAAAGTTAATAAAAGAAATAAAAGTGAAGGGGGATATTTTGTAATGTTAAAAAAACTCATAGATGTTTGGAGCAATGTATCGCCCTCATGCCAAGGCTTTTCTCCATAGGCATTCAGAAATCGTAAACTTAAAAATATGAAGATTGTAACGATACCTGTTGTTAATAAAATTGTTTGACGCTTTAATGAAGGCATTGATTTTATAAACAATCCACCAATGGAATAACCAAGAGCAATGACGCCGATCCATGGCAGTACAGGATAAGAAGTGCGTATTCTTAAATTATCACCAAATTCAATCCATGAACGGTCATGTAAGATTGCCCAAGGAATGTAAAAAAAAGAGTCGGCTGGAAAATGAAAACCATCAAGAAGATTATGACCAACAATAATAACAAGTCCAAGTATGCCGATCCATGTCCGGTGCAGCCAAATGATTGCAGAAAGAGCTATCATACTTAGGCCAATGGCCCATATGACTTGTAAATAAATAACTTTGGGTGGGAATTGGAATGTCCATGCAAAATTGATAATGGTCACTTCTAATAAAATAAGCAATAGTCCGCGTTTTAACAGAAATCCCGATACATCTTTTTTTGATTGTACTTTTTGTGCGTAAAGTGAAGCGGAAATTCCCGTTAAAAGGACAAAAATAGGCGCACAAATATGGGCAAGTGAACGACTAAAAAATAACCAAAAATCTGTTGTCTGAACGTTAATAGGATCACCAACTTGTTGATGAAGAAAAAAAGTTTCTCGGACGTGATCAAGCATCATAAGAATAATGACAAAGCCACGCATGGCATCAATGTAAATGAGGCGGTGAGAAAATTTTTCGCGCATAATAATTTCCGTAATGATATAATATTACATTTGATAACGTATTTTTTAACAGATACCAACAAAAAATTTTACGTAATTTTTTTACGAAACTGAAATAAAAAAACGGGCCCGAAGGCCCGTCTTAATACTATAATATAAGGATTTATTAAAAATCCATTCCGCCCATTCCGCCGCCTGGCATTGGAGGCATTGGTGCATCTTTTTTCGGTAATTCTGCAATCATTGCTTCTGTTGTGATTAAAAGACCAGCAATTGAAGCTGCATTTTGTAATGCAGAACGCACCACTTTAACTGGATCAACAATACCTAAAGCAATTAAATCTCCAAATTCACCATTGGCCGTATTATAACCATAAGTGTCTTTGCTATTTTCAAGCACTTTACCAACAATGATTGAAGCTTCTTCACCAGCATTTGTTGCAATTTGACGAGCTGGAGCTTGAAGCGCACGGCGAACAATATTGACGCCAGCTTCTTGATCAGGATTGTTACCTTTCGATTTAATTTCGGTTGCAGCACGTAAAAGAGCCGTACCACCACCTGCAACAATACCTTCTTCAACCGCGGCACGTGTTGCATTTAGTGCATCGTCAACGCGATCTTTTTTCTCTTTCACTTCAACTTCTGTGGCACCACCAACACGAATAACAGCAACACCGCCAGCCAATTTTGCCAAACGTTCTTGAAGTTTTTCACGATCATAGTCAGATGTTGTTTCTTCGATTTGTGCTTTAATTTGATTAACGCGTGCTGAAATTTCTTCTTTTTTACCAGCACCATCAACGATTGTGGTGTTTTCTTTTGTAATATTTACTTTTTTCGCACGACCAAGCATGTCAAGTGTGACATTTTCAAGCTTAATGCCAATATCTTCAGAAATCACTTGACCTGAAGTTAAAATTGCAATGTCTTCCAACATAGCTTTGCGACGATCGCCGAAACCAGGTGCTTTTACAGCTGCAATTTTCAAGCCACCACGCAATTTGTTAACAACGAGTGTTGCCAAGGCTTCACCTTCAACATCTTCCGCTATGATAACAAGTGGTTTTCCTGATTGAACAACAGCTTCAAGAACAGGCAATAATGCTTGTAAATTGGAAAGCTTCTTTTCATGAATGAGAATATAAGGATCATCCATATCAGCAATCATTTTTTCAGCATTGGTGACAAAGTAAGGAGAAAGATAGCCACGATCAAATTGCATACCTTCAACAACTTCTAATTCTGTTTCAGCAGTTTTAGCTTCTTCAACCGTAATAACGCCTTCATTGCCAACTTTTTGCATGGCCTCAGCAATCATTTTGCCGATTTCAGCTTCACCATTTGCAGAAATTGTTCCTACTTGTGCAACTTCTTCTGAAGTGTTAATTTTTGTTGCTTTTTTCAACAAATTAGCAACAACTTCATCGACAGCTGCATCAATGCCGCGTTTTAAATCCATAGGATTCATGCCAGCAGCAACAGCTTTTGCGCCTTCTTGTACAATCGCTTGACCAAGAACGGTTGCAGTCGTTGTACCATCACCTGCGACATCATTGGTTTTAGACGCCACTTCGCGCAACATTTGTGCGCCCATATTTTCAAACTTATCTTCAAGTTCGATTTCTTTGGCAACCGATACACCATCTTTTGTGATGCGAGGTGCGCCGAAAGACTTATCAATAACAACGTTACGACCTTTGGGGCCGAGCGTCACTTTAACAGCATTAGCAAGAATATCCACGCCACGTAGCATTTGCTCACGTGCATCGCGGCCAAATTTTACTTCTTTAGCAGCCATTTTATTTCTCCTTGGGAAGTGTCCCGGATTGATGATTAGAATTTATGAAAAAACGGTAATTAGCCGAGGATTCCCATAATGTCGGATTCTTTCATGATAAGGACATCTTCGTTACCAAGCTTAACTTCAGTGCCTGACCATTTGCCAAAAAGCACACGATCACCTGTTTTAACGTCCAACTCAACAAGTTTGCCGCTTTCATCACGAGCACCAGGACCTACAGCAATAACTTCACCTTCTTGCGGCTTTTCTTTTGCTGTATCTGGAATAATGATACCACCAGCTGTTTTTTCTTCTGATTCAACCCGACGAACGACTACGCGATCGTGAAGTGGGCGAAATTTAGTGTTAGCCATGTTTTGAACCTTTAAATTGTTTCAACTCTATTTAAGCTCACTTAATAAAGACTTTGTCTGATAGGACAGAGCCTTGAATTAGCACTCACATCTTGCGAGTGCTAACTTCACTATAAGAGATAAAAATCACAAATTAAAATGTCAAGGACATCCAATAAATTTTTTTTATCTTTCTGTATGCGATCTCATTTTACTAGGATTATGAATGTTGTGTGATTAGGCTAATGAATGTTTCGGGCGTTTTGTTCGCGTCATGATAGAAGCATCACGCTCAAATCCGATACTTATGACTTCGGTAAGTTTAAAAAAGTACACTGTAAAATAGTATCTTAATATAAATATTCTTTTTATTTTATAATGGTCGGAATTTTTAATACTGCGAGATTTATGGTCTTGGTTGATTTATCGTAAAGTTCATCGCATAAAGGAAAAAAATACATAGAGTTAACGGATGAATATAAGATGAGTGATTTTCCTGCCTGTCCACAATGCCATTCAATATATACTTATGAAGATGAAACGCATTTTATTTGCCCAGAATGTGGACATGAATGGAACGATAAGAGTGCCAGTACACAAGAATATGTAGTGCGTGATTCTAATGGAACGATTCTGGCTGATGGTGATACAGTAAGTGTGATCAAAGACTTAAAAGTTAAAGGGTCCTCTTTGGTTGTGAAAGTGGGAACCAAGGTCAAAAACATTCGTCTTGTTGAAGGCGATCACGATATTGATTGTAAAATACCAGGTGTAGGACAAATGGGCTTGAAATCAGAGTTTGTGAAAAAGGTACAAGATTAATTTTTAAATTATTTTTAAACTATTTTTTTACAATACATCTTACAGATGATGTGATTAAAGTTTCAAAATTATGCTTAATAAATAATTGGGCAACATGGCTTATTGTTAAGTGTATCAGACTATGTAACTGACAAAGAATGCACGTTTTTATGCTCAGATTGTAAGAAATGATCCGCTTTTGTATCAAATTTTTAAAATATAATGATATAAAATATTACGCTAGCATTTGTTATTCATTATGATAGCACAGCAAATTGAGATGAGTTTTTCATAGCGTTGTTCTTCCATGACATGGTCGTCTGCTAAGAAAGGCTTGACGACCATGTATATTGGTAATTTATTGGGGCATAGCCTCAACACCCATCACTTCAGGCACAAAATGGCGCAACAGATTTTCAATGCCATGTTTGAGGGTTGCAGTTGACGACGGGCATCCTGCACATGAACCGCGCATGTTTAAATAGACAATACCATGATCAAACCCACGAAATGTAATATCGCCGCCATCATTGGCAACGGCGGGGCGAACGCGTGTTTCAATCAATTCTTTAATGGCTTCAACAATAGTTCCATCTTTTTCATCAAAAAATTCTTCACCATTTTCGTCATTTGTCATAACCGTATGCCCAGCCATAACAGGAAGATCAGACATGAAATGTTCCATAATGGTCCCCAAAATAGCAGGTTTTAAATGTGGCCATTCACCATTATCTTTAGTGACAGTGATAAAATCATAGCCAAAAAAAACACCACAGACGCCAGGAATGGCGAATAATTTAGCTGCTAAAGGTGATTTTTTAGATGCTGCTTCTTGTTGACGAAAATCAGCGACACCTTGTTCTAAAACAATGCGTCCTGGAAGAAACTTTAAAGTAGCAGGATTTGGTGTTGTTTCCGTTTGAATAAACATTTTAAATTCCTTTTCATGGTCAAGGCATGATAGGTCAGAGTTACAATATATTTTATATGAGTTATTTATTATGTTAATTTCAAGATCAAAATAGGATATTATTTTTTAAGTCAGTGCATCCATATCTTCATCGCTTAATTCATCAGGTAAAATTGTTACGGGAATAGAAAAACTACTCCCTTTTGCCGCGATGGATTGAATAAGTGGTCCGGGTCCGTCTGCGTTGGATGATGCTGCGAGAACCAAGAGTGCAATATCTTGATCTTCATTGATTAATTTGGCAATCTCGTCGGCTTTTTGTCCCTCTCTAACGCTAATTTCAGCCTCAATACCCTGCATATCACGCACTTCAGCCGATACATGCGCCAATGTCATATGCGCTCTTTCTTCTGCTTCTGCACGCATGATATCGCTTACGCCTAAAAAATGTTGAAATTCGGAACTGTCGATCACATAAAGAAGAATGAGGGTGCCATTTGTGTTTTTTGCGCTGCGAGAGGCGTAAGCAACCGCTAGCCTGCATTCTGGCGTCTCATCAATAATGGCAAGAAATTTTCGTTTATGTCCTTCTTCACGGCTCAGTCTTTTTGAAATCATGTTTATTGCCTCTTTTTATAATGCAGCTGCTAATTGAATAACACAACTAACCCCTTGCTCATTGTAGTTCACGTCAACCTTATTTCTTTTATCAAAGCTTAATCCACGTTGAATTAAAGCAGATCCAAATCCTTTTTTTTCGGGAGGTGCAGAATTTACGGTCCCTATTTCACTCCAATGTATATGGATCATGTCATCATCGTCTTTAAACCAAGTGATTGATATTTTACCTGTTGATTTTAAAAGCGCACCATATTTGATCGCATTGGTCATCAATTCATGAAATATCAAAGCCAATGGCAAGCCTGCTTTTTCAGAAATGTTGGTTTTGGGACCAGAAATTGTAATATTCCCAAAGGTATCAACCGCGACAGCTAATGCATTTTTAATCAGACTTTCAAGATCACTTTGTAAAGAAGTGCCTCCGTCGAGCAATGTTGTTTGGGCAGCAGATATTGCTTGTAATCTTGCACTTACGGCTGCAATAGCGCTCTCTTTATCTTTTTGACTGCGTAAGGTGAGTGTCACAATCGCATTAACCATTGCAAGAATATTTTTAACGCGATGTGCTGATTCATGGGCAAGAATATGAAGCTTATTTTCAAAACTTTTACGTTCTGTAATGTCAATGCCTTGCACATATATGCCCATAACCTCATCACGATTATTTTTAATCGGCTGATGGATAAAATCGACATAACGAAGATCAGGTTCTTGCGCGTCAGGTCTTTCAATCAATACGGGTAGGCTTTCACCATGAAATGCTTCTTTCGTTTCCCAAACATGATCCAACAATGCTGTGAATCCTTGTCGTGGAATTTCTGGCATGGCATCAGCCACTGTGCGGCCGATAAGATCACGGTCGCCTACAAGTTTCATAAACGCATTGTTGACCATATAAAAGCGATGATCGCGGTCCAACAAGACAATGACAAAACCTGGCGCTTGTTGAACAAGATCGCGTAAAAAATCTATTTCAGCAAAAATTTGTTTTTTTGCTTTTGAATCTGTGTCTTGTTTAACGATAACGACCTTACCTGTTTCGTAATTGTTATATTGAAAGTGTTCGACAAAACATAAAAAGAATTTAAACGAAATTTATCCTTGTGCAAATATTTTTATGAAAAAATTTTTATTTTACTTATGTTAAGCAACGGCTGTGAAATGTATTTAGTCTTAACATATTATTTATTTTGTAAAAAACCAACAATATCACGGACGTTTTTCATAGTGCCTTCAGCAAGTATAGCGGCTCTTTCAGCACCATCTTGTAAGACATGATCAATATAGCCAGGATCATTGTTTAAGCGGCGTAATTCTTCAGTGATTGGAGATAGAACGCTTACGGCAAGATCAGCCAGTGCAGGTTTGAATTCAGAAAATTGTTTTCCCGCAAAATCATTAATGACATCTTGTTTGCTCACTCCTTTTAAAGCCGCATAAATTCCTACGAGATTGTCGGCCTCAGGACGTGTCGCTAAAGCGGTGAGGGTGTCAGGTAAAGGTTCAGAGTCTGTTTTTGCCTTACGAATTTTTTTAGCAATATCATCAGCTGCATCAATCAAATTAATTCTTGAGAGATCCGAAGGGTCAGATTTTGACATTTTTTTTGTGCCATCGCGTAATGACATGATGCGCATAGCGGTGTCGCCAATGAGAGCTTCCGTCATTGGGAAATAACCGTTAACTTTATCATCGCCCACTTGCATTTCCATGCCTATTCCTAACGCTTTAATGCGTGAGGAATAATCATTGTTAAATTTTTGCGCAATATCACGCGTAAGTTCAATATGTTGTTTTTGATCATCCCCTACAGGAACATGTGTGGCACGATAAACTAGGATGTCAGCAGCCATGAGACTTGGATAGGCAAATAATCCTAAAGAGGCATTTTCACGGTCTTTGCCTGCTTTATCTTTAAATTGTGTCATGCGATTCATCCAACCAATGCGTGCAATACAGTTAAAGATCCACGCCAATTCGGCATGTTGAAAAACACGAGATTGATTAAACACAATATGTTTTTTCGGATCAATGCCAGATGCTAGAAAAGCGGCTGTTACTTCTCTTGTTGATCGCATAAGATCGATGGGATCAGGATTAACAGTCAATGCATGCATATCGACAACGCAATAAAGACATTCATAGCTCTTTTGCAATTCTACCCAACGTTTGATCGCGCCAAGATAATTGCCTAAATGAAGATTGCCTGTTGCTTGTACTCCAGAAAAAACACGCGATTGAATTGGGGTCATGACGTAATGTCCTAAATTGATTATTATTTGTGATTTTGGCAAAGCTCATCTTTGAATGCAAGTAAAGATCTAAGGTTTTCGTTTCAATCCCCTTTTTATCATTGATATATTGGTGCCACCTAAAACAAAAGCCAAACTGAAATAAACAATCATAGCGACAAAAACAACGCTTAATACCGCTAATATCTGATAAAGAAAAGGGGAAGATGAGGATAAAGGAAGTGCTAAGAATTCGAGGGCGTAATGTATAAATACAGCCATAACTGCGGCAGCAAGAATAAGACGGGGTATGCGTTTTAAAAGTGCATGATCATGATGCCAATGACCGCGTCTTAAAAGAGTTATAAATAATAACAATGCATTCACCCACCCTGCTGTAATTTCAGCAATGACAATGCCAGGTGCTGAAATTATTGGAAAAAGCGTCAGTGCTAAGCTAATATTAACAACAACTGATATACCAGCAAAAACCATGGGTGTTTTTGTGTCTTCACGCGCGAAAAAGCCAGGAATAAATGCTTTGATAAGCACAAAAGCGGGTAATCCCAAACCATATAGGCTTAAAAGTATTGCAACAACTGATGTTGATTGTGCGCTAAATTGTCCGCGTTCAAATAAAAGGCGCACAATAGGTTCTGACATAATAAGGAATGCAGCAGAAGCTGGAAGTGTAAGAAAAAGTGTAAATTCGATAGATCTGTTTTGTAAGTTTGCAGCTTCTTCCATTTTTTTAGACCGAAGAGCTCTTGAAAGTTCTGGCAAAAGCACTGTAGCAACAGCAATGCCGACAACGCCTAAGGGAAGCTGATACAGTCGATCAGCATAAACCAGTGACGAAACAGCCCCCGCTTGTCCTGATGCAATAGCCGTGTTGATCAAAAGATTGATTTGGGTAATTCCCCCTGTGATTGCTGCTGGTAGTGCAAGCCATAAAAGTCTTTTAACATTTTTTGTGAAACGGGGTAAACGAAACCCAATTTTCATTCCAGCATTTTGTGTGGCAAACCAAACAATGGCTAATTGAACAATTCCTGATGCCATAACCCCCCATGATAAACCAAGCCCAATATGCCAAACATCTTGATGGGTGAGCCATGCCCATAAAAGAACAGCAATTAATATGATGTTGAGAAAAACAGGCGCAATTGCTGCGGCAAAATATCGGTGCAAAGAGTTAAGCATGCCAGCCATCATTGCTGCAAGTGACATACATCCCAGATAGGGAAACATAATAATGGCAAAACGTATTGTCGCATTAAATTTTGCTGGGTCATCACTAAATCCCGGTGCAATTATATAACGCACCAATGTTGGCATACTGAATTCTAAAATGAGTGTTAAAATGAACAAAATTGAAAAAAGAACGCCAAAGACTTCTTCTGAAAATCGTTTTGCGCTTTCCCTGTCTTCTTCAATTTGTTTAGCAAATAAAGGCACAAAAGCAGAATTAAAAGCTCCTTCTGCAAACAAACGGCGAAATGTATTTGGAAAGCGAAAGGCTGCATTAAAGGCATCAGCAACAGGTCCGGTTCCAACAGCTGCAGCCATAAGCATTTCCCTGATAAAACCAAAAAGACGGCTCATTAACGTGCCTGATGCGACTGTAGTAAATTTTTTAATAAGGCTCATGATTTTTTGACAATATCTGCTGTTTGAGTTTGGACGATTGAAAGCAACTTATGACATATGCGTGTTTGACGTTGCGGATTGGTTAGTTTATGTCCAATAAGATCACGAACATAAAAACTATCAATAGCTTTTTCTCCAAAAGTTGTAATATGGGCTGAGGCAATATCAAGTGAAAGATCTGATAATGTTTTTGTCAAATCAGATAACAGACCGGGTCTATCCATACTTTTTACTTCAATAACGCTGAATGTTTCAGACAAATCATTGTTTATCTCGACTGTTGGCGTGACATCAAAGATTTTTCTTGTCCGTTTTGGGGGCGCATGTCGTGCAATTTCATCAGGCAAACGAATCGTTCCTTTTAAAGCTTGTTCAATGATTTCTTTGACACGTCGTGCCCTTTTCGTTTCATCTTCATCAAAGTCAAAGGCGCGTTTGATCAGTATAATGTCGAGAGCACGTCCATCAGATGTCGTAAAAATTTGAGCATCAACAATATTGGCGCCAGCGGCAGCGCAAGCCCCTGTTATAATAGATAATAAACGTGGGTGGTCGGGAGCAAGAAGTGTGATCTCGGTCACATCTTCTGATGCACGCGGTGTCATCATAATACTTAAAGAGGTCTTTTCCAAAGCTGTTCTTTTGAAAAAATGTGCGTGACGTATTTGATCTTCAAGTGGGACTGTCAACCAATAATTGTTGTAATGAAGAGCCAGATAGTTTTGATAGTCTTTTTCATCCCATTGTGACAATCTATCTCTTAATTGCTTTTGTGTAAGATGAATGCGATCAAAGCTTGAAATTTGTGAAAATCCACCAGTTAAAACAAGAGCCGTTTCATCATAAAGTGTACGCAGTAATAAACCCTTCCAACCATTCCAAACACCTTTACCAACGCCTTTAATGTCGCATATTGTAAGGATAAATAGTAATTTAAGCTGATCCATTGTTTGAACAATTTTTGCAAAATCTTCAATTGTTTTTCGGTCATTAAGATCTCGCGATTGTGCGATTCTGTTCATGATGAGATGATTTTCAATCAACCATGCTACTGTTTCGGTATCTCGACGCGATAACCCAAAACGTGGACATAATTTACGTGCAATGCGTGCCCCCACTATAGAATGGCTTTCTGGCCGACCCTTTGCAATATCATGAAGAAAAAGTGCACAATAAAGAACTGTTCGTTCTTTTTTAAAAGTAGGAAGAATGGAAGAGGCAATTGGATGGTCATCATAAACCTCGCCACGGTCAATTTCGCTTAAAAATGAAATGCAACGCAAAAGATGTTCATCTACGGTATAATGATGATACATGTTGAATTGCATCATAGCGACAATTTTTCCAAACTCAGGAATGAATTTCCCTAAGACCCCCGATTCATTCATGCGACGTAAGATTAAACTTGGATCACGTGGTGAGGTAAGAATGTCAAGAAACAAACGATTGGCTTTTTTATCTTCGCGTATTGTCGGTGTGATGAGGTTCAGCGCACGAGATGCTTCTTGCACAGCATGGGGGTGGCAATCTAAACCAAGAGTATCGGAAAGATAAAAAAGTCGAATAAGATTGACAGGATCACGTTGATAAACTTCATCATCAAGAATATTAATGCGCTGGTTTTCAATAACAAAATCTGGACTGTCTTCAATATGTTTTTTTTCATGAGAAAATGTTAAAAAAACCTGGTTTAAACCCGGAACGGGTTTTGCATAATCTTCTTCTAGAGCTGCTGAAACAATACGTGTTAAATCCCCCACCTGTTTTGCAACCCAAAAGTAATGTTTCATAAAACGTTCAACATCCTCTAGTCCAGGATGTGCTGTATAACCCAGTCTATGAGCAATATCACGTTGTATATCAAAAGTAAGACGTTCTTGGGCTTTTTTATTGAAAAAATGCATGTGGCAACGCACTGCCCATAAAAAATCATCAGCTTTTTTAAATATCCTTAATTCTGATTTTGATAAAATTCCTCTTGTGACGAGTTTATCGGTTTGGATGACGCGGTAGTGATATTGAATAATCCATAAAAGCGTTTGTAAATCACGTTGTCCGCCTTTTCCCTCTTTAACGTTTGGTTCAACAAGATAGCGTGTTTTATCAGCTTTTTCATGGCGAATATCGCGTTCAAAAAGTTTAGCACGAATAAAGGCAGGGGATGTTCCTTTGACAATGTCATCTTCAAAGCGTTGCATTAATGTTTCAAAATTTTTTTGATTACCACTTAAAAATCGTGCTTCTAAAAGAGCAGTTCGAGCACTTATATCCTTTTGGGCAATGTCAATTTCTTCTGCAATTGTGCGCGCAGCATGACCGACTTTCAATCCAATATCCCAAAAACTATACAAAAAATATTCAATAAATTGATGATCCCATTGTGTTAATTCGTCTTTGAAAAGAAAATGCAGATCAATGTCAGAATAGGGTGCAAGTGTTCCGCGACCATAACCTCCTACCGCGATAAGTGTGATGGAAGGTGAGAAGTTCTTTTCCTTAAGTGGGTAAATATGATGGGCAATGATGCGATAGAGAGATTTAATTACTGCATCAATGCATTGGCTGTAATATTGTGCGCATTGACGCCCTTTTCCATTTTTTTTTAACAGGATTTCTGCATTGCGTCGACCATCAGCAAGTATTTTTTTGAGTGTTGTGACAAGATAAGCGCGTATGTCGTCTTCTGAATAGGTCGGTTGAAGACGGTATATTTTATTTTTTAAAAATTGATAAAGAGCGCTTTCATCTTGTAAGTTGAGCGTCTTTAGTGAAACATCCATATTGGGCTCATCCGTTATCGCGCAAGCTGTAAATGCTCATTTTAATGGAAAATAAATTTTTAAAATATAGCATTTTTATTCTTTTATCCTATTTTTAAATAAGAAGAAATAGATTGGTTATAACCAATTGAATTAAGGGGATGACATCTTTTTCATCTTAAGGTAGGTGTCACTTATGCAACACAAAATTGAGGTGCCAGATGGATAAGGCGATAAATTTAGAAGCTCTGGATAAACCCTATGATGCCATTTTTTGTGATGTCTGGGGGGTTGTTCATAATGGTGTTCAGGCTTTTAAACCAGCTGTTGATGCTCTAAAAAGAGCTAAAAACTCTGGAAAAACTGTTGTGTTATTGACAAATTCACCACGTCCTCATCAAGATGTTGAAGAGCAGCTTTTAAAATTATCGGTTGATGAAAAGGCTTATGATTTTGTTGTGACGTCTGGTGATGCAACAAGAACACTTATTGCAGAGGTACCACGCAAGCTTTTCCATATTGGTCCTGATCGAGATTTAGGGCTTTTTGATGGTCTTAATGTTGACCTTGTAGAAGAATGTGAAGCAGCAGCAATTGTGTGTACGGGATTATTCGATGATGTGAAAGAAACTCCAGATGATTATGTTGAGTTATTGCATCGTTTGAGATCTCGCAATCTGCCTTTTATATGTGCAAATCCTGATATTATCGTTCATCGTGGGCAAACAGAAATATGGTGTGCAGGCGCTCTGGCTCGTGATTACGGCTTATTAGGAGGGCGCACTTTGATTGCTGGAAAGCCCCATCGCCCAATCTATGATCTTGCTTATGAAAAGGTTACTGCTCAAAGAGGAATGATTAACAAGAGTAAAATTTTAGCTATTGGTGATGGTCTGTTGACTGATGTTAAGGGTGGAGAACATTTTGGAATAGACGTTCTTTTCATTTTAGGAGGCATTCATTATCTTGAATATAGTGAAAATGGCCATATTTATGAAGACAAGCTTTTTGCCCTTGTGAACAAATTTTCTTCTCATCCAATAGCCACTATGTGGTCTTTGCAATGACATCCCATTTTTTGCGTTTAAATGATTTGGCTTTATTGCCAAAAGACTATCACTGTGGTGTCATTGCTATTGGTAATTTTGATGGTGTGCATCGCGGTCACCAAGCCGTTTTAAAAAGAGCTGTCAGCTTTGCTCGTGAAAAAAACTGTCCCACTTTGGTTTATACATTTGAGCCTCATCCACGCAGTTTTTTTCAACCACAAAAACCCGTTGATCGTTTGACTAATGCACAAGAAAAGGCTGAAATTTTTAAATTATTGGGTTTTGATGGTGTGGTTGAACAAACTTTTAATGCAGAATTTGCCAATTTAACCGCAGATGATTTTATCAATACCGTCATAAAGAATGGTTTTTCAGCGCAAACAGTTGTAACGGGAAGTGATTTTCATTTTGGGCGGAAGCGAAGTGGTAACCCAGATTATTTAAAAAATTCAGGTCAAGAAAATCATTTTGATGTTATCAGCATCGCGCCTTTTTGTGACGATAATGGTGGTGTGATTTCGTCCAGTCGTATTCGTCATGATTTATCAAGAGGCGCGGTGGATGAAGCCAATTCTCTTTTAGGGTATCGTTATACTGTGACGAGTGAAATTATCCATGGAAGAAAATTAGGACGCAGTTTAGGCTTTCCAACAGCCAATATGGCGCTTCCTCATGAAACAAGTCTCGCCTTTGGTGTTTATGCTGTTCGGTTTCGGCGTTCAGATGGTTCACTTTATAACGGGGTGGCAAGCTTTGGCAAAAGGCCAACAGTTGAAAGTGATGGGCAACCGCTTCTTGAAACTTTCATTTTTGATTTTGATGACACAATATATGGTGAAGTTGCTTCTGTGTCATTCTATGCTTTCTTGCGACAAGAATTAAAGTTTGGTGGTTTAGAACCGTTGCTTAATCAGATGAATAAGGATAAATCAGACGCTAAAAAAATATTGAAAAATGTTCAGCCATTATCAGTTTTGGACAAAAACTTTACTTTTTCAATTTTGAAAAAGTAAAACGCAATCTTTGCTGTTTTTTTTAATTTGATCATTTTTTCCCTTTTATATTGGCTGAGAAGACAAATAATTCTAAGATATTATCTCCATATTATGCGATGAAATGTTAAAATTTTTTTTACCATGTCACCAGACAAATATTGTGTTCACAATTTTTTTATGTGAAAGACAATCGAATGCATCGGGAGTTTTTTGTGTCTAATTGGTTCTCAAAAGTTTTATTTAGCAATGTTTTTGTTCTGGGATTGGCATTAGGTTCTTCCGTTCATGCTCAAAACCTTTATGATTATCAAACAGGCCAAACAGTTCCTACTCATTATGATCAGTCTGGATATGATGATCAAAATTATGCAATTGATAAAACCCAACAAAATCATTTTTATAGTGGTGAGTGGACTTTAACGCTTGGCGCTTCTGTTTATCATTCTCCAAAATATCAGGGTGCAGACCGCTATGATATGAGCATAAGTCCAATTTTTTCGATTGACAAAGCAGGGCCAGGGCCTCGTTTTTCCTCATTAAATGATAATATGTCCTTCGCACTTTTGGAGCGTAATATTTTTCGTATGGGTTTGGTTGGAAAAATATTAGAAAGTCGCGATAGCGGTACTTCTGATGATCTTAAAGGACTGAAAAAAGTCAAATGGGGCGGTGAAATTGGCGGCTTTGCAGAGCTTTATCCTTTAGACTGGTTGCGTTTGCGTGGTGAATTGCGCCAAGGTATTCGCAGTCATAAAGGCGTTACACTTGATTTGTCCGCTGATGCATTTCAAGATTTGACGCCGAAATTGCGTCTTTCTGGCGGACCGAGAGCGTTTTATGCTACAAAAGATTATTTTAAAACATATTATGGTGTGAGTGCTCATGAATCTTTCCGCTCAGGATTGCGCGAATTTCATCCCGATAGTGGTTTTGAATCAATAGGTTTTGGTGGTGCTTTAACATGGCAAACAACATCAAAAATCACGACCAGTGTTTTTGGTGAATATAGCCGCTTAACTGGAGATGCGGGTGATTCTTCACTCGTTCAACAACGTGGTGATAAAAATCAGTTCAGCATTGGGATATCAGCAACATACGATTTTAACTTGTCTTTTAATTGATCTTTGCCTTAGTATTTATCTTTTTTTCTTATAATACACCGATTAGCGCTAAGAAATCTCAAAACAAATTTTTATTAAAATTTTAATTATTTTAAACGGCACTGAATATAGACTTATTTAGAGTGATGGATAGATAAATGGTTCTATTTATGGTGATGACTGATCATAAATTGACAGTGACGATACAGACTCTTCTGTCTGTATAAGATTTTTAAATTGTTCGACTAAGACGAAAGATGTCGCCGTTATAGCAATCAAACAGATGACGATTATGAGGGCATATTCTAACAAACTATTGATAAAGTGGCTCTTTCTCGTATGTGTTGATAATTCCAATGCATCAGAAATTCGTTTGACCATTGTATGATCCTTATCTCATTTACACAAACCAAGGCTTGCTTACTCTCACATGATAGAGATAAGAAATTTCAGAGCGATTAAGGACTATGGTTAAGAATTTTTAAATTATTCATCGTCAACATAACTTAAACAGTTTGTTTGATTATAATTATTTTAAATATAAATCATTTTGTTTTATTATAAGAAAAACTTTGTAAATTTATAGGAAGGTAAAAAATGACAAAGCAATATAAAGTTGCCGTTGTAATCGGCAGTATTCGTAAAGAATCCTATAGTCGTAAATTAGGAAAGGCTTTGATTGGTTTAAAACCTGCTGATTTTACATTGGATTTTGTAGAGATTGATGATCTTCCTCTTTATAATGAGGATTTAGAAACGGCTAATCCTCCAAAAGAATGGACGCGCTTTCGTGATGAAATGAAAACTGTTGATGCCATCATATTCATTACGCCTGAATATAATCGCTCCATTCCCGGTGTTATGAAAAATGCTATTGATGTGGGATCGCGTCCTTATGGACAAGGCATTTGGAATGGCAAGCCAGCAATTATTATTTCGATTTCACAAGGTGCATTGGGTGGCTTTGGAGCCAATCATCAATTGCGTCAAGCTTTGGTGTTTAATGATGTATTAACCATGCAGCAACCCGAAGCCTATATCGGTCATATCCAAAATATCGTAACAGACGATGGACAGGCTGTTAATGACGATTCAAAAACTTTTTTAACGAATATTCTTCAAGCTTTTGATGGATGGGTTCGCCGTCTTGTCAAATAGTATATGGTTTAAAACCTTTATGCTTTAAGGTTGAAGGTAAAATAATTTTAATGTACTAAGCTTACAATGGCTGGAAGAAAATATCTCAGCCGTTTTTAAAGCCTTATACTATTTTACATATATGTTTGATTCTTATGGACAGTGTGGTTTATCAATTGTGGTTTGGTTTTTAATCAATTGATATAATTGTGATGATCGACTACCAGAGCGACAATAAGCAAGGATTGGTTTTTTCGCAGATTGCAAGGTAGTTTGCATATGGTCTATCGTTGCTTGTTCTAATTGTGGTGGTGATACGGGAATATAATATACGTCCATGCCACATTTTTCAGCTTTTTCCTTAATGCGCGCAAAATCTATTTGTGTTGTTTCTTCTTTATCGGGACGATTACAGATTATCGTTTTAAAACCAGCTTGGGCCAATTCGTCAACAAATTCTTCTGTGATCTGACCGCTTACAAAAACGTCTTCATCAATTTCACGTATGGTCATCTTTCCTCCACTTTGAAAAACATTTTCTTTAGTTAAGCACTTTAGTTACCTTTGACAAGGCATCGTAAGCACATCACATAAAGTGTTTTTGTATTTACTTTTTGAGTATTCAGATATTCAGGAAAATAATAACAGTTGAAAAATAATAACAGTTGATATGAGCGTTTTGCACGCATAAATACGAGATTTATGACAAAACAAGAATGGCAATAACTATGATTGATCGAGAAAAAAAAGAGGTTTTTTTTGAGCCTAACACTAAAGTTTCAGATTTAGAAGAAATTCAAGACACATATCAAACTTTTACGACGATCAAGATCAATCGAGTTCATAATGGACAGTTTGAAAAAACAACCAAATATGTCGTTGAAGAAGTTCCTATTGCCTTATCATATCATGGCACGACGCATGCTGTCATGATGGCAACACCTGATGATTTGGTAGATTTTGCTTATGGTTTTTCACTTACAGAAGGAATTGTTGCTCATCCAAGTGAGATCGAATCTATAAAAATTTTGTCTCTTCCTCATGGCATTGACGTGCAAATTTTTTTAAAAATTGCACGTCGCGATGCTTTCCAAACGCGGCGTCGTCATATGGCAGGTCCTGTTGGTTGTGGTTTATGTGGTATAGAGTCCATCGATGCTGCTATGCGTGATGTGCCGTATGTTACATCATCTGTTATATTGAGCCAAAACCATATTTTTAATGCGATTGAAAGATTGTATGATTACCAAACTTTAAATGCACAAACGCGTGCAGCACATGCAGCGGCTTTTTATTCTTTCAGCGATGGTATCATTGCCTTGAAAGAGGATGTTGGGCGGCATAATGCGTTGGATAAATTATGTGGTTTTATAATTCGTCATCAAACACCGCGTGATCAAGGCTTTATTATTGTTACCAGCCGCTTGTCGACAGAAATGGTACAAAAAGCCGCAATGGCAAACGTTGCCAGCATTGTAGCTGTTTCAGCACCAACAGCCGAAGCCATTCGTATCGGTGAACGTGCAGGAATGACATTAATTGGTCGCGCACGAAAAGATGGATTTGAAATTTACGCGGGTTCTCAGAATATAGAAATGTAAACTAAAAATACTACATATATTTGAATTAAACGACTGCTTCTTACCTATTGATGAGAGTGATCAAAAATCCCATTCAACTGTTTATGTCCTATTAAATTTTCACATAATTTTTTAATGCAATTTATTAAACATATACTAATATTACAAATATAATGGAGGCATAATCCTCAATTTTTAAAGTTTATACTGATGAAAATAATAAACCTGAAAAATATTCGGAACATAAATCATTATATTTGAAACGTATTTAGTTTAAGCTCAAAACAGCAAGTGCAATAGCTGCATTTAATCCGATAATCAGCATAGAATAAAATGCAGCGGTTTTCATCATATCAGCCATGGCAACACCTCGTAGAATTGGTCGATCACCTTAAGTTACAACACGTAATATAACACTGTGTTACAATTGCGGCAAGATGGTAAATAAGTTTTTTTGAAATAATAATACTGTGTATGAAATACTGAAACAGATATGAATTTCCAGATTGTTTTCTTTCTTTTTTGCAAAGAAGGTATTTTTTGAATATTTTTCAATTTGGATGATGCCCTCAATGCTTAAGATTACTATAAGTGCATTGGAAGTGTGAAACACATGCCTTCACATAATCGAGAACTCATTTGTTGTAATCATCAAATTTTATTCTCAGTTATTAACAATACCAAGCTTATAAAAAAGTGACAGAGTCCTTTTAGCACGCCATTCACTACACAATGATACTGTCTTGAAATATAGCAAATAGAAAATTTTTTTAATGTTTTATTTTATAGGAATATTCCTATAAATTCATTTGACAGAAGCCATGCATCGGCATCAAATCTTAAAAACCCTACAGATCATTTATGTTTTATTAGGTCATACAATTAAAAATACGGATTGTTAAAAAATATAATGACTCATTGTCTAAAAATGTATTTTTTTCTTTTAAGTTGTTGTTTTATCGTTTCTTTAAATTTGCGTGCTTACGCAGCCGATCATTGTTATTCTATTTCAAATAGTGATCAACGCGCTTATTGTTTGGCGAAGCAAAAACGCGGATCATGTTATTCTATTTCACAATCGGACTTACGAAATCGTTGTTTGGCCGAAACAAAAAAAGGCAGTTGTTACACTATTTCAAATAGTGATGAACGTGCATATTGTTTAGCAAAGCAAAAACGCGGCACATGTTATTCTATTTCACAATCAAATTTGCGCAACCGTTGTTTAGCTGAAACAGGAAAAGGAAGTTGTTATACAATTTCAAATAGTGATGAACGTGCGTTTTGTTTAGCAAAAAAAGGAAAAGGAAGTTGTTATACCATATCAAACTTTGATCTTCGTTATAGCTGTCTTTCAAATACGCGATAAAGGCATATGTTAAAATGCATAAGAAAGAAAAGTTTGATTGGTATTTTTTAACGTATTGAATAATTGTTCAAATTTAGAAACCTAAGACAATGAAAAAGATTGGATTTTTATCATTTGGCCATTGGCGGTCGTCAGTGCATTCAGCCACGTGTTCTGTCTCAGATGTTTTGCTTCAATCCATCGATATAGCAGTAGCGGCTGAAGAAATGGGCGCTGATGGCGCTTATTTTCGGGAACACCATTTTGCGCGCCAGCTTGCCTCCCCCCCTTTCCCTTGCTTGCAGCAATTGGTGCAAAAACAAACGCAATTGAAATTGGCACAGTAGTTATCGATATGCATTATGAAAATCCTTATTATATGGTTGAAGTTGCTGGTGCAGCAGATTTGATTAGTCATGGGCGGTTGCAGCTTGGCATTAGTCGCGGTTCTCCTGAGCAGGCAATCGATGGATGAGCTTATTTCGGATATCGGCTTAAAGAAGGACAAGATTTTGCGGATCTTGGTCGAAACCATGGAGAAGTTTTTACAATCTTTTAAAAGGCAAGGGCTTTACACGTCCTAATCCGCCCCCAATGTTTCCAAATCCTGAAGGCAATTTGCGTTTAGAACCTTATGCATCGGGTTTGCGAAAGCGCATTTGGTGAGGATCAGTGTCTTATGCTACAGCACAGTGGACCGTAAAACTTGGTATCAATCTTCAAAGCTCTGCTTTGAAAGATGATGAAACGGGTGATCCTTTTCATGTAAAACAGGCAGAGCAAATACGCCTAGATCATAAAGCTTGGAAGGAAGCAGGTCATCAACGTTCGCCGCGCGTGCCGGTCAGCCGTAGTATCTTTGCTTTGGTTAATAATCCTGATCGTGCTTTTTGGGACAATCAGGAAAGTAACAGGATCAATTAGGGTTTATTGATGAAAAGACGCGGGCTATTTTTGGTCGCTCTTATGATGCAGAACCTGATATTTTGATTGAGCAATTAGTCAGGGATGAAGCGATAGCGGAGGCCGATACATTTTTACTCACTATTCCCAATCAATTGGGCGTTGATTATAATATTCATGTGATTAAAGCTATTTTATCGCACATCGCCGCTGCATTTAAATGCCGCTAATATTTATCTTTAAAATTAAGCGATTAAATTAAAAAAATCGATGTCTATGCTATTGTATGGATGAAAAATGTGTGTGATCTTCCAATCTACAAACTAAGATAGCCGCCATATTTGAAATGCTATTCTTTTTCATCTCTGGTTGGCTGACTTGCATAAATATTTTCAGCAACAGTGTTTTGATCCTCATTATTCAAAGGATTATCCAGATCCTCTATTTTTATATCTCTTATACGTTCTGCACTATCTGAACCATTCACAATATCATCAAAAACATCAACTGTATCAATAGGGCCAAAAGCTGCGTCATCGGCATCATCAATGGCTTCAACATCAATAACTTTTATATTTTTTTCTTGATTACGATTAGTCATAAAATCATGCCTTTCCATATCTTCATTAAAAATCTGTCATAAGTTAGATGTGTGTAATAAAATGTCAAAAGCAAGTCTTTTTCTTTACTTATTTTTTTGTAAATGATTGCGATTGCACAAGGTATAAAATTACAGCACATACAAACATTCATGCTAGATCATAATGTTTCGCTTATCAATAAAGACCATTAGCAATAAGGTAGAGTAATTTCTGAATGCCTACAATCGCTTCAGTAAAATTTTAAATTTTGCTTTGAGATACAACACCCTATTTAGTATTTAAAATGTTTGTTAAAAGCGCTCTCAACTCTCATTTAAAAATATAATGATACTCATAAGCCTTTGACTATAACTTTGTTAATTATTATTTTTTGATAAAATGATTATGTTTCAATCCTATTCTCATTTGGTTCATCATTTTGTGAAACTGTTTCCAAACTGAGCAATTATCGCACCTAAAACATTACTAAGGCACAAAAAACCCGCCCAATATAAGCTGGACGTATAGGCATTGCCACCAAACCAAAATGATCGATAACAATGGATATGAGAAGCTGACCTGCTATCACAGCCACCATGAAATTGAGAACGCCAATCCGTGGTGCGATAATCAATGCGGCAGAAATGTATATGACACCTGCGACTCCACCGAAGTATGTCTATGCCGATATTTTAAAAATAGTGAAAATGTAAGGCAAAGTAATATGCAAAAACACTCTTAACTATAGCCACTAATATGAAACTTACGATGAATAATGCCGCTGTCGCTAGCATAGCATGTCCGAGATATCTACCAAGTGCTGCATTTCTAGCCGCCTGAAAAGGCACTGAGGCACCCGAAACAAAAGCTATAAATGTAAAAGAAACTAAGAGTAAAGATGCGTTTGAATGGGACATTATTTATTCTTCTGTATATTTTTTGACATTAGCAAATGAACGGTAGGCAGAACAAAAATTGTAAAAATGGTTCTTAAAATTTAAATGATCTGTTGTCGTGTTTGTGGTTTTCCATGAGTGAGTTACTAATAATATGCCTGTCATCAAAGCAATGACAGGCAGGACAGATACAATTGCCATTTCTAAGAAGTCTTCTCATTGTAGTCTCAAAATCAAAGCCCCAAATTTTTCAGGGTGATGTTTGTCATGTTAAAGAACATGCTTTATTCGTAAAATAAATGGAAATTCTAAATATATCTAATTTGGTATTCATAAAATTTTGGTATTTATAAAATGAATAAATTGAAAAAAATTGATAAAAATCTTTTGCTAACGCTACAAGGGTAATTAACGGAAAAAGATGTATCAAGAGCGGCTATGCGTCTTAACTAAAATCAGCGTGCACTAAGCCATGCCCTTTCTAATTTAAGGCAGATACTTAAATAACCACTTCTGATCCGACATTTGGGTAAAATGGAATAATCTGTAAAGGCTCTCAATCTACTCAATCCATTGTCCGCCTTACTCAAGCAACTGGAATGCTTGCTTAATGACTCCGAATTCAATCCCGGTGAAACACGAAGAACGTTTCGGTTGGCTATGTTAGATTATTGCGGATATATATTCTATCAAGATTAATAGAAACCTAGCCCTAAATCGCTCCTAAGATCAATATCATAGTAACGCAAGAAAGCCGAGAAGCTATGCTAGCGGATGTCATTGACGGTGAAATCGATATGGCTTTTGGTATATTTCCTAACTTACCCTAGGAATTATAAAATCTAACTTATTATTCGTTGAAAAATTCTCTTGTTTAACGTCAAGCAATAATATTCTAGCAGACCGCTCTCTATCTTTACATGAATGGCTTAATTACTCATATACTTCTGTAAATATGAGATCTGGTTTGGATAATAGAGTCGATAACGCTCTAAAAAAATTTTACGAAAGGTAAATCGTATTATCATTACCACACTGGCGAATAGCCAATAGATCTATTAAGAATACCGATCTTATACGCACTTTAGCTAAAAGAAGGTTAGAGGATATAGGCTGTCATAACAATTGAAATGTTTTCGATCCCCATTTGAAATCCCAACATTTAAATTTCTTCAAATCTGGCATCATCGAAAAGATGCTGACCTAATCCATGCATGGCTAAGAAATGTAATTTCCAATATAGCACAAAAAAATTGGCTGAGATATGATTTGGTATCCATTCTTCTCTTTTAGAGAAGAATACTATATTTAAAATTATCCAGCATTTCATCGTCTTCGCTTATTTTATCAATCATGTTTCTTATAGAAATTATTTAATTTAACATTATTTCTACATTCAAGTTTTAAAGCATATCGAAGGGAATAATTTACGTTAAACCAAGCATAAATACTTGAAGAAAAAGATGGAACTTCACTTTATTTATTATTTAGAAAAGAATGTTTATAAAGTTTAGATGTAATATGAATAGCTGGTGCCCAGAAGAGGCGTTGAACTTGAAGCCAAGTTACTGATATGTTTAACTATTTAACTTTATTTTTATACTTTTGTACGCAAATAAGGTGCATTATTTGTACGCAAAAACCATAAGCTACCGTTAAGATATCCCGTCCTGTTATTCTAACAGTGTTGGAAGCAGTCTTATCTATTATACTCTTGTATCCTCTTCTTCATCCGTATGCTGATGGTTATGATTTGTGTCCGATAGTGTTTATCTCTTTATGTGCATATCAACTAATCCATTTTTGTGATTGGACCGTTTTTTTTCCGAAGTTTTTTGATATTCAGCACTTATACGGGATATGTCATCAGCACCGACTTTGGTTGATTCCCAAAAATCCGAATAACTGGCTTCTGAAGATATTGCCGAAGATATTTGCCCATAAAGCTTTTTGAATTCATCAATGCTCTTTTGTAGATAAAATGGTTGGTGCGCAGGACCGGTCTTTAAATCATCCTTTATCAGATTTGACCACTGATTTATCGCTTCTATCAAAGGCTCTATCACGCCATATTTTTGATAACAAGCATGAGCGTTCAGTGCGTCATACATTACATTGCTATACGCCTCTTGCGTTTGTTTTTGATTCCGTTCTTGTGGATTTCCACGCTCCGGCCTGCCATGATATTTATCTGGCATTTCGTCCGCATGCTCGAGTTGATCAAGGTTTCCATAGCTGGATATGAAATTGTCAGCAGCATTGCTTAAAGCTTGATCGTTCTCCTTGATTGCCTTTTTCCGGATATCGCTTACTGCCGAAACCGAATCCAATATCGCCTGACTCTGGTTTCGCCTGGTCGGTGCTGTTTTCTTCCTTTGCCGTTTGGCCTCTATCTTCTCCTTTATCCGCTTGCCAGCCTTTCCTTTTTTGGCCAATTCATGTTCATTCTTGCTATAGGGATCCGGTGATAACGTTTCACCGCGCTTCGTTGCCACCATGTCGATGCCGTATTGTCGGGCAAAAAACGCCATGTTCTCACGCCAGCGCTGGAAATCCTCAATATTTGGATTGAGCTTTTGCTCATGGACTGACCGCATCACAATCATGGCATGGATATGGTTATGCGCTGTCGCCTTATGCTCGCCCGTTCTTTTGTCAGTTGCGGTATCATCGGGGCCATGAAGGGCGAAGGCATATTTATGATCACCAAATTCATGAGCTAAAAAGCTGCGAGCTGATTTCAAAATTGCCGATTGGTCAGTTCCGGCGCGTGCGCTGATGATAAGATGCATAATATCGCGATTGCCGCTGGAACGAAGCGAACGCCGCCATGATCGTGCCGTTTTATCGCTGTTCTCAATGGTAACGTTATCATCTTTAGGGCCACTAAGTGTATGTGTCTCCTGTAACGCGGCTTTGAACTGCTGTGTCAATCCGTGAACGCCATGGCCGACATTTCCGTACAATAGATCTATATCCTCTGCACTCAAGTCGTGCTTTTTCAAAAGATTGTCTTTCACCTGCTGCAAGGCATGATCGGTGGTTTTGATACGTCCTTTTTTGGTCGAAGCGATCGTTATCACTGCAATGATTTTATCAGGTTCTGATTCAGACTGAACCACACCGCTGACCAATCTCTGTTCCTTATAGACCGCCTCCAAGGCACGTTGTACCCTGGGGGGATCAATGTCCGGGTTTTTGATGTTGACTGTCAATGTGACAACATCACGGGAGGCTTTGCGCTTATCTAAATAATGTTGCCAGTCCTGCAACATCTCATTTTGTTCGTTAAGTGTCGTAATCTTCTGGCCGTTTTCTCGTTCCAAAGGCATATCTGCATGTCTCGATATATAGCGCATAAGATTGCTCGCTGATTGTAGGCCCCCACCCGTACCTGCCATCTTAACGACAGCCGGCTGAGCACCTTTAAGATAGGCTTTCATTCGACTATGAACTGTGGTTGGTGCGAGATTAATGGCATTGCCATAAACTTTTCGTCTTTTGGGTAGCGCCTTTGGGCCGCGGGAATCGTTTGCTTCTGTCTTTTCTTCCTCGTCAAATGGACTGATAAAACTCGTGACAACAACCGATGTTGTCGAAAGCGGGGGTGATGTATTTTTCATCACGGCTTTCATGGCGTTCTGGCGCGGCTGACTGATCGCTATAGCATGTGCGTTTCTGTTTATAATAGGTGTGCCGGTATCCTCCATGCTGTTCAAGACGCCTGTTGCTTCTTTTCTAGCCGAGCTGTTGATCACCCCTATAGAATGCCTGGATGCTTTGATCATGAATTTTTGCTGTAAACGGCTAAGGGTTGATTGTGTTTCTGGCTCTGCTTTTTCGATATATTCAGGCCTTAAATGAAACGGATTATAGATCTGCTTAGCCATGATCCAATCCTTTTCCGATGCGCTTTTTCGCGGTCAGGATCATTTCGGCATAGATATCGGCCAATGCATTGGTTGTTGTGCATAGATTTTCCAGAACTTCGGAGAGTTCGGAATTTTCTAATCGCGCGCCACTGTTCATGACACGGGCCAATTGATTGAGATTAGTGCCAACGGCGCGCAATTGGAAGCAAAGCGCGTTGATGGATTGAGAGATATGCGGGTCTACCAATGGCCCTTCACCTGCCGCCGTCAAAATCAGACGGCGGATAATGTGGGACAGATCTGCGTTGTGGGACGAGGCAAGTTCTAGAAGTATATCTTTTTCATATTGGGAAAGGCGAATACGGACATTGGCATCTTTTGGTGATGCCATTGTTCTTTCTCCTTTTGAAGGAGAACAATATACCGGCAATTTAGTTGATATCCATCATCACACCTTTTTTCGTGCGATAAAGCAATCTGAATATTGGAAGGTTATAAGCTCTTAAAAAAGCACTCGTGGAATACGACACTATTTTTGGAATGATAGGCTCTATCAGTTGTTGTATATTTAGATGATACACGCATTTCATGCAACCCTAGTTTTGCAGAAAAGGCTTATTGGCGATTTGTGTTAATTGGCTTCACTATGCTGGATGTTTTAGGTTTTGACGGGAAGCATATCCAGCGTTCATTCAGTAATTGGCGTAATGGCTAGGGGTAATCCCCCCAATAAATAAAGGGATTTAGAAGTAGAATTTTCTCTTCATACTGATTGAGGAGATTTTGATGAAGACGAGCAGATTTAGCGAAGCGCAGATCCTTTCCATTATTCGCCAGGCGGAAGGCGGTGTTCCTATATCCGAGCTTTGCCGGGAACATGGCATGAGCACAGCTTCTTTTTACAAGTGGTGGGCGAAGTATGGTGGGATGGATGCGTCGATGATCAGCCAGATGAAGGCATTTGAAGATGAGAACCGGCGGTTGAAGAAGATATATGCCGAGATGAGCACGCAGAACGAGTTGCTCAAGGAGGCGCTTGGAAAAAAGTGACGCGGCCATCTCAACGCCGGGAGATGGTCGGGAAAGTTGGGACATCACGTGGGGTGAGCATTGCATTGGCTTGCCGCACCTTTGTTGTCAGCGAGACGTGTTATCGTTACAGCCCGAAGCTGAACGAGGAGAATGAGCAGATCGCCAACTTGCTGATCAAGTTGACGCGGGCACGCAAGAGCTGGGGCTTCGGGCTATGCTTTCTCTACTTGCGCCTGGGGCATCGCTGGAACCATAAACGGGTATACCGCATCTACCGCGAGTTGAAGCTGAACTTCAGGATCAAGCCACGCAAGCGCTTGAGGCGGAACAAACCGAATGCCTTGACTGTACCGGATGGGCCGAACATGGTTTGGTCCATGGATTTCATGGCGGATCGCCTGGAATATGGCAGGCCATTCCGGCTGTTGAATGTTCTGGACGATTTCAACCGCGAGGGGCTGGGCATGGAGGTGGACTTTTCCCTTCCTGCTGAGCGCGTCATCCGCAGCCTGAACCAGATCATCGACTGGCGCGGCAGGCCATCCGTGATCAGGGTGGACAACGGTCCCGAATATATCAGTGGTAAACTGAAGAAATGGGCCGAAACGCAAGGAATTGCCTTGAACCACATCCAGCCTGGGAAGCCGCAGCAAAATGCCTATGTCGAGCGTTTCAATCGTACCGTCCGACATGAATGGCTCGACCAATACATCATTGAGAGCATCGAGGAGGCACAGGAATTCGCCACACAGTGGCTATGGACTTACAACAATGAACGGCCCAATATGGTCATTGGCGGCATAACACCCGCACAGAAACTGAAAATGACCGCGTGAATTCTAATGAAAAACTCCCAAAAAATGGGAGGATTACCGATGTTTCACCCGTCTGGGCGTGAGCACGTATTCTCTTTACAGCTGGATGAAGCGTTTTGGCAGTTCGGCAAAAGCAATGGCTCAGGATGATCAATCGTCAGAGATCAGGCGATTGAAGCAGGAATTGGCCCGTGTTACCGAGGAGCGTGACATCTTAAAAAAAAAGCCACCGCGTACTTCACCAAGGATGCAAAATGAAGTACGCGTTTATCAAAGCGCATCGTATGCAATTTTCTGTGCGTGCTATGCTATGTGCCTTATGCTTTGTGTCAATCCCAGTGGATTTTACGCATGGCTGAAGCAGCCACCACCTATATCAAGACATATAAAGGATTTTCCTATCTGGCCGTTGTAATTGACCTATTCTCCCGGCGTGTTGTCGGCTGGTCGACGCAAGCGCGTCAAACAACAGAGCTTGTTTTACAAGCGTTACTTATGGCCGTATGGCGGCGCAAACCAACGCAACTGGTCATGATACATTCAGAATAAGGTTCCCAGTTTACCAGCATGGAATGGACGTCATTCCTTAAGTGGCAAAATCTTGAACAGAGCATGAGCAGCTGGGGCAACTGGACATCTCTAAAAACCTATTTTTTGTAACAATGTGAGTAAGATTTCTATCTTTTTAAACTCTATTTGTTCCGGATTATGCCTATTCTGGTTGTTGTTTGTTAAATTTCGTTTTCTGGCTGTCTAGGTTTATAGAGGCGTTCAACTGCCACGATAATGCGGTTGCGGAGAGTTTTTTCAGTCTGCTCAAACGTGAACGCATTCGTCGCAAAACATATAAAACACGATAACAGGCAAGACAGGACATATTCGACTATATCGAGATGTTTACAATCCGCAGCGCAAACACTCTAAAAATGGTATGCTGTCACCAGCAAACTTTGGACAAAAATACATATTGAACACGATGGGTTTCCAACCAACTCGGGGCTATTCTGATTATCAGCACCAATGCCGACAAAGCGATCAAACTGTGTCATAGTCCCTTGCCTCTTTCTTATGATCCTGGGCCATAAACACCATGCAACTTGTACGTGATCAAGAAAAGAGAAAATGCTACAAAGCTAAAAATCGTGCTTGAGGCACAAGAGGTGTACGGTATGCATCTTCCGTCATCTCATGTTAAAATAGCAGATGACGGGATCATTATACAACAACTCCAATACATAAGATGTGTCCATCTGGCGCACACGGCGCAGCAGGTATCTGTCAAGGTCTTGAGGGACACATTGGGGGATGATTTAAAGGGTACTTTAAAGCCACATTTAGTTCGGGTTCAGAAGTATTGATTCGCATGTAATCAATAAGGCCTTCTTTATATAAGAGGCGGTTTAATGCTGCACGCGATAATCATAGAATGCCCTATTGGCATTTTAGGACAATTTTATGGCGTATTTTCGGCTATTATGAAGTTTCAATCAATAGTAATTTTGTTTGGCCATTAATAATAGTGGTTTCTTTTAGAAGGTGTGAACAAAATGTCAAAACTCAAATCAGAAATTAACACAAACAACCATAACAATGCCGCTGATGATCTTGTTGAACTCTCTGAAGCCACAATCAAGAAACTGGATGCAGCCGGCGGCAGAGGCCAAGGTTATGTTCGCTTCATTTTCAGACGCAGTTTCTAATACTTAATTCAACGAGGCAACCATCCGATGGCTGGTTGCCTCGTTGTGATTTATGATTAGACATGATACAGGGGTGACTAAATAATGAGCAATGTAGCAAGCAAGTTGAATGTTTTGGAAATCATCCTTAAGTTGACAGAACGATGCAATTTGAATTGCACATATTGCTATGTTTTCAACAAAGGAGATTATGACGAAACAAGCAGTCAGGCATTGATAAGTGATAATTCTGTTAATGATGTCATAGATTTCGTGTTAAATGCAATCGAAAGTTATGAATTAAAATTGGTCAGAATTATATTCCATGGAGGGGAGCCTTTACTCTATCCTAAGAAAAAATTTGATAATTTATGCAATTCTTTGAAGGCATTAGAATCAGTTGACACGTCAATTACGCTTAGCCTACAAACAAACGGGGTGTTGATTGATGAAACGTGGGTAGAGATATTCTCCCGCCATGATGTAACAGTTGGCATTTCTCTAGATGGCAACAAAGAAATGAATGACCAATACCGATTAGATAAGAAAGGTCGTAGTAGTTATGAGCGGTCTATAAAAGGATTAAGATTGCTACAAGAGTCGTATAATCAAAATAAATTTTCTCATTCTCCATCAATTCTGATGGTAGCAAATTGCGAGAATGACATTGATACCCTTTATGATCATGTATTTAATAATTTAGGAGTATCAAGTTTTGATATATTATTACCAGACGATAATTATTTAGATGAAAGCCGTCCAAGCGACGACCTTATGGGTAAATACTTTACTAGGTTATTAGATTTATATCTTAATGATGAACGTGATGTATTCATCCGTTTATTCGATGCTCCAATTTACATACTCAACTCTAATAGCATGGACTTTCTAGGGTTTAGTGCGCGAGTACACAAAATGATGGTATCTCTTACTATCAATACTGATGGTTTATTGTATGTTAATGATGTCTTGAAGCCAACTGGCGCCTATTTAGCGAGCGCAATCGGCAATATCAAAGACTTCAAATTAGAAGATTTTATGGCTAGCCAACAATACAAAATGTATATTTCTGCCACTGAATATGTGCCAAGCGAGTGTCAAGATTGCATCTGGAGAAATCCTTGTTCGGGCGGTGCCTTGCAAAATCGCTATTCAAAAGAGAATGGATTCAGTAATAAAACGATTTATTGCGGAACCAATCGCAGCATATTATCAAGGGTATCGGAATATTTGATTATCAAAGGTGTTGATGAGTCGAAAATAATGAGTAATATCGGTTTATGAGATATAAAATTTCCTTGATTTTAATAGTTATTTCGGATAAACTTAAATCATGTATAGAATATACGCTTTATTATTTTCTTCCTATCTAGTAGTTTTTGCCAATAGTGCAGCCGCGGATATGATACGATTTCCTCTATCGTATGATGAATATGGAGCTCCAGTTGTTGAGCTAGAGGTGTCCGGAGAGAGGAAAAGATTCATACTAGACACTGGATTCGAATATACTATGGCCCTTGCCCCGGCGGATATAGAGAAAATGAATAGCTCTTTATTGGCACTAAAATCAGAGAGAGCAGTAAATGTAGCTGGACAAGTGACATCGGACAAACGATTTCTTTTTAAAAATTTTGAATCTAATCGCTTAAAAGTGTCGAACGCAATCATCATCGAGAACGCTAATTGGGCCACAACGGTTGATGATAATGGTACAGTCAAAAGTTCCGATTCTTCCTCAATCAATATGGAATATTCCATAGCAGGTAGAGGGTTATTCAATGACTATCTAGTAATTTTTGATTTCAAACAAAACGAAATATTACTATATTCCGGTTCTGACCGTGAAAAATACATAGCTTCAAACGTCTTGAAAGAAATCGACGGTAGTATCAACAAAAAAGGAATTGAGATCAATGCTATAGTGGATGATAAATATGTCGTTTTAGTTCTTGACACAGGCTCAACAATGTCAGTGGTAAAACTCACCGGCTCTCATAAATATGGTGTAACCGACGAATGTCATTGGCAATATCCTAATATCGTGGATAAATTCTGTTACGTTGGTTCATTTCAGTATGATTCAAAGAGTGCTGCATATCCAATATTAGTCTGGAATCGTATTTTAGAAAACTTTGATACTGATGGGTTGCTTGGGATGGACAACATTAAAAGCACTATATTCATAATTGACTTTATTGATAAAAAGGTATATCATAAAGGTTAAATTATCTAACGTATGTTCAAAAGCACACAAGCATCAGCGATTAGTCACTGAGTTATTATGTGGTAGTTTCCATCGTTAAGTGCAATACTTGGTTGTTTGAAGCATAATATGATATCTGTTCCAAATTCGTTTAGGGGCTGGCATAGAGTGGTGTTTGGAATTTCAGGCATTTTCGCGGCTGCAAGAGCAGAAACTTTGAATGTGACTTGGTGTCGTGATGAAAATACAGGTTATGTGGTTGAATTTGATTCGACGGTTAAACTTATTGATCTTAAAAAATGGTTTGAATCCCGTGGTTTTAAGCCAAAAATTTTCTTTCCTGATGTTGAAGTCCATGAATTTAAAGATCCTCACCATCCGCGTTATGCTCCAAAACTGGCTGCTGTTGTAGGTGCATGGGAAGCTATTAAAGAAGCAGATCTAAACAAGACTGTTAAACAAACACTTGTAAAGTGGCTAAATTTAAATGCGGCTAAATATGAGCTTTTGGGTGAAGACGGCTTACCGAGAGCGAATATAATTCAAGAATTAGCAGGGATTGCCAATTGGGAACCTAGCGGAGGTGCTCCAAAGACCCGTTCCAAAGAAATTGCAGAAGATAAAAATACAGAAATTATGAGTGAAATGGATATTAAAAATGTCTTTGACGATGATTCAGAAATACCATTTTAACTAGGTTTATAATAATTTACCCCATGTTTTAACGCATTGATTTAACGTAAATATTTTCATTTTAGGGGATTTTTGTTTTAAAAAGCTTTAGAAATCTAGGTGAAAAGGCGGGGTAATTGACTGTTAAGTTTTCTTAACCTGCCCTGCTATTTTTCTGGAGCAATTCAAATCATCTTTCATTTGTATTCAACAGATTGAAAGATGAAAAAATGAATATCATTGATGCCCTTTTAAGCGCACGTGAATGCGCGAAAATTCTTCAGATCAGCATCCCAACATTTTGGCGGCGTGTTGCAGATGGTACGGTGCCGCCTGCCATTAAAATCGGAGGTCTGTCTAAATGGCAACAGTCTGACATCGTTGGAGTGATTGAGAAAGCCAAGGCGCAACGCAATGTCGATGCCCATTAAAGAAAAACCCCGCCATAGAGGGACGGGGCAAAGCTTTCTCAATTCAGACCTGAAGAATAGCAGAACCCGTCACATGGCGCAATGTCATGGAGACAAGAAACAATGTCATTCGCTAAAAACAAAGCACAAGAAATCACCGGCGCGCTTCATGGGCAATGGTTTGGAACCTATGGCGTGGCGTGTTGCCCAGTCCATAAGGACAGCCGCCCTAGTTTATCCCTATCAAATGGCAAGGATGACCGTTTATTGGCACGCTGTCATGCCGGATGCAGCTTTGATGATATTATTCATAAGTTGCGTTCTATAGGGCTTATAAAGAGCGCTAGTCGTTACTATGGCCAGAACCTGACAAAACCTGACATTAGTAAAGAATATAAAACCAACGTCCAGCTTCAGAATACTTCAGGTTTGGAATATAAAACCAGCGCACGAAAAGCAGATACCGCGCAAAAGCTTTGGAATGAAGCCAAGCCGATAGATGGCACACTTGGAGCCCGTTATCTTCATAGACGTGGCATTGATTGCGCCTTGCCTGATAGTCTGCGCTTTCATGGCAATTGTCGTCATCCGTCCGGTTCTTACTTTCCTGCCATGATTGCCCGTGTTGATGGCTGTGATGCCTTTGCCGTGCATAGAACCTATCTTTCACCAGATGGCACAAAAGCCAGCATAGAGCCAGCCAAAGCCATGCTTGGTAGTGTTTTGGGTGGTGCTGTTCATTTAACGGCGTGCGCTGGTGATAGGCTGGTTATTTGTGAAGGTATTGAAACAGGCCTTTCACTTGCCTGCGGTTTATAGCTGGAGCCTGCAAACATATGGGCGGCATTGTCCACTAGCGGCATGAAAGCCATAAGGTTACCAGAACAGGCAGGGCGGTTAACAATCGCTATTGATGGCGATAGTGCTGGCAGGAAAGCAGGGGAGGCGCTGGCAAGGGATGCCACGGCAATAGGCTGGAGCGTGAAAATGTCCGAGCCGCCGGATGGGTATGACTTCAATGACCTATTGAATGAATATCGGCAAGGCGGTGCAGCATGAGCGAAGCCGTGAGTTTACCGAAGATTGAAGAACTGCCCTTTAATGATAATGCAGGGCGCGGATGGGGAAAGGTGAAGCCGATTGTTTCGAGCTTGCCAGCTGTCGAGCCTTTTAAGGATATTATGTTGCCTGATGCTCTGAGTGCCTATGTCTATGACGTGGCAGACCGGCAGCAATCGCCTGCGGATTTTGTTGCCGTATCATGTTTGTGTGGCTTGGCTGCGGTGGTTGGCAATGGTGTAAGGGTGTCACCTAAACAGCATGATGATTGGCAGATCGTTCCGAATTTATGGGGTGCGATTATTGGCCGCCCGTCTGCTATGAAATCGCCTGCCATGCAATCGGCACTTGCCCCTATTTACGCCATTCAGGATGATATGCGTAAGGACTGGCAGGAAAGCCAAAAGCAGGCTTCCATTGATGACGTTTTAAGCGCATTGGATGAAAAGGATAGAAAGAAGAAAGCCGCACAGGCGTTCAAGGGAGGTGATAGGGAAGCCGCCCGCGCGCTATTGGCTGATAGTGTTGTAGATGATGAGGATAAAACCCCATGCCCGCGCCTTGTGGTCAATGATGCGACAGTGGAAAAATTGGGGGAACTATTAAACCAGAACCCGCGCGGCCTTTTGCTGATACGTGATGAATTGGCAGGTTTTCTGGCCAAGATGGAAGGGGATGACTATCAGTCTGATAGGGCGTTCTATTTGGAGGCCTTCAATGGTGATGGGCAATTCACCTATGATCGAATAGGGCGCGGTACTGTCCATATCCAGAATGCCACCCTATCCATGATCGGAGGCATACAGCCATCACGAATAGCCCCGATTGTGAGCAATGCCATGACCGGCAAAGGTGATGATGGTTTGGTGCAGCGGTTGCAAATGGCAGTCTGGCCGGATGATGTGCATGATTGGCAATGGACTGACAGGCTACCAGACAGAGATGCTAGGCAGGCCTATGAAGCTGTGTTTAGAACCCTTCATGATAATCCGCTGGGCAGTCCTGAAAATCCACTAGTGATGCGTTTCTCATCATCCGCGCAATTGATGTTTCGTGAATGGATGGAAGACATACAGGCAGAAGCCAGAAGCGGCAATGTTTCCGGTGTTATGGAATCCCATATGCTGAAAATGCCTAAAACGATTGCATCACTGGCCTTGATTTTTGAACTTGTGGAGGGTGGACGCTTTGAGATTGGCGACTTGGCAACGGCCACTGCTTTGGTATGGGCTGAATATCTCATAAGCCATGCACGACGATTATATGCGGCAGGGCAAACAATGGCCGAGGATGGCGCAAGGCTCATTATAGAGCGGCGGCACGAATTGCCTGACCTGTTCACGGTTCGGGATATTCATCAAAAGCGATGGGCAAGGCTGGCAGATCGTGAAGCGGTGGTATCCGCAATCGAAATCCTGACAGATGGAAACTATTGCAGGGCGCTGGCCAGAGATACGACAGAGAGCGGAGGGCGGCCAACTGTATGCTATGAATGGAACCCCGAATTGAATGGGGAGGCATGACCGTGGGCAAATGGTTATCAGCTTTAAAAAAAATAAAAAACGGGGAAAATCCAAACCCTCCAAACCCTCAAAACTATCAAAAAGGGGGTTTCGATGGTTTTGAGGGTTCCGAATATGAGCAAAAACAGAAAAAAAATAATGGTGGTTACCTTTATGATGATGGTGGTGATCGCCTTCATGATGATGAACAGCGCGACCAGATAGAGGAGCAGGCGGCCATTCTGGAATATGACGGCGGCTATTCACGGGATGAAGCTGAACGCATTGCAGGGATGAAAACCAGCGCACCCATGTTGAAGAATGTTGAGACATCCAAGAGGCCAAAACACTCTTTAGCAAATGAGAATGATGATAGTTTCCCGACGCGGAAAAAAGGGGAGCCTATACCCGTAATCATTTATGACATGAAGGCAAAACCGGATGATGATGAAACCTATTTAAAAGCTCTTCAGCTTCATGGTGCGATGTCTTATGGCATGGCCATGCGTGTGCTGGGCTGGGGCGGTACGCGTGCAGCCAATGCAGAAGACCGATTGCGAGAAACGGGACGCATTGCATACAACAAACAAGGGCGTGCTGTGGTCGTGGATAAAGACACCAGTGGCAAGGCCGTGGCATGACTGGCATGGGGGGTACTTAAAAGATTAAAGGCTTATGGGGAGCCAGTACCAGCATGGGGCTCATGCGCATCTTTTTTATCGGTGTTTGATTCTTTTGATTTTCATAGCCTGCAAATGGCAGGGTAAAAGGTTGACATGCACAGCCTTTTTATAGGCAGTAAAGTTATAACGACTAGCGCGCTGGCTTTGCTGCGCTTTTCACGGATTAACCTGACAAACAGCATGTTAGCAAATGTTAAGGTTTTTTGAAAAAAACAAGATGGGCAGGAACCTGAGAAAACCTGAAGCAAAAACCTATTAAGGCAAGCAGTCGGCAAGCCGTCACCATGTTGACAAATGTTGACCTGAAACCGCTTTGGTTTTGATGATTGTTTTTCAAAAGCCGATAATAAATAGAGGTGGTTGGAGGGGGAGGACTGAAGTCTAAATCCGCATGGCATACAAAACCGGCATGGAGCTTTCCTTTGCATAAAGCGTAATAATTTTTATTTGCTGATAGTCCCATGACTTTCCGGACACTAAAAAACACTATTTTAGTGGAAATGGCTTTTCATTTTTGACGTTTAAGGTATGACTTTGATACATGAATCAGTCAAAGGCTGCATAGATTAAGCGGAGGCAATAGCATGAGCGAGAAACTGGAACAGACACCCCTTGAAAAGGTCTTGACCCGTTTTCGCAATGCTGCGGTGTCTGAGCGTGAAAAAGGCACCTATTTTGAAGAGCTGATGATCGCCTATCTCAAGCATGAACCCTTTTATGCTGATCTTTATTCAGATGTGTGGACGTTTAAAGACTGGGCTTTGTCTCATGGCAAAGATGGCAAGGATAAGGGGATTGATCTTGTCGCTCAGACAAAAAAAGGTGAACTACACGCCATACAATGCAAATTTTACGCACCTGATCATAAAATCAGTAAAACAGACATCGACAGCTTTATGTCGGCATCCGGTCAAAGACCATTCGTCAATCGCTTTATTGTTTGCACGACCAATCACTGGGGTGATAATGCCGAGGCGATGCTGGATAACCAGCATGTTCCTGTTAGCAAGATTGATCTTGCCGCTCTTGAACAAAGTGTGATCGACTGGGAGCAATATGCACCCGATAAAGCCCTTGTCATTCATGAAAAGAAAAAACTGCGCCCGCATCAGGAAATAGCGTCTAAAAACGTATTGAAAGGTTTGGAGTTAGCCGATCGTGGCAAGCTCATTATGGCTTGTGGTACGGGTAAAACTTTTACCAGCCTCAAGATTGCCGAGGCACAGGCAGGCAAAGGTAAACGTGTCTTGTTTTTGGTGCCAAGCCTTGCCTTGTTAAGCCAGACATTGACTGAATGGACGCAACAGAGCGAAACCAAATTACATAGCTTTGCTGTCTGTTCGGATGCTGAAGTTGGTAAAAAACGCGATAAAAAAGATGATGACAGCGTGCAGACCTTTGTGCATGAGCTGCAATATCCCGCCACGACCGATGCCGAAAAACTGGCAGAAGAGATGACTGCTTGGCATGAAGATGATGCCATGAGCGTGATCTTCTCGACCTATCATTCTATTGATGTCATTGCAAAAGCACAAAAAGAATATGGGTTACCAGAATTTGATCTTGTTATTTGTGACGAGGCGCACCGCACCACTGGCCAGACCTATGACGGTGATGAGGAAAGCGCTTTTGTCCGTATTCATAACAATGATTTCATCAATGCTGCCAAGCGCCTTTATATGACCGCCACACCGCGCATCTATCGCGATGATGCCAAGCTGAAAGCCGAGGGTGGTGATGTTGTCCTTTATTCAATGGATGACGAGACCATCTATGGCAAAGACCTTCATGTCTTGACCTTCTCGGAAGCGGTGCAGCGCGGCCTTTTGGTTGATTATAAGGTGATCGTGCTGACCGTTGAAGAAAGCCAGATCAATCGCCGTCTACAAAATCTTTTGAAAGACGAGAATAACGAGGTACGGGTCGATGATGCAGCCAAGATTGTTGGCTGCTGGAAGGCGCTTTCAAAGCAGAACCTGACCGAAAGTCTTGAAGGTGATGTCAGTCCTATGCAACGCGCTGTTGCCTTTTGTCAGGTGATTGATCGCAAAAAGAGCAACAAGGTTGGCTCACTGCAAATTGCCAATATGTTTCAAGATGTGGTGAAAGAATACCAGCGCACCGCAACCGATGAGGAAGAAACGTCGGTGAAACTGCATTGCGAGGCGCGCCATGTTGATGGTGGGATGAATGCCAGCGAGAAGGAAGAGAAAATCCACTGGCTTAAATCTAAAACGCCGGAAGATACATGCCGTATTCTATCAAATGTGCGCTGCCTGTCTGAAGGTGTTGATGTGCCAGCCCTTGATGCTGTGTTGTTTTTAACGGCACGCAACAGTCAGGTTGATGTGGTGCAATCGGTCGGGCGTGTCATGCGTAAGGCAGAAGGTAAAACCCGTGGCTATATTGTCTTGCCGGTGGTGATCCCTTCAGGGGTGGAACCGCATGAAGCCTTGAATGATAATAAGACTTATAAGGTTGTCTGGCAGGTTTTACAGGCCTTGCGTTCGCATGACGATAAATTCGATGCGATGATTAACAAAATGGACTTGGTTGGTTCTGATCCGCAAAAAATGGAAGTCATTGCTGTTACCGATATGGGCAAACGCCGCAAAAAGGTGATGAAAGAAGCAACAGGCCTTGCCAAGGGCAAAAGCAATCTAGGAAAGGCGGCCCCCGCTTCTGCTGGTGGTGTAGTAGCTGAGCAAATCGAGTTTGTTTATGAGGTTACCGAGCTTGAACGCGCCATCACCGCCAAATTGGTTGAAAAGGTTGGCAACCGCCATCATTGGGAAGAATGGGCAAATGACATTGCCAAGATTGCCCGCACCCATATTGACCGCATCAAGGCTATTTTAAAAAACCCTGAAAACACAAAGGCAATTAGCACATTTAAGGAATTTTCTGCCGAGTTGAAAGACGATCTGAATGATGCGCTCAGTGATGACGAGATCATCGAGATGCTGGCACAGCACCTTATCACCAAGCCGGTATTTGATGCGTTGTTTTCTGGTTATAGCTTTGCAGACCATAACCCGATGTCGCAGGCGATCCAGAAAGTGCTGGATGCACTCAATGAGTTTAACATTGAAAAAGAATCGACAAGCCTTGATAAATTCTATCGCAGTGTTGCCATGCGTGCTGATGGCATCAATACAGCGGAAGGCCGCCAGAAGCTGGTTGTCGAGCTTTATGACAAGTTTTTCCGCAATGCTTTTCCAAAAATGACCGAGCGGCTGGGCATTGTCTATACACCGGTTGAGGTGGTGGACTTTATCCTGCACAGCGTCAATGAAGTGTTAAAAGCTGAATTTAACCAAAGCTTGGGCAGTGAAGGCGTGCATATTCTTGACCCATTCACCGGCACCGGCACCTTTATCACAAGACTGATGCAAAGCGGCCTGATAGCGTCTGAAGACTTGCCGCGTGTCTATAAAAGCCAACTTCATGCCAATGAGCTGGTGCTGCTGGCCTATTATATTGCTGCCATCAATATTGAATCGACCTATCATGCCCTTGTCGGTGGCGATTATGCACCTTTCCCTGGTATTTTGCTCACCGATACATTCCAGATGAGCGAAAAAGGTGACATGATTGACGCCATTCTGGTCGACAACAGCCAGCGCCGCAAAGACCAGATGGCCTTGGATATCAAGGTCATCGTCGGCAATCCGCCTTATTCTGTTGGTCAAGGTAGTGCCAATGATAATAATCAAAACCTTGCTTACACGAAGCTTGACCAGCGCATTGAAGATACTTATGCAAAACTTTCAAATGCGGCGCTTTCAAAAGGGCTCTATGACAGCTATATCCGCGCCATTCGCTGGGCATCAGACCGAATTGGTGAGGCAGGTGTCATCGGTTTTGTGACTAATGCCGGTTATGTCGAATCCTCATCGGCTGATGGGTTGCGTAAATGCTTGGCGCAAGAATTTTCCAATATCTATATTTTCCATTTACGAGGTAATGCCCGCACATCAGGTGAGCAACGCCAAAAAGAAAAGGGCAATGTCTTTGGTTCCGGTTCTCGCGCGCCGATTGCCATTACCATTCTGGTGAAAAATCCTGCTGCCAAACAGCATGGCAAAATCCACTTTCATGATATTGGCGATTATCTCACCACTGAGCAGAAGCTGGAAAAAATTGCTGAGCTTACAAGCATTGTAGGCTTAAAAGACCAATGGCAGACCATCACCCCAGATGCTCACAATGATTGGCTTAACCAGCGCGACGATACCTTCAATGATTTTATCGTTATGGGTGATAAAAAAGATAAAACTATTGTCAAAATTTTTGAAAACTTTTCTCTTGGCATTGCAACGAATAGAGATGCATGGGCTTATAATTCTTCTAAACAAAAAATGTCTAATAATATCTCAAATATGATTGATTTTTATAATTTTGAACTTTGCAAATTTGAAAAAGAAACAATAAATTTGACTAAGAAACAAAAAGAGGAGAAAGTTAATTTTCTTATTGATAACAATCCCGCTAAAATAAGCTGGACGGTGAATTTAAAACAATCATTGATTGGGCGAAATCGGCTAACTTTTGAAAATAGGAAAATCATAAAAAGTTTATATCGCCCATTTTGTAATCAATATTTATATTATGACCGGAATTTGAACGAACGTGTTCTTCAAATGCCGCGCATCTTTCCTGATGCACAAGCTGAAAACTGTGTGATCGCTGTATCTGGAAGCGGGGCAAAAAATGGATTTTCAGCATTTATCTCAGCAGATATACCTGACATTCAGCTCATGTTTAACGGCCAATGCTTTCCGCTTTATCTTTATGAGCAAGAGCAGGCAGGTGAAGGTTTATTTGCAAGCGAAGCAACACTGCAGTTAAAACGTCGTGATGCGATAACGGATGCGGGGTTGAAACATTTTCATGATGCCTATCAGGATACCACCATCACCAAGGAAGATTTGTTTTATTATATCTATGGCCTTTTGCATTCTGAAAATTATCGCGCCCGCTTTGCTGATAATCTCATGAAAGAATTGCCGCGCATTCCTGCCGTCAAAAAACTGGATGACTTTAAGGCTTTTTCAAAAGCTGGCCGCGCTTTGGCAAAATTGCACCTGAATTATGAAACGGTTGAGAAATACCCTGCCAACATCATCACCAAAAATAAAAATATGGAAGATGGCGACTTTTATGTCGAGAAGATGAAATATGGCCGCAATGGCAAGGATAAAGATCTAACGACCATCATCTATAACGACAAGATCACAATCACGGATATACCGCTTGAAGCCTATGACTATATCGTCAATGGCAAACCGGCGATTGATTGGGTGGTGGAGCGGCAGGGCGTGCGTACCGATAAAGCCAGCGGCATTGTCAATGATGCCAATGACTGGGCAATTGATACCATGCACAACCCAGCCTATCCGCTGGAACTGCTTTTAAGAATCATCACTGTTTCACTGGAAACGATGACAATTGTCCGCAATTTGCCGAAACTGGATATCTAACATCACTGCAAGCACCCGCCGAAAGATGGGCTGCGGGGTGGACTGAAAGAGATTTAAGTTTTCTAACTTATTGTTTTTATTGTACTTTTAGGAGTAAAATGGTGCCCAGAAGAGGACTCGAACCTCCACACCTTGCAGTACAGATACCTGAAACCTGCGCGTCTACCAATTCCGCCATCTGGGCATTTCTTTCTCTTTAAGTATTGTTCAAAAAACTGTCTATTCTCATTAAAAAACCACTATAATATGATTGATAGCCTTAAGCATATAGCTTAACAACACTGCTTAATTGTGTGAGTTGCAGTGTTGTTTTTCAGTCTTTAACCTTTTTACAGAATTTTTTTTGATGAAATAGTTGAATCAGCGTTGAGTTCATAAATAATGGGTTGGCCGGTAGCAAGTTCTTGTTTTATGATTTCTTCACCACTTAAGCCTTCAAGCGCCATAATGAGTGCACGAAGAGAATTACCATGAGCCGCAACTAAAACCGTTTCATTACGTAAAACATGCGGTTGGATAATATGCATATAATATGGCCAAACACGTGCCCCTGTATCACGTAAACTTTCCCCACCAGGTGGTGGAACGTCGTAAGAACGACGCCAGATGTGAACCTGTTCTTCACCCCATTCTTTGCGGGCATCATCCTTATTTAAACCTGAGAGATCACCATAATCGCGTTCATTAAGAGCTTGATTTTTAAACGTGTCCAGTTTGCATTGCCCCATTTCTTGTAATATCAACTCACATGTCGTTTGCGCTCTTTTTAAAGCTGATGTGTAGGCAATATCAAATTTTAATCCAGCTGCTTTTAATTTTTGTCCGGCAGTAACTGCTTCTTCATGTCCTTTTTCTGTTAAGCCGGGATCTTTCCATCCTGTAAAAAGGTTTTTTAAGTTCCATTCACTTTGTCCGTGACGAACCAAAACTAAAATACGTGTCATGTGATCCTCCTGATCATGTTTATGATGCCATTATATTAATCGTTAAGACCTAATACGTCGAGCATAGAAAAAAGTCCTTTTTCTTGCTTATATGCCCAAAGTGCCGCTTTTACTGCACCATCGGCAAAAATTGAGCGTTCTTGCGCAAAATGTGATAAAACAAGACGCTCATTTGTCCCAGCAAAAATAACAGAATGATCGCCAATTACTGTACCACCTCGTAAAGCAGCAAATCCTATCTCACCGTCTTGGCGTGGAGACATAATACCATCGCGCCCATAAACACCGACTTTTTTTAAATCGACACCTCTGCCATTAGCGGCAGCCTTACCAAGCAACAAAGCCGTTCCCGAGGGCGCATCAATTTTACGGCGATGATGCATTTCTGAAATTTCAATATCATAATCGTTTGGACTAAGAGCTTGTGCCGCTTTATGGACAAGCCCTGCTAAAAGATTAACGCCAAGGCTCATATTGCCAGATTTTACTATTTTTGCATGAGCCGCGGCTGATTGAATTTTGTTTTCTTGATCAGGATTAAAACCTGTTGTTCCAATAATATGGACAATGCGTGCTTGAGCTGCAAAACCAGCATACATAACGCTTGCTTCAGGCTGTGTAAAATCTAAAATTCCATCTGATTGTGCAAGGGCAGGTAAGGGATCATCAGTTATTATTATTCCAGTTTTTTCGCCATCAACCAAAATATTAACATCTTGTCCCACATAGCTTGACCCTTGACGCACAATTGCTGCACTAAGTGTAACGCCGTCAATACGTTTGACAGCACGAATGAGTTCGCCCCCCATCTTTCCATTGGCACCAACGACGGCTAAACGCATTATATTCTCCTAAAAAATTGATCACTCAATGGTATTATATGTAAATTTAAATGACACTAAAGAGATTTTTTTTTAGTATATGATTGAATCGTTTTGAGTGAATTAAAAAAAACCTTTATATATGGGAGGGAAACATGCAATCACGAACTCATTCAACAAAACGTACTATTGTCTTTATTTGCTTTCTTGCGGCATTGGCTGGCTTGCTATTTGGTTTGGATACGGGCGTTATTTCTGGGGCTTTGCCCTTTTTATCACAAGAATTTGGACTTTCAGAAGTCGTTGAGGGGCGAGTTGTAAGCTCACTCATGTTGGGAGCGGCTTTTGGAGCTATTTTTGCCGGTTGGCTTTCTTTTTATATAGGGCGAAAATATAGCCTGATCATTGCTGCAACTTTATTTGTTTTGGGCTCGCTTGTATGTGCTTTAAGCCCTAGTGTTGAAGTGTTAATCATCGCACGTGTGGCGCTTGGCGTTGCTATTGGTATCGCTTCATATGCTGCTCCACTTTATCTTTCAGAGATTGCTCCTGAAAAAATTCGTGGAAGTATGATTTCTTTTTACCAGTTGTTGATCACTGTTGGTATTTTAGCCGCTTATCTTTCAAATACCGCTTTTAGTTATTGGGAAGCATGGCGTTGGATGTTAGGTGTCATCGCTATTCCAGCAGCATTAATGTTTTTGGGTGCTTTGGTCTTGCCGAGAAGTCCGCGTTGGTTGGCATCTAAAGGGCGCTTAAAAGAGGCAGAGCGTGTTCTTGATGGCATTCGCGAAACACAAGAAGAAGCGAAGAATGAACTTACAGAAATTGTCGATAGCTTAAAAATCAAGCAAAGTGGTTGGTTGTTATTTAAACATAATGCCAATTTTCGTCGTTCAGTAGGTCTTGGTGTTGTTTTGCAAATTATGCAACAATTTACAGGCATTAATATTATTTTATATTTTGCACCAAGAATTATAGAAATCGCTGGTTTTACAAGTACAACACAACAAATGTGGGGAACGGTTATTGTTGGTCTTGTCAATGTGTTTGCCACGTTTATCGCAATGGGTGTTGTTGACAGTTGGGGAAGACGAAAAACACTGGTCCTTGGCTTTAGTGTTATGGCCATTGGTATGGGCGTTTTAAGCTTGATGCTTGGAATGGGCTCAACCACGGTATGGGCACAATATTTTGCGATTTTTGTTTTATTGATATTTATTGTTGGCTTTGCAATGAGTGCTGGTCCATTGGTCTGGGTGTTATGTTCTGAAATACAACCATTAAAGGGACGTGATTTTGGTATTACTGTTTCAACAGCGACCAACTGGTTTGCTAATATGGCAATTGCCACTCCCTTCCTTTATATGATCTCCAATTGGGGCGGTTCAATAACGTTTCTTTTATTTGCTATAATGAATGCAATTTTTATAGGAATTACATTATGGCTTGTGCCAGAGACGAAAAATATTTCCTTAGAAAATATTGAAGCCAATTTAATGTCAGGCAAAAAATTACGCCAAATTGGTCAGCCTGTACAATAAATAAAAAAATAAGACCGCAATAGTGATATTGCGGTCTTAATGCTATATTTTACGAAAAGAAAATCTTCTTATTTAACCAAGAAATACTTTATAGCTTATCAGTATCAGCATACCATAAACGGTCTTTTTTATCGATGAGATAACGACGCGGATGGCGCACATAAGCATCCATACCAACAAGAGCAGCACGTGGATGTGTGAGGGTGAAAACAGGAATTTTTTCTAATAAATGACGATGGGGTGCTTTATCCTCAAAACTGTTGCGGAATTCTTGCTGATTGATAAGTTTGAAAATTTTGGGTGTAATTCCGCCGCCAATGAAAACGCCGCCTTTTGCTTTAAAGGTGAGTGCAAAATCACCAGCAAGACGCGCCAAATAATGAATAAAAAAGTTAATAGCTTCACGAGCTTGTATCTCATTAGTATTATGTGCTGCGACAGTGATGGCATTTGGGCTTGTTAAAATAGGTTCCACACCATCTGCTTTGCATATAGCGTGATAGATGCTTAAAATACCACTGCCACTTAAAAGAGCTTCAGCACGAATGCGACCATCTGTTTTATCTAAAAAAGGTAATAATTCTATATCGCGCTGGCTTCTTGGTGCATAATCAACATGACCGCCTTCACCCGCAATTGGGATATAACGATTTTCCAAATGCGCCAAACCTGCAACACCAAGTCCTGTGCCAGGCCCCATAATAACGCGTGAACCGGGATTTAAATTATCCAATGGACCAATTGGTATGAGATACTCTTTTGAAAGCGCACTTGTTGCAAGTGCTTGTGCTTCGAAATCATTGATAACAAAAACCTGCTTAAAACCGAGTTTTTTAATTAAATCATGTGGTCGGATAATCCAATGTGAATTGGTTAAAGGAATTTCTTCTCCTTCAACTGGACCTGCAATTGCTAAAAGTATTGATTTTGGTCGCATATCAGCAAGAGGAAGCACACCTTGTATGATCGCATCGTCTATATTTGTGAAATCTGAAACTGTTTTTGTTGCAAAAATTTGCTCTTGTCTTGCTTCTTTTTGTATAAGCGCAAATCGTGCATTGGTACCACCAATATCACCAATCAAAACGGGGAATTCAAGAACATTATCAGGCATGTTATTTTCCATTTTGTAAATTTTTCATTTTAGACGTTTCTACCAATTGTTGGCAAGCTTGTGGTAAGTCTTTTACAGTCATTATATAAGGTTTAGAAGGTGTTGTCCGTTTGTTGTTTGTTTGTGGTTTCCAAGGCGCTTCACTAAACCACCATTCTAAACTTTTATCGCATCCATCGTCTTTGGTGATAGGGGGCTGCGATTGACATTGTGGTGATCCGTTTTGACACTTCATACGGACGTGAAAATGCCAATAATGTCCATAATAAGGGCGAATTTTACTTAACCACTTTCGATCACCTTTTACGCTTTCACATAAATGCTTTTTTATACCTGGATGAACAAATATTCGATCAACTTCGGGATCATTTGCTGCTAAATGAAGAAGTGCTGTGCGTTCAAATGACCATTTTTTAGGATCAATATATAATGATTTTGGTTTGAGCATCGAAATGCCTTGCAGTGTTTCTCGTTCGTGAAGATTTAAGCGTTGTTGAGGCATAGGGGTAAACCAAATATCGGCGTCAAGACCGACTTGATGAGACGCATGACCATTGAGCATTGGTCCACCAAGAGGTTGGGATATATCACCAATAAGCAAACCTCTCCAACCATTTTTTGCAGCATTTTTTGATAAGTTTTCAAGAAATTTAATCATTGCTGGATGCGCCCAATTGCGATGGCGCGAAGGGCGCATAACTTGCCAATTTGGCCCTTCTAAAGGTAAAGCAACACCACCTGCCAAACACCCTTTGGAGTAAAATCCAATAGATTGCGTTGCACCAAGAGAAGGCACAATTTGGCTTCCAAATACGTCTTTTGCGGGTTCATCTGCTTTGCTTAAGACTGGCGTAAAAACACATATTATCAGCCCTAATAATAAAATAGAACTGGATTTATAGCCTGTTTTTTTCATCGCGGGTGCTTCTTTATTTCCAATTGCCTGAAGCCCACATGGCATCAAGTGCAAGTTGGTAATTTTGATATTTAAACAGATAGCCAATGGATCGCAATTTACGATTTGATATGCGTTTGTTATCATTATAAAAAGAGCGGGCCATTGATGACATTGTCGCTTCTTCAAAAGATTGCTCAATTGGTGGTATCATACCCATGAGAGTGGATGCATAAGTAATAACATCTTGCGGTGGTGCAGGTTCACAGTCAACAAGATTATAAATGCCACGCACTTTATTTTGACTAAAAAGATTCAAAATTCCGGCAATATCATCACTGTGAATACGGTTAAAAACTTGATCTTTTTTGATAATTCGTCGCGCTTTATTTTCAGTGAGCTTGATGAAAGCGTTGCGGCCAGGACCGTAAATGCCGCCCAATCGTAAAATTGCTAGTGGAATATTTTTTAATTTGGCAAATTCTGTCCATTCATTTTCAGCTTGAAGACGCGCTTTATTGCGTTCTAATTTTGGATAACATGGGGCGGTTTCATCAATCCATTTGCCTTGATGGTCACCGTAAACGCCAATGGTTGAAAGATAGCCAATCCATTCAAGTTTTTTTGTATGATCTAATAGTGAAGACTGACGTAAAAGACTATCGCCTGTTTCATCTGGTGGAATGGAAATAATAAGATGTGTGATTTGGTTTAAAGTGTTTTCTAAGTTTGTTTGTGAGTTATAATTGGGAAAAATGAGTGGTTTTATATTAGCTTTTTCTAAATCAGAAAATCGATTTTCACTGCGTGTTGTTCCGTAAAAGTCGGCGTTAGACTGGCGCGCAAAAGCACATGCACTATAACCAGCACCAAAAATGAAAAAGCGCATTGTTAAGACTCCCATTCCATTAACACACTCGGATCATGTTGCCGCTTTGTGTATTCTTGTCGCATTATAACGAAATATTCATGACTAACCAATTGTTTCATAGCCCAAACGGCCATTCCTGCAACAAGAGGACTTTCATCTTCAAGCAGTTTTTCAACAGGCATGATGAGAGTGCTATCACCACTATTACCTGCTGCAATTAAACAATTGCGGATAAAACGATGACGACCGATGCGCTTAACAGGTGAAGCGGAAAAAAAACGACGAAATTTGGGGTCATCCAATTCAAGCAACATGGCAAGAGGTGGATTGATAAGATCGTCTCTTGCTTGTAATTTGATTTCGTGTGTTTTGCGTGCAAATTTATTCCATGGACAAACGGACAAACAATCATCGCAGCCATAAATACGATTGCCGATGGCTTTGCGAAAATTTAATGGAATTTGTTCTTTTAATTCGATTGTAAGATAAGAAATGCACCGACGTGCATCCAATTGATAGGGTGCAGGAAATGCATCTGTCGGACATATAGTCAAACACGCACTGCATGAGCCACAATGATCTTTTTCAAACTTATCAAGAGGTAGGGGAATATCGGTAAAAATCGATCCTAAAAACAACCATGATCCGTAATCTTTATTCACAAGATTTGTGTGTTTTCCTTGCCAGCCAAGACCTGCTGCTTGTGCTAATGGTTTTTCCATAACAGGTGCAGTATCCACAAAAATTTTAACATGAGCTCCAGAACGTGCGGCAAAACGTGAAGCAATTTGTTTAAGACGCCCTTTCATAATATCATGATAATCGCGATGTCGCGCATAAACGGAAATATTGCCACAATTTTTATTTTCATTTTTTTTAAGCGGGTTATAGTCTGGCCCATAATTCATGGCGAGCATTATGATGGATTGTGCTTCAGGCCATAAATTTTGAGGTGATATACGTCTTTGTTGCGTTTCACGCATCCATTCCATCGTGCCGTGATAACCTTCATCAAGTGCATGATTAAGGCGTATTCCTGCCTGATCGCTGATTTGATTGGTGATACCAAGCAAATTAAAGCCTTGATTTTCAGCTTCTTTTTGTAAAAATTTTTTTAATTTTATTTGGCGTTCAAAAGTCGAGGTCGGCATAATGAGCACTGGGCGCTAGCCCCCTTATCCGATCATTTAATAAAGGACGAAACGCAGGGCGAGATTTCACCCGCATATACCAATCGCGGCTTGCAGGTGTTTGCGTCCAATCAATTTCACCCATAAAATCAAGAACTGAAAGTGAAGCAGCAGCTGCAAGATCAGCATAAGAAATACGGGTGCCAGCTAACCAGTCACGTGAAGCTGAAAGCCATTCGAGATACTGCATATGAGGGCGAATGTTGGCGCGTGCATTGCGCAATGTTTGAGAATCAGGCGCACCTCCGCCCATTGCCAATGGCATTTCTCTTTTATAAATACGTTCGCGCACGATATGACGCGTGACTTCACTTTCAAATTTCCCTAGAAACCAATCGGTAAGACGACGCACTTCTGCCCGTTCTAGTGAATTTTCAGGAAAAAGTTTTAAATCGCGTTTTAAACTGCCGCGTGTTTCATCTAAATATTCATAGATAACATAAGCACCACACAGCGGTGTTTCGCTTTCTGCTAACAAAACAGGTAAGCTGCCTGCAGGGTTAAGTACTAAAAATTCCCGCCGTCTTGCCCATTCGAATTCTTCGATTAAGTTTGTGGCTATGCCATATTCATGTAAAACAAGCCGTGTAAAACGGGAGGCAGAAGACATCGGATGATGAAAAAGCGTCAGCATGGCTTACCTAGTTTAAAATTGTGCATTTAACGTCTTATAAAGCTCAAATGCGTTAAGAACAAGAAAGGTGTTTTAGGATGCCAAACTAGCCACAACCATGCTTAATGATCGCTTAATAATAAAAGGACAAGTTTTATGGACATTGCTCAATGGGTTCAATCTTTCATTTTAGGGTTGATAGAAGGTGTCACCGAATTTATTCCTGTATCGTCAACAGGACATTTGGTATTAGCAGGACATTTTATGGGGTTTCATTCTACCAATAATACATTTGAAATTCTCATACAGCTTGGTGCAATTTTAGCAATTTTAACGGTCTATTGCGCTAAATTGATGCGTATTATTAAAGCACTTCCTTTTGATCCTTCTGCAAGACGTTTTGTCATTGGGGTTCTACTGGCTTTTTTACCTGCTGTCATTATTGGTATTTTGGCACACGGTTTTATTAAATCTGTTTTATTGGATTCCCCTAAACTTATTTGTATTTCTTTAATTATCGGTGGAATTATTCTTATTATCGTTGATTGTTTGCCTATAAAACCACGTTATACTGATGCAACACACTATCCACTTTCGGTGTATTTTAAAATTGGCCTTTGCCAATGTGTTGCTATGATTCCGGGTGTATCACGATCAGGCTCAACCATTGTTGGTGCATTGCTTATGGGGGCTGATAAACGGTCTGCTGCAGAGTTTTCATTTTTTCTTGCAATGCCTACTATGGTCGGTGCTTTTGCTTATGATCTTATGAAAAATTATAAAGTTTTAACTTGGAATGATGGTGTGTCAATATTCATAGGTTTTTTCGTTGCTTTCATTGCAGGTGTTTTTGTTGTTCGTCGTTTGCTTGATTATGTTTCAAATCATGGTTACCGCTTGTTTGGCTATTGGCGCCTTATTGTCGGAATTCTGGGTCTTTTGGCACTTACATTTTGGGGATAAAAATTCTCAAAGAGGGGTGCATGTCCACTTTCACCTTGATGATAACGTAACTTTTAATAATATAAACGTTTAGAATGTTTACTCAATTATTGTGATGACAAAACGTATTACGTTTTGAAGTTTTGCTGTGCTTATATTTTAATCAATAAAATTGATTTTAAATCTTTTTCAAAATTTTACTGTGTGATTGCTTGTATAATTGCTGCGCGCAATTGGTCTAAACCCATTTTTTTTTCTGATGATGTTGCCAAAAGCTCAGGATAGGATGCTGGTCTTTTTAAAACGCCAGAGCGTGTTGTTTCCAAAAGTTTTGATAATTGTAGCGGTTTAATTTTATCGCCTTTGGTTAAAACGATCTGATAAGAAACCGCCGCTTTATCTAAAAGATTCAAAACGTCGGAATCATTTTTTTTAATGCCATGGCGAGAATCAATTAAGACATAAACACGCTTTAATGTGGTACGGCCTCTTAAATAATCGAAAACCAAACGAGTCCATGCATCAACTTGTGCTTTAGGCGCTTCAGCAAATCCATATCCCGGCATATCCACAAGTGCCATAGGCGGTAAATCACCTTCTACACCGCTATAACCATCAGGAACAAAATAATTCAATTCCTGAGTGCGCCCGGGCGTGTTTGAGGTGCGTGCCAAACCTTTATGACCAAGAATGGCATTGATTAAAGATGATTTTCCTACATTAGAGCGGCCAGCAAAAGCAATCTCAGGTGGCCCTTCAGGCGGCAAAAATTTCATCGAAGGGACGCCGCGAATGAAAATCCAATTGCGGGCAAAAAGTCCCACATTTGTAGGACTATTGCTCACTTATTCAGCCTCTTTTTTAGATTTTTTTGTAAAAATTCCTTTAAGATTATCCCAAAGCTCAATTTTTGCTCCTTGTCTTTTCATAATTATACCTTGTTGAACAATAGAGAGCGTGTTGTTCCATGCCCAGTAAATTACCAGTCCTGCAGGGAATGATGCGAGCATAAATGTAAAGATAACAGGCATCCATGTAAAAATCATAGCTTGAGTTGGATCTGGTGGTGTCGGGTTCATCCGCATTTGCAAAAACATGGTGATGCCCATAATGATTGGCCACGCGCCAATGACCAAAAATGCTGGAACCGCGTAGGGTAACAGTCCAAAAAGATTGAAAAGAGAAGTGGGATCGGGAGCTGCCAAATCCTGAATCCAGCCAAAAAATGGTGCATGGCGCATTTCAATAGTAATATAAAGAACTTTATACAATGCAAAGAATATAGGAAATTGTACCAGTAACGGCCAACAACCAGCTAGTGGATTAATTTTTTCAGTCCGATAAAGCTCCATAATTGCTTTTTGTTGTTTTGCTTTGTCGCTACCGTATTTTTCCTTGATTTCCATCATGGCAGGTTGCACCATTTTCATGCGTGCCATCGATTTATAAGATTTATTGGCAAGAGGAAATAAAATGGCTTTTAAAATCACCGTCACAAGGAGAATGGCTATACCAAAATTGCCCGTTAATTTGTAAAGAAGGTCAATTAGGGCAAACATCGGCTTGGTAATCATTGAGAACCAGCCCCAATCAATCAACAATTCAAATTTTAAAATATTCAGTTTGCTTTGATATTGATTAATAGCTTCAACCCGCTTTGCACCTGCAAAAAGATGATTGGTTATCGATTGTGTTTGTCCTGGTGCAATCGTAAGTGCTTTGCCCGTAAAATCCGATTGATAATGTGTGTTTAAACGATCAAAATAGATGAAACGGCTACTATATTCTTCGTCTTGTGGAGGAATGACTGCGACGGCCCAATACTTATCTGTAATACCAACCCAACCTCCTTTGACATTCGTAAAGGCGATTTTCTTTTGATTTTGTTGATCGGGCTTTAAATCTTTAAGCGCAGAATATTTTTCTGTTTGCAAACCATCATCACCCAAGACACCAATCATACCTTCATGAAGAAGATAATTTGCACTTGCTTCAGTGGGTGGTGCTGCGCGCGCAACGCGCGCATAAGGAAGAATATCAATGGGCGTTTCACTATTATTGGTCACACTATCAGATATGGTAAACATATAATGATCATCAATTGATATTGTGCGACGAAAAACTTGTCCTTGGCCATTATCATAGAACAATGTCACAGGTGTTGATGGTGTAAGAGTTGAATGATCACCTTCGACTTGCCATTCTGAATCAAATTGCGGCAAGGCACCAGCAGGAAGAGCACTATTGGTAAAACCAAATTCGGCAAGATAGGTTGTCGAAAAACCATCAGGGTTGAGAAGGGCGATTTCTGGTGAGTTTTTATCAACCGTCAAATGATAGTTTTTAAGCAAAAGATCATCAAATTGTGCACCAACAAGATTGATTGAACCTTTAAGTTCTGGCGTATCAATAATAACGCGTTGTGACTTTTCAAGCGCCGTGTTTCGAGCTTCTGGCGTCATGTCAATACTGGTACTATTTCCTGGTTGTCCAGCTTGAGGCGGTGTTGCACTTCCTGCTTGTTGTGAGGGAACAGCTTGATGTGTTGATGTTTGATCTTGTTCAATTTGGCGCGCAATTTCTTGCGCTTTTTGCTGTTCAGCGTTTTTGGGACCAACATAAAAAAATTGCCATGCAAGAATAATAATAAAAGACAATCCAATGGCGATGAAAAAATTACGGTTATATTCCATTAAGATCTGTCCTGTTATTTACGTCAGTTTTTCGGTTCATATTTAATCCGACGGTTTATTTCGTGGATCAATTGTTTAAAAGGTGCTTTTAAAGCATCAGGGCGTGCAACAATGACATAATCTGTTCCTGCTTCCATGTCACGTGTTAATCCAACCCGTAAGGCTTCTCTCAATCGTCGTTTAATGCGATTACGCTTTACTGCATTACCGTTTTTACGCGTAACAGTAAATCCCACTCGTGGAGAAGTTTGTTTTAAAATGTTTTCTGGAAGATCACGTTTTTTTACTTCTAGAAGAAAAAAACGACCGCGTCGCTTTTCGCCAGATCTTAAAGACAAAAACTCCGCTCTCTTGCGAAGGCGGAGTGGGGATTTTTCATACATTTAAAACTCTACTTAAAAAAACCATGTCAGGGAATGATTATCTTTAAGAAAAAGATCAAAAACATTCTTATAATTATCATATAAAATTTATGATGATGAGCGTATGTTTAAGCTTTTCCTAAATGAAGGGGCACGTAAATTAAAACGTAGCCCTTATTTTTTGACCATTGTATTGATAGAAATCAATAATTTTCTTTAAGCAGAAAGATTTTTGCGTCCACGTGCGCGACGTGCAGCAATGACTTTGCGGCCACCAGGTGTTGACATGCGAGCACGGAAACCGTGACGACGTTTGCGTACAAGTTTAGAGGGTTGGTAAGTGCGTTTCATTTATTTAACATACCGCGGTGTGCGGCCCTTCTTGGTTCTTTTTGGTGTTGATCACCTGATTGAACATTTTATTAAAAACGTCGTCTCGGCTTTCATTTAAGAGCTAAAAACGATATTTACGGCTCTTATAAAATGCGTTCAGGTTAAAGTCAATCAGTAGACGCCTTTCAATGCGGATTTACGGACAATGGTAAGTCACGAATGGCTCGAGAATATTGATCTCTTGGAAGTGTATTTTTCGGTGTGATGTAAGCATTGTTGACAATTTCTTTAAGAGGCTCGTTTGTTTCGATTAATTGATGATTATAAAGATAAGAGGGAAGTTGTCCTGAAAAAAGAATACGCCAATCAAGTGGAATGCCTGGATCAAGAATGCGCGCCATGTCAAAAACAACCGTTGTGCAATTGGTTGTCAGTGTATTGTAAAATTCTGCTTGTTGAGACAATTCATTGCCCATTTTGAGATAATTTATAAAAAGCTCTTGCATTTTTTTAGGTGGAACAAGCAAAGAATAGCGATAGACATTCTCGCCACGAATATCAGTGCGTAATTTTATAATGTCTTCTTCAGTGGCGGCTATCATAGCCAATTCAAATTGTTTAAAAAATCCTCCAACTGCTGAAAAACGTTCTTTTTTTTCACGACGAATTTCTGCTGAAAAAACAAGATTTTGTCCATCTAAAAACGTAAAACCTACCAATGTATGAGCAATATAAGGACCCATCCAGTAAGAGAGGTAAATATCCATACCAATAATGTCATTAATATTATAGCTTTTGTTGATCCAATTTTCTTTGGCTTTATCTCGACTGATCCAATCAAAATCACGAATATTTTTTATTATGGCACGTTGTGGATCTTCATAATTAATCTCTGCTTGAACCGTGTGTTGAAGTTCGGGCGCCCAGTCGCGATGAAGTGATGGGGTGATGGTTGACCACCAAAGACCAAAGCATACAAACATGCTGATAAGAACAAAGCGGGCAAGCCATGTTTTTTTCCATTCATAAATAAGACCAAAAAGACCAAGTAAAGACCATAATAAAGCAATGATAATAAAGAAAACTGTGTTGCTTGTTAACTGGAACCAGAAGCCAAAAAGACAACAAACAAGTGCAAATAAAGCGATGATGACCCAAAGGACACGTAAAAAACTTTTAAATTTTTTCATCAATAATTTCTTTCTCGCTTTAGGACTTTCATTTGTGTCATTGAGCTCAAACAAGTTAAGTTTTTGTTTTGATCTCAATTTGTCGCAATTAAATTTGCTGTGCTGTATGTTGATGACTGGATCATGTTTTATGAAAACACATTTTTTAAAAAAAAGATTAAATTTTCTATAAAAGTCTCGTCTATAAAACCAGGATAGAACAAGGTTGATTAAAATTTATTGACGCTTTCGTCAAATAGTATCGATCCTTTGTTGAAAATAATGAAGTTAGAAAATACATCTATTTTACTAGTTTATCGGAATTTTAAAAAACATTGAACATTAAGATAGAAAATAACGTTTTGTATTTTCATTAAATTTACACATTTAAATGCGATTTGAGTTCATAAGGAAAACAATACAAACACCACAAGTTTAAGCAGATGAAACAATATTTCTTTTCTTATTTTTTCTTTTTTTTGGCTTCTTCATTGATGTGTTCGATGACGTATGCGTCTCATTATCAAAAACTACTTTCCCAGAAGGAACAAAAAAACAGCAATAGCCTATCTTATTTCACAGTCCAAAATTACGGACCTAATGTAGGATCTGTAGACAATTTAAAGAGTCAAAAGTCTGACACATTGAAAAATCAGAGGTCAATGAATAACAACGTCACAAAAGCTCATAGTGATAAAATTCGTCATCATAAAAATTTTCGATACCGTGTTGATACACCAAAACATCCATCAGGCGAATTGATTGTTTTGTTACATGGATCAGGTGGTGATGACACGACCTTATTTTCATTTGCACGACCTTTATGGCCAAATGCGACCTTGCTAGGCATTCGTGGTCGTTTTGTTCAAGATGGTGAAAATCGATGGTATCGCAAAATAACGGCAACAAAATTTGATCAAAATCAAGTTGTTGATGAAGCTGATGCTTTTGTGGATTTTTTAATGCATTTTGTTGAGAAAGGCCATTATGATTTATCACAGACAACATTTGTTGGATATTCTAATGGCGCCAATTTGCTGGCTGTTATTATGTTAGAAAATCCTGATCTTATTCATCGTGCAATTTTGATGCGTTCAATGCCTGTCCTTGATGATATGCCAAGTGAAAATTTGCAAAAAACCGATGTTTTAACCATTTCGGGCAAAAATGATAAAATATATGCTCGATATGCACCCGTTCTTTCTTCACTTTTACGCGATTGTGGCGCGCGGGTTGATAGCGAAATGGTTGATGCCGATCACATGATCGGTAAGGAAGATGCTGCTATTATTCGGAAATGGATAGAACAAAAAAATCACAATCAATAATGATGACAATTCAATCTGTTTTATTGGCGTGTTGACCATTGTGTATAACTGGCAGTAAAATGAGAGTTTGTTTGATAGAAAAAATGGTTTTCACCATTATTTTCACCATTAAAAGAGCCATTTGTAAAAAGGAAAAATAGTGGGCACGATCACGCGCGAAGATGTTTTAGAGCAGTTAAAAAAAGTTAAAGGTCCCAATTTTGATGGTGATATTGTTTCGCTTGGTCTTTTATCAGAAATTTTTATTGCTGATGGAAAAGTTTTTTTTTCGATCACTGTGCCTGATGAAAAGGCCCATGAACTGGAACCTTTGCGGCAAGCTGCTGAAAAAGTTGTTTTATCATTAAATGGTGTGAAGGCGGCCATTGTAACATTGACTGCCGAAAAAAAGGCATCATCAACGTCATCTTCTGCGACAGAAAATACACAGCCTAAGAAAATCGTTGCTCAATCTGGCTCAAGTCATGGACGTAGCGCACCCTCGCAAAAAGCACCAATTGAGGGTGTTAAACATATTATTGCAGTAGCTTCCGGTAAAGGAGGGGTTGGAAAATCCACAACTGCCATTAATCTTGCTCTTGCCCTTTCTGCTCTTGGTTTAAGAACAGGGCTTTTAGATGCCGATATTTATGGGCCGTCGCTCCCAAGATTGACGGGTCTTATTGATAAAAAACCACATGCAGTAGACGGTATAAAATTAGAACCTTTGGAAAAATACGGTCTCAAACTTATGTCGATGGGTTTTTTAGTTGAAGAGAATAAGCCAATGGTTTGGCGTGGTCCTATGGTTATGTCTGCCGTGACACAAATGTTACGCGATGTGCTTTGGGCACCGCTTGATGTTTTGGTTGTCGATATGCCGCCCGGTACAGGAGATGCGCAATTAACTCTTGCTCAACAAGTGCAACTTACAGGCGCGGTAATTGTCTCAACGCCACAAGATTTAGCGCTCATTGATGCGCGTAAGGGCATTGAAATGTTTTTAAAAGTAGGCATTCCAGTATTGGGTGTTGTTGAAAATATGAGTTATTTTATCGCGCCTGATACGGGTAAGAGATATGATATTTTTGGTCATGGCGGTGCGCGTGATGAGGCTTTGCGGCGGCAAGTTGATTTTTTAGGCGAAGTTCCCTTGGATAGTGATGTGCGCGCTCTATCTGATGCAGGAACGCCTGTTTTTATTGCAAAACCAGAAAGCCCACATGCTCTTTTATATAAAGATATTGCTCTTAAAATTAAAAAACATTTTCGATAAATGAGGCTTTGTAGCGCTTTAGTCTTTGTGATACTTTGGTACGACTTTAAAAGAAGGAATGATCTTATGGCATTTGAGGCTTTGAAAGCAGAAATTGCAAAACTTTTTGAAGATATGGTCAATCAGCCAGAAGATGCGCATGAAATTGAAATGCTTTTGCGTGAAAAGCTTAATCATTTTAAAGTACAAGGACAACCTTTGCCTGATGATCTTGTGGAATTAGAAAAAAAACTCGAAAAAGATTTTGATTCTTAAAATCTGCAAAAATATCAATGACCATAAAAGCTAACTGTCTTTTAAATATTTGTTGCATAATGATGAAAGATCATTTTGTTTATTGAGCTATTGATCATGTTATTTTGTGTATTCTGATTTTTAAGTAATCAAACTCTCTGTTCATTTGAAATTTTTACGTTTGTTATGTCATATTATGTTTTCAACGTTTTTTGGAATCATCAAGGGTATAAATTTTAAATGAAATTGTGCTTATTAAGCTTTAATTTTATTTTCATTGGTCACGTTAAGAGGAAAGACTTTCATTGTGATTGGCTTTGTGTAAAACCGTTTTTGTAATACGGAGAATTGGAATGATAAGTAAGATGCGTGACCGATTAATTGTCGGTTTGGATGTAGCTGATATCGCTGAAGCAGAAAAAATGGTGTATCAGTTGGGTGATACCGTAAGCTTTTATAAAATTGGATATCAACTTCTTTTTGCAGGTGGATTAGATTTTGCCAGCGATCTTGTGCGTTCAGGTAAAAAAATTTTTTTGGATATGAAATTACTTGATATTGATCATACAATTGCCAGTGCTGTTGAAAATATTGTCAAACTTGGTGTGGATATGCTGACACTTCATGCCTATCCAAAAGCGATGCGCGCAGCAGTAGACGCAGCTAAAGGCAGTAATCTTTGTCTTTTAGGGGTAACAATCTTAACTTCTATGGATGAAGATGATATGAAAGAAGCAGGCTATAGTGATAGTCCTGAAGCCATGGTGGTTAAACGGGCAAAGCAAGCCCATGATGCTGGTATGGGAGGGATTGTTGCTTCTGCAGCAGAAGCTACTTTGTTACGACAGCTTATTGGTGAAGATATGGCGCTTGTGACCCCTGGGATTCGTCTAAATGGTGGAGATAAAGGCGATCAAAAACGTGTCATGACTCCAAAAGATGCGATTTTAGCAGGCGCTAGTCATCTGGTTCTCGCTCGCCCTATTATTCAAGCACATAACCCTTTACAGGCTGCACAACAGATCTTGTTAGAAATGGAACAAGCGCTCGATTAGTGATTTTTGCAAAAGATCAGTTTATATAAGCATAGCGCGGTCCATTCTTTTGGAGAGTGATCATGTATGAAGATCGAATTCGCAATCATAACTTAAAGAATAAGATCGTATCTGCCGACCAAGCAGCAGGCCTTATAAAGGATGGCATGATAATTGGTATGAGCGGATTTACACGCGCAGGTGATGTGAAAGAAGTGCCTCTTGCAATGGCAAAAAGGGCAAAGCGCGATCCATTCCAAATCACATTAATAACAGGTGCTTCTCTTGGTCACGATGTTCATAAATATTATGTGATGCGCATATTACAAAGCGTCGCATGCCCTTTCAAGTGGATACAACCTTGCGTAAGGCTATTAATTGCGGCGAGGTCATGTTTATTGATCAACATTTATCAGAAACTGTTGAGAAATTACGCGCAAATCAGATCGGCAGCATTGATTACGCCATTGTTGAAGCCTTGGCAATTACCGAAGATGGAGGCATAGTTCCTACTACATCTATTGGTAATTCAGCAAGCTTTGCAATTTTAGCTAGCAAAATAATTTTGGAAATCAATACTTCAACCAATCCAGCGCTTGAGGGGTTGCACGATATTTATATCCCCACAAAGAGACCATCACGAGACCCAATACCAGTGATATCTTGTCATAGTCGGATAGGTTTGCCTTATATTGAAGTGCCGAAAGAAGAAATAGTCGCCATCGTGATAACACATCAAGAAGACAGTCCGTCTTCCATTTTACCTGCAGATGATGAAACCAATGCGATTGCCCATCTTCTTGTCGATTTTTTTGCACATGAAGTTAAAAAAGGACGTTTGGACATGACACTTAATCCTTTGCAAGCAGGCATTGGTACAATTGCCAATGCTGTGCTTACCGGTTTGGTGGAGAGTCATTTTGATCATTTGCGTATGTATATTGAAGTTTTACAAGATTTTACTTTTAAACTTTTTGATTCAGGAAAATTGGATTTTGCCTCTGCGTCTTCTATCACATTAAGTCAATCTTGTGCGCAGGCGGTGTTTCCAAATATCGATAAATATAAAAACCGCCTTATTTTGCGCCCACAAGAAATATCCAACCATCCTGAAGTGATTCGTAGATTGGGAATTATTGCTATCAATACCGCGCTTGAATGTGACATTTATGGCAATATCAATTCAACGCATATCGGTGGCACGCACATGATGAATGGAATCGGCGGTTCGGTTGATTTTGCACGTAATGCTTATCTTTCAATATTCATTACCAAATCCATTGCTAAGGAAGGAAAAATTTCTTCTATTGTACCCATGGTGAAGCATGTTGATCATACTGAACACGATGTTGATATTATTGTAACGGAAACAGGTTTAGCTGATTTGCGTGGGCTTGCGCCGCGAGAGCGCGCATCGATAATTATAGAAAATTGTGCTCATCGCCTTTATCGCGATCATTTAAGAGAATATTATAAAAAAGCGTGTACATTACGCGGTGGACAAACCCCTCATATCATTGAAAATGCTTTTTTATTGCATCAAAGTTTAGCAAAAACTGGATCAATGCTTTAAAAAAAGATAATGAATTCTGTAAACATTGTTGCTAGATCACAAATCATGAAGAATGCGTTTATAACATAAAATTTGGTTGAACAATATAAGGTAGAGTGTGAGAGAAAAAAAATATTTTATTGGCAATCAAACATATCTTGCGCCGCCTATTGAGCCCGCACTTTATTTAGTATCAACGCCAATTGGTCATCTTTGTGATATCAGTTTGCGAGCGCTTTCAATATTGGCTGCTTGTGACGTGCTTGTATGTGAGGATAAGCGTGTCACCAAAATATTGCTGGATCGTTATGTAATTCGTCAGCATATGCGTGCCTATCATGAACATAATGCTAAGGAAGTCGGGCCTCAACTTATTGAAGAATTGTTGAATGGAAAATCACTGGCATTGGTGAGTGATGCAGGAACGCCGCTCATCTCTGATCCCGGTTATAAATTGGTCGATGAAGCACGCAAAAAGGGTATAAATATAATTCCCATACCTGGCGCATCTGCACTTTTAGCGGCTTTGGTTGCGACAGGTCTTCCAACCGACAGTTTTTTCTTTGCAGGATTTTTAACGACAAAAAAACAGCAAAGAAAACAGCGTTTAGAACAATTATGCTCTATTCCAGGATCTTTAATATTTTACGAATCTCCCCATCGGGTTAAAGAAACATTGGTTGATATGGCTGCCATATTAGGTTTTGATCGTCGTGCGGCCCTTTGTCGAGAATTGACAAAAAAATTCGAAACAGTGGATGTTTCAACTTTGGGTGATTTGGCTAAACGCTACGGTGAGGAGGAACGTATACGCGGTGAAATCGTCCTTGTTGTGGAAGAAGCAAAAAAAGAAAAATTGGAATTGACAAAAGAAGCAGTTGATGCACTGCTTTTAGAATTATCACGAGATCTTTCGACTGCAAAGGCGGCAGCAGAGGCCATGCGAATAACGGGATTAAAAAAGCAGGATCTCTTTCAACGTCTTGTCCAGATAAAGAAGTAAAATCATGAAAAACACTCAAGACTTCGTGAAAAACGCAAAAAGAAAAGCTTTTAAACGCGGTCTTAATGGTGAACGTAAGGCCGCTTTATGGTTGCAACTTAAAGGGTTTCATATTGCTGCAAGGCGTTTTAAAACACGTCATGGCGAGATTGATCTTATAGCACGCAGAGGACGTCTCGTTGCAATTGTTGAAGTTAAAGCTCGTCGCAGTCTTGCCGAAGCAATGGAGGCAGTCAACACTATGAGCGCACACCGCATAGAACAGGCTTGTGATATTTGGCTTGCACGTCAAGCCGATCATGACCAATTATATGTGCGCTTTGATTTGATTGCAATTATGCCTTATCGTCTACCCAAGCATATTCCGAATATTTTTCAAACCAAAATTAAAAATTAATCTCATAATATAATGTCTTTTTCATTTTATTGTATTTATGGATTGTATCTGTAAATATCAGCGACTTTTATGATGAAAATTATCTTATTTTCCTGACCTCATAAAACACTCCTTTTTATATTTATAATTCTCGCACTTTCTTCATAAAGCAAATCTTATTTTAAAAAATTATTGTCTCTAAGTAATTTTTGAATGCATAAAGGGCTCCAAACACAGTGTTTATAAAAAATTTTATGATCCCTTTTCGAAGTATCTTAAAAAGATATAAAAATGTCATTTTTTGGAAACCTTTGGCACCAAAATAAAGTTATTAATGAATATTATTGAATAGTTTTAAAAGAAAAAACATTTCGTTTTTTATTACGATGCGTTAAAAGAGAAATGAAATACTAATAAAAATAGCGATGATGAGGATTCCCCATGGACGATTATGAAAAATTCGCTGTCGGTCTTTTAATTATGTTTGGCATGCTTATCATCGGTGGCCTGATGGCGGTTCATATTGTGACGTTAAACAAGCCTGGTTTTATATTTGCACTTTCAGCCGGCGTTGTCGGTTGGTTTTCAGCCTTTGCAATTTTGTTTGATCGTCCACGCATGTATCTTGGCTTTATCGTGCTTGCAATAATATGCGTTGCTATTTCTATTGGATTATATGTGCGATAAATTTTTTTGATTCGATAAACGCCCGATTTTTCGGCATTTTTTTATATTACATTTGAGAATGCATCACTTTTCAAAAAGCGACTTTTATTGACATAAAGATTTCTTTATGTCAATAAAAGTCGCTTGATAAGGAAAGTTTTATGTCACATCCCGCTAGCCGTTTATTTGGAAATATTGAGCCTGCAACTGATCGTATCGCACTTTTGCAAGCCGCTGCTCAGGAGCGTATTTTGATCCTTGATGGCGCTATGGGAACGCAAATTCAAGACTTGCATTATGATGAAAAAGATTTTCGCGGTCATCGCTTTGTTTCATGTGATTGTGCTTTGCAGGGAAATAATGACCTTTTAACGCTCACTCAACCAAAAGCGATTGAAGATATTCATTTTCGTTATGCAATAGCAGGCGCGGATATTCTCGAAACCAACACATTTTCTTCAACCTCGATTGCGCAAGCAGATTATGGTATGGAAGATATGGTTTATGAATTAAATCGTGATGGTGCTCGTTTGGCACGACGTGCCGCAGAACGTGCAGAAGCGCAAGATGGCAAGCCGCGTTTTGTGGCAGGAGCCATAGGTCCTACTAATCGTACAGCGTCTATTTCACCTGATGTCAATAATCCTGGTTATCGTGCTGTCAGTTTTGATGATTTGCGCGTGGCATATGGGGAGCAGATGCGTGGCCTTATTGATGGCGGTGCGGATCTTTTATTAATTGAAACTATTTTTGATACGTTGAATGCTAAAGCGGCTATTTTTGCTGCAGAAGAAATTTTTGCTGAAAAAGAGGTGCGTTTGCCCATTATGATTTCTGGCACAATCACCGATATGTCAGGGCGGACACTTTCTGGGCAAACGCCTACAGCTTTTCTTTATTCTGTAGCGCATGCTGATCCGTTTTCAATTGGATTGAATTGTGCCTTAGGCGCAAATGCTATGTTACCTCTTATTAAAGAAATGTCTGAAAAAACTGAAAGTTTTATTTGCGTTTATCCCAATGCTGGTTTGCCAAATGCTTTTGGTGAATATGATGAAAGTGCCGATTATATGGCGGCGCAGATTGAACACTATGCTCGTGATGGTCTTATTAATATTGTTGGTGGATGTTGTGGCACAACACCTGATCATATCCGTGCTATTGCTGCAAAAGTTAAAGATTACAAACCACGTGAAATTTCACAAATTGAAAAAAAATTGCGTCTTTCTGGATTAGAGCCGTTTACGTTGAGTGATGATATTCCTTTTGTAAATGTTGGAGAACGGACGAATGTCACAGGTTCAGCGCGTTTTCGAAAACTGATAACAAATAATGATTATACTGCAGCGCTTGATGTGGCACGGGATCAGGTTGAAAATGGTGCACAGATTATTGATATTAATATGGATGAGGGCCTGATTGATTCACAAGCCGTTATGCATGATTATCTTAATCTTTTGGCAGCAGAGCCTGATATTGCACGCGTGCCAATTATGCTTGATTCTTCAAAATGGGAGGTCATTGAAGCTGGTCTAAAATGTGTTCAAGGTAAATCGGTTGTCAATTCAATTTCGTTGAAAGAGGGTGAAGAAAATTTCATTCATCAAGCGCGTCTTGCACGGGCTTATGGTGCGGCTATTGTGGTGATGGCATTTGATGAAAAAGGACAGGCGGATACAAAAGAACGCAAAATAGAAATATGTACGCGCGCTTATGCTATATTAACAGAGCAGGTTGGATTTCCACCACAAGATATAATTTTTGATCCTAATATTTTTGCCGTTGCAACGGGAATTGACGAGCATAATAATTATGGCGTTGATTTTATTGAGGCGACAAAAGAAATTAGAGAAACTTTGCCTTTTGCTCACATATCAGGTGGTGTTTCTAATCTTTCCTTTTCATTTCGTGGAAATGAACCTGTTCGTGAAGCCATGCATTCGGTTTTTCTTTATCGTGCAATTGCCGCTGGGATGGATATGGGCATTGTAAATGCAGGCCAATTGGCAGTATATGAATCAATAGATCCAAAACTGCGTAAAGCGTGTGAAGATGTGGTTTTAAACCATGATGAAGGCGCGACAGAACGCCTTCTTGCTTTGGCAGAAGATTATGCAGGACAAACTTCAGGTCGCCCAAAGGAGAAAGATTTAACCTGGCGAACATGGACTGTTGAAAAACGTCTGGAGCATGCACTTGTCAATGGTATTACAGAATATATTGATGAAGACACTGAAGAAGCACGTCTTCAAGCCAATCGTCCTTTAGAAGTGATTGAAGGACCCCTTATGGCAGGAATGAATGTGGTGGGTGATCTTTTTGGCGCAGGTAAAATGTTTTTGCCGCAAGTGGTGAAATCTGCACGTGTGATGAAACAAGCTGTGGCTATTTTGTTACCTTATATGGAAGAAGAAAAACGACTAAATGGTGGGCAAGGACGTCAAAGTGCAGGTAAAATTATTATGGCGACTGTCAAAGGTGACGTTCATGATATTGGTAAGAATATTGTTGGTGTTGTTCTTGCATGTAATAATTATGAAATAGTTGACCTTGGTGTGATGGTGCCTGCACAAAAAATATTAGATGTTGCTCGTGAAGAAAAAGCCGATGCGATAGGTCTATCAGGTCTCATTACTCCTTCTTTAGATGAAATGTCCAATGTTGCAGCAGAGATGCAAAAGCAGGGTTTTGATATCCCCTTATTAATAGGTGGTGCGACGACAAGCCGTGTGCATACAGCGGTCAAAATTCATCCACGTTATCAACGTGGACAAAGTGTTTATGTGCTTGATGCCAGCCGTGCGGTGGGGGTTGTTTCTTCCTTATTATCACCGCAGATGAAAGAAAAAACAGTTGAAACTTTACGTGCAGAATATGCTCAAGTCGCCAAAACACATGAAAAAAATGAAGCGGCAAAAAAACGTCTTGCGCTTCAAGATGCGCGTGCAAATGCTTTAAAATTGGACTTTAGCACATACCAACCGACAAAACCTTCATTTTTAGGGACACAAACTTTTGATCATTGGGATCTAAGTGAATTAGCAAGCTATATTGATTGGACACCATTTTTTCAAAGCTGGGAATTACGGGGGCGTTATCCCGCAATTTTAGAAGATGAAAAGCAAGGTGAAACAGCACGTCAATTATTTCACGATGCGCAAACCATGCTTAAAAAAATTATTGCTGAAAAATGGTTTGACCCAAAAGCAGTGATTGGCTTTTGGCCAGCAAATCGTGTTGGTGATGATATTGAACTTTATACAGATGATAATCGTCAACATGTTCTTGATACGTTTTATACATTGCGTCAACAATTAACGAAGCGTGATGGAAAACCAAATCTTGCACTCGCTGATTTTATAGCACCCAAAGGTGTTGCCGATTATTTGGGTGGATTTGTGGTCACAGCTGGAATGGGTGAACAAGCGATTGCTGAAGAATTTGAACGCAACAATGACGATTACTCGGCAATTCTTGTTAAAGCCTTGTCAGATCGTTTTGCAGAAGCATTTGCGGAATGTTTGCATGAATATGTGCGCAAAATTTATTGGGGATACGCACCTGATGAGGCGGTATCAAAAGACGATCTTATTGCTGAAAAATATGCGGGCATTCGTCCGGCTCCGGGATATCCAGCGCAACCAGATCATACGGAAAAACGTACTTTATTTCATCTACTTAACGCCCATCAAACCACAGGTGTTGCGTTAACTGAAAGTTTTGCTATGTGGCCGGGGTCCTCTGTTGCGGGGCTCTATTTTTCTCATCCTGAAAGTTATTATTTTGGTGTGGCAAAAGTAGAGCGTGATCAGGTTGAAGATTATGCTGCGCGAAAATCAATGGATATTGAAGAGGTTGAGCGCTGGCTTGGTCCAGTACTGAATTATATCAAAGAAACATGACAAAGGCACGATTATGAAAATTGGTTTTATTGGAACAGGAACAATAGCTTCCGCAATGATTGAAGGTTTGATGTCGACGAAATTAAACATTTCGTCTATAACAATCTCGCCCCGTAATGAAAAGATTGCGGCTGATCTTGCAGCGCGATATTCTCTTGTTCATATTGGTGTCAGCAATCAACATGTCATTGATCAAAGCGAGATTGTCTTTTTATGTTTACGCAGTCAAATCGCAAAAGACGTTTTAGAAGCGCTTAAGTTTAATTCATCTCATCTTGTTGTTTCGGTTCTTGCAATGGCTATGGCGCAAGAAGTTTCGCAGTGGATAGGTCAATCTGTTTACCGTGCCGTACCACTTCCCTTTGTTGGTGAAAGAAAAGGTTTAACTCCTATTTATCCTGATCAGCCTGTTTTACGTACTCTCTTTGATGCGCTAGGGGGAACTTTGAGTCTCAAAGATGAAAATCAATTTAATCTTATGATGACAGCAGGTTCGCTTATGGGTGTTTATTTTAATATCATAGAAACATCCAATCAATGGTTACAAAAAAACGGTTTGGATTCTTTTCAAGCCTCCTCGTTTTTGTCCGTTATGTTTGGTAATCTTGCTGATGAAACACGCAAAAATAGTCACCCCAATTATCAAAACTTAGAATCAGAATTTTCAACGAAAAATGGAACCAATGAACTTGTTTCAAACTGCTTTCGTGAAAATGGTGGTAATAATGCTCTTATTCAAAGTCTAGACACGGCTTTTGAGCGGATAAAAGGTCAATAATTTTTCATCATGAAAATCATTGTTGCGTGTGGAAGGGCGTTTTATTGTCACAATATATAAGAAGCACTCTTTTGTAGGCTTATTTTTAAACACGAAAAAAAATTTTTCAAACTTTGGTATTACCACCTGAAAAGCGTTTTTCTCATATGCATAAATTTATTTTCAACTTTTTAGCATTAAGATCCCAAAATAATTTCGCGAAGATGATGCGTGATATAGGGTGCCTATACTAAAATTTTGATTTCTTTTACTGAGATGTTTTTTTTATAAATTCTCGATATTGTGTTAAAGCGGTAATCATATGATAAAAAATAGATGCTGGAACATCTTTTGCTATGGAACGACCGTTTTCCGAGATTTTATCAATCCATAATCCTTTTGGTGCAGCCTCAATATGCCAACGAAAAAGACGCCCAACGCGGGCTTCTATTTCAGGCTTGAGATCAGGGCCTTGATTACCATCAAGCGCAATTGCCGCTTTAATGGCTTCGGTTTGTGGCCAACTGCGTGAATGTGTGTCTACAGGCATGCCATGGCGAGAAATTGTATTATAAGCTAAACCTGTCGCGCGGTTTAAACCATTGGCAATGGTCGAAGCATAAAGCTTTTTGGCTAATTTTACGCTATGGGGATCATGCTTTTTATTTGAATAATCAATAAGTAATGATGACCACTCAAAATGATGTCCTGGTTCACATAAATCGCCATCTGCATTATCAAGCCGTTGCCAATCATTGTCAAAATATTCGCCCAGAGTCCATGTGTCCTCATCAAAAAAATGGCTCTTAAAAAGATTAACAATATGTGTTGCACGTTGCAAATAGTCAGTGTTTCCTGTGACATCATACCATGCAAGAAAACACTCAAGTAAGTGCATATGCGGATTTGAGCGGCGATAAATTTTTGTCTTCTCAGTTTTCGTGTTTTCTAAAAAACCCTGAGTACCTTTGACAGTTAAAAAATGATCAAGAAAAGAAAAAATTTCCATAGCAAGTGGTAAAGCTTTTGCATGACCAATATGATGGGCATGTGCAAGGGCTAAAAGCACACAAGATTGGTCATAACTTTCTTGTGTTGCATTTATTACCTCACCATTGCGTGATAAATGTGAGGCAAAGCCACCATTTTCAAGCTGTCCATGACGTGAGATAAAATGAATACCATGATCAATCAGATCTTGATAAGGTCCGTCCCACCCCATTTGACCTGCCATGGCAAAAGCATAGATTTGGCGCGCCATCGTGCGCATGCGTTTTTCACGTAAAATAGGTAGACCGTCAAAACTTAAAGCTTCATGAAACCCTCCCATTTCATCAACACCACGTGTTGACCATAGAGGAAGCGTTTCTTCAAATAACCAGTGTTCAACACGTGGAATATAGGCACCACTTTGGGGCATTTTATCAATGGCTGGGGTAAATTTTGTTTCCAATCGCCCCGCTTTTTCAAGAGCAGATACAATATCACGGACATTTTGACTTTGGTTGACAGGTGCGACAAAGGTTGCATCATGGGTTGCAACAACAGCCATATGATCAAGACCAACTGTTGATAAAAGTCCGGATTGGGAACGCAAATAACTGCCTTTACAATTAATCGCAACAACATCACCAATAATAACATTGCCATTTTCATCAAGTGGCGTGGGGCTTGAGTGATGATCAAGAAGAGATTGCCATGAGCCTAAATCATTCCATTGAAAACGAGCAGGAACTAATGCGATATCGTGGACATTTTCCATAATGGCATAATCAATGGAATCGCTTGGGACGTGACTATACGCATCGAAATTTAACCATGTCCCTGAAATATCTGTATGAGAAGTCTTTAATGCGTTTTCTGTTTGATCCCAAATATCATTTTGATAAGTTTGAAACGCTTTTTTCATAGTCGCGGCTGAAAAGAGAAAAATCCCTGAATTCCAGAAAAAATGAGGTGATTTTAGATAATCTATTGCGGTTTTTTCATTAGGCTTTTCAACAAAACGTAAGACTTCAAAAAAATTGTTATTTTGCGCACCAATTTCGATATAACCATAGCCCGTTTCTGGTTTATTAGGGCGAATGCCAAACAAAACGATATGACCATTTTGTGCTGCTTTAATGCCTTCTTCAATACTTTCCCAAAAAGCGTCATGAGTGGTAATTTCATGGTCAGAAGGCACGATCAGCATTAAACTTTCATCACCATAATTTTTAAGTGTGATGTGGGTGGCAAGAGCGACAGCAGCAGCAGTATTACGACCAATGGGTTCAAAAATGGGTGATCCACCATGAAGGTCTAATCCTGCAATATCTTCACGCAAGCGATATTCATGATTTTCTGATGCAATGAGATAAATAGGATCATTTCGTGATTTTCGCGCGTTTAAACGCTTGATTGTACGCGAAACCATTGAACCTTTACCTGACAAGTCATGAAATTGTTTTGGAAAATCTTCTCTAGATAAAGGCCAAAGACGTGATCCAATACCGCCACTCATAATAAAACTAATAATTTTTTTAGCCATTTGATAGTCCTAAATCCTTTATAAAAAGGGATAGTTTTGTTATGTGATCTTTTCAAGGATTATGTTTTTGTTTTAAGGTTTTATATTAAACAGTGCACATATAGTGTCTGTTTAAAATGTTGTGCATAAAACTTTATTAAAAATAGTGCATCATTAAAAAAAAACGCAATGAGTATCATTTTATTATGCTTTGCATTTAAAACAATAAAGAACTTAAAATCTTCTGACACGGAGTAAGAGATTCAAATCCACTCATAGACTCAAAATGTGTGTATCATTTTCGACCTGAAAGTCTGCTTTCATCTGTTTTAAAAAAAGACGTTTCTAAATCGTGTTTGTTTAAAAATTTTAGAATAACGCCTTTGTTAGGTTTTTTTAAACTGCCTCATGACAGTGGTATCTCATATTTTAATAATAAATTTAAATAATCTTTTTTCACACTATTGGTAATTCATAAGAAGACTGTTACATTAAGTCTAACAACACATTAAGCATTGGATCTTTGAGATAAGGTTCTCGGTTCTGCTTGAAGGGATAAGTAAAATGAACCCGTTTGAGGAAGGCCATATAATGAGGCCAAAACGGGGAGAGATCGGTGAAAATCATGCTCAATATTTGCATGATACTGTCGAAAAGCAAAGGCATGGTGATGGGGTATCATCAAATGGAAAGTCTGAAGCTGTTCTCCCTGTGAGAAAAAAAGGCGTGTTTCGACGCCGTAAGAAAAAGCGTGTTTTTTCGAGCGAAAAAACTCAGGCAAATTTGAATGAGAATAAACATGAAGCACCTCATAATAAACGCTCATTCGACACCCATAAAGATAAAAGAACCGCTGTTAAAAAGACGGGCGATCAATCACAATATACTCATGATACCTTAAAGGTTGCTCACAATAAGCAAAAAAAATCAAAGATTTCCGAGACAGATTGTCCACAAGCCAAATCTTTTCATAATAGTAAAAACAATAATAAGGCGCGTTCAGATCGTGCTTTAAGCGCTTATGCTCATTCTACAAAGGATCCACTTTATGCGGCTTTGGATTTGGGTACCAATAATTGTCGCCTTTTGATCGCCACACCAACCAAACCCGGTTATTTCCGTGTCGTTGATGCATTTTCAAAAATTGTAAGGTTGGGTGAGGGACTTTCTCATAGCGGATCCTTAAACGATAAAGCTATGGATCGCGCCGTTGAAGCTTTAAAAATCTGTCGTTCAAAATTGGAACAATGTCATATAAAACGCCATCGTTTGGTAGCAACAGAAGCTTGTAGAGTTGCCAAAAATGGCGACAAATTCATTCAACGGGTGTTGAATGAAACAGGGCTTAACTTGGAAATTGTCAATCGTGAAACAGAAGCCCGTCTCGCAGTTTCGGGATGTGGTACTTTGGTTGATCAAGGAACAGATGCAATTGTTCTTTTTGATATTGGTGGTGGATCATCAGAAATTGCACTTATTGATATGTCACACAAGCGTTCTCCCCGTTTAGCAGATCATATAACAGCGTGGACATCGCTTCCTGTAGGTGTTGTCACTCTTGCTGAACAATTTGGTGGATGCCATGTTTCACTGAATGATTATGAACGAATGAAAGCGTATGTGCGTGATCTTTTGCAAGATTTTCAAGAACGTCATAAGCTTGGTGCATTAGTGAAAAGCCCACATTTTCATCTTTTGGGAACTTCAGGAACAATTACAACTTTGGCAGGTATGTATCTTGATCTTGAAAAATATGACCGTCGTCGGATTGATGGTATTTGGATGCAGAGTGATGCTGTGACACAAATGACAGAACAATTGCTTTCTTGGAATTTAGAGGAGCGCATTGCAAATCCTTGTATTGGTCAAGATCGTGCAGATTTGGTCCTTGCTGGATGTGCTATTTTGGATGCTATTCGGGAAATTTGGCCAAGTGAGCGTTTAAGAGTTGCTGACCGTGGTCTTAGAGAAGGAATTTTAACGGAATTAATGTCTCGTGATGGCGCTTGGCGCAAGCGTCATCGTACCAATGGACGTTACGCTAAAAAATATTATGAAATGCGTTATCAAAATAGACGTAAAAACGAAAGTAACCATGAATGAAAAAAACAAGCAAAACTCACATGGGTGGACGAGGGGGGATAGGTTCACGCGAATTGCATACGCGTGTGAAAAAAAAAGCAGGCACCATTAAAGCGTCATCGCGCCGATGGCTTGAACGGCATTTAAACGACCCATATGTACATCAGTCAAAAATTGACGGGTATCGTTCTCGTGCTGCTTATAAATTGCTTGAAATAAATGAACGTTACAAACTTTTAAAAAAAGGACAAAATATTATTGATTTAGGGGCTGCACCTGGGGGGTGGTGTCAAGTCGCGGCGCATATTGTAGGCTCAAGCGATGAAAATCCAAAGGTTGTTGGTATAGATTATCTTCACATGGATCCACTGCCGGGTGTGATATTACTCGAAATGGATTTTCTGGATGATGAAGCCCCATATCAATTGACAAAAGCCTTAAAAGGGGAACCAGATTTGGTCCTTTCAGATATGGCGGCCCCAACCACAGGGCATCGGCAAACAGATCATATTCGTACTATTTATTTATGTGAAGTGGCGGCTGATTTTGCTATTTCTGTTTTGAAACCGGGCGGTCATTTTTTAGCAAAGACATTTCAAGGCGGTGCTGAAAATGCCCTTTTAACAACGTTAAAACAAAACTTTAAAACTGTTCAACATGTTAAACCACCTGCAAGCAGAGCAGAGTCGGTTGAACTTTATTTATTGGCCCGTGATTTTAAAGGCAGAAAATTGAAGTCAAAATGATCAATATAAAGCTCACTGTTATTGAATAGTAAGATTTTAATTTTTCCCTTTTCAAAGTTTTTAATTATCACCGTGGAGCAATATTATATAATATTTACGCTCATATTATATGAAGTGTTTTTATATTTATTTTACAAAACGTTAAAAAAGAAAAAACACTTAAATGTCGTAAGAAAAAAGTGTCATTAAATAATTTTACTTTATGCGATAGACAAGACTTATTATCGTTTTTTAAGAGCTTTTGAATAACTTTATAAGCTATGGTATTGATCAATGTTTTGTTTTAAGAACAGTCTTAGGTTTGTTTAAAAATAACTCAACCCAGAATAAAAATAAAAGAAGAGTGATAATTATGAAGTTTCTTGATCAGGCAAAAGTTTATATCCGTTCGGGAAATGGTGGTGCTGGCTCTGTATCTTTTAGGCATGAAAAGTTTCTAGAATTCGGTGGTCCTGATGGTGGCGATGGTGGACGCGGTGGTGATGTATGGGCAGAAGTTGTCGATGGTCTGAATACACTGATTGATTATCGTTATCAGCAACATTTTAAAGCAAAAACCGGCATGCATGGCATGGGGCGCAACATGACAGGCGGGAAAGGCGATGACGTTATTTTACGCGTTCCCGTTGGTACGCAAATATTTGAAGAAGATAATGAAACGCTCATTTGTGATTTGACCGAGGTTGGGCAACGGTTTCGTTTGGGAAAAGGCGGTAATGGTGGTTTCGGAAATTTACATTTTACCACTTCAACCAATCGTGCACCACGTCGTGCAAATCCAGGGTTGGAAGGTGAAGAACGAACGCTTTGGTTGCGTTTGAAATTAATCGCTGATGGTGGATTGGTTGGTTTGCCGAATGCAGGAAAATCAACTTTTCTTGCATCTGTTACGCGTGCAAAACCCAAAATTGCGGATTATCCCTTTACAACATTACATCCTAATTTAGGTGTCGCAAGTATTGATGCAAGAGAATTTGTGCTTGCTGATATTCCCGGTCTTATAGAAGGCGCTCACGAAGGGGTCGGTATCGGTGATCGTTTTTTAGGACATGTTGAACGGTGTCGCGTGCTCTTGCATCTTGTTTCAGCACAAGAAGAAAATGTAAGTAAAGCATATCAAGTTATTAGAGAAGAATTACGTGCTTATGGACATCAATTGGATGAAAAGGCAGAAATTGTTGCCTTAAGCCAAATTGATACATTGGATCATGTTGCGCGAGAAGAAAAAAAACGAGAACTTGAACAGGTTGTAGGTAAAGAGATTATGCTGGTTTCCGCAGTAAGTCATGAGGGATTAGAGGCGGTTTTGCGTTCTATTGCTCATGTTATCGAAGTGGATCGCGATGGACATGCTGACTGAAGAGACAAGGTGTTATATGTCAAGCGGATTAAAAAGGCTTCATTTCTATAAACGTATTGTTGTAAAAATTGGCTCCGCATTGCTTGTTGATCGCGATTATGGGTTGAAAAGCCAATGGTTGGCAAGTCTAATCGCCGATATCGCGCAGTTACGAAAAAAAAATGTTGATGTTTTACTTGTTTCTTCTGGTGCGATTGCGCTTGGACGTACATTACAGCAATTGCCTTGTGGACCATTAAAGCTTGAACAAGCACAAGCGTGCGCTGCTATTGGTCAGATTGAGCTTGCAAAAGCTTATGGAGAAGCTTTGGACCGTCATGATCTTAAAACAGGACAAATTCTGCTAACCCTTAATGATACAGAAGAACGTCGCCATTATTTAAATGCGCGTGCAACAATGAATACATTGCTTGAATTTGGTGTTGTTCCACTTATCAATGAAAACGATACAGTTGCCACAAGTGAAATACGCTATGGTGACAATGATCGATTGGCCGCGCGAGTAGCAACCATGATGGGAGCTGATCTTTTAGTCTTATTATCGGATATAGATGGTCTTTATACCGCGCCACCTCATCTTGATCCAAAGGCGCAATTTGTGCCTTATATATCTACTATTGATGATAATATTGAAGCCATGGCAGGTGTTGCTGCTTCTGAATTTTCAAAAGGTGGGATGAAGACAAAACTTGATGCAGGTGTGATTGCTACCTTGTCTGGCACAGCAATGGTGATCACGTCTGGAAAACGCATGTCACCTTTAAGTGCAATTGATAAAGGTGAAAAAGCAAGTTTTTTCGCTCCCAGCCTAAAACCAGTAAGTGCTTGGAAGACGTGGATATCAGGTCATTTAGAAGCGTCCGGGCATATTGTTATCGATCAAGGTGCGCTTATTGCCTTAAAATCTGGCAAATCATTGCTTTCAGCAGGTGTTTTGCGTGTTGAAGGAGACTTCCAACGGGGAGATACAGTTTCAATCCGTGATGAAACTGGCAATGAAATTGCTCGTGGACTTATCAGTTATGATGCATGTGAAGCCATCAAAATTACAGGATTGAAAAGTTCCGAGATTGCTGACGTTTTAGGATATGAACCGCGTTCTGCAATGATCCATCGTAATGACATGGTTTTGCGTGATTAGGGTTTTGTGGCTTGACATTCTTTTGTGAGTGTTTGTTAACTAAAGCAAAGGTTGAAAGCCAAAAATGATTAATATCCTATGTTAAGATGATGAATCCAGATGAATCGATACTGATCATGAATAAGAATGATTTAAATAAAATGGGTCAAAATGCCCGTCAATCAGCAGAAGCTCTTGCTTCAGCTTCAGCGCAACAAAAAACTGCGGCGCTTCATAATATGGCTGAAAAAATCCGACATGCTTTGCCACTCATTTTAAAATCCAACCAGTTGGATATTGAAGCAGCTGAAAATAAAGATTTAAGTACGGCAATGATAGAGCGTTTATGGCTGGATGAAAAACGTATTCAGGCTATCGCTGAGAGTGTCGATATGATTGCAGAATTGGTTGATCCTATCGGGCAAGTTATCAGCGAATGGGAGCGCCCAAATGGTTTAAACATTCAACGTGTAAGAACGCCCTTGGGCGTTATTGGTGTTATTTATGAAAGCCGACCCAACGTCACAGCTGATGCGGGTGCTTTATGTTTTAAATCAGGCAACGCCGTGATATTACGAGGTGGGTCAGATAGTTTTTATTCTTCACAAGCATTGCATAAAGCTATGGTTGAAGGTTTAGAAGAATGCGGATTTTTAAAAGAGACAATACAACTTGTTACGAGCAAAGATCATGAAAGTGTCGGGCAACTTTTAAAAGGCCTGAATGGTACCATTGATGTCATCGTGCCGCGGGGCGGTAAAAGTCTTGTGGCGCGGGTGCAAGAAGAAGCAAGAGTACCTGTTTTTGCGCATTTGGAGGGATTATGTCATATCTATATAGATGCATCTGCCAATTTAGATATGGCGCGAGAAATCATCGTCAATGCTAAAATGCGTCGTACAGGAATTTGTGGCGCTGTTGAAACCATTTTGATTGATAAAAACGCCTTGAAAAAAATAAGTCCTATCCTCGAAACACTTCATGAAATGGGATGTGAAGTTCGAGCAAGTGAAGATATTCAAAATTTGGTATCGGGTGCGACGAATGCTTTGGAGAGTGATTGGTCAACTGAATATCTCGATGCGATTGTCTCAGTAAAATCAGTTGAAGGTATTGAAGGTGCAATTGAGCATATTCAACACTATTCATCACATCATACAGAAGCTATCATCGCTGAAGATCCTCATGTTGTGGCTTTATTTTTTCAAAAATTGGACTCAGCTATTCTCATGCATAATGCCTCGACACAATTCGCCGATGGTGGAGAATTTGGGTTTGGCGCAGAAATTGGTATTGCGACGGGAAAAATGCATGCAAGAGGTCCCATTGGTGTTGAACAATTAACAACGTTTCAATATTTAGTGCGCGGAAACGGACAGACACGCCTTTGAAAATAAAAACAAACAACCAAAATTCTTTATCTTGCGAAAAACAAATGCCCTATGTGGAAAGTGGCAATGTCGTTGGTTTATTTGGTGGTTCGTTTAATCCTCCCCATGATGGACATGTTTTGGTGGCAAAAACGGCAATTCAGCGTTTAGGTTTGCAGCAATTATGGTGGATGGTAACACCTGGAAATCCTTTAAAAGATAATCGCGCACTTCCCTCACTTCAGAGCCGGATATGTTTAAGCACAAAAATGATTGACGATCCAAGAATAAAAATAACTGGATTTGAAGAAAAAATAGGCGCTTACACATCTATCATGACAATTCGGCATATTTTAAAACGTCATAAAGGCGTTTACTTTGTTTGGATTATGGGAGGAGATAGCTTGTCTACTTTTCATCATTGGCACTGCTGGCGTGATATTGTTCATACATTACCTATTGCAATTATTGACCGCCCTATGGCAAAAAAAGCTGTTTTATCGGCACCTATGGCCCAAACGTATCAAAAATTTCGCATAAAAGAAGAACAAAGTACTTCTTTGCCATACATGAAGGCTCCCGCATGGGTTTATATTCATGCACAACGATCCAACACCTCATCGACTGCTTTGCGTCAACAAAATGATGGAAAATAATCATTTTTATTCCAATATGAAGAAAGGTTCATAAAATTGTTTTAAATCAAGCTTATGCTTGAAAAAAGAACATGATCATGCAACCTTATACTGCTTATGAACTTTTTAAACATATTAAAGATCTTATATCTTAGAAAGGATAAAAATCTGAACACTTTATCATCTTATAAAAGCACCACATCGGATGGTGTATCTCAAATGACCAAACTGTCTGAAAGCCGTCAATGTCTTGATATTGTGCTTAATAGTATTGAAGGGTCGAAAGCTGAATCGATAATTTCTATAGACATTCGCCGCCGTTCTGCACTGGCGGATTACATGGTTATTGCTTCGGGGCGTTCTCAAAGGCATGTGGCAGCGATTGCTGATTATTTGATGCGTGCACTAAAAGAAGCAGGTTATCGTGTGGCACACATAGAAGGATTAGAAAGTGGTGAATGGGTTTTGATTGATGCAGGAGATATTATTATCCATCTTTTTCGTCCAGAAACTCGTGACTATTATAATCTTGAAAAAATGTGGCAAACGCCAGTCAGTGACGATGAGGTAGAGCAAATGAGGATATCATAGCGTGCAAATCCGTGTATTTGCGGTCGGACGTATGAAAAAAGGAGCCGAACAAGAACTCGCTCAGCGTTATTTTGATCGATTTTCTAAAATTGCACCCCTTTCTGGTTTAACACTTTCAAAAATTGTGGAAATTGGTGAAAGTCGTGCGCAGACACATTTGCAAAGAATGGAAGAAGAGGGGATAAAACTTCTAGAAACTCTTCCTGTTAATGGACAATTGATTGTGCTTGACGAGCGTGGAATCCATTACAGTTCATCAAATTTTTCAAAAAAAATAGAAAATTATCGTGATAGTGGACATCGTCATCTTACTATTGCTCTTGGCGGACCCGATGGTCATAGTGATGATATACGTAAACGCGCTGATTTGATCTTAAGCTTTGGAGCCATGACATGGCCGCATCAAATTGCTCGTATTTTATTGGCAGAGCAGCTTTATCGTGCGGCAACCATATTAAATGGTCATCCTTACCATCGTGTATAAAAAGAATATGCTGTATTATATGACGAATAATTAACGTGGCTTTAAAATTATTTGCCTTATAAAGGGGGCATATCTCTTCATCTTATTAAAGTGTAATCCGTGCGCAATGATAAAGTATAAACGACAAAAAGTGTATAAAAGGTACATTTTTCCACACTATGTGTGGAGTATAGTTTATGTGTTTTTTTTGGTAAATTTATTGCCTGTTTTTGCGTTTTCTCAAGATCGTCAAAGTCATGATGCGGCCAGCAAAGCGCTTTTTGATATTCGTCAGACTATGTCCCTTTCACGCGAAAAAGTTTCAGAACTGGCAAAACAGGTCGATAGTTTGAAAAAGGATCAAAGAACTTTAACTTCTGAGCTTGTAAAGGCGGCAAAATTAGAACGCGATGCGACAGAAAATATCGCACAAAGTGAAGAAAAATTGGAACAACTTCTCATACAGAAAAAAACAGTTGAAAAAGATTTGTTTGATCGTAAGGCTGAGTTTGCTGAGGTTTTGGCTGCTTTAGAACGTATGGGGCTTAATCCACCACCAGCAATTTTAGTGCGCCCAGATGATGCTTTGGCATCAGTGCGAAGTTCAGTACTTTTAGGTGCATTGGTTCCTGACATGCGTGAGAAAACGCGAGCACTTTCTGCAAGTTTGAAGGATCTGACACGTGTCAGTGTTTCCATTCAACAAGAGCGTGATACCATGAAAAAAGAGGTCAATACACAGGCAGAACAACAAAAACGTTTGGCGTTACTTCTTGAACAAAAAGCAAAATTGGAAAAAACCTCAGAAGCTGAATTGATTGTACAAAGAAAAAAAAGTCGTGAATTGGCTGAAAAAGCACGCTCTTTAGAGGATCTACTGGCAGAACTGGAACGACAATCACGCAGTCCATCTTCTCCTTCGACATTATCAGAAAGTGATTTACGTCTTCATAGGGCTCAAGAATTTTCTCAACAAAAAGGACAATTGCTTTTACCCGTTTCTGGAAAACGAATACAAAAATTTGGTGCCAATAAGGGTGCGATTGTTGGTGATACAATAGAAACCGCGCCATCAGCTATTGTGGTCGCTCCAACAGAGAGTATTGTAGCTTATGCTGGTCCTTTTCGATCTTATGGACAAATTGTTATTCTTGATGTTGGCCAAGACTATCATATATTATTAGCTGGAATGGCACGTGTGGATGTCAATCAAGGACAATTTTTATTGTCAGGAGAACCATTGGGTGCCATGGGAACACAACTTATTGCGAGTGCTGGTGCTTTGGATATAGGCAAAAGTGCTCCAATGCTTTACATTGAATTGAGAAAACAAGGAAAACCTGTAGATCCTGCCCCTTGGTGGGGAGCCGGTAAGTCGGGAAGGAACCAGAATGATTCGTAAAATAACTCTTTTGGCAGCTGGTATTTTGCTCGGTGCCACTTCTATGGTCATGGTGCAGTCTGTTGCAGCTGAAAATGACAATGATGTGTATAAACAGCTTTCAATTTTTGGTGATGTTTTTGAACGGGTACGGGCACAATATGTGACAGTTCCTGACGACAAAAAATTGGTTAAAGATGCAATAAACGGTATGTTGACATCGCTTGATCCCCATTCATCTTATATGGATGCGAAAGAAGCAAAAGACATGCGTGTTTCCACCAAAGGAGAATTTGGAGGTCTTGGCATTGAAGTCACTATGGAAAATGATCTTATTAAAGTTGTTTCTCCAATGGATGATACACCTGCCTCACGTGCTGGAGTTCTTGCAGGTGACCTTATTACTAAGATTGATGATGAACAGGTTCGGGGTCAGTCGCTCAATGACGCTGTAACAAAAATGCGTGGTGAGGTTGGTCAACCCATTACACTAACAATTATTAGAGATGGGGTTAATAAACCTCTTGAAATTACTGTTGTGCGTGACATTATTAAAGTTAAAGCGGTAAAATATCGTGTTGAAAATGACATTGGTTATTTGCGGCTCATTCAATTTACTGAACAAACTTTTAGTGACTTGCAAGCCGCTATTAAGGATATTCAAGATAAAATACCCAATGATCGCTTAAAAGGTTATGTTTTGGATCTACGACTTAATCCTGGTGGTTTGCTAGATCAGGCAGTCAACGTATCAGATGCGTTTTTGGATAAAGGTGAGATTGTATCGACACGTGGGCGAGAAAAAAATGAAATCATGCGTTTTGATGCAAAACCCGGCGATCTTATCAATGGTAAACCGCTAATTGTGTTGATTAATGGTGGTTCAGCAAGTGCTTCTGAAATTGTTGCTGGTGCACTTCAAGATCATCGCCGCGCTACCATCTTAGGGACTCAGTCTTTTGGTAAGGGATCCGTTCAAACCATTATTCCAATGGGAGAAAACGGTGCACTTCGTTTGACAACAGCACTTTACTACACGCCTTCTGGTACGTCTATTCAGGGCAAGGGCATCACCCCAGATATTAAAGTCGATCAACCATTGCCTGATGAATATAAAGGTTTGAACGTAAATGTTGGTGAATCTGAGCTCAAAGGTCATATTAAGGGTAATGAAGAGGATGATAAGGGCTCAGGTTCAGCAGCTTATGTTCCAAAAGATCCTAAAGATGATATCCAATTAAATGAAGCATATAAGCTATTGCGTGGTGAAATGGCGAATGCGGCGTTTCCACCTGATCCTGAAAAAGGTCTTCCCAATTAATAAGAAAGGCGCAAAACCGCGCCTTTTTTTAGTGTCGTAGGACTATATTCATGTGATGTTCGATGTTTATTTTTGTCAGTTTATACATATTTTATTCAAGAATATAAAGCATTGATTGGAAAACGTTATGACAAATAAAAAAACACCTTTGTCATTACCTTATCGCGATTGTGTGGGTATTGTTGTTTTTAATGAAGAGAGTAAAGTATGGGCTGGCCGACGAATTTTCAATGAGCAAAATGATTTGCATGGGGCGACCAAACTTTGGCAAATGCCACAAGGTGGTATAGACGAGGGGGAAACACCAATTGAGGCTGCACGACGTGAACTTTATGAAGAAACGGGAATATACTCAATTGAAGTTTTGGGTGAAACAGATGGATGGCTTAATTATACTTTGCCTGAGTATTTGATTGGAATTGCTTTAAAAGGCAAGTATTGTGGTCAAAGACAAAAGTGGTTTGCTTTCCGTTTTATAGGTAAAATGACAGAAATAAAAATTAATCCTCCTCCTGATAATAATAATGCTGAATTTGATGCATGGGATTGGGTTGATCTGGAAGATTTGCCCTTGATGGTTGTACCGTTTAAACAAAGTGTTTATGAAAAAGTTGTAGCGCAATTTCGTCATTTTATTGTATGAAGATAAAAAAAGCTTCATAAAGGATAGATTATGCTGTAGCGAACGAATATATATTGGCGAGTTTATCTTGATAACTGAAATCTTGATCAAAGAAAGATTATTGAAATGAAAAAACTTTTTAGTTGTATAGCTATATTAGCTTTACTTGCGATGTCTTCAACGTCCATGGCACAAGATGCAAAGGGTGGACGTCCCACAGCAGCCTCATTGCCAAATGGTGCAACATCTTTGACTGAAACATATGGTTTGTGGACTGTGAATTGCGCTGTGGTAAATGGTGAAAAAGGTTGTGCGATGATTCGTCAGGAAGTGAATGCGCAAAATCAACCTGTTCTTAGCATTAATATAACAAGTGAAGAAAACGGCAATGTTACAGGTATTATGCTTGTTCCTTTTGGTATTCTTGTAACACGACCAATCCATCTTCAAGTTGATGATACAAATGTTACTTTAGATACAAATGTACGCACGTGTGTTCCTACAGGTTGCGTTGTTCCTGTAACGTTTAATACGAATGTTGTTGCTGGTCTTCGTGCGGGTAAACAACTCAAATTAGCGGCAACATCATCAGGTCCTGGTGAGCCAGCTGTTAATAACTTATTTATACAGCTTAGTGGATTTAGCGGTGCGCTTGATCGCTTAAAAGCTTTAAAAGGCTAAACATTTTACATATTTATTGAGATGGTTAAAAAGGTGGCTTTCAGCCGCCTTTTTGTTAGAGTTCAACATTTATTTCTTAAAGCTGAGAAGTCTTAAAGCATTAAGTGTGACTAAAACAGTCGCACCTGTATCAGCCATAATAGCAATCCATAAGCCTGTCATACCGAAAATAGTGGTCAGTAAAAAAATGAATTTTAAACCAAGTGCAAGTGTCACATTTTGACGAATATTACGCATAGTTGCTCGTGAAAGCTTAATGAGCAGAGCAATATCAACAACACGGTTGCGCAATATTGCTGCATCAGCCGTTTCTAAAGCAACATCTGTTCCAGAACCCATGGCGATGCCAACATTTGCTGCGGCTAACGCTGGTGCGTCATTAATACCATCTCCTACCATGGCCACGATATTGTCTTTACTTAAATCTTTGACAGTAACTGCCTTCATTTCAGGCATAAGTTCAGCTTTTACTTTCATATTAAGTTTTTCAGCAATGATAGAACCAGTTCGTTGATTGTCACCTGTAAGCATAATGCTCTCAATGCCAATTTTTTTTAAAGTATTTATGGCTTCGATAGCGTCGTCTCGCGGTTCATCACGCAAAGCAATAATTCCAATTGCGTTACCTTTATATAAAATGACAATAACTGTTTTACCTTCTAATTCTTTTTGCTCAATAATGTATTCAAGTTTCTCATCAATCTTTCCATATTCAAGACAAAATCTTGGTGCACCGATAAAAATAGATTGATCCTTCCATGTGGCTTGAATTCCTTTTCCTGCTATGGCACGCACATTTGAAACAGTGAGAGGATCGATCTTGCGGTTTTTAGCCTCATTTGTAATTGCTATGGCAAGAGGATGACTGGATTCGCGTTCAAGAGCGACCGACAATCTGAGTAAGGTATTTTCGTCCATTGTCTTTGCCACAATATCCGTAACAATTGGCTGTCCTTTTGTCAGCGTTCCTGTTTTATCAAAGGTTATGCAATTGATTTTTGCTAAAGTTTCAATCACATTGCCTCCTTTGACTAAAAGGCCATTGCGTGTGCCAGCAGATAGACTAGAGGCAATGGCGGCAGGAACAGAAATGACCAAAGCGCAAGGACAACCGATAAGAAGAAGTGTTAACGCACGATATGTCCATTGCATCCACATGCCATCAACAAGTGGCGGGATAACACCAATAAGAATGGCCATGCCTACAATAATTGGCATATAGATTTTCGAAAATGAATCGATAAATCTTTGGGTAGGCGCTTTTGCGTCTTGAGCCTCTTCTACGAGAGCGATGATGCGTGCGATTGTATTATCGCTTGCTTTTGTTTCCACTCGGATACGTAAGGTCGCATCACTATTGATAGAACCCGCAAAAACTGTGTCATTAATGGTTTTTATAATGGGTATTGATTCACCTGTGACAGGCGATTCATCAACGCTTGATGTGCCATCAATAATTATACCATCACCTGCAATACGATCACCGGGACGAACCAAAATAATATCACCAATTTTAAGATCATTGGCAGAAATTTCACTAAGCTGACCATTATTTTCGCGCCATGCTTTCTTGGGTGCCAATGCTCCTAATGCTTGAATACCCATGCGCGCCCTATTTGTAGCGACACCTTCAAGAAGTTCTCCTATACAAAAGAGAAAAACAACGACTGCTGCTTCTTGTGCAGCATTGATAAATAAAGCACCAATTGCAGCAATCGTCATCAACGTTTCAATCGTAAAGGGGCTTTTATTCCAAAGAGCTGTTAAAGCGTGATACGTTATTGGTATAAGAGAAATGATCGCTGCAAGAGTGAAAAACCAAAACGAATATGTTGGAAAGAAAAACGATGATATGTAAGCAACAATAAGGAAAAGTCCAGAAAGTATAGCATTTTTTCCTTTTCCTGTTTGATACCATTTTTTATCAGCGACAAATCCTTCATTCTTTTGGGGATCCATTTTATGAAGTTTATAGCCTAATGAGGCAACCATTTTTTCTATCTGATGCGAATCAAATAAAGTTTCATCTACATTCAATGTAAGTCGTGTACGCGCTAATGAAACATGAACATCTTTTACACCTTTAAGACGACGAACAGTTGATGTGATTTTCGCAGCACATGCCGCACAATCCATGCCTTCAATGTGCCAAACGCGTGTGTTCTTATCCGTGTTAATTATTTCATCATCTTGCACAATATTGTCGTGATGATGATGGCAATGATAACCATTATCATGTTTATGACCACTATTGTGATGATCGTCTATATGCTCTTTATCAAAGGTGTTATTTTGGATTTTTTTAGCAACGTGTATCATGGACCTTATCTCCATGTCTTCAAGACATGACGATGTCTTAACGACATTATTTATACTGGTATTTTCTGTCGTTTTTGAATATAATCCCTGTAGTGACTACAGGTTCAAGAGCAAAATGAAAAAAAATTATTTTTCTATTGGCGATCTTTCTAAAATGACTCAGTGTCATATTGAAACGATACGCTATTACGGTAAAATCGGGTTACTTGATGAAAGTGAACGCACAAATGGTAATCAGCGTCGTTACGTTGAAAAGGATTATAAACGTTTATTGTTTATTCTTCATGCACGTGATCTTGGTTTTTCAATAGATGCTATAAGGCAATTATTGGATTTATCCAATGATCCAAATCGAGCATGTGGAGAAGCAGATTCAATCGCTGATCGGCAATTATTTGAAACGCGAGAGCGCATCAAACGCTTGAAATTACTTGAAAAAGAACTGTTAAAAATGACAAGCCAATGCAAAACTGGGCATAAAATACATGAATGTAAGGTGATTGAAAGCCTTGCAGATTGTGGGTTTTGTCAAATAAAACATCAAGGTTTTCAATAAATTATATTATAAAGAAATATGAATTTTATTCATATCAAAAATAATGTGTGTCAAATTGATTGAAAATATGGAGTCATCATATGACATTTATTTGTCTTTTGCCTCTATAATTTATTCAACTGAATTTATAAAGCCCATTTTATCGGTAATTTAATGTGAATTTTTTGATTATATCAATGGAAGCATCATTATTAGGTTTTAAAAAGAAATTTAAAATAAATTTTTATTATCATATCTCTAAAATGTGTAAATTTAATCGCTGTTCAATCATTGAATTTGAGACGGTATGAAGAGTAATTTTATTTTTTTTATTAAAATGAGGCTTTTGTTTCTTTTTGTAATGTTTATCAATCATTATTGCTTTACTCATCCTTTCATAATGTCCTAAGTAGATCGCATTATAATAGATCTTAATGGTAAAAATATTCGTTTTGTCATAGGGAGAAGTCTGAAGGATGACTGTAGAACGACGTTTGAATAAAAGTGATATGCGCACACTCGCTTTGTCCTCTTTAGGAGGCGCACTTGAATTTTATGATTTTATAATTTTTGTGTTTTTTACCGCAGAAATTTCACGGACAGTTCTACCCGCAGAAATGTCTCCATGGCTTGCCACAACATGGACTTACGGTATTTTTGCGACAGGTTATCTCATGCGCCCTATTGGTGGGCTTTTTATGGCACACATGGGTGATCGTTTTGGTCGTAAACGTATGTTTACTTTATCTGTTTTATTGATGTCTGTAGCCACACTTGGCATGGCTTTTGTTCCCACTTATGCGGCTTTGGGCAATGTTGCTCCGTTGATCTTACTTTTATGTAGAATGATGCAAGGTTTGGCCGTTGGAGGAGAGGTTCCAGGTGCTTGGACATTTGTTGCAGAACATGTACCACAAAAATATGCAGGATTTGCTACAGGGGTTCTTACATCAGGCTTGTCACTTGGTATTTTGATCGGTTCGATCATTGCTTTTACCATCAATCATAGTATTCATCATAATCTCTTACCTTTGCCAGAACATGTTACGACATTTTGGGGATGGCGTTTTGCCTTTATACTCGGCGGTATATTTGGTCTTATTGCTGTTTGGCTTCGTCGTTTTCTTGATGAGACTCCTATTTTTAAAGAAATGAAACAAAAAAGCACACTGTCGCATGAAGTGCCTTTGAAATTGGTTGTAACAAAACATTTTAATAGTGTTTTGATTTGTATTTTACTGACATGGACATTATCCGCAGTCATAATGATCGCGACACTTTTAACGCCAAATTATATGCAAATGGCGCCTTATGACTATTCAGCAGATACGGCTTTGGCCGCGAATGCAATCACAAGTTTATTTTTGATATTTGGAACACCTATTGCTGGATATTTATGCGATCGTCTTGGAAGTGGGAGATTTTTTAGCATTGGCGGTATATTTTTTGCTTGCATCTCTTATATTTTTTACAGTTTTGCAGGACATTCAGTTGCTACCTTATTCATTCTTTCCGCACTTCTTGGATTGAGTGCAGGTTTTGTTGGTGCGGTTGCATATGTTATGGTACGATCTTTTCCAGCTGCAATTCGCTTTTCTGGTGTGTCATTTTGCTATAATGTTGCTTATGCAATTTTTGGCGGCTTGACGCCTTGGACAATCAATCTATTACAGCCGATTATACCATCAATACAAATGTGGTATCTTATTTTCATTGCTCTTCTTTCAAGTGGTATTGGAGTTTATTTATTATTGGCTAAAGAGAAAAATCAAATGACAATTGGCATTGAAGAGACAAGCCATAAGAATGTTTAAAACGTAGAAGAATATTGATGAAAAACAAGACTGTTCTTGTACTCAGTCATTTGTCAGTTTAAACACGTATTTGCACAAATCAATGTAGTTAAATCGTTTGATTGTGAAGTTTGCTTTAAAAAACAAGAAGGATACAAAATGGTTTATTCATTACTTCAAGTCATTGATATGATTTTTAATCTTTATATCATTATATTGATAGCCAGTGCTATCTTTTCTTGGCTTTATGCATTTAATATCATTAATACACGCAGTCCTGTTGTCGCCGCAATTGGGCAATTTCTTTACCGTGTAACGGAACCAGTCTTAGCGCCTATTCGTCGTTTTTTGCCTAATTTAGGAACCGTTGATATTTCTCCAATTATTGTTTTTTTTATTATCTATTTCATTCGTATTTTTATGTGGCGCGCTTATTACGGAATGTTTTTTTGATCAATGTTTTACGGGTGCATGAGTATTTCAGTTAAGATTGGTTCATGAGGTTTATAATTAAATCTGAAAACGCAGAAACCTGCAACTTTAATTCAGAATATTTATTCTATTGCTATTAATCGTAACTTTTAAAGTAGTTTTTCTTAATTGCGCAAAATATTGCACATAATGTCATAACATTACCAATTATCAGATAAAAAGCAGGGGAAAGCGGATTTTCAGTCACTTTTAACAGCCATGATATAATTATTTGTGCTGTACCACCAAATATCGTAATGCCAAATGTATAAGAAAGCGAAAATCCTGTTGAGCGGATTGTTTTAGGAAAGCTTTCACATAAAAGAACAACAATTCCTGCTCCACTAATGTTTTGTAAAGCAGTAAAAATACCAATAACAGTAAAAAAAACCAAAATATTTTCGCTTGTATTGATTAAATACAATCCAGGCCAAAGGAGAATAAGCAGAAATAATCTTGGTATAATGATGGTCTTGGCACGGCCATAATAATCAGCACAAAGGCCACCTATTAAAGCAAATGTAATCATCACAAAACCTACAAAAACAGTAGTTACCATTGCGAGACTTTCACCAAAATGCAATTCAGTAAGGGCATAAGTTGTTAAATAATTGAGAAAATATTGCGTTATCGTGCTGCCTGATAAAATAAAAATTCCTGCAATAATAAGCATTGGATAGTTTTTAAAAACATAATTTAAAATAGTTTTTGCTGAAAATGACTGTGTTTTATCACTTTGACGATGTGTCTCGTGTAAATGACGACGCATATAAAAGGCAATAGGTAAAATCGTAAGACCAGCGGCTATTGCTATTCTCCATCCCCAATTTTGAAACTGCTCGGGCTGTAGAATGAGTGACAGTATCGTTCCAATAAGCCCTGCGGCAATTGCGGCACCTCCTTGAGCAACCATTTGCCAACTGGTGTAAAAAGCGCGTCTATTTTTAGGAGCTGATTCAAGAATAAAAGTAGTTGCAGGTCCTGCCTCACCACCCCATGCCAAGCCTTGAGCAAAACGCATGACTAACAGCATTATGGGGGCAAATATGCCAATAGTTTCATAGCCAGGCAATATAACAAGTCCTCCCGTTCCTGCTGCCATGAGAAACATGGTGAGCAACATAGCAGGTTTGCGGCCTGATTTATCTGCATAGGCACCGATAAATATGGCGCCTAAAGGGCGCGCTACGAAACCAACACCAAAAGCTGTAACAGAAAATAATAAGCTAGATAAAGGGTTTTCAGAGGGAAAGAATGTTTGACCGATCATAACTGCAAATGTCGTATAAACGATAAAATCATAAAATTCGACAGCGTTTCCTATCGCAACAGCTATAACATCTCGTTGGGAAACATTTTCTGATGGCTTAATTGGCTTATTATACTTATTTTGCAAATTATGTACCACTTCATTTGATTATATATTTTGAATAATGCTTATAGTTATATATATTGTCTTATATAATGTTCATACTATAAAGATTTGTTCTATAAAATATTAATGGTCATATTACAACATAAATTACTTACATAAATAAGTAAAAAAAAATCTGTGTTATGGTTACTACTCTAACTTAAAAAATTATGATCATAGATGTCATTTCATATATGGTTTGAATATATTTTATAAAAAACTAGAAACAGTCCGATGTTCATTTAATTATTATTGAAAATGATAATAACGCTATTAAAAAAACACTCTATGTTTTTCAAAGAGCGTTTTTTAATAGTATTATGAAATTAAGTAATGATCGTTCAGCTTATCAATTATTGAGCGGAGCTGGCTCTTTCAATTGCTTGCTTGACCAATTCACGGGCAAAATCTTCATCACGCCAGCCTCCGATTTTAACCCATTTACCAGGTTCTAAATCCTTGTAATGCTCAAAGAAATGCTCGATCTGTTTTAAAGTGATTTCAGGCATATCTGCATAATCATGAATATCAACATAACGTTGTGTTAATTTTGGTGTTGGAACAGCAATAATTTTTTCATCTTTACCGCCATCATCTTCCATGATTAAAGCGCCGATTGGGCGTACATTGATAACACAACCAGGAACTAGCTGGCGGGTATTACAAACCAAAACGTCAATTGGGTCACCGTCTTCTGACAATGTATGGGGAACAAAACCGTAATTACCAGGATAAAACATAGGTGTGTAAAGAAAACGGTCAACAAAGAGTGCGCCTGATTCCTTATCCATTTCATATTTTATCGGTTGTCCACCGACAGGCACTTCGATAATAACATTGACATCTTCTGGAGGATGTTTGCCAATCGGAATTGCATTAATATTCATAAAGATATCCTTTCCAATATAGAGATCATACATCATAAATGAGAATTTTGTGATGTTATAAAATTAGGATTGATTTGAAAGACGTGATTTTTCAAAACGTTTGCGCTCATTAGGATCAAGGTATAGCTTACGAAGGCGAATATTTTTAGGTGTTACTTCAACAAGTTCATCATTTTGAATCCAGGATAATGCGCGTTCTAAAGTCATCCTAATAGGTGGAGTTAATTTTACAGCTTCATCTTTGCCTGCAGCGCGAACATTAGTAAGTTTTTTACCTTTTAAAACATTCACTTCCAAATCATTATCACGTGAATGGATGCCAATAATCATACCTTGATAAACCTTAACTCCAGCATCAATGATCATAGGTCCACGGTCTTCCAAATTAAAAAGAGCGTAAGCTACGGCTTCACCATTATCATTAGATGTTAAAACGCCGTTGATACGACCGCCGATTTCACCTTTATATGGCTCATAAGCGTGAAATAAACGATTCATAATAGCCGTCCCACGTGTATCAGTCAAAAGCTCTGATTGATAGCCAATAAGACCACGTGTAGGGGCATGAAACACCATACGGACACGATTACCACCAGAGGGACGTAGTTCGATCATTTCCGCTTTGCGTTCAGACATTTTTTGCACAACTGTGCCTGAATATTCTTCATCAACGTCTATGACAACTTCTTCTATGGGTTCAAGTGTATTGCCATCTTCATCTTTTTGCATCACAACGCGCGGACGCGATACGCTTAACTCAAATCCTTCACGACGCATATTTTCAATCAAAACAGCCAATTGTAATTCACCGCGTCCTGAAACATAGAATGAATCTTTATCTGATGCCTCTTCAATTTTCAGCGCAACATTACCTTCAGCTTCTTTTAAAAGGCGATCACGAATGACACGACTTGTTACCTTATCCCCTTCTGTTCCAGCAAGCGGGCTGTCATTAACAAGAAAGCTCATGGTAACGGTTGGCGGATCAATTGGCTGAGCAACAAGGGGCTCTGTGACAGAAGGATCGCAAAATGTATCGGCAACTGTGCCTTTTTGCAGTCCTGCAATAGCGACAATATCACCAGCTACCCCTTCTTCAATGGGTTGACGTTCTAGACCACGAAAAGCAAGAATTTTTGAAATACGGCCGCTTTCAAGCATACTTCCATCTTGTGCGAGAACTTTAACAGCTTGGTTTGGTTTGATTGTACCTGAGTGAATGCGCCCTGTAATAATACGTCCTAAGAATGGATCGGCTTCCAAGATCGTTCCGATCATGCGAAAAGGACCTTCAGCAACTGTTGGTGAAGGGACATGACGAACGATCATATCAAACATAGGGGCCAGTCCTTGATCTTTAGGTCCCTCAGGATTTTCTGCCATCCAACCATCGCGACCTGATCCATAAAGAATTGGGAAATCAAGTTGTTCATCGGTTGCATCCAATGCTGCAAAGAGATCAAACACTTCATTAATAACTTCGTCTACGCGCGCATCTGCGCGGTCAATTTTATTAATAGCAACAATAGGACGCAGCCCAACTTTAAGCGCTTTTCCAACAACAAATTTTGTTTGTGGCATGGGGCCTTCAGCAGCATCAACAAGCACGACTGCACCATCAACCATATTCAAAATGCGTTCAACTTCACCACCAAAATCAGCGTGTCCAGGCGTATCAACAATATTGATACGCGTATCTTTCCAAACAACAGATGTTGCTTTGGCTAAAATAGTGATACCGCGTTCTTTCTCGATATCGTTCGAGTCCATCATACGCTCACTGGTGCGTTGATTGTCGCGAAAATTTCCTGATTGTTTTAAAAGCCCATCAACCAGGGTGGTTTTGCCATGGTCAACGTGGGCAATGATGGCAATATTGCGCAATTGCATATATATCTTCTTTTCGTTTACTGAGATTGCGAAACACGGCAAAATGGTTAGGATTACCGCACATGGTTGGCTTCTCATACATGTTTTTTGCAGTTTTTGGAAGAGGGGCATCATATTTTCTCAAAGCCTTTTTAAAATATAATAAAAGAAAAAAGCTTTTTATTTTTTCAAGACTTTCATGTTTGAAAGAAAATCATCATATAAAGGGCAATGACAATTAAATATTTAATATCTTTATGATTTGATGAAGCTATAAACTGCGGTTTTGTATTTTAAAGTTTAAGATATTTAAAATTTTTATTGTATAATAGTGATAAGCTTTAAGATTGCGCAAATTTAAAAACCACACAGATAAGACTGCGCGGTTTATGATATGTTATCATATCTTTAAAAAGACAGACGTTTTGACAATGATTAAAGTAATGTACCACTCAATATGACGGCTGCAACAGAAAAATAGATGACAATACCTGTTACATCCACCAAGGTTGCTACAAAAGGAGCGGAAGCGCTTGCTGGATCAAATCCCAAACGTTTAAGAATAAATGGTAACATCGAACCTGTCAGTGATCCAAAGGTAACAATGCCGACAAGTGCTGCGCCAACGGTTGCTGCAACCAACATCCAATGCTCGCCATAATCATAAATGCCTGCTTCTTGCCAGATAACAATACGGATAATTCCGATAAGACCCAACATAGAGCCCAATGACAATCCAGCTGGGATTTCACGTATGGCGACTTTCCACCAGTCTTTTAGACTCATCTCACGTAGTGCGAGCGCGCGAATAATTAGCGAGGTTGCTTGCGATCCAGAGTTTCCCCCTGAGCTCATAATTAAGGGAATAAACAAAGTTAACACAATGGCTTTTTCAAGTTCATCTTCAAAATGCTGCATGGCGCTTGCGGTTAACATTTCGCCCAAAAATAACACAGCAAGCCATCCCCCTCTTTTTCTCATCATTTCAAAAAAATTAATTTTCAAATAAGGTTTATCCAGTGCTTCCATCCCACCAAATTTATATGCATCTTCGTTCATTTCTTCTGTCATGGCATCAAGAACATCATCAACGGTCACAATACCAATGACATGGTTTCCTTCATCGATGACTGGAACGGATAATAAATCATGACGACGAAACAACCGCGTCACATCTTCGCGGTTTGTAAAAGGTGAAATGGTGATTGGCGCGCTTCCTTTTGCAGCTTCTAAAATAGTTTTATTAGGATCTGCAAGAATAAGATTTCGCAAGGATATTGCCTTTAACAACACGCTTGTTTTAGGATCAATAACATAGCTTGCATAAACTGTTTCACGCGTACGCTCAACCTCCTTAATATGATTAAGTGTTTGTGCAACGCTCCATGTTGAAGGAATGGCAATAAATTCTGTTGTCATCAATGCGCCTGCACTATCGTCTGGATAGCTCGACAATTTAGTGATTTCTGCACGTGTTACCGGCTTTAATAGCGGATAGAGTTTGCTTCTAACATCCTCATCCATGTCTTGAAACATATCGGCTGCTTCATCGGCTGACATGCCATCAAAAATAGTCGTGGCTCTTTCTGTTGGTAAATGTTCTAGGATTTTTTCGGGATGTTCTAATTCTGGCTTATCGAAAAGTTCAATCGCATAATCAACAGGTAAATATTTAAAAACATTAACACATTCACTTATATCCATATGGTTGATAATATCGATCGCATCTGCATAATGAAGTTTACTCAGGCGCTCGGCAATATTTTCAGCCGAAAGTTTTTTTAAATCGTGAAGAGTGAGAGTGTTTTCTACCATGATGAGAGGCTCCTGACGAATTGCGCGTATTGCCGTTACACTTACTATATTACAAAAGTAATAACCACTTTAATGGTTGTTACCCATATGCAAAATAGCTGTTTCAATTGTAATATCATAACTAAATGTCAAGCATTTATTTTAAAGCCTACATTGAAAATGTGTTTGTTTTTTTATGATTTTAAAACTTTTTGTCTGAAATTATTAAGGTTTTTCTTATAAATTTGGAAAGAAAAATAGTGATCGAAAATAAAGCTTATTGGATAAAACTGGTAATTTTTTTTTAAATTGTTACATTTTACAGTGGTCTTAAAATAAATCGGCACTTTAAAGATGGAGCTTTTAACATGACGCAATCAGCGCTTTTACACTGGAACGGGTTTGATGGCTTGCCAGATTTTAATCACATCAGTGATGATGATTTTAAACCTGCCTTTGAAAAAGCATTAAGTGAGGCAGAAGCTGAGGTTGATGTTATTGCTTCATTGGAAGAGACCCCGACAATTGATAATTTTTTAAAACCATTCGAATTGGCTGGCCAAAGCTTGGAACGGGTATGTTCTGTTTTCTTTTTGCGGTCAGGCGCTGATAGCAATGATAAAATTCAAAAGCTTGAGCAAGACATTGTTCCAAAATTGTCGCGCTATTCTTCAAAATTAATGATGGATCCACGTCTTTTTAAAAAAATTGATAGTCTTTATCAATATGCACAAACAGGCGCTTTCGATCCGCAAACCACTCGTGTCATCATGTTGGCTTGGAAAGGTTTTGTACGCAATGGTGCCCGTCTTAATACAACAAATAAACTAAGACTCGCTGAAATAAATGAAAGGCTCGCTTTTTTAGGTGCAACATTTGGCCAGCATGTTCTTAAAGAAGAGGCGCAATGGGTTTTATTTTTAAATGAGCAAGATTTGAACGGTTTGCCTGTTGACCTTATCGCAACGATGAAGGAGAGTGCAGCTGAAAAAGGCCATCCAAATTCTTATGCTTTAACGCTTGCTCGTTCAATTGTGGAACCTTTTATCACATTTTCTGATCGGCGTGATCTGCGTGAAAAGGCATTGAATGCTTGGTCTAAACGCGGTGAAAATGATAATGAATTTGATAATAGAAAAATTATTGGTGAAATTTTAAAATTGCGTGATGAAAAAGCAAAATTATTAGGTTATGTTTCGTTTGCTGCCTTTAAACTTGATAATACAATGGCAAAAACCCCAGAAAATGTCAGTAATCTTTTAATGCCTGTTTGGGAAAAAGCACGTCAAAAAGCTTTGAAAGAGCAAGACGATTTGCAACAATTTATGGCAAAAACAGGTAATAATCATCCCTTAAGTCCTTGGGATTGGCGCTATTATGCTGAAAAATTGCGGGCAGAACGCTTTTCTTTTGATGAAACAGAAGTCAAGCCTTACTTTCAGCTTAATCGCATGATTGAGGCAGCATTTGCAACAGCAACGAAACTTTTTGGGTTAACATTTCATGAAATAAAAGATGTGCCGCTTTGGCATGAGGATGCGCGTCTTTTTGAGGTTAAAAACCCTGATGGCAGTTTGCGTGGACTTTTTATTGGGGATTATTTTGCACGCGCGTCTAAACGATCCGGTGCATGGATGAGTGCGCTACAATCCCAGCATGGTTTAGATAAGGGGCAAAAACCTATCATTTATAACATTTGTAACTTTGCAAAGCCGCCCAAAAACAAGGAGGCACTTTTATCCTTAGATGATGCACGCACACTTTTTCATGAGTTTGGCCATGCCTTGCATGGATTGTTATCTGATGTTAAATGGCCTTCAATTTCAGGAACATCTGTTTCACGTGATTTTGTTGAATTGCCTTCGCAATTGTTTGAGCATTGGTTGACAGTGCCTAAAACATTGGAAACATACGCGTTACATGTTGATACAAATCAGCCAATACCACAATCATTGCTTGATAAGATAGTGGCAGCCAAAACTTTTAATGCTGGTTTTGATGCCGTTGAATTTACTTCATCGGCTTTGGTTGATATGGCGTTTCATGAAGGTCATGAAATTTATAATATCACACAATTTGAAGAAGCAGAACGCAAGCGTCTTCAAGTGCCCGATGCGATTATGTTGCGTCATCGTCCAACACATTTCAATCATATTTTTTCAGGTGATGGGTACTCTGCTGGCTACTATTCCTATATGTGGTCGGAGGTTCTTGATGCTGATGCATTTGAAGCTTTTGAAGAAACAAATGATGTATTTGATAAAAACACAGCACAGAAGCTCAAAACATATATTTATTCATCTGGTGGAAGCTGTGATCCTGAAGAGCTTTATATCAATTTTCGTGGCAAATTACCTAGCCCGGAAGCAATGATTAGAAAACGGGGACTTTAATACAATTTTTTTACCATGTGAAAAAAGCATTTAAATATATAGTTATAAAAATAGCAAAGGATCAAACCTTTGCTATTATAGCATTTTATGATGATACTAGGACTCAAAAACCACGACATTTTGTTGAAATGGTATAAGGATTTTTTGAGAATAAGGACATGCTCTGCTGGAAATAGAGATATTTACAAGGTAGCTTAACAAAGTGGGCGATAAAATTTTCTCTATCGTAAGGTCACAAAACCACTTCAATCATCTTTGTCTAAAAAGTCAAAAGGAGGATATGACGTCCTTTATTCACTTTTTGTTTTGTTTTTTCTGTTTAATGTGCCGTTTTATTTACATAAAAGGGGTCCTGTGCTTAGATGTATTTAAAAATTGATACCAAAATGATGAAAGTATTTATCTTCTCATCATTTTGGCCTTATTGATATTTTTATGAGATAAATTGAAAAAAATTCTAAGTGTTTTATCGAATAGGCCGTGCAGGATTTCCAACAACAATTGCCTGCGCATCGACATTTTTTGTCACGACACTTCCAGCACCAATCACAGCACCATCGCCAATGGTTATGCCTGGTAATATGAGTGCACCGGCGCCAATCCAAACCGTTTTGCCAATGGTAATAGCTTTACCATATTCCAAGCGTTTTTCGCGCATTTTGGCATCTGTTGAATGTGAGGCTGTTAAAATTTGAACATTAGGGGCAATTTCTGTCCCTTTTCCAATTTCAACTTTGCAAACGTCAAGAATAGTGCAGTTGAAATTGATAAAGACATCATCATCAATAAAAATATTAAAGCCATAATCACAATAAAATGGCGATCTGATTTCAACATTTGATCCTACATGGCCAAGACCTTTTTTTAAAAGCGTGGAACGGCTTTGTGTGTCTTGTGCAAAAGCATCATTGACGTCTTTCATCCATGAAAAAGCATTTTGCCGTTCTCGAGTCAATTCAGGATCTGAAGCATCGTAATACGCGCCAGCAATCATTTTTTCTTTTTCTGTTTGCATATTCACTCCTTTATGTCTTCAATTCACTACTATAATGATCTTTTATCATAGTAGGAAGACATCTCATTTTTGACATGCATATCGATTAAGCGTAAAAGGCAAAATGTTTTTTATATGTGGATTGAAAAATGGAAAAGTTTAAAAAGGTAACTGGAGTTGCCGCACCTATGCCAGTTGTAAATATTGACACGGATATGATCATTCCAAAAAATTATTTAAAAACGATTAAACGTACGGGTTTGGGAAAAGGACTTTTCGCAGATATGCGCTATTTGGATGATGGGAGAGAAAACCCAGATTTTGTCTTAAATAAACCCGCCTATAGACATTCAAAAATCATTGTTGCAGGGGATAATTTCGGTTGTGGATCTTCGCGAGAACATGCCCCCTGGGCGCTTGCTGATTTTGGTATTCGTTGTGTCATTTCCACTTCTTTTGCAGATATTTTTTACAATAATTGTTTTAAAAATGGAATTTTGCCCATTAAAGTTTCACCACAAGATTTAGTAAAATTGATGGATGATGCAGAACGTGGGGCAAATGCAATCATAACGGTCGATCTTGAAAATATGGAAATTTCGGGTCCAGATGGGGGTGTTTTAAAGTTTGATTTGGATGAGTTTCGTCGTCATTGTCTTTTGAATGGACTTGATGATATTGGTTTGACAATGGAAAAAACCTCATCAATAGAAATGTTTGAAAAAAATATTGATGAAGAGCGTCCTTGGGTATAGCTATATTTTTTAATTTCAAAATTATTACGTTAATATTCTTTGTAAATGTCAAAAACAAATCTTAAAAGAAAATAAGCACATAATGAAACGGGTTAATTAATGGCAAGACCTGATCAAAGTCGGGACTGGGCTTCTAGACTTTCACCGACACTTGAAGAAATTGATTCTCTTGCGAGAGCATCTTTTGCGCATTTGCCGCAAACATTTCGTGCTTATTGTAGCGATTTAATCATAGTGATTGAAGAATTTCCTGATCAGCAAATTATGGATGATTTAGGACTTGAATCACCTTTTGAGCTTTTAGGTTTTTTTGAAGGACATGGCATTGGAGAACGCTTTTCAATGGAAACAAATGATCCCATCAATCGAATAACACTTTTTCGCCGCCCTATACTCGATTATTGGATGGAAAATGACGAATTTCTAGGAGAAATTATTCATCATGTTATGGTTCATGAAATTGGCAATCATTTTGGTTTGTCTGATGATGAATTGGATGAAGTAACGATAGCTTATGGTTAAAATTTTCAATCTCTTAATATCATGATGGTGTAAAGAGAATAATTTTTTTTAAGTTACATTTAAATGTCATAGCGGCAAGAAAGAGTTTTTATTATATTTAAAGTTTAAGGCTTAATATAAAAATTATCTGCACGCCCATAAGGCTTATCATGATTTTTCTTGTGCTCGAATTCAATTTTTTCAGAATGATTCAGGTGTAATTGTCCGAGAAGTTCTTTTTCATCCTGTGCCATATCTATAATGCTGATTGGGGCGATATGTGTAATATTATGGGGTAAGTTGATGAAAACCTGTCCTTGTGGCTTAGAGACATTTTTTTTTGTCTCTTCAAAAGATGCGTTTAAAATGGGTTCCAATTTTTTATCGAGATAAAATGCGAGTTTTTGTTTGCCCACAGATGTGAAGTTAATGCCATCATTAGCACGCAATCGTGCCGTTTTTCCACTAGCATCATAGCCTGAAAGTGCAAATTTTCCTTCATTATCAATGAACCCATCCCAAATATCTACAAAACGACCGCCTGTTGCTTCAACTGTCGTTTTATATATATAGTTTAATGCAATAATATTTTGATTAAGTTGGTTGTTTTTGAAAGAAGGTTGTCCCATCCACAACCAAGGTTTTTTGGTATTTTTTAGTTTTTCTGTCAAGTGATCAAGGCGTTTTTGGTAAATAATTGTCCATTCTTTATCACTTTGAATGATAGGATTTTTTGCTGGTTGTATCGCTTGATTATCATTGGCACCAAGTGTCATAATGATAATATCTGGTTTCTCATTTGTTATGATTTTATCAATCATAACTGCCCAATTATAATAGTCATCACGAACAATACCTGATGATCCATTAATAGCGCGTAAGACGACAATATCTTTATTATCAGCATAAAGCCTATCTAAACCATCAAAAGCTGCACTGGCTACAAAATCACCTAAAATGAGAATACGTTTGGCATCAGCCGATTTGGAGGGGCTTTGTACAAAGGGTTGAGTGGGTTTTTGCTTTCTTATAATTTTGCGTTTTGTAGGAGGCGCTGGAGCAGTAACATGCTGTTCTTTGCGTCCAAATATCTTATCAAAGATATTTTGTGCATGACTATAATCGGGTTGTAGAAAAGCCATCATGAAAACAACGATCATGAATAAAGAACAGTGTTTTTTATAGAATTTCATTACAGTTCTTCTCCGCTTATCCTCTTCGCAAGTGTGTTAAAACGTCTTTGCTTGGATGACCATCGACCGTTAAACCGTTGCGTCTTTGAAAAGCTTCAATCGCTTTTTTTGAGCCACTTCCGATTTTGCCATCAATTTCACCGTTGTAATAACCAAGTTCTTTCAAACGCTGTTGCATTTCATGGCGCTCTTTTATGGAAATTGGTGTGAAAGGTCGGTTCCAATCATGCACGAGACCAGGATAGCCAGCAATTTGATCCGCTAAAAGACCGACAGCAAATGCATAGCGATCGGCATTATTGTAACGCTTTATTACAGAAAAATTTTTAATCACTAGAAAGATTGGACCTTCTCTGCCATCAGGCAGTTTGAGTGTTGCTTGGTCGTGGGAAGAAGGAAAAGGTTTACCATTAGCGCGTTTGATGCCAAGTTTTACCCATTGAGCAATGGAGAGTGAGCCTGCGGGAAATTTTCGGTTGGCTGGTATTGTGACTTCATACCCCCAAGTTCTTCCTGTTTGCCAACCATTTTTCTTTAAAAGATTGGCAGCTGTTGCTAAAGCATCAGGTACAGAAGTCCATATATCTCGTTTGCCATCGCCATCCATATCTACGGCATAAGCCAAATAGCTTGTGGGTATAAATTGTGTATGTCCAAGAGCTCCTGCCCAAGAGCCGGTGAGGTGTGAACGGTTAATGTCGCCTGCTTGAAGAATTTTCATGGCGGCAATGAGCTGTGTTCGGGCAAATTTTGCCCGTCTTTTATCGCCATATGCTAATGTTGCAAGAGAGCGTATTGCATCACGCATGACATCTTTACGCTCTAAAATTTCACCATAATTGGATTCAAGGGACCATATTGCCAATAAAATATTACGATCAACACCAAAGCGTTTTTCAATAGCATTCAACCATTTTGCCCATTTTTTACCATGTGCGCGTCCTGTTGCAATAGCAGCTTCATGAACACGATTATCAAAATAGTTCCATGTAGGATCCGTAAATTCTGGTTGAAAAGCAGCTTTTTTTAACACTTCTGGATCAGGTGAAGTAACACCCTGAAAAGCAATGTCAAATGTTGCAGATTTAATACCTGACTTGAGGGCTATTTTTTTAAAATTTGTCACCCAATTTTGAAAATTGTTATTGGCAAAGACTTGAGAACTGGTAAAAAACGGCGTAACACTTATCAAACTGACAGTACCAATAAGTGCAAAACGTCTATTGATTTTGGACGTTTGGTTTAAAATTTTTACCATAAATGCCTCCGCAACGCTTTTCTTTTATAAGATTTAAAACAATTGAGTATAAGTTTTGATAAAACAATTATGCCTATATAAGGTTAGCAAATCATTTCAAAAATTGATATATTATAAGGATTATGAAAAAACACCAAAGCGTCTTTATTGCTTTGAGTGAATTTGACATTTTATCACAAATCATTGCGCTTTGCGATGAAAGATGATGATAAAAAAGCTTAATTTGTCTGATTTTCGGCTATTGAAATGATAGAATTCACGCCATCTATAATAGTAAGTGTAAAAACGAGGAGAATAAACGTGCGCAAAATACGCAAAGCAGTCTTTCCTGTTGCAGGCCTTGGAACACGATTTTTGCCTGCAACAAAGACAGTTCCGAAGGAAATGCTCACCGTAGTTGATAAACCCGTAATTCAATATGTAGTTGATGAGGCTAGAGAAGCTGGAATTGAGCATCTTATTTTTGTCACAGGTCGCAACAAAGCAGTTATTGAAGATTATTTTGATGCACAAGTTGAGCTTTATACGACACTTGCCAATCGTAATAAAACAGATGAGTTGGATTATCTTCATGATTTACAACCCCAGCCAGGCTCGACATCTTTCACCCGTCAACAACATCCATTAGGTCTTGGACATGCGGTTTGGTGTGCACGTGAATTGGTGGGCGATGAACCTTTTGCACTTCTTTTGCCGGATATGGTTATGCAAGCTAATCAAGGTTGCCTTTCAGAAATGGTTCGACTTTATGACGAAACAGGCGGAGGAAATATCATTGCGGTGCAAGAATGTGACCCTGAAGAAGCTCATAATTATGGGATTGTTGGGCAAGGTGAAATTATTGCTCATGGCTTTGAAATTACACAAATGGTTGAAAAACCCAAAAAAGGAACCGCGCCATCAAATCTTTATATAAATGGCCGTTATATTCTTCAACCTGAAATTTTTGATCTTCTTGCTCGCCAAGAAAAAGGTGCTGGTAATGAAATTCAATTAACGGATAGTATGTTAAATTTAGCACAACAGCAGAAATTTTATGGTTTTCATTTCCAAGGAAAAACATTTGATTGTGGTTCAAAAACAGGTTTTATCGAAGCCAATGTTGCTTTTGCCCTATCACGAGATGATATGCGCGATAAAGTCATGGCACCGTTAAATGCGCTTTTGCAAAAAGCCAAAGCTTAAAAATTTTATAGACGCATGATCAGATTTGATTTATCAAATCTGATCATGACTTTAAAAGATAAAACACAGATACTATTTGATAAAGCGATAGCGTCAGCACACCATACACTTTCTGTTGAAAGGGATGGTCTTCAAGCACTTTTAGTTGCTTTTGATCAAGGGCTAAAAAACGCTTTTTTTCGTGCAGTCGACACAATACTTTCATCAAAAGGGCGAGTTATTGTGACAGGCCTTGGCAAGAGTGGTCATGTTGGTACAAAAATTGCTGCAACTTTGGCTTCAACGGGAACACCATCCTTTTTTGTTCATGCGGCTGAGGCTAATCATGGTGATTTAGGTATGATTGGGGTCGATGATGTGATCCTTGCTCTATCTTGGTCTGGTGAAACTGTTGAATTAAGCGGTATATTAAATCATGCAGCACGATTTCGTATACCGCTAATTGCTCTTACTTCGGGGGAAAAGTCTGCACTCGGTCGAGCTTCAGATATTGTTTTACTTTTACCAAAAGCAGAAGAAGCATGTCCTCATGGACTTGCTCCAACAACATCGACCACTCTTCAAATGGCTTTCGGCGATGCTTTGGCTGTTGCGCTCTTAGAAATGCGTGGATTTTCGGCAAGAGATTTCAAAATTTATCATCCGGGAGGATCTTTAGGCGCGAGACTAAAATATATTGAAGATATTATGCATCAAGGCGAGGCGATGCCTCTTGTTTTAAGCCAGACTGATATGAAAAGCGCGATGCATGTGTTGGTCAGTAAACATTTTGGTTGTGTTGGTATTGTCAATGATCAAAACCAACTTATTGGTATAGTAACAGATGGTGATCTGGCGCGTAATATTCATCGTGATCTTTCAGGATTGGTCATAGATGAGATTATGACGAAAAATCCTAAAACAATATCAGCAGACATGGTCGCAGGTGCAGCAGCAGCTATCATCAATGACTATAAAATTGGCGCACTTTTTGTTGTTGACAATCAAAAACCGATAGGTCTTGTACACTTTCATGATCTTTTGCATATTGGCGCACTTTAAAAATAATTTTATAAATTGCCCTTTTGCAATCATGGATAAATGTTGAGCTTAAAACCTTTTCATTTGAATGAAATGGCATGCATTATCAAAAGCAAAAAAAGAAGAGTTAGATAGTAAAAAACGGATCATATATCCTTTTCTTGGCTTTATTGACAAAGGAGATTGAAGCTTTTTATGTTCTTTGGATTTAGACTATTCGTTGGTAACTTTGTTGAGAAATGCCTAAAATAGACGTAGTTCTTGCGGCTTTATTTTTGTTCTAAAAATATCACGTGTTATTTTAACAAAATGAAATGGTTTTGAGCCTTGTCTATAATGAATGCGTAAAAGTACAACTTCTGAAATATAAGCGGCGGTTGTTTTTATAAATTTTGGTGAATATTTCATCAAATCATAACGTCAAAAAAAACATGAAAGATAAAATATTGTAAAAAGCGGCAGACATAACCATTTTATGTGAAATCATCAAAAACTTTAAAAAATTTAAAGTCTAGCGGTCTGGTTACCAAAAAATGACGGATAAGCCCTTTTATCTTTTCATTAATAATAGATGCAAAAAAACATTTCATAAAAAGTGATCAATAAAATAAGTAAAAAGACTTAAAAACCTACTCTGAAACAGAGTAGGTTTTTATAATTAAGCACACTTATGAAGGAATCTTACGCTTTTTTTCGAGCAAGAGCTTCAAGCACACCTTTTGCATAATCGGGATGGACTTTCTCAAAATGTCCTATTTGGCGTTGGATAATAAACTCTGGAACGCCTTCCATTGCATCGGCAATATTTGAAAAAAGACGGTCTTTTTGATCTTGTTCAAAAAGATTAAATAAGGCTGTCACCTGCCCATAATCATCATTATTTAAGCGATGATCATAACGATCAGCATCACCAGAAATTTTTAAAGGAGGCTCTTTGACGCGTTTGTCTTCAACAGGTCCATTAAAAGAGTTTGGTTCATAATAAGCATCAGGATGCCCCGTTGCAATGCCACCATATGTATTCATTTGACCATCACGATGATAATGATGAACAGGACATTGTGGTTTATTGATAGGGATTTGTTCATAATGCGTGCCTAAACGATGGCGATGGGCATCGGCATAAGAAAAAAGCCGTGCTTGCAACATTTTATCAGGGGAATAACTAATACCTGGAACAATATTGGAAGGAGAAAACGCCGCTTGTTCAATTTCGGCAAAATAATTATCGGCATTTCTATTTAGTTCCATAATTCCGATATCAATTGCAGGATAATCATTATGTGGCCAAACCTTGGTTAAATCAAATGGATTATATGACGTTTTCAGTGCATCTTCTTCTGGCATAATTTGAACTTGCACTTTCCATTTTGGAAAACTTTTATTTTCAATCGTTTTAAAGAGAGCTTCTTGATATGTTTCGCGAGAATTACCAACAATTTTTGATGCTTCTTCATTGGTGAAATGTTGATGACCTTGCATCGTTTTAAAATGAAACTTAACCCAGAAACGCTCACCTGCATCATTCCAAAGTGAATATGTATGCGATCCATAGCCATTCATATGCATAGGATCGATTGGTAAACCACGATCGGACATTAAAATTGTGACTTGGTGAAGGCTTTCAGGAGACAGAGACCAAAAATCCCACATGGCTGTATTAGAGCGCAAATGTGTTCGTGGATGTCGCTTTTGCGTATGGATAAAATCTGGAAATTTATAGGGATCACGGACAAAGAATACTGGTGTGTTATTACCAACCAAATCCCAATTGCCCTCAGTCGTGTAAAATTTAAGTGCAAATCCCCGAACATCGCGTTCAGCATCGGCTGCACCTAATTCACCTGCGACCGTTGAAAACCGAGCAAGCATAGGGGTCTCCGACCCAGGTTGTAAAACCAAAGCTTTGGTGTATTGACGAATATCTCCTGTAATTTTAAGCAAGCCATGTGCTCCCCAGCCTTTAGCATGAACTGCACGTTCAGGAATACGTTCACGATTTTGATGGGCGAGTTTTTCTAACAATTGATAATCTTGCAATAATACTGGACCATGCGCTCCAGCTGTTAAACTGTTCTGGTTGTCAGGCACTGGTGCGCCTGCAGTTGTGGTGAGTGTTTCCCGTTTTGTCATGGGATTTTCCTTAGGTTAGAATATTCATATTTATTTATTGGACCTTAAATTTTAGAATAACAGGTATTTAGATAAATTCTAATGTTTATTTTTATAATTTTCCATAAGAAAAAATTATATCATTCTTTGTGATTTGTTCAGGAACTTATATAATTTCACTTGAATTTATTTTTATTTTGCGTTTATTTAACCATTCCATCGGACCTGTGTTACAGGTGGCTCCACCGGGCGCCTATCCCTCGGCAACTAAAAAGATAAATGCAACATCAGTTGAATGTTTATTTATATCCCGATAGAAAGACTATATTTTGAAAAATTTTAGATTTGCAACATTCCGTCAGGAGTGGTTTGGCAATATACGAAACGATGTTTTGTCCGGCATTGTTGTCGCACTTGCGCTTATTCCTGAAGCTATCGGCTTTTCAATTATTGCTGGTGTTGATCCAAAAGTTGGACTTTATGCATCGGTTATTATCGCTATTGTTATTTCTTTTTTTGGTGGGCGCACAGGTATGATCTCGGCAGCCACTGCGGCTACCGCTGTTTTAATGGGCTCATTGGTACGAGAATATGGCTTGAATTATTTATTGGCTGCTACTGTTTTGGCAGGTCTTTTACAAATTTGTTTAGGAGTGATCCGTGTTGGTGCTTTGATGCGCTTTGTATCACGTTCCGTCATGACAGGTTTTGTCAATGCTTTAGCAATTTTAATTTTTATGGCGCAATTGCCTGAGCTTATAGGACCCAATGTAGCTTATCCAACCTATATTATGGTAATTGCAGGACTTGCGATAATTTATATTTTTCCTCGTTTGACCCGAGCCATTCCATCACCGCTTATTTGTATCCTCGTTTTAACGCCGATTGCAATTTTTGGTAATATGGATTTAAGAACTGTTGGAGATATGGGCGAATTGCCAAAACAATTGCCCGAATTTTTAATTCCAAATGTTTCATTGAATTTCGAAACATTAAAAATAATTTTTCCTTATTCGATTGCTGTGGCCGCTGTCGGTCTTTTGGAATCCCTTATGACCGCCAATCTTATTGACGGCTTGACTGATACCGATAGTAATAAAAATCGTGAATGTATCGGGCAGGGTGTTGCCAATAGTGTAACAGGTTTTTTTGGTGGTATGGCTGGTTGCGCAATGATCGGGCAATCGATGATTAACATCAAATCAGGTGGACGGGGGCGTTTGTCAACATTTATAGCGGGCTTTGTTTTGCTTGTTTTGATGCTTGCATTTAATGATTGGGTTAGTAAAATTCCTATGGCGGCGCTGGTTGCTATTATGATTATGGTTTCTATTGGAACATTTTCTTGGTCGTCTCTTCGGGATTTGAAAAAGAATCCAAAATCTTCTTCCCTTGTTACGATCGTTGTTGTGGCTTTTGTTTTAGCAACTCATAATTTGGCGATTGGCGTGCTAGCAGGTGTCTTACTATCGACGTTTTTCTTTGCGTGGAAAATAGCAAAACAATTTCGTATTCAATCAACACTTTCAAGTGATGGAAAGACGCGAAGCTATAAAGTTGAAGGGCAACTTTTTTTCGCTTCGGTTGATAATTTTCGAAAAAGTTTTGATTTTGGTGAAAATATCGACAATATTATTATAGATGTTTCAAAGGCGCATATTTGGGATATTTCAAGTGTTGCTGCTATTGATATGATTGTTTTAAAATTTCGCCGTGAAGGGGCACATGTTGACCTCATTGGTATGAATGATTTAAGCGACGAGCTTCTTGAGCGTCATGCAAAACATAATAAATCCAATATTATTGATCAAACATTGATGCATTAGTAAAATCATTATGAATATATTTGAATTGTCATTGATGCATCAAGTGCATGATAAGGAAACTATGCATGTGAGAAAGAGATCAATTTAAAGCAAATTGTTTTCTTCTCTTTACGCATAATAATCCACATTTCTCTTGCACGATTTTTACTAAGAGCTAAGTAAACGCTGATTGAACGCTTTCAGTACTGCTATAATTGTATTCTAGAGGATCATTTTTAATTATAATGAATCACCATTATAAGTTTTACTCGTGCCTTTGAGTTGGATGAACAGTATGCGTTTTTTTAGGTTTTTATAAAATAACAGTGACTCGCATAATTTTCTCAACATGTTTGATTGTACATTTGAATTGATCACATTAAATGAACAAGAGTGTCGCACAAATTTTATTATGGTAGTGAATGTTGCTATTTAAAATTTGAATGCTTAAATTTTATTTTTTAATGGGAATGTAAAAGGAATAATGTTCACCGTAAGGCAATTGCGCTATTTTCAAGTTCTTGCCAAAAAGGGTCATTTTGGTGAGGCATCAGAAAAATTAGGAATTTCTCAACCTGCTCTTTCAGTCCAAATAGCAGAAATGGAAAAAACTGCTGGAGCACCACTTTTTGAACGAAGCTCAAAACGTATTCTTCTCACACCATTAGGGAAAAATTTTCAACCCCTTATCGATGATATTTTGTTGCGTCTGGCAGCATTGGTTGATGTGGCCAGCAATTATGACGGACCATTATCTCATCCATTAAAATTGGGTATTATTCCGACGATTGCACCCTACTTGTTACCACTTTTATTGCCACAAACACATCGCTTATATCCTAAGCTCAATCTTGTGATACAAGAAGCAAAAACTGATAATTTGTTAGAGATGCTACGTGTTGGGCATGTGGATGCGATTATTGCTGCTCTGCCAATTGAGTGTGATGAATTGATTTCTGAGCCACTTTTTAAAGATCAATTTTATCTTGCTGTTGCAAAAGATGAATTTGTCCATTTTAATAAGACAATAGATCAAGCCGATTTAGATAACCACAAGCTTCTTCTTTTAGAGGAAGGTCACTGTTTGCGTGAACAGACCTTACAGGCTTGTCAAACCAAAGAATATCGCCATGATATCACTGCCTCTTCACTTACCACATTATTACAATTGGTCGAAAATGGAATTGGAATTACAATTATACCACAAATAGCCGTGAGTACTGAAATGCGCCAGGAAAACTTAAAACTTATTCCCTTTTGCATGCCAGTTCCTTATCGTGAGGTTCACCTTGTGTGGCGGCGGCGCAGTCAACGATTAGAGGATTTTAAACTTTTTGCACAAATGGTCAAAAGCTTGGCAGACTCCATTTTACGAGAAGCGAAAAATTTTATCACTTGATTTTTAAATATGGATAAGGAACCACTATTAACCATAATCGTTTTTCCTAAACTGGTTCATACCAGTCAAACAAAAAGGAGAAATATCATGGTTACACATAGTAATGGGAAAAATGCAGCATCTAAAACGAACGATCAGTCAGGATCTTCAGCAAGCAGACAAAAGTCAAACAAAGGAAACTTTGCAAATGACCGTCAACGCGCTTCTGAAGCAGGTCGTAAGGGCGGTAAGAATTCATAATTATGATTCTTAGCCTAAATAGCTAGAAATTGAAGCTGAACAAGTTTCAATTTCTAGCTTATGTCTTTCTCTAACTTTTATTTACAACTGTCGTTTGTTGTCTAAGTTAATAAAAGAATAAATTTATATAAGGACGATTGCGATAAATATTTTGACTAAGCTCAGGACTTATTCATTGTCTTATAAAATCTATATTGAAAAAAATCTGACACCTTTTGATGGTTTTTGAAAGTTTCTCAATCTTTCATACTGTTTAAAAATAGACATTTATCATTTTAAAACTAAAATTGAAGTTGTGTCGTGGATTGCAGAGAAATCAATTAACAGCTTTATACTTTTTACCCATCCATAGTTTAAATTGATCCAGGATAATTAGGACTTTCTCGTGTAATGGCAACATTATGTGTATGACTTTCATGAAGTCCTGCGTTTGTAATGCGAACAAATTTGGCTTTTTCATAAAATTCTTGCAATGTTTGTGCACCCACATAACCCATTGATGCGCGTAGGCCACCAGCCAATTGATGAAGAACCGAACCAACAGGTCCTTTATACGCTACTTGTCCTTCAATGCCTTCTGGAACAAGCTTTAATTCATCTCTGACTTCCGCTTGAAAATAGCGATCCGCAGAACCACGAGCCATAGCGCCAACAGATCCCATTCCGCGATAAGCTTTAAATGATCGTCCTTGATAAAGATAAACGTCGCCAGGACTTTCTTCCGTGCCAGCTAGGAGCGATCCAACCATTGCAGCACTTGCACCAGCTGCAAGGGCTTTTGCCAGATCCCCTGAATATTTGATGCCGCCATCAGCAATGATCGGAATATTGGCTTTTCTAGCGATCTCAACGGCACCCATAATAGCTGACAATTGAGGCACGCCAACACCTGCAACAATTCTCGTTGTGCAGATTGAACCCGGTCCAATACCAACTTTCACGGCATCTGCTCCAACATCAATAAGTGCTTGCGTGGCCTCAGGTGTGGCAACGTTTCCTGCAATAATTGCAGTCGATCCTGTCATTTTTTTAATCATTTTAACGGCATCTAAAACACGTTGAGAATGACCATGGGCTGTATCAATAACAAGAATATCAACACCAGCATCTATTAATCGCTCAGCACGTTCTTTTCCATCATCACCTACCGTGATTGCAGCTGCTACGCGCAAGCGTCCTTGGTTGTCTTTTGAGGCATTAGGGTTTAATTGTGACTTTTCAATATCTTTGACAGTGATAAGACCAACACAACGATTTTCATTGTCCACTACCAGTAATTTTTCGATACGATGGTGATGAAGAAGTCTTTTTGCTTCTTCATGCTGGACATTTTCATCAACTGTGATGAGATTTTCATGTGTCATTAATTCACGAATTTTTTGTTTTGGGTTTGAAGCAAAACGCGTATCACGATTGGTTAAAATTCCAACAAGACGGCCTGGACCCTTCTGATCATTTTCAACGACAGGAATACCAGAAATCTTATGAGACACCATTAAAGCTTTTGCTTCCTCAAGACTGGCATTTGAACCAATTGTTACAGGATTAACAACCATACCTGATTCAAACTTTTTAACCTGACGCACTTCTTCAGCTTGTTCTACTGGTGTCATATTGCGATGAATGACACCAATACCGCCAGCTTGTGCCATGGCAATGGCCAAACGCGATTCTGTGACTGTATCCATGGCGGCAGAAAGCAAGGGTAAGTTGAGCTCTATATCACCAGCAATACGTGTTTTTAGAAAAACCTGACCTGGCATAACTTCTGAATGTCCAGGTTGCAAAAGAACATCATCAAAAGTAAGTGCGAGGGAGCCAGTTGCTGTTTCGATGATTTTTGCCATGGTCAAATTCCTTTAATAAACAACAAGTCTGCTCAAATTTTCTTGGCAGGACTGTTTTGATACACTTAATGGATTGACGCTGGTTCGTACCATGTTGCATTCAAAATGGAAAGAGCACGAGAGATAAATAATGCATATATTGTTTAAAGAAACTGTTTTTTTGGGGTTAAATACACGAAAACGTGTTGCATAATAGTAAGTTAAATAGTCTGAACGGAAGATATCGACTACATAGCATAAATTTCATTTTCATATCAAAGAAGTCAGTATGACTGCGTGTTGAAATGATAAGAAAAATATGACGAATATCAATTATGGGTGAAGCAAATGTTTTTAATATTAATGTATTGAAGCCCTTTATGAGGTATCATTAATGTTTCATAGTTGTGATTCAATTGGAAGCCAACTGATCAATTTCGCAAAAACGCGTCGCCATAAACGACTATCAGGTTCTTGATAAGTTGTTTGATGTTTGCCGTTTTCAATGAAATCCCAACATAAATTATTCTTATGCCTAAGATGAACATGATAACTCATTTCACCTGTTATTTCTTCCTGAAAAAGAAAATTTAACTGGCTTGTAATTTGAGAACATTCAAAAAGAACACCCATTTCTGTATTTAAGGATGCAGATCTAGGATCAAAATTAAAAGATCCAACAAAGGCGATTTTTTGATCGATCAAAAAAGCTTTTGTATGCAAACTAGCGCGCCCTGATCCAAAAAGATGCAATCGATTGACACCGTCTTCAGCTTTAAGTTCAAAAAGTTTGACGCCTCCTTTTAATAAAGGTTTGCGATAGGGTGCATAACCACCGTGAACTGCAGCAACATCCGTTGCCGATAATGAGTTTGTAAGAATTTGTACCTCAGTGCCATTTGCAACAAGTTTGCATAATTGGTGTGTTCCACCTTTACCTGGAACAAAATAGGGCGAAGTGATTTGAACTTTTTGCTTTGCCCCATAAATCAGAGGGCCAAAATAGCTCATAAGCCAATTTTGTACTTTTCGTCCTTGTGCTTTTTCTGGTGGGTCAGAAACGATTTTAAGCTTTGATGTTGGAAACAGATTTTTTTTATGTTTCATAAAATGATCAAAACTTAAATGTTGGTGAATATAATCCAAATAAGGTTTGGCTTGTTTTGAATTACGATATTCATGCAAAATATCTTTCCATTGTGAAAGATCTTTTTTCTTTTTTTGAACCGTTAAAGCATGAATAGGAAGTGCCACTTCACTGTTCCAAAATTGATCAAAGATCGCTTCAACATGTTTTACAGAAGGACCAATCAGCATAACATCTAGATCGCGAAAGTTGGATTTTTGGGCCGCGTCAAAATACGCATCAGCAATATTACGTCCACCAACAAAAGCAACACGGCCATCAATAATATAGGCTTTATTGTGCATACGACGTGTAACGGTTAGTGCGCGTAATGCCATTTCCAATCCGCGCCTTAAGCCACCTTTGCGCGCTCGACCTGGATTAAACATGCGAATTTCAATATTTGGATGTTGATCAAGAACCACATAGGCTGGATCGCGGCCTTGTGCGTTAATATCATCAAGTAATAAGCGCACGCGTACGCCACGATCTGCGGCTTCTACCACTTCATTAAGAAGAACTCGCCCTGTTATATCATCATCCCAAATATAATACATGAGATCGAGACTTCTGCCTGCAAGTTTTGTACCTACCGCACGTGCTGCAAAGGCATCAAGGTTGCTTATGATAAGGGAAAGTCCATCGTGATCGACACCAAGACCATGATGACTTTGTGCAAAGGTCTCTATTTTTTTATCGAGTGAGGTTTGCCCCTTTTGGATTTCTAAAGCATAAGAAGCTTCACCACGCGCGCTTTTTGCAAATCGTCCATAGGCATAAATTGCCAAGAGTGATGCGGCAAAAAATCCAACGATGATAATGATAATAAGAACGATAAGATTCAAAGGAGTTATCTTTCAAAAATGCGCTTCTAATTGGGTTTTATTATAATTTATGTATTGATATAAAGTTTCATATCAAATAATGATGATCACGAATTTCAATTTTGAAATAATGGTTCGACAATTTATGAGTGAAAAATTATTTCTATTCTTTGTTTTCATAAAAAACGAATAAAATTATAAATTCGAATGTATCTTAATACAACTTAAAAGCGTCAAAAGCCGCTTTAAAATATGTTCAATGACATCAAAGTTATATATAATGACTTGATATTTGCGATGCTTAAATGTTTGTTTCTGATCTAATTCGTTGAGCCAAAAATCCTGATTTGTCTATGGTTGCACGTTTGCTTTTGCCGATAATCGTAAAGAACCATACCCCACCAAAACCTAAAATCGTTGAAAAAAGCGCTGTTGAAATATAAGGGAATAATACAGTTTCTGATGAAAAACCAAATGTATCAACCCAGACAGCTGGAGAAAGAAGGGTTAAATTTACAGATGATAATAAACCAAGAAAACATCCAATAACCTCTTCACGTTTTGAGCATTTGCTCCAAAATATTGACAAAATCAATATAGGAAAATTTGCGGATGCGGCAATTGCAAATTCCAATGCAAGCATAAACTCCAAATTTTGTTATTCAAAGTGTTTAGCCAACAAGTATTTAAAAACATGTTATTTGCGGACCAATTAATCGGTTGTTTATCCAAGTTTTGGGCATGGTATCAGCGTGAGCAGACTTTAGAATTATGAAATTTAATGTTAAAAAAGATATTAGATAGAGTGAAAAACGTAAGATACAATTCATCGTTCGACCTCTTGTTTTATCTTATCAATATAGCTATCATATATTTTATAAGATACAAAGACATAAATCGCTGTCAGTACCACCGTAATAATGATGACGCCAATTCCCATAGGTATGGCAAGGGTTGTTACACGATCTCAGATACGCTTTGATAAAAACTCTTTATTAAATGCAATAAGACAAATCCAGCCGTAATAAACAATAAGTGCGGTGAGTATTAAGATTCCACCTAATTGATTACGTTTTTTCTTAAAAACACGATAATTTTATTTGCTTCTATTTGAGCGATAATTTCTTGATCCATGCTTGTCTCCTCTTCCGCTTGGATATCTTTTTGAAAGAAATCATGCAAACATAAAAAAAAAATTTCAAAACGCGTCAAACCAATTTTATCAATACAGAAAAAACCGTTTTAACTTTTATCGGTTTTTAATTAAAAAAATTATAAGCTTTTCTTTATAAAACAAAATGTACTCCTAAACTTTAGCTTTTTTCAAAATCTAAAGTCCGTAATATTATCGTGTCTCTATAATTGTTTAAAGTCAAGAATATTCAATTCTTTATCCTAGATGATAGGTCTTAAATGAGACAATAAATCGTAGCAATAGGATAATAATGAATGTTATATTTTCAGACATAACAGTTAGAAATAAAGTGTTTTTAATGGATGGTTTTCAATATTTATCGCATTCAAACGAAATGAAAAGAGGCGTTTTGAAGTTTCCTATTACTTTCTAAGGGCGAAAAAACCGTAAAATGCCTTGATGATTGATCCATAAGATCTCTTGGCTCACAATCTCTTCTTTTTAATGAAATGGCATAATAAAAAGCAAATAATAGAAAGAAAATAGCTGATGATCTATCCTGTTTTAGCTTTTTTAACAAAGGTTATTAAAGCTATTTTTATATCCTTGTGATATGGAAAATTTTGTCAGCAATTGAGTTGAGAAGCCTTGAAAATGTGGATATTTTCAAGGCTTATCTCCCCGTTCTCAAAAATATTCTCATACTACTCCAACAAAAACAAGTGGTTTTGGACTTAACGAAAAACAGTGATAAATCATCGAATGAAATTGTTTTTCTTATATTTATTGGATAAAAATTTAAACAAATAATGCGCGTGTTATCTCAATATTTTTTTCGATTGTATTTTCTTTTCTAAATAATGCGCTAGTCCCTAAAACGTACATTTCAGCACCATTCTTATGGCATTCTGGTATTGTGCTTGCACCGATATTTCCATCAACTTCTATAACGATATTTGGATTGTGTTGATGTATCCATTTTTTGGCATCTGCAATTTTTTGATACATCGTTGGAATAAATTTTTGCCCTGCAAATCCCGGGTTAACGGTCATTAATAGGAGTAAATCCATTTTATCGGCAACATAGTCGAGATGTTCAATTTTTGTTGCAGGATTTAAGGCAACGCCTGCTTTCATACCACAATCTTTGATTTTTTGCAAAGATGCTTGCAGATGTGGCGTTACTTCACTATGAATAGAAACACTATCGCTTCCAGCATCTGCTAATAATTTGATATAACGATCGGGATTTTTAACCATAAGGTGGACATCAATTAATTTTTGAGTCGTTGGTCGAATTGCTTTGATAAAATCAATGCTTAAGGCAAAATTATCGACAAACTGACCATCCATAATATCGATATGATAAAAATCAATATTTCCCTTTTCTAATGATTGAATTTGACTTCCTAAATTGAGGAAGTCAGCGCACATTAAAGATGCACCTAATTGTGACATTGTAAAACCTTTTAATTTGTAAATTGTGTTGTGTTAATTTTTTTCATTTTTCTAAAATACCAAATAAACATTGCTAAGTAAGCAAATGTTGCAATTATTGCACCAATAACCAGAACTGCGGTTGGATGTGTAATGGCTTTAGATATGAGAATAGAAAGCATTTTTTCTAATGGATCCGAATCTACGGATGAAAAGAGTTGATCTTGATGAAGGGATGGTGGAAATGTCCCCATTTTTAATGATGTTTTGGAAACAAATTCAGCAATTAAGGTCGCAGCCCATAAAAATAAGGGAATTAAAACGGTACCGATAATTGTCATTCTGATGACTTTACCTTGTGTAATCACAAGCAAGGCAGGCGCAAGAACGGTGAGGATGATACCGCCAAGCGGTAATACACTATTACCGGGTAAGATAATGGCAAATATCAACAAAATAGGCGCCAAAATATTTGCAACTGCCCATAATTCGGCTCTTGCAGCTAAAATGGGCCAATCAATCGCAACAAAGACTTCCCTGCCATTGAATTTTTTTTCCATAATATGAGCAATTCCATCAGATAAAGGCTTGATTGCAGGTCCAAACCATCCACCCACAACGGCAAATAATTCTAAAGAAACACCGGCGGTAAATGCTAAAGCAAAAAGCTCTTTTAAAGACAGTCCACCTAAAATGCCAACAAAGAGTCCTAAATAAATCCCAATGGCAAATTTACTTCCCCAAAAACCAATTTTTTCATTAAGTTTTTCGGCATCAAAATCATATTTATCAATAAATGGGATGAATTTTGAAATAAGTAAATTAATGATCAGGACTGGAGGACAGATTAATAAAGAAGGATGTGCTGTTGTTGTAATATTTTTTTTATCGAGATTAAGCAAATGCTTAATTTGAGGTTGCATGGCATCAGAGTTAAAGAGCATAAGTGTGTAGATGACAATGATAAAAACGGTTGTTAAGACCAAATTATCATTTGAAAAATACATGGTGAGAAGCCCTAAAACCGATAAATTCCAAATATTAAATAAGTCAACGTTTAAGGTCTTTACTTTTTTAATGGATAATAAAAATATATTCACAACAGTACAAATAAAGGCAAAGTAAAGAGTGTAAATAGATCCCCAAGTAATAACAGCTAAAGGCGCCCAACCCAAATCTGTTATCGAAAGCTTAACTCCAGTAGATTCTACGAATTTCGTGAGCGCTGGTGCAAAATTACTGGTTAATAGGTTGATAACAGCCCCCATACCCGTAAGGGCCGTCGCCATCAAAATACCACCTTCTAATGCGCGTAAAAATTTAACTCTAAAAAGCAAAGATAATATTGTAATGATGAAAAACATCATTGCTGCAGCGCCAAGATTGATAAATCCGTTAAAATACTGATTTAATGAATCAAACATACGACAGCTCCGTATATTTTGTAAGAACGCTGTTGATTTCAGCCAGTGTAGGAATTGCATCATGTCCACCAAAGCGCGACACTTTAAAACCTGCAGCAATGTGAGCAAATTTAATCGCAGCATCCAAGTCATCATGTTCAATGAAGTGACTTGCTAAAGCACCTGCAAAACAATCTCCCGCGCCCACCGTGTCCACCGCTTTAACTTTCATTGAAGGATAAAACTGACTATGTCCTTTTTGATATAATAAGCATCCGTTTTGTCCCATTTTTACAATAACATTTTTAACACCTTTATCTGCAATGATTTTTGCAGCTTCCAGCGCACTTGCTTCGTCTGTAGGTTCAATGTTTGTAATAAATTTTGTTTCGTTACTATTGGGGACAATTAAATCAGCATAGTGAAAATATTGTTCATCAATACCATTAACAGGGGCAGGATCTATAATGGTGAAAATTCCTTTTTTTTTAGCTGCTTTTAATCCTGCTAAAATGGATTCTTTGGACGTTTCCATTTGTACAAGCAGAGCTTTAACGTCAATTTTATTAAATACGTTGGTAACATGAGCTTCACTAAGCGCGAGATTGGCTGTCATATTTACAAGTAATGTATTATCTCCATTTTTATCAATAATTGCACAACAAGAGCTGGTTATTATATCATCCAAGATAAGGAGATTACTGGTATCGATATTACGATTTTCTAAATTTTCTTTTAGTTGTTTTCCTGCAGAATCATTACCGATACAGCCAATCATGGTGACTTTTTTACCAAATTTAGCTGCACTCACTGCTTGATTATTACCTTTTCCACCAGGTGCTGGGAAAATTCCTTCACAAAAGCTGTTTTCGCCATTTTTTGGAAAATCTTTGACCTGTACGAAAATATCCATATTCATACTTCCAAGCACTGCAATATCATATTGAGACATTTCTTTCCCCTATTTTATTAAAAAACATAGATTTCGGTAAGTGCAATCATAATGACGGATTACGCTTATACCTAAAGGAATGACTAAAGTTATTACGCCATTTCTCATACGCTTAAACAAAAAAATTTTATAAAATGCAATAAGTCTGATAAAATCATCACAAACGATCAGTGCGATCGGTGTTAAAATTTTACCCATTGGGTGACGTTTTTTGTTTTGCGCATGATAAATTTTTTTCGCTTTTATATTTGCGATAAATTTTTGATCCATGCTGGTTTCCTCCTCCGCTTGGATATCTTTTGAAAAAAAGTGAACTTAGAAATAATTTTTTTAAAAACGTACCAACATTATGGTAATCAATAAAAGAAAAATCCTTTTTAATGTTTATCAGTTTTCGTTTCAAAAAAAGAGTATGAATTTTTTTTTGTAAAACAAAATTTTCTTCCTAAACTTTAGATTTCCTCAAAATTTAAAGCTTATCAGTTAATTTTGTCTATTTATTTTTTTAAATCAAGAATAATCACTTTTTCTATTTAAATATGGTTTAGGCGTAAAGCATTAAGAAGTACAAAAATGCTTGAGAGTGCCATTGCAGCGGCTGAAAAAATAGGCGACAATTGAATTCCCCAAGCGATATAAAAGGCACCTGCGGCAATAGGAATTAAAGCAATGTTGTAACAAAAAGCCCAAAACAAATTTTGTTTAATGTTACGCAATGTTTTTTTAGAAATATGTATAGCATGAATCAATGCATTAAGATCATCTGAAATAAGAATAATATCAGCGCTTTCTATCGCTAAATCGGTTCCTGTTCCGATAGCAATACTGACATCAGCATTGGCTAAGGCTGGTGCATCATTAATACCGTCACCAACAAATGTAACGGGATAATTTTCTTGGCGCAATTTTTCCAGTGCTTTGACTTTACCAGAGGGTAAAACATTGGAAAAGATAAAATCAACACCGATTTTTTGACCGATTATCGTCGCTGTTGTTTCATTGTCACCGGTAATAAGGGCAGTTCGAATGTTCATGGCTTTAAGTGCCTGCAGTGTTTCGATACTGTCAGATTTAATACGATCTTTAACACAAAATATGGCGGCGATTTGGTTATTTATTGCGGCATAAAAAACAGTTTTTGCCTTTTTTTCAAAAAGTGCTGCGACTTGGCTAAAGGGGCTTGTATCTATACTATACAATTGCATAAAGCGTTGTGAGCCGATGATAATTTGGTCAGCATCAATTTTACCGATCAAACCATAACCAGGTTTATTATCAAAAGACTGAACTTCAGGCAGTGTTATTTTGTTTTTTTGGGTGTAGTTTTCAAAGGCTTTGCCTATGGGATGTTCTGAGCATACTTCAATGGCACTGACCAAAGTGAGGACATCATCTTTTTGAAAATTTTGCGTGGTCATAAAGTCGGAAAGTGTGGGTTTTCCTTGTGTTAATGTTCCCGTTTTATCAAAAGCGATAAGACGAGTTTTGTTAAGCGTTTGTAAAGCGTCTATATGACGAAATAATATGCCCATACGAGCAGCTTTTCCAGTGCCCACCATAATAGACGTTGGTGTCGCAAGCCCTATAGCACAAGGACAAGCAACAATGAGTACAGAAACACCAGCAATAAGTGCATGCGGCAATGAAGAAGCAGGACCTAAAGTAAGCCAAAGAAAAAAGGTTAATATGGCAATGACGAATATAGTAGGAACAAACCAGACAGTTATTTTATCAACCAAGCTTTGAATAGGTAATTTTGCCCCTTGAGCATTTTCAACCATGGTTTGTATTTGAGAGATAAAAGTATCTTTTCCGATTTTTTCCGCACAAAATGTCACTGCGCTGTTCCCATTAATTGTTCCAGAAAATACGGGGTCATTTTTTGTTTTGGCAACAGGTAGGGGCTCACCAGTGATCATTGATTCATCAATGTACGATGTGCCTATGATAATGCGTCCATCGACAGGAAATCTTTCGCCTGGACGTACAATAATTTTATCACCAATCGCAATGTCTTTAACATCAATTTTTTTTTCACCTGTTTGATCTACAATGGTGGCATGCGTTGGTTTTAATTTTGCTAAAGAGGAAATTGCACCACTCGTACGCTTTCTTGCATGTGCTTCAAGACAACGCCCAAGAAGTATGAGGGTGACGATGACACCTGCGGCTTCAAAATAAACATGATTGGTGCCTTGCGGCATAGAGTGTCCTAAAAACGTTGCTATGACCGAATAAATCCAAGCAGAAAATGCACCAACAGCCACAAGCGAATTCATGTCTGGTCTTGCACGTAAAAGATGAGGAATACCAATTTTAAAAAAACGCCATCCTGGTCCAAATAAAACAATAGTTATCAGCAGGCATTCGATTATACGTATGGAAAAAGTTGGAACAACGTTTGATAACCAAGTATGAAAAAATGTATTGAAATGTGTGCCCATCTCAATAATAAAAACAAGTAGTGTAAGAATAAAAGAGACTATAAAAGCCTGTTGTAAACGATTGGTTTTTTTCTCTTTTTGATCAACGCTTTCTTGTGATTGTACCGATTGAATATGATAACCAGCCTTTACAACAGCCTCTTCAAGCGCTTGTTGAATACCTGCCTGTTCAATAACTTTGACAGTGGCTTGATTTGTCGCCAAATTAACATTTGCACACATAGTGCCTGATACTGCGTTTAAAGCAGTTTCAATTCGTGATATACATGAACCACAATGCATGTCGGAAATAGCAAACGTTATTGTTTTTACATCAACCGCATAGCCAGAAACTTCTACTGCTTTGACGATGTTTGATGCTTTTACAGGCGCAGACATTATTATCTGAGCTTTTTGGGTAGCCAGATTCACATTGACACTGTCCACTCCATCAATGCTTTTTATTGCTTTTTCAACATGATTGACACACGAAGCACAATGCATGCCCATAATATCCAATATTATGGGTTTAAGAGATGCAGACTTTGTGTTTAAATTTTTTGACTGATTATAAAAGCGTGCCAAGAATTTTACCCTTTTCATTTTATTTGAGGGTTACCCTTATGGGAAGGTCAAGAGCTTTTATATGGACTATTATTATAATCTGTTGATAAATATTCAATAGATTAAAGAGATTGGCGCAACAGATGTGTTAATTAATAAGTGCGTGCAACAGCGTGAAAATTAATTGCTTTTCCAGTAAGTTGAGCAATTTTTGATGTTTCTTCACTCTTTTCAAGCCCTGAAACAAAAACAATATTAGGAACTTGTCTTAATTCATCTTCGGGTGCCATGGAAAAATCGCTGATTTGTTTATCTTCAGCAATGATATTTGCCACGTCATCTTGTTCAGGGCGATCAGCTTTTGGGGCTATTTTTGTATGTGCAATTGAAGCCACCATATTTTGATCTGTGCCTTGATCTTCATTGTCAGCGTAGTCTTCATCTTCTTCATAGTAATCATCATCAGGCACAGCTATAATATCATTAATGTCAAGTGAGGCAGTGTTTTCATTTTCATAACTGTTCATAGATGAATAAGTTTTTATTGTCGTTGTATTTAAGGCGACTTTTGGTTCCTTTATGCTTAGCTCTTGGCTATTATCCGCTATTAAAGAACCAATCTCATCTTTAGGCTCATTGACCACTATATTTGTTTGTCGGTTGTTGTCGTTATTATTGTTTTCAAGATGAGGCCGTTTTTCTGGCATAGGAATGGATGCAATAACTGTCTCATTATTTGTCAAATCATCACCAGTGTCAGGTTTTAATGAAGGTACGGGAATGGCTGTAGCTGTATAAGCGACAAGCGGTGTATTTGTTTCTTCTGGTTCATTAATAAGAGCGGGTATATCGTCGCCCTTATTTTGCGCGTTGCGTAACGGTGATAATTCAGGCAAGGGTGCATCATTTTGAGGAAGAGAAACATTCGCAGGCACAGCTTGAGCAATGATTGGTTGTGCAGTTGCCACTCTTACAGGTGCAGGAGTTGGTTGTTCTTGCTTATCACTTTTACCAAAAAGTGAGGCAAAAAGACCCTTTTTCTGACTTCCTCCTGTGTTTTTTGCCACAACGATCGGTGCATTTTTGCGTGTTTCCCATTCAGCTTTTGCCTGCGCATAGCCAGAAAATGCTTTCCCATCGGTTGGGACATGCATTGTTTTGCCATCAGGGAATAAGGCCATAAGTTCTTTGCGGGTCATCCGAGGCCAATGGCGTACATTGCCAATGTCCATGTGAATAAAAGGAGAACCAGATTTTGGATAATATCCAACACCGCCACCTTGTTGTTTCATACCTACGGCGCGTAATTTTGCGAGATTAACATCGGGTAGAAAAAAATCCATTGCGCGACCAAGAGTGTGCTGGCTTTTTTGAGCAACGCCGCTATTTTTTGATCGTGAACGTAACATATTATTAGTTGCAGGTGAACGATAAGCAGAAACAACATTAATATAATCGCGCGAGCCGCTTGCTTTATAAACGGCCCAAATTAAATCAAATAATCTTGGATCCATATTGGTTGGTTCATTGCGACGCCAATCACGCAAAAATACGTTTAAGCGTTTTAAGCCATCTTGATCGTATTTTCCATCGCGTTTAAAAACAATTTCAGCCTTTTCACGTGTGTGAATAAAATATAGTTTTAGTGAACGTGTTTCAGCGTGAGCATGTGCAGCAAACAATATAGGAAAAACCATACTTAAGCTTAAGATTGCAAAGACGAAACTGCGCAATTTACAAGATGATATTTTCAAACTGCCATCCACCACTTTAAACATTCTTTATTAAACATTGGCAACGATCATTCAATGTAACATAAAAGAATTGAATATTTAAATCCCATGACTTTTTGTCTAAAATTCTATCAGAAAGAAACATTATTGACCATTTAATAACTGCTTTATGTTATCTTTCAGTGTATTATGGAATGGTTAACAGTCTATGTATGGAAATACTTTATAAAATGACTATGGCAAGACGATGGCAGTTGAAATGAAAGACCAAGTCATTTTAGCATCTTGCATATAATGTGTTATGAGTAAATTAAAGGTATTGAGCATAATTTAAGACCTTGTCAAAAAGACAAAGCCTTAAATTATACGAGGTTTTGGTCTATTTATTTTAGATCGCACTTAAACTATACGATTGCCATAATGCTTTCATAACGAATATCAATTTTTTTATCCGCATTTTTTTAATTGTGATACAAGTTCAGATTGTTTATCTTGGTATTCATCAAGTTTGCGATAAAGCGTTGAACGGCCTATACCCAAACGGCGTGCGACTTCACTCATTTTTCCTTTATAATGATCAACAGCACGTTGAATGATTTCACTTTCAAGATCGGTTAAAGGGCGTATTTGATTTTTTTCATCAAAAAGCCGTAGCATATCCTTATTTTGAGTTTCCAAATAATCGGTTGTAAGTGCATCTTGAAGGTCGATAAACTGGCTTCCTGTTAGCTGTGGAAAATCTCTTATTGTTAGTAATGGACCATTGCTTAATAATATGGCTCTAAAAAGCATATTTTCCATTTCACCAATATTGCCAGGCCAATCATATTGTAAAAGAAGTGCAAGTGCTGATCCCGCAAGACCATGAACATGCGGTTGCCCACGCTCAACCACAATGTGATCAATTACACTTTGGGCAATATCTGCAAAGTCTTCACGCCGTTCACGCAAAGCCGGCATAGTAATCTGATGGCCGTTAATATGAGCAAAAAGCTGTTTGCAATAAAGTTTATCATCGACAAGATCAGAAAGTGATGACATTGATAAGGAAATTAATCTAAAGTCCTTTTTATTATGGGAATTTCTATTCTTATATTTTTCAAGGTATTCGAGCATCTTTTTTTGTTGCACAAGCTCTAGTTTATCGATTTCACATAAACAAAGTGTGCCACCATCTATAGAATTCAAAAGTGGTAAGAATTTCTCATTCCAAATTTTTTCATCTTGAATAGGATCGGATATAAAAGAACATTGTATGCGGACAAAATCACCACTTGAAAACGTGCTTTCATGGTGAATAATTCTCGCCAATGTTTCGCGACCAGTGCCTTGCTCGCCTATAATCAAAATATTTTCTGACGATTTTGCTGCTTTTTTTGCATCCTCGACACATCGTATCATCGAATCACTTTTAGCGTGAAGGTCACCAAAGCGTAAATGGTTTTCGTTTTGGCGCCGCAAATGGTGGACTTCTCGTGTTAAGGTTGTGTTTAGGGATAAATTTCCCAGAGTGACGGCAAGTCTAAGCGAACTAATAGGATAAATCAGATAGTCCATTGCCCCTTCACGCAAAGATATTTGTAATAATTCTTCATTTTCAACGTTTGATGTAATAATTAACGGCGTTGCTAGCCCTGCAACCCTTATGTTTGCTATAAGCTCTTTGCCTCCAAGATCACTCATGGTGGGATCAATCATTGCTAAGGCAATATTTCTTCTTCTACGTAACAAATTAATGGTACGCAGTCCGTTTTCTGCTTCTATAACACGATAACCAAGCGCTCGAAGCATAGAAGAGAGTTCCGCTCTCTTGCCATTGTCTTCACCCGCTACAAGTATGGGGCCTATCATATTTTATGTTTCTCCTTTGAAACGTTGAACGCATCAAAAGGACTTTGGTTGCAAACCATCGGCAAGTATTTAACCTCGTTTGCCCCGCGCTGTTAGCTCTACCAATTTGGTGATAACATGCAACAAAAAAGCGTTTTTTTTTTGAAAAAAACGCTTTTTCATTGATTTGTGTAAAAAGCACCATATTGATAGTATATAGAAATGATGAAAATCATCATTTAAACTATGATGAACAGAGTTTGGAGTCCGCTATATGAAACGTTATGTGCTCATTACTTATTGTACTTTTGTATCTTTTTTACTAGCAGCCTGTAGTTTGTCGCAAAATTATGGTCAAAATCCTGTTGTTCAAAATGTTCCACAAGGAATTGCGGGGCAGTGGGTGGATAGCAACGGTATTGTTTCGTCTTTCCATAACAATGTTTTTGAAACGCGTGCAGCCGATACAAATGAAAAACTTTCTGAAGGTAATTATATTTTCCGTAACCCTCAATTGGTTGAAATTGAAATGCGCTCTATTATTCGCGGTACTGTTTCGCGTGTAAATTGTGCATTATCAAATAATGCAATGCAGCTATTATGTACAACAAGCAATGGTGCGCAATTTGCTCTGAATAGAAAAGTATAATTTTCATATTATGAGGAATGCAGAAAAAAAAATTGGTGTTGTTTTGATTAATTTAGGAACACCTGAAGGCACAGATCCCAAAAGTGTTCGTAAATATTTGCGACAATTTTTGTCTGATCGTCGTGTGATAGAGTGGCCGCGTCTTTTATGGTATCCTGTCCTTTATGGAATCGTGTTAAATGTAAGACCGAAAAAATCGGGTGCTCTTTACAAGCGTATTTGGAATAATGAACGTAATGAATCGCCTTTGCGCACTTTTACAAGGGCTCAGGCTGAAAAACTTGCCCCTCAATTATCTGGCGATAGTGTAGTTGTTGATTATGCCATGCGTTATGGTAAGCCTTCAATTGAAGATGTAGTCAATCGTATGATTGATTCAGGATGTGAAAAACTTTTGTTTTTTCCTCTTTATCCTCAATATTCGGCAGCCACTACAGCTACAGTGTTTGATGCGTTTTTTGACGGTTTGAAAAAAAGACGCTATGTTCCCGCTATCCGCTCTGTTCCTCCTTATAGTGTTGATCCTGTTTATATTGATGCTTTGGCGCGGTCTATTGAAAAGCATCTTAAAACGCTTTCCTTTATACCTGAGAAAATTATTGCCTCTTATCATGGTATACCGCGTTCTTATGCAAATAGGGGTGATCCTTATCCTCATGAATGTGAACAGACAACCTTGGCTTTGCGTCAGCGTTTGGGAATGGATGAAAACACGTTGATGATGACTTTTCAGTCGAGGTTTGGACCTGAAGAATGGCTAAAACCCTATACAGATATAACACTTGAAAATTTACCAAAACAAGGGGTCAAGTCTGTTGCCGTTTTTAATCCAGGCTTTGTGGTGGATTGTCTTGAAACGGTTGATGAAATTGGCAATGAAGCGGCAGAAACTTTTTATGAAAATGGGGGAGAGAATTTTTTTCATATTCCTTGTTTGAATGATAGTGAAGAAGGAATGAAAGTTATTGAACATCTTGTTCGTCAAGAATTGGCTGGATGGGTATAAGTGAAAGGTCACTTTTAATAAAAACCACGGTCTTTTGTGAAATAAGTGTGAAAAACCCTTGCCTTTTTGTCCAAATGCAGCTTTTTGCTTTCTTCTTTTTTTATAAACTGCCACATTGTTTTTAGAAGAAATTGTTAATGAGTTTGGAGAGATCATGGGCGGTTTAAGTATATCATTAATTGTTTTAGCAGTTCTTGTCATTGTGACATTATTTGCTGGCATTAAACAAGTGCCGCAAGGATATGCTGTGACTGTAGAGCGGTTTGGACGTTATACCAAAACGCTTGTTCCAGGACTTAATCTTATCATCCCGTATTTTGATCGCATTGGTGCGCGCATTAATATGATGGAACGTGTTTTAGATATCCCAACTCAAGAAGTTATCACTCGTGATAATGCAACAGTTTCAGTTGATGCTGTGGCATTTTATCAGGTTTTAAATGCCGCAAAAGCTGCCTATCAAGTTGATAATCTCACAACGGCTATTTTAAATCTTACAATGACAAATATCCGTACTGTTGTTGGTTCAATGGATTTGGATGAGCTTCTATCCAATCGGAATGCGATTAATGATCGCTTGCTTGGTGTTGTTGATGGTGCTGTTCAGCCTTGGGGTCTAAAGATGACGCGGATTGAAATTAAAGATATTCAACCCCCGCGTGATCTTGTTGATGCGATGGGACGCCAAATGAAAGCAGAACGTGATAAACGCGCCCAAGTTTTAGAAGCTGAAGGTGATCGTAATGCGAATATTCTTCGTGCAGAAGGTCTAAAACAAGCACAAATCTTAGAAGCTGAAGGTAAGCGTGAAGCGGCTTACCGTGAAGCTGAAGCGCGTGAAAGATTAGCAGAGGCTGAAGCAAAAGCGACGATATCGGTTTCAGAGGCGATTGCAAAAGGCGATGTGCAGGCAATCAATTACTTTGTCGCACAAAAATACACAGAAGCACTAGCAACAATTGGTTCTGCCAATAATCAAAAAATTGTTCTTATGCCGATGGAAGCATCTTCTTTGATTGGTTCTTTAGGTGGTATTGGTGCGATTGCGAAAGAAGTTTTTGGTTCAGACAGTGATACATCAAGCAAACGGCGAAGTTAAAAAAGACATTGATATTTTTTAAAACAATTATGATCATTCTTGTTTGAAAAAAAACTATAATATCTTCTTATATATTCGTTAAATAAGGAAAAGTATGGAAACGCTTATAACTTCTCTAGGTCCATGGAACTGGATTATTTTTGGCTTTCTTCTTCTTCTTTTAGAAGTATTATTGCCAGGTGTATTTTTGATGTGGTTTGGTATAGGTGCATTACTTACCGCCTTATTGATAATGATTTTAGGTGATGTTGCTGATTTTTCAACTTGGCAAAGTCAAATAGTTATATTTTTAATTTTTTCCGTTTTGATGGTTATGGTTGGAAGACAATTTTTTCAACGTAAAGCAGATTCTGATCAACCTTTATTAAATAAAAAGACAGATGAACTGTTTGGTAAAACAGTTGTTTTGAGTGACCCTATTATAAATGGCGAAGGACGAATTCGCATTGATGATACGATATGGCGGATCAATGGACCGGATCTTGAATCTGGTACACGCATTAAAATTTTATCCTTTGATAATGGTGTTTTCATTGTTGAAAAAGTTGAAAAAAATTCAAATGAAAACACAATAAGCAACTTTTAGATATTAAATTTATTAATAATAAATTTTCTGTTTTTACATCCTATGGAATAGTATTTTTTTCATTCTTAGAGACAGTTTATTTTTATCTTTCTGTGTTTTCTTTTGGGTTTAAATTGATTATGTCGGTTTTAAAAAGATACACTGAAGCAAAAAGATAAAATAGGAATTTTAAAATGCGATTGGGTGGACGCCTACAGGCCGCGATTGAAGTTTTACAGGATATTGAAAATAGGCGTCGTCCAGTTGCAGAAGCGTTGAAAGATTGGGGACTATCCCATCGTTTTGCAGGGGCAGGGGATCGTGCAGCAATTGGTAATATTGTTTATGACGCTTTAAGACGCAAACTTTCACTTTATTGGCTCATGGATAGTGATGACATATCTGCTTTGGCTTATGGCGCATTAATGTCTGATGGTGCATTGTCTTGGCAAGCACTTGAACATGCTTTGGAAGGGGATAAATTTCGTCCAAAAAAACTTAATGCTGATCAGCGCCACTCTTGGGAGAATCGTAACATTCACGATGCAGCAGATTATATTCAAGCTGATGTACCCTATTGGTGTATTTCTCATTTGCAAAATATGTTTGGTAATAATTGGTGTAATGAAGCCCGTAGTTTGAGTGAACGTCCACCTTTGGATTTGCGTGTTAATACACTAAAATCAAGCTCTGATAAAATGTTGCGTGCGCTTGAATCTGTTCATATAAAACCAATCCCTTGGATGAAAGATGCTTTGAGAATAGCCCCTATTGAAAAATTGGGCAGACACCCAAATGTTCAAGCAGAACCTGCGTTTCAAAAAGGTTTTTTTGAAGTTCAAGATCTTGGTTCGCAAATCGTTGCGCATTTGGTTGGCGCAAAATCTGGTATGCAAGTGCTTGATTATTGTGCTGGTGCTGGTGGAAAAAGTTTGGCTCTTGCTGCTCATATGCAAAATCGTGGACAAATTTATGCCTATGATGCAGAAAAAGCGCGTCTTGCGCCTATTTTTGAACGTTTAAGACGTGCTGATGTGCGCAATGTACAGCCTCATGCCAAAAAGGGTGATCTTGCCCCATTAAAACAACAGATGGATATTGTTTTGGTTGATGCGCCCTGCACAGGAACAGGAACATGGAGACGCCGGCCTGATGCAAAATGGCGCTTAAGCGAAGCTCAAGTGGAACGGCGTGTAAAAGAACAGGAAGAGGTTTTAAATGCTGCAATGAGTTATGTGAAATTAGGGGGACACTTAGTCTATATTACATGTTCATTGTTTTCATCTGAAAATGATCAACAAGTTTCGTCTTTTTTAAAAACGCATCATGATTTTCATAAACTTGATATGAAAACAGTGTGGGACAATGCTTTTGAAGGCAATACACCAACACCTCTTTTTTCTCAATATGGTCTTGCTTTATCACCTTTAACAACACAAACGGATGGTTTTTTTATTTCGATTTTGGAGAAAAATATCACGTGATGATGACATGGGGTAATAAGTCTATTTTATTTTTAATGGCGACAGATCTAGAATATGGAGACTGTTTAAAAAAACTAATTCATCCGTTATTTATCGGTGTTGGTCCCATTGAGGCGGCAATTCATACAACAAAAATTTTATCGCATCTTAAACAAAAAAATACCATGCCTGATCTTGTTATATCATTAGGTTCGGCAGGTTCAAAAACTTTGGAACAGACAAAAGTGTATCAAGTTGCATCCGTATCTTGGCGTGATATGGATGCAAGCGTTTTGGGAGTTGAAAAAGGCGTTACGCCTTTTGTCGATAAACCTGCAAAACAATCAATGCCTCTTCTTCTTCCAGATTATCCAAAGGCCGATTTATCAACGGGTGCTAATGTGGTTTCTGGTAATGCCTATGATACAATTTCGGCCGATATGGTTGATATGGAAACTTATGCTGTTTTGCGCACTTGTCAAATTTTTGATGTAACGCTTTATGGTTTGAGAGGGATCTCAGACGGAAAGACAGAGTTAAAACAAGCTTTAGACTGGCGTCAATATCTTCATATTGTTGATAAGGAACTAGGCAAAGCTTTAGAGACATTAAAAACCTTTTTAATATAAACGTGATTGGCATTCTTTAAGCGAGATTAAAATCAATAAATGATAATTTAAAACGATCAACGCGAACATTTAAAAATGATAATGATGATTTTTCATATTATTCGTAAATTTTTTAATTTTTGACATGACTTTTTGATGAAGAAAGCCTAATTCATACATCTTAAACTGCTTATAACCTTTTAACAGTCTTTAAGGGCTATCCATGACATCACAACATCCTGATACTGTTCTTATTATTGATTTTGGTTCACAAGTCACTCAGCTCATCGCAAGGCGTGTGCGTGAAGCGGGTGTTTATTCCGAAATTGTTCCTTTTCAGTTAGCAGCTGATGCTTTTGCACGGATTAAACCGAAAGCAGTTATTCTTTCAGGCAGTCCACATTCAACTGTTGATATTGGATCTCCACGTGCGCCACAGGAAATTTTTGAAGCAGGAATTCCCGTTTTAGGTATATGTTATGGTGAGCAAACCATGTGTGCTCAACTTGGAGGAAAAGTTGAAGCAGGCCATGAGCGTGAATTCGGACGGGCTTTTTTGGATATTCAAGAAAATAGTGCGCTTTTTGAAGGTGTATGGGAAAAAGGCAGTCGTCACCAAGTATGGATGAGTCATGGTGATCGTGTAATGGCATTGCCGCAGGGATTTCACGTTATTGCAACATCAAAAGGTGCCCCTTATGCAGCTATTGCTGATGAAAAGCGTCATTTTTATGCTGTGCAGTTTCATCCCGAGGTTGTTCATACACCTGATGGGTCAAAATTATTGCAAAATTTTGTTCATAACATTGCACATATTAAAGGCGATTGGTCAATGAAATTTTATCGTGAACAAGCGATTGCGACCATTCAAAAACAAGTGGGGAAAGGGCGTGTTATTTGTGGCCTTTCAGGAGGTGTTGATAGCTCTGTTGCGGCAGTGCTTATTCATGAAGCCATTGGGGATCAACTGACATGTATATTTGTTGATCATGGCTTGTTGCGAAAAAATGAAGCGCAAGAAGTTGTGACCATGTTTGAAGAAAACTATAAAATTCCTCTTGTTCATGTTGATGCCTCTGATCTATTTATTGAAGCGTTAAATGGTGAAGATGATCCTGAAAAAAAGCGTAAAACAATCGGCCGTTTGTTTATTGAAGTTTTTGAAAAGGAAGCAAAAAAATTAGGTGGTGCGGAATTTTTAGCACAAGGAACACTTTATCCTGATGTAATTGAAAGTGTTTCATTCACAGGAGGTCCATCAGTTACGATCAAAAGTCATCATAATGTTGGTGGTTTGCCTGAACGAATGAATATGCAACTTGTTGAACCATTGCGAGAATTATTTAAAGATGAAGTCCGTATTTTGGGTCATGAACTTGGTCTTCCTGAAAAATTTATTGGACGCCATCCTTTTCCAGGGCCTGGTCTCGCTATTCGTTGCCCAGGTGCTGTGACGCGGGATAAACTTGAAATTTTGCGCGAGGCTGATGCCATTTATCTTGATGAAATACGAAAAGCTGGTCTTTATGATGTAATTTGGCAGGCATTTGCGGTTCTATTGCCTGTTCAAACGGTAGGCGTTATGGGAGATGGGCGCACATATGAATATGTGTGTGCATTACGCGCCGTCACATCTGTTGATGGTATGACTGCCGACTTTTATCATTATGACATGGAATTTCTTGCACAGGCTGCTAATCGTATTATTAATGAAGTGCGTGGTATTAATCGGGTTGTTTATGATATTACCTCAAAACCACCCGGTACGATCGAATGGGAATAAGTGTATTTCAATAATTATAATAATTTTTTATTTTAAAATATTTTTTTAAGCATGCAATAATTCTTAAGACTTTTTGTAAAGAATAATCGTAATAACGTCTTTGAAAAAGTGATACTATTATGGACAATTTTGTGCAGTGGTATGACGATACTACAAAACAACCACTGCATTTTTCTCATCATAATAATATATGATTTCGGAAACGGTCAAATTTCGTTATTCTTCTGTTTGGTTATTCTTCTGGCAATCCCGGGGGATTGGTTTCAGATTTTTCTAAGGCTTCATCTGATAAATGCCAACGATCCAAAATTTTTTGATAAGAGCCATCTTGTATCATAGCGTTAATAGCTATTGTCAGTGGTTGTGCAAGTCCACTATCTTTACGTGAAACAACAGAAACATCTGAACGGTCAGGCCATCCAGCACTTAAAGTACCAACACCGCGAAGATTATCATCTCGTAAAGAAATATAGATAAGCTGCGCATTGGGTTGTACAACAACATCAGCACGTCCTGATTGCATTGCCATGAGGCTTGTGGCACTGTCATCGAAATATTGTAATACAATCGGTGCAAGCCCTGCTTTTTTTATCTCTTCATCCCAGTGTAAGAGAATACGCTCCTGATTGGTGCCTGCACCAACAATAACACGCAAGCCTGCGAGATCTTTTGGCTCTTTAATGGATTGAATGGGACTGTCTTTTTTTACATAAAAACCGTGCAATCCTTGACGATAGGTTGAAAAATCATATTTCTTTTTTCGTGCTTCAGTCACACCGACATTGGCAAGAACAGCATCATATTTTCTTGATGTTAGTCCCAAAGACCAGTCGATCCATGTGATCGGAATGAGATCAAGCTCTAAGCCAAGACTTTCGGCAAATGCTGAAGCAAAATCAACTTCTGACCCAACGGGTGTACGCGCATCTTGCGCATAAAAAGTAAGTGGTGGTTCTGTTGGGGCAACAGCAATGGTTAGCTTTCCTTTCGTGACAAAAGGAAAGTCTGAAGGTATCGCGTTAGCGGCAGCTTCATTTTTGTCAACATGAAGACGTTCGTGCTGTTCTACACTCGTATCAAAAATTGGCTGTGCCGCTGCATATGTTATGATCATTATGAAAATACTGAACACAACACTTAAAAAGATGATCGTTTTTTTAATTTGAAAAATAGACATAACTTATCCCTTAAGATCAAGGTGTTTTGGGAAGGCCACGGGGATTGATAAGTGATTGGGGAACAGTTTCTTCTTTTAAATTCCATCTCGTAAGAATTTTGTCATAGGTTCCATCTTTAATCAAATCGTTTAATATAGCCGCCATAGGTTCGACAAATCCATTATCTTTTGGTATGGCAACGGCGATTTCCGCCGTTAAGGGCCAGCCACCATTAACCGTACCAACGAGTCTTGTTTTTCCGGTTGTTGCAGAAATGTAGGATTGCATGGCATTTACACTAAAAATGGCGTCAGCACGGTTGCTATCAAGTGACAATGTTTGCAGCGCTTTATCATCATAATACTGCACTTGTATAGGTTTAAGGCCGTTCGCTATATTTTGCTTGTCCCATTCAAGTAATATTTTTTCCTGATTGGTTCCTGCATCAGTTATAACGCGTAATCCCGCAATATCTTTTGCTTCTTTGATTTCTTGAATAGGACTTTTATTTTTCACATAAATGCCAATAACATCACGACGATAAGTAGCAAAATCAAACTTTTCTTTTCGTTCTTCTGTCACAGTAATATTGGCAATGACCGCATCATATTTTCCACTGGATAGACCTAAAGGCCAGTCAGCCCAGATAATTTCAACGATTTCGAGTTTTTTTCCCATTTTTTGTGCAATTGCTGATGCTAAATCTATATCCAATCCGATAATTGTTTTGGCATCTGACGCATAATCATGAAGAGGCAGGCTACTTGCCGTATTTGTGGCGACAGTAAATGTACCTTTTTTAATAAAGGATAGATTTTCAACGTCTTTTACCCTTTGTGGATTGACAGTTGTCGTTGGGCGCCCTGTTTGTTCAGGTGATAAATCAAGTTTTACGGCTTCTCCATATGCAAAAGATATTGTAAAGATACTTGTGAGTAAAAAACCAAGTATAAATTTTATCTTTGTTCGCGGGCCTATCAATTTTTATCTCCTCTAAAATGATATCATATTATGATTTTGCATCGTTTAATTTTACAGATATCTTTTATGAAAGAACTTTATCAAGAAAGCTTCGTGTTCGAGAGTTTTGTGTTTGATTAAACACGAATTCAGGACTTCCTTGTTCTAAAATTTGTCCAGATTCCATAAAAACGACAGTATCTGCTATTTCACGTGCAAAAGCGATTTCATGAGTTACAACAACTAAAGTTGATCCCGTTTCCGCCAATTCTTTAATAACATCGAGAACTTCTCCGACCAATTCAGGATCAAGAGCAGACGTTGGTTCATCAAAAAGTAAAACACGAGGTCGTAATGCCAGAGCACGCGCTATGGCTACACGTTGTTGTTGTCCTCCTGATAATTGGCGGGGATAGGCATTGGCTTTGTCAAGAAGGCCAACACGTGCCAAAAGATCATAAGCTTCGTTTTGTGCATTTTCACGTGATTGATGTCTGACTTGTGTAGGTGCTTCAATAATATTTTCTAAAACTGTCATATGTGGAAAAAGATTGAAATTTTGAAACACCATAGCAATATCGATACGTTGTTTTAAAATGTCTTTTTCTTTTAACTCATAAAGTATTTGACCTTGTTTTTTATAACCGATAAGCTGACCATCAACATCAATAAAGCCCTCATCAACACGTTCTAAATGATTAATTGTACGCAATAAGGTTGATTTTCCTGAACCAGAGGGACCAAGAATAACAGTCACACTTCCAGGTTTTATTTCAAGATGGATACCATCTAAAACTTTATTTGTTCCAAAGTATTTTGAAACATTATGGATTGTAACACGTGCCCCATTGCCTGAATGAAGATCACGAAAACCTTTAATAGTGTTTTTTGTCGGTGTATGAGAAGGATTTATATCAAAAGGCTTCTGTAATTTACTTTGATCAGCATTGAGTATGTTATTTATTGCAGGTGTTTTTTTTAAAAATTTAAAAAATTTACCAAAGGGAAGATCAACGGGATTGCGAAGCGCACCTTTTGAGTAATGACGTTCAATATAATATTGCGCAATGGACAAAACAGTCATAATGACAAGATACCAAACTGTTGCAACCATAAGCAGGGGAATAACTTCAAGATTTCTTCTGTAGATAACTTGAACTGTATAAAATAATTCTGGCAAGGCCAAAACATAAACCATGGATGTGCCTTTAGCCAATCCAATAATTTCGTTAAATCCTGTTGGTAGGATTGAGCGCATTGCTTGCGGTAACACAATACGTAATGTTTGGCGTTTTTGGGATAATCCCAAAGACGCGGCCGCTTCATGTTGCCCCTGATCAACGGATAAAATACCCCCACGGACAATTTCTGAAAAAAAAGCCGATTGATTAAGCGTTAAGCCAATAAAAGCTGCTGCAAAAGGTGTGAGAAGCGAGACCATAGGATAATCAAACACGATAGTTCCATTGAAAGGATTTGCAATGCGTACACTTTCATAAAGATAACCAAGGTTATTCAATATAAGTAACAACACAATCAATGGAATTGACCGCATTAACCAAATATATGACCAAGATAAACCACTGAGTAAGGGTGATTTAGAAAGCCGTGCGAGCGCCAGAAGTGTTCCAAGTATGGACCCTGAAATTGTTGCTAAAATTGTCAACCAAATTGTGCGTAAAAGCCCCATAAGTACAGGTTCAGAAAAAAACCATTGGCTAAAAATAGACCATCCCCATCGTTCATTTGTGAAAATCGAAAAGGCGATCATACCAATAATAAAAATAGAAAAAATCGTTCCGATAATACGCAATGGATAACGTGCTGGGACAACTTTAAAGTCGGCATAATTTTGGCTTTTATTGCGCTCACTCTGGGTTAAGGCAGATAGTGCCTGATCGGTGGTCGATGACATTGGCTTATCTCCTCAAATATTAATAAAATGATGATTTTGAATTATCTGTTTCGGGGATGAAAAACCAGAAACTCTGTTTTGATTTTTTTTTAGCATTAAATGTGAAATATCTTTTTCAAAGGGAAGATGTTGATAGGCTTCCCAATCCCCTTGAAGATCAAAAAGATTTGTATAGTTGTTTTTAAGATAAAGCCCGACAGCTTCTGGTTGACGAAAACCTGTCGTCAAATATAATTGGCGATAGCCCTGTAATGCTGCTTGTTGTTCTAGTTCTAATAATATTTTTACAGCCAAGCCCTGCCGACGAAAATTTTCATCCACCCAAATGCGTTTAAGTTCTGCTGTTTCCTTATTGTAAAACTTAAATGCGCCACCACCAATGGCCTCATCATCTAACATCAGCAACAAAAAATTGCCTGTTGGAGGTGAAAATGCCGAAGGTGGATAACGATCCATCTCTGCCGCTGCACCGTCTTTATCGTAAAAGGTTCCATAACGATGATTATATTCATATAAAAGAGCATCACGCAGCCGTTTGGCCTTCGGATTATCTATTGATGTATAGTAAAAATACTGATCCATATTTTTTAAACTTTATGCTGTTATTTTGATTGAAGGCACAGTACGGTTTTGTGATTCTAGTGTGAAATCCACCGTATTATTTGTGTTTTTATGAAGAAACGGCGCTAATTGACTAACAGCTTTATCAATGCGCATGGTAAGATCTGCAGAAATAATGGCATGTTCGTCACCAAAGTCACGAGTTGCAGCATAGATGGCTGTAGGAAGACTATGCGCCATGAAAAATCCAAAAAGCGGACGCAACTGATGTTCAACCATTAGAGCATGGCGATCGCCACCACCTGATGCTGCAAGTATGATGGGTTTGGCATAAAGCAGTTCAGGCTCCATTAAATCAATAAAATGTTTAAACAATCCTGGATAACTGCCCTTATAAACAGGACTTCCAATGATCAGTGCATCGGCTTGTCCAATTTTATTTATAATTTTTCGCGTTTCTTGTGATAAATCTTCAGCACGATGAGCAAGTCCTAAACTTTGCCCGAGATCCGCCATCGTATACGTTATGGTTTCAATGTCATAAACCTGTGCTGCTTTTTGGACAATGTTTTCCACTAAAGCCGTCGTTTTGGAGGGATTGCTTGTGCTTCCTGAAAAGGCAACAATAGTATTCATGACATTTATCCTTATAAATTGCGTTTTGCTCATTAAGCAACTTGACTGGCATTTTTTTGCGTGTGACGATTAAAAAGGATGGATAACCCTAAATTTTCGCGCAACGTGGTTCCTTTTAGGGTGGGATCAAAATAACCACGCTGTTGTAATCTTGGTAATATTTCACCTGTGAAATCCTGAAACCCTTGTTCAGTTATCATCATGGTAAGGATGAAACCGTCAGCGGCACCACTATCTGCCCATTCAATGATGCGGTCGGTGACATTGTCATAAGTTCCAATAAGATCAGTTTTTGGCGTGGCTTCGTTTAAAGCAACATCACGAAGTGTTAATTTTTTTTCAGCCGCTTCACGTTTGATACGATCAGTTGTTGAACGGAAACTGTTTTGCCCAATGTTGCCTAATTCAGGAAATGGTTTGTCAATATCATATTGACTAAAATCATGATGATCAAAATAACGGCCAAGGTAACTTAAAGCATCATGAATATTGATGAGATTTCGGATAGCCAAATATTTTTCTTGTGCCTCTTGTTGCGTGCGCCCAACAATTGGATTGATGCCGGGAAAAATTTTAACATCTTGCGCCGAACGACCATGAGCTATCGCATTGTCTTTAATGTGTTTTGCATAAGCTTTGGCTTCTTCGATTTCATGGATATTACTAAAAACTGCTTCAGCATATTTAGAAGCAAAATTTATTCCTGATTGCGACGCACCTGCTTGAAATATCACGGGTTCGCCCTGCTTGGATCGTTGAATATTTAATGGTCCTTCAACCGAAAAAAAATTTCCCTTATGATTGGTACGATGCATTTTTTGAGGATTAAAAAATTCTCCTGACTCACGATTTCTCGTAAAAGCATCTTCTTCCCAAGACGACCATAAAGATTGTACAACATCAATATATTCACTAGCAATTTCATAGCGTTTTCCATGGTCTGGATGAGGGCGTCCGTAATTTTTAGCTGTTCCTTCAAGAGGTGTTGTCACAATGTTCCAAGCAGCGCGTCCACCGCTTAAAAGATCAAGCGATGCAAATTGACGTGCAATGGTAAAGGGATCACTGTAAGAGGTAGAGACTGTTCCACCAAGTCCAATTTTAGATGTATGAGTTGCAATCGCTGATAAAAGGGTTAATGGTTCAAAACGATTTAAAAAATGCGGCATGGATTTTTCATTGATATAAAGGCCATCAGCAACAAAAACAAAAGCAAGTCCTGCGTCTTCCGCTCGTTTGGCAAGATCAATCGTATAATCGATATTAACGCTGGCATCTTTTTGTGAAGAGGCATGTCGCCAAGAATTCATGTGGCCGCCTGCGCCATGAAGCATAAGACCAAAATTAAGTGTTTTTTTTGTCATCAGTTGTGTCCTTTTGCAGATTTTAAGCCGCTAATTTTTCTTGCGCATAAGCAAGTTGTGCAATTGTATCGATCCGTTCTTCCACACTCGTGGCAGGAAGTTCCAACATGAATTCTCTAATTCCGTATTGATTATGAAGATCATGTAATGTTTTATTGACAGTTTCTGCTGTACCCGCAATGATTTGTGTATGATGTTTTTCAATAGTAAAATCATGACGTCCAGAAAGTGCGCCAAATTCCTGAGCTGCCTCTTCGGTTAAAAGTGAATAAGTTTTGCCGTCAGAAAAATGTATTTTATAAATAAAGATCTGATCAGCGCGTTCTTTGGCTTCTTTATCACTACGCCCAATAATTGCTGCTAAAGCAAGTAAAGGTACGCCACCACCTGTTGCTTTTCGATAGGCGGATACAGTGTTTTTGAGCTTTTTATCACTGCCGTTAAGATGCCCAGCATAGCTTAGTTGCCACCCGAGATGGGCTGCTAGTTTTGCGCTTTCCACACTTGCCCCTAGCAAGAACCCGCGCGCTTTGGTTTCACTGCGAGGTGTTGCAGCCAATCCTTCGAAGCGACCAGCTTTTACCTCTTCACCGCCTAAAAATTGATTGAGAAGCTCAACTTTTTCTTCAAAATTCATGCGTGTTTCATCATGCATTTCACTTTGTAACGCTTTTGTCGTATGGGGAAGTCCACCTGGTGTTTTTCCAACGCCAAGATCGACTCTATCGGGTGCTAAAGAGGAAAGAACATTGAAAATTTCAGCCACTTTATAAGGGCTATAATGTTGTAACATAACGCCACCCGAACCAATACGAATATGTCGTGTTGATGCTAATAAATAAGCCACAAGAACTTCAGGAGCGCTGGAGGCAAAGTCATTGGAATGGTGATGCTCAGCAACCCAATAGCGGCGAAAACCAGCTTTTTCAGCAGCTTGCGCCGTTGCTACTGCATTTGCAAGGGCGTGCGCACCACTTTTATTTGCCTCTGTAGGGCATTTATCTAAAAGGCTTAAATCATAAACCATGCTTTTTCTCCTGCCAAATTTATGAACATCAAAGCATGGCCAAGATGTTTTATTTATAATCGGAGAAAATTGAGCACTTTGATAGCGGGTAAATTCTATTAAAAATAAGAGAATTAAAAAAGATTTTTATAATTGAGCTGATATTTAAATCCTATGACTTTAAATTTTCATTGCAATGCTCTTATAAGAATTTGGTGTTATTATTTTCAGGGTTTTATTATGACTGACATTTTATTTCTTTCACCAGCTAACTTTAAAGATCCAAATTTGAATGACCATCATTTTCTGTCCGCATTACTTACGCGTTGAAGGCGCTATGGAAATTAATAAAGATATATTGCACGATTTAGATGTTCATTAAATTGATTTTTTGCGTCCACACCAAGATTTCATTGCACTTGCTGGTGAAAACAATCAAACTTTACATTACTTATTTTAAAAAACGGAAGAACATCGTCTCATCATACAATTGAGCATAATGGTTTTAAATCGGTCGCAAAAACCAAACAAATTTTAGCAACCTTTGCTGAAATTTATGACATATCTATTTGACGTTAAATAAAAGATACGAAAATTAAAAAATGGTTTTTTTTGATCTTATATGAGTAATATTTCTATATTTATTTGTATGAGGTGACACTATATTGGTGAAAATATAAAAAATGCCTTATTTTTAAATGGTAATAATAAAATGATAGAGATCTATATTTTAGATATATTTAAAATATATTTATTATAAAAAATATAAATTTACAGTATTTACTAAATTAAGTTTATTTTTTTTATAATTTATTTTACGTTTTAATTAGTTAGTGTGTGCTTAATGGAATCAGGGAAAGAGGCTTTATTATTTTGTGTCTATTTTAATTCTGAGGCAAAGTGTGTATATCTTTCGCAAAACATGAAAGTGTTAAATTACTTCCAATTTTTGGATATTCTATATTATAGTGATTAATGCAATCGTAAATTAACTCAAGGTCATCATTGAGAATATGAATTCGTAAAAATTGTCCCATAATTTGAACTTCAATGACCTCACCATCTACTATAAAATCCGCATCTTTGTTTTGATTTAAGTGAAAACTTGTTGGATGAATAATATAAGTTTTATTGATTTTTTTATGTAATAAGCGGGAGACATGATGAGGTGGAATTATATTTGCATCTCCTAAAAAATGAGCAACAAATAAGTTTTTAGGTCTATAAAATATTTCTTGTGCTGTGTCGCTTTGAATAATTTTTCCCTTGTCTAATATTGAAATTTGATCCCCTAGCATGAGCGCTTCTTCTTGGTCATGTGTAACGAGTATCGTTGTTAAGTTGAATTGACGTTGCATTTGCTTAAGATTATACTGTAGTTTTTTTCGTATTTGTGCATCTAAAGCGGACAAGGGTTCGTCTAGTAATAACAAGGATGGCTCTAAGATTAATGCTCGTGCTAAAGCGACGCGTTGACGTTGTCCGCCTGAAAGATTGCTTGGAAAATAATCAGCATAGTCTCCCATTTGCATCATGGATAACATATTTTCAATCTGGTCTTTAATATCACTTTTTGAGAGTTTACGTTGCTTCATACCAAAAGCAAGATTTTCGCTTACAGTCATATTCGGAAACAATGCATAGTTTTGAAACACCATAGCTAAATTGCGATCTTTTGGGCTTAATACATCTAATCGTTGACCTGACATATGAATGGTCCCACCAAAGTTTTTTTGAAGCCCGGCAATGTTGCGTAGCAAGGTTGTTTTTCCGCAGCCTGATGGGCCAACCAAAACATGAAATTGGCCTTCTCTGATATTAAGATTTATATCATCTAAAATTTTCTTTTCGCCATAATAAAAACTAAGATTTTTTATTATTAAACCTGACATATCAATATTTCCTCAAAAGACGGTTTTGTATGATCAAAGTTATTATTGTCATGATGAATAAAAATAAAAAATATATGAGGATCATCGCGCTTGAAAGAGATCCACTTTGTGTGCGGTGCGCATAAATGTAAATTTGTAAAGTTTCATACTGTCCACCTACAAGAAGATTGGCATAGACAAATTCGCTCATGAGTAAGCTGAAATTAAGAACAGTTGATAAAAAAAAGGCAGGTATGAGAAGCGGTATGATAACTTTGATAAAGATTTTTTCATCAGTCGCTCCCACTAATCGCCCAGCATCTAAATAATCTTGTACAGGTATGGCGTTTAACGAATTTTTAAGACAAATATAAAACATCGGAAAACATAACGGTACATAGACAAAAATAAGGATCCAAAGTGTACCGTTAATCTGTAATGGTGGGACTGAAAAAACTTTTATATATCCGACGACGAGAACAATGCCAGGTATTGCGTAGGGTAAAATAACAAAACGTGATAACCAGCGGTCAAGTGCTGGCCAATAAGTATGCGCAATTAAGATAGCAGGTGTAGTCAGAACTATTGCTAAAATAAGCGATAAAATAGAAACTGTTAAACTTCTTAATATTGCATAGTGAAACCGATTTTGTGTGAGAATAGTATATAGCCAATCAAGTGTGAACCCTGACGGTATGATAGTCTTGGACCACTGTGTAGATACAGCATTAATGGATAATGCAACTAAAGGTAATAACATTATTCCAGTTATGATAAATATTAGCAATTTGGCATAAAGAGATTGTTTCATAACGTTGTCTCTTTGCCTTTAATAAGCTGACTAATTCCTACGCATAAAAGCAATATAATAAGTAGGCAAACAGCAAGCGCATTTGCAAGACCAGGATTGGCAAATACATCTCCTGCTACAAGCTCACTAATACGTACTGTAACGATACGCGCTGAAGTGCCAATAAGTGTAAAAGCTGTCGCATAAGCACCCATTGCATTGGCAAAAAGTAAAATAAAAACTGCTATAATTTGTCTAGAGACAATGGGAAGCCCAATTTTTGTCCAAAACCGATATTTTGTAGTGCCCATTAAAACTGCGGCTTCCTCAATATCCTTTGGTATTGACTGAATGATAGGTATGATAAGAATAATACCAAGTGATATCTGAAAAAAGGAATATGTTAATATCAGACCAGTGAAACTATAAATATTGATTTCTTGAAGCAAACCAACTTTGATCAAACCTTTTGTTAACACTCCATTCACCCCAAGCAATATAATGAAAGAAGTTACTGCAGGAACACCTGCAAAATTAGCACCTAAGTTTGATAAAGCCGTTGCAATATGTCTTGATAATCGACTACTCGCGCGTAAACTGATAGAAATTGGTAAAGCAAAAGTTATTCCAATCAAGGTTGAAATTAATGATAACTGTATTGTAGAAATAAATGCGTTAAGATAAAATTTTGAATTTATAATGCGTGTATAAAAAGCAAAACGGTCACTATGATGACCTAAAGAACCTATAAGAACACTCCAAAGCGGCAAAGCTATAATCACGGCTAAAAACATGATAAAGGGTAAAGCGTAGAGGCATGATCGTGTTTTTATACTCATAATGTAATTGTACCGACAAAGGGGGTAAAAATTTCGTTTGGAATATTTAAAATTTTACAGCATAAATCGGCAATTTGAATTTGTGCTAAATTAACTGGCTCATTAATTTGAAATCCTAAATTATAAAAGGGAACCTTTGTTTCAGACAGTTCTGGACCTCCGTGATTACCCTCATCGCTCATACCATGGTCAGAAGTGATAATGATTTTATATTCTTTATCAAGCCATAAGGGCAAATAATTGGCAAGCAAGTCACTAGCTTTTCGTGCTGCATTTCTATAATTTATAGAATTACCACCATATTTATGTCCTGCATCGTCTATATTCATTGGATGAAGCATTAAAAAGTCTGGATTAAAGCATTTTATTAGCATTTCAGCATCTGCAAAAAGATGGCTATCTGGATAATCATCTTGCCAATAAAACATACCGTATTGAATTGGTTCATGACTATTGATGAGAAGGCGATCCTCAATAGGATTAAAAGGCGTTTTAACGTAGAGTTCACTAACCCAATGATAGGCGGCGGCAGCAGTTTTTAAGTTTGCTTTTCGCGCGAGTGAAAAAATGCTATTCTCATTTGATTTTCGTGTAATTGCATTACTTACAATGCCATGATCCAATGGAGTGCGACCAGTTAAAATCGTTTCATAAAGAGGACGAGAGATCGCTGGTAATTCGCAATTTATCGCTGTACACTGTGCCTGTTGAGCACTTACTTTTGCTTCTAAATAACCAAGGCATTGACGCGCAGTATCATAGCGTAAGCCGTCTAAGACGATAAGGATAAGTTTTGACATAATTTTCTAAGATTTTTGTTAGCATTTGGGATGTGAATTCGTCTAACCATATTCACATTTCTGACATGACTTTTTCTTGCCAAAGTTCACCGATTTTTGGAGCGTTTTTTTGCCAGAGTAAAGAATTTATAGGTTTAGCGTTTTTGTATTGTTCAGATGGTAACATTTTTTTTTCAATTTCTGCTGGTAATTGTATATGGTCGATACGAATAGGTCGCGCATATCCTCGTGCGAGATTGATTTGTCCCTCATCTGATAAAATATATTCGCGTGCTAATTTTGCAGCATTTGGATTTTTAGCGTATTTGTTAATAATGGTCGCATAACCGGAGGTGACAGAACCGTCAGATGGAATTACAACATGATATTGTCCATTACCTACAAGATCCCTATAGTTGAGGGCATTAAAATCCCAAAGGGCTGCAACCTCTACTTCTCCACGTTCTAAGCTGGCAGGATTGACTGAATTTGATAAAATCCGTCCTTGTTTTGCTAGATCAACAAACACATCAATTCCAGGTTCTAAGTTCTCTTCACTGCCACCCATAGCTATTGAGGCAGCCAAAATGCTTGCATTTTCTTGCGCTGCATTTCCGACTTTATTAATTGAAAATTTATAATTTCCATTTTTCAAATCTGCCCAACGCTTTGGAGGGTTTTTGATTTCATTAGATACGATAAAGGCGATAGTACCTGTATATCCTAAGACCCATAATCCATCATCGTCTTTTGCCCAGTTAGGGATTTGATCCCATGTTGTTGGCTTATATGCCATAACTAAATCTTTTGATGCTGCTATGGGACCAAATTCTAAACCGACATCCCCAATATCAGCAGAAGCATTTTGTTTTTCGTTCTCAAATTTGGATAATTCTTCTGCCGAGCTCATATCCGTATCAAAGTGTTCAATAGAATATTTTTCTTTTATATCGCTCCATATACCTTTCCAATTTGCCCAATTATCAGGCATACCTACAGAATTTACTTGCCCTTCGGCCTTAGCCTTCTGGATAAGTTCAGACATATCAGCATGAGAAATATCTATAAGTGTTAAAAAGGCAGACAATGATATTATTGAGATTTGCATGAAAGGCAAAAGTGTTAAGCGTAGCATAATGAAACCTTTGAAATTATTTTGCCCTAAAGATTTACATTTTAAAATGACAAATTATTTAAGTTTTTATGACAGATTTGTGAATTTACTTGATAGTTTTTTTAAAAAAATAATTTCTCTCTCTCTTAAATATTAGCTTTAAGCACCATCAAATTTGGATATTTAATGATGCTTAAATTGGAGATATTTTTTTCTTTTTTAACCGAAATTGTGCCATAAGATCTTCTAAAGATAAGAATTTAATTTATCGGGTTTGCTAATTTTTTTTAAAATTGACCATTTATACGAGGATTTTTTTGGCTCATGACTTATTCTTAATAGCATGTGTTTTCTCGAAAATGTATCAAAAAAACTTGAAAGTAACTATATTCTTTGACTATTTTGTTTGTTCTCACAAAAGTGTCTTCATACCAGAGCGTCTAAATTAATTGGTCATGATCTTAGTCTGACTAAGATCATGCCCATAGGCAATGAACAATGTTTGTAAACAATATCGAATAAAGTTTATAAATTTATCTAATCACAAAGATAAGCCCACTGTAACAGAGCTTGTCTTTGGCGTGGACGACAAAAATAATCACCAGGTTCACAGTTTTTACGAATTTGTGCCAAATGACGACGCATTAAGCGCCATCTTTTTATTTGACGTTGATCTTCCAGTCCTAGTCGTCTTCCTCTAAAGTAGCGGCAATACCATTGAAACCAACCTCGCGGATCGTCAGGATAAATCCATCCTTTTTTTTTCCAGTAAGAAAGTGGTTTACCTGCTAAAACTCCAAAAAAATTTAATTCAGCTTTTTTTCCTAAAGGTGAAAGTTTTGCTTTCTTAAACCATTCTTTTGGAAATTCATCTTGGCAATCTGTCATATATTTACCTCCCATGATGCCCATTTCCAGCATTTTTTGTGGTGTTAAATCTGGTGTAAATTGTGAATCAAATCCGCTTCCTTCTTCGCAAGTCAATTCATAAATATAATTCTTTTGCATTTTATCGTTTACGGTTATCCATTGTCCCATTAGCTTATCTCTTAATTTAAATTGCGTTTTATATTAAAGAATTATTATTATTCCTATTGGTTTCATAAATTAATATTTGAAAAAATTTAATTAAGAAAATACTTTATAAGTTGTAGAAAGGATGTAAATAATCAATCTAGCATTTACGTCCTAGATTAGTTTCAGGATCTATAAATTTGATAGAGTCCATTTTTGGTGGTTTGTGTTTCATTGGTTCGAGGGAGGATTGACCAATGAATGATTTAGTTTTGTTGAGCGAAAATCAGATGGCACGGATATCACCCTTTTCCTACTTTCTCACGGAGTTTTTCGTGTTGATAACCAGTGTGGTGACAGCAGTATTGTCTATGTCATTAAGCATGGTCTGCAATGCAAAGATGCACCTGTTGGCTATGGTCGGCATAAAACACTCTATAAACGTTTTATCCGCTGGAGCCGAATGGGTGTGTTTGACCGCATCTTTACAGCCCTTGCTGGGCAAGACCCAAAGCCTCAACGTATCACGATTGATGCCACACATCTCAAGGCACACCGCACGGCAGCACGCCTCTTAAAAAGGGGATGTTCCCCGCCACATCGGGCGCACGAAAGGTAGCTGGAGCTCTAAACGGCATACAGTCTGCAATCAAGATAGAAAGCCCATATACCGGCTTTGATCAGAAGGACAGATGAGTGACTATAAGGGTGCCGCTCTTCTGTTGCCGGTTCTGCCAGATACACACGAACTCGTAACCGACCGGGGTTATGATGCAGACTGATTCCGTCAGGCATTGTTTGACAGAAACATCAACGCCTGTATTCCTCCAAGAAAGGGAAGGAACACGCATATCCACTTTGACAGACACCTCTATAGGTGCCGCCATAAGATTGAGAAGCTATTGGCAAAATTTAGGACTGGCGTTGCATTGCAACACAATATGACCGATGCGCACATACATTATTCTCGGCTATTTGCATCGCCGCTACCCTCATCTTCTATCTTAATGAATGAATTCTAGGCCTAAAATTATGTTCGCAATATTATTAAATTATTCTATAAGCTCTGATTTAATCGTTTTGCTAGATTACATAGCATATTCGTGTTAGCTTTTTTGATGTTAAGAAAAATATTTTACGGATAAAAAATATCATTCTATAATACCCGAATTTAATTCAAATCCTTATTGAATATTTTCATACGAGAATTGCTGCTAAGATAGTAATCTTGTTGTTTTGTTTAAAAACAATATTTGCCTTTACGCTTATTATTCGATACTGGATAAAACTTCATTCCTAGTAATTTAAATAAATTTTAGAAAAAATATTGTACTTGAAAAATAACTATATAGGCGAAAAGATAATGAATGATCCAATGTTAAAAAAAGGGCTAAGTAAGCGCCACATTTTTTTCATAGCATTAGGATCTGCTATCGGCACAGGGTTATTTTATGGCTCCGCAGGAGCCATTAAGCTTGCTGGACCGATTGTTTTATTAGCATATTTTATTTCAGGTATTATGGCATTTATGGTCATGCGGGCCTTAGGTGAAATGGTGCTTCATAATCCACTTCCCGGTTCTTTTGGTCGATATGCATCTAATTATATTTCCCCTATTGCTGGTTTTATGACAGGTTGGACTTATATTTTTGAAATGGCCCTTGTTTGCTTGGCTGATATTACGGCTTTTGCAACCTATATGGGCTTTTGGTATCCTGATGTATCACCATGGATATGGACATTAGGTATTACATTGATAATTGCAGCGATAAATTTAACTGCTGTAAAAATTTTTGGTGAGCTTGAGTTTTGGCTATCCATTATAAAAATTATCGCAATTATAGCTATGATTGCAGCAGGTGCTGGCATTATCTTATTTGGTTTTGGCAGCTATACCCATCACGCAACAGGAATTAGCAATCTTTGGACAAATGGGGGCTGGATGCCCAATGGTTGGTTTGGCTTTATCGCCTCTTTTAGTGTTGTTGTTTTTGCTTTTGGTGGCATCGAAATCATTGGTTTAACGGCTGTTGAAGCAGAAAATGCTGATTCAAATATTCCCAAAGCAATTAATGCGATACCAATACGGATTTTATTATTTTATGTCATGACACTTGCTGTATTAATGTCCATTTCTCCGTGGGATAAAATTGGCTTAGATGGTAGTCCTTTCGTCGCAATTTTTGAAAGTTTAGGCATTACTTATGCTGCTAATATATTAAATGTCGTCGTGATTACTGCCGCAATTTCGGCGATTAATAGTGACCTTTTTGGCTCTGGCCGCATGCTGCATGGTTTGGCAGAAGAAGGGCATGCTTTAAAACACTTAAAATATGTTTCCAAACAAGGTATCCCAGTTTTATCCGTATTATTTATGTTTTCAGTTTTAATTATTGGGGTTGTTCTCAATTATTTTTATCATGAACATTTATTCTTTTTGATTGCAGCTATGGCAACTTTTGCAACTGTTTTTGTCTGGTTGTTGATTTTATTGTCGCAATTTTGTATGCGGATGAAACTGTCTGTAGAAGAAAAAAAGATTTTAAAATTCCCCGTTCCATTTTGGCCAATTGGTCCTGTGATCGCCATATTATTTATGGTTTTTATTGTTATTCTTTTGGGCGTTTTTGAAGCAACACGCGCTGCATTATATGTCGGTATTATTTGGATTGTTTGGCTTACGCTTTGTTATTTTTTCATCAAATATGGCGATAAAGACGGTCGATGGTTTAAGAAGAATAAATCAATTGATACTTTTAAGAATTAGAAAAAGGACGTTTTTAAAATAAGGAAAAAGTTGTTTTACTGTGGTTCAGATCAAAGTTTTATAAAATGATGTCATGGAAAAAAGTGCTAGTTCTACACGAGAAATAATTGTTCAAAATTATAAAAATGGATCCATGATGTGGCGCCTTAGCATAGCAACAATGAACGAGTCAGATCCATTACCATCCTTTGTTAGAATTGATCGCTCTATTGCCTTTTGGGAAGAGTCTTCTTTAAGGTTGAATCTTAAATAACAAGAACCTGTTATTTTAATGCGCACCGCCCCGCTTATTCTTTTGCAGGTGAAGCTGTTGTCATGGCGCATATTGGAGCCGAACCAACGGTTGATTTAATTGTTATTATGCGAAGAGGTATGTTTTTTCATACGGTTTCGCGTCTTTTTTATGACATGGCTTTCGAGTGAAAGTTGATGCGGAATATTTTTTTCTTGTTTTTAATTCAGCGTTTCAAAGTCAACAAGGTTATGAAATATTTCATGCTTATCGATTTGATTCACTTTAGTTGCATAAAGGATATTATATAACAATAAATCCTTCAAACGACATTGGAGACATTTTTATTATTAAGTTAAATGAGATGTATATGGCTGATATGCATTGAAACTAAAAATTATAATGCAACAACGTCAATATTCATTTGATCAATGAAAGATAAATATCAGTAAGATATTTCTATGATGGCTCGTTTCATAAAAAGTTTTCATTATTATTATGAATCTTTGTTTTGAACTTTAATGGCAATACTTTCTATGAATTAAAAAAATGATTTAAATGGAGACATTATTTTCTTTTGCGTAATGGATCAGCCATTGACGCAGTGTATCATCGTGTTGCTTATCAAGCTCTTTTAAAAGCTGTGTTTTAAGATCATCAACATCAAGACCCAATAACATGGCCTTAATTGGACCAATTGCTGCAGGTGTCATTGAGATACGTGTGAATCCAAGTCCAAGAAGTGCCATAGCCATAAGAGGTTTTCCAGCCATTTCACCACATAAAGTAACGGGTGTTTGTGTGCGTTCGCCTGCATCAATAATACGATGTAGCGCACGTAAAAATGGTGCAGAAAGCTCATCAAAACGGCGAGACAATTCAGAATTGCCACGATCAATTGCCATCATAAATTGAAACAGATCATTTGAGCCGACAGATACAAAATCAATTGCTTGCATCAATTCATCTAATTGAAAAAGTAAGGCTGGAACTTCAATCATTGCTCCTAATTTTAATCGGCTTGGTAAAAGGTGTCCAAAACGTGAAAGATAAGCGATTTCGCGTTCAATAAGTTGACGCGTAAGGTGAATTTCAGCCACTTCTGTCACCATTGGAAGCATGATACGCAGTTCGCGTCCTCCAGAAGCTTTTAACAATGCTCTTAATTGCGTGCGCATAAGAGCAGGCTTATCAAGCGTTAATCGAATTGCTCTCCAGCCAAGAGCCGGATTTTCTTCTGTTCCTTTTTTTCTAAAATAGGGGAGAATTTTATCGCCACCAATATCTAAGGTCCGAAAAGTGACTGGTTTATCACCGATTTCTTTATAAACATTCCGATAAAGTTTTTCTTGTTCTTGTGAACGCGGAAAAGTAGAAGCGATCATAAATTGTAATTCTGTACGAAAAAGACCAATTCCTTCCGCACCGGATTCTTGAAGATGAGGTAAGTCAACCAGTAAACCAGCATTGATAAGTAAGGTTATCGGCTTATTGTCTTTTGTAAGAGCGGGCACATCGCGCAAATCTTGATAGAGTTTTTGGCGTCTGGCACGAAATCTTGCTTTTTCCGCATAAGCCTTTTCAATATCAACAATGGGACGCAGATAAATTTTTCCATCTTCCCCATCTAAAATGACGGGATCACCATTTTCGCATAGAGAAACCACGCCTTTTGCTTGACCAACAACGGGTACAGACATTGCCTTAGCAACAATTGTAATGTGACTTGTTGGAGCGCCATCTTCTAATATTAAACCGCGAATATGTCCACGTGGATAATCAAGAAGTTCAGCAGCCCCCATAGACCTTGCTACAATGATTGCATCTTTTGGAAGTTCTGCAGCTACAGTTTCACGTGTACGTCCCATAAGTTGATAAAGCAATCGATTTGCCAAATCATCAAAATCAGACAAACGATCACGCAAATAGGGATCTTTAAGATGAAGCATGCGCGACCGCGTATCGCTTTGAACCTTTTCCACCGCAGCTTCGGCTGTTAAACCATTATTGATGGCTTCCTCAAGACGACGCACCCAGCCGCGATCATTAGCAAACATACGATAGGCCTCTAATACATCACGATGTTCACCTTCTCTTGCCACATCACTGCGAGATAACATATTATCAATAGAAAGGCGAAGAGAACCAATTGCTTTTGAAAGTTTATCCAATTCCACTTGACTATTTTCATTGAATAAATTGCTTACAATAATGCGCGGTTCATGCAAAACAACATGACCAAGTCCAAGACCCTCATTTAAAGGACGCGCCGTTAATGATAAAGGATGGCGCAAATTGATTTCATGATTAGCACGAGCAAAGCGTGGTAGATTACCTGCTGCAATCATTTCAGCCAAAACCATAGCAACCGTTTCAAGAACTTCAACCTCGTCATCGCTATAATTGTGTTGATTTCTATTTTGAACTACAAGGACACCGAGTGTGCGTCCAGCACGCAAAATAGGAACACCAAGAAAAGATGCATATGCCTCTTCTCCTGTTTCTGGCAAATAAGTGAACGCAGGATGTTTTTGAGCATCACTGAGATTGAGAGGTCGAGATGTTACGGCAATTGTTCCCACAAGACCTTGACCAAGCCGCAGTTGTGAAAGGTGAACAGCTTTTGGATTAAGCCCCTGCGTTGCGTAAAGCTCAAGCATGCTATCTGAGCGCAATAAGTAAAAGGAACATACTTCTGCAACCATATTGCGTGCAATTTCACGAACGATAAGATCCAGACGTTTTTGTGAGTCCATGGCTTGTGCCATGAATTCGCGCAAACGTTTTAAAATAACTCTGGGTCCGACATCGTTCTCTTGCATTGTGAACAGAGCCTCCTATGTCTCGTTCTATATGTATTTTAAATCAAGTGTATCTCTCACAATGTTTCATTTATGTAACCACTTATTTGTTTAAAAAACTGTTTTACTCTTTATCTAAGTCATAAACACTGTGAAGAGTGCGTACTGCAAGTTCTGTATAGGCATTATCAATAAGAATAGATATTTTAATTTCTGATGTGGTGATTGCCTGAATATTGATACCTTTTTCTGCAAGCGCTTTAAATGCGGTTGCTGCAACGCCTGCATGGCTGCGCATACCAATGCCGATTACTGAAATTTTTGCCAAATTACTTTCAGACTGGATCACATCAAAACCGATTTCAGTACGATTTTTTTCTAATATGTCGACAGCTTTTTGTATGTCACCAGCAGGAACGGTAAAGGTCATATCTGTTTTTGAGCCGTCCTCAGAAATGTTTTGAACGATCATATCAACATTAATATGACCTTCCGCCAAAGGGCCAAAGATAGAAGCGGAAATTCCTGGGCGATCTGCAAGACGGCGCAATGAAATTTGCGCCTCATTTTTAGCGAAAGCAATGCCTGTTACAATTTGTTGTTCCACAATTTCATCCTCATTGCAAATAAGTGTTCCGGGGGGATTTATAGGATCACCCATGCCTGCAGCATCAGGTTCCTCAAAACTTGAACGTACAAAAGTGCGCACTTGATGCACCATTGCCAATTCCACTGATCGCACTTGTAAAACTTTGGCACCAAGAGAAGCCATTTCCAACATTTCTTCAAATGCAACCTTAGGCAAGCGTCGTGCTTTTGGTTCAATGCGTGGATCTGTTGTATAGACGCCATCAACATCAGTATATATATCACAGCGATCAGCATTTACGCTTGCAGCAATAGCAACAGCACTTGTGTCCGAACCACCACGTCCAAGTGTTGCAATGCGATCGTCTGGGCCAAGACCTTGAAACCCAGCAATAACGGCTACTTGTCCTTTTTTAAAACCATCAATTAAGGCACTTCCATTGATTTCCTTAATGCGTGCAGCGTCAAAGGTGTTATCTGTTAAGATTGGTATTTGCCAGCCAAGCCATGACCGCGCATTGATATTCATGGATTGAAGTGTCATGGCTAATAAGCCAGCAGTTACCTGCTCACCAGAGGCTACGACCGCAGAATATTCACGTGCATCATATTTTGGGGAAGCTTGGTGTGTCCATTCGACCAATTCATTGGTTTTACCAGACATGGCAGAAACAATCACTGCAACGTCATGACCAGCATCTACTTCACGCTTAACATGGCGTGCAACATTTTTTATGCGGTCGATATTGGCGACTGATGTTCCGCCGAATTTCATAACAATGCGCGCCATAATAAATTCTCTAACCTTTGATTTTTCAATATTTAAAAATAATAAATGATTGCTCCATTTTACTGCATTGATGACATAGACAATTACACAAATTTAAGCAAGACCGTCATTGTTTTACTTAATCTATTGTTGCATTGTTTTATTCAAATTTTTGTTTTTACGTTTGATCTTTAAAAAATGGAAACAGGACTTGACTTTAAAAGGGTTTCGACAGACTTGATAGTTATATAAGTTTTAGGAGAGTATTTATGTCGAAAGCTGAGCGCACCACAATAGATCAGGCAGAAATCGATCATTTTTCGCGTATTGCGGCAGAATGGTGGAATCCAAAAGGAAAATTTCGTCCTCTCCATAAGTTTAATCCAACGCGTCTTGCCTATATTAAAGAAAAAATCTGTTGGGCTTTTGAACGTGATCTTCATTGTGCAGAACCACTAAAGGGTTTGCGAATTTTAGATATTGGGTGCGGTGGTGGTTTGTTATGTGAACCTATGGCGCGTCTTGGTGCAGATGTTGTTGGTGCCGATGCTTCTACAACCAATATTGAAGTGGCGCGGCTTCACGCTGTTCAATCGGATGTTGTAATCGATTATCGTGCAACCACTGCAGAAGAGCTTGCTGATGCTGGTGAAAAATTTGATGTCGTTCTCAATATGGAAGTGGTTGAACATGTGTCAGATGTTCATTTATTTATGTCGGCAAGCGGACAAATGGTGAAACCCGAAGGATTGATGTTTGTTGCAACCCTCAATCGCACATTAAAAGCATGGGCACTAGCGATTATAGGCGCAGAATATGTTTTACATTGGCTTCCTAAAGGGACTCATGATTATAATAAGTTTTTACGTCCAGATGAGTTAAAAAAAGAACTTCATCATTCTGGTTTAACTGTTATTGACCAACTTGGTGTCACCTATAATCCGCTAAAAGACAGTTGGAACCGTTCAAAAGATATGGATGTTAATTATATGCTTTTAGCGCGCCGATAAGAAAAAAATTTTATACCCTTATATTATTGCGATTTTCACAAAGTGGTGCCGTTTGTTTTGTATTTTATAAGCTTGATTTAAAGAATGGTTAGTTGTTATCTTTGATAAAGACGCTAAAACGCCATTTTGTTTTAAATATTAATGACATGGTTAATCATCCAATATTGATAATAGGCAAATCTTTATAATTTATTTTTTCAGCCAAGATTTATAAATAAATACGTTTAGTTTTTATCTTCAGGCAGATGCGGTAGAGGAAGAATATCAACGCCATCATCAAGAAGTGAAGAGACATCATCAGCAGTTGCTTGACCATAAATTGAACGGGCAGATGTTTCACCAAAATGAATGCGTCGTGCTTCTTCAGCAAAACGATCACCAACATTATCTGCCTTTTGACGCACTTGACGAGACCATGCATGAATTTTTGTAATCAATTCTTTCTCTTTTTGTGTTATAGAAGCATAGATTGGTTCATTTTGTTTTGTATTTTTTACGGCTGGAGCCATCAAGACTTTATCAACGCGATGAGATCCACATTGCGGACAAGCTATCTGATTTGCATTTTTTTGCTTGACAAAGTCTTCATTATTTCTAAACCAGCCATCAAATTCATGGGCTTGATGACAGTGAAGTGCAAAACGGATCATTTTTTTAAATCTGCCAAGAGCGGATCAAGTTTACCAGCTTTATCTAAAGCGTACAAATCATCACATCCCCCAACATGATATTCACCTATAAAAATTTGCGGGAATGTATTGCGTCCATGTGCGCGTTTAACCATTTCAGGTCGTCTGTCACCAAGTGCGTTAATGTCTTCGTAAGCGACGCCTTTTGCATCTAAAAGGGCTTTTGCATTTACGCAATAAGGGCAACCAGGGCGCGTATAAATTGTAATTTGTGCCATAAGAGCTTCCTCTTTATATAATTTTAGACAAACTATATAAGATATTTACAATGGGACTCAAGAAGGTTGAAAAAAATTTTATCAGTTAAGAACACGTGAAAATGTTAAAATATCAACTTGAGCAGCTCCAGCATGGCGTAGAGCGCGTGTAGCTGCTATGACTGTTGCACCAGTTGTATAAACATCATCAATCAATAAGATGTGTCGATTTTTAATGTCTTTTTCGTGTTTTAAAGGGACAATGAAAGCTCTATAAACATTTCGTTTGCGTTCTTTCGCAATTAAACCGACTTGTTGGCTGGTATGACGGTTGCGACTTAAAAGCTCTGGACGCATTGGTTTATTATTTTGCATGGCGAGATGACGCGCCAATTCAGCAGCTTGATTATAAGAGCGTCTAAAAAAACGACGCCAATGAAGAGGCACGGGTATTATCATATCACATTCATCCAATAATTCTGATCCTGTATGTGCCATCCATCGCGCCATGGACGGTGCTAATTCTGTACGGTCGCCATATTTTAGTCGTGTAACAAGTGATCGAGCTAATCCATTATGAATAAGTGCAGAGCGTGCGCGTTTAAAAGGAGGGGGTGATTTTAAAGCATAGGCACTTAATATATCTTGACCATGATCATAAGCAAAGGGCGTTCCCATGACAGGGCAATAAGGCTTGGTGATAAATTGTAATTCTTGCCAACATGAGGCACAAACGCTACCAGTTTGCGCAACAATTATACCACAACCTGGACAGGTTGGTGGAAAAAGAAGTCTTAGACCATGATCAACAATTTGTTTCAAATGTCACCTTTTAAAACGAATTACTCAAAAAATGCTAATATTGACTTAAAAACTGGATCATTGTCAAAAGATTTGAAAAGTGCCTGCTATTATTTTAGTTGACGACAGATGAGGAATAAAGCAAATAAAAAGAATGTCTCAACACGTTATTTTTGATCAGATTCTTATTGAAAAATTTCGTCAACGTGCTTTTGAAAAATATGGCACTCAAGGAGATTTTCTCCTTGCTCATGTGTTAGAAGATTTGCAAGAGCGGATCGCAAATGTTGATCGAAATTTTGCGCTTACAGCTTATCTTCATAGCCATACTTCTAGTGGTATTGATGCATTAAAACATTCTAATAAAATACATGATTTTGAAGTTATCGAAACTGATGAGCGCTATGGTAGTCAATTCCATACATTTCATCGCCGTGATCGCGAGTTTTTAGATCTACCCATTCAGCATTTTGATCTCATTGTTTCACTTTTATCTCTACACATCGTCAACGATGTTCCTGGTGTTTTAACACAAATAAAAAGAAGCTTAAAACCAGATGGTTTATTTCTGGGTGTTTTACCGGGCGCTGGTACCTTAGGAGAATTACGCGAAACGTTTTTACAGGCTGAAACTGAAATATATGGTGGTGCAAGTCCTCGTATTTATCCCTTTATGGATATTCGTGATGCAGGAGCACTTTTGCAACGGGTTGGTTTTGCCATGCCTGTCACGGATGTCGAAAATATTACAGTGCGATATGATAGCACATACCATATAATGCGTGATTTACGCGCGATGGGAATGCAAAATGCGCTTTTTAAACGATCACGAAAAATGATGACCAAACGTTTTTTTGAGCGCGTGAACGAAATTTATAGTGAGCGATTTAGTGATTGTGATGGGCGCATTCGCGCCAGTTTTTCCTTTATTTGGCTTTCGGGCTGGGCACCCGATGACAGCCAACAAAAGCCAATGAAACCCGGTACAGCGAAAGTATCTTTGATTGATGCATTGGCAAAAAATAATACATAATTGAATTGCTAAACACAAAAGCCAGCTCCTTTTGATCTGGCTTTTGTATCACGCATAAAGCTCATGGATTTTAAATATCTATCAGCTATTTTTCAGCGTTTCTTCGTCATGAGAATTTAGCACGTCTTTGTCTGTCTCTCTTAATATTTGACTAGTAAGTGTTCCAGCCGTCATGGATCCATTGACATTGAGTGCAGTTCGTCCCATGTCGATGAGCGGTTCAATTGAGATGAGAAGCGCAACAATTGTGACGGGAAGTCCCATGGTTGGTAAAACGATAAGAGCTGCGAATGTTGCACCACCGCCGACGCCTGCGACACCAATTGAACTCAATGTTACAACCGCAACCAATGTTGCAACCCAAAGAGGATCAAATGGATTGATTCCAACTGTTGGAGCAACCATTGCTGCTAGCATTGCAGGATAAAGTCCCGCACAGCCATTTTGACCAATTGTTGTCCCAAAAGACGCCGAAAAGCTTGCAATGGATTGAGGAACACCAACGCGTTTCGTTTGTGCTTCAATATTCAAAGGAATACTTGCCGCACTTGAACGACTGGTAAATGCAAAGGTTAAAACGGGCATGACTTTTGCAAAAAAGCGAAAAGGATTAACTCCTGAAAGACCAAGCAAGATGCCATGAACACCAAACATAATCGCCATGCCAATATAAGAGGCAATGATAAAGGCTAAGAGCTTCAAAATATCTTGTGCATTTGATGTTGCGGCAACTTTGGTCATCAAAGCAAGAACACCGTAAGGTGTAAGTGCAATAACAAGACGTACAAGTTTCATGACCCAAGATTGCAAACTATCAATTGCGGCAATAACGCCTATTCCTTTTTCAGGATTATCACGAACAAGACGGATAGCTGCTGCGCCTAAAAATGCTGCAAAAATAACAACGCCAATAATTGATGTTGGGCGTGCACCTGTCAGATCAGCAAATGGATTTTTGGGTAAAAATGACAAAATAAGTTGAGGTGCGCTCATATCTGCCACTTTGGTTACATAGTTTGTTTGAAGCGCAGTGAGACGGGCACTTTCTACAGCACCGTGAACCAAACCTTCTGCTGTTAAGCCAAATATATTGACCATAACAACACCCACAAATGCTGAAATTAATGTTGTAAATAGCAATATACCAATTGTCAGTGAGCTGATTTTCCCTAATGAGGTAGCCGAATGCAATTTTGCGACTGCCGATAATATTGACGCAAAAACCAAAGGCATAACGATCATTTGCAACAGGCTTACATAACCATTGCCAACAATATTAAACCATTCAATTGACATGGTAAGCGTTTCATTTTGAACGCCGTAAATCGCTTGTAATATCACCCCGAAAATTAGCCCCACAGCTAAACCAATCATGACACGCCATGCCAGACTTAATGTCGTTTTGGTTGTTTGCATCAAAACAAACAATAAAAGAACGAAAACTGCTAAATTAGCAATGAAAGCAAGTGTCATAATGCAAACCTATCTTTTACAAACTAATTAAGCGCATATCTTCCAGGATATGCGCTGTACATTTATTATTCATAATTCATCAAAGATATAGGTCAGACGTCGCTCGATAACAAAGAACAAAATTCTTTAAAGAAACATTTTATAGCAAAAATATTCTCTTTTTAGCGATTATTTTTAGTTTTTTATTTTTTATAAGATTCTGTATAGGTCGATTTGTAAATCGATCCTGTTTTTGTATTATAGTCGATCTTGTTCTGGAATGTCGATTGGGCAAAAATGGTATCTTTGTGCTCAGCAATCGATGGAATTAAAACAAGACCTAAGGCAACTGCTACGGAACCAAAAAGCAGGACAACACGTAAAAGACCTGTACCAGCAGATGATGTTTTTTTTGCTATAATAGTGTTTGAAAACTCTTGATAACGCATAACTAAACTCCAGAGTTAATTTATGCCTATCGTAAACTTTGGTTTGTTAATAAATGGTTAAATTTTCGCCAATGCGAAAGCATTACCAATTATAGTAAAATATCTTTTAACTTTGGAATAAGTGGTATGTCTGCTTCTGGCATTGGATAGATATCAAGATCTTGTGGTCGCACCCATTGTATACATTGATTTTCACAAGGGGTTAAAGTGCCTTCAAATGTGCGACATATATATAAAGGCATAAGAAGATGAAAATCTTTATAGTTATGGCTTGCAAAAGTGAAGGGTATTAGATTTTCTAAATAAACATGAATTGCTAATTCTTCATGCAATTCACGAATGAGAGCTTCTTCAGGTGTTTCTCCGATTTCAATTTTGCCACCAGGAAATTCCCATAATCCAGCAAGCGCTTTTCCTTCAGGACGTTGTGCCAATAAAACGCGATTATCCTTATCAATTAAGGCGCAAGCGACAACAAGCAAAGGTGGTCTTTTAAGCGTCATGGTATAAGATTCCAATAATCATAAAGATAAATGTTTTAAAATCCAGCTTTATGGTATTTTGTGGCATAATGAGTATTGCTATCAACTTGAAGATGATATGATTGGATAGCGCTTTTATTATGATTTGCCAATCTTATTCTAAGATTACCAACTTTCTTTGTCGTCCGTCATAGATGAAAAGTGGTTATGATTTTGAGTAAAATGATTTACTCTCAACCTTGGTGGCTTACGATTGGACGATAACAAAATAAATAGATACTGATCCATCCTGTCCAAAAGTTTTAACAATAAGCATATGGCCTGGATTTATGGTATTTTTTAAATGTAAAAAATGCACTTGCAGTTGTATGCGATGAATTGAATTTTAAAATAATTTTATTGTCGTGTTTTAACGTGATGAATTTTTACGGTCATTTTGCAATAGATATCAGCATTAATAGTTGTTCTAACAGCATCCATTTCGTATTGCAGTATGATGGAAGGATAAAGAATTTATGCCCTTTTGCTGCGTGTCAATAGTGCAGTCACGATGTATTTAGGCACTCATGACATCTAAACAGCTTGTATTTTGTTATTTTTTTGATGTCATAAATAAAATCTTTTATGCAGGGACGATTGGATGATGCAAACCCGTTTTCAATACTGTAATTTTTGTGATTATAACGATTGAGCCGTTCACGCAGCATATCATTGTTATTTAGATTAAGCAGCGAGAGATAACTGATACATAAAAAGGCATTATCTAAAATTGAACAACAGTCTTAAAAGCCATTAATAAGACCAGAAACCATCATTATCCATAAATCGTCATAAGTATTTACGTTGGCAGAATAAGCGCGCGTACTCAATATTTCATCTAGTTTATGACAGCTCGTAATTTATGACAATTCATCATGAAATGATCAGCTTCTGTAATCACCATTGATTTCAACATAGTCTTTTGTCAAATCACATGTCCAGACTGTGGCACTTTCTTGTCCTAAATCAATATCGACTTTGATTACAATATGATCTTTTTTCATATAATCTGATACAACAACTTCATTATAATCATTATCACGCTCTCCATTCACAGCTACCCGATAATCACCAAACCAAATAGAAAGACGATCACGATCAGCTTCAACACCTGCTTTGCCAACGGCCATTACAACACGTCCCCAATTGGCGTCTTCACCAGCAATAGCTGTTTTAACAAGTGGTGAATTTGCAATGGAAAATGCAATACATCTCGCATCATTTTTGCTTTTGGCATTTTTTACTTGCACTTCAATAAGATGGCGCGCTCCTTCACCATCACCAACAACTTGTAAGCTTAGATTATGCAATATATTTTCTATTGCTTCAGCAAACGGAACATAGCGAGGATCTTTAATATCATTTAATGGTTTTAAGGTTTTTTCCGTTTGTCCTGTTGCACATAAAAGCAGTGTGTCAGATGTAGACGTATCACTATCAACTGTTATGGAATTAAAGGTTGTAGAGACTTTCTCTGAAAGTATTTTTTGCAATATTTGAGAGGAAATCGGCGCGTCGGTAACGATAAAAGATAGCATCGTTGCCATATTTGGTGCAATCATTCCAGCACCTTTAGCAATACCATTGATGGTAATTTTATCACCACCAAAATCAACGGATTGTGTAATAATTTTGGGGAAGGTATCAGTCGTCATAATGGCCTGTGCAGCTTCAAGCCATGTGTTTTCTACAGTATCATTTATCATGTTTGGAAGCGCGTCAATGATGCGTGTTGCATTTAGTGGCTCGCCAATAACACCCGTTGAGGCCAAGTAAATTTCATTTTCAGCAATATTCAGTTGATCAGCTGCAGCTTTTAATGTTTGTTCAACAGCAAGCTTTCCCTTTTTTCCTGTAAAGGCATTTGCATTACCAGAATTTACAATAAGCGCACGCGCTCGACCGTGAGAAAGAATATTGCGGCAATGTTCCACAGGTGCAGAAGGGCATTTTGATTGTGTAAATATCCCAGCAATTTCAGCCGCTTTATCAAAGCTTATTATAAGAAGATCGGTACGGTCACAATATTTAATTCCCGCTTGAGCTGTTTTTATGTGAACGCCTTTTAAAGTTGGTAGGTGAGGAAAAGTTTTTGGCTCAAGAGGAGAAGTCATTGCCTTAGCATTTCTTTCAAGAAGAACAATAATTGAATTTGAATAACCTTAAGAAATTTTGGTTCTTAAACATTCCCATATTTGTTTTGATTAAGAATAAGCACATCAACAAATTTGGGAATGTCTTTAAAATTTAGTCTTCTTCCGAACCGTCATCCATCAATTCTGAATCGTCTTGTTCAGACTTTTTCATCATTTTTGCGACATTTTCATCTGGATAACTTACAGACATTTTAGAGCGTAAGCCCTTGATGGCTTCAAGATAACGATCGCGGGCAATCATGTTGCGCATAGTATCTTTTACCTCTTCAAATGAAGGGGGTTGTTTTTCACGCATATCTTCAACCTTGATAATATGCCAACCAAAAGGACTTTCAACCGGTGTTTTTGTAAATTCGCCTGCTTTTAAGCCAAAGGCTGCATCTTCAAAAGGTTTGACCATTTGTCCACGGCTAAAATAACCAAGATCGCCACCCATGGCCGCAGATCCATCGGTAGAATCTTTTTTGGCAATTTCTTCAAAATCTTCACCTTTTTCGAGGCGCTGGATGATTTTTTCTGCTTCTTCTTTGGTTTTAACTAAAATATGACGGGCGTGTACTTCTTCAACTTTTGGAAGTGCAGCAATTTCTTGGTTATAACGTGACTGTATATCGGCATCTGAAATTTTGTCGACAATTTCATTTTTAAAATAAAGCTGCTGAAGGACATTGTCACGCATGACAGTCATGCGCTTTTCAAAGTCTTCTGTTTTATCTAATCCCTCTGATAACGCTGCATCAGACAATGCTTTCATGTCAAGATAAACACGTAAAACTGTAAGACGACGTTGTTGATCTGGTAAACGCGCGAGATTGGGGTCAATATCTGCTGCAATTTCATCAAGTTCGCCTGCGGTGATGTTTTTTCCATCAACAACTGCCATGACATGTGATGGCTCAACAGGTTTGATCTCTTGAGCGGTGTTTAAAAGCGCTGGCATTTTAGGCTCTGTGCTCTCTTGTGCAAGAGTGCCCATGCTTGTGCCAACAAGCAAAGCAGATGTTAGAAAAAAAATGGTCGATTTAAATTTCATAAAGTTACTCCTTGAGAACGTTTTTAGCGTTCTGGACTGCAATTTGGGCGGAACTGTGCTTTATTTAAGCATATAGCATAAAAATTCCATAAAAGTCTTATGAATTCCAACCATAAAGATATATATTTTGTAAAATAAGCCTAAATGGTTAAAAATTCACATTTCAGTGATCGATCATACAGATTTAAATGAATAAAATACGATAGCATAAAATGGTCATAAGATGCGTATAACATGGTGAAACGCTCGTTTAGAACGTTGACAGTAAGTGTTTGAGATCTTATCTCTTCTCGTCTGACTAACGTTTTAGAAAAATTGCTTTTTTGATAAAACCATTGGTTTGTCAATGATGTTATTGCAATACTAAAGCGTAAACATTAATTAAAGGGCGGTTATGAACGCTATAAAACATATCAGAAAGGACCAGAAATGGTCAGTTTAGGCGGATTTGCTCGCAAAATATTTGGTTCGGCTCATGAACGTCGTGTAAAAAGTCTTAAGCCTAAAGTGGCTGCAATTAATGCATTGGAAGAAGACTTTCAAAAACTAACAAATGAGCAATTGCAGCAAAAAACCGAAGAATTTCGGAAAAGACTGGCAAAAGGTGAGAAGGTTGATGCTTTGTTGCCTGAAGCTTTTGCAACGGTACGTGAGGCTGCAAAACGTGTTTATGGTATGCGTCCTTTTGATGTGCAGCTTATCGGTGGTATGGTTTTAAATGATCATGGTATTGCTGAAATGCGTACGGGTGAAGGTAAAACTTTGATGGCAACATTGCCAGTTTATCTTAATGCCCTTGAAGGAAAAGGTGTTCATGTTGTTACGGTCAATGATTATTTGGCTGCCCGTGATGCTGAAACAATGGATAAAATTTATAGTTTTTTAGGTTTGACAACTGGTGTTATTGTTCATGATATGGATAATGATGCACGCCGAGCAGCCTATGCATGCGATATCACATATGGAACCAATAACGAATTGGGCTTTGATTATTTGCGTGATAATATGACGTTTGATCGTAGTCAAATGGTTCAACGTGGGCATCATTATGCCATTGTTGATGAAGTTGATTCTATTTTAATTGATGAAGCGCGTACGCCTTTAATTATTTCAGGTCCATTGGAAGACAAAACCGATTTTTATAATCTGATTGATACTTTTATCCCCCCTTTAACGCCTGAAGACTATGAGCTTGATGAAAAGCAAAAAACCACAACCTTCACTGAAGTTGGAACTGAAAAGGTGGAAAAACTTTTAGCGGAAGCAGGTTATTTAAAAGGTGAAGGCCTTTATGATATTGAGAATGTCGCCATTGTTCATCATATCAATAATGCTTTGAAAGCCCATAAGCTTTTTACAAGAGATAAAGACTATATTGTCCGTAATGATGAGATTGTGATAATCGATGAATTTACAGGACGTATGATGCCAGGACGTCGTTATTCAGAAGGATTGCATCAAGCTTTGGAAGCAAAAGAGCATGTTTCTATTCAACCAGAAAATCAAACTCTTGCTTCAATAACTTTCCAAAATTATTTTCGTATGTATGATAAACTTGCTGGCATGACGGGTACAGCCTCAACTGAAGCCGAAGAATTTGGAAATATTTACGGGCTTGATGTTATTGAAATTCCAACCAACTTGCCGGTTAAACGTATTGATGAAGATGATGAAGTTTATCGGACGGTTGAAGAAAAATATCGTGCTATTGTCCGTGATATTCGTGAAGCGCATGAAAAAAATCAGCCTATACTTGTTGGGACAACATCGATTGAGAAGTCTGAACAGCTTGCAGATGCTTTGCGTCGTGATGGTGTCAAGAATTTTAAAGTTTTGAATGCGCGTTATCATGAACAAGAAGCTTTTATCGTTGCTCAAGCTGGTGTGCCCGGTGCTATAACCATTGCGACCAATATGGCAGGGCGCGGTACAGATATTCAACTTGGTGGTAATGTTGAAATGCGCATCCAAGAAGAATTAAAAGATGTGCCTGAAGGTTTGCAACGTGAAGAAAAAATACAAAAAATTAAACAGGACGTAGCACAGCTTAAAGAACAAGCATTAGCAGCAGGTGGTCTTTATGTTTTGGCAACTGAACGCCATGAAAGTCGACGTATAGATAACCAGTTGCGGGGGCGTTCTGGCCGCCAAGGTGATCCGGGGCGTTCAAAATTTTATTTGTCTTTACAAGATGATTTGATGCGTATTTTTGGTTCAAATCGCATGGATGGCATGTTGCAAAAACTAGGCCTGAAAGAAGATGAGGCGATTATCCACCCATGGATTAATAAAGCCTTAGAAAAAGCACAAACAAAGGTTGAAGCACGCAATTTTGAAATTCGCAAAAATCTCCTTAAATATGATGATGTGATGAATGATCAGCGTAAGGTCATTTTCGAACAACGCATGGAAGTTATGAATGCGGAAGACTTAACTGAAACCATTAAAGAAATGCGTGAAGAGGTGATTGAAGATCTCATTGATGCCCATATTCCAAAAGGCTCTTATATGGAACAATGGGATATATCTGGATTGACAGAACAATTGCGTGAAATGTTTAATCTTGATCTGCCTGTGACCGACTGGGCGCATGAAGATGGCATTGGTGAAGAACAAATTTTAGAACGTATTACCCAAGCAATTGATACGCGTGTTCGTGAGCGTGCAGAAAAATATGGCCCTGAAATCATGGCGTATTTTCAAAAAGCAATTCTTCTTGAAACAATTGATACATTATGGCGTGAACATTTGGTGAATTTGGATCATATGCGTTCTGTCGTAAGTTTTAGAGGTTATGCTCAACGGGATCCTTTGAATGAGTATAAAACTGAATCTTTTGAGTTGTTTCAAGCATTATTGACCAATTTGCGTCGCGATGTTGTATCAAAATTATTACGCTTTGAAATTGTTCAGCAACAAGCTGAGCCTGAGGCTTTACCTGAAATGCATGCTGAACATCCTCATCCTGAAGGAATGGACACAGGTGGAGACAATGTGACTTTAGCGCAAACTATGGAAAATCCTGTTGTACCTCAAGCCGAACGTGATCCCAAAAATCCGAAAACATGGGGTAAAATTGGGCGCAATGAAGCCTGCCCATGTGGATCGGGCAAAAAATATAAGCATTGTCATGGTACATTTGTTTAAAATGATCACATAAATGATATGCTCAAATTCTATTCTGATAGACTAAATTCAGAATAGAATTTTCAATATTTTATATTTGTGACGTATTAATGCGAATAGGCTTTTAAAATTTAAAGGTAAAAATGCTAAAATTATTGCTCGCCTACTTGAAAGAAAATAGCTTTTCAGTTCTATTAAACTTATGACCGACCTTATTAATGACAAACCAAATTATGAACATGCGTTGCGTCAAGCAGGACTACGCATTACGCGACAACGGCGCATTATTTTAGATCTACTTGCTCATACGTTAGATCATCCTAATGCTTTTGAAATATTTCAACGTGCTAATCAACAAGATGCTTCTATTTCTTTATCCACTGTCTATCGTACGATGAAAGCATTGGAAGAACGCGGTGCAATCCATCGTCATGCATTTGATGGCGGGCCTTCGCGTTTTGAGCAAGTCAGTGGTCAACATCATGATCATCTTATTGATATTGATAGCGGCGATGTGATTGAATTTCGTTCTGATATTATTGAAAAATTACAAGAAGAAATCGCAAAATCGTTGGGATATGATATTGTCCATCACCGCTTAGAACTTTACGGTAAAAAAAGACAGTAAAATTTTCTGAAAGCAATGCTAAAAGATTTGTTGCTTAAACTTAAATATTTTATTTTATACATAAATTCTCATTGGCAAGTCATGTTTGCTCAATTATCAAAATAGCAATGCTGTTATTATAAGTTTCATTTATGATCTACTGTCAAAATCTATAAAGAATAGGCAAGAAAAATTATGGTTGCACTACCACAAGAACGTATGATTCAAGTTGAAAAACGTTTTGAGATGATTGAAAGTCAAATGACAAATAGTCCTGATGCGGATCTTTATGTCAAACTTGCATCAGAATATGCTGAATTACAGCCAATTGTGGGACCAATACGCGCACTTAATGCTGCTTATCAAGAAGTACTCGATCTCGAGGCTATGTTAGAAGATAAGTCCACGGATAAAGAAATGCGCGCTCTTGCCGAGGAAGAATTACCAACAATCCGCCAAAATATTTCACGATTAGAACAAGAGGTTCAAATTCTGTTGCTTCCTAAAGATGCCGCAGATGACAAAAGTGCTATTTTGGAAATTCGAGCGGGAACGGGAGGATCAGAAGCGGCTTTATTTGCGGGTGATCTTTTTCGTATGTATGAGCGTTATGCTTCTGCCAATGGCTGGAAAGTGGAAATGGTTTCAGCAAGTGAAGGTGATGTTGGTGGCTATAAGGAAATTATTGCCACAGTTTCTGGAAAAGGGGTATTTTCAAAATTAAAATTTGAATCTGGTGTCCACCGTGTTCAGCGTGTTCCAGAAACAGAGGCTGGCGGACGCATTCATACATCTGCAGCAACAGTTGCTGTTTTACCGGAAGCAGAAGATATTGATATTGATATTCGTCAAGAAGATATTCGTATTGATACCATGCGTGCATCAGGTGCTGGAGGCCAGCACGTCAATACTACTGATTCAGCCGTGCGCATTACCCATATTCCAACAGGCATTATGGTTGTACAAGCAGAAAAGTCACAACATCAAAATAGAGCGCGTGCCATGCAAATCTTGCGCGCACGCTTATTTGACATGGAAAGGCAAAGGGCCGAAAGTGAGCGTTCCCAGTCGCGTAAAAGTCAAGTGGGTTCAGGTGATCGTTCCGAGCGTATTCGCACTTATAATTATCCGCAAGGGCGTGTCAGTGATCATAGGATTAATCTTACATTATACAAGCTGGATAAAGTGATGATGGGGGAGTTGGATGAATTTGTAGATGCTTTGATTTCGGATCATCAAACAGCACTTTTATCAGAGATGAGTGATGATCATTCATGATGGTTGAAACTGGATCATTTTTAAATGAACTTTTACAAAAAACTAAAAAAAGCCTTACGAAAATTTCAAGGAATGAGGCTGATAGGGAAGCGCGTTTATTGGTTGAGTGGGCAACACAAATACGTCCGATTGATCACGTTTTAAATCCCAACCTTCCAATTTCTTCTCATCAGATGAATGTGTTAGAAAAGGCTGTTGAACAGCGATTAAAGGGTATGCCAGTTTATCGTATTATTGGCATGCGTGAATTTTATGGCATTCCTTTTTTATTATCTTCTCAAACATTAGAACCGCGTTCAGATACAGAGACGCTCGTTGATATGGTGCTTACATATTTAAAAAATCAAAATGAGTTCAATCAGATCGTTAATATTTTGGATATGGGGACAGGAACGGGGGCAATTGCCATTGCTATTTTGTCAAATTTTGAAAAAAGCCGTGTATGGGGTGTCGATGTTCGTGAAGATATTTTAGAAACTGCATTCAATAATGCAACAAATGCTCAAGTGAGTGATCGTTTTAAGACAGTTTTGAGCAATTGGTTTGAAAATATTGATACAAAATACGATCTTATCGTTTCAAACCCTCCTTATATTCCTCATGATGATATTGATAAACTGTCACCAGAAGTTAAATATCATGATCCGCTTCGTGCATTGGATGGTGGTGTCGATGGTTTAGACTTTTATCGTTTATTGGCCAGAGATAGTCATAAATTTTTAAAAAAAAATGGTAAAATTGCAATTGAAATTGGTTTTGGGCAAGAAGACGCTGTGATTTCACTTTTTCATACTCACGGATATCACTGTGAAAAACAGTGTAAGGATTTAAATGCAATTCCTCGCAGTTTGCTCTTTCGTCAATAGTCTATAGGGCTTACTATTTTTTTTAACACATCATATTTTATGTTAGCTGGTCATGCCAATCAAATGCATGATGACACGAAAAATAAGTGCGACAACGGCAAGCGCACCAATGCTTCCTCCCCAAATCAGTACAAGCCAGCCAATCCGCTTAAACCAATTTATTTTTGGTATATGCTGTGTTGTCATCAGTGATATCCTTCACCCAATTTAACTTTACCGCGAAAAACCCAATAAGACCAAGACGTATAAACTAAAATAAAAGGAATGATGATCAAGGCTCCAATAAGAGCAAAGCCTTGGCTTTGAGGCGGGGAGGACGCTTGCCATATCGAAATATCAGGAGGAATAATATTTGGAAAAATACTAATAGCTAAGCCTGAATAGCCAAGAAAAAGTAAAAATAGCGAAAGTATAAAAGGTGATGCTTGTGATTCTTTTGAAAGTAATAGAACCAAAAGCCATGCCGTCAAAATGACAAAGATAGGAACAGGAGCAAAAAGAATAAGATTTGGCATTGAAAACCAACGCTGAGCAATATCGGGATGGATAAGAGGTGTCCATAAGCTCACCAAAGCAATAACAATTAATAAAATAATAACGATTGGCTTACCAATTGAGCGCATACGACTTTGCAAATCACCTTCTGTTTTCATAATCAACCATGTGGTTCCAAGCAGCGCATAAGCAATCAGTAATCCAAAACCAGTAAATAGACTAAATGGCGTGAGCCAATCGCCAATTTTGCCACTATAATGGCCATCTGTTACAGAAAATCCATTGATAAATGCGCCTAATGTCACCCCTTGTGCAAATGTAGCAACATAGGAACCCCAAATAAATGCTTTATCCCAGAAGGATTTATGGGCATCATCAGCTTTAAAGCGAAATTCAAAAGCGACGCCACGCCATATAAGTCCCGCTAACATAATCATAATAGGGATATAAAGTGCGCTTAAAATGACAGCATAAGCCATAGGAAATGCTCCCATAAGCGCAGCTCCACCGAGAACAAGCCATGTTTCATTTCCGTCCCAAATTGGAGCGACAGTGTTGACCATTAGATCACGTTCTTCGCGGTTTTTAACAAAAGGCAAGACAAGACCAATGCCTAAGTCAAAACCATCCATAATAACATACATCATGAGGCCAAAGCCTATAATGACGGTCCATATGATAGGAAGATCAATACCCATTTTCTTTCCTCTTGCTCACTTAGTCATTGATTTTATCAGGGGCAACAGACATTGGTCTGGCAGGACGCTGCACTTGTTCTGGATTTATCGTTGATAGGTCCCCCTCATGGGATTGCGGGCCTTTAGCAATCAGTTTTAGCATATAGCGGACACCAATTCCAAAAACAGCAAAATAGACAACAATAAAACCAATTAATGAGAATGATAAAGTGATTGCTGAATGATCGGAAACAGCTTCACTTGTCCGCATGACTTCATAAACGACCCATGGTTGGCGTCCAATCTCTGTTGTGTACCATCCTGCGAGAATGGCAATCAACCCTGAAGACCCCATCAGGCTTGTGAAGCGTAAAAACCATCCTTTTTGGTAAAGATGACCGCGCCATCTGCGCCATAGTCCCCAAAAACCTGTTAAAATCATTAACATACCAAGACCAACCATAATGCGAAATGACCAGAAAACAACCGTTGAATTAGGGCGATCTTCTGTAGGGAATTCGCTTAAACCTTTGTATTGACCATCAAGACTGTGGGTTAAGATAAGCCCCCCAAGGCGAGGAATTTCAATTTTATACTTTGTTTCTTCTTTTTTCATGTCTGGCAAACCAAAAAGAATGAGCGGTACACCTTTATCTGCTTCATTACGCCAATGTCCTTCCATTGCAGCAATTTTGGCAGGTTGATGTTCAAGCGTATTAAGACCATGCTGATCGCCAATAAAAAGTTGTAATGGTGCTGTGATTAAAACCATCCATAAAGCCATTGACAACATTTTTCGAACAAGCGGCGTGTCATTGTTTTTTAAAAGGTGCCATGCACCAGATGCCGCGACAAAAAGTGATGTTGCCAAAAAAGCGGCAACTGTCATATGCGCAAGTCGATAAGGAAATGAAGGATTGAATATAACCTTTAACCAATCTGTTGGAACAACAACATTATTGATAATTTCATATCCTTGCGGTGTTTGCATCCAACTATTTGATGCGAGTATCCAAGTCGCTGAAATTAATGTCCCAAGCGCCACCATAATAGTAGAAAAAAAATGCAGTCCAGGCCCGACTTTATTCCAGCCAAGCAACATTACGCCTAGAAAACCAGCCTCAAGAAAAAAAGCAGTGAGAACTTCATAGGCAAGAAGCGTACCTGTTATTGATCCTGCAAAAGATGAATAATAACTCCAATTGGTTCCAAATTGATAGGCCATAACAATGCCCGATACGACACCCATTGCAAAATTGACAGCAAAAATGTTGACCCAAAAATGATATAAATCACGATATATGGTTTGTTTTTTCCAAAGCCACATGCCTTCAAGAACAACCAGATAGCTGGCCAATCCAATTGTTATGGCAGGAAAAATAATATGAAACGATATTGTAAAGCCAAATTGAATACGTGCCAGTTCCAAAGCTGTTAAACCAAACATAGTGAAACCTCATTTTTTATTATTTTTTGTGATTGTATGTGTAGGCTCAATATATACAAAAGAGACAAAATGTTCAGAACTTTTCCATTATGTTTAAAGAGTCTATTTTGTTTTTTCTTTAAATTTTTCATCTTCTTTCTTATGCATATCACGGTCTTTATGTTTGAATTCTGATTTCATAATAGCTGGCTGAAAAGTAATTTTTGTTTTAAATAAAAAAACACCTTTGTCTCATTCCTATGTCATATTTAGCGCAAAAAAAAGAAAAGACTACCTTATGCGTCAATTTGCCTAATCGGTCTGTATGTCAATTTGAAAAGGCGCAAACTATCTTTGCAAAAGGGTTTTTTGTGAGAAGTATAATATACATTTTTTTTATATTCTAAGAACTTGAAAAAAAATCATTTTTTTTAAATTTTATAAAATTCTTATTTTTTAAAAATCTACCTATTGATTATTAGGAAGAATATATGCTCAATAGATACTACATATAGTATTTAGGGTTTTTTGATTCGTAAGGATTGAAAACGAAGAGGGAATTTGGAATAGTATACATTTTTAAAAGATATTTATCTTATTAAGGTGGATATTATCACTGATAAAAATGTCTATTAAAGCCAAAGCTGCCCCCGCAACTGTAAATGGTTTGTGGTGATCAAATACCACTGAAGTTTTATCTTTGGGAAGGTGATCATCATAATAAACTATGAGCCAGGAGACCTGCCTTAAATCAATTTTGTTAGGCGTAATTGTCAATGGACGGGGTGTTCCAGTGTGGCTCATTGTTTGGGTGTTATCCAGACATATTTGCTATGGCACCTTGTCAGAGATGAAGAAGGTGCAAAAAATTTAAAATTAAACCTATATTTGTCATTTAAAGCAGGAATTTGAAACGAATGCAGGAATTAGACAACTCATAATTGCGTAATGTTGCGTTTCGTTCAGTTACTCGCGTTTACTTACATCTTATCTTAAAGCGTCATGACATCCGACAGAATGTGGCATGTTTTGTCACATCATCAAAAGAGTCATGTTTGCAAAATTTTTTTTATTTATAGGAGAATAATTATGGCTATCACTGTTTATAGTAAACCAGATTGTGTTCAATGTAATGCAACATATCAGGCATTGGATAATAAGGGGATTTCCTATCAAATTATTGATATTTCAGTAGATATGGCTGCCTTTTGTTATGTTCAAAGTCTTGGCTATCGTCAAGTTCCTGTCGTTGTTGCAGAAAAAAAGCATTGGGCAGGTTTTCGGCCAGATATGATTAATGGTCTTAATGAATGCCATTAATTTATTATTATTCAAGCGCAACAGGCAATACCCATCATTTTGTTGAACAATTAGGGTGTCGTACCATACGTTTGAATAAAGGTCTTCCGAACGATCAGGTCTTTGAACCTTTTGTGCTTATTGTGCCAACTTATGCTGGCGCAGAAGGACAAGGTGCTGTGCCAAAAAGGATTATTCAATTTTTAAATGAACAGCAAAGTCGCTCGCATTTGTTAGGTGTGATTGCAGGTGGAAACCGCAGTTTTGGCTGGACATATGGTTTGGCAGGAAAAATCATTGCACAAAAATGCTCTGTTCCTTGCCTTTATCGTTTTGAATTGCGCGGCACGAATGAGGATGTTCGGCGTGTTAAAAATGGATTGAGATATTTATGGAACCGAAAATGACACAGGAATTGGAAAGAACGGATGACACCTCATTCACCAAAACGAATGAATACAATTATTATTCATTGAATGCAATGCTTAATCTTTATGATTGTGATGGCAAAATTCAATTTGACGAAGATAAACGTGCAGCACGACAATTTTTTTTGCAACATGTCAATCAAAATACGGTTTTTTTTCATAGTTTAAAAGAAAAATTGGATTATTTGGTCGATGAAAATTATTACGATAAATCCATTCTTGATCTTTATGATTTTGCCTTTTTAAAAAGTCTTTTTAAGCGTGCTTATGCTTATAAATTTCGCTTTCCTACTTTTCTTGGTGCGTTTAAATATTACACGAGCTATACTCTGAAAACCTTTGATGGAAAGCGTTATTTAGAACGCTATGAAGATCGTGTGTGTTTGGTTGCATTGACCCTTGCGCAGGGCGAAAAAGATTTTGCGCGTAAAATGGTCGATGAGATGATGACAGGGCGTTTTCAACCTGCAACACCAACTTTTTTAAATGCTGGTAAAAAGCAGCGCGGAGAATTTGTTTCGTGTTTTTTATTGCGCGTTGAAGACTCCATGGAATCTATCGGTCGCGTTGTGAATTCTGCGCTTCAATTATCTAAACGCGGTGGAGGGGTCGCACTTAGTCTTTCGAATTTGCGTGAAGTGGGGGCTCCGATTAAGCATATTGAAAATCAGTCATCTGGTGTGGTACCTGTAATGAAAATGCTTGAAGATGCATTTTCCTATGCTAATCAGCTTGGAGCGCGCCAAGGGGCAGGGGCGGTGTATTTGCATGCACATCATCCTGATATTATGCGTTTTTTGGATACAAAACGCGAAAATGCTGACGAAAAAATCCGTATTAAAACCTTGTCACTGGGTGTTGTTATTCCTGATATTACTTTTGAGTTGGCCAAAAATAATGAGGATATGTATTTATTTTCTCCTTATGATGTAGAACGCATTATGGGAAAACCTTTTGGTGATATTGCAATAAGTGAGCATTATCGGGAATTTGTGAATGATGCGCGTATTCGTAAAAGTAAAATAAAAGCACGGGATTTTTTTCAAATCCTTGCCGAAATTCAATTTGAATCTGGTTATCCCTATATTATGTTTGAAGATACGGTTAATCGTGAAAATCCGATTTTTGGACGTATTACAATGAGCAATTTATGTTCTGAAATTCTTCAGGTGAACGAAGCAAGCATGATGAATGAAGATCTCAGTTATGCACATATGGGGTCGGATATTTCTTGTAACTTGGGATCTCTGAATATTGCAAAAACAATGGATTCAGATGATTTTGGACAAACGATTGAGACTGCCATTCGTGCCTTAACGGCAGTTTCTGATATGAGCAATATTGCCAGCGTTCCAACTGTAGCAAAAGGGAATAAAGAAAGCCATGCTATTGGATTAGGACAAATGAATTTGCATGGTTTTCTTGCGCGGGAACATATTTTTTACGGCTCTCTCGAAGCCATTGATTTTACCAATATGTATTTTTATACAGTTCTTTTTCACGCATTACGCAGTTCAAATACGCTAGCGAAAGAACGTGGTGAAACGTTTGCTGGTTTTGAAAAATCCACTTATGCGGATGGTCGTTTTTTTGAAAAATATCTTACGCAAAAATGGAGACCACAAACCGTTGTCGTTGAAAAGCTTTTTGCAGATAAAGGCATTATACTTCCCACTTTGGCTGATTGGGAAGAACTTAAACAATCGGTTCAAAAATTTGGGCTATATAACCGCAATTTACAGGCAGTACCGCCGACTGGTTCTATATCCTACATTAATCATGCAACATCCTCAATTCATCCTATTGCCGCAAAAATTGAAATTCGTAAAGAAGGCAAAATTGGACGGCTCTATTATCCTGCGCCTTATATGAGCAATGATAATCTTGCCTATTATCAAGATGCTTATGAAATAGGGGCAGAAAAAATTATTGATACTTATGCAGCGGCCAGTCAACATGTTGATCAAGGCCTTTCTTTGACGCTTTTTTTTCCTGATACAGCCACAACGCGCGATATTAATCGCGCTCAGATTTACGCTTGGAAAAAAGGGATTAAAACGATCTATTATATCCGATTACGCCAAATGGCATTAAGCGGAACAGAAATTGAAACTTGCGTTTCGTGCAGTTTATAAGGTGTGAAATTATGCCAAATCGTGAAACAAAAAATGCTGTACTTGCAATTAATTGGAACCGTATTGACGATGAAAAAGATTTGGAGGTTTGGAACCGGCTGACAGGTAATTTTTGGTTACCTGAAAAAATTCCTCTCTCCAATGATATACCTTCCTGGCAAACTTTAACAGAAAAAGAACAACAGTTAACAATAAGGGTTTTTACAGGACTGACATTGCTTGATACGGTGCAAAATAGTGTCGGAGCGATCTCTTTGCTGAGTGATGTTTTGACACAACATGAAGAAGCTGTTTTAACCAATATTGCTTTTATGGAAGCAGTTCATGCACGCTCTTATTCTTCAATATTTTCTACATTATGCTTAACGCGCGATGTTGATGCGGCGTATCGATGGTCGATCGATAATGAACTTTTGCAAAAAAAAGCCACCACGGTTATGCGCTATTATCATGGAGATGATCCTTTTAAAAAGAAAGTCGCTTCGGTCTTTTTGGAAGGATTTTTATTTTATTCTGGCTTTTATCTTCCTATGTATTGGTCTAGTCGCGCAAAATTAACCAATACAGCAGATCTCATTCGTCTCATTATCCGTGATGAAGCCGTTCATGGTTATTATATCGGCTATAAATTTCAATTATCTTATAATGCGCTTTCGGAAGATAAAAAAAGAGAGATTAAGGATTTCGCCTATTCAATGTTGTTAGATCTTTATGAAATTGAATGCAAATATACTGAACAGCTTTATGATGAGATTGGTTTGAGCGAAGATGTCAAAATGTTTTTAAATTATAACGGCAATAAAGCCTTAGCAAATTTGGGTTTTGAACCCTTATTTGCACCAGAAATATGTCAGGTTGATCCTGCAATTTTATCCGCGCTTTCCCCTAATTCTGATGAAAATCATGACTTTTTTTCTGGTTCTGGATCTTCTTATGTCATCGGTAAAGCCGTGGCGACAGAAGATGATGATTGGGATTTTTAGTCTTGAAAAAAGTCTAATGACAAAACATTGTAGGTTAGTAAAAGCCTTTTTTGGTTATGGATATTTTTTTAAGATAAAATAATCAAGTGCTTTGTTTGATGAGGGGCACAGCAAAAAATAAGCCAATAATAAAATAAGCACCGCATTCAGCAATAATTATTGTTGTTTGCGGTGTTATACTTTTCAAACGCTTTCATCTTGCTTGTTTTCATTTATGGGATTGCGATTTAATCGATTTAAGCGTTTCAGTGATGTGTTTTGAAAGAACATGATCATCATCTTGATAAAAATCTATTAAAAATTTGTGTCTTATATAAAAACAATCAAATTTTTGTCTTTTATAGGATATCAACAAAACGCAATTTAAAGATAACTCTGTCTGATAATTTGTCATCAGACAGAGCATTATTTTGTAAGTTTTTCAAAGACGATAGATGACAGTATTAAAAGACATCGTAATTTATTTGTTTAAGCGACGCAAATAAAGACGCCCGTAAATAAGCGCAACAATTGCCGACAATCCAGAACCACTTAAAACACCAATTTTTGCAGCATTAAGTTGGTGAATATCGCTAAAAGCAAGCATGGAAACAAAGATAGCCATTGTAAAACCAATACCGGCGAGAAAACCTGCAAGTAAAAGTCCTGACCAATTTACATGTGGAGGTAGACGGCATAATCCACTTTTAATTGCCATAAAACTTGCCAATAATATACCTATCGGCTTTCCAACAAATAAACCAAGTGCGACACCAAAAACAATCCATGATGCACCATGAGCATTAAAATCAAAACCAGAAAAACTGACACCTGCATTCGCAAAGGCAAATAACGGCATAATTAAAAAAGAAACCCAAGGATGTAAAGATTTTTGCACACGATTTATAGGTGCGCATGCATCCCTTTGTGCGGTTTTTAGACTATTTAAAGCCTCATCAACATGATGAGCGTCTTGTCTTTTCTTTTTATCTTGCAAAATAGTCACCGCCTCGCTCATACGCGTAAGGGGAGACTGCGTATTGTGAGCTGATATTACAGGTGTCAACATGCCAAGAATAACCCCTGCAAGAGAAGGGTGTATACCTAAAACCATTAATCCCCACCAAATAATTATCGCAGGAACACAATAAAACCAAGCAGAAGCGAGCCCAATCCATTGGAAAAGAAAAACAAAGACAATGCCAAAAATTGCGATTGCAAAACCATAGGGATCAAGTCCAGAAGAATAAAAAATGGCAATAATAAGAACGGCGATAATATCGTCAATGATTGCTAACGACAGCAAGATCACACGTAAATTTGTCGGAACAGATTTTCCAAGCAGTGCCAAGATACCAACAGCAAAGGCGATATCTGTTGCCGTAGGAACAGCCCATCCATGTGAACGCTCAATATCATAATTAAAAAATATATAAATGAGTGCTGGCACACAAACACCACCAATTGCTGCAATGATCGGTAAAGTTGCCTGTTTTATATTTGATAAAGCACCTTGATGTATTTCATGGCGGATTTCCATACCTGCAACAAGGAAAAAAAGTGTCATAAGACCATCATTTACCCAAAAATGGACATCTTTTGAAAAGGAAAATGATCCTATTTCAATACCAAATGGTAAATTCAAAAATTTTGTGTAAAATTCAGCATAAGATGAATTTGCCATAATCAATGCAGCGATGGCTGCAAGAATTAAAACAGCGCCCCCCATGGCTTCAATATGCATTAATTGTTTCAAAAAATTTACAAGTTTCTGCGTAAAACGTACGCCAAAATGCGGTGTTCGATTATGTAAAAAATCAGGCATAATAAGCTCCATAAGTTGGCGGCCCGACCAACTGATAAGCCTGTTTGACATGGATTTGCCAAACACCCAAAGCAGCTTATAACAAAAAAAAGATTAAAAAATCAACTAAAACAGAAATTTCCACCAGTTTTATTAAGAAGGCTTTACTTTGAAAGATAAAAGGGTTTCTTTTAAACAAAGATGGATGACATCAGATTTCAAAGTGATCTCTTCAATTATAAAATGATTTGAAATTTTAACTTTTTCATGTGTTTATTGCGCTTCCACATTTAAATCAATTTTATTCATCGCATCAGAAAGCGTGCCATCAAGAATTTGTTCTAAATCTTCAGAAGTTAAGCCCTTATTATCTTTGGCACGCATGGATATTTTTAAAGTTCCCGGATTTTGAGCAAATTTTCCAAACTCTTTTGAGATTTTTTCTGCCTCATCATGATCTTTTAAAATCATAAGTGGTGTTCTTGTCATGGCAATATAGAAATCTTCATAAAGTTCTTTTTTAAGGTTATGTTCATCATCGTCTAAACTTTGAGACAAATAGGTAAGAAATTTATCGATAAAACCAAAGTCCGAATAACGCATATCAATGGCCGTCACACCAATATTTGCAGCAGCCATAAGCGCGTCCTCTTTATTTCCGGAGAAAACATTGGGTTCCACATCAACAACTGTTGCTGTCATATCTCCTGAGCCAATTCCGGGTGCATCAAAAGATAAGCTATTGAGTGATAATCTTTTATTGTTTGAATGATAAGAAAAGTCCAACTTACCAGACAGATTAATGGTTTCTAAGCCTAAGTTCTGAAACAATTCAGCATCTTTTGGCGGCAATTGGTTTGTATCAAGTGAAAAGCCATCGATAGAAAGCAATAAGCTTTCAGGAATAGGCTGGTTCCAATTGTTTGGTTTAAGTTGAAAAGCCTTTAATGCGGCTTTTAGTTTTGTTGTTTCAATTTGGCTGTTTTCAATGCGCGCATCAATGGATGTAATTGAATTGATCAAAGCATGGATAAGAATGTTTTTTTGTGCTTTTTTCGCCTCTTCATTTCCTGATTTTTTAGCGTCCAGATAAGTTTTAAAAACGTTCTCGGCAACAATATTCATAGGACGCATTTTTAAACCATCGGTATTAAATTGACCCATAATAAGATGAAGATTATTTTGCGTTCCATCAAAAATATCTATGTCTAGATTCGTTAAAGCAACAGGACCAATTAAAGTTTTACCTTCTTCAGCTGTTGATGTGCTTTGGGTCAAAATAGAATATGCATAAGCTATATCAATATTTTGTGCACGCATTGCGTCACTTTTACCGACAAAACGCATAGGATTATTGATGTCAGAGGTTAGTGATGCAAGCCCAATATTGGTATTCATAGAGGTCAAACCAATTGAACCAATAGTGCCATTTTTAAAACCAGAAATCCAGAAACCTTTAATATCAAGATTTTCTAGAGTGCCATTTGGTGTGGTAACAGATAAAAGCATAGTCGGTGCATTAACAGATGAAATGCTCACGCGATGAAGGGTTTGCAATATTTTTGCATTGATTGAGCTATCTTTATCATGCAAAGAAACACCGCTTATACTAATTTGAGGAATTTGCAGGCGAATATTGTCGCGTTGTAGCTCAATGTCATAAAGCGTAAATGATCCCGGTAAAAAGGCAATCGGTGGGCGTCCTGATAATGCGCCAATTTTTAGATCAATATCATCTGGAACAGGTAAGCGAACATTAGTAAGAGAAACGTTTCCAAAAAGTGAAATTTTTGAGCTATCCGCTTTTACGCCTCTCTTGGTCATTTCACTGGCGACAAAACTTTCTAAATGAGGCTTAGCTATATAGAATCCACCGACCAATAGAATGGATAAAATTATAATAATTCCAACGATATAAAGTAGCATACGTTTTATCGTCGTTTTCAGCCAAGCTGAGAAATTTGCCATAATCATTCCTGTCTTATTATTCTAAATTTAAGTCTAAATCCATTTTTTTCCAAATGTCAAAGGACTATAATTTAATATACTTAAATTGGTGATAGCCATACCCTTATCTGAATGTTCTTTCAAATGAAACGTATGTTTAACGCCATTTTCTTGATAGTTTTTAAATATGTCTTTTCTATTTTTTATCATTTTGAAAACAGTCTGGTTTTCATTTAGCCCTTGTTGATATGCTAAATCCATCATGTTTTGTGGATAGGTTTGATATACTTTAACAAAATCCTTAAAAAATGTTTCATATCTTTCGTGTGAAAGCTCTTAACGAGAATCATTCAATCGACTTCTTATGTTATCAAAATCATTAAAAAGATTTAAATCGTTAAAATGTGTTGCTAAAACGGCAACACTAACAGCTACAGGATTATCAAGGTTAAAAATATTTTGATATTTGATAGGCGTATATGTGCTTTGAATTGATTGACATCATTGATGATAAAATCAAAATAAAGCAAATTAATCTCTTCTTTGGATTAATTTAATTTTGTATCAAAAAATATGTCAAATTTTGAGAATATAGATCATTATGATTATATTTATATATACTCCATGCATAAATGCAGGTATTTTAAAACCTTTCATATCCATAAGAAGCTTACTTAAATTTGATGTTTTCTTAGTCGCTCACAACAAAATCTTTATTATAAGATCTGTTTTTCAGAGCATTCACATTTTTGATCAAATTATCAATTGATAGCTTAACTAAGCCATTATTATAGAAAATTTTAAAATGCTTTATATGAGAATCTAATGTGGGAGCATCATTCTTATTGCTTACTTTAATATACGTATTGATTTAAGTTTTAACTTTAGAGGTTTCATAGCTAAATTTTCCTATTGCTAATAAAATATCTAAAAATTTATCTGCTTATTCTTTAATTTAGTCTTCAGAATCCTCAGTTGTTTTCTGATTTGTTTTATGACCATCTGAAATTGTTGAAAAAATCATATAAATAAAAAACATAGGACGCATAGTAAACTCTGAATACGATAAATGTGTAATACTTGTTTCCTGTTTTGCTATATTTGGATAATGAACTTTGTAATGCATGTTGTCCATGAACATTGAAGTAAAAATAGTTTTATAAAATGTATCTTGATCAATGTTTGCAAATGAAGTGAAAAAAGTATCATAAATGTTTAAGACGGATAAATCATCCATTCCGTTTTGCTCAATAGTTGTCGAGACAACAATGATGAAAGACCAGCTGGACTACCAATTTGGTAAAGACTGCCTCCTAGAAGGGCAATACTAAATCTACCATTTATTGATGTATAAAGTCCTTGGACGGGTGATGCGCCTGATGCAATTGCAATCGCAATGGATAAAGGAAGAGCAACAATTGCAACGGTGAGCCCATCAAGCTTTTAAATCTGATAAATGATAACCTTCACGCAAAAACGTGATGATTTGAGGAGTTAATGTGGATTGAGACGATGTCTTTTTTGTTCTTCATGTGGTTGTGTCATGGAAAACCTATAGATTAAAATAAATGGATCTCTTTTCAGTCCTTATCATGATCAAATAACAGGTTCTAGAAGCAGCCATTATATATCTTATGATCTTTATTCGTCGTAATATTAAATTTATGAGTGATTTTGATAGCGAGGCGACAAAACCATGGTCGCATAGAGTTTAAAGGACTATTTTAGTTAAAAAATTATGATGTTCATTTTTTCAATACTTTATTGAGAGTGCTGATTTTACCCAAATTTTACGGATAGGCAAAAAGGCAAGAAAATAGCGCTAAACTGAGCGTATTTTCTAGAAAATATACATCTAAACTAAGTGGACGGATGGTGTTCATTAAAAAAAGGTGAAAACGATTGTCACAATATAAATGTAGCATATGGTTGCTTTTTATGCTTACTTTTATTCATAATTTTTTTAAAAAATATGATTGTTGTCTAAGCTCTTGTCGTAAAACTTGAAGCGCGTTAAATAGATGACGAAATAATTGCGTATTGTGTAACATTTTGTGATGGCACTAACATCATAGGTATCGTTTATATATGACAACAGATCAAATTTTAGCCTTTTCTATCATTGGCCTTATGATGGCGGTCTTTATTTGGGATCGCTTTCGATATGATGTTGTTGCTGTTTGCACCTTACTTCTTGCGTGTAGTGTCGGTATTGTCAGTCCCAAAGAAGCTTTTTCAGGTTTTAGCGATGATATCGTCATTATTGTTGCGAGTGCTTTGTTGGTCAGTGCAGGTGTTGCCCGATCAGGAATTATGGAGCATATTATTCAACGCGTTTGGCCTGATGTGAAGTCTGTGCGTATACAATTGGCTTTTCTTGTTTTAACAGTTACTATTCTTTCTGCATTTGTTAAAAATATCGGTGCGCTTGCAATCATGTTGCCCATAGCTTTTCAATTTGCACGCCGATCCAATGTTTCGCCATCCGTTTTTTTAATGCCCATGGCATTTGGTGCCCTTCTTGGTGGTTTAATGACCCAGATTGGGACCTCTCCTAACGTTGTGGTATCTGCCATGCGTGAAAGATTGGTTGGAACATCCTTTACGATGTTTGACTTTACACCTGTGGGTGCAACCATTGCTGCTGTTGGTGTTTTCTATCTGGTGTTTTTTTCATGGCTATTGCCAGTAAGAGTGCGTAAAGATGGTGCTTCCGTTGAAGAAATTTCAATTCGTGACTACGTGTCTGAAGCTCGGTTGCCATCCAATTCACCTCTTGTAGGCAAATCTATTTCAGATTTGATTAAACCATCTGCTGGTGGTGTTATGGTGCGCCAGATTATTCGTAATAAATTTTTAATCGCTCCTTTTCCTGATTTTATCTTGGCAGAAGATGATATTGTGATATTAGAAGGAACGCATTCTGCTTTAGATGCAGTGGTGAATTCTGGTCGATTGCAGTTAACAACAGGTCGAGATGTCCCAAGTGGTGATAAAGACAGTCAGATAGAAACTGTTGAAGCTGTCATTACAGATAATTCACCGCTTATTGGTATTAGTGCAAAAAGACTGTCTTTGTTTGATCGTTATGATGTAAATCTGTTAGCCCTTAGCCGCCAACATGAAAGAGTGCGGGCACGCCTTGGTGATATTGTTTTTCGTCTTGGTGATGTTATTGTTTTACAAGGGCGGGATGATGTGATCCCAAATTTATTGCGTGAATTAAAATGCCTGCCTTTGGCCAAGCGAAATATTATGTTTGGTAATTTGCGTCGTGGTTTGGTGCCGCTTGTTATTTTGTTCATTGCTATTATTACAACGGCTTTGCAAATCATTCCCGTTGCTTTGGCCTTTTTTGCAGCAGCTGTTGCTATGGTTGTCTTTCGTGTTATTCCAGGACGCGATGTTTATAAAGCCCTTGATGGGAAGATATTGGTGATGTTAGCCGCACTTATACCTGTCAGTGAAGCTTTAGAAAAAACAGGATGCACAGATCTTATTGGTCATTGGTTAAGCATGTTTGCAAGCGCACTTCCACCATCGGGTGCATTAGCGGTTATTCTTGTTGCGGCTATGCTTGTGACACCTTTTTTGAATAATGCTGCTACAGTGATGGTGATGGCTCCCATAGCTTCCAGTTTTGCTGCCTCGCTTCATTATAAGCCAGAAGCCTTTCTTATGGCTGTGGCAATTGGTGCTGGATGTGATTTTCTTACCCCCATAGGGCATCAATGCAATATGTTGGTTATGGGGCCAGGAGGATATCGTTTTAGTGATTATCCTCGATTAGGTGCGCCTCTGGCTGTTTTAATAGCACTTGTATCTGTGCCAATGCTGATGTGGGTTTGGCCATTGCAATGACGCGTTTTAAATTGATTAAAATCAAATTTATACAGGCCCAAAACCAAGTAAAAGCAAGCTGGAAAGATGCGCTAGGTGCTGGTATGGCATCTGGTTTGGCTTGGTTTGTCTCAGCGCAAATTTTAGGTCATCCTAATCCAATTTATGCAGCTATGACTGCTATGATTTGTTTGGCACCGGGTTTGCCTAGTCATGGTCGTCAAGCCATTTATGTTTTGGTTGGTGTGTTGACAGGCGTGGTTGTTGGTGAACTGACACTTCTTTTGCCACCCATGCCAACAGAAATACGGATTGCTCTAGTCGGTTTTGCGGGGCTTACAATCGCTTCTGCCTATGCCGTTATACCTGCCATTATTATTCAGGCGGGTCTTTCTGCGGTTATGGTTTTTGCTCTTGGTGCAGAAGTTGCAGGTTGGACACGTGTGATTGATGTCGCTGTTGGGACTTCGATTGGATTAATTTTTAGTCAAATTCTTTTTACGCCGGATCAACTTAAAACACTTGGGCAGTCGGTTGAACGTTTTTTTAAAGAACTCACTTTAAATTACACCCTTACGAATAATGCTCTTGATAAAAATGATATATTGATTGCACGACAAGCACTTAAAAGTTGTGGACGAACACATATCGCATTGGTTGCGCTGATTGCGACCATTGATGAGGCACGTACCAATACACGTTGGACAGTCCGTGGAAGGCTTTTTTCGCGAGAGGTCGGCACGTTGGCTGCCCGTTATGACCAATCAGCTATTCGACTTTATGCCTCTTCGCTTCTTTTATGTGAAGCAATTCACAATGCTTTGCGTAAACATCGTGATGCACCACCTGAATGGTTTGGGGATGCAATAAAATTGGTGGCATCGAATTGTCGTTATTTGTCAGGAGATGCTAAAGAGGGGGAGGAATTTATTATGCCCGATCGTTCAGTACGTGAGGAGGTGTCTCTTAGTTGGCGTGAATGTGTTATTGATCTTGAAATGGCAGAAAATATCTTAGCGCGTTTTTATAAAACTAAAACACGCAAAAAAAGACTTATTGCTTTTCGAAAAAAGAAAATATTAGATGCTGTTCGTGCGCAATTAAATGATCAGAAAGATCGTGTGGACCGTTAAGAATAAAGTTTAAGATAAATAAAATACGCACTTTCATTAAAATCCTAATGAAATTATTTTCGTCCTTTTTATAATTAGGACTACCATCTTTGATAAAAAATGCGTAAATGCACAAAACAAAATTAGGAAAGATTGATGTCAGACGATAGTTTTTTTCGAGAAGTAAATGAAGAAATCCGTCAAGATCGCCTAAAGGCACTTTGGTCGCGTTTTGGCCCATTTTTAATTGGAGCGGCATTTCTTCTTGTCGTGGGAACTGCTATTCATCAGGTCTATAATTATTGGCAAGCTGGTAAGGCAAACACGATTGGTGATACTTTTCTGGCAAGTTTTAATAATATTGAACAAAATAATTTTGATGATGCTTTAAAGCAGTTAAATACTGTTGAGCAGTCTGATTTTGGTGGCTATCCTTATCTTGCGCAATTGCGTAAAGCTACAATTTTTATGGAAAATGGTAAAAATGCACAAGCCGTTGACGCATTTGATAGCGTAAGCAACGATAAAAAAGCACCTGAATTGCTTCAAAAAGTCGCCAAAATTCGAGCAGCTTTCATTCTTGTAGATTATGGTCAATTTGAAGATGTGGAAAAACGTGTCAAAGATTTGGCAACGGACATTGATCCAATGCGTATGTCTGCTCGTGAGGCGTTGGGATTGGCAGCCTATAAGGCTGAAAAATATGACGTGGCTGTTTATTATTTCAAAAAGATTGTTGATGAAAAACTGGCTGGCATAAAAACAACCGAACGCGCTCAAATGATGTTAGATATGATTTATAGTGCGGGCAAAGCTGTTAAAGGTTAAGAAATGAGTTTAACCGTTGCAATTATCGGGCGTCCAAATGTCGGTAAGTCAACATTGTTTAACCGTTTGGTTGGACAACGTTTGGCTTTGGTTGATGATACGCCGGGTGTTACGCGCGATCGACGCATGCATTCTGCCCGTTTGCAGGATTTGCGATTTGATGTCATTGATACAGCTGGGCTTGAAGATGCAGATGATCATAGCCTTGAAGGGCGTATGCGCACTCAAACAAAAATGGCAATAGAAGAGGCAGATCTTATTTTATTTGTCTTAGATGCCAAAAGCGGTATGACGCCGAATGATTTAAATTTTGCTTCTCTTGTACGCAAATCTGGAAAACCGATTATTCTTGTTGCCAATAAAGCAGAAGCAAAAGAGGCAACAGCAGGATTTTATGACGCGTGGTCTTTAGGTCTTGGTGAGCCATGCCCGATATCAGCTGAGCATGGTTTAGGTATGTCTGATTTGCGTGATGCGATTGTTGAGGCTGTAGGGGAAGACAAAGCTTTTGAAAAAGAATTGGAAGAAGAGCGCATTCGTATTCAGCCACCATCGATTGGTGATGATATTGATGATCCTGAAGCTGAAGAGCCAGCTTATGATAATACCAAGCCAATTCGCATAGCCATTGCAGGGCGCCCTAATGTGGGTAAATCCACTCTTATCAATACTATGGTTGGACAAGATCGCCTTTTGACTGGGCCAGAAGCAGGTGTTACCCGCGATTCGATTTCGGTTGACTGGGAATGGCGAGGCCGCAAAGTCAAACTTTTTGATACTGCTGGCTTGCGACGTAAAGCCAAAGTGCAAGGTAAACTTGAAAAGCTTTCCGTTGCCGATACATTGCGAGCCATTCGGTTTGCCGAAGTAGTGATTATCGTGTTTGATGCGACTATACCTTTTGAAAAGCAAGATTTGCAAATTGCGGATTTGGTTATTCGAGAAGGACGTGCACCAATCATTGCCTTTAATAAATGGGATTTGATTGAAGATCGTCAGCAGACACTTATAGATTTACATGAAAAATGCGCGCGGCTTTTACCGCAAGTGCGCGGTTTAAGAGCTCTTCCTTTGTCTGGAGAACACGGACAAGGCATTGATCGCTTAATGGAAAATATCGAAAATGTGCATAAGGTTTGGAACCGTCGTATTTCAACAGGAAAATTAAACCGCTGGTTAGAAGGCGCGGTTGGTCGTCATCCACCACCTGCTGTATCAGGGAGGCGTTTAAAAATAAAATATATGACACAGGTGAAAACCAGACCCCCTGGATTTGTTATTTCTGGATCACGTCCTGATGCGATGCCACAGTCTTATTTAAGATATTTGACAAATGCCTTACGAGATCGTTTTGATATGCCAGGCGTACCTATTCGTTTATCGATGCGTACATCAGATAATCCTTTTGCCGGGCGTGCAAAAAAACGCTAAATTTTATTCTGTTATACCGCTCAATAGTTAATACTGTTGAGCGTATTTGTTTCTTTTTCCTAGAAAACCACAGTTTTTCGATTAACTATTACTACATTTTAATAAAAAATTAATCAATAATATCAACGAATAAGGCTCTTTTTGTTAACCATAAATAAAGGTTAATCCGCCATTTTGATTCTCACATAAAAATTGTTTGAAATTGTGCGTAAGCGTAAAGTGCGTTGGAGTCGTGTGGTGCCTAGAATATCGTTGAAATCTCCTTTGCGTCGTCACGATGGCAAAGAAACAAGAAGCGAGAAGTTTTGCATTGCGTCTTCTTATTATCTTCCTGAAGGACGGTTTTATAGTGCTCCTGCTATTTTAAAACAAAAACGTCGCAAATTTTATTTATTACCAACAATACTTGGCTTTGGAATGGCAATATGTGCAGCAACAACTTTACAAAATGCCGATATTTTAGAACCGATAAATGTTGGCGTTTCAGTGCTTAGCCGCAGTCAGACCCCCAATGTCGATAAAGTGCCAAAAGGTGTTGATCCTATTGTTACAGGTTCAATAATCCTCACACATCGTTATAAAGCTCTTCCTGTAACAGGCGAGATAACAGAACAAAAACTTGGTATAGCTGATCCAAATCCAGATGTTGATCGTGTACGTCGCGCAGAAAAGTCAGATGGTCTTAATAAGCGTGAAGACAATGCCTTACCAGATCTTTCAAAGATCGAAACGCCTAGAGTTTCTATTCAGATGAGTCCATTGTCAAATTTTCATAAGACATTTGCACAACTGAGAAAATCGACAAATGACACAAAACCAATCGATATTGCAAGAGCACCTCTTCGTCTCAGTAAAAAATCAAATCCCACATTACCCATTCCAAAAGTTCTTGCTTCACTTGTTACCAATGATCAAGCCGATATTTTGGCTTTAGGATATGCACCACAAAATGCAAAAATTGATTCGACACCTTTTGATAGTGTTTTAAAAGATAAAAATGACGGTCGTTTTATTCCCCCTATTGGTAAAAAAGACCATGAATGGGCTGCAACTTTGTTGCCAGCAGCAGCCTTTTCGCCAAAAGAACAAAAATGTTTGGCAGAAGCAGTCTATTTTGAAGCACGCGGAGAATCAGTCAAAGGACAAGTTGCTGTTGCACAAGTGGTTCTTAATCGTGTACGCAATCCAGCATATCCTGGTTCAATTTGTGGTGTTGTCTATCAAAACATTAATTGGAGAAATAAATGCCAGTTTTCTTTTGCGTGTGATGGTAAAAAACACAGAATCACCGAAAAGCAGAATTGGGTGATTGCACAACAAGTATCAAAAGCAGTGACGGCAGGCCAAATTTGGCTTGCTGATGTGGGTTCTTCGACGCACTATCATGCAACTTATGTGCGTCCTCGGTGGGCAAAGTCAATGGATAAAGTTGAAAAAATAGGACTTCATATTTTTTACCGTACCAAAAATGGTGGTTGGAGTTAATCGTTAGAACCCCAAGGCGCAATAAGATTCCCAGATTTGAACATTCTTATCGTTAAATAGTCTATTTAACGTAGCTAAAAATGAGTAATTTTATCAGATAGAATTTATTTTTCCTCTTTTGAAGATGATTCTTCTCATTCTGACTGTTTTGCTCTCTTGACGAATGGTTCAGGTAACAATATGTTGCGCGCGACTTTAAAGGTTAGACCTTGACTTTTTTGTTTGATGATGAGGCCGATAATGGCAAAAGGTGATACGCCTGATAAGCTGGAAGCGTTGTCAGAAAAACAGGAAGGAAATCTTCAATCTTTGGATCTGGATCGCCGACGCCGTAATTTAGAAGTCGAATTAGAGCGTAAGGGTGTACTTAATCAACCAGAACCAATGAAAAATGAGGATTTGCCGTCAAAGGGAACGGCACAAGCAATCAAACTGTCAAGTGAGTTTTTGGCAGGCGTCATTGTTGGTGTGGTTCTTGGTTTAGGCTTTGACCAACTGGTTGGGACATCACCTTGGGGATTAATTATTTTTTTATTCCTTGGTTTTGCCGCTGGTGTGTTAAATATTTTGCGGTCTGTGGGGTATGTTCCCCCCAGCCAAATCGGACAACGTGGCGCCTCGCGCCAAGATAAAATGGGTGATAACCCTGATAAAACGGGTGATAACCCTCATTAAATGAGGTTAATGTGGCTACAGGCGCTCCAGATCCTATTCATCAGTTTGAAGTTTCTCGACTGATTAATATTCCTTTGGGAAATACGGATTTGTCATTTACCAATGTTTCTTTGTTTTTGGTTCTGACTGTCGTTTTATCTGCAATATTCTTGTTTGCATCATCTTCAAGCCGTGGGCTTGTGCCGACACGTATGCAATCTATTTCAGAAATTGCTTATGAATTTGTTGCAAATACATTGCGTGATTCTGCCGGTTCACAAGGTATGCGGTTTTTCCCTCTTGTGTTTTCATTGTTCATTTTCATTTTAGTGGCTAATTTTATTGGTCTGTTTCCATATTTTTATACGGTGACTTCACAGATTGCGATAACGTTTGCTTTAGCAATGCTGGTCATATTAACTGTTGTTATCTATGGTTTTTTTAAGCATGGTTTTGGGTTTTTAAAATTATTTGTTCCCTCAGGTGTGCCTATTATTATTGTGCCTTTGGTTACTTTGATTGAAGTTATCTCATTTTTATCACGTCCTATAAGCCTTTCTGTTCGTCTCTTTGCCAATATGTTGGCTGGTCACATAACACTAAAAGTGTTTGCGGGTTTTGTGGTTTCAATGATAGGAATGGGTGCTGTTGGGATAGGGGGCTCTGTATTGCCACTCATTATGACTGTCGCTATAACAGCACTTGAATTTTTAGTGGCGTTTCTTCAGGCATATGTCTTTACTGTTTTGACCTGTATGTATCTTAATGATGCGGTGCATCCAGGACATTAATTACACGGATGAATTGGTCATCCATAAATAAATGCGAATTCGCTTTAAAGGAGAATGAAATGGAATTAGCACTCGCAGCAAAATACATCGGCGCTGGTCTTGCTTGCTTTGGTATGGCTGGTACAGCACTTGGTCTTGGCAATATTTTTGCCGCCTTTTTATCAGGCGCATTGCGCAATCCATCGGCCGCAGATAGCCAATTTGGTCGCTTGGTTTTTGGTTTTGCCGTGACAGAAGCTTTGGGTATTTTCTCATTGCTTATTGCTCTTTTACTTCTTTTTGCTGTTTAAAATTTCAAAAACTGCCAGTCACATTTTATGTGACTGGCACTTAAACAGTAAGATGAAAAGCTTATGCTAAAATTGCTTTAAAGAGTTTCATTGCCTACATGATTAATGTTTTGCGGCTTTATAGTTTTATTGAGCCAATAATAAGGATAAAACAGGATGTTTATATCCAATGCTTATGCTCAAAATGAGATGTCAACGATTGATCGCATTGAGGATGCTGTGCATCATGCAGAGCGTGTATTTCCTCCATTTGATTTTTCTCATTTTAGTTCGCATTTATTTTGGCTGGCAATCAGCTTTGGTTTATTTTACTTTTTCATTGCACGGATTATTGTGCCGCGTATAGGCGGTGTTATCGAAATACGTCGTGATCGCATCGCCTCTGATCTTGATCAAGCCGCAAGAATGAATCAGGAGCGCGCAAGCGCAGTTGAAGCGTATGAGCGTGAATTGGCTGATGCACGATCAAGAGCGCATATGATTGCGCAAACAGCTCATGATAATGCTCAAAAGCAAGCAGCTGATGAGCGTCATGCTGCTGAAATGGCTTTAGACAAAAAATTAAAAGATGCCGAAAAACGTATTTTTAAAATTAAAGATCATGCCATGCAGGATGTCGGAAAAATTGCAGAAGAAACATCACGTGCCATTGTGCATGAATTTCTAGGAAAAAATATTAGCGAATCTGTTGCGACAGCAACAGTAAAATTACTGCGAAATTAGGAACATGTATGATGAGTGATACTTTTTGGGCTCTTATCGGTTTATTGTTGTTTCTCGCATTGCTTGTTGCAATCAAGGTTCCATCTAAAACAAACCGTTATCTTGATGATCGTGCTGAGCGTATTGATAAAGAATTAAACGAAGCACGTAAATTACGTGAAGAAGCACAAGAGCTTTTAGCGGAATATCAAAGGCGACGCGCAGAGGCAGAAAAAGAAGCAGAAGAAATTATTGCTGTAGCAAAGCGAGAAGCACAAGCTCTTGCTATAGATGCGCGTGAAAAAACAGAAGCTTATGTTGAACGGCGCAATAAAATGGCAGAAGAAAAAATTGCACAAGCAGAAACAGATGCTATTTCTGCTGTTAGATCATCTGCTATTGATTTGGCCGTTGCAGCTGCAGGAAAAATCATAACTGAAGAACTTGATTCAAAATATGCGGATCAATTGATAAAAGCATCATTGCAGGATATTAAAACTTTAGTGAATTGATACAATATCGATAATCGTAATCATTTCACATGATGTTATATGTAAAAAAACCGTGCTTTAAGCATGGTTTTTTTTATTAACAATACTATTTACAAAAAAATAACTTTTTAACAAATAATTATAATTCTTACAATAATATGAGGCTTGATCATCCATTTATTTTATCAAAATGGTAGGGAAAATTTAGGTAAGAACGAAGAGCAAGCTGTGAAAAAATATGACTATTTTAAGAATTGTCGAAACGGTTAATTGCGAAATCCTTCTATATATAGGGTAAAAAAAATTACTCTTTTTTTTAGAAAGCATAAGCTTCATCGTTCATTTTTATCGCTTTCTACTATGCATGTTTTGCTGTTTGTATGATCGTTTTATCAAATTAATAAGGCTATAACCTACTCCAATCATCATGAAGTTAAAAAATAACGATTAATCACTCATAATAATTTAACGATCATTGCAAAACATAATTTATAGGTTCAATGGCTTCTGGCATTTTTTTACCAGTTTGAGCATATATATCTCTGGCGACAAGTGTTGCCATCGCGCAAATTGGTAAAGCATTTTTGACTGGAGCAAAAGGCTGTTCCATTTCTTCACTGATGGCATCTAATCCAAATAATGTATAGGCGACAAATAAGCTTGCAACGGGTGTCCACCAACCAAGAATATCGTTAAAACCAAAGGGAATAAGAAAACAAAAAATATAGGCTGTTCTATGCAAAAGTAATGTGTATGGAAAGGGAACGGGAGTTGTTTTAAGCCGTTCACAAGCAACTTGAGATTCATTGAGACGCTCAAGAGTCTTGTCAATCATTTGAAATTGGATATCAGTAATTAACTTTTTTTTATAGAGAGCAACGAGTTTTTGAGCTAAGCAATTAAGAATAAAAGATGGTTTATTATGAGTTTTTAAATATTCATCATTGATTTTAAAATTCAATTCTAAAAGAGCTTCAGGAATGGCTTTTGAATTTTTTAAATCATAAGCAAGACTGAAAGAAAAGGCAGATGTTAAGTAGAGAAACGCATGACGTTCATTGATGCGATCAGAAAATAGATATGTTTGTCGTATAAGATCACGTGAACTTGATACGATTTTACCCCAAATAATACGCCCTTCCCACCAGCGATCATAACAGGCATTATTACGAAATCCTAAAAATACCGATAATGCAATACCAAGCATAGTAAATGCGGACGCACTATTATAAGTTGGAACAATATTTGGAAAAAAATAATGTGCCAGAACAACTGTCACTGAAAGCAAAAATATTGCAATAAGTTGTGGGGCAATTTTGGGTAATATTGATCCTTGCATTACAAAAAAAAGTTTAAAAATATGTGGGCGTGGACGAATAATCATCATTATTCTCCTTGTTTAAGCACAATCATTACAAATGATATATTTAGGGCTTAAAAACATTTTCATTAAGGTGATATGATTAAGCTCTTTAAATTTATTTAACCAGTGATGAGTATTTTTTCATAACACAATTTATTCATTCAGTTTTGAAAAATCAGCCACGCTTGTCGTGACAGATTTTATTCGTTGTAGTAAAGCAAGACGATTGGTTTTAATCGCTTTATTATCATCATTCACAAGCACTTTATTGAAAAAAGCATCAATGGGTGCGCGCAATGTAGAAAGCACATTTAAAGCTAAAGAATAATCACCCACAGTGATAGAGTGATGCACTTTTTCTTCAACCTTTTGAATTTGATCAAAAAGCGTTTTTTCTTCCGTTTCAATGAAAAGATCAGGATCTATATGTTTTGGTATCACCATTCCTCTTTTCAATTCACTATCAAGAATATTCACAGCGCGCTTTGTCCCAGAAAGAAGATTGACTCCGTCTTGACCATTGATAAAAACAATGAGAGCTTCAACACGGCGAGCGAGCTGAAGTATATTGTCAGCATCATCGGTGACAACTGCATCAATAACATCGTAGCGCGCACCTTCATCTTTTAAATGTACTTTTAAACGTTCATGGAAAAAAGAAAGTAAATCTTTTAGAATTGAATCTGTCTTTATAGATAATGCATTTTCAAGTTTTATTTCTTCATTGCGCAAGGCGTTGTTTATGTCTTGGGCATCATCAGTTTCATTGGCCTTTTCATGATCAAGTTTACTTTCATAGACAGCAAGATCTATTTCGACAATGTGACGGGTAAGCAGCTCTGCTGCTTGTTTAAAAAGCGGCATGAGATGGATTGTCCAATCTCGCGCCATAAGAAGACGAATGACACCTAATGATGCACGCCGCAAAGCGTAAGGGTCTTTAGAGCCTGTTGGCTTTTCATCAATGAGCCAAAAACCAACTAATGTGTCCAATTTATCAGCAAGTGAAACAGCTATAGAAAGTGTATCTTGAGGAATATTATCTGTTGGACCTTGTGGCTTATAATGGTCTTCAATTGCTTGACTAACCAAAGGGTTTTCACCTTGTAAAGCAGCATATTTATGCCCCATTACACCCTGTAATTCTGGAAATTCACCAACAGCTTCTGTTTGTAAATCTGCTTTTGCCAAACTTGCTGCTCGTTTGGTTAAAGCTTTATCTGCTTGTACTTGAGGTGCGATAATTTGCGCCAGATCAACAATACGTTCAACACGTTCGCCTTGAGTTCCAAGACGTGCATGAAACGTGACATCCAAATAATCAAGACGCGCCATGCGCTGATCAAGGGGTTTTGTCAAATCAAGATCAAATTTTTGGGCGGATGGCACAAGAGCGTTCTGATCAGGGAGATCATTTTGGTCTGTTTGCCAAAAATAGAATGCATCGGATAAACGCGCCCGCACAACTTTTTCATTGCCATAAGCAATCATTTTTCCACCATCAGGTGCTATAATGTTTGAAACAAGAATGAAATGGTGAGAAAGTTGTGACGGCTCATCTCTTTTACGCGTGACAAAACATTTTTGATTAACACGAATTGTAAGTTGTATAATTTCGGGTGGAATCGCAAGGAATGCTTCATCAAATTGTCCCATAAGAACGACTGGCCATTCAACCAAGCCTGAAACTTCTTCGGCTAATGCGTCGTCATCGACAAGATCGAGACCATTCGCAAAACAAAGATTTTGTGCATCGGCAAGAATGATCTCCTTTCGTCGCTGGCCATCAAGAATGACCTTTTCTTCTTCAAGGCGCGTAATATAATCATCAAACCGCCGAATGGTGATTGGTTTTCCATCACTCAAAAAACGATGCCCATAGGTCATATTCGTGCTTCTTAATCCAGCAATTTCAAAAGGTATAACTTCCGTTTCGCCTGTTTCAGAACCAAAAACACATAATATATTTTGAAGAGGGCGTACCCATCTTAAAGAATTGTCTTTGTCAATAAATCTATTCCAACGCATCGATTTTGGCCAAGGAAAATCACGAATGATTTGTGGCATAATCTCAGCAATAATTTCTTGAGCAGAACGCCCATTTTTTATGATTTCAGCGGCATAAAAACCACCTTTTTTGGGGTCATTAATAATTTTAGCCTGTCTAATATCGCTTAAGCCTACAGAACGTAAAAAACCCGCAATGGCTTGCTCACCAGCTTTGATACTTGGACCTTTGCGTTCTTCATGAACATCTTTTGAGCGAGGTGTTAATCCACGAACATCTAAAGTTAACCGTCGTGGTGTCCAATATTCACGTGCCGCCTCATAGGTTAAACCAGCATCAACCAATTTATTGGTGAGTATTTTTTTCAAATCACCGGCAGCTTTGCGCTGCATACGAGCCGGAATTTCTTCACTAAAAAGTTCAATCAGTAGATCGGGCATCAGACGTTTCCTTAAAATTGACCCCACCGGCCTCTGTGAAAAGAAAGGCTTCACCACATCGACGTGCAAGATTGCGCACACGTAAAATAAAACTTTGTCGCTGAGTTACAGAAATTACACCGCGTGCTTGCAATAAATTAAAAATATGGCTTGCTTTAATACATTGGTCATAGGCAGGCAAAACACATAGATGAAGGCGCTCATCGTCATTTGAATGACCAGCATTCAAAATGTCATTACATTCGCGTTCTGCATCCAAAAAATGCTGATGTAATATTTCTGTATTGGCAAATTCAAAATTATAGCGTGAATATTCTTGTTCAGCTTGAAAAAAAATATCACCATAACTGATACGTTCAGCGCCTTCACCCCCATTGAAGTTGAGGTTATAAACATTGTCAACGCCTTGAATATACATAGCCAAACGTTCTAAACCATAAGTCAACTCGCCAGATACAGGGGAACACTCGATGCCGCAAACTTGCTGGAAATAAGTGAATTGCGATACTTCCATACCATCGCACCAGCATTCCCAACCAAGTCCCCAAGCACCTAATGTAGGGCTTTCCCAGTCATCCTCAACAAAACGCACATCGTGTAGTGTTGTATCAAGACCAATTGCGCGTAATGATCCAAGATAAAGATCCTGAAGATTTGGAGGGGAAGGTTTGATAATGACCTGAAACTGATAATAATGCTGTAAACGATTGGGATTTTCGCCATATCGCCCATCGGTGGGGCGGCGAGAGGGCTGAACATAAGCGGCTTTCCAATGTTTTGGCCCCAGAGCGCGCAGGGTTGTCGCTGGGTGAAAAGTGCCTGCACCAACCTCCATATCATAGGGTTGTAAAACTGCACATCCATATTGTGCCCAATAATTTTGTAATGTTAAAATCAACCCTTGGAAAGAGCGTTTCGGATTGAGATGTTCAGGAAGGTTCACGTGGTCACCTTTAAAATTTAAAAAAAGTGCAAACTCTATTATTTTCTTGTTAAAAAGACTTATTCTCTCCTATGAACTTGGTCAAGTCGCAGCTGAAGTGAAACCATGACTTTCCCCATTCATCCTTTTTATTTTACAGATGTTCGATCCTTTAAGACGATAAAAGCATTTTAAGACGATTTAAATTTTTAAATTTGATAAAACCATCTTTTCAGAGACATTTAAATAAATATTTTCAAACTTTAATGATGATACGTGTTGATTAAATCTCAGCATGATAATGATTAAAATCGATATATTATGGATTTGCTGTGCATTCTTATTTATGCAAAGTGATCGTTGAAAATATCGGCGCGTTTGATGACTGATGAAGTCACTATTATATTGATTAGGTTAGTTGTCTTCACTCATTACTTTTATTGATTTTTTCAACATTAGAAGATTGTTCTTGCGTTTTTAACCCTGTTTTGAGCTTTTCTTCAATTTTTTCAAGCTCATCATCAGTTGGTTTGCCTGCAATTGCATGATTCCACTGAAATGTTGCTTCTAACTTTCGCCCAATATGCCAATAGGCATCACCTAAATGATCATTAATTGTTGGATCTCCGGGCAATAATTGTACGGCCCTTTCCAGAATTGTAACGGCCTCATCAAATTGACCAAGCTTAAAATATGCCCAGCCAAGAGAATCGACGATATAGCCATCATCTGGACGTAAATCAGCAGCTTTTTTGACCATATTTAAGGCTTCATCAAGTTTTTCATTACGATCAATCAATGAATATCCAAGATAATTTAAAACCTGCGGTTGATTTGGAAAAAGCTCTAACGCTTGGCGAAAATCAGGTTCTGCTTTTTGCCATTCCTTCATTCTTTCACGCGCAATACCGCGTTGATAAAATAACAACCAATCTTCTCTTTGAAGTTGAGGAATTTGATCAATTGTTCGATCCATTACTTTTTCTGTTTTTTCAAAAGCATCTTCTTGCATGTAAATACCAGCAAGAGCCAGCGAAATGCGGCGATCATCTGGGTATTCTTCTTCTAAAAAGACAAGATGGTTCAATGCTTTTTCATTATCACCAAAATCAGAATAGCTAAGCGCCAATCTTAATTCAGAATCACGATAATAAGGCGATGTTTTTTGAACATTTTTATAATATTCTATAGCGCTTTTATAGTCACCAAGCTTTGTCGAAATATCCGCAAGTTGAAAGAGTGTGGCATCATTTTGAGGTCGTAAGGCAAGGGAGAGTTGTAAAATAATACGTGCAAATGATTCTGCACTACCGCGATTGATAGCCGTTCCTGTATCATATAACACTTCGCCAGCCGCTTCTTGTGGCGTTTTGACAAGCCTATCAATTGTGCCACCATTTTCAACATTTTCACGCATATATTTCAAAGCATCGCGGCCAGAGAGAAGTGTCTCACCTTGACGCAATGTTTTCAAGGCATCATCACGTTTTTTATGACGCAATTGAAAAGAGGCGTAAGCGACAATGACACGTTCATAAGTATCAGGGGCTGACATGCCCCCTCTTTGATCATTAAGGGCTTGTTTATAATAGCGTTCCGCCTCTTTTTTGTTTCCTGCAAGATCATTCATAAGTGCCAAATGGAAACTGGTGAAAATATCAAACCATGCTGGTCCCAAAAGTTGTTTTATTTCTGAAGCCGCTTGTTTGCGATTGCCTTGACCAAATGTTGCCCAAGAACTTATTAAATGTGACATAAGGCGATCAACATCTGTTGATTGCGAGGGTTTAATTTCTTTTTTTGCAGTTTTGTAAGATTTTTTTATAAAACCGTCGCTTGCCAATGTTAGACGAACAAAACGGTCAATATCTGTATCGTGTTGAAGCGTTTTTGCTAGCTTAACGGCTTGTTTAAAATCACCAGCTGATAATAAAGTAAGCAACATATCTTGTTGCATGAAAATATTATCTGGTTCAAATGCAAGTGCTTGATTAAAATAATCAATGGCAAGATTAATGTGTTTGTCTTGTCCTGCAACACGACCGGCAATGAAAGCACCTGCGAAAGATTCTGCCTTTGTCATAGCGTCATGATGGGCAAAAGCGCTCGAGCTTATCAATATCGTTCCCGCCGATAAAACTGCTAAAAAACGAGTAGCTTTTGTACGCATCATCACACTCTTCCTTTGTTTTTCCACGGATCGTTTTGAGCCGTAATTAAGACCAGTATTCTCACCTATAACAGATGAATTTGCGAAAGCATATCAGATTAAATATCATTGCCTTAGTCAATACGATAACTCTAATGAAACACTATTTATAAATTCAAAAAACAAATTTAAAGATGAAAGTGATAATTGCCAATTGTTAATTGACACGTGAAATGCAAAAATCAATAACCTCAAGAAGCGCCTGTTTATGTGCATTATCCTTGATAGGATTTAATGCATTTGCTGCTTGGCTACCGTAAGTGCGTGCTTTAATAATTGTTTTGTCGAGGCTACCATGTTTTTGCATCAATGCGCGGGCATGCTCTAATGCGTCATTATCATTTTCACCCCTTTCTAATGATTGTTTCCAAAAGGCTTTTTCCTGCTCATTGCCACAAGCATAAGCGATAATAACAGGCATTGTGATTTTGCCTTCGCGAAAATCATCGCCTGTATTTTTACCCAGTTTTTTTGCACTGCCGCCATAATCTAGCGCATCATCGACAAGCTGAAATGCTAATCCTAGTGCGCTTCCATATTCGCGTAAGGCTTTGCGTTCGTTTGTTCCAAATCCTGCAATAATTGGTCCGACTTCAGCAGCTGCAGAAAAAAGAGCGGCTGTTTTTGCATTAATAACTTTAAGGTAATTATCTTCAGTCGTTTCAAGGTCTTTGGCGGCAGCAAGTTGCATGACTTCACCTTCTGCAATGATTGATGCCGCATTGGCTAAGACGGATAATGCATCCATAGACCCTACATCAACCATCATTTTAAAAGCTTGGCCTAAAAGAAAATCGCCAACAAGGACGCTTGCTTGATTGCCCCAAATCATTCTGGCTGTGGATTTGCCGCGCCGCAAATCGCTTTCATCAACGACATCATCATGTAATAAGGTTGCTGTATGCATAAACTCCACAGCCGTTGCCAATTGAATATGCCCTTTTCCTTCATAACCAAAAAGCCGTGCGCTGGCTAATGTCATCATAGGGCGCAATCTTTTACCTCCTGAAGAAATAAGATGATCTGAGATTTCAGGAATCATATCAACATCAGAACCTGCCATTGATAAAATCAATTGATTGACATGGTCCATATCGTTTTGTGTAAGATCAATAAGAGGTTGGATAGACGCTTGTTGAGGGTTTTTTAGATCTTTTTTTTGTGCGGCAAACAAGGTGTTCACTCCTAAAGCATATTTATATTTGCATGCACCATAAAGAACGCATTGAAAGGACTCAAGCTTTCATTCTGATTTGACAGAAGCTTTGCTCTAAAATATCTGGAAAACATTTTATATTTTGAAAATGCGCTATATAATCAATGAGGGATATGGCACACATCAACAATGATTGAACTGATACGCACAAATGATATTGTTTTATTGTCTTTCGTAGAAAGTCTTATGAAAGAGGCGGATATTATTTATTTTATTGCTGATTGTCATACGAGTATGGCTGAAGGCTCTATGGGCTTTTTACAACGTCGTCTTATGGTTGATGAGAGGCGTAAAAGTGAGGCGCGAAAAATCATTATTGATGTTGGATTAGCGCATGAATTGCGCACGAAATAAATCGATTGATTAGGAATTAAGTGATGGTCGATATTCATCATGATAATGAAACATTAGATGAATTTCATCGCGGAGGTTTTTATCTGGTGCAATCGCGACGTCAAGGACATCGCTCAGGTATGGATGCCATGATTTTGGCAGGCTTAGTCCCAACTTCATTTAAAGGTCGTGTCGTCGATCTTGGTGCTGGTGCAGGTGCAGCAGGCTTTGCAGTTGCAGCTCGATGTATCAATACAGACGTGACTTTGGTTGAGCGCTCGCCAGTAATGTTTGCGCTTGCGAAAAAAAGTTTGTCACTGTCGCAAAACAAAATTTTAAAAACGCGTATTAGTATTTTACAAGCTGATGTGACTTTAAAAGGACGTTATAGAGTTGAGGCGGGATTAAAGAATAATATGTATGATTTTGCTGTTATGAATCCGCCCTTTAATTTTTCTTCTGATCGCCGCACCCCTGATGTTTTAAAGGCTGAGGCGCATGTTATGGAAGATACAATGTTTGAAGATTGGCTGCGTTGTGCAGCCGCAATTGTCAAACCCGGTGGTTTTTTAGGCTTAATTGCGCGTCCTCAATCTCTTGAGCATATTTTGTTATCTATGAAAGGACGCTTTGGTGATATAAAAATCATTGCTCTACATCCACGTGATGGTCAGCCTGCAATTCGCATTTTGGTGCATGCAAGACGAGCAAGCAAGGCACCACTTCAAATTCTTCCCTCACTCATCATTCACATGAAAGATGAGCAGTGTTTTACGACAAAAATTGATAATGTTAATAATGGACTTTTAAGTTTATGGGATCTTCCATAAATCATGTAATCTGCGTTAATAAAATATTGCAGTTTTAAAATTATATCTTAAATGAAAAGTTAGAAGAATAGACGATAGAAGATCATATGATCACTATCTAAAACACTATGAGGAGTCTTATTTTGGCCGGTTTTATTAAACGTTTAATCCCCCGTCGGTTCCGATCAAGTGCGGTTGAGATACCTGTTGTGCGGCTACAAGGTATGATTATGGATTCTTCTTCACCTTTGCGTCAAACGTTGTCATTAGGCTCATGCGCGACAGTGTTAGAAAAAGCATTCGGCGAAAAAGACGCACCCGCTGTAGCCCTATCGATTAACTCACCTGGTGGTTCTCCTGTTCAGTCACGTTTGATTTATCGTCGCATTCGTGACCTTGCAGAAGAAAATAATAAAAAAGTTTTGGTTTTTGTAGAAGATGTTGCAGCTTCAGGGGGATATATGATTGCTTGCTCAGGTGATGAAATTTTTGCTGATCCTTCATCCATCGTAGGGTCTATTGGTGTTGTATCTTCTTCTTTTGGCTTTCCTGAGCTTTTGAAAAAAATTGGCGTTGAACGGCGTGTTTATACAGCTGGTAAAAATAAAGTTTCTTTGGATCCATTTCAACCTGAGAAAAAAGCGGATATTGATCATTTAAAAAAATTACAATTGGAAATTCATGATACTTTCATAACAATGGTTAAGAACAGCCGAGATAAAAAATTAGCGGATGATGAGACATTATTTACAGGTATGTTTTGGACAGGAACAAAAGCTAAGGAGCTTGGACTTGTCGATGAATTGGGTGATATACGCTCTGTTATAAAAAAACGTTATGGACAAGATGCAAAACTGAATCTTATTGCACCTTCCAAAGGGTTTTTAGGGCGCAAGACACCTTCGGGTGTTTCGGCATCATTCGTGACGAGTGCTATTGATGGCGCATTAAATGCAGCTGAAGAGCGGAGTCTATGGCAGCGTTATGGTTTATAATTTTAATTATATTAGACTTATGCCGTAAAAAAGCTTAAGTTTAAGAGTAATAATTATTCTTTGACTTGGCTGTGACAAAATTCTTTAGTTTACGTTATAGAAATGCGTATCCGCCAAACTTTGAGGTTAATATCAAAGAATTTGCCCATATGATGGTTTGGGAAAGGAAAAAAATGATTAGATTAATTGTTTATGGTTTAATTTGTGCGGCTGCTTTATATCTTTATCGCGCATTAAAGGGAGAATCGCAACGTGTTGCACAGCGTGTCAAACGTGCTGAAGCCGAACAACGTAACGGTGTGCGTGGAACTCTTGTGCAAGATCCTAAAACTGGCGTATATCGGGTTGTGCGCGATTAAACTGTCCTTTCTTGTAAAAGTAGATTGTGCATAATTTTTATGGGTTAAAAATAGCCACATGGGCTGTCATGTGGTTGTTTTTTTTGCAAGACGATGGAAATTTATACACCTATTAAAGTAAATTTAGCCCTCCATGTTGTTGGACAACAAAGTGATGGTTATCATAGTCTTGAAAGCTTGGTTTATTTTAGCCTTGATGGTGACAAAATCACGTATGCACCATCCAATCATGATGTGGTGAGTGTTTCTGGGTCTTATGCTAAAAATTTAAAGAACAACCAGCATAATCTCATTGTAAAAGCACGTGAGTGTTTAACTGCGTATTTTCCAAATTATTATCGCCCTTCCTTTTTGAAGCTTGAAAAAAATCTACCGCTTTCTTCTGGTTTAGGTGGAGGGTCTGGTGATGCCGCAGGCGTTATGCAGCTTTTACGGCATGCATGGTGTTTAAAAGCTTCGGATAAGATTTGGTCAGAGCTTGCTTTGTCTTTAGGGGCAGATGTTCCTATGTGTTTAAGCGCTTTAACGACAGGGAAGTCCTTAATTGCGAAAGGTGTTGGCGAAGAGTTAACACTTTTAAATGAAGCATGTCCTTTATGGCTTGTTTTGGTTAATCATGGGGAGGAAATTCCCACAGCTGAAATATTTAAACGCTTAAAAAATAAAAATAACACGCCTTTAAATCTTGACATTTCATGTTTAAAACATGTTGATAGTTTGGTTGAAGCCCTAAAAAAAACGCGCAATGATCTTTACGAACCCGCACGAAGTGTTGCACCCAAACTTGAAGACGTTTTAACATTATTGGATCAAACTGGATCAAAATTGTCACGTATGTCTGGTTCTGGAGCGACGTGTTTTGGAATTTTTGGTGATAAGAGAGCGGCATGTGCAAGTGCGTCAAAAATTAAAGAAAAACATCCAACTTGGTTTGTTAAAACGATTAAAACACTTGGCACAATTTGAAATGTGTTTAGAATTTTGAGTAGCAATGATGAAAAACGAAATTGATGAAAATCTTCCCTTTCAGCCATTAAATATTGCTATATTAACCATTTCAGATACGCGAAATATTGATCAGGATCGTTCAGGCGATGTTTTAGAAACACGTTTAAAAAGTGCAGGCCATAAGCTTTCAGTGCGTAGTATTGTTCGTGACAATGTGAGTGATATTGCTGAACAGGTTAAAGCATGGTCAAAAGATCCCGATATTCAAATTATTATAACGACAGGTGGTACAGGCTTTACAGGTCGTGATGTAACGCCTGAGGCCGTAACGCCACTCTTTGACAAAGTTATGGACGGCTTTTCTGCTATGTTTCACCATGTTTCTTATCAAACGATTGGCATGGTGACCATTCAATCACGTGCTGTTGCTGGTTTGATAGATGATACATTTGTTTTTTGTTTGCCCGGTTCGACTGGGGCGTGCAAAGATGCGTGGGATTTTATTTTAAAAGGTGAACTTGATAGCCGACAAAAACCGCATAATTTGGTTTTGCTTCTACCACGCTTAAAAGAACGATAAGTTTGTTGGTACCGCGTTCACCACATTTTTGAGATAAAATTAAGTGTTTGATACAAAAAATAAGGAAAACTCTTTTTTCTGTCATGATAGAAAAAATTAAAAAACCGCCATTTTAACGTTTTTTTGCATTGGCTGAAAGTTAAGCATTTTACTGCAGTGTTCAATTATAATTTTAATATTTTCATTTAGAACGTTTGATACATTCGCATATTGCAGAACAAATTTTTATATGAAATTTATATTTTCATAAAATGTTCTTTATTTGTTCTTTATGGTTTGATAAGTGAAATTTATGAAAAAATCGATTATTGATCAGAATCTGTTAGGTCTGTTAAATCAAGCTGATGATATAGCTTTTTGGGATCATGATGTTTCAAAAGCAGAGTGTTTTATCAAGCAATCTTTGATGCGAGTTTCTGAAAAACAAGCAAAAGGGCGAGGAACAAGTCTTAATCCTTCAGGACGATTTGAAACTCATAGTCGCGTTTTGATTGATGATGGTTGGGAAAAGGACGAGGTTGAAACGCCGCTTAAAACCAATGTTCAAATTGAAACAGCACGCCATATTATTACTCATAATCGATCACCTGATTTACCATTTGATCGTTCAATTAATCCCTATAGAGGATGTGAGCATGGTTGTGTTTATTGTTTTGCGCGACCCTCTCATGCCTATATGGGGCTTTCATCGGGTCTTGATTTTGAAACTAAACTTTTTGCAAAACACAATTGCGCGACTTTACTTGAACGCGAATTATCAAAACCAAGTTATAAACCAAAAGTTATTGCGATTGGGACGAACACTGATCCCTATCAGCCCATTGAGAAAAAATGGAAGTTAATGCGTGAGATCTTACAGGTGTTGAATAAAGCCAATCATCCTGTACAGATTGTCACAAAATCGGCGCTTATCACACGAGATTGCGATATTTTAAAACAAATGTCGCAAAAAGGGCTTGTTCATGTAAGCATATCGATAACAAGTCTTGATGCCCACCTCATTCGTGCTATGGAACCACGAGCGGCCACCCCCCAACGTCGTTTGTGGGCTTTAGAATATTTGACAAAACTTAATATACCCGTGTCAGTTATGGTGGCACCGATTGTGCCTGCTTTAAACGATCATGAAATTGAAACAATATTACATGCATCAAAAGATCATGGTGCTTTGAATGCCTCCTATACTATATTGCGGTTACCTTATGAAGTTGCACCGCAGTTTCGAGATTGGTTGTTAAGAGAATATCCAGATCGTTATCGGCGTATCATGCATGCCATACGTGACATGCGTCAGGGCAAAGATTATGATGCCAATTGGAAGACACGCATGAAAGGGGAAGGAACTTTGGCGCAACTCATTGCAAGGCGTTTTGATGTGGCGGTCAAAAAAATAGGGTTTGCTGATAAAAGAATAAAATTTAATTTTGATTTATTTCGTGCTCCACTTCAACAGGCAGAGCAGCTTAACTTGTTTTCATAAGGAAAAACTTATGCCCACCAACTATTTTTTCTTCTCATAAATAGTTGGGCTTGCGGAAAATCGGTGGTAATGCGAAAATAGTATTATGTCTCGTAGTATCACCGATTTACCCTTGTCATTAAAGCCTTCTTTAAAGCCCGATTATTTATCTGAAATCCATTTGATATCAAAAGGGTTTCAGGCAATAGCAGGGGTTGATGAAGTTGGTCGCGGCCCACTTGCTGGCCCCGTGGTTACGGCTGCTGTTATTCTTGATCCTTATCGTTTACCAATCGGCCTTAATGATTCGAAAAAATTATCGAAAAAAAAACGAAATTTTCTTTATGACGATATTTTAAAAAAAGCGTTATCCGTTTCTATTTGTAGTCTGAGTGCAAAAACTATTGATATGATCAATATTCGAAAGGCAGCATTAGAAGCAATGCGGCGTGCTGTTTTTTCTTTGTCGATCAAAGCAGATTTTGTCCTTATTGACGGGCGTGATATTCCGCCGCATTTGGACTGTCCTGCAACGGCGCTTATAAAAGGAGATCAACGTTCAATGTCGATTGCCGCAGCGTCAATTATAGCCAAAGTTACACGTGATCGGATGATGGAACGTATAAGCTCGATTTATCCTGTTTATGGGTTTGATCGTCATGCTGGATATGGGACAGAATATCACCGCGATGCCCTTATAAAAAAAGGTGCAGTTGAAGAACTTCATCGCTTTAGTTTTGCTCCTTTAAATCGAAAGTCTTAGGAAAAAAATTACATGTCCATTTTGCCTGTTGAAAAAAAAACTATTGATAAGGCTGTGGCTTTGCTAGCTGATGGAAAACTCGTAGCCTTGCCCACTGAAACTGTTTATGGTCTGGCAGCTGATGCAACAAATGGCAAAGCAGTGGCTTCAATTTTTGCTGTGAAAGGGCGACCACAATTTAATCCCTTAATTGTTCATGTGAATTCAATAGGAATGGCTGAAAGATTTGTTCATATTGATTCTATATCACAAAAACTCATGAATGCTTTTTGGCCAGGGCCACTAACGCTTGTTTTAGCGTTAAAAGACGAACACACTATTCATCCATTAAGCAGTGCTGGTTTGCCAACATTAGCTATACGTCAACCGCAAGGTGTTTTTGCTGATATTGTCACACAACTTGATGTGCCACTTGCCGCACCCAGTGCTAATCTTTCAGGGCGCTTAAGCCCTACATCGGCACAAGATGTCAGTGATATGTTAGGCGATCAAATTCCCCTTATTGTTGATGCGGGTGCTGCATCAGTGGGGGTTGAATCGACAATTGTTAAGGTCACACATGAAGGTGTATTTTTATTGCGCCCCGGTGGTGTGATTAGTGAAGAGATCGAAGCTCTTATAAAAATGCCATTGAAACGTATGGAGCAGCATACCGCTATTGAAGCACCAGGAATGCTTAAATCACATTATGCGCCACTTGCAAAAGTCAGATTAAATGCGAAGCAGGTTGAAGATGGAGAAGCACTTTTGGCTTTTGGTGAAAGTCGTATTTCACAAAGCCAGAAAGCGATAGCGATGCTCAATCTCAGCAAAACTGCAAATCTCACGGAAGCGGCAACCAATCTTTTTCATTTTTTAAAAGAACTAGATCAAAAAAATATAGCGCAAATTGCTGTAGAGCCCATTCCTAATTATGGTTTGGGGGAAGCAATTAATGATCGTTTGCAAAGAGCTGCGGCACCAAGAGGATAAGGCTGATGGATAAAGCTTTGATTGATCAATTTTCATCAATTGTTGGACACAAAAATGCGCTGACGACGGATGATTTTATTGCACCTTATTTAAGAGAGGAAAGAGGGCTTTTTATTGGCGACAGTTCGTTGGTTTTGCGTCCTTCTTCGACACAGCAAATATCTGAAATAATGAAACTTGCCTTTAACACAAAAACGGCAATCGTTCCACAGGGTGGTAATACGGGTTTGGTTGGCGCACAATTGCCTGATCAAAGTGGAAAGCATGTTATTTTATCACTTGAACGTCTTAATGCCATTCGTTCTATTGATGTTGAAGGCAATATGGCACTTGTTGAAGCTGGTGTAATCTTAAAAAAGTTACAAATAAAAGTTGAAGAACAAGACAGATACTTTCCTTTATCGCTTGGTTCTGAAGGCTCTTGCCAGATAGGGGGGAATTTGTCGTCAAATGCTGGCGGAACAAGTGTTCTTGCTTATGGTAATAGTCGAGAACTCTGTTTAGGCTTGGAAGTTGTGCTGGCTGATGGGCGCATTCTTGACGATTTGCGCTTTGTAAAGAAAGATAATAGTGGCTATGATTTGAAAGATCTTTTTATCGGTGCAGAAGGTACTCTTGGTATTATTACCGCTGCTGTTATGAAAATTTTTCCAAAGCCGAAAGGCAAAGCAGTGGCTTATGTCGGGTTAAAATCTCCATATAAAGCACTTGAACTTTTTGTTCACGCGCAAAAAAAACTTGGATCATTATTAACGGGTTTTGAATTAATGGCAAAAATTGGTATGCAAATGAGTTTAGCCTATGCCTCAAATATACGCCCACCATTGAAAAATGATCATGAATGGTACGTGCTTATTGATCTATCCTCAACAAAAAGCGAAGATGAAGCAAAACATGCTTTGGAGGAATTTTTAAATGAGGCGTTGGAGGAGGATATTATAGAAAATGCAGTTCTTGCACAATCTTTAAACCAGCAAAAAATATTTTGGCAGCTGCGAGAAGATATGTCACCGGCACAAAAAAAATTCGGCGGATCAATTAAGCATGATATATCAGTACCTATTGCATCAATTCCTGATTTCATCGTTGAAGCAGAAAATATTGTTCAAGAGCTCTCTCCAGGCGCCCGTACTGTGTGTTTTGGCCATATGGGGGATGGCAATTTGCATTATAATATTTCTCAACCTGTAAAGAGCGATAGACAGGCTTTTCTCAATTTATGGGAAGACATGAATCATCGTATTCATACCTTGGTTATGCGCTATCATGGTGCATTTTCGGCAGAACATGGTATTGGTCAATTAAAACGTGATGAACTTAAAGCCTTTAAATCACCTGTCGCGCTTGACCTTATGCGCGGCATCAAAAAACTATTTGATCCGTATAATATTATGAATCCCGGCAAAATTTTATAAAATAAAATGATCACGTTATGGTGATAATATGATTGAGAAGAAAAATAATTGTTTTTTATTGATGTGTTTGTAATTTGCTAACCATAATTTATGCCAATACTTTTTTAACCTAACCTTTTAATAATCCGCTTAATAAAATGCGTTAAACTGACCCCGTAGTAACGTAAATATTGGGGACTTTTATGGCCAATCAATGGGCAAACCAAGCAAAATCAGGATTAGAATTAAGACTGGATCCGTGTCATTTACCGCAAAATGTGGCTTTCACAGCAACAGATACTGGAGATGTTGTTATGTGTACGCTTAATGAGGGGGGTGTATCTATAACAATTCAAAAGGGCAAACATATATCACAATTAGTGCCAATTCAACATTTTAAAGCAGTGATTGCACGCGCGACAACAACACCAGCGGGTCACAAAGTTGTTTCATTAGAGTTGTTGCATGATGATACCAATAAATGCATTCCTTTATTGGTTTCGCGGGATCTTGATGATGTCTTGATGGATTGGCGTCTTTGGTCTGACATATATGATTTACCTATGATGCTTATAAATGATGATGGGTCTTATGTTTCTGTCAAAGATCGCTCTCCTTTGCAGCAATTTTTAGGTCAAACACCGCATAACTATCAACGCAAACACTTTTATCTTCGATGTCGTGGTCGTTCGCTCGGCTTGCGTTTGGTTATTGCTAATCAAGTTATGTTAGGATGATGAATATTCATCCTTAACAAAGGATGATAAAAAAAAATTTAATCTTAATTGAACACAGCATACAAAGCAGTAAGCTTTTAAACGATTTATGATATAAATTTTTTTACTTTTTAAAGCGAAAAAACCACATTGAAAGGTTTTTTTGATGTTTATTTGCGTGTGATACTCTTAGCGATGATACCCATATAGCATTGAAATTTGAGGATGTATGAAACGAAAATTGACATTCCAGTTGAGCGAAAAGGAAGCATTCACGATGCTTCACGATTTTTTTAGCATAAAAAAAAATAACAAAAAAATTATAACTTTTTTTCTTCTTTTGTGGTTGTGCATTTGTCTTGTTTTGATAACAGCATTTTGGTCTTTTGGTGCTGTATTCAATTTTCATATTTTATTGCTTTTCCTTTTTTTCATTTCCGCTATTTTTGGTATCACCATCAGCGCAATTTATGCGTTAAAGAGATTTTATATTTTGCCACGATTGGTGCGTCAGTTTATGCGTTCCGATAAACAACTTTGCCTTAAACAAACATGGATATGGGATGAAAACGCCGTGGCTTTATCAAGCAATAAAATAAAAGGATCTTATCCTTTTCGTTTGTTTTATAACTGGCAAGAATTTGATAATTTTTTCGCATTATTCATATCTGCGGAAAAGTTTTATGTTTTGCCCAAGCATGCTTTTGACTATGAAGAGCCAGAAAATGGTATGAGTGAACAACAACTTGAAGATTTACGTAGAATTTTTACTCGTGAAATTACCCATAAATGACAATAAATGCATTTTTTTATTTAATATAAAATTTAAACATATTTTTTAAAATATATCCGTCAAAGACGCGCTTCCTTAAATGTCATGTTTCAAAAGGACAAGTAAAAAATAACTTATTTCAATAAAATTATTATTTTTCACGCGCAATGGCACGCCAGCCAATATCACGCCGACAAAAACCTTGTGGCCAGTCAATTTGGTCTACAGCGTGATATGCTTTTTCTTGTGCTTTCGCTACTGTATGTCCTATCGCTGAAACATTAAGAACGCGTCCCCCATTGGCAATTAATTCACCATTTTTACATGCTGTACCTGCATGAAAAACTACAATATCAGGTAATGCCTCTGCTTTATCTAGCGCGCAAATAATACTGCCTTTTTTGGGGGTTTCAGGATATCCTTGTGCTGCCATAACAACAGTCAGCGCTTTATCATTGCTCCATTCAGCGCAATGATTGCTCAAATCACCTTTGGCACAGGCAAAAACAATTTCAAGTAAATCGCTTTTTAAACGCATCATTAAAACTTGGCATTCAGGATCACCAAACCGTACATTATATTCAATAAGTTCAGGACCTTTATCTGTGATCATAAGCCCAACGAAAAGAACACCGCAAAAAGGTGTTCCGCGTTCTTTCATGCCCATTATCGTTGGTTCGACAATTTCGTGCATTGTGCGCTCAATCATTGTTTCATTCATAATGGGTGCAGGTGAATAAGCACCCATGCCGCCCGTATTTGCACCTTTATCACTATCACCAACCCTTTTATGGTCTTGTGCTGTGCCAAAAGGGATAGCTCTTTGTCCGTCACAAAGACAAAAAAAGCTTGCTTCTTCGCCAACAAGAAAATTTTCAATCACAAGTTCAGCACCGGCATTTCCAAAATGACCGTTAAAGCAATCATCAACAGCTTGCAGTGCTTCATCAATGGTCATTGCAACGACAACACCTTTACCAGCAGCGATACCATCGGCTTTCACGACAATAGGTGCTCCTTTTTTTTGAATATAGTGCTTTGCATCTTCTGCATTGCTAAAACGCCCATAGGCACTTGTTGGTATGTTATATTGCGCACATAAATCCTTGGTAAATCCTTTTGATCCTTCTAAGCGTGCGGCTTCCTTGCTTGGCCCAAAAACATAAATGCCATTAGTTCTCAATGGGTCTGCAAGTCCTTCAACAAGAGGGGATTCTGGTCCAATAATGACAAGGTCAATGGCATTTTCTTTACAAAATTTTACCACATCTTCATGGTTGCTTATATCTAGCTCAACATTTTGGGCAAGTTTTTCTGTTCCAGGATTACCCGGTGCACAAAACAAAGTTGTTAACAGCGGCGAATTTGCAATTTTCCATGCTAAAGCATGTTCGCGACCACCAGAACCGATTAGAAGAACGTTCATTGCTTGCTCCTATTGCAGAAGATGAGTAAATAGGTTCCTATGTCATAGAAATGAAATCCCTTCGCTTCAAGGTAAAATATGAGCCTGTATGATGAAACACACTGAAAATACCTCTTCAATACACACAGATTCTATTATGAAGGGCAGGGTAAAAGATGCACCGTATCATCATTGGGTGTATCGATTGTTACCAGTTTGGGCTTGGCCTTATGCGCAATTGGCCCGTTGGGATCGACCTATTGGTTGGAAATTATTGATGTGGCCATGTTTTTGGTCTCTTTTTTTAGCACTTGGTTCACCTATATTGCCTGAAAATATTTTTCTTACGCATATGCCGACAATCATTTGGTACCTTTTTTTATTTTTTATCGGCTCGGTCGCTATGCGTGGGGCAGGGTGTACATGGAATGATCTTGTTGACCATAAAATTGATAATATGGTTGCGCGGACGCGTTCGCGCCCTTTGCCTTCAGAAAGGGTAAGTCGACTTCAAGCTAAAATTTTTATGGGCTGTCAATGTCTAATCGGTTTGTTCGTTTTGTTACAGTTTAATCTCTTCAGTATATTTTTAGGTTTTTCTTCGCTCATCATTGTTGCACTCTACCCATTTATGAAGCGTGTGACGGACTGGCCACAGTTTTTTTTAGGTCTTGCTTTTAATTGGGGTGCTTTAATAGGGTGGTCCTCTATTTATGAAGCTTTAGACATTGCCCCTATTTTATTATATGTCGGAGCCGTATTATGGACAATTGGCTATGATACGATTTATGCCCATCAAGATAAGGAAGATGATGCCCTTGTGGGGGTGCGCTCAACGGCGCGGCTGTTTGGGGCGAAAACCTCATGGGCACTAAGCCTTCTTTATGGAGGCTTTCTATTATTCACATCACTTTCCTTTTATTTTGCAGCACTGCCTTGGTACGCCTTTTTAGGCATTGTGGCTGCAGGAATGCATATGTTTTTGCAGATTTTTCGTATTGATATTAATAATGATACACAGTGCTTAAAATTGTTCAAATCCAATACTCATGTTGGTGCTTTGATTTTTTTAGGACTTATTGCTGCAGCTTTAACGCCTTAAAAGGATGAATAAAATAGTAAAAAGTGAATCATATTTTTTCTATTTGGGCTTTTTCGAAAAAGGAAAATGAGGCGGTTTTTTGTCCTTTGGGTATGAGAAATTTTGTTGGTACCTTTGTTAAGCTACCTTAAAATACCTCAATTTTCTCAAATTTTTCTTCTTTTTCAAAAAAAGTCTTCATACCATTTCAATAAAATAGAGCCGTCTTGAGCCTAAGGATAAAGACGTGTTTTTTCCCACAACTCATCGCTAATATCTTGGCGTGTGAATACAATACGCTCATGTAAGCGAAATGATCTGTCATGCCAAAATTCTATTGATAAAGGCTGAATGCGAAATCCTGACCAATAAGGCGGACGCGGAATTTTACCAATGCTAAAACGCGCTGTGTATTCTGCCACTTTTTTTTCCAAAGCAAAGCGACTTTCAAGAGGTCGCGACTGTTTTGATGCCCAAGCGCCAATCCTACTGCCTCTTGGTCGTGATTGATAATAAGCATCCGCTTCTTCAGTGGTGACTTCTTTAACAAGCCCGCGTATTCGAATTTGGCGGCGTAAAGACTTCCAATGAAAACATAAAGCCGCTTTCATCGATGAAAGAATTTCACGTCCCTTTTGGCTTTCATAATTGGTATAAAATACGAAACCATCATTGTCATAACCTTTTAATAAAACCATCCTAACATCAGGAAGCCCTGTTTCATCGACAGTGGCTAATGACATGGCATTAGGATCATTTATTTCTGTTTTGGTTGCATCGTTTAACCATTGAGAAAATAATGGTAGAGGTTCATTTTCTAAACTAAAGTCATCTCTTGTTAACGTTTCATCGGGCATAATAACTTCTCATTTTGTGTATTGCGTAAAGATTAGGTGCCGTTCATATAATGGGGGGCACAGAAATAGTTTAGTATGAATATCTTTTCTCATTTGAAAAGCCGATATAGTTGTTATTTTATTTTTGTCACGATCATTATATCAATGCAAGGTTGCATTGTTGCAGGTTTTAAAAATCAGGCGGTTCCTTCTCACAATGATGTTGATACTTCTGTCATTACAGGCGCAATTGGTGGTGTTGATGAGAGACCAGCTGATCCAACAATAGTGTCTGATCAGCGCCATGTGCGTGATACAATTTCCCAAATGGATTCTCAATCTTTAAAGACTGATTCTGTTTCATGGGATAATGCAGAAACGGGCAATCAAGGTATTATCAGCGGTATACTGGAACGCGATGATGGAGATCGTTTATGCCGTCAATTTCAAACAACACGTGCGACCTATGATGGTGCTCATCTTTATTACGGTCAGATATGCCTTATAGCTCCACAAGTTTGGGCAGTGACAGCATTTAACCGTTTTGAATGAAGAGTATTATATTTTTGATCAACGAATAATGTATTTATATAAGAAAATAACAGTTGCCATCTGGTTTTTTTGCTTTTCAATAGACATATAAAGTACAATACTATGAAGCACTTTTTAAAAGTAAAAAAATTCATTAAGTTGTCATGAGGTCTTGACCTTAATATAATGATGACTGGAAAGAGGAATAAATATGCGTGATCCCTATACGGTTTTAGGTGTGGTGCGCACTGCCAAGCCGCAAGAGATTAAATCGGCATTTCGCAAATTGGCGAAAAAATATCATCCTGATCATAATCAAGGCGATGAAAAAGCAAAAGAAAAGTTTTCTGAAATTAATCAAGCTTATGAAATTGTCGGTGATAAAGATAAAAAAGCTCAGTTTGATCGGGGCGAAATTGATGCTGAGGGCAAACCCGTTTATCAGGGGTTTCAAGGTGGTGGCCAAGGCTTTTCAGGAGCACAAAATCCTTTTGGGGGTGGTGCCGACCATTTTGAGTTCCGCTCATCTGGGGATAGTGGTTTTGATGCCAACGATATTTTTCGTGATTTATTTGGTTCAGCAGGTAGAAGAAATGGCTTTTCAGGTTTTGGTGGGCAGGAGCGTGCAAGGTCGGCTCAAAAAGGTGCGGATTTACGAGCAAATTTAACCGTTTCGTTAGAACAGATTGTTGGTGCAGATAAAGTTGAAGCTGTTTTCCCTAATGGAAAAAAGCTTAAAATTAAGCTTCCCAGCTTTGTTGAAGAAGGTCAAACAATCCGTCTAAAAGAACAGGGTGAAACTTCAGCTCGTGGAAAAGCTGGCGACGCATTGGTGACAATACACATCAAAAAACATCCACGTTTTCATGTTGATGGTCGTGCTCTTCATCTTGATCTTCCAGTTGCCTTAAAAAATGCTGTCTTAGGTGGAAAAGAGCAGGTGGAAACTCTAGAAGGGCGTATAGCATTAACGATACCTGCATGGTCGAGCTCGGACCGTGTTTTACGTTTGAAAGGTAAAGGATTGCCATTAAAAAATGGCACGCGCGATGATCTTTTTGTGCATGTTCGTATTATGCTTCCTGAAAATGGAGATCCTGCCTTAGAAAAATTTTTTAAAAACCAAGCGTAAAAATAATGATAGATATTTGTTTTCACCTATTTAGAAAATAGATATAATATAATAAAATCAAATCTTCCTTACAGATTTTATTATATTTACATAAGATGACAGTTTATCATTTCTTGTTTATGCATGAAAAATCAGTGTTTCTTTTCAAGAAAACATCAGGTAGTTTTATGACATCTTGACCCGAAGCTTGAAGAAACATGATAGCTGTGCCATAGGGCTTAGAGAAAAATTAAAGTGAATGAATAAAGAGGCAATGCCGATGGCTGAAGGTAATGGTTTGTTGCGTGGTAAGCGTGGTTTAATTTTGGGGCTTGCAAATAATCGATCTATTGCATGGGGTATTGCAAAAGCCGCACATGCTGCAGGTGCCGAGCTTGCATTTACCTATCAAGGCGAAGCGATGAAAAAACGCGTTGAACCCTTGGCAAATGAACTAGATGGGGTTGTTTGCGGTCATTGTGATGTGACAGATGCGGCGTCTATTGATGCGGTTTTTACTGAAATTGAAAAAAAATGGGGCAAGTTGGATTTTCTCGTTCATGCTATTGGTTTTTCAGATAAAGACGAATTGACAGGACGCTATGTGGATACAAGTGAAGCCAATTTTGCTATGACCATGAATATTTCTGTCTATTCCTTTACCGCCGTCACGCAAAGAGCAGAAAAATTAATGACGGATGGTGGTTCCATTTTAACACTGACTTATTACGGTGCAGAAAAAGTGATGCCAAATTATAATGTTATGGGTGTTGCAAAGGCTGCATTGGAAGCAAGTGTAAAATATTTAGCAGTTGATTTGGGTCCTAAAAATATCCGTGTTAATGCTTTATCTGCGGGGCCTATCAAAACACTTGCTGCTTCTGGCATTGGTGATTTTCGCTATATTTTGAAATGGAATGAATATAATGCTCCTTTGCATCGCACAGTAACGATTGAGGATGTGGGAAATTCTTCTCTATATTTATTGTCTGATCTTTCACGCTCCGTCACGGGCGAAGTCCATCATGTTGATTCTGGATATCACGTAATTGGAATGAAATCTGTCGATGCACCTGATATTTCTGTTATAAAGGATTAGATCTATGTCTATGCGTTCGCTTATTTATTTTTCACGTCATGGTCAAACAGACTGGAACATTAGCAAACGTATACAAGGTCAAATTGAGCGTGATATTACGGATTTTGGTCGTGAACAAGCGGCTCGTAACGGTCGTCTGTTAAAGGAACTTATTAAAAATAGTTCTGATTTTGATTTTGTCGCAAGCCCGTTACGTCGTACCCGAGAAACGATGGAAATTATTCGTGGAGAAATGGGCGTAGATGTTACAAACTATCGTACCGATCCCAAGCTTATGGAATTAAATTTTGGTGACTGGCAGGGATTTACAGAAGAGGAAATTGCAAAAACCAAGCCTCAGGATATTCAAGCGCGGATTAACGATAAATGGAACTTTCTTCCACCTGGGGAAAATGCTGAAAGCTATGCGATGCTGGCTGTCCGTATACAAACATGGATGAAAACTGTAGAGAAAAACACCGTATGTGTCACCCATGGAGGGTGCTTACGTTCTATCCTTCATCTTTATGGTGGTTTAAGCGAGGTTGAAGCAGCAAATATATCTATTCCACAAGATAAAATCTTGAAATTTGATAAAAACGGTTTGGAATGGCTTTGAAATTTATTTGATAACGATAATAGATAATATCTGATTAATCAGTCTATCCTATTAAATTATATGCACATGAATATGATTGGTGATGCAAAAACATTAAGTTTAGTTTGTAAATTTCTATGAAGAAGAGGTTGTTGCTTTGATTTAGCTGCAACTACTATGTAAAATTTCATAGGATACGATGTATAAAACACATGGCACAACTGAACAATTAAAGAAAATGAAATGCGCAAAAGAATAAAAACTCTGTCTTAAATAACAGAGTTTTATTTTAGCTATCTTGAGGTTCAATATCCGTAATATAGCGATTGTCGCCTTGTGCATCATAAAACACAATAACTTTCATACCCATATTCAAAACCGAATAGTCAAATTCACCAGGAAGTTTATAACTGATCCCGTTATCGAGAAAAATTGTATCAGTATTTTGATCAATCGCGGTAATCGTTCCTTCTGCGTCATCTGCATGAGCAAAAACGGGAAAAAGTGATGCAATAAAAAAGCTTATATATGCAAATTTTCTCATCGAGTGACCCTTTCAGATTAAAGTTGGCAACATGATTCGTCTCATAAAATTATGGCAAAAGGATAACACATCCTCAAAAAATAAATTTTAAAGTTATACTATAATATGAGGAAACAAAAATTTTAACAGTCTGCATTTTTTGACTTTTTAACTAAAAAAATATGCGCTTAGTTTTGAAAAACGAACAGATTGCTCTCTTAAAGATATTCACCATCATGTATAAATGTTGTGATGAAGCATGAGGCGGTTTGACCACGATCAAAAAGGGCAATAAAGTTAAATGATTGATTCATAAAGATAGGCACTTTGCATGTCGCATAATACATTTGGACAGCTTTTTCGTGTAACAACATGGGGTGAAAGTCACGGACCTGCATTAGGCTGTGTCATTGATGGGTGTCCTCCTGGAATTATTTTTAGCCTTGATGAAATACAATTCTATCTTGATAAGCGCAAACCTGGTCAATCAAAATATACAACACAACGCCGCGAAGCCGATAAAGTTAAAATTTTATCGGGTGTCTTGCCATGTGAAAACGATACACTTCTCGTTACGACCGGTACACCTATATCGATGCTGATTGAAAATACTGATCAACGTTCAAAAGATTATGGAGCGATTGCTCAAAAATACCGTCCAGGTCACGCTGATTATGTTTATGACATAAAATACGGCTTGAGGGATTATCGTGGAGGAGGACGGTCCTCTGCTCGTGAAACCGCCGCGCGTGTTGCTGCAGGTGCGATTGCACGCAAAATTATTCCTAATCTTAGTGTACGTGGCGCTATTGTTGCTATTGGGCCAATACAAATTGATCGCAATCATTTTGATTGGAATGAGGTTGATCAAAATCCTTTTTTTTCTCCTGATAAAAAAGCGGTATCAAAATTTGAAAATTATATGGATGGTGTACGTAAATCGGGCTCGTCCACTGGCGCAATTGTTGAAATTGTTGCCGAAAATGTGCCCATTGGGTTGGGTGCGCCAATTTATGGTAAGCTTGATCAGGACATTGCTTCTTTTCTCATGTCGATCAATGCTGTGAAAGCGGTGGAAATTGGGGATGGTTTTGATGTGGCGAAGCTTAGTGGTGAAGAAAATGCTGATGAAATGCGTCTTGATGAAAATGGCAATCCGATATTTTTAAGCAATCATGCTGGTGGAATTTTAGGCGGAATATCGACAGGTCAACCAATTATAGTGCGCTTTGCTGTTAAACCGACCTCTTCCATTTTAACATCACGGTGTTCTATTGACGCTCAGCACAATCTTGTTGATGTTTCAACCAAAGGTCGACATGATCCTTGTGTAGGAATTCGTGCGGTTCCTGTTGGTGAGGCGATGGTAGCATGTGCGCTAGCTGATCATTATTTAAGGCATAGAGGCCAGACAGGTCGCAGTTGAAAGGACAATCATGACATATAACCAAAAATCGGTTGTGGATGCTATACGCGCCTTTGAGCGTGGAGAAATTGTTGTTGTGACCGATGATGATGGTCGTGAAAATGAGGGTGATTTGATCGTTGCTGCAGTGCATTGCACACCTGAAAAAATGGCATTTATCGTACGTCATACTTCAGGAATTGTATGTGCACCCATGCCTAAAGATGAAGCAAAACGCCTTGGATTGGCACCGATGGTGGCTGATAATGATTCAGCTCATCATACAGCCTTTACAGTGACGGTTGATTTTCGACATGGGACAACAACAGGCATTTCAGCTGAAGATCGCTCACTGACGGTGCGTAATCTTGCCAATCCGAATGTTGGAGCAGATGATTTTGTGCGTCCGGGGCATGTTTTTCCATTAATTTCACGCGAAGGCGGTGTGTTGATGCGTTCGGGGCATACAGAAGCCGCCGTTGATCTTTGTAAGCTTTCTGGTTTGCCACCTATTGGTGTTATCGGTGAGTTGGTTAATGATGATGGAACTGTTAAACATGGTATGGAAGTAAGTCATTTTGCTACTGAAAATAATTTGCATTGTGTGACAGTGGCAGATTTGATTGCATATCGTCAACGTCAAGAAACATTGATTGAGCATGTGGGTGAAATGGCAGTTGAAACAATAGCTGGACAGGCTATCGCTCATAGCTATCAATTGCCATGGGAACCCATGCAACATGTTGCAATTGTTATAGGGGATATACGCGATGGTGAAAATATCCCTGTTCGTCTTCATCGTGAAAATGTTATCACGGATGTGTTTGGTAAAAATCATGATGTTGAAACAATTTTGTGTAAAATGGCTGAAAAGGAAAAACGTGGAGTTTTTGTCTATTTGCGTGAAGGTTCTGTAGGTGTTGGTGCAAATGGTCATGAGCGTTATCTTGAAATGGCGCTCGAAGGGCAGGAAAACCATCAGCAAGCGGTAGAACGTGATGAAGAATGGCGCCAAATTGGTTTGGGCGCGCAAATTCTGAAACATCTTGGAATTGGATCTGTTATCCTATATGCATCTCGTGAACGTCATTATGTAGGGTTACAAGGGTTTGGAATTCAAATTTCAAAAACCGATATTTTATAAAACATTGAAAAGATTTTTTGGGGCGTGCTATGGAACAAAACGGACAAAAGCAAGAGTTTGATAATAATGATATTTCAGCAATGAGTTTTGAGCAGGCACTTGAACAGCTTGAGCGCATTGTTGAAAATTTAGAACGTGGCGATGTTGCACTTGAACAGTCTATTCGTATTTATGAACGCGGTGAAGCTTTAAAAAAGCATTGTGATACGCTTTTACAAGCAGCAGAAAATAAAGTTGAAAAAATACGATTATCACGCGAAGGTCTGCTTGAAGGGGTTGAGCCGTTAGATCCTGAATAAAATTAAAAGAAAAATTTAATAAGATAGGGACCGTAGCCCCATACAGTAATCCATGCGACGGCACCAATAATATTTGCAATAAAAAAAATTAAAAATTTCATGCCGCCAGCACCGGCAATAATTCCATTGAGTTGCCGCAAAACAACGATAAAACGTGCGCTGACAACAAAATAAAAGCCGCGTTTATTAAGGTTTTCTTCAAATTTTTCTAATTTTTTTGGGGTTAATTTAACGTAACGCCCATATTTTAAAAGAAGCTTTCTCCCTCCATAACGTCCAATGGCATAGCCCACACAGTCACCAAGAACAGTTCCTAAAAATGATAATATTAAGAATGTTGTTAAATCGATTTTTCCCGCAGCAGCCAAAAGTGAGCCAAGGATAAGACCGCTTTCACCTGGTAAAGGTAAACCTAGTGAAGACAAAAACAAAATAACAAAATAAGCATAGGCACCATAATGTTCCAAAAAATGTTCAATCATCGATCAAGCTCACTTATTATTTTTAATTCATGATATAATTTTACCTATAAAAATAGAGAGTAAAATTATTTATCCTTTATAAGCAGATTTTTTAAAGTGATTTAATTGAACGTGGTTTTCAATGAAATGTGAGAAGATATTTTATTTAATCACTTTTATCCTTTTTTAGATATAGTGTAAAAAAAGATTATCGCTTTTTATATAAAAGCTGTATCATTATTTTTTGAGATAAAGGGTGCAATTTCTTTAAAAAAGTCATAATTAAAAACCATAATATAACAATTAAGGAATATATTTTGCCTCGACTTTTAACGCCCTTGTTAGATTCTGTGAAAAATCCGCGTGATTTGCGTGAAATGGATGAAAGCCATTTAAGCGCACTGGCAGAGGAATTGCGCGCTGAAACAATTGATGTTGTTTCGGTGACTGGTGGACATTTAGGTGCAGGTCTTGGTGTGGTGGAACTCACTGTTGCGCTTCATTATGTTTTTAATACGCCTGAAGATCGTATTATTTGGGATGTTGGACATCAGACTTATCCTCACAAAATCTTAACTGGCAGACGCGATCAAATAAGAACATTGCGCCAAGCAGGTGGCTTATCAGGTTTTACAAAACGCAGTGAAAGTATTTATGATCCTTTTGGAGCAGGTCATTCTTCTACTTCAATTTCCGCTGGACTGGGTATGGCTGTTGCAAGCGCACTGGAAAACAATACACAACGTAATGTTATTGCTGTTATCGGCGATGGTTCTATGTCCGCTGGTATGGCTTATGAAGCCATGAATAATGCAGGTGCACTTGATGCACGACTCATTGTTATTTTGAACGATAATGATATGTCAATTGCGCCACCAACTGGAGCAATGAGTGCCTATTTGGCTCGTTTGGTTTCAAGTCCTGCCTATCGTACTTTGAGAGAAAGGGCAAAAGCATTAACCAAAAAACTTCCAAAATTTTTTTGGGATAAAGCTAAGCGCTCAGAAGAATATGCTCGCGGGTTTTTAACAGGCGGAACACTTTTTGAAGAGTTGGGTTTTTATTATATTGGTCCAGTTGACGGCCATAATCTAGATCATCTTTTACCGGTTTTAAAAAATGTTCGTGAACATCCCAATGGCCCTGTTTTGGTGCATGTTGTCACCCATAAGGGTAAGGGCTATGCGCCTGCTGAAGCTGCAAGCGATAAATATCATGGGGTGAACCGTTTTGATATTGTTACAGGGAAACAAGTTAAAGCAAACAGTAATGCGCCCTCTTATACGAAAATATTTGCAAAAGCTCTTATTGAAGAAGCTCGTCACGATGAAAAGATTGTGGGTATAACAGCGGCAATGCCAACAGGTACTGGATTGGACGCGTTTGGTGAGGTTTTTCCCGCAAGAATGTTTGATGTCGGTATTGCTGAGCAGCATGCTGTGACCTTTGCAGCAGGTATGGCAAGTGAAGGATATAAACCATTTGTGGCAATATATTCAACATTTTTGCAACGGGGCTATGATCAGATTGTACATGATGTTTCGATTCAAAATTTGCCTGTGCGTTTTGCCATTGATCGGGCAGGATTTGTTGGAGCTGATGGTGCCACCCATGCTGGAAGTTTTGATACTGGATTTTTAACCGCATTGCCCGGGTTTGTTGTAATGGCACCTTCTGATGAAGTAGAACTTATGCATATGGTGCGCACAGCTGCCGCTTATGATAAAGGACCAATATCGTTTCGCTATCCAAGAGGGGAAGGGGTTGGAATAGAATTACCAGAACGTGGTGAACTTTTAGAGATCGGTAAGGGGCGAATTTTAAAGCAAGGAACAAAAGTGGCTTTAATCGGTTTTGGTACACGGTTGCAAGAAGCGCTTTTGGCTGGGGAGGAACTGGGGGCAGCTGGACTATCAACAACAGTTGCAGATGCTCGTTTTGCAAAACCACTTGATGAAGACTTAATCCGCAGACTTGCACAAAACCACGAGGTTCTTATCACAATAGAAGAAGGCGCTTCAGGCGGTTTTGGTGCGCAAGTTTTACAATTTTTAGCGCAAGATGGTTTGTTGGATAAAGGCTTAAAAATTCGTTCTCTAACATTGCCTGATGACTATCTTCAACACGGTCCACAAGAAATGGTTTTGGCACAGATCGGTCTTGATCGATATGGCATTATTCAAGCTGTTTTTGCAGCTCTTGGTCGTGATATGGTTATTGCCCCTCAAGCTAGAGCTTAAAATGGCGTTAAAAAAACGGCTGGATATGTTTTTAGTGGATCATGGTTTTTTCCAAACGCGCTCAAGAGCGCGTGATGCGATCTCTCGCGGGACAGTATATGTCGACGGCGTTAAGATTGATAAAGCAGGATACTCTATTTCTGTAGAATCGAGCATATCTGTTGAAGATCCAGCACAAAACTATGTTTCACGCGCTGCCTTGAAATTGCTTTCAGGGTTAGAAGCTTTTCCTATCAAAACGCACAATATTAACGCACTTGATCTTGGTATTTCAACAGGGGGCTTTACCCAAGTTTTATTGGAGCATGGTGCGGCACATATTATCGGTATTGATGTTGGACATGACCAACTAGCTCCTTCGCTTATTGGTCACCCTTATCTTACGCTGCATGAAGGTTTAAATGCACGTCATTTAGAAGCGCATCATTTAGACGGAAAAGAGATTGATCTTATCGTGTCGGATGTCAGTTTTATATCATTAAAATTAGCTTTGCCCCCAGCTTTATCTCTTGTCAAAAAACAGGCGCAAGCCGTTCTTCTTGTTAAACCACAATTTGAAGTCGGGCGAGAAAATATTGGAAAAGGTGGACTTATCAAAGATCCCGAATTAGGTCTAAAAACAGCGCATGTTATAAAAGATTGGCTGGACGCACAAAAAGGGTGGCACGCGATTGATATGATAAAATCGCCGATTGAAGGTGGCAATGGAAATGAGGAATATTTGCTTTTTGGAGAATATCATCATGAATGAAAGGGTTAAGATTGACCATGTGGGAGCCAATGGTGATGGTGTTGCAAAAACTGCAAAAGGTGCAGTCTATGTGCCGTTTACATTGCCTCAAGAGGTTGCCAATATTGTCCGTCTAGAAAATCGTGCAGATGTCGTCTCCCTCATACATCCCTCACAAGAACGTATTGATCCTGCTTGCAAGCATTTCGAAGAATGCGGTGGTTGTGCATTGCAACATTGGAAAAAAAGATCTTATGAAGCGTGGAAAAGGGCTCTTGTGCAAGATGCGTTAAATGGACGTAAGCTTGAGGGGCATGTTGCTTCGCTTGTTTCTTGTGAGCCGCAAAGCCGCCGTCGTATGACGTTGAGCGCACGTACAACACCAAAAGGGCAAATTGTTGGATATAATCGCGCTTTTTCACATCGGATTATTTCAATACAAGAATGTCCTGTTTTGCATCCGCAATTGGTATCAAATCTTGAAAATTTGCGCGCACTTTGCGCGATATTAATCAACCATGCTAAAAAATTTCATGTGACCGTTACTCTTGTCGATAATGGTTTAGATGTTGCTTTCTCTGATTGTACTGTTCCAGATGAAGCAACGCGTTTGCGTTTGGTAAAAGAAGCTTTACGACAAGAATTAACACGATTATCTATAGAAGATGAAATTATCGTTGAACGTCAAAAACCAAAAATTCATTTTGGTACAGTTGATGTTGAATTTGCAGCAGGTCGTTTTTTACAAGCAACACAACATGCAGAATCCGTAATGGGTGATCTTGTTTTAAACGGATTAAAAAAGAGCAAAAACGTTGTTGATCTTTTTTCTGGCTCAGGAAGCTTTACTTTTCGTCTTGCACAAAAAATGAACGTGCATGCAGTTGAAAGTGATGGTGTGGCCTTAAATAGTCTTGATCGAGCAATGCGCAATGCATCAAATTTAAAAACCATAACTTATGAAAAACGGGACTTATTTCGTCGACCGCTTACAGCAAAAGAATTAGAAAGATTTGACGGTGTTGTGTTTGATCCACCACGTGCAGGCGCGCAAGAACAAGTGTTTGAACTGGCCAAAACATCCATTCCTCGTATTGTTGCTGTTTCATGTAATCCTGTTACATTTGCACGTGATTTATCTATTCTGGTAGATGGCGGATATAAGATTGAAAAAACAGTACCAATTGATCAATTTTTATGGTCACCGCATGTTGAGGCTATTGCTGTTTTAACTAAACGCAAACAAAAACCAGGTTGGCGCTTGTAATTATTAACATGATCCCTGTTTCATTTTTATTTGTTCATTATTGAAAAAGTAGGGTCTTAAATATACTCCTGCAATATTACCCAAAAAGGCCGATGCCAACCACAGCCAACCATGCAAACTTCCCGAGGCAATGCCTGAAAAATATGCACCAATATTGCAACCATAGGCGATGCGCGAACCATAGCCTAAAAGAAGCCCACCAATAATGGCTGCAAAAAAAGAACCAATTGGCATTTTTAAAGTGGGTGCAAAACGTCCTGCCAATGTTGCTGCCAACATAGCACCAGCCATAATTCCAAAATTCATAACGGATGTAACATTTGAAAACACACTTGATGATAAATTTTTGGCGTTTTTTGGGTGTTGCCAAAATGTCCAGTCAGAAACAGAATAACCTAAAAATTCACTTAATTTTGCACCCCAAAGTGGAAAAGCACCTGTAATACCCCAAGGTCGACCTGAAAGAATGAGTGTTATAAAGTTTAAGAGTGCCAATGCGATAGCCCCCCAAATCATTGGCCAAGGACCTGTTAAAATTTGTTTGAATTGTAAATTATCATGTGTGTCATCTTGTTCCAAATGTCCATAACGCCGTTTTTCGATAATAATGGTTATTAAGATAATCAGGGCGAAAATACTCAGTGAGATAAGAATGCCAAAGAAAACACCTAAACTTTGAACAAGCGAGATAGGCTCTGAAGAAGGCAGAGATGCCCAAAAAGTATCATGGGTTGTATAAAGAAGAGCACCGAAAATAAAAAACAATAAAACGATAAGCATGCGGGCATTGCCGCCGCTTGAGGTAAAAAGAACACCAGATGCACACCCACCACCTAATTGCATACCAATGCCAAAAATAAAAGCGCCGATTATAACAGATACACTTAATGGCGCTAGAGCACCCTGCACTGATCGCCCAAAAATTTCACCCATTCCTAAAGTTGGAAAAAATAAAAGGACGGCAATAGCTAGCATAATCATTTGAACACGCAATCCTCGCCCACGTCCTTTAAGAATAAAAACGCGCCAGGAAGACGTAAATCCAAAAGCAGCATGATAAAGAGTAAGACCTAATGCAGCACCTACTAGCAAGAGCAGAGCTTGTGAAATGTCATAAACATAGCCAAGCCAGAGTGATGCAATCAATAAAAATAAAACACTGAGGATAAAGGCCGTCATGATAAACACAGTACGCTTTATTGGCTGACCAGACACGACTGTGTTCATGGCGAATAATCCTTTCAAATAAAACATGAAGTTAAGCATGCATAATTTTTTATGACTAAGAAAATATGTGAATTGTCCTTTTTTTAAACATAGAGACTGCAATGTCATAGGCTTATTATAGTTATAAATTTATATCAATTTGGTAAAACGTGTTTTCATAGATCACTAGGCTCAATATCAATTAATTTTCACAATGTATTAGATAAAATTTATGTGAGGATGAGAAAAAGAATCTCAAAAAAACGAAATATTTCGAGGATTATCGACGAAGACAATCGCAAAAATCTTTCATATCAGAAAGTTACAAAAAAGCTTCGATCTCATTTGTTCAAAAGCTCAACTGGAAAGTTCATCCGATGCTCTCTTTCTTCTTTGAACATTTATGCTAAGCATTATTGCCATTTTAATAAAATTAATGGGTTTTGAGCCTTAATATGTTAAAGAATTTTAGCATAAAATAAGTATTGATGGTTTTAAATGTTGGCTTTTGGATGTTTTGTAACCAATGTAATCAAATCATCAATCTCGACGGGATCACTGAAAACTACGCTTTGTACATATTCACATCCTTCTTCACGCAAAAGCATTGCCTCATGTTCTGTTTCAACACCTTCTGCGATAACTTTAAGATTAAGATCGTGTGCCATACTTATAATTGATTTCAGCACAACATTTTTTTTGGTAGTGTCAACCGTCAATAAGGAACGATCAAGTTTAATAATATCAAATGGATAACGCACAAGAAATGCAAGAGAAGAATACCCTGTTCCAAAATTATCCAATGCAAGGTTAATGCCCATTGATTTGATTTTCTCAAGCAAATTTGATGAGTGTTCTGGTTTTTCGATTAAGATTGCTTCAGACATTTCTAACATGAGCCAACCTTTGTTGATTGGATTGCGTGATAGAATTGAGCGCATTTCATTAACAAAATCTTGATGCAACATCTGAGCGCTTGGCAAATTCACTGAAACAAAAAAAGACTGTTTTGGGAAACGTACTTGTATTTCTGTGAGGTCTTCAATAACCTTAGTCATAGCATGACGAGCAATTGGCAAAATCATATTCTCGCTTTCTGCAGCGGTCATGAAATCAGCCGTTGAAAGATTGCCATGGCGCGGATGATGCCATTCAAGTATCGCTTCAAAACCAACTATTTGTCCATCAGCAAGATCAAGAATGGGATGGTAGAGGACTTTAATTTCCTTGCGTTGTAAAGCATAGCGAATGTCATTGCTTATACTATTTCGTTCTAATCCAAGCGCACGATAATTTGGCCTGAAAGGTTCAATACGATTTCCACCAGCCTGTTTTGCATGAACCATTGCTAATTCAGCATCATTCAATATATCTTCTGCGTTAGAACTGCCTTCTGTCCAAGTGAGCAACCCTATTGAAGCCGCTAATTTAATTTCACGTTGTGAAAAGAGAATAGGCGCTGCAACAGTTTTTTTCAAAAGATCCGCAAAAGCTGCAATAGCAGCGGTATTCGTTTGGCTTGTCAAAACAATTGCAAATCGATCTGCCGATAAACGGGATAAGGTATCTTGTGGTTTGATCAATCGCCCTAATCTGCGAGCAATGGTAAGAAGAAATGTATCGCCAACGGACATACCAAAACGATGATTGATATCGCGAAAACCATCAAAGTCGATGACAAAAACTGTGGGGCGTATTTTTTTTGCCGATATGGCCATATTGACGTAATTTTGAAGGCGATCTAGAAAAAGTTGCTGATTGGGCAAGCCTGTTAGATTATCATGGATTGAATCTTGTAAAAGACGTTCTTCTGCTTTTTTATGATCCGTAATATTGGATAATGTGCCAACAATACGCACAATCTCGTTATCTGTTCCAATGACAGGACGTGCCCGCAATGAAAACCAATGATAATGTCCATCGCCAGAGCGTAATCTGAAATTTTGGTCGATGCGACCTTTGCGTGTATCTAAAATCGTATCCAGAATAGTGCGAAACTGATCACGGTCATCACTATGAAGTAAGGTGACCCAATTGCGAATTGTCCCGTTTAATTGGTGTGCTGCCGAACCTAAATACATGCTTAAATCGGGATTAATGACCACACGATCTCGACGAATATCCCAGTCCCAAACCACATCCCCTGCACCCATAACAGCCAATGCACGTCGTTCGAGGTCTGAAAAAAGACCTTGTTGAAAGGCCCCTCCTGAAAACGCATGCTGCATCACAGTAAATGCAATAAGAAGTACAATGAGAACCAAACCGCCAGCAAGCGCTGGTTGAGCGATATCGTTATTTAGCTCACCCATAATACAAACATAAGCACCGCAAATCCAAAAGATCAGCAATAGCCATGTTGGTATTAGCATAATCGCGCGATCATAACCGCGAATAGACAAATAGCCAATTAAAATAATGCCAATTAAAGCAGTAAGACCAAAAGATAAGCGGGCAATACCTGCTGCACGTGTTGGGTCATAAATGGCGAAGGCACCAAGGCCACATAAAGCAATAAACCAAGCCGCAGCTCCGTAACTAAAATGATAATGCCAGCGGTTGAGATGCAAATAAGTAAAAAGAAAAACAAATAAAGAGGCGGCTAGGGCAACTTCTGTTGCGGCACGCCATATTGGTTCGCTTCCTGGAGCAATTGTAAATAATTTGCTTAAAAAATTAAAATCAATCCCAATATAAAATAATACAGCCCAGGCAACGGCGGCAGTGGCTGGAAAAAGTGTTGTGCCTCGCACGACAAAAAGAATGCTTAACAAAAGGGCCAATAAGCCTGAAATACCTAATAAAATGCCATGATAAAGTGTGTAAGCATTAATTGTATCTTTATAGGCATCTGGTTCCCATAAATTTATTTGCGGTAAATTAGGAGAACCAAGTTCTGCAACGAAAGTAATAACAGCTCCTGGATTGATGGTAATGCGAAAAACATCAGAATCTGGACTTGATTGACGATCAAGGGCGAAACCTTCACTTGGCGTAATTGATTGAATACGAATCGAACCAAGATCAGGCCATAAAAGACCAGAACCAACCATGCGATAATGTGGCGCAACTATAAGACGATCAATTTGCTCATCCGTTGGATTGGAAATTGAAAAAACTGCCCAGTCACTTTGCCCATGATCACTATTGCCTTGAACCTCAATACGCCTCACAATACCATCTGATCCAGGCGCAGTGGACGTTTGAAAACTATTGTTGTTTGAGTGATGAATTTCGACAGATTGAGAAAGATCAATTGCGGTGTTTTGTGAAGAGATGACAACAGGCTCTATGGCTTGTGCTGTTGGCACAAAACTGAACAATGCCAATAGCCAAAAACAGACTAAGCCGATTATTTGACACTTATTGTTCACAATGCCTCACTTTCGCTTGCCTTTGCAGGCTGTTCTGATTCTAGCATGGCATAAAGAATATGATCTCGCCATTCACCGTTTATTTTGACATAGTCTTTTAAAAGACCCTCTTGAGAAAAGCCTGCTTTTTCTAACAAACGCATGGAACGTAGATTTGTCGGAATCGAGGCAGCTTGAATTCTATGTAACTTAAGTTGTTGAAAAGCAAAAGTGATAAGGCAGTGTAAACTTTCAAGCATAAACCCTTTACCAGAAAATTTTTCGCCACACCAATAGCCGATATCGCCACTTTGTATGACACTGCGACGTATATTTCCAATACTTATACCGCCGATAAGATTGCCAAATATTTTGTCAAAAATAAAAAATATATAAAACTGGTCTTTCTTTCGCCCATCTAAATAATTGTTGAGATAAACTTTATAGCGTTGATAGCTATGCGCATTGCATGGCCATAAAGGTTCCCATGGTTCAAGAAAAGATCGACTTTCAACACGAAGTTGAGACCAAGCTTTATAATCATCAATGTGTGGCGGGCGTAAATAAATTTTGTTTGCTTGCAAAATAAAATGTGATGGCAGTGATTCAGGCTTTTGACGTCGAAGGGACTTTTTAAATAAGCCATTACCTTTTTGCATAGGTTTTAGCCTATTTTTTTTGATTGTGATGAAAGTCCTAAAACAAGATCATCAAAACCCATAAGAGATCCAACAGGACCAACTGCGGTTAATGTTGGTTTGGCATCTCTAAAAAGACGCTCTGCCAGATCTGAAAGACGCTCAGCTGTGATAAGAGAAAGCCGTTCTTTCATCTCAGATGTAGGAATTGGTCTGCCATAAAGTAACATTTGACGCGCGATAAGATGTGCCCGACTGGAAGAATTTTCATGCGATATCATAAGGCTTGCGTGATATTGCGCGCGTGCACGATTGACTTCGTTTTCATTAATTTTTTCACTTAATTTATAAAGTTCTTCTAAAATAACAGGAACCAATTCTTCTATACCATCTTGACCTGTTGCGGCATGAACGCCAAATAACCCAGTATCAGAAAATCCCCAATGAAAAGCATATATTGAATAGCACAAGCCTCTTTTTTCACGAACTTCTTGAAAAAGTCGTGACGACATGCCTCCACCTAAAATAATGGATAAAAGTTGAGAGGCATAAAAATCACGCATATGATATGCGCGTCCTTCAAAACCTAAAAGGATTTGTGCATCAAGAAGTTCTCTATACTCGCGATAATCACCACCGACATAATTTGCCAAATCTGCCATTGGTGTTTTTGTATGCGATGGCAAAGTATTGAGACGACTTTCGACTTCACGCACGAATGTTTCATGTTCTACAGCACCTGTCGCCACAATAATCATTCGATCGGCACTATAATGATCTTTCATAAATTTTCTAAGATCATCAGATGAAAATGATTGAACAGTTTCAGCTGTACCCAGTATTGAGCGACCAATGGTTTGATGGCGAAATGCCGTTTCAGTGAAACGATCAAAAACGACATCGTCTGGAATATCATGCGCTGCACCAATTTCTTGCAAGATAACCTGCTTTTCGCGTTCAAGCTCATCTTCATCAAATTTAGATGATGTCAAAATATCAGCAAGAATATCAACAGCTAAAGGCATATCATCTTTAAGAACACGGGCATAATAAGCGGTTGTTTCAACACTGGTTGCAGCATTAATCTCACCACCAACATCTTCAATGTCTGTCGCTATTTTATAAGCTGATCTGTTTTGTGTCCCTTTAAAAGCCATATGTTCTAGAAGATGTGCAATACCATGTTGATCATAGGATTCATTGCGTGAACCAGATTTTACCCAAATGCCAAGCGTTACACTTTCTATTTGAGCCATAGTATGCGTGACGATAGTCAAACCATTACTTAATCGGCTGATATCTACACTCATACTTATTTCACTCCTTGGCTTATGTTTTTGGTTCTAAAAAAATATTGTTATACATCTGTCATGCTAAAATGCCAGTAGGGTTAAGTAGATGCGCAAGATTTTAAAGCAATATAGTTTTTTACGATTTTTTCGTCATTGGCTAAAATTTGATATCGTTCTTCGCGTTGCATAAGACCATCAAGCCAATTTGGAAGATGTGGCGTGATACCTGATGCATATTTAACCGTTTCTGGAAATTTAGCAGGATGTGCTGTTGATAGTGTAATCATCGGAATATTGGTATCAATATGCTCACGACCAACTTTTAACGCTATTGCTGTATGGGGGTCAACCAAATAACCGGATTGTTTGTAAATTGTATCAATCATTTGTGCAGTTTCGCTTTGGTTGCATGAGCCTGCCGCAAAAAGCGTTCGTATTTTGGTCATGAGCTTTTCATCAATAACAAACTGTCCTGATTGTTTTAAATTATCCATAGCATTGCGTATCCAAAGAGAATCACGATCGCTGCATTCAAATAAGAGGCGTTCAAAATTAGATGAAATTTGAATATCCATTGAGGGTGATGTGGTATGGATAATTTTTCGTGTTTCATAAATGTTGGTTGCAAGTGTGCGCGCAAGAATATCATTATCATTGGTGGCAATCACTAAACGTGCAACAGGTAATCCCATGCGCGACGCTACAAAACCAGCAAAAATATCACCAAAGTTACCTGTGGGTACAGTAAAAGAAACCGCTCTATCGGGAGCACCAAGGGAAATCGCAGAAGTGAAATAATAAATAATTTGCGCCATAATTCGCGCCCAATTAATAGAATTAACTCCTGAAAGCTTCATGGAATCACGAAATTTATGATCATTGAACATAGTTTTTACGAGTGCTTGACAATCATCAAAATTGCCTTCAATGGCAAGTGCGTGAACATTAGTGTGATGATTGCTAGTCATTTGACGTTGTTGAACAGGCGAAACTTTTCCTTTAGGAAAAAGAATGAAAATATCACTCCGCTGACGACCTGCAAAAGCTTCAATGGCGGCTCCACCTGTATCTCCAGAGGTGGCTGCGATAATCGTTGCACGTTCATTTTTTTGTTCAAGAATATGATCCATTAATCGCCCTAATAATTGCATAGCAACATCTTTAAAGGCGAGCGTTGGACCATGAAAAAGCTCTAATACGAATTCATTGGATCCAGTTTGAATAAGCGGACAGATTGCTGGATGTTTAAATGTCGCATAAGCTTCATCAATCATATTTTCAAATTCATGGCGGTCAATATCTCCTTCGATAAATGGCCACAAAATAGTTTTGGCAATATGGACGTAAGACTTTCCGCGTAATGCACGAATTGCACCGGGAGAAAATTGGGGAAATTTTTCTGGAACGTAAAGACCGCCATCACGTGCAAGGCCTGTCATAACGGTATCAGAAAATCCTAGAATGGGAGCATCCCCTCTTGTACTTATATATTTCATTGATTTGCTCCTCAATTTACCAGTATAAAAAAGTGTGTTAGCATTATTTTGACATTTTTAAAGTGAATTTAGTATCGTTAATTGGTTGTAAAATTTCTAAATTGTTGCATAAAATGAAAAAAACAACCATAAACAAACATTATAGGATGATATAGAACAGGTTTACCACGTGAGGGAAGTCCACTACATGAGAAAAAAATCGATTTGTCGTTTTTCATTTGGCATGGGTCTCATCTTTGCAGCTTTAATGTTTCTGTCGGCATGCGCCAATAAAAGCGCGAAAACGGAACCTCTTGAGCCGCAAATTACTGAAGCAGAACTTCTTGCTTATTGTCCTCTTGTTACTTTGCGCGCTGGGACCGCATTCTATAATACTTATCAAAGTGGTGGGCAGGATGATCCAACGATGGTAGTCTATCAGGCAGCGATTCGAGATGTGACGCGTACATGCCAAACTTCCGCGAATACGCTTTCGATGAAGGTAGCAGCCGCAGGTCGTGTTGTGCCAGGTCCAAAATTTAAAGCTGGCACAATCACTATGCCTATTCGTGTGGTTGTGGTTCAAGGAGAAAGAGTGTTGTATTCAAAATTACACCGCTATCCCGTTAAAATTAATAATAGTCAGGAAGCAACACAATTTATCTTTAGCGATGATCATATATCACTGCCAAAACCAACTGCAAAAAATTTGCGTGTTTATGTTGGATTTGATGAAGGTGCAAAAAAATAATTTTAAGCTTAACCGAAAAGTTATTGACTGCTTTAAGAGGGTACGATTAAAGATGTATTTTTTTAACGCGATAAAAATAGTTTAAAATAAGACGTTAAAATTGATAGCATCGTATAAAAGATGAGGATGATTACTTTATATAAATTCATCGATTTTATAAATTTATCTGAAATCAGGCTTTCTAAAAATATATGATATGTGACATATCAAATATCACTTATTGTTTTCTATCCTTTTCATATCACTTATTATTTTGAGAAGTACCTGGGAATTTTGACATATAATAAGGAAGATTTTTAAAGAAACGTTTCTTTAAAATTGCTCCTGTAAGATCACGATGAACATCCATTTGTTTGCCAAAATTAACAAACACAATCACATCTTTTTCATTTTCCATCCACCCCACAAACCATGCGATGCGATGGGGAACATTATCTGTCGTTTGTTTTCGAAATCCTGTCGCTCCCGTTTTTGCATAAACAGTCCAGCCATGAAATGACTGATCGATGCGAAAAATATTTTTTAAAAACTTTTGTTCGTTAGATGTCTGACTATAGTGACCAGAAGCGACATTGCTTAAAAATCTTAATTGTTCCTGGGGTGAAAGAGACAATGTTCCATTGAGCCAAGCGCGTTGTAAACCATTTTCTCCGTTTTTATCTGATATATCTTTATTACCATAATCAAAACGCTCTAATTGGTCTTGAAGTGTTTGTTTCCCAATTTTTTCAGTTAAGTGTTGAGAATACCAAACAACAGAATGGCGGATCCAGCTTTTGGGTGTTTGAGCTTTTTTCCAGATATTAAGTGAAGCATTATAACTTACATCATAAGGCCATTTGGGCGTATTTTCATCTTTTAAAATGCCTGCTTCATATCCAATTATAGCCAAAGGAATTTTAAAAGTTGATGCAGCTGGAGCACGTTCATTACAATCTCCCGACTGAAAAAAGGGGGCTACCGCATTGATGTTTTTAAGCAAAATACAATCAGCGAGACTTGATGACGAATAGAAAAGACAACATAAAAAAGGGCAAATATAAAAAATATGTTTCATATATAAAAGGCCTAACATGATAATAAACGTGATATAAACTGTATAAAATGAATTTTTTTTAGTATGTAATGTAAAAAACTATTTAGGATGATTTATTAAGTTCAAAATAAGAAATTATTTATCAAAAATCTGAATTTTATTGATCTTATGATTATTTCTGAATTTTAAACTGCTGTACCACCGATTGTCATACCATTCATACGTAAATGTGGCTGCCCTACACCAACAGGAACGCTTTGTCCTGCTTTACCACAAGCACCAATGCCATTATCAAGTTTAGGATCATTGCCAATCATCGCAATGCGTTTCATCGCATCGGGACCATTACCAATCAATGTTGCGCCTTTTATAGGCGCTGCAATTTTACCATTTTCAATACGATAAGCCTCTGTGCATTCAAAGACAAATTTACCTGAAGTAATATCAACCTGCCCACCACCAAAGGATACGGCATAAATTCCATTTTTTAATGAGCTTATAATTTCATCTGGATGATGTTGACCACCAAGCATCATAGTGTTTGTCATTCTAGGCATTGGCGCATAAGCATAGGATTCACGTCTTCCATTGCCTGTTGGTTTCACCCCCATAAGTCTTGCATTAAGACGATCTTGCATGAAACCCACTAATATACCGTCTTCAATCAAAATGTTACGCGCTGACGGTGTCCCTTCATCGTCAACATTAAGAGAGCCTCGACGTTCAGAAATTGTGCCATCATCAACAATAGTTACGCCTTCTGCGGCAACTTGCTGCCCTAAGAGACCAGAAAAGGCCGATGTTTTTTTTCGATTAAAATCACCTTCAAGACCGTGTCCCACTGCTTCATGCAACATGACGCCAGGCCAACCATTAGCGAGAACCACATCAAATGTACCAGCAGGTGCGGCTTCTGCCTCTAAATTTACGATTGCCATACGCAAAGCTTCATCAGCCGCGTGTTGCCAGTTTTCCTCTTGAATAAATTGATTAAATTCTTGGCGTCCGCCGCAGCCATAAAAGCCGTTTTCAAGACGATCTCCTTTGCCTGCAACAATAGAAACAGATAAACGGACAAGGGGGCGTATATCACGCACCAAATGACCGTCTGCCCTTAAAATTTCAACATGTTGTAGTGATCCTGCCAAAGAGACACTTACCTGCCTGACAAAATCACTTTTTTCACGAATATATCCATCAATTTTTTCTAAAAGCGCAACTTTTTCTTCAAATGAGGGTGTCAGTAAAGGGTTATTATCTGTATAAAGCTTATGATTTGTACGCAAAGGTGCGGCACTATATTCCCCTTGATATCCATGGCTTATCGCTTTTGCAGCATCACTGGCCCGTTTTAAAGCAGCTTTTGATAATTCACCTGCATGCGCATAAGCGGTGGCTTCATCGGCAACGGCGCGCAAACCAAAACCTGTATCTTGATGAAATGAGCCGTTTTTTAACCGCCCATTATCAAATAAAAGAGCTTCACTTTCACGATGTTCAATAAACAACTCACCATCATCTGCGTTTTTCAAAGTGTCTTGAAGCACCTTTTGTACTTCATTTGCTCCAATATCAAATTGATCAATAAGCGATTTCATCAAAGGGTCCAATCATGAAGATTATAATGTCTTTTAAAAAAGGGATAAACTCAATCTCATATATGATATGATAAAAATTTGAGCATTGAGTTTATTTTCATATGTTAATGACAATTGGCGTTTATTTTTTAAAATTAAAGGTTATTATTTGAGTGCATTATAGGCTTGATTAAGTCCAGTTAAATCAATCATACCACCAACACCTTCTTCAGGTGTTGTAAAAATAAAATATGTTGCCATTTTTCCATCAAGAAATGCTTTAAGGTCTTCAGGTTTTAAAAAGGCTTCGGCAACACAATTGTCACCAAGGCAGCGCCGATAGTCCATTTTGCCCATGTCTTTATCATCAATTTTAATGCCAACACCTAAGCGCAATTCTACTCTTATAGGAACGAAAACGCGCATCAATGTTCCCTCATTGTTAGGGAGTTTATAAAGTGTAACACGAAAGGTAATGTCTGGACGGTTTTGAGCGCGCACATTTTGAACCACCTCACATTGAATATTCGGTGTTCCAGGTGGAAGTGTACAGATCTTTGTCCAAGCACCAAAAGTTTCAGGGGCAGGTACGTCTTGTTGGCTAGGGGCTTGCGCCAATGCGAAATGTACAGAAAATGCAACAATGGCTATAAAAGCTGATGCAATAATACTCAAAAAGTGAAATGTTTGACGAAGTGACATAAAAACTCCTGATCGAATCATCATGACGTTATCGCGCATGCGCCTTCATGAAAAGTAAAGTTAAGCTCATTAATAACCAGTTTTTTATATATAAATGCAATTTTCTCACTTTATGCAATCAGAACATGGCAAAAAGGCGATAGTATTCACGAGCTTTTTTCTTTTTAAGAGTATTGAGGCTGTTTGTCGCATTGTTTTATGGGATAGAAATTGATAAAGCATCATAAAATTAGTGCATATTAATAAAATTCTCTGTTTGAAGCAGGAGAATATAGCTTTATTGGCAAAATTTATGTCTAAAAAAAAGAAAACGCCTTTTTTTTCGTCTATTTTAAAATGTGATCATAAGATGATCGGTACATTTTATTTGGTGTTGGCTATTATATCGGGTCTTTTAGGGGCCGTTTTTTCTCTTTTGCTGCGTTTAAAATTAGATGACATTAATTTGGCGCATTTAAATGGATTTCTTTCAACGCCCTCAGATGAATTATGGTTGTTTATATTGAATATAAGTCATGCTATCATTTTTATTTTTTTTACGCTCATACCAGCCTTGATGGGTGGTTTTGGCAATTGGTTTTTGCCTTTAATGTTGGGTGCAAAAAATGTCGCATTTCCAAAATTGAATTATCTTAGCTTTGGTCTTTTAGTGACATCATTTATATTAACATGTATTATGGGAGTTATAAAGTATAGTGGATTTGAAGCAAGTATCTTAGGCTTATCAGCAATTTATCTTGCAGCTTTTAGTTTCATCATTATTTTTATCAATTTTATTGTCACAATCGTTACGATGCGTGCGCCAGGTTTAACGCTTTCTGGTTTGCCAATTTTTGTCTGGTCAATCTTGATCGCTTCATTCTTAGGTTTGATTTATGTTCCAGCTATTATCGCGTCCATTCCTCATTCTATGAACTTCCTTTTTTCGATGAGAAATATTGAAACGGATGTTCAAAGTTTTTATCTCATGATGTGGTTTTATACACATCCAGAACTTTACGTCTTGTTGTTGCCAGCTTTTGGAATAATCAGCCAGATTATTATCTCATTTTGTAAACGCGCATTATGGGGAGAGCGTTTTGTTATTGTCGCAATGATCGCGATGGGAGGTATGGGGTTGTTATCTTGGATGTCTGATCTTTTTAGATTCAATGGGTTTGGTTTGGGATCTCTTCATTTCGTTTTGGCGCCTCCAATCATGTTAACAGCAATGGTCTTTATTTTAGGCAGCTGGTTTATGACTTTATTGAAAAGCCATCTTTCATTGCAAATACCATTATATTGGGTGTTCGGATTTTTGGTCATGTTATTTATGGGACTCATTTCAATGGCTCAATTCATCTATGTGACATGGTTTGAATACAATTTGGGTTCGTCAAATTATATTGCTCATTTTCATTATTTATTATCATTAAATGCAGTGTTTGCTATTTTTGCTGCTTGGTATTATTGGTTGCCAAAAATGACGGGATATCAATCGTCCTCTTTGATAAGTAAATTGCATTTTTGGTCTTTTTTTATAGGAAGTAATGCTATTTTTATACCGCAATATTTGACTGGCTCAGACCTTAAAGCATCCTATTTGATTGCTGTTTCTTTATTTGGTGCTTCGTTATCTGGAGTGTCGGTATTTATTTTTCTTTATAATCTAGCTGATACTTTTTTACGCCGACGCCAATCTAAACCTTACCCATGGGGTAAAGGTACAAATACATTAGAATGGCAATTGCCCTCTCCGCCTAAAGAGGGGTGGATATTAGTTCCGCGTCTTTCAAAATAAAATTTATGTCAAATACATTAGAAATGTGTGATAATGAAACCATGACTATGCTTTCTAAAGGCTTACATCGTGTTTTTAGTCTATGGCAAGACTTGATGTCGTGATGCGTTTATAGTGTGTCTACACGATGTTGATATGATTATGCATAAGCAGAATATCGCTCAAGCTGGATTTAATTAAAATGAAAAAGGTCGTTAAATAGAATGTCTGTGCTTCATCCTATAAAAAAAAATGTTGTCGATGAACCTTCAGAGGCAAATGCACATGATTATATGACACTATTAAAACCACGTGTCATGTCTTTGGTTGTTTTTACGGCGCTTGTTGGTCTGCTTGTTGCACCGAGTTCTATCAATCCTATCATCGGATTTATAGCTATTTTTTGTATTGCAGTTGGCGGTGGCGCATCTGGTGCATTGAATATGTGGTATGATGCGGATATTGACGCAATCATGAAAAGAACGCAAAAAAGAGCCATTCCATCCGGAAAATTAAAACCGAAAGAAGTTTTTATTTTTGGAATTGTGCTTTCTATTTTTTCCGTTTTAACAATGGGTATTTTTGTTAATTGGTTTTCGGCAGCGTTTTTAGCTTTTACAATATTTTTCTATGTTGTTATTTATACGATGTGGCTAAAAAGAATAACACCGCAAAACATTGTTATTGGTGGTGCATCGGGTGCCTTTCCGCCAATGATTGGATGGGCGGCAGCGACGGGTACAATCAGTGTTGATAGTTGTATTTTATTTCTCATTATTTTTATGTGGACACCACCTCATTTTTGGGCATTATCTTTATTTGCAAAAACAGATTATGGTGCCGCAAAGATCCCTATGATGCCTAATGTTCGTGGAGAAAAGTCTACGAAAAATCAGATTTTGGTTTATGCAATTCTTATGGCACTCTGTGGAGTTTTACCCTCTATCATGGGTTTTGCTGGATTGTTTTATGGTGTTTTATCTGCGCTTTTAGGTATAATTTTTGTTTATCGGGCTTTTTATTTATGGAAAGTTGTCGATAAAGAAAAAACGATTTTTGCTGCAAAAAAACTTTTCTTTTTCTCACTTATTTATCTTTTTGCTATATTTGCGGTTCTCTTAATTGAATCAACCGTATTGCGTTTCATGGGCTATTGGGGTTGAAAAATGGACAATAAAGTCAAAATTATAGACCAGATACAATTAAGCGAAACACAAAAAAGAGCACAACGTCATCGTGCAAAAGGACTTGCATTGGCTTTGTTTTTATTTGTATTGGTCATATTTGCGGGCACAATGGCACATTTATATGGTGCATAGATAAGACGTAAGTGGAACGTTAATAGGAAAAAAAATGGCTGATAAACCACCATTAACGATAAGACTATGCGGACCACGCGGCTTTTGCGCAGGTGTTGATCGTGCAATTCAAATCGTCGTTTTAGCATTAAAAAAATACGGTGCGCCTGTTTATGTGCGTCATGAGATCGTCCATAATCGTTATGTTGTTGAGGGGTTGCAGGCTCGTGGTGCTATTTTTGTAGAAGAATTGTATGAAATTCCTGTAGAACATCGTCATCAACCAGTTGTTTTTTCAGCGCATGGTGTCCCAAAATCTGTTCCTGAAGAAGCAAAAAAACATCATTTGTTTTATCTTGATGCGACATGTCCACTTGTTTCAAAAGTTCATAAACAGGCAATGCGCCATCAACGCCGTGGTCGCCATGTAATTTTGATTGGTCATTCTGGTCATCCAGAAGTTATAGGCACAATGGGACAAGTGGATGAGGGGGCTGTCACATTAATAGAAACAGTGGAAGATGCCCAAAATTATCAACCAGAAGATCCAAAAATGCTTGGTTTTGTTACCCAAACAACTCTTTCGGTTGAAGATACTGCGGGGATTTTAGATGTTTTAGAAAGACGCTTTCCAGAAATGGAAGCACCAGCAGCAGAATCGATCTGCTATGCCACAACCAATCGTCAAGATGCAGTAAAAGAAGCGGCGAAGGGAAGTGATTTATTTCTTATTGTCGGGGCACCAAATTCTTCCAATTCACGCCGTTTGGTGGAAGTAGCCGAGCGATTTGGTGCAAAAAAATCTCTTCTGGTTCAACGTGCTGATGAAATTGATTTTGAAAATCTTGGATTGATTAAAGTTGTCAGCCTATCAGCTGGAGCTTCCGCTCCTGAAATCATTGTCGATGAAATTATTGAAACATTCAAAGACCGTTTTGATGTGACAATCGAATTGGCTGAAACAACAATTGAAACAGAAACATTTCTTGTGAATAGAGAGTTACGTGATGTTGCTTTAACACATGATGATATGGCTTTTGTCAACGGCAACGGCAACGGCAACGGCAACGGCAACGGCAACGGCAACGGCAACGGCAACGGCAACGGCAACGGCAATATTGACAAAAATAATTTACATGCAGTTTTATCTGCACCACTAGGGCACTAAAAATGGCCGTTTATACTGATATTGGTGAAGATGAATTAGAAACCTTTCTTAGCTTTTATTCGATTGGAAAACTCATGTCCTATCGAGGTATTGCTGAAGGTGTAGAAAATTCTAATTTTATGCTCCATACAGATCAGGGAAATTTTATTTTAACGCTTTACGAAAAACGTGTTTGTGAAGATGATTTGCCATTTTTCCTTGGTTTGATGCAGCATTTAAGTTTTAAAAATGTTCAATGTCCGCAACCTGTTTTGCGTAATGATAGACGTTTGGTTGGTCAACTTGCTGGACGTCCTGCTGCTATCATCACTTTTTTAGAAGGTATGTGGATGCGTAATCCGAATGTACAACATTGTCGAGAAGTGGGAAAAGGATTAGCTGGCTTTCATTGTGCAGGGCAAGATTTTGCGTTAAGTAGAAAAAACAATTTATCGGTTTCTGCGTGGCGATCTTTATGGGAAAAATCGCGACAAGAAGCGCAAAGCTTATCGCCTTTTATCGTCAATAAAATTGATCATGAAGTGGATTTTTTAGAGCAATATTGGCCTAATAATCTTCCTACAGGGATCATTCATGCAGATCTTTTTAACGATAATGTGTTTTTTCTTAACGACCATTTATCAGGTATTATTGATTTTTACTTTTCCTGTAATGATTATCTGGCTTATGATATTGCAATATGTTTGAATGCTTGGTGCTTTGAACGCGATTTTTCCTATAATTTAACGAAGGGGCAGGCGCTTTTAAAAAATTATAATAGCGTTCGTAGTTTTGACATAAGAGAAATAACAGCAATGCCTATATTAGCGCGTGGTGCTTCCTTACGATTTTTGTTAACACGCCTTTATGACTGGTTTAATACACCTCAAAATAGTCTTGTTGTAAAAAAAGATCCTATGGAATATTGGCGTCGTCTTTCTTTTTTTCAAAATGTTCAATCTTCGTCAGAGCTTGGATTTTGAATGCGAGATAAAGAGTATAAACACATTGAAATTTATACTGATGGTGCGTGTTCTGGTAATCCAGGACCTGGCGGTTGGGGCGCTATTTTGCGTTGGAAAGATATTGAACGTGAACTTTATGGTGGAGAACATCAAACAACAAATAATCGAATGGAGCTCATGGCGGCAGCGAGTGCTTTGAATGCATTAAAAGAACCCTGTTCTGTAGATTTGTATACCGATTCAGTTTATGTCCGTGATGGCATATCAAGTTGGATTGATGGTTGGAAAAAAAATAACTGGCGCACTTCTGCCAAAAAAAACGTTAAAAATGAAGATCTCTGGAAGATGCTTGATTTAGCGCGGATGCGCCATGATGTGCGTTGGCACTGGGTTAAAGGGCATGCCGGTCATCCTGAAAATGAACGCGCGGATGCGCTGGCACGTAAAGGGGTCGAAGATCATCGTTAATGACTGGTGAGACTAAAAAGCTAGGTTCAGAACCATTTCATTTTATTCAAATGATATAAGTTTTTTGAAAACGAAGAGATGAGTTGCAAGAAATATGAGTATTTTGAACGTGGGTCAACAAAGTTACTGACAAAATTTTCATATCCAAAGAACACAAAAATCGCTTCAATCTCCTTTATTAAAAAAGCCAAGAAGAGGATATATCATCCGCTTTTCACTTTTATTCTCGTTTTTTTGCTGTTTATTGTGTCCTTTCATTAAAATGAAGTGGTTTTAAGACTATTCGTCTATTTTTTGTTGTCAAAAATATGAAAATTGCCTGTAAAGGCTGACGTTTTTGTTTTTGCAATGTAAGTTATAGTTGTGTCGAAAATTTCTGGATCAAATGTAATATCAGCTTGAGCGATATATTTATCTCCTTGTTTTTTTAAGATTGATACTGGACCCAATTGCATATCTCCGCCATCTAAGAAAAGATCAGTCAAAATGTCATGCCGATTGAGAGTATTTCCTATATTAGAAATAATGAGATCCAATGTTTTATGTTTTTTTATTGCTTCAATTTTTACAGCCTCTCCCACTTGATTGGGAAGAGCATTTTGTGCCATTAAAAGTGTATCATTTCCTATAATATCATTGTCATTATTTTGAGATGTGAAGTCAAAATCAATCGTAAAGGGCAAGCAAATATCCTCGCAAATGCCAACTGTGACAGATCCGTAAATAGTATCAAAGTCTTGGTCCGTTTCTATCATGAAAGGCAAAAATACATGTCCCTTGTAACCAATTGACCAATCATTCTGATCTTGAAAGAGTTGAGGTGTTGGATAGTCTATTTTATAATATATTTTTTGGTCAAATGAAAAAAAAGGTGCCATTCCTGAGTTGCCAGGATTTTGCCAGTATGTTTTCCATCCTTTTTTTAAGTCAATTTCTATATAACCATGATAATGCTTTGTGTGCATAGTGTTTTCCAATGCAATGCGGACTTGCCCACCCTCCATTTTATGCCAAGGCGTTACATAGAGTGTATTGTCTGAATGTGACTGTCCTTGAACATTGATTGGTGTAAGACTTATTATAATAAACGTAAAAAAATAAATAAGATTATGTTTCAATGGTTTATGCCTTTTTAAACGAAAAAATCAAATTGGCTTTTAAAAATTTATATTAATTTTTATTTTTTTCTTGCACTTCTTTTTATCACGTTTAACCTTGTGATTATGGAAAAATTAAGAGCAATGAAAAACCGAAATGGTTTTTTAAACAACCATTTATTAATCGCCATGCCCAGTATGGCAGATGAACGTTTTAAACGCGCAATTATATATATTTGTGCCCATGGTGATGAAGGTGCTGTTGGTCTTGTCTTGAATAAGAAGCTTGAAACGACTTTTCCAGATCTTTTAATTCGATTGGGTATTATCAATGAAGAAAGAAAACCTTTTTTAAGCGATCGTGCTAAAACACTACCTGTATTAAATGGTGGTCCAGTTGAGCGTAATCGCGGCTTTGTATTGCATACGAATGATTATTTTTGCCGGGCCACAATGACTATTGCGTCTGGTCTATGTTTAACCTCAACTACGGATGTATTAAAAGCGATAAGTGGTGATAATGGTCCAAAAATGTCGCTGACAACACTTGGATACTCCGATTGGACAAAAGGTCAACTCGAAGCAGAGGTCTCGAATAATGTATGGTTAACCAGTAGTGTCGATAGCAATTTTCTTTTTTCTGGTGAGATTGAAAAACAATATGATCTTAGTTTATTGCGTATGGGCATTAATCCGAATTTTTTAGTTGCTGAGGCAGGACATGCATGATCAAATTATACTAAAATACGCAACTTTTGATGATTAATTCTTTTGTTTGATCCAAAAGGAAATAGGAGTTTTTGATCGTTAAAGGTTTAAATTTTATGATACAATATCATTTATTGAAACGAATGATGTTTCTTGACTATGATGAATGCGTGATAAAGAATAAAAATATTTTTTTTAAAAATATCTATTGTCTGGAAAAAAAGTAAAAATCCATGATGTGTTTTAAAAAAAACCTCTCTTTCAAAAGAATATAGTCATAATTTATAATGTGTTAAAGCATGACTATAGACAGTTGTTTTTAAAAAATGTTAACATAAGCACACTGGATCTTAAATATCGTTCCATTCTGCCATAGCATGAATAACAGCTGGTAGATCTTTATGACGCGAAATAACAGTTTGTGCGCCAGCTTCTGTTAAAGCATCGGCAAGACCTGAATAAGCATGAGAGCCACCAGTAAAACCAATCACACGCATTCCAGCAGCTGTTGCGCCATGAACACCATGGATTGAGTCTTCAATAACGATGGTATTTCTAGGGCGCGCTTTCATTGTTTGAGCTGCAAAGAGATAGACATCAGGCGCAGGTTTGACTTTTTTTGTCCCAACTTCAGAAGCAGAAAATATTTTTCCTTCAAAAAGATCGTAAAGACCCACAAGTGTTAGCATCCGTTCAATATTGGCTTTCGTTGAATTTGAGCAGATACAATAAGGGTAATTTTTTGATATTGCAGTGACGGCATCTCTAACATCATCTATAGATTGTAGTTCAGTTTCCATGCGTTGTCGAAATACATCTGCAACGCGATCAATGATACTTGCTGGAATGGGTGTATTGGTTTCACGTTCAATTTCTTTTAAAATATCAACAAAAACAAGACCTGCATATTGAGAACTGAGTTCTTCTGGAGAGATGGGATGACCAACTTCAGTTAAGAGTTGAGAATTGACTTGTGCTGCAAGATATTCAGAATCTACCAAGACACCGTCACAGTCAAAAATAATTAGATCTATTTCAGTCATTATTTCTTCTCTTTCATATCTTGTTTTACGTCTTCATGATTTAATAGTGCAATTTGTAAACTGTTCCGCATGGAAATAGCAAGGGTAGTGGTCATAATGTTTTTAACTGTTTACTTCAGGGTTGAAGAAATGTCAGATAAAGAAAAATAAAGCTCTTTTCTTTCAAAAAAAAGTAAATTTGATGTTTTATGAATTTATAAACATTTTTAACGTGATCTTTACCCTATTCAATAATGATAAGCACATATCGTGCCTGTTGTGAAAAAAGCTTCAGGATGTGTTTTTAGTATGTGTTGTTGAGTAAGTCATGACTGCTATACGTCTCGTTGAAGAATTAGGGACTGCTTCTCCCGAAAAGAAATGGCGCAATCAAATCCTTAAAGGTGATTGCGTTGCCGCTTTAGAAAAATTACCACGCCATTCTGTCGATGTTATATTTGCTGATCCTCCTTATAATTTACAGTTAGAAGGAGCTTTGCATCGTCCAGATCATTCACTTGTTGATGCCGTTGATGATGCATGGGATCACTTTGAAAGTTTTGCCGCCTACGATGCATTTACACGTGCTTGGTTATTGGCTTGCCGCAGAGTGTTAAAACCTAATGGTACAATTTGGGTTATTGGTTCTTATCATAATATTTTTCGTGTTGGCACAGCCTTGCAAGATTTAGGCTTTTGGATGCTTAATGATATTATTTGGCGTAAAACCAATCCTATGCCTAATTTTCGTGGAAGACGCTTTCAAAATGCACATGAAACGATGATTTGGGCATCACGTGATCAAAAAGCAAAAAAATATACATTTAATTATGAAGCGATGAAAGCAGCAAATGATGATGTTCAAATGCGTTCAGATTGGCTTTTTCCCATTTGTACAGGCGCTGAAAGGCTCAAAAATACACAAGGGCATAAAGTTCATCCAACACAAAAACCAGAAGCTTTGCTCGCGCGTATTATTATGTCATCGTCAAAGCCCGGAGATGTTATCCTTGATCCTTTTTTTGGTTCGGGAACAACAGGCGCTGTTGCCAAACGTTTAGGGCGTGATTTTGTCGGTATTGAACGCGAACAAACCTATATTGATGCCGCCATGGATCGCATTAATGCCGTTCAAGTCTTAGCGCAACCAGAGCTGGCAATCCATTCTGGTAAAAGGGCGGAGCCGCGTATTGCCTTTTTAAGTCTGGTTGAAGCAGGTCTGATTGCTCCGGGCACCGTGCTTTATGATAAAAGAAAAAATATAAGTGCGATCGTACGCGCTGATGGCACATTGGTTTCAGAGGGTCAGGCAGGTTCAATTCATAAAGTTGGTCGTCTTGTTCAAGGGGCAGAAAGTTGTAATGGTTGGACGTATTGGCATTATGAAGATAGGCAAAATTTGTTGTCCCCAATTGATACTTTACGTACCCATATACGTGAAAAAATGGTTCAACACGGCGTATAGTTTTAAACTTTGATCGGATCGTCTCCAGTCTCCGGTCTTAAAAAGCGTGTGCATTTTGTGCACGTTTTTTTTACGTTTGATTACGTAATAAAATCGTGACTTTTCTCATTATGAGAATCGTAAAATCATTCATGATTTTTTTTAAATTCAATTTTTAGCGCGGTATTGAGAACTTTTTTCATAGCTGTTGGTAACGCTTCGCGCTCAAGTTTATCCAATGGGCACCACCATCCATTACCGACCAAAGTTTTATCAATATTTTTTGCTAAATAAACTTCAAGTATAAGAATAAAATGTGTGAAGATATGTTTTGCCTGCCCACATAATTGCCAGTTCGCTGCAAATGGTCGACATTTTTGGAAAACTTCTTCATTTTCACTAAATTGATTAGGAACTTGTGTCATGCCAGCAAGTAAACCTTTGTCATGGCGTCTTTCTAGATACACGTGTTGATCTTTATTTAAAGCGACAAAAGCAAAACCTTTTCGTATAGGTTTTGTTTTCTTTTTTTCTTTTATAGGAAATAAGTGTGCATTACCTTGGGCATTTGCACGACAATCCATGTTTAGCGGGCATAAAGGACAATGAGGTTGGCGTGGTGCGCAGACTTTGGCACCAAGATCCATCATGGCTTGTGCAAAATCGCCGGGTCTATGTTTTGGAGTGAGTGTTACAGTGTGTTTTTTTATATCTTTTTTTGCTTTTTTAAGCTCTGTTTCAATAGTAAAAAGACGTGTAATCACTCGTTCTACATTGCCATCCACCACGGCTTCACAGCGATTGAAAGCTATTGCGGCAATTGCGGCTGCGGTATAATCGCCGATCCCAGCGAGCGTTTGTAAGTCTATTTTTGATGATGGAAAAACCCCATCAAAACGATTGACAACATCATCAGCACATTTTTTTAAATTTCTTGCCCGAGAATAATATCCAAGTCCGGCCCATTGTTTTAATATATCATCTTGACTGGCATTCGAAAGTGCAAGGACGGTTGGCCATTTTTTAATAAATTTTTCAAAATAGGGCTTAACAGCTTCTACTGTTGTTTGTTGTAACATAATTTCCGATAACCATACATGATACGGATCAGGTTTTTTGCCTTGGCTTAATTCTTCCGGATTCATCCGCCATGGCAGAATACGATGATTTTTATCGTACCATGAAAGCAAATTTTGTGAAATTTTTTGCATGGCGTTTCCAAGCATAAACTAAATAAAAAGGCAAAAGAAAAATACAGTGAACAAGAATATATGACGATGAGATTTAGTGGTATGGTGTTCAATGATGTCTCTGATTCGAGTAGGGTACAAAATTCGTTAATGCAATGATTTTGTCTAGGTCCTGTGTCTAATGGAACGTTGTATTTTTTTAAATTGCGATAGCATGGGAATTCTTTTATGCTTGCATATGTAAGTATTATTTTTAATTTGTCGTTTTTAATTCAAATTGTTTCGTAACAATAATGATAATTATAAAACATCTATCATTAGAGCATGAATTTTATGGTTATGAAACTTTAAAAATGATGATTAAGAAGGTAAGATCAATCATATGTTTAATGAGGCCGCGTGAATATACCTGTCTATATAATCAATCTTGATCGTTCTCAAGAACGTTACAAAGCTGTCTCATCATATGCAAAAGAAGCACATTTGGATTATCAACGTGTACCTGCAATTGATGGTGGATTGGTCGATGTCATGAATTGTCCTGAAATTGATGAAAAACGATTTCGCCGTCGTCATGGTAAAATTCTACTTCCAGGGGAAGTAGGATGTTATCTTAGTCATTTGGCTGCGTTAAGGATTATTGCGGAAGGTGAACAACCTTTTGCAATCATTGTTGAGGATGACGTGGCTTTTCATGAAAATTTTAAAGAGATTGCGTATAAGCTGGCAAAAATTGAAGGCTGGGATATTATAAAATTTGCTAATCATCGCCATCGTCTTTTTCGTCCATATAAAAAAATTATGGAATCGATCACTATTGGGCGTTTTTTACATGGGCCTATTGGTAGCTCAGCCGCTTATATGGTAACATGTGAGGGTGCAAAAAAACTGCTTAAAAAATTAACTCCAATGAGTCTTCCATACGATGTGGCATTAGAACGGGGATGGGCGGGTTTTCGTTTTTTTTCAACAAATGCCAATATTATTGATTTTCGTGGTGCAACAAAATCAACAATCGTCAGTGGACGCCAATCTTATCAAAAAACACGATTACCAAAATGGAAGCGTCTCGGTACGTTTGGTTTTCGTACTTCTGATTATATCTGTCGCATAATCTATAGTCTGATGCCTTCATCTTTGAAGGTCATAAAGGAAGATAAATCATGAAAGTTATTTTAACAGGCGCTGCAGGTTTTATAGGGTCTCATGTTGCCAAAGAAATGCTGAGAGAAGGTTTTAAGGTCGTGGGGCTTGATAATCTTAACCATTATTATGCACCAGAATTAAAAAAAGCACGTTTGGCTAACATTTTGAATCATCAAAATTTTGAATTTCATCTATGTGACATTACAAATAATGATAGATTGTCGGAAATATGTTTGAAAGAAAATGATGCGGATATCATTGTTCATTTAGCGGCTCAGGCAGGAGTACGGTATTCTATTGAAAATCCCTCTGCCTATGTCAGCGCGAATGTTGATGGACAGATAAAAATTTTTGAACAATCACTTAAAATGATAAAACGTCCTGCGATCATTTATGCGAGTTCTTCATCTGTTTATGGTGCAAATAAGAAAGTGCCTTTTAGTGAAGATGATAAAGTGGATAATCCTGTGTCTGTTTATGCGGCAACAAAACGTTCTGGCGAACTTTTAGCTGCGTCTTATGCCAATGTGCATGGTGTGCAATCTTCAGGATTAAGATTTTTTACAGTTTATGGTCCTTGGGGAAGACCTGATATGGCACCTTGGCTGTTTGTCGACGCGATTTTTTCAGGCCAGACGATTAAATTGTTTAATTACGGTAAAATGCAGCGCGATTTTACCTATATTGATGATATTGTCTCAGGCGTTATGGCCGTAACGCATCGAATGATTGAAACACCTCAAAGGGTCGCGCCTCTTTATAATTTAGGCAATAATCATCCAATTGAACTTCTTGATTTTGTCGCATCGATTGAAAAAGCGACGGGTAAAAAAGCACAAACTGAACTTTATCCAATGCCGCCGGCTGACGTTGTTAAAACTTATGCTGATATTACACGCGCACAAAAAGATTTGGATTTCCTGCCTCAAATGAATATAGAAGAGGGAATGGCACATTTTGTAAAATGGTTTGTTGATTATAAAGCTATAAAATGACTTATAAAGCGTCATATTTTTCAAAAAAAAACAAACGTCGGTTTTATTCTCTAGGTGAAACTGCAGCTAAAATGCTTGATCCTCTTTTGCGCAAGAAAGCTGGGTTAAATATCGAGCTTATTGACAATTGGTCTCATATTGTTGGTGAAGATATTGCACAGACAACAGTCCCAAAAAAAATTATTTGGACAAAACGCGCTCAATTTGACGAAGTTTTTGAACCAGCAACATTGGTGGTTATTTGTGAAGGCTATTCGGCCATGAAACTCACTCATGAAATTGATGAATTTTTACAGCGTATCAATGCTTTTTTTGGCTATATCGCCATTAATCGGATAAAAATTGAACAAGGGCAGGTGCACACTTCAAATATCCCTTTAAAAAAAGAACACGATATTGATGAGGTTGATAAAGCGCTGGTTCAGGAACTCACAGCAGATATTGAAGATGATAAGTTGCGTCAATCTTTATGTAATCTGGGTTTAGCGGTTTTTTCTGAAAAGAATATGTCGCATCACGAAAAAAATAAGAAATAACTCAAGACATTGCCGCAAATCTGGCATAAAAGATACATAAGATAATTTTGTATTCATGTTAATATAGATTGAAAAGGTTGAATTATGGTTGCCACTTTGAATCGTCGTCATCTTTTTTCTGCAACGGCTGCTTTTGGTCTTGCTACAACAACAGGGCTTATTTCTCTTCCTGCTAAAGCAGCAAGTATTAAATCCTCTGGCACTGTTGATATGGAAAAATTGTTGGCACCAGCCAAAGCAAAAGATATGATTGAAGGTGATGTGAACGCACCAGTGACAATTGTTGAATATGCCTCTCTTACCTGTAGTCATTGTGCAGATTTTTATAAAAATACTTTGCCAGAAATTCGTGAGAAATACATCAAAACAGGTAAAGCACGTTTAATTTTTCGCGATTTTCCATTTGATCCTCGTGCAACTGCTGGTTTTATGTTAGCAAGGTGTTTGCCTGAAGATAGATTTTTTCCTATGGTGCATGTTTTATTTGAACAACAAATGGAATGGGCTGCGGCAAATGATGCTTTGCCTCCTTTGAGAAAAATTGCATCAATGGCAGGTCTTGATGACAAAGCATTTAATGCATGTCTTGAAAATCAAACAATCCTTGATCAAGTCAATAGTTCTTTTGAACGGGGTAAAGAATTAGGTGTGACGGCAACACCTACTTTTTTTATCAATGGCAATAAATATGAAGGGGCGTTGTCTGTTGAAGAGATGTCTACAATTATTGATAGCTTTCTTTAAGTTTTAATTTTTGATAAGAACGGGCGTAGTGTAACTGCGCCCGTTTATGCATGGATAAGATAGCTATATGCAATTCATCAAATTAAGACTTGTTGGATTTAAGTCATTTGTTGAAGCTCAAGAGTTTGTCATTGAACGTGGGTTAACAGGTGTTGTCGGTCCCAATGGTTGTGGTAAGTCAAATCTTGTCGAAGCTTTGCGCTGGGTCATGGGCGAGAATTCTTATAAAAATATGCGTGCCTCTGGTATGGATGATGTCATATTTTCAGGCTCAGCTATGCGTCCAGCACGCAATAGTGCAGAAGTCACCCTTTTTCTTGATAATTCAGATTATAGCGCACCGATTGCTTTTAATACTGCAGAGGAATTACAAGTAGTACGACGCATAGAACGTGCCTCTGGATCGCTTTATCGGATTAATGGCAAGGAAGTCCGTGCCAAAGATGTGCAACTTCTTTTTGCAGATCAATCAACGGGTGCGCGTTCACCATCGATGGTTGGACAAGGGCGTATTGGCGAACTTATACAAGCAAAACCACAAGCTCGGCGCGCTTTATTAGAAGAAGCTGCTGGTATATCGGGCTTACATAGCAGACGTCACGAAGCAGAATTGCGTCTTAGAGCAGCAGAAACCAATCTTGATCGATTGGAAGATGTCGTTGGTGATTTATCATCACGCATTGAAAGCTTGAAACGTCAAGCCCGTCAAGCCAATCGGTTTAAGAGTTTATCGGCAGATATTCGTCAAGCCGAATCAGGAGTTTTTTATCTTCGTTGGACAGAAAGTAAGAGCCATGAGGCTAAAGCGGAATCAGTTTTAAATAAAGCAACAATCCGTGTTGCAGAACAAGCGCAAGTCCATATGCGCGCACAACAGGCACAAGAAAATGAAAAAATAAATCTTCCTTCTATACGTGAAGCGCTCGCAAAAGCTTTATCGACTGAACAAAGGCTTCAACTTGCTTATCAACAATTGGAAGAAGAGGAAAAAAGAAACAAACAACGTCATTTTGACATCAAACGCCTTTTGGAAGACCTTAAAACAGACAAAGAAAGAGAAGAACAAAACGTTTGCGACTTTGAAAAAATGTTGGAAAAACTTGTTTTGGAAGAAGAAGAGCTGCGTCTGGAGGCTGAAAATCACATTGAAAATGAAGAAATACTTGCTCAAAAACTTGAAGACTTACGGCAAAGCTTAAACGATCAAGAAATTGAAGCAGAAAGCATTGCATTAAAACGAGCTGAGGCAAATGCTGAGCTAACGCGTATAGAACATGAGCGCAAACGTTTATATACGCGCAAAAAGAAAAATGAAGAAGAAAGTCAGGCGGCTATCGCACATATACGTCAATTAGAGGATAAAAAAATACAAAATGGCGGTATTCATGAAATCATAGACGCATTAGAGACTGTGAAAAAAGACTATGCCGACAGTGAAGAAAAAGTAATACAAGTAGAAGAAAAAATAGAAAAAGCGCGTCATGAAATTGCTCAAGCAACATCGAATCTCCATCAATGTCGTGATACGCTAAATGCTTTTTTAACAGAAAAACGAACGCTTGAAGACATATTGGAGTCTTGGACAGTCGGGACATTTCAACCTGTTATTGATAATATGAAAGTAGAGCCTGGTTATGAAAATGCTTTAGGGGTTGCCTTGGGAGATGATTTATATGCTTCAATTGAAGATGATGCACCTATGATATGGAGTGATCATGCTTCTTTTTCTAAGCAAGACAATCCTTTGCCTTTAGATGTAAAGGCAATGTCACATTTTGTTAAAGCCCCTATACAGCTTCAAGCGAGCTTATCACAGATCGGTGTAGTGGATGACAAAGACGGTGATAGGCTTCAACGGCAACTTGCAATAGGACAATGTCTTGTGAGTGTTTGTGGTGCATTATGGCGGTGGGATGGTTTAAAAAAGCGTGCGGATGCGCCTAATACTGCCGCACAACGTTTGGCTCAAAAAAATCGTCTTCATTTTCTTGATATAGCGATTGTTGATGAAGAAAAAAAACTAAAACAGCACGAAAAACACTTAGACATTAAAGAAAATGTTTTAGAAAAAGCTCTTATTGAAGCGCGTAATCAGCGCTCTCATATGCGTTTGATACAAGAAAAACGCGATGAGATACAAGAATATCTTCTAAAAAAAGAACGTCAAAACCATGAATGGCAATTGCAGTTATCTGCGTTAGAAGACAGTGTAAAACGTTTAAAGCTTGATGATACTGAGATTGCAGCGGAAATTGAGATTGCTGACAAACAGTATTTATCTTTGCCAGATATTCAGCTTATTGAAGCAGCTTTAAACAAGGCAACAGAAAAGCTTCATGAAAAGCGTGCTTTGGTTTCTGAGGTACATACACAATTTCACACTCTTAAACAAAACTCTCAAGCCCGTTTGCGTCGCTTTGAGAAAATAGAAATAGAACGTAAAAATTGGCTTTATCGTCTCGAAAATACAAACAAACAACTTGAACGTTTGGCAGAACGGTATGTGCAGGCTATGAATGAAAGCAAGCAATTGATCAATATACCTGAAAGTTTTGCAAACAAGCGTCAAACTATACTCGATGAAATTGCTACGGCACAAACAAAAACGCATGATATGCAAGATCAATTGACACGTGCAGAAAATACACAATTGCTTTTTGATAAACGTTTGCGTGAGGCTTTTACAATGCTTTCTTCTCTGAGAGAAGAACGGGCAAGAGACGAAGAACGATTAAATGCAGCAGTTGATCGCCGAAAAGACATTGAGACCCGTATCTATGAGGCAATGAATTGCACACCAATAGAGACCTTGCAACATTCAGGTTTAACCTTAGATAAAAAAATGCCTGAAATAACTGTTTTGGAACACAAAGTTGAACGCTTACGTCTAGAGCGTGAGCGGCTTGGTGCAGTGAATTTGCGTGCAGAAGAAGAAGAAAATGCCTTGCGTAGTCATTTGGATGCGATGATGTTGGAGCGTCATGATGTTTTGGAAGCCATTAAAAAACTTAGATTAGCAATTCAAAATCTTAACCGTGAAGGGCGTGAAAGACTTTTAGAAGCTTTTCATCAAGTTAACCAAGAATTTAAACGTCTGTTTGAACATTTATTTGGTGGTGGAACAGCTAAGTTACAATTGATTGAATCCGATGATCCTTTAAATGCGGGATTAGAAATTATTGCCAATCCACCCGGAAAAAAACCACAAACAATGACTTTACTCTCAGGTGGAGAGCAAGCCTTAACTGCCTTGGCACTTATTTTTGCAGTATTTTTAACAAATCCTGCGCCAATATGTGTTTTAGATGAAGTTGACGCTCCCTTAGATGATCATAATGTTGAGCGTTATTGTAATTTAATGGATGAAATGGCCGCTTCAACACGCACCCGCTTTGTTGTAATAACACATAATCCCATAACAATGGCGCGTATGAACAGATTGTTTGGTGTCACAATGGCAGAACAGGGGGTGTCTCAGCTTGTTTCTGTTGATTTGCAAACGGCTGAACAAATGAGCGATACTTTATAAGGCTTTTTAAAAATCACCTATATATAGATGATAAAAGATGGATATATTCACCGCATTGAATAAGTTTGGTTGCCATTGACGGGTGCATTGAAAACGGCTCTTAAAGCGATTGTTTATATTAAATACTCTCCCATATGACATTTTAAAATTTCTATCCTAAATGAATTGATTCCTTTTTAGATTCTTGAGCCTAATTAGTTATGTTGAAAAACTGCATAGCTATTGTTTATAGAGTTTCACAATGAAGCAAAATACGAAAGATCTTTCTAGATTTTTTGTCATGTTATTGAATATGATTGTGCTGATGAGATAATAATGTATAACCATTTGGAGGCGTTATAATGAAAAAATGGGTATACAGTTTTGGCGATGAACAAGTCGAAGGAACTGCTAAAGACCACAATTTGCTTGGCGGAAAAGGTGCAAACCTTGCTGAAATGTGCAATCTCGGTTTACCTGTTCCGCCAGGATTTACACTTACAACACAAGTCTGCACATATTTTTATAATCATCAACGCCATTATCCAATGGATCTTGAAAAAAAAGTTAATCAAGCAATTATAAAAATTACCCAACAAACAAAGCGCATTTTTGGAGATAAAATAAAACCGCTGCTTTTATCCGTGCGTTCTGGTGCGCGTGTTTCTATGCCTGGCATGATGGATACAATTCTTAATCTTGGTTTGAACGATCAAACTGTCAAAGCAATTGCTGAAGAATCTCAAGATGAACGTTTTGCTTATGATTGTTATCGACGGTTTATTCAAATGTATAGTGATGTTGTGTTAGGTATTGATTATGCCCATTTTGAAGATATTCTTGATGGTGTGAAAGCTCGTTTTGGCTATGACGTTGAGACACAATTCACCGCTCATGACTGGAAAAACGTTATTCAAGATTTTAAATCATATATTGAATATGAATGGGGGAAACCTTTTCCTCAAGATCCTGCGCAACAATTATGGGGTGCAATAGAGGCTGTTTTTTCCAGTTGGATGACACCGCGCGCAATGACTTATCGGCGCTTGCATAGTATTCCTGAAGATTGGGGATCAGCCGTGACTATACAAGCAATGGTTTTTGGAAATATGGGGGATAATTCCGCAACGGGTGTTGCTTTTACGCGCAATCCATCAACAGGCGATCATGAACTTTATGGTGAGTTTCTTATAAATGCACAAGGGGAAGATGTTGTTTCCGGCATTCGAACACCGCAAAATATCACAGAGTCTGCACAAATTGCAGCAGGTTCAAATGAGCCCTCACTTGAAAAATTAATGCCTGAAGCATTCTCTACTTTAAGGTCAATTGCAGATACGCTTGAACGCCACTATTGCGATATGCAAGATATAGAATTTACAATTGAAAAGGGTAAAGTATGGATGTTGCAAACAAGGGTTGGTAAACGTACAGCGCTGGCTGCCTTGAAGATAGCGGTTGAAATGGTTAAGTCAGGATTGATCACAAAAGATGAGGCCATTTTACGGGTTGATCCAAAATCATTCGATCAATTAGTACATCCCACGCTTGATCCTGATGCACCAAAAACCATTTTGGCTATTGGGCTTCCTGCATCACCGGGGATTGCAACAGGGGAAATTATTTTTACCTCTGAAGAAGCGGAAAAGGCATTACTCGAGGGACGTAAAGTTATTCTTGTTCGAAAAGAAATAAACCCTGAAGATATTCATGGTATGCATGGCGCGCAAGGAGTCCTAACCTTATATGGTGGAATGACCAGCCATGCCGCTGTTGTGGCGCGAGATATGGGAAAACCTTGTGTGTCAGGCGCAGCTTTTGTGCGCATTGATGAAAAAGCTGGTGTTTTAACCGCTGCTGGTGAACAATTTGTAAAAGGTGATATCTTAACTATTAATGGTGCAAACGGGCATATTTATAAAGGTCATGTTGCTACGATGACTGCCGAACGATCAGATGATTTTGCAACATTGATGGAATGGGCAGCTGAAAAATTTTAACTAAAAGTGTGATCAAAGTCTGAAATATTTTTGATGCATATGTGATAAAATGGCTGATTACAAAGTTATTGTGCTTTGCAGTATAGAAAAGTTGTTTTTATCACCGAATATCGTAAAATAACACTCTGTAAATAACATTGTTATGTCATTCAAATTCATTGAAAAATAGTATACTCACTTATAATAGCAGAGTTAGTGTTAAATTTTATTAAGTAAAACTGATACAAAACAATTTTTTTGTAAAAGTTTAGTAATCATTATTGTAAAAGTTTCATAAAACGGAAAAATCTTAGATGAGAAGACGATATGTAAGAAAACATTCTCTCGCTGCATTATGGTCCCTACGCTTTGGTTTTTTTGCTTTTTTACTTCTTATCGTATCAGTTTTATTGCATCGCGTATCTTTTATTCCGACACGTAATTTTTTTGCTTTTCTCATAATTATTGCTGTAATCGCTTTTTTGTCATTGCTTCTTGGCATAAAAGGTCTTTATGATTTATGGACTTTTGGTCATCGCGGCGGATTAAAATCACTTAAAGGATTGATCTATGCTTTTTTAAGCGGGGGTCCTTTGATTATTGCTTTTTTCTTTTGGTTGTTTGCACAACCTATTTATGACGTATCAACAGATACAGTTTCCCCGCCTTCTTATCTTATAAATATACGTCCAAAAGATGCTTTACCGATTGTTGCTGATTTATCATCGCAAGAGGTTTTGCAAATGAATGAATGGCCACAAATGTTAGGAAGGCGTTTTGAAGGATCACCTGATATTGTTCTAAAATCAGTTTTAGAGGTACTTGAGCATAAAAAATGGCCTGTTATTGCGCAGTCTGGACACAATGCAAATTGGCAAAATAACACAACATTAAGGCGCAATGAAATGCGCCGAGATGATCAGTTTTTGAAGGATGAAGGATTTTTAAATCGTACAAAGAGTCAAAGTAGCAAGAAAATTCATTTAGACGATAATTTTAAAATAGATGAAAATGAAATGAAAGATCATCTAGTAGTTGATAATGAAAATATCAATATATCAACGGATTTAACGCACTCTATGCTGGATGATGTCTTTTTAGTTCAAACTCAGGCAAAAACTTTTTACTTAGGTTTTTTAAGTGATATCGTTATTCGACTTATTGATGAGGGAGAAACGACCTTTGTTGATATGCGTGCAACGTCACAATATTTGAAACGTGATTTTGGTAATAATGCTCGTTTTACTATGGCATTTATGCATGAACTTGATACAAAAATGCTTTTAACACCAACTTCTCAAGAAATTGAATAATGGCCATAAAGGCTTGGTGCCCCTTTTGTTTTGACCAGATTGCGCGCCACCAAATCTTCTAAATGTGCAAATACAGATAGTGCTGCTGCTTTATGAAGCTTTGGATCCGTATCGCGATAAAGAGTTTGGACAATCGTCTTAATATCACAATCGCCTTTTGCAAGACGATTAAAAATAGCACATTCTCGTATTTTACGGTGTGTTTTTAAAGCACGAACAAAATGGTGAGGCTTGTATACAGCACCACCATGGCCAGGAAGATAGACTTTATCATGCCGTTTTAACAACTTGTCGAGTGAGTGCATATAATCCCTCATTGAGCCTTCAGGAGGAGCTATAACGGTTGTTGACCAAGCCATAACGTGGTCGCCCGTAAATAAAATACCGCTATTAGCAAGAGCAAAAGCCGTATGACTTGCCATATGTCCTGGTGTTGTGACAGAAGTGATTGCCCAACCATCCCCTTCAATGGTTTGACCATCTTTAAGGTCAATATCAGGTTTAAAATCAATCTGGCTACCAGATTCAAGAATTATTTGATTTGAAAATGCTTCATTATTTGCATGCCGATACCGTCCTACTGCAACAATTTTTGCTCCTGTATGCTGTGCAATTTTCTTTGCAAGTCCACAATGATCCAAATGACAATGCGTAACGAAAATATGGCTTAATGGGTGACTATCAATATGTTTTAATAAAGTTTGTAAGTGATTTTTATCATTAGGACCGGGATCGATAAGCGCAAGTGTATCAGTGCCAATGAGAAAACTATTGGTTCCTTTAAACGTAAAAGGAGAAGGATTAGGCGCCGTAAGTCGACGAATATTTGGAGCAAGAATAACAGCCTGTCCATAATTAGGATCAAATTCCTTTACGAAAGGAATGGGCATCATATTGTCCTTTTGAATTACTCTTATGATATGAATTTCATTAGCATAGATATAAGAAATAGGGCAGTTTCATATAGATACGAATACATGGCATCTTATTTTATAATAATCCTCTATAAATGATAGGGACGATAAATAAAGAGAGGTATTTTATCGAGTTTTTTAAATTTATTTTTTCAGTCATTAAAAAAATTGTCAGCTTTTTATTTAAGATATTGCGTAATTAAATTTGACTCGCTATAAGGCGCACACACATATGAATATATTGTGTTTTTGGGGTATAGCCAAGCGGTAAGGCACCGGTTTTTGATACCGGCATTCCCTGGTTCGAATCCAGGTACCCCAGCCATTTTAAATAACATGTCTGTATGTTCAATTTCATTATTCTTTTTTAAAATTTTATAAAAGCAAAGATTATCGGTGCTATAAGCTTACTGTGTTTCTTGTTATTTAAGCACGAATAAAAGATCAAACACACTATATCATTGTTGATGTTTGTTATTTCTCTGATCTTAATTAAGAATTGGATCATCAGGACTTATAAGTACATATTAACATTTATAAATGGTGTTTGCGTTATTAAAAAAAATTTACAAAGAATTTTATTCACTAAGTTAGTGATTTTAAAATTTATTTGTCTGTTTATGTCTTTATTCTAACCATATGATTCTATCATTATTTAATGATGCTTTTCAGAATAATCCTGATCATAATTTTAGAAATACAAAAGGATTAAAGCCAGCCTTTTTTTCGAAAATAGGCAAGCGGTAGAATAGACGATACAATCATAATAAAAAGGGCAATGGGATAGCCCCATTTTTCATCAAGTTCTGGCATGAATTGAAAATTCATACCATAAATGGATGCAATTAATGTCGGTGGCATAAAGCCTACAGCAGCAACAGAAAATATTTTAATAATCGCATTTTGTTCAGTAGATATCATGTCAACAACAGTATCTAGAAGAAACGTCATTTTTGTAGAAAGAAAATCCGTATAATGTTCCAGAGATTGAGTATCGCGTTCTAAAGATTCAATAGCAGCTTTTACATCTTTTTTAGGTAATAGTTTTTTGCCATAGCTATCTGCATAGACAAGCAAACGACTGATTCCTGCAATACTTTCGCGCACCATAGACAAAAATGTGCCCACGCGTCCAATCCGTGTTAACATTTTTCTAAAGTAACTTGTGGACATTGGTGGCGCTGATTTGTCGCGGTGAAAAATACGACGCGCGGCTTTTTCTATATGGCGTGAGATGCGAGCGAGAAAATCAGCAAGCCGATCTGTTGCAGCTTCAATAAGTCCAAGTAGAATGCTAATGCCTATAGATTGACTGTTGATGAAACCATTTCCTGCTTTTGTGAAGCGGGAAATAAAAAGATCTATTGCTTTAGGTTGGCTATAACGCACTGTAATTAAGCGAAATCTCACCAAAATAAAGGTTATAGGTGCAATGTCTTTTGTGTCATCTTCTAAACTATAAATCAATGGAGCAATCAGATATTGAACATTATTTTCCATATAAAACCGATTTGATTCGGCAATATCAACCATATCGTCATAAGTAGGTATTTCAATTTTTAACCAATGTTCTATTTTCTTTTTTTTCATCTATCGTTGGATGAATAAGATCAATCCACAATAAATCGTCAGATAATGATTTAGGATTATCAAGATTTATTTCTATAAGGTGGTCACAACAGTTTCGAAAACCGCGTATCATTCACTTATTTTCACAGGTTCAATGGGGGCACGTTTTTGCGCTTCTAATAAATCTTGGTCCCAACGTCCTGTTGTCAAGGGGTCGCAATGTTTTATGCCTTCCGCTTGAAACGATGTTTTCTGATTTGTTGTAATATGCGTTGGTCCTTCCTCTTCCACAGAGAAAATGGACGTTCCAATAATTGCTCTTTCATTCTTATGGAAACGGATCAATTGTAGATCGCGAGATTCTTCAATACGCTTTTCTAAATGACCATCAATAAGGCTTTGCATCACACCACCCTCATTTTCAAAGCGTTGAAATTCCTTCCATGATGCATCAATAAGAGCCGTAACATCATTCGTTGGTTGGTTTGATTTTTCTGTAATGGGGTGGACTGTTTCATCAATTAAAACAAGTTGACTATTACGTGCAATGCGTCTTGCATAAGAATCTGGTAGTCCAAAAACGAAACTGTGCGGCAAAATAGAAACTGATGTTGCACCATTACTAATGGCTGTATGTGCAGCTGTTGAAGCACGGATAATATTGTTATGAGTGTCTCTACTGGTCATCATGCGCATTGATGTTTCAACATGAATAACAGCTTGATATGGGGAAGGGACACCACGTTCTTCCTGCAGTCGTCGCCATAAATAATCCAACGCCTGTATCTTTGCCTGTCCTGTAATGGGATCTTGGTCAAGAGCCATCGCAAAACCAATATGGGGTAGTGCATAAACAATATGATGGCGTGCATCTTCCACCATGCGCAAATGACCTAAAGCGACTGATAGCATTGCACCGATTTCTTGCGCAGGTGTTGCACCAGCATTATGATAGGGGCGGCTATCGGCTTCCAGCACTATGCCTGGAAGTCCAGAAGAAAAAAATCCCGACATTGATTGCGGCAAGGATGCTTTGAGCGCTTCAATCGACATTTTAAGCTTGCCTGTTGTTGCAAGAATAGCTGTAGGATCTGTGCTAAAAGTCAGTTTTGTTTTATTAGGGTCAATACGACGGTGCTGCAAATAGTCAATAAAACTATCGGCAACAAGACGTCCATGTGGGTGGTTGTCTAAGCGTATATGAATGCCGTCAAGGTTAATGTTTTCAAATAATATTGGAATTGTTTCTGCTAGTGCAGGAAGACCAAATCCGTAAGCACTATTTGCACCTTCAAAAATAAGAGCAACACCCGTTGCACCATTTTCCAGATCTTTTTGAAGCTGGTGGTGCGCGCGTTCAATATCAGGATCATCAGCTCGCTGCATGACAGACCAATTTGCTTTACGAGAAGAGGTTTTTGGTAGGGTGTGCGTATTTTTTGGGTTCATGAGACAACCACAATCCTGCTTATTATATTTACAAACTCATTTCTAACTATGAAGACAAAAACACAAAGCGCATTTCTATGCAAGGTCAACGATGTATATTCTATTTAACGAAGAAATATAAAAATCCCAATCATTTCCTTAAATAAGGTAATCTATTTTGACGTTTTATCATTATACAAATGTGAGAATTTTTCATCAAAAGTATTTTTATTTTGTTTTTATATGATTTATCTTTCTATTTTAGTTTTTAAAATTTTGAAAAAGAATCTGAACACATAAAAGTGATAAGAAAAAAGTCAAAAGTCAATGAATTTGGAAATTATAACAATCGTTTGGATATTTGTTTATAAAATAAGCTTTTAGCAATCAGTAATATCAACTCTCATCACAATTAATCTTATGAAATAATTTATTTTAAATACGACTTATAAATGAAAAAATACCGCTTTGAATAAGCTTGATAATGACGAAAGATTGAATATGAATACTTCAAAATCTTCAACAGTGATGGCTAATTTTGTCTTAGGATTCAGCCTAACACTGATTGCTTTTAATCTGCGTCCAGTTTTTTCATCTCTTTCTGTTTTACTGCCAGATATTTTACGCGATTTAGAAATGAGCAGCTTAGAAGGTGGGATTTTAACGACGCTGCCTGTGTTGTGCCTTGGTCTTTTTGCACCTCTTGCGCCTTATTTATCTCAAAAAATTGGCGCAGAGCGCACGTTGTTCGTCGCGCTTATTCTTTTAGCAATTGGACTTATTTTACGTAGTACAGGCCAAGTTCCGTTTCTCTATCTTGGCGCTATTTTTGCTGGTGCTGGTATTGCTTTAGGCAATGTCTTATTACCCGGTGTTATTAAGCGTGATTTTCCTCATCAATTGGCTTTGATGACCAGTCTTTATACAATGGCATTATGCGGTGGCGCGGCACTAGCTGTAGGAACAACAGTTCCCATTATGCATTTTTTGAGCGATTCGTGGCAAAAAGCACTTGGGTTTTGGTTTTTTCCTGTTTTTATCGTGATGATTTTATGGCTGCCTCAACTTAAAAGCAAATATGCCCAATCATCAAAACAAAATTACAAAGTCAAAGGGTTTATGGGTGATCCCATTGCTTGGCAAGTGACCTTTTATATGGGGTTACAATCTTCTTTGGCCTATTGTGTTTTTGGCTGGCTTGCCCCAATTTTGGTTGAACGTGGTATTGAAATTACCGTGTCTGGAACATTCATTTCAGTCTCTATTATTATTCAAGCACTCTCATGCCTTGTCACTCCTTTAATTGCGTCTAGATTAAAAACACAAAGTTGGTTGAATGTTATTTTATGTATTGTGGCTCTCATTGGTCTTTTAGGTTTTATATTTGCACCGCTTTCAACAATGTGGATTTGGGTTTTTGTACAGGGTATAGGGCAGGGTGGTTTAATTGCCGCAGCTATGATGATGATTGTATTGCGCGCGCGTGATGCGCATGTTGCTTCTTACTTATCAGGCATGGCCCAATGTATTGGATATTGTCTTGCCGCTATTGGCCCGCTTTTGGTAGGTCTTGTACATGATTGGACAGGACGTTTTGAGTGGTGCAGTTTGGTTTTTTTGGGCTTTGGTTTTGGTGCCGCAATTGCAGGCTTTTATTGTGGACGCAACCGTTATACAAATACGCAAACTATTTTTAAATATTAGCCATTATCAACAATCAATGCACTTAATACATAAAAATAATATCTGGAATGCTTTTTTATTTCACTTTATCTTTATCTGTGAAAACGCGACCTCAAGCTATTATTTCATCAAAGGTAAAACAGAATGACTGATCAAAATGGGATTCTTTTAGGAGCAAGTCATCAAAAAAAAGATGACGCGATAAAGTCTGAATATATTTGGTTAAAATATGCTAATCGCCATGGCTTAATTACTGGTGCAACAGGTACTGGTAAAACAGTAACATTACAGGTCATGGCAGAATCGTTTTCTCAAGCAGGCGTGCCTGTTTTTTGTGCCGATATAAAAGGCGATCTTTCAGGTATTGCTAAAAAGGGTGAGCTGAATGAAAAGCTTCAAGAAAGAGCAAAACGTGTTGGTCTTGATTCTATTATTATGCAAAAAAATCCAGTTATTTTTTGGGATTTGTTCGGCAACCAGGGACATCCTATTCGCGCGACTGTTTCAGAAATGGGACCTTTATTGCTTTCACGTCTCATGGAGCTAACGCCTGCGCAAGAAGGTGTTTTAAATATTACTTTTCGTGTTGCAGATGAAGAGGGGTTGTTGCTTCTTGATCTCAAAGATTTACAATCGATGTTAGCCCATGTCGGCGAAAAGGCAAAAGAATTGTCAACACGTTATGGAAATGTTTCCAAAGCCTCAATTGGCGCAATACAGCGTCAATTATTAGTACTAGAAAGTCAGGGAGCCAAACATTTTTTTGGAGAACCCGCTTTAAAATTATCAGATATTATGCGTACAAGCCATGATGGTCGTGGAATGGTGAGTGTTCTTGCCGCCGATAAATTGATGTTTAATCCAAGACTTTATTCAACGTTTTTGCTTTGGCTCATGTCTGAATTGTTTGAGCAATTGCCTGAAGTTGGCGATCCAGAAAAACCGCGTTTGGTCTTTTTCTTTGATGAAGCTCATTTGCTCTTTAATAATGCGCCAAAAGCGCTTATCGAACGTATTGAACAAGTGGTAAGACTTATTCGCTCAAAAGGTATTGGTATTTATTTTATCTCTCAAAATCCTCTTGATGTTCCTGAATCAGTCTTGGCACAACTTGGAAATCGCATACAACATGCTCTAAGAGCTTATACACCGCGTGAAACCGCAGCAGTCAAAGCAGCTGCATCGACATTTCGTGTCAATCCAGATTTTGATACAATGGAAGCAATTGGACAATTGGCAACAGGTGAAGCACTTGTTTCTACATTAGAGAAAAAAGGTATTCCTTCAATAGTTCAAAAAACACTTATTCGACCTCCTTCTTCTCAAATAGGTCCTATTGATGATCAAGAACGACAACATCTTATTGCAACAAGTCCAATAAGTGGACAATATGACGAAGCTATAGATCGTGAGTCCGCTTATGAAATGTTAGCGCGCCATGCACAAGAAAAAGAATCAACCAACATTCAAGATGAAAATGACAGTTTTTGGGGAACTGTTTTTGGCAATGAGAAAAAAGGTAGGGGACGTCAATCAGTAGCAGAAGCGGCGGTCAAATCAGTAACGCGGTCTGCCGCAAACTCAATTGGTCGTTCCATTGCAAAAGCAGGTGAGAAATTTCTTCGTGGAGTTTTGGGAAATCTTTTAGGCGGTAAGCGTAGATGAAATAATGGCAATCAATGATTTTTATATTCTATAATATGAAAACGATTGTTTTTTGTAAAATTATTTGAGAACGAACCGCTATAAATTCTAAAACATATAAGAAAAAGCGCTATAAATTATTGTTTTCTTCAAATGTTTTGCGCGCTATTTCTTTCATTGAATTACGCCTCTTTTTACCTTTAAAAAAATAAAAAGAGGCTTGTCGTTTTTATTGAATGTTTGATTAAAACATAATTTTTGTTTTTCGTTTTACTCTTAAAAAGCTCTCAGATCATAGTGAAAGAGTCAGTGAAGTTTATGTTTAAACAACAAGAATGGGTGTTTTGCCTGGAACGCGTTCATAGAGATCAATAATATCCTGATTTATGAGGCGTACACAGCCAGACGACATTGCTTTTCCGATGGATTGCCATTCAGGTGAGCCATGTAAACGATAAAGTGTATCTTTACCATCTTGAAATATATATAATGCACGTGCCCCAAGTGGATTGTTAAGACCTGGTTTCATGCCACCGTTATCAGCGCTGTATTTTTTCAGGTTTGGCTGACGTGCAATCATTTCTTCTGGTGGTGTCCATGTAGGCCATTTGCGTTTATATTGGATAATTGCACGACCAGACCATGCAAATCCTGCACGACCAATGCCTACACCATAACGAATGGCTTTACCATTTTGACGTACGAGATAGAGAAAGCGCCTTTTGGTATCAACAACGATTGTCCCAGGCTTTTCACCTGTAGGATCATCAACAATCTGACGTAAAAATTGTGGATCAATTTTTTGATAAGGTATTGCAGGAAGAGAAAAATCACCATCTTGACGTGCTGCATACATGGAAGCAAAAGGAGCTAAGGGTTCTTCCGTTTGTTTCGCCAACATGAAATTTGTATTATGTGGTCCTGTTGACCTACAAGCAGCAAGACCACTAGCTGCAGCACCGGCGGCGAAAACACTAAGAAACCTGCGACGAGAAAATTGAGTGTGCATAGATCATCCCATTTTGTTAAATGCTGCCATTATAGGCAAAAGAGGTTAAAAAGAGGCAAATACATTCATGGGAAAGCAAAAACATTAAACCATGAGCGGGTCAATTTTGATTTTTGGAATCACTTCGACCATTGATCTTATGGGGGAAGAAAAATAAAAATTCTATTCAAACTCGTGTGAAAATGACATCTCCTCTTGTTTTTCAACTGTTATCGCGCCAAATTAGAATGATTACATTGTAAAGTTGAAGGAGTGTCTAATATGGCTTTTGAATTGCCCAATCTACCCTATGATTATGACGCATTAGCGCCTTATATGTCGCGCGAAACGCTTGAATATCATCATGATAAGCATCACCAAGCTTATGTTACAAATGGGAATAAGCTTTTAGAAGGTTCTGGTCTTGAGCAAAAAAGTCTCGAAGACATTATAAAAGAAAGCTTTGGCAAAAATCAGGGTCTATTTAACAATGCTGCTCAGCATTATAATCATATCCATTTTTGGAAATGGATGAAAAAAGACGGTGGGGGAAAAAAACTTCCTGAAAAATTAGCGAAAGCAATTGATTCTGATTTGGGTGGTTATGATAAATTCCGTGAGGATTTTCTTGCCGCTGGTGGCGGACAATTTGGTTCTGGCTGGGCTTGGGTTGCTGTGAAAAACGGTAAGCTTGAAATTATGAAAACACCAAATGGTGAAAATCCTTTGGTTCATGATGCTCAACCTATTTTGGGTGTGGATGTTTGGGAACATTCTTATTACATTGATTATCGCAATGCCCGCCCGAAATATTTAGAAGCTTTTGTCGATAATATGATCAATTGGGATCATGTTTTAGAAATGTATGAACAAGCTTAAATATTCAAGTTATTAAGAATAACCATTATGTTTTGTAATGGTTATTCTTATATTCAAGACTAATAATAGCACTTGGTTTAATTAATGAAATAAGACTGTAGTTATGTTAACTTCTTCATTGGGATGTGCTTTCTGAATCCTACAAATTTAAAGCATTTCTTTAGTATTGGTGATGGTCTCTAGCCATTTTTATAATCCACATAAAAAAATCAGTTGCGATGTTTTCGATACATATTTCATAATCGATTTATCAAAATATATATTGCCCTTCAATTTTGATGTGGGATCTTTGATGTTATTAACATAGATAACTTTCTCGGATTTTTTGTGTAAAAACGTAAACAATCTAATGAATGGTCAAAGCAGAAACGAGATTCAGAATCCATAATTTATCAAAATCATAGAAGGGAATTTATACAAGAATGATAATAATGGTTTCAGAAAATATGGCTATTTTTTAAGAGTGGTCGACAAAAGTAATTTTAAAAATTTGTCAGATCTGAAGAATATAAATAACGCTTCATTCTGCTTTGTCCGATTATTGAACTGTATCGTTTATCCGTTTATCGATTTCTTTCTCGCATAGTTTTTTTCTTTATAATACTTTTTTAACAAAATTATTGAGTTCTAAGCTTAAGCAATATGAGTCCTCATACCATCATAATGATCATTAAAATGAAAAGTAATTTCATATAAATTTGCTTCATTGTTTTGAAAACCACTCAATCCTTTTATTAACATTATTGACTTAAATTATGTTATAACATAACGTTATCTTTAATGGTAGGTGTTGTCTGGATATATTTTTATGATTGAGTTTCATGATCTTAGTGTGGGATATCGTAATTTAGTGACGTTTGAACATTTTACGGCAACAATACAGGCTGGTGATCTTGTCGCTATTATTGGTAATAATGGTTCAGGAAAAACGACTTTTTTAAAAACAATTTCAGGTTTAATCAAACCATTATCTGGTCGTATAAAATATTTCACAAATTTAAATATTGCTTATCTTGCACAAGACAATCAAATTGATCGCACATTTCCAGCCGATGTTCGTGATCTTATCCGAATTGGATTATGGTCTCAATATGGTTTATTTAAACGGCACTCCAAAGCTAACCATATTATTGATGATGCTTTGTCGGCTGTTGGACTTGAAAATTACGCATATAAACCCTTACAAATCTTATCAGGAGGGCAATGGCAAAGAGCATTATTTGCGCGTGTCATTGTTCAAAACGCTAATATTATTTTGCTGGATGAGCCCTTTTCTGGCGTTGATCAACAAACACGCTATGATCTTTTAAAAATCATCAAAAATTGGCAATTGCAGGGAAGAACCATTCTTATGGTTCATCATGAAATGGAATTGATGCGATCATTTTTTTCAAAAACAATTCTGTTTAAAGACAAAAAAATAATTTTTGGAGAAACAGAAAAAATTTGGTCTCGTTATGTGACTTCTTCACACGCATATCAAGAAAATCTAAAAAATGTCGACACTTTAAAATTTATGTCTTCTAAAGTTGAATGTTAAAAAAATATGAGCATTTTGTATGATCTATCATTATTTGTTTGAACCTTTTTATGAATTTATGTTCATGCGCAATGCATTATTAGGCGCGATTTTACTTTCTTTCAGTGCCTGTCCTGTCGGTGTTTTTCTCGTTCTACGTGGTATGAGTTTAACAGGAGATGCAATGTCTCACGCAATTTTACCAGGTGTTGCTGCTGGCTTTTTGCTTTATGGATTTTCAATGATAGCCATGACAATTGGTGGTATTATTGCCGGACTTTTTGTAGCCATGTGTTCTGTTTTTTTTAATCGTAAAACTGTACAAAAAGAAGATGCTACAATGGCTGTATTTTATTTGATGGCATTAGCGGTAGGTGTGCTCATAATTTCTCTGCGTGGTTCAAGTGTTGATTTGCTGCATCTTTTATTTGGTTCTGTTTTGGCCATAACCAATCAAGGCGTAATTTTAATAGCGGTAATTGCATTTTTGTCCTGTGTATTAATAATTACATTGTGGCGGGCACTTATTGCAGAAACCATGGATCCGCTATTTTTTGGCTCTATATCTTCGATTGGCAAATACGTTCATGCTATAATGCTTATGATTATGGTGATTAATCTTGTAGCAGGTTTCCAGTCACTTGGTACATTGCTGTCTGTCGGTTTGATGATGATACCAGCAATCACTGCGAGATTTTGGGCATCTCATGTTTCTTCAATGTGCGTTATCTCTATTCTTTTAGGAGGGCTATCTAGTATTTTGGGGCTTGTTATATCTTATCACGCCGCTTTGCCTTCTGGACCCGCAATTATTTTATGTGCAGGTGCGATGTATTTGTTGTCAGCATTACTAGCGCCTCGGGGACTTGTATTAGGTGAAATTTTATTTTCAAAAATGAATAAAACAACGGATAAAGGACATTAAATGATTAAATTTTTAAAAATTTTTATGACTGTAATTGGTATAAGTTTAGTGACGATTGTTTCATCATTTTCAGCAGAAATCAAAGTCGTGACCAGTTTTTCTATTCTTGCCGATTTAGCCAAAAATGTGGGTGGCGAAAGAGTTGAGATCATTTCCCTTGTCGGCCCTGATGGTGATGCTCATAGTTATGAACCAAAACCCACTGATGCTCAAAATATAAAAAACGCTGATGTCATTCTAGTAAATGGTTTAAATCTTGAGGGTTTCATGACGCGTCTTATTAAAGCAAGTGGGACAGATGCTCCGGTTATTGAACTGTCAAAAGGTATTGTGCCTATTAAAAACGAAAATGATGATCATCATCACCACCACGATCATGGTGAATTTGATCCTCATGCTTGGCAATCCGTTGTTAATGCAGAAATATACGTAAAAAACGTTACTGAATCTTTTTGTACAGTCGATGTTGAAGGATGCGATACATATAAAAATAATGCTCAAGAATATACAAAAAAAATGAAATTATTAGATAAAAAAATTCGGTCAGAAATTTCCCAAATACCAGATGATAAAAAGACAATTATTACCTCTCATGATGCGTTTGGATATTTTGCCCAAGAATATGGTTTGATTTTTCTAGCACCTCAGGGTGTTTCCACTGAAAGCGAGGCAACAGCGTCGAGTGTTGCTAAACTAATCACGCAAATTAAAGCCGATAAAGCTTCTGCCTTATTTATAGAAAATATTTCGAATAAGCGATTAATAGAACAGATTGCTAAAGAAACAGGTCTTAAAATTAGTGGACAATTATATTCTGATGCTCTTTCTTCTGTCTCAGGTCCAGCATCAACATATATTAATATGATGGAACATAATCTTAACACAATTATAACAGCGATTCATTGATTATAGTTTTATATGAAGAGCATAAATGTTGATTTCAAATTTACAAGGATTCCAATCGAAAGTATTTCGTTCATTACAACGAAATTTATACTTAGTCTGTTTGTCATTTATGCTCTTATATGTCGCTTTTTTTAGTTTTATTGAAGGCGCAAACGCTCATCCACATATTTTCGTCGATGCATATCTGAATATTAAGGTCAACAATTCAGCTGTTATGACGTCTATGACGCAAAAATGGATATTTGACCCCATTTTTTCGTCGGGCGTTGTTTTAGACTTTGATAAAAACGGAGACCGTAAGCTTGATAAAGATGAATTGGATGAGGTCAGCAAAATTATTAAGGATTCTTTGGGTGAGTATGATTATTTTCAATCACTTACAAAAGATGGTGTGACTATTCCGATAGCCGCGCCAGACTTTATTAAGGCAGAAATAATTAAACAACAGTTGGTATTGTCATTCACTGTGACACCAGTAACAAAAACAAATCTTGAAAAAGGTCATAAGTATAATTTTTCTCTTTATGACCCTACTTTTTATGTGGCTGTTGACTTTGCGAAACAACAAAATTTAACTGTTACTGGGCTTCCATCTTATTGTGTTAGTAACTTTATACGCCCAGATATTGATAAAGTACTGTCAACTGATTATTCACAGCAGACTGAAGATTTTTTTAATGATCCACAACAAAGCTTTAATCTTGCTTTGAGCTTGGCAACGCAGTTGGAAGTACTATGCGATTAAAATTCTGGTTTTCAATATTCACATGGGCTAGTATTTTTAGCTTACTATGCATCATCAATGTCAATAGCCAATCTCCATTAGGTATCGGTGTTTCGGAGCCTGTTTTATCTCATAATGGTTTTTGGTCTAAGTTGACCTTACAACTTAGCGTATGGCAACAACAATTTGAACGAAGCATTTCTCGTTTTCTGATAGGAATGCATGATTCACCCGAAAATGCATTAAAACTATTAGGTTTTTCATTTATTTATGGCATTTTGCACGCTGTTGGACCGGGGCATGGAAAAATCGTCATATCTTCTTATTTACTTGCAGAAAATGAAAGTCTTAAACGCGGCATTATTTTATCTTTTTTATCTTCAGTATTACAAGCTATAAGTGCAATTATCATTGTCGGTTTAGTTTTTTTTATGCTTCCTGCGCGTCTGACAAAAGCCACTGAATGGGCAACGAAAGCAAGTTTTGCATTGATCATGTTGCTTGGCTTAGGATTACTTATAAAAAAAACAAAACAACTCATCAAAAAGAGAAATTTGTACCGTTTTATCGCTCCACAAAAGTCGCAAATTCATCGTCTTTTTGAAAATGAAGCTATCAATGTAACACCTCAAGAAGGCTCTTATTCAAGCGCTTTGACAGAAAAAAATACTTCGACCCTATTAGGCATATGCGATATGTGTGGCAATTCTCATATTTTATCTGCCGAATTTGTAAAAAAGCCACTGAAATGGAAAACAGCACTGCTTGCTATTTTTTCTGTAGGTATTCGTCCTTGTACAGGCGCAATTTTTGTTATGAGCTTTGCTATGATTAATCACTTGACATGGATCGGGAGCTTTTCGGTTTTGGCTATGTCATTAGGGACTTTTATCACCGTGTCATGTCTTGCTGGAATAGCTGTTAAAACCAAAACTTTTGCATCAAAACTCAATATTCACGCAGAAAAATTAAGTCGCTTTGTTTCTGTTTTGGAATGGCTATTTGCTTTAGCCATTTTTCTAATAGGATTGATGTTTTTTATTCGTTAAAATGGTAAACTTAAAAAATGAGATATTTACTTTCCCATTCTTTAAGTGTTTGATGAGTATTTAAGTATAAATTTTATAAGTGATTAAAATTTTGTACACATGCTGGCATCAATTGTTTTGTCATTATAGTAAAAGGTCATTGTTTTTAGCCATGACTGGCATTTTTCAATGGTCGTAAAACACCGATAACGGTCAACAGGCATTAATCCAGATCCTTTGTCTTGAAATGGTGTTTGTTTCCAACCGCGGAAAAAACCTGCAACGACACCACTGCCCTTTGGAGGTGTTGAACATCTCTCACCAGCAAATTCACTTGTCATATTGGCGACTTGCGCGGGATTAATACCTGCAGAATAAGACAAGGGTATTGTTGTTAACATGAATCCAATTAAAGTAATAAATATTTTTATAGAGCGCATTTTTTCAGTCTCCTTGATCTTTTTGTTATTTTATTCCTAATTATACTTAGTTATTATAAAATATAATGAGATGAGAATGTGTCAAAAACCTTAAAATTAATTTATTTTAAGTAAATTTAAAAATCATATTGACAGTTTAAATTAATAAAAATTTATAATTTTATTATATATAAGTTTAGCTATAGATTTATTCAAATTTATAATTGTAGTCATCATGAAGATGAGACATAATAAGTCTTATCTCAAAATACATCTTTTTTAAATTTTACCAACTGTTTTTAAAATATAGGCATATACAAAAGCATTTTCTTCCATTTTAGAAAACCGTCCAGCCGCTCCTGCATGACCAGAATCCATGTTTGTGCGTAAAAGTATTGGATTATTGTCTGTTTTGACTTCACGCAATTTTGCTATCCATTTTGCGGGTTCCCAATACGTCACACGCGGGTCAGTCAAACCTGCCATAGCAAGTATTTTAGGATACTCTTTCGCCTCTACATTATCATAAGGAGAATAGGAAGCGATAAGTTCATAATCTGTTTTTGACGTTAAAGGATTGCCCCATTCGGGCCATTCAGGCGGAGTCAGCGGTAGGCTTTTATCCAACATCGTTGATAATACATCAACGAAGGGAACAATAGCAACAATTCCAGCATAGTCTTGTGGAGCCATGTTGGCGACAGCGCCCATTAACATTCCACCAGCAGAACCGCCATAGGCAACAAGACGATCATGAGAAGTATAGTGCATTTTAACCAAATGTCGTCCGCATGCGATAAAGTCTGTAAATGTATTGCGTTTCAATACATGTTTGCCATGTTCATACCATTCAAAGCCTTTGTCTTTACCACCACGTATATGCGCTATTGCATAAACAAAACCACGATCAGCAAGAGATAGAGCATTGGTATTAAAGCTTGCAGGAATGGATATACCATAGGCACCATAACCATAAAGAAGACAAGGAGCTGTTCCGTCTAAGGCCGTATCTTTATGGTAAAATAACGATATGGGGACAAATGTGCCGTCTTCAGCTTCTGCCATAATACGTTGCGTATAATAATTTTTACTGCAATGCCCAGAAGGAACTTCTTGTGTTTTTAAAAGAAACCGATGACGCGTCTGCATATGATAGTCAAATAACTGACTAGGCGTTGTCATTGATGAATATGAAAACCGAATAGTCAAACTCTTATATTCGGCAGCGCCTTGCAACCCAAGCGAATAGGCTTCTTCATCAAATGCAATGGAATGGGTTTCATTTGTATTGCGATTTAAAATTTGAATACGTGGTAGGCCTTCAATTCGTTCAAGCCATACAAGATGATTAATGTAAGCACTATGGTTAAGAATTAAGCGTCCAGGAATATGTGGGACAACTTCAATCCAATTTTCTTCTTGCGGTGACGCAAAAGGTGTTGCCATAATTTTAAAATCTTTTGCGCCGTCAATATTGGTTAAAATATAAAGCAAATCACCCGCTTCTGTTAGACTATATTCTACGCCTTTTTCTCGTTTTCGGACACATAGTGGTTCACTTAATGGATTATCCGCTGGGATTAACCAAGTTTCTGAAGTTTCATGGTCGTGAATATCTATAAAGATAACATCATTAAGAAGAGAACCTGAAACACTTAAAAAAAATCCTGAATTGTCTTCACGAAAAATGAGTGTATCGTCAGTTTGTAGACTGCCTAAGCGGTGGTAATACAATTCGGATGGACGGTGATTATGATCCATTTTAGTATAGAAAAAACCTTGAGATTTAGCATCCCAAACAATATGGCCAGCTGTATTTTCAATAGTATCAGTTCGATCGGTCAGTGTTTTGAAATCTCGAATTTTTACTGTATAATATTCTGATCCTTTATCATCATAAGTCCATGCACATTTTTCGTGATCTGGTGAATATTGCACAGAACCTAGATTAAAATAGTCTTTATTTTGTGCCAAAATATCGCCGTCAAGATAAACATAGTCTTCACCGCCATCTCTTGGTGTACGAAAATATTGCGGTTGCTGACCACCTTTTACATAAGCAACACCATAGGCAAAATCTCCATCTTTAACTGGAATGGAGCGTTCATCTTCTTTTATTCTACCTTTCATTTCGTTAAAGAGTTGTTCTTGTAACTCTATAGTATCTGCCATTTGCTCAACTTGATAGGCGTTTTCTTGATCCAAATACGCACGAATGTCATGATCAAGACAGGAGGGATCTTGAAAAACCTCCTGCCAATTTTGTGCGCGCAGCCAATGATAGGGATCATTTTGAATGAATCCATGATGTTCTTGAGAAAACGCCACTTTCTTTGCACGAGGGGGCGTAAGAGATATGTTATTGGCGTCATCTTCTAATTTCATAAAACATCCTGAATCTTAAATTTATTTATTTTTATCATATGTCAGAGCATGACCATTCATGCAATAACGCAAACCAGTTGGTTGTGGTCCATCTGGAAAGACGTGACCAAGATGGGCTTCACAATCTGCACACCGTACTTCTGTACGAACCATACCGTGAGACCGATCTTCGACAAATGAAACCGCATCTTTTTCAATTGGTTCATAAAAACTTGGCCAACCAGTACCTGATTCATATTTTGTTTCTGAATTATATAATGCTTTCCCGCAACATACGCAGCGAAATACGCCAGGCGTAGATGTGTCAAAGTCAGGCGAAGAAAATGCGCGCTCTGTTCCGTGTTGTCTTGTGATTTGATATTGTTCAGGTGTAAGAATTTCACGCCATTCTTCGTCGGTTTTTACAACTTTGGGTTTTTTATCAGTACTCATTTGTGACTCCATGACGCTTAAAAGAAGTAATTAAAATTATTATAAGATTTGTATATTTATTTGGTATCTTTGTTTAAAAAAACAATATTGTTTGATCAAAATAATTTTATCACATAGCCTAGTTGTATTGATATGAGACAAAAAACATTTATTTGAATTTTATAGAGCATTTATCAAATAAATATAGATAAATATAATCGAACTGATCTCAATTATATTAATATTAAAATATTATTTAATCTCTGCAATTGACAATCATTTTATTTACACAATATGAAGAAAATGATTATTCGTATCTTTGATGCGTTTGTTTTGAATATAAATATAAAACTAAATATAAATAAAGGAAAAGAAAATGGATCATCAGATCGTTAAAGAAACTGAAAACGATCTTATCATACCTATGGTCGCAGATGTCGTCGCGGCATATGTTGCAAATAATTCTATTCGCCCAAGTGAGCTTGCTGGCTTGGTTTTAGAAGTACATGCAGCATTTGCAAAAGCAAGTGCACAACCTGTTGAAGAGCCTGAGGTTGAGAAGCAAAAACCAGCTGTTAATCCAAAACGGTCAGTTTTTGCTGATTATATTATCTGCCTTGAAGATGGACAGAAATTTAAATCTTTAAAGCGTCATATTAAGACACATTATGATCTTACCCCTGAACAATACCGTGAAAAATGGAACCTTGATTCCAATTATCCAATGGTTGCGCCAAATTATGCAGAAGCGCGTTCTGCTTTAGCAAAACAAATGGGTTTAGGACGTAAAAGCGAAAAGAAAAAAGGTAAATAAATAAAATGCATTTGCGGGGGGAATGCGTTTTACTCCTCTTTGAAAGCTTTTACATCTTATGCCGCTTCTGAACGTATGCGAGCGATCATGGATTTAAGACCATTTGAGCGTTGCGGGGTTAAATTTTCTTCAAGACCTAGATCTTTAAGAAGACTTTCACTATCACTTTTAATGATTTCTGATGCTTTTTTACCTGAATAAAATGCGATTAAAATATATACGAGACCACGTACAATATGGGCATCAGAGTCTCCTTGGAATGTTAGGATAGGATCACTTCCTTCCCCCTTTTTGGTTGTGAGCCAAACCTGACTAACACAGCCTAGTATTTTATTTTTTTCTGTGCGCAAATTTTCTGGAAAATCTGGCAATTCTCTTCCAAGTTCAATAACATAACGATATCGATCTTCCCAATCATCAAGAAGAGCAAAACTGTCTTTAATATCTTCTATACTATCGCTCATTCTTACCATTTCTCTTAATGTATTAAATATGTTTATTTGCTTTTACGTGTTGAATAATTCACGTTTTATATGTTTTCATGTTTTATATGTTATTGAGAAGTGGTTTTGAATGCAAGAATAATGCTTAACCACTTTTTATTATAAAACATATTTCATATATTTTTCAATATTTTTAAAACTAAGATTCTTAATCAAAGGGATAAAGTCATCATTTTTGTATTGAGAAGCATCATTATAATCGTTTATTTTTTTTAAAAAACAAAGAATGATAATTTAAAAGATATTAAATCATCAAATGATTTTTTTTTCAAATAATTCAATAAACCGACAGTTTTAATATTCTTCTTGAGAAGATTGTGATGCTGCATCATGGTTGATGTTTTGATTATTTTGATGAGATGAGGAGAGAAAACTGCTATCGATAGTGTGTGGTTCAACAGATGGATTTGCATCTTCTTTTGCAATAGTGCTTCCAATATAATCATAAGCAATTTTTGCACCATCTTTGGCGCGTGCGCTTAATGATCCCAAAAATGTTTTTCCCGTCTCACATGTTGTTGCATTTCGATCACAAAACCCACCCAAATCCGATAGTGTATCTTTTAGCGCAATAAAAGCACTTATAGGATTTGTTGATTGTGCTTGATTTGTCATATCTGATGGAGTTTTAGGTCCAAAAAATGAAATGACAATCAGCAATAAAGCAATAAAAAAGGCCGATTTAAATAAAAAACGTATCATAACTATCCAATGCATAAGGAGTACACATTTTATAATCTTCTCTTTAAGAGAAATTCATTGACAAAAGATTGATAAAATTTTTTTTAAATTTTCTTTTGTTTCCTTAGTCTTTGTTAACCATAGAAGCAAAGTTAGATCTTTTTTAAAAACAGTTTAAGCGTTATTATCTTTTCGTTAAAATCTTCCCTTCAAGGATATTTCATCAATATCAAGAGAAAATCACTCTATGGTCGTTTGTGTGTCTATATGATGACTTATAACGATTTTGGTGCTGTTTAAATATTATGAATTGCTGATAGAAAGCTTATATAGAATGGAAACCTTGCAAACCAAACTTATGGTCAATGGTCATGGTATTATCTTAAAAGAAACGGATCCAACGCATTTTCTTGGACATTTAAAAAAACATGATCAGTTGTCTGATTTTACTCATATTGCAGATCGCATCACGCTCATGTCATTTTTTGCTGATTTGCGAGAAAAAGGACACGCAATACCGATTACAATTCGAATAAATTGTTTAGATAAGGTGCAGTTTTTTAATGTAAGATTAGCGTGTCAAACAATAAAAAATAAGTCTTATACGAACAATTCTTTTTATGATTTAGAGTGCGAAACAGACAGTCAAAATCTCTTTATACAACCAATGAATCACGTTCCTGATGTGGCTTATACCGCTCATGAAATGCGCACACCTTTAAATGCAATTTTAGGATTTGTAGGACTTTTGGAGCACACATCTACGAACGATAAAAATGAGTTACGTCAGACTCATTATATAGAAATGATTAAGGAAGCAGGTTTGCATCTTCTTGATCTTGTTGACCGCACCTTGTCGGATGCAAATAAAGATATTAGCGATCCAAAAGGCGCTGTTTCTTCTATCGCAACAATTCTTGATCAGGCAGTGCATTTGACCACGCCCTTACATGGTGGGCGAACTATAAACTTACAACAATGTGACAAACAGATCAGCTGTCGTATTGATGCGTTATCTTTGCGCCAAATTTGTTTTAATCTAATTTCAAATGCCATTAAATATAGCGCAGATAATGGTATTATTGATATTTCGATTAATATGAAAGAAAATGGATATTGTCAGTTTACTGTTGAAGATAATGGCGTTGGCATGTCTGATCAGGATTTACAAAAATTAGGTCATCCTTTTTATCGTTCACTTGATGCCACTGCCTGCGGTATTGAAGGCACGGGTCTTGGGTTAAATAGTGTTTTTCGTCAAGTTGAAAACGCGCAAGGTTTTATTTTTGTTGATAGCCAAAAAGGACAGGGAACACAGGTTCAGATCTTATTGCCAACAACAGAGCTTGAGCTTTCACATTTAATGATGAGCCATAGTGATGTAGCTTGTGAAGCGAAAGCCAATCTTAAATTTGCAAACATGATATAAAATATGACAAAAAGAAGAAAAACAAATAGAAGACAGCAAAAAAAACGTCAAACTATTCTAGTTGCGCTTATGCTCTCTATAGGAAAAGTCTTTGGCTGGGTTTTTCGTTGTCTATTTTATTATTCACGCAAAAATCCCTTATTAATGGGGGGGTATTTTCTGTTTTTGGTTGGTTTTAGTTTGATTGGATTTAATGCCATTTTTGATCAAACATCTGTACATCATGGTGTTTTTATTAAGACACGTCCAAATGCAGATATAAATCTCGAAAATGCACAGAAGAAAAAAATCGTTACGGTTTTTCCTGATAACCCTCCTTCTGTTATTGTTCCTGAAAAACCTGATGAAGATCTCGCGACTGTTTCTGTGCAAAAAATAGCTCAGAATGATCAGGTCAATTATGGTGAACTTGGCAAGACATTGTTAGATGCGCAAAAAACGCTCACCAGTTTAGGGCTTTATGATGGTCCAATTGATGGGTTGGATGGTCCGAAAACAAAGCGTGCACTTGCTACTTGGAGACAAGGTAAACAAGAAAAGCAGGATACACAATCACATCAGTCTGCTTCGTCCCAAATAAAAGATGATATTGCAGCTTTGATTGCCGAAGGTTCACCAGATCAGACGATATCAAAAAAAACGCAAAAAAACGATACAGATTTTGATGAAATCGTGACGCGTTCTTTACCAGATGAAATAAAAGAAACACATGTAAAAAATGCTTACAAAATTGAAACCTCTTCATCTTCAGAACAAAGTCATGAAGTTGAAGATCATTATAAGGCAGACACGACTGATATCTTGCGTGTGCAGGCTGCATTGCGTGCATTTGGCAATAATAATGTTGAAGTCACGGGTAAGGAAGATCAACGTACTAAAGAGGCCTTAAGTGATTTTCAAAAGATGTTCAGCCTCTCAATTACTGGTAAAATTAACAAAGAGGTTCTTGATAAAATGAAGGATGTCGGTCTGTTTGGGTAAGTAAAATAAAAACTTTTACTTTATTCCTTTTAATTCAAGCTGTCATTGAACATCAGTTTTCATAAATTCATGGATTTTTACAAAGTTTTAGGGTTACAATATGCGCTTAACGTCTGATTTTTGGTGTTCGGCTTTTATGCGTCAAATACGCGCAGAAGGTGGTTTTGCTTATCTTACGCGTCGTGGTTCACAAGAGGCTGGAGCTATATTTATTCTTTTTCGCCGTAACGATGGATTTATTGATCTTTATGCGCCTGCACCGCAAAGCGCTTATCAGGGAGATCAAAATTATGATGACAGGCAATTTATGTCTGTGTTGCTTTCTAGCAAAGAAGACGTAGTTGTTGATAAGCTTGAAAAAGAATTACGCTTTGATCCCGATTTATGGCTTGTGGAAGTGGAAAATTATAATTCAAATACATTGCCACATTTCGTTCATGTCTTAAATCTTGAATAGTCTTCTTAAAATGCTTAATAAACAATGGATTTGCAACTGGTTTGAGCAAAAAAAGCCTTGATGGAAGGATCGATATCAGGATCAAAACTTCGTAAAAGAACAAATCCTTTTTGTATATTCTGATGAACAAAAATTGAATTTGATAACTCATCTTGCGCGGTTTGTTTTATTTCCAAAAGTTGAGTGGATGTTGCAATAACAAGATCAAGCAGACCATTGGCACTTGCTGCATCATTCATACTGTAAAGATTGTTACCTGATTCATTATAAATTGATAAAGACCAAAAGGGTGTCTTTACTTGGGATTGTATGTGGACAGGATTTTTATTCAAATCGAAGTGACAAGATGCTACATGAAATAGTGGATCATTGGTTAATCTTATAGGGTTTTGCTTATCAAGCTCGACAAAGCGATACGGTGGGGCATTTTCTATCAAGCGTTGCCACGCTTTATTGGGCGTTACGTACGGAATTAATAATAAAACACAAATATGTACAATAACGGCGCCTATAAAACTGACCAATGATATGTACATAATTCTATTCACAACCTTTTTCTCCTGTTAAAACAAGATCAACACTAGGCATTTTCAATGCGTTTAAGGGAGTGTTGGTAAGAATTTGCGTGTCATAAAGTGTCAGAATGAGACCATATTTCATGTCTTTAAAAGAGGTGGCAAGCCAATTATAGGGCTGAGCATTGGGAGATATTGAAATTGATAAGTTTTCATCTTGTCTAAAGATTATGTTATTGCTGTGAAGAGAAAATGGTAATAGCTCATCGATTTTTAAGGGATAAAAGGTCTCATTAACCGTGTACAGCGTGAAAAGTCTTGCTTCTGGAAGTAATCCATAAAGACGATAAGTGCAGTGACTTTTGAGTGGTCGATTGTTTGAATCATTCCATAATTGAAATGCCAATCCTTCTGTTTGACCAAGTGAAACTATACCATTTTTTGCAAAACGCGCTCGGCTATATGGCTCGTCTTGCTCTGTTCCAGCTTTAGGGTAAGCACTCCATTGGCCAATTTTAAAATGACCAAAGCCTTCAAAATGTTTTAATATATAATCAACGCTCCATGCACCTCCGCTTAAAGTAATGCATATAATAATTAATATTGACAAAACTGTGCGAACCATTTTACGACAGCCCTTTAGTGCATAATTGGTGTTGTCGTTGAAACAATATGAGAGGGTGTAGGATCAGTTAAAGAAGGTGCATTTTCAAAGGCATTGAGAATTTTCTTCATCATAAGAGTGGAAGATCGAGATAATGTAGCAGGGATTTCGGACTCTAAATGATAATTTTTTTGCTCGATTATGCTTTTTTGTTTTTTAGTAAAAACAGAATTTTCAACACCAAATAAAGGTTTTGGGACTGTGTTATCGTGGGCATAAAGCATCATGCGTTGCCACATCATGGCAGGAACAACACCCCCAAAGGCTCTGTTCATAGGAGAAAAATCATCATTTCCCATCCAGACAGCGCCAGTATAATTTCCTGTATATCCAACAAACCACGCATCACGATGTTCTTGTGAGGTTCCTGTTTTTCCAGCAACAGCATTCATAGGAAGTTGAGCGCGTTTTCCAGAACCGCGTGTGGTGACGCCAACCAACATTTGATTCATATAAGCAGCAGATTGTTCACTTAAAGCACGATGGGGTTTTTCTCCATCGCGCAAGAAATCCCAGATAAGTCGTCCCTGTGCCGTAAATATTTGTGTAAATCCATGTCGATTGCCTGCCATGCCGCCATTAGCAAAAACATTGAAACCTGTCGCTTGATCAAGTGGTGTCATATTTGATGTGCCAAGAACCATTGTTTTGTGTGAAAAAATATCAGCATTAATGCCCATATTTTTTATTAAATCTCTTATGGGTTGTGTATCTTTATGAAGATTTTGATAGGTCAGTCTGACAGGTACAGTATTGATAGAGAATGCCAAAGCAGTAGCAAGATCGACATTTCCGCGATAGCGTCCAGAATTGTTTCGTGGTGACCATCCACCCCAATTGATTGGGGCGTCAGAAATAATTGTTTTTGGTGTCAGTCCTTGTTCCATGGCGACGGCATAAACATAAGGTTTAAAAGAGGAACCAGGTTGACGTCCGCTTTGCGTTGCGCGATTAAATTGACTTTCTAAATAATCTTTTCCCCCAACGATAGCACGTACTGAACCATCATTATCAATAATAACAGCTGCAGCTTGGCTGACGCGATATTGTGCTCCATAAGCCCGCAAATGGTAAGCAATGGATTCTTCTGCGGCTTTTTGAATGCCAAAATCTAAAGTTGTGCGGACTGTCAAATTACGGCTAGGTAGTTGGTTTTCTAATTTTTTAACTTCATCAAACGCCCAATCAAGAAAATAGTTTGGCTGATCGTCGTGAAGCGCTGTGATAACATTGGCTGGTTCACGCCGTGCTTTGATAACTTGACCTTCACTCATCATGTTATTGTCAACAAGATTAGAAAGAACAACATTGGCTCTTGCTCGTGCTGCAGGCAGATTGATATGAGGCGCATATTTGCCCGGTGCTTTAAACAACCCTGCAAGCATTGCAGCTTCAGCAAGTGAAACCTGTCTTATATCTTTACCAAAATAAAATTTTGAGGCCGTCGAAATACCAAATGCTCCTCCTCCCATATAGGCCCTATCAAGATAAAGCTGTAAAATTTGTTTTTTAGTAAGATTGGCTTCAAGCCACAAAGCAAGATAAGCTTCTTTAATTTTACGTGAAATTGTTCGTTCATTGTTTAAAAATAAATTTTTTGCCAATTGCTGGGTAAGTGTTGATCCACCTTGGACAACACCATTGGCTCGGATATTTTGCTGTAATGCTCTTGAAAGTCCATAAAAATCAATTCCCCAATGATCAAAAAAACGACGATCTTCAGTCGCAAGAACGGCTTTAATGAGATAGTCTGGCATGTCTTCAATGGGGACGGTTTCTCCACGAACTGTTCCACGGCTTCCGATTGGATTTCCTTGTCGATCCAAAAAATTGACAGCAAAATCACGTGGCGCAAGCCAATCGTTTTTTGTCAGATCAAAAACAGGAATGCCAATAATTGTAAAAAGAGTAAATCCTATAAGGCCGAGTGTTAAACTTTCATCAACAATTTCGACAAAAAAACGTTTCCAACCTGTTAAATGTAAGCGACGAGATAAAAAAGTAATATTGAGCCACAATAATGAGATGGATGTTTTAAATTGATAAAGCGAACTATCTATCCATGCATCGATGTCAATGAAGAGTGAGCTTTTGAAACGCTTTTTCTTTTTCTTATATGTTTTTCTTCCTAAGCCTAACATATGTCTCAATCCAGATATTGAACCCGATTTTTTTATGAAGCGTATTTCTCAACGATCCGTTTATTGATGTTTGCATTCTTCGGTTTTATCTTCAAAGAAAATAACGTTTATGACATGTCTTACACTGAATACTGAACTAGCACATCAAAGGAATGAAATCTTGGTTAAATTCCTATTAGAGATTTAGAATAGGAATGATAAGCAAACAAAAATAAAATTTTTAATTATCTTGAAAAGAGGCCTTGATAGTCCCTATTTATTTCATAAAATTTGTTCATATTCTATTCAGATATGATCAGTTATAAAGATGAGTATGATGAAAAAAATGTTCAATTTAAAAATACTGGCTATTATTTCTTTGCTTACCGTAAGTTTATTAGGAGCGACTGGCGTATTGGCAGCTGACTGTGCTGAGGTTGGTAAACGCGTTGCTGAAGAGCAAGCAGGTCGGCTTGCGCGCTCAACGCCGGTTGTTCAAAATGGTCAAAATATGTGCGTTGTTGTCGTCATTGTGCCTGCAAGTAATGGCGAAAAACCACGTCGTGTTGAAGTTGCTGTACCTGCAAAATAAGTTAAAAAGAAAACTTCTATCATGCGTATTCTTATTGTGGAAGATGATAAAGAGTTAAACAGACAACTCTTTGTCGCTCTTTGCAATGCAGACTATGCCGTTGATCAAGCCTATGATGGAGAAGAGGCTTTCTATCTTGGTGACAATGAGCCTTATGATGCGGTTATTCTTGATATTGGATTACCACTTATGGATGGGGTCAGTGTGCTTGAAAAATGGCGTAAGGCAGGGCGGAATATGCCAGTCTTAATGTTAACTGCACGTGATCGATGGTCTGATAAAGTCGCGGGTATTGATGCTGGTGCAGATGATTACGTTGCTAAACCTTTTCATATGGAAGAAGTCATTGCACGCTTGCGTGCTTTAATCAGGCGTTCTGCGGGATATGCATCAAGTGAATTGATGTGTGGAGATATTTATCTTGATACAAAAACTTCAAAAGTGCGTGTTAAAGGACATTTGGTAAAACTTACCGCCCTAGAATTTCGTCTTTTATCTTATTTAATGCATCACCGCGATGAAGTTATATCGCGTAGTCACCTTATCGAGCATCTTTATGATCAAAACTTCGATCGCGACTCAAATGTGATTGAGGTTTTTGTTGGTCGATTACGTAAAAAACTTCAATCCAATTTGATTGAAACAATTCGTGGTATGGGATATCGTCTCAATACGCCAAAAAGCGTATAAAAAGTTATCTTATCTTATGATCGTCAAATCGTTGTTTCGTTATTTAGCAAAATCATTGGGCTTGAGAGTCAGTATATTATCAACTCTTTGGGTTTTATTGGCTCTTATTGCTCTTTCAATAGTCAGTATTATTTTTTATCGTCAATCGAATGATCAATCTTTAGAAAGCATTTTAACGGCACAACTTTATAGCCTTATTTCAGCAGTTAGCCTGAGTGAAGAGGGCTATCTTCAAGGGAAACCTGAATTAGGCGATGTACGTTATTTGGATGCCTCATCGGGGTGGTATTATGATGTGACACCTTTGTCCTCTGGTGTTATGGGGCGCATCACATCTCCATCATTGGGGACGAAAAAAATAGACGCTATGAGCGAAAAACAAGACCCGTTTGACGATAAATTTTTTCGTTCTTATACATCCATTGGACCAGACGGTCAGAAATTGCTTGTTGTGGAAAATGATGTCATTCTTGATAATATAAACAACCGTGCAGCACGCTTTCGGATTATGGGTAATATTGATGAAACGCGAGAACAATTGCGCCAATTTAAAGATACTTTGCTTATCTATTTATGGACATTAGGAATATTAAGCGTTTTAATTAATATTATTATTATTCGCTTTAGTTTACGCCCCTTAAAGCAGATAGGGCGTACGTTGGCGAGAATTCGTCAAGGTGATGCCGATCATGTTGATACAGATTTGCCATTAGAAGTGTTGCCTTTAGCGTATGAGATGAATGCTTTGATTGATAATAATTTTCGTATTATTGAGCGTTCGCGCACACAGGTTGGAAATTTGGCACATTCATTAAAAACACCTTTATCGATTATTGCAAATGCGCTTGAAGAAAAAAAATCTTCACAAACCTTTCTGATATCTGAGCAGATTCAAATAATGCAAAGACAGATTGATCATTATCTCACGCGTGCACGTATTGCAGCACAACGTGATAGTGTAGTTTATCAAACACCCGTGCGTCCTGTGATAGAACGCATGGTTCGGGTGATGAAAAAACTATATCCAGAAAAAACCTTTGAGGTTTCTTTCAGCAAGGATGAAATTATTTTTATAGGTGAACAAGAAGATCTTGAAGAGATGATTGGAAATTTGCTCGAAAATGCAGGAAAGTGGGCAAACAGTCATATTGTTTTAGCATGCCGTTATCTTGCAAAAACATCGAATGAAACCATAATGTTTTCCATTTCTGTGAGTGATGATGGCTTAGGCTTGGCAGAGCCACAACGTTATGAAGCGATAAAACGAGGAAAAAGGCTTGATGAGACAAAACCTGGAACAGGACTTGGTCTTTCCATTGTTGCAGATATGAGCGGTGAATATGGTGGTGATATGAGTCTTGAAGAGTCACCTTTAGGTGGGCTTACAGTAAAAATTTTATTGCCCTGTTCTCAACTTAAATAAGGACATATGAAGTTTTTAGAAAATACTGTATATTTTAGGTAGTAAACGTTTTAAGGCATATTTTGTAAAGATGTTTTGAATGGATGAAACCCTTGCAGTTTTCATTTTATTAAAATGAAGACTTCCTTTAAATAAGCTTTGAATTTTTGTGATTTTAAGTCTATGAAAACATTGTTGGCAAATGATGGTGATAAAATGAATAAATGTCTTTTGGGAACTTTTTTGGCGCTTTTATCTTTGACAGCCTGTACGCAAACGCCTTTACAGCACATAAATCCAGAAATTAAACAAACAAACGTTTTATTGCAATCAATGGGCAATGGGCTTTTGGGAACATCGGCGCATTTATTATCACCAGCTGATCGCAATCAGGCTTTGGAAGCTGAATATAATGCATTAGAATATACAGATGCAGGAAAAGTTGTTCCATGGGTTTCACAACAAGGTAATGCTTCTGGTGAAGTGACACCGGGGCAACCTTATCAAGTAGGTTCTCAAAACTGTCGTCAATATAGCCATTCTTTTACAATTGGTGGTGTTCCACAAACAAACCGTGGAAGTGCTTGTCGTAATGAAAATGGTTCATGGTCACCATTAACTTAAAAACACATTTAAAAAATCACACTTCAATGATCAATTCGTTGCGATCACGTGTTTGCATGTAGATTTTTTTAAATCTGTTCTATAGTATATCCTTATGATATTTTGGATAGGTGCGGCGGTTCTTGCTGCGATAGTTACGATAAGCGTTCTCTGGGCTGTAAGCGTTGATTCTTATGGTAATGAATCAAATGTACTTCTTGATTCGCGAATGTCTAATCTTTCTATGTATAAAAATCAGCTTGCCGAAATCGATACGGACTTGGCTCGTGGAATGATTGATGAAGAAGGAGCTAAAGAAGCCCGACTTGAATTGTCACGTGCTATTTTAGCGCAAGAAAAACAATTAACACGTGGAGCATTTACAAAGAATCGTTCAAAATTTTTGCGCATAAATATCTCTTTAGGTGTGCTTTTTGTACCTATTTTGATGATAGGCGTTTATTCTTTGACAGGCAGCCCTGAAACAAAAAGTTATTTTTTTAATGATCTTATGCGGATCAATCCACAAAATTTAAACCTTGAACAAAATTTGGTGCGCATGGAGGCTTTATTCTTGCGCGATCCCGATAATGGAAAACTTGCTGATGATTTAGCCTCTTCATATCTTGTTGCTGGTCGTTATCAAGATTCAGCCAATACTTATCTTGATGCATTACGTTTAAACGGAGAAACTGCCCCCCGTCTTGTTGGATATGGCATGGCTTTATCAGGATTTGAAGGGGGGACAATTACTCAAGAAGCACAAAAAGCTTTTGAAAAAGCAGTAAAATTATCCCCACAAGACTTTTATCCCAGACTGTTTATTGCTGAAGCATTGCGACAAGAAGGAAAGGCTGATGAAGCAGCAAAAGGCTTACAAAATTTTTTAGATCAAGCACCAAAAGACAGTCCTTGGCGTAGTCGGGTTGAAGCTATGATTATCCAATTGCAACAAAATGCTAAAGATTCATCATCAATGACACAACAAAACCATCAATTTGACAAGGCACCATCGAAATTTAAATCTGATGAACAAGTAATGATAATAGGTATGGTAACAAGTTTAGAGCAACGCTTAAAAACCGATCCAGATGATTTAGAAGGATGGAAAATGCTCATTCATTCTTGGTTGGTTTTAAAAAAGAGTGAAAAGGCCCAAAAGGCGTATAATGAAGGTCGAAACAAATTATCTTCTAAAAAGGTTGATGCACTTAAACATTATGCAAAAGAACAAGGACTTGTTGTGAACCAAAATGGGGTAATAAAGACGCCATGATGAAGAGTATCAATAAACAAATGTCATTACAACAAGGATTAAAACGACGCAAAAAAAAACGTTTGTTGATGATCGTTTTCGGCCTAGTTGTATTAGGTATTGCAGTTGGGCTTGTGCTTTATGCAATGCGTGGGAGCGCAAGTTTTTTTAGAATGCCATCTGAAATCACTACAGATGATATGACTTCTATGCGTTCATTGCGCCTTGGTGGTTTTGTTGAAAAAGGATCCGTTCACAAAACAGATAAAACAAAAGTATCATTTACCATAACGGATTATGCAAAGCAGGAAAAAGTAGAATTTAACGGTATTCTTCCAGATCTTTTTAGAGAAGGACAAGGCATTATTGCTGAAGGTCATTTCAATCAAAATGGCTCATTTATCGCTGATCGGGTTTTAGCCAAACATGATGAAACTTATGTGCCAAAAGATATTGTTGATCGTTTGAAGGCAAAGGGATTGTGGGAGGAGTATCAAAAAAATGCTCGTTGAGTTTGGTTCTCTTGCGTTATCGGCAGCATTGGCTATTGCAGTTTTTTTGGCTTTTTTCACTGCCATTGGTGTTTTTTTTGAAGATCGCCGATTAATAGGTTCGGCAGTGCCTTTAACTTATCTTTTGTTTGTCTTAATTTTAGTGTCTTTTGTTGTTTTAGTCCACGCCTACATTGTCTCAGATTTTTCTGTGTTAAATGTTGTTGAAAATTCGCATTCTGAAAAACCATTGCTTTATAAGATAACGGGTGTTTGGGGAAATCATGAAGGTTCCATGCTGTTATGGGTTCTTATTGTGAGTTTTTTTAGCACTTTGGTTGGCTTTTTTGGGCGTGAATTGCCAGCGCGATTGAAAGCACTTATTCTTGGTTGTCAGGCATGGGTTACAAGTGCATTTTTATTATTCATCCTTTTTACCTCGAATCCATTTCAACGTGTTGACCCACCTGCATTACAAGGCAACGATCTTAACCCTATATTGCAAGATATCGGCTTGGCTATTCACCCTCCTTTACTTTATCTCGGCTACGTTGGCTTTTCTGTTTGCTTTTCTTTTGCAATTGCGGCTTTAATTGATGGGCGTGTGGATGCCGCATGGGCACGATGGGTACGGCCTTGGACGCTTGTTTCTTGGTTGTTTTTAACAGGTGGTATTATGGTTGGCTCTTATTGGGCTTATTATGAACTTGGCTGGGGAGGGTATTGGTTCTGGGATCCAGTGGAAAATGCTTCACTCATGCCTTGGTTGGCAGGAACAGCATTGTTGCATTCTGCTATCGTTTTAGAAAAACGTGGTGCATTGAAGATTTGGACATTGTTTTTAGCAATCTTAACGTTTTCACTATCTCTCATGGGAACGTTTTTGGTGCGTTCGGGAATATTGACATCTGTGCATAGCTTTGCGGTTGATCCATTGCGTGGTCGTGCCATCCTTGCCATATTATTTTTCTTTATAGGTGCCGCCTTGTTCCTCTTTGCTTTGCGTGCGTCATCATTAAAAACGGGTGGTTTTTTTCGACCAATGTCACGTGAAGGATTATTGGTTTTTAACAATCTTTTTTTAACAACCGCTACAGCCACAGTTTTTGTTGGAACGCTTTATCCATTGTTGCTTGAAACACTAACAGGACAAAAAATTTCTGTCGGTGCACCTTTTTTTAATCTCACATTTGGTCCGTTAATGATTCCTCTCTTGATTTTGGTCTCTTTTGGTCCAATGATAGCGTGGAAAAGAGGTGATTTTTTTGCCGTTGCCGAAAAATTATGGTTTGCTTTTGGTCTTGCTTTCATCATGATAGGTGTCGTTTTATATAAGACATATTTGCGTGAAATTTTAGCGGCTTTAGGAATTGGGCTTGCAACTTTTGTCTTTTTTGGCGGCATAACGGATTTATGGTATAAAAGTGGTCTTGGCTCAACAAGTTTGAGAGTTCGCTTTAAACGTTTATGCGGTTTACCACGTTCTGCCTATGGGACAGCTCTTGCACATATGGGGTTGGGGGTTACCTTGTTTGGTATCATTGCTGTTGCGACATTTGGTCAGGAACGTATTTTAATAATGCAAACAGGTGACAAAATTGAAATCGCTGAGCGTTTGGTGACATTAAAAGGTGCGCGCAATGTTAATGGCCCTAATTATACTGAAACGCAATTTGAGTTTGGTATTGAAAATGGGCAGAGAAAAGTCGGCGATGTCATGGCCGCTAAAAGGTTTTACCCGTCACAAAAAATGCCAACAACTGAAGCTGGGATTCAAAGTCGTGGCCTTTCGCAACTATATATTGCTCCTGGCGACATAACAGACCAAGGATTGATTTTGCATATTTGGTGGAAACCATATGTTATTTGTATTTGGTTGGGCGCAATTATGATGATGCTTGGCGGGTGTATGTCTTTATCGGATAGACGCCAACGTGTAGGCGCACCGCGACGTGAGAAATCGCAACATGAAAAGACGCTGAAATCTATGCACAATCATGAAAAGACTCTTTCAAATAAAAAATCTTTTGCTCATACCGTCCCGTAAGAAAGCTGAAAATCATGGGCTTACAGCGTTTTATTTCATGGATTGTTATTTTTATATTTGCTTTGCACTTACCTGTTTTAGCCGTTCAACCAGATGAAATATTGGATAATCCGGTATTAGAAAAACGTGCGCGGGATATTTCGTCTCATTTAAGATGTCTTGTTTGTCAAAATGAATCTATTGATGATTCAAATGCACCGCTTGCGCGCGATATACGTTTGCTTGTAAGAGAGCGTCTTGTAGAAGGCGATACTGACAAACAAGTTCTTAATTTTATGGTTGAGCGTTATGGTGAGTTCGTTCTTCTAAAGCCGCGTTTAAACCGTGAAACTTTTCTTCTTTGGGGCGCTCCTGTTATTATTATTGGTGTTGCATTCAGTATAATTGTTTGGCGTGTTAAAAGACGTAATAGTCAAAAACGTGCTCCACTTACTGAAGATGAAGAAAAAAAACTGGAAAATTTATTACGCAGGTAAGACGAAGCGGGAAACATTGATGATTGATTTTATCTCTTTCTCTAAGAAACGAAGTGTTCAGTTATGATTTTCAAGAAATCTATAATGTTCATTTTATAATGAAGAAGGCTTAAAGCTGAACGATTATGCTGACCTTACAAAACTTTAACCATTTAGACAGGAGACGGTAAGGTAGACTATCTTATTTGTATGCTTATGATGCGAAAAACGCATAAAACAAGGAGTTTTAAAATGACAACAGCAACGTTTCGCAAAAGCTTAGCAACAGTTGCTTTAACAACAGCATTGGCTGGAACTATGATGTTAACTGTACCTGGCGTTTCTTTTCAAATAGCGCAAGCAAAACCTGTTTTTGTCGAAGGTGATCAGCAACCAGGTTTTGCTAATGTAGTTTCTGAAGTAAAGCCAGCTGTTGTTTCTGTTCAAGTCAAAAGCGATAAACAAAATGAAGAAAGTGGATTTACAGGATTTTTTGGCGGTTCAGGCATTGATCAATTGCCAGATGGACATCCATTAAAACGTTTTTTTAAAGATTTTGAAGAACGCAGTAAACCAAAAGATAGACCCAATCAACGTTCACGACCACGTCCTGTTGCGCAAGGTTCTGGTTTCTTTATATCTGAGGATGGTTATATTGTGACCAATAATCATGTTGTTTCTGATGGTACAGCATATTCTGTTGTTTTAGATGATGGTACTGAGTTAGATGCGAAACTTGTTGGAAAGGATCCGCGTACCGATTTGGCGGTATTAAAAGTGGATGATGAAAAACATAAATTCACTTATGTAGACTTTGCGAATGATGAAAAAATTCGTGTGGGTGATTGGGTTGTTGCGGTAGGTAATCCCTTTGGTCTTGGAGGAACAGTAACAGCTGGTATTGTATCTGCACGAGGTCGTGACATTGGTGCGAGTGTATATGATGATTTTATACAAATTGATGCTGCAGTTAATCGCGGCAATTCAGGTGGACCAACATTTAATCTTTCGGGGCAAGTCGTTGGTATAAACACTGCGATATTTTCACCTTCTGGCGGTAATGTTGGTATTGCATTTGCAATTCCTGCAACTACTGCTAAGCATGTTGTCAATCAATTGATTGAAAATGGTTCAGTTGAACGCGGTTGGCTAGGTGTGCAAATACAACCTGTTACGAAAGAAATTGCTGATTCAATCGGTCTTAAAGAAGCAAAAGGTGCAATGGTAGCAGATCCGATGGATGGCCCCGCTGCAAAAGCAGGTATTAAAGCTGGCGATGCAATTATTGCTGTCAATGGTGAAACAGTTTCCGATGCACGTGATCTCGCCCGTCGTATTGCCAATATAAAACCTGATGAAACGGCAACAGTAAGTGTTTGGCGCGGTGGTAAAAAGGAAGAAGTTAAAGTTAAAATCGGTTCCATGCCTCAAGACGAAAAAGACAGTGATGGTACAACTCGGTCAGGCGAAAGCGGATCAGCTGAAACATTTGATAATTATGGTTTAACGGTAACACCGTCTGAAGATGGATCTGGTTTGGTAATTACCAATGTTGATCCAGATTCGGACGCTGCAGATAAAGGTTTGCGCCCTGGCGATATTATAATGGCAGTCAATTATCGCGAAGTTAAAAAAGCCAGTGATTTTACTGATGCAGTAAAGGATGCGCAAAAAGAAGGCCGTAGTTCTGTTTTGCTGCAGGTTAATAGTAATGATCAAAATCGATTTATTGCTTTACCGATTGCGCCAGAATAATTATCTTTAAAAAAGTTATGGCGAAATAAGCCATAACTTCAGTAAAATTTAAACGAGGAGTAGCGCGTGATGAAAATTTTGGTCATTGAAGATGATCGTGAAGCAGCGCGCTATCTTGTAAAAGCTTTGTCGGAGGTCGGCCATTTGGCTGATATTGCTGGTGATGGCGAAACAGGTTTTGCGCTTGCTGAAAATGGGCATTATGATCTCTTAATTGTAGATCGCATGTTACCTCAGCGTGATGGACTTTCTGTTATTGCAGGTTTGCGAGCAAAGGGTGATGAAACACCAGCATTGATTTTATCAGCATTGGGACAGGTTGACGATCGCGTGACAGGTTTGCGCGCAGGTGGTGATGATTATTTAACCAAACCTTATGCATTTTCAGAACTTTTGGCACGTATTGAAGTTTTGCAAAGGCGAAAAAGTCCCAAAGAGGCCGAAACTGTTTATCGTGTTGGTGATTTAGAACTTGATCGTATGGCACATACAGCGCGTCGTGCTCAAAAAGATATTAATTTGCAACCACGTGAATTTCGTTTGTTAGAATATCTTATGCGTCATGCTGGTCGTGTCGTAACACGCACTATGCTTTTAGAAAATGTTTGGGATTATCATTTTGATCCTCAAACCAACGTTATTGATGTTCATATTTCAAGATTGCGTTCAAAAATCGAAAAAGATTTTGAAACACCACTTTTATACACAATACGTGGCGCTGGCTATATGTTAAAAGCCTCGGATAGTTAAAAATGTGGCGCCTTGTCAATATGATGCGCACGACTGCTTTAAGGCTTTCAGCTCTTTATATCCTATTATTTGGACTGGTTGCTTTAGGATTGGGTTTCTATATGACATCGCTATCAGTATCGATGCTTAATCAACAAACAGAGCAAGCTTTGAAGGAGGAGCTTGCCAGTGTTGAACATGCCTATCAGCGCGGTGGTATTGCTTTACTTGTGCGTACTATTGATCGGCGATCACGTCAGCCGGGGGCATTCCTTTATCTTGTCGCCGACCCGATAGGCCGCATACTTGCGGGTAATGTTGCCAGTATTGAACCGGGTTTATTGCATAATAATGGTATGATACACGGCTCCTTCGTTTATACAAGGTTTGGCGAAAGTGGCGTACAAATAGACCATAAAGCTATTGCTGCTGTGATTGACCTTCCTAATGCCATGAAGGTACTTGTTGGACGCGATTTGGGAGAGCCTGAACGTTTTTTAAGCATAATAAGAAAAGCGATGATAATTGCTTTTGCGGCGATGGCGGTTGGTGCAATGTTTATATGGTTTTTTATTGGCAGGCGCGCACTTAATCGTATTGACCAAGTGACCGCCGCATCTAAAAAAATAATGGAGGGAGATTTTTCTAGCCGATTGCCTATTTCTGGCGCAAGCGATGAATTTGACCGACTTTCCATAAATTTGAATGTCATGCTGGATCGCATTAATGAACTGAATATAGGTTTAAGACAGGTCTCAGATAATGTGGCGCATGATCTTAAAACGCCTTTGACACGTTTACGCAATCGCGCAGAAAATGTTTTGTCAGGAAAAAACGATCCGCAAGAATATCGTTTAGCACTTGAAGCGGTGATTTTGGAATCAGATCAACTTATACGTACATTTAATGCTATTTTGCTTATTTCACGTATTGAAGCGAGCGCATCGATTGAAGGATTGCAGCTAAAAAATGCCCGTCCTATCGTTGAGGATGCGGCTGAACTTTACGAACCCGTTGCAGAAGAAGCTGGTGTTGAGTTTACATTAGGTGAAACCTTTGATGCTGAATTGCTTATTAATCGTGAACTTCTTGCACAAGCGATTATTAATCTTTTAGATAATGCCATAAAATATGCAGGCAGCGGCCATCATGATGCAAAAGTTTCTCTTTCTATGCGCGACCAAGATCATTTTATCTGTGTCATTGTGAGTGATAATGGACCAGGAATTGCTTTTGAAAATCGTGAACGCGTTACAGAACGTTTTGTTCGTTTGGAAGAAAGTCGTACATTGCCAGGTTTTGGTATAGGTTTAAGTATGGCAAAGGCAGTGATGAAACTGCATGGAGGTCAATTGATTTTAGATGATAATGCGCCTGGATTGCGTGCAATTCTTAAATTTCCAAAAACTTTTGAAACAGATTGAAATGATGAAAACTACATCGCTTAAATATAATAAATGACTTAAATTAATCGTAAACAAACAAAATAATGAATTAATCCTTTTACTTTCTTTGTTAAACTCTTCATTATTAAACGAATGAATGGTGCTTTTTGACTCATCTTTTCAAGTGAAACAGAATGAAACGAGAAATTTTCTGGACAAAAGACTTAAAATCGCTTTTGCCTTTAAATGATAAGGGACAGCAGTGGATGGGCGCGCTTATTGAAAAAGCGCGCAATGACAGATTGAATAATTTAGCAGATGCCTTATCAGTAGAAACGGCAGCTTCTCGCTTAATTAAAAATATTTTAACACTTTCACCTTTTCTACGTGATACATGGATAAAAAATCCGAACTATCTTTGTCCTTTGCTTGAGATGGATATTGAAACGCGTTTAATAACATTGTTAGATGATATTGCCCAAAGCCATCAGCTTAAAAATCTTACTGAATCAAAAATTATGTCGTATTTGCGGCTAAAAAAACGTGAAGCTCATAGCCTCATCGCTTTGGCAGATTTGGGTGGCATTTTTACACCGGCAATAACATGCTTATGGTTAAGTCGTTTGGCAGAAAAAAGTCTTAATGCGGCTTTGCAATTTTTGTTGCGTGAAGCCCATGATCGAGGAAAAATTTCTCTGAATGATTACGATAATCCAGAAAAACAATGCGGATTGATTGTTTTAGGAATGGGAAAATTGGGTGCAGAAGAACTCAATTATTCATCCGACATTGATTTAATCGTTTTTATTGATGAAACATCATCGCATATTGGCGATCCTTATGAAAGTGTTGATTTTTTTTCTAAAATGATGCGTCGTTTGGTTCGAATTATGCAAGAACGAACAGCCGATGGTTATGTTTTTCGCGTGGATATGCGGTTACGACCTGATCCAGGTGCGACACCGCTTGCAATTCCTGTAAATGCTGCACTTCATTATTATGAAGCAAGGGGGCAAAACTGGGAACGTGCTGCCATGATAAAGGCACGTCCTGTTGCAGGTGACATAGATGCAGGGCAACAATTTTTAAAAGATCTATCCCCATTTATTTGGAGAAAATACCTTGATTATGCAACCATAGCAGATGTTCATTCAATTAAGCGACAAATTCATGCGCATAAAGGTTTAGGTGAAATTGCTGTTAAAGGTCATAATGTTAAACTAGGACGCGGTGGGATCCGTGAAATTGAATTTTTTGTACAAACCCAACAACTCATTGCTGGAGGACGATTTCCGCAATTACAAGGCCGTAAAACAGAAGACATGTTAAACGAACTTGTTACGCTTGATTGGTTAAAAAAAACAGACCGTGATATTTTAATTGAAAAATATTGGTTTTTGCGGAATGTTGAACATCGTATCCAGATGCTTGCAGATGAACCCAGCCATATTTTACCTGAAGAAGATGAACACCTTTTAAGTATTGTTCGTTTGATGGGATATTCAAACGAGGAAAGTTTTAAAAAAGACTTTTTGGATGCTTTAAGAAACATTGAAACACATTATGCTGCTTTGTTTGAAACTGAAAACGAATTGGGTATTGATGATGGAAACCTTGTTTTTACTGGAGATGGGGATGATCCAGAAAGCTTAAAAACATTAGCGCGCCTTGGTTTTGATCGGCCTCATGATATTAGCCGGATTGTACGCACATGGCATTTTGGTCGTTATCGTGTGACACAATCATCAAAAGCGCGTGCAAAATTAACAGAGCTTATTCCCTTAATTTTAAAGACTTTTGGCGCATCAAAGCGTGCAGATGAAGCTTTCATGCGTTTTGATCGTTTTTTGCAGGGTCTGCCCAGTGGGGTGCAGCTTTTTAGTCTCTTACAATCCAATCCCTATTTGTTAAATTTATGTGTCACAATTATGAGTGCGGCGCCACGCTTGGCTGAAAGTATTACGCGCAGACCACATATTTTTGATGCATTATTAGATCCAACAATTTTAACAGATATTCCAGTAAATGATTATTTGCAAAATCGGCTCGAAAATTTCTTGGTTCCTGCTACACGTTATGAAGATATTTTAGATCAACTTCGTATTTTTGCTGATGAACAACGCTTTTATATTGGGGCGAGATTGTTAACAGGTGTCATTGATGGTGTGAGTGCAGGGCGTGCTTTTAGCGATCTTGCTGATCTTATGATTATCAATACACTCAAAGCGGTAGAAGAAGAATTTATACATAACCATGGTATCATAAAAGATGGGCGCATTGTTATATTTGGAATGGGCAAGCTTGGCTCTCATGAAATGACAGCAAGTTCTGATGTTGATCTTATATTACTTTATGATTTTGATAAAGCATGTGAAATGTCAAATGGCAATAAACCTCTTTATATTACACAATATTACACTCGTTTAACTCAAAGACTTATTGCAGCACTTTCAGCACCTACAGCTGAAGGTATTCTTTACCAAGTGGATTTAAGGCTGCGCCCTTCAGGTAATAAAGGACCAGTCGCCGTTTCTTTCGATGCTTTTAGCAAATATCAACGTCATGACGCTTGGGTCTGGGAGCATCTTGCTTTAACGCGTGGACGAGTGATTGCGGGGGATCTATCACTGAAAGGAGAATTAGAAAAAGATATTTTAGCAATTCTTGGTCAAAGGCACAATAAAGATGAAATTGCTGAGGAAGTGATAAAAATGCGTGCGTTAATTGAACGTGAAAAGCCACCATTGAACCAATGGGATCTTAAACTCATTCCTGGTGGTTTAATTGATCTAGAATTTATTGCTCAATATTTCATTCTTACAAAAGAAATATCTTTCACTATAGGGCAGTCGACTTTCGAGTCATTGAAAAATTTTTCTTCGATTGATGAAAAGGAAAGATCGATAAGTGAATTATCTCAAATTTATCGTTTTTTTACAGATCTCACGCAATTGCTGAGATTGTGTTTAAATGAAATAACCGAAACCCAATCAATGCCTTCTGGTTTGTTAGACTTACTTCAAAAAAAAGCTGGAGAACCGGATTTGGCGCGTGTAGAAAGTTTGATTCAGGAAAAAGCAGCGACTGTCCGTTCTGTTTTTCAACAAATTTTAGTGAAAACCACGTGAAGTTTATAGAATAAGGAAGCGATCGTTTATAATAGAATTTACACATTATTTTGATGTGTTGATAATCTATAATCTTTTGATGATTGATATGAAATAAAACTAAAAGCGTCAAGTATATTATCCATGATAAAGAACTGAATTTTGATTGTATTTTCTTATCAAATAACCTCACTTGGCACGATCTTAGTTGCAAGGTCTTCTAAAGGTCTTTGTTATGTTGACTTTATTGATGATCAACAATCGTCATTATTTTTTAAAAAATATAATACCAGAATATGTTTATGCCCTAATGATTTAGAACTCAATCATGATATTGAAAAAATTGTTTCAAGTATTGAAGCGCCACAAAAAAATCCTCACAAGTTTCAACTCGAGATGGACGGAACTGATTTTCAAATGAAAGTTTGGCATGTTTTATCTAAGTTAAAAACCGGTGAGACAATAAGTTATCAAAAACTTGCGGAAAAAATTGGCAACTCAAAAGCATCGCGTGCTGTGGCAAATGCTTGCGCTGCAAATCATTTAGCAGTCGTGGTGCCTTGTCATAGAGTGTTGCATAACAATGGCGATATTTCTGGATATCGATGGGGAAATGTGCGTAAAAAAATATTATTAGATCGTGAACAAAAACCTGAAAGTGAACGCGTTTTTTAAATTTGTTTGATTGGTAATTTAACGGTGAGAGTCGTACCTTTGCCTTCAACAGACGCAATATGAAATGTCCCATTATGCAACTCAACAAAAGAACGCGAAATAGCCAATCCTAAACCTGAGCCTTCATGCGTTTTGGTGAATTGATTTTCAACCTGTTCAAATGGATGACCAAGTTTTTCGATTTCAGATTGTGGAATACCTACTCCATTATCTTTTATGATGCAAAGAAGATGATTGTCTTCTTGATAACTGATCACATCGACTTTTCCACCTGATGGTGTAAATTTAATCGCATTGGATAAGAGATTTAAAATAACCTGAAGTATGGCACGTTGATCAATTTCGCCATGAAGATTGGAAGCTATTTCACTATGAATGGAAATCGATTTTTCACGTGCTTGAGGTGCCAAAGTGCGAAGAGCTTCTGAGATAATAGGAGCAAGATCTGTTTTTTTACGATCAAGCATAAACCGTCCAGCCTCAATCTTCGACATATCCAGTATATCATTGATAAGATTTAGTAAATGTTTACCAGAATTATGAATATCGTTCATATATTCATGATATCGCTCTGAACCGAGAGGTCCGAAAGTGGACTGAACCATTATTTCTGAAAAACCAATAATAGCATTGAGTGGTGTGCGTAATTCATGAGACATGTTGGCAAGAAATTCGGATTTTGCCTTATTGGCACTTTCTGCACGTTCTTTTTCACGCTGTAGATTTTCATTGAGTTTTGCAATTTCATTTGCGCGTTTTTGCGTGTCTAGTCGAGAATGTTTTAATTCTTGAATCATCTTGGTAAAACGTTTACCGCTATCCATAAGTCGTTGTTCTTGCTCTTTTAATTCAGAAATATCTGTACCAACTGAAATAAAACCACCATCTTTTGTTCGCCTTTCATTAATTTTCAACCAACTACCATCGGCCATTTGGCTGATTGCTGTATGATTTCCTGAATCATCAGTTTCAATAATATTTTGTTGAAGTGGAAAACGTGAAATTGCTTCAATGGTTTTTCGTTGTACACCTTGCTGTAAATAGTGATCAGGTATAGCTGCATATTCACGAAATTTACTGTTTGACATGACAAGGCGTTCTTCTGAATCCCAAAGAACAAAGGATTCAGAAATATTTTCTATGGCATCACGAATACGAAGTTCTGCTTGTGCTGTTTCTTCTGCAAACTGTTGTTGTTCGCTTATGTCAAAAGAAATTCCCACCAAATGCGGTTCTTCACCATCGTCAATCTCAGCTCGAATGCGCATCCAAACATTATATCCATTCGCATGACGCATGGGGACATTAATATCAATATGATCGTTTTCACCTTCTAACAAGCCGCGAGCAAGATCATATAGATCAGCATCATTCGGATTGATAATTTCTGTGATTTGAGAAATCGATAAAAGCGCATCTTGTGGTTTAAATCCAAGCATTTCATACATGGATCGTGACCAATAAACCCGACCGCTTGCCATATTCCAATCCCAAAGGCCACAGCGTCCGCGCATCATCGCCATATCAATACGATTTTGTATTTTTTCTGATATTTTATCAGTATCTCTTGCTCGTGCAGCTTGGCTATAATAAGCAAAGAGTATAGCCAACATCACACCTACTGTACCAGCAAACAAAGTAATATTAAGAGAAACTGTTTTGCGCCATTCAAGATACATTTGTTCATTTGTTTCAACGACAAATATACCATATTTGTTTTGACCAGCATTATCCAATGAGGCAAGTGCAGTTTCACCATATAATTGAACGCGCATAACACCAGCATTGCGTCCCATAACCATTAAGGTTTGAATGTCTTTTACCGCTTCACTAAGATCTCGACCAAGCAATGGTTCCATTCCTGATGCGGCAACAACAATGCCATGCTCATCAATAATAGCAATGCGAGCCGCATTATCAATGAGGCTACGTGTACGAAAATCGATAAGAATATTTTGCAATACATTTGCATCAATAACGCTATTTTTGTTTTGTTGATGTTGTGAATAGTAAATACGATCAACCGAACTTCCAATATGACCTGTCGCGAGTGATAAAGCCGATCTTGTGGATGCATCAATATTTTGGCGCCATTCATAAAGCGCCACCATTCGTGTTGCGGCTAAAACGACCAAAAAGATAAGAATGAGAATGGGGATAGAACGCCGCAACCATGGCTCAACAACTAATAGCCTACGATAGGTCGGGTCTGAAAGAAGATCGACATGCGCGGAACGGCCTTTTCGCTTTTTGGCGAAAGGCTTTGAATCAACAAACGCCCCTGTGGGCGCGTCAACCGCGTCCAAATGTGCCATTTCTGGCTCCCTCTAAATTTGATGCAAAAATCAGATAACTGATTCGGTACGCAAAACACCCGAACAAGGGCAATGAATCAAAACTGATTCGTTCTGTCCAGCTTTTTTTTAACAAAAACTTAATTTTCATTCCAATAGTGTAAAATAAAACACTTAATAGGCATTTAATGCGCAAGAATTCGTCAATTATTTTTATAAATCATTCTCATAGGTTCATATTTTTTTAAGGTAATTTTCGCGCGATTTAATCAGGCTAAAATGCGCGTAATGATATCTTTGACATCTGTCGAAAGTTGTGGCTGTCGTGCGATATGCTCAAGTGCTTGTTTAAATTTTTCTCTTCGTGTTGGTTCAAGTTGACGCCATGAGCGCGCGATTGTTAAAAGACGTGAAGCAATTTGAGAATTTTTAGGATCAATTTTTAAGATCATTTCAACTAAAAAATCATATCCTTTACCATCAATGCGGTTAAATCCTGTTGGATTAGCACCACAAAAAGTACCGATAAGAGCACGTATGCGATTAGGATTATCAAGTGAAAAGGCACGATGCTTCATAAGCTGACGAACATGATCTAACGTTTTATAGCCAGCTATTGTCGCTTGAACACTAAACCACTTATCCATAACGAGTGCATCATTATGGTAGCGCTCTTCAAATTCATGAAGCGCTTTTTGGCTTTGCTCATTGTTAAAAAAACGATGAAGGAGAACTGTAAACGCTCCCATTCGGTCAGTCATATTATCAGCGGTCCTAAATTGTCTAAAAGCATAATCTGGTGTGTTATCTGCTATAGATATATAATCAAGAACGACGTTTTTAAGGGCTCTTTTTCCTGCTTGATACGCATTCGGTGTAAATGGATTGGTATCTTGTAAACTTTCATAGAGAGAAATAAAGTGCGGTTTTAACTGTTGTGCCAGAGAGTTTATAAATCTTTGCCTGACTTGATAAATACGATCTGGATCAATATTAAAACCAAGAAGACGAGCAATTTCTCCTTCTGTTGGTAATTGTAAGCAAAGAGCAATAAAATCCGATTCTAATTGATCATCGACAATAAGAGATTGTATAAGATGAACAAGTTTTTCCGGCATTTGAATGCTGTTGATGTCTTGGCGTTGACTATAATCACATAAACTGCGCGTTAATAACGTGTTAATGGATTGCCAACGATTAACGAGATCTTTGTCAAATTGTGCAAGAAAAATAAGTGCGTCTTCATCGAGGGTGCTTTGTATATTTATTGGTGCAGAAAAATTGCGCAATAAAGATAAAACAGGTTTTTCTTTTAAATGCGTGAAACGAAAAGTTTGCTTTTCTTGAGAAAGAATAATCGTGTTGTTTTGGATTTGGTTATCACTGCGATACTCCAATTCTTTGCCGTCTTTGCCTAAAAGTCCGAAGCTGATTGGAATAGCCATGGGCTTTTTTTCTTTTTGTCCGGGCGTTTGGGCAAGCGACTGTGTGCATTCAAGTGTTAAAGTGTCATTTTCAAAATGCGTATTAACTGTGACGAAAGGCGTTCCTGCCTGTTCATACCAGAGCATAAATTGTGTGAAATCGCGCAAAGAAACATCTGAAAAACATGTAATAAAATCCTCGATCGTACAGGCTTGTCCATCATGACGTTCAAAATAAAGATCCATGCCTTTGCGAAAAAGTGTTTCACCTAAAATTGTATGCACCATGCGCACAATTTCTGCGCCTTTTTCATAAATCGTTGTTGTGTAAAAATTATTGATTTCACTATATTGGCGTGGTCTTACGGCATGCGCTAAAGGGCCTGCATCTTCAGGAAATTGTGCAGCTTTTAACATTCGAACATCGCTTATGCGATGGACAGCGCGGGAACGTTGATCAGAAGAAAACTCCTGATCGCGATACACTGTCAAACCTTCTTTCAGACAAAGCTGAAACCAGTCGCGACATGTGATACGGTCACCCGTCCAATTATGAAAATATTCATGAGCAATCACACGCTCAATAGCAGCATAATCTGAATCCGTTGCCGTTTCCTGATCGGCTAAAATATATTTATCATTAAAAATATTAAGGCCCTTATTCTCCATTGCACCCATATTAAAATCTGAAACTGCAACGATGTTGAAAATATCCAAATCATATTCTCGTCCAAATCGTTCTTCATCCCAGCGCATAGAGCGCTTCAATGCGTGCATTGCAAAGTTTGCACGATCTTTTTTTCCCTTTTCGACATATATGCCTAGTTTTACATTACGACCAGAAGCTGTTTCAAAGTTATCAGACAAACAGTCAAGGTTACCACCAACCAGTGCGAATAAATAGGAAGGCTTTGGAAAGGGGTCGTGCCAAATGGCATAATGGCGTTCCCCGTCAATTTTGCCTTCTTCAATTAGATTTCCGTTGGAAAGAAGAATAGGTGTCGATTTTCTATCAGCTTCAATTCTTACTGTGTAGACAGATAAAACATCAGGCCGATCATAAAAATATGTAATGCGCCGGAAGCCTTCAGCTTCACATTGTGTGCAATAAACCCCTTTGGATAAATAAAGTCCCATCAATTGTCGATTTTTTTCTGGGTCTAAGTCTGTTGTTATTTCAACTATAAAATCGCCTTTAGGTGGATGTAAAATTTCTAATGTATTTTCTGTTGCATGATAGGCGTCTTTTGAAAGTATTTCCCCATTTATTGATAGGTTTAAAAGTTTTAAACCATCACCTGAAAGCACAAGGGGTTGAGGCTTTATCATTTCTTGACGAGGTGTTATTGAAAGTTTGGCATGCACTCGTGTTTTTGTAGGGTGAAGTGAAAAATCTAAATCAGTCTTTGGGATTGCATATTCTGTTGGACGATAGTCTTCAAGGCGAAAAACAGGATGGGATAGTGCACTCATTTTATTTGCTTTCTTATTATAGGTTGTTCCCAATCATTGCACTACAAGTCTATAAAAACAAGGCTTCCATAATCAATGTTTTGCATTGCAAAATTATAACGATTATGACTAAACACTTTGTCGTTATGCGTTGTGTGATCCTACAATTCAAATAGGGAGAAAATCATATAAGATTTGCTAGTTAATTTATATAATTTAAGCACAAATAAAGATCCATTCAAAATATTTACGGGGAAGTTTTTGTTCAAAAAAGAGAAAATGTACTTTAATCATTCCAGTAGCAATGTGATGCTTGGCATTTGGATGAAAATTCTATCCGTTATGTGTTTTGTCATTATGTATAGTTTTTTGAAATCAGCAAGTGGTGTGCCCGCTGGAGAGCTAAGTTTTTTTCGTGCTTTTTTTGGTCTCATTCCCATTTTTATATGGGTCATTTTTACGAAAGAATTACGCGGTGTATTTTATACACGTCACTTATTAGGTCATATATTTCGTGGTATGGTTGGAACATTTGCCATGTTTTTTAGCTTTTATGCTCTGACATTATTGCCATTGCCAGAGACCATTGCTATTAATTATGGAGAACCTCTTATTCTAACTATTTTATCAGCACTCTTTTTAGGTGAAAAAATACGTGCTTACCGCTGGAGTGCCGTAACAATTGGTCTTGTTGGTGTTTTAATTATACTTTGGCCAAGATTAACTGTTTTCGGCAGTGATAAAGTCGATATCGGGGCTTCCATTGGAGCACTTTCAGCTTTATGCGCTGCTTTTATGGCAGCTATTGCGATGCTTTTGGTGCGTAAGCTTGTATTTACTGAAAAAACCGCAACAATTGCGCTTTATTTTATGATAACGTCTAGTGTTCTTTCTCTTATTACACTTCCCTTTGGATGGGTTTGGCCTGACTTTTATCAAAGTTTAATGTTAATTTCTGCTGGAATTTTTGGTGGAATCGCTCAAATATTTATGACCCAAAGTTATCGTTACGCTGAAGCTTCCATTGTAGCACCATTTGAATATAGTTCAATCATATTGGCCTTATTGACGGGATATGTTTTTTTTCATGAAATCCCTACATTTACAATGTTGTTTGGCGCAAACCTTGTTATTGGCGCAGGTATTTTTATTATTTTGCGTGAATCTTATCTGAGCCGTTTGAGGGGCCAATAAAATACACTTTTCACCATTGTAATAGAATGTATTGAAAAATAGCAGCTTATAATAATAAAGATTTAAGAACTTTCAGCTTTTAGAGCTTTTAAAATTGTTAAAAAATCTTTCCAGACAAGCTTCTTTTGGCTTGGTGTTTTCAAAATATAGTCTGGATGAAAAGTGGGCATTACGGGGATCACATGTTTGTTTTCACTGATATGTTCCAACCATTTTCCCCGAGAGCGTATTATCCCCTGATTTGTACCAGTGAGAACATGTGTGGCCAAATCTCCTAATGCAACCAAAATTTGGGGTTTAATAAACGCAATTTGCTTTTCGATGAATGGACGACATTGTTCTATTTCTAATAATGTTGGTCTGCGATTACCAGGAGGACGCCATGGAATAATATTGGTGATATAGCATGTCTTACGTGAATAACCGATTGCTTCCAAAATGCGATTGAGCAATTGCCCTGAACGTCCAACAAAGGGTACGCCTTCTTTATCTTCTTCTCGTCCGGGAGTGTCACCAATAATCATTATGCTACTTTGCGGATTACCATCAAAAATACAAGTATTTTTGGCGGTGAGCTTGAGTGTGATACGGTCAAAATTTTGTATGTATTGATGCAGCTCTTCAAGCGATTTTGCGCTTTGCGCAAGCTCTAAAGTTGTTTTAAATGCGCCACTATTTGTCTGCGTATTGATAAAATTGGTGTTTGTATCATCAACCTTATTGGTATAATGTTTATTTGATTTTTTGGTTTCACGTTGAAAAGCAGGCTTTAGTTCTTGTTCCAACAATTCTGATTGAGCAAAGCGATTGATTGGTTCTTCACTTATTGCTCTATCGACACCAGCGCAATCAAAAAATCCTAACAATTCTTCATAGGAAATTGTGGAAATACTCTGTGTCAATTGTTCATCCTTAAGTCTGACCTTGGCAATAATATTATTGTCATCTTTATTTTAATCTTCAAGATTAAGGATATCAATACGATAATTTTCTGTTTCGACTGTTATTGGTTGGCAAAAAGCAGAATCTGTATAAAATGCTTGATTGAAAGTCATAGCAGCTTCATCACCTTGCATAATCTCTGTCATTGGCTTTCTGTAATTGACGCAAATGCAATCGCCCCCTAAAGAAAGGGTTATAGCTGTTTTGCGCGCGAGAATTTCTATGCTATCTTTTGGAAGATAATAAAGTATTTCTGAAAAGATAATGAGATCATAGTGCCCATCTGGCCATTCATCTGGCAAGAATGCCTGTTTAAAAGATATATTCTCCATATTTTTGCAATGGTCTCGCGCGTGCATTAAAGCCGTAGGCGCGCAATCAATACCTGTAATATGCTGACAGCGTGTTGATAATCGACGTGTAAGGACACCAATGGAACAGCCTATTTCAAGAGCATTTTTATAATGAATTTTAGGCAAGGCTTTGAGCGTTCGGGCGTATTTTTCTTGTTCATAGGGTGAAAAACAATAATTCCATGGATCTCTTTGTGTTTGATAAAGTTTTTCAAAACGCGCGATATTCACGATCTGCCTCCAAAAAATATTCATCTTCTGAAATGAAATGCTGACGTGTTTGCTCACTCATGACAAAGCCATCTGGATCATCGTCAATAAGCCTTGTCATTTGTGAGCGATGTGCCATGACAGCTTTTTCTTTGATTTTTTGGTATGGCTTTGTGTTCAATTTTAAAACCTTTTTTTCTTTTAATAAATCAGTTTCAATAAAACGTCCCCAAACAGTATAAAAAAATAATACTGAATCAGAAAATAAACGTTTTAATGCATAGGCAAGATGAGCGGTGTTTTGATGATCTATATGCGGATCTCCTATCCAACTGGACCAAATCGTTGTGGGATAAAATGGTGCCAAACGTTTTTTTATATGCATGGCTGCAAGTTCTATTTCTGAGATTAAATTGGGGCTGTTTTGATCTTCATAATTCAACATAAAATTACGCGCCAATCCATTGCTTAATATGAAGGTTGATTTGAAAAATTCATTTGCGCGTAATGTAACCAATTTATCTTTTGGCCAATGAAGAGAATTTTTATGAGAGTGGCTTCCATCCGTTATACAAATAATATCAACATTCATTCCTGCTGCGCAAGCTGCAGCGATACCACCGCCACATCCCAAAGCTTCGTCATCAGGATGAGGGGCAAGTACAAGAAGTCGATTTCCTCGGGTTATGTCTTTAAGATGGATGTGATGACAAGGCATCTGAAAGAGGCTACCTTTTTTAAGCGGCGTTACCATAAAAGATCTCCTTTTCGTTCAATAAGTCGGTTAGCGCTTTCTAGCAGTTTGGCGTCAGGGGCAGCTTGGCGGATAAATAAGGATAAATCACGTCTCATTCTTTCAAGTGCGCTGTGTTCTTGATAGGCTTCCATACCCAAAGATTTTTCGCAAAGGTTAAGAATATTTACACAGACATTCTCTGTGTTTTCTCGCGCAAGAAGAGCGGCTAAAACGGCATCGTCAATAAGTTTTTTTGTTTTGTTGTCCGATGCTTTTTCTACCAAACTGGCAACTTTCGATAAAAAAGCAGCCAGTCCAAGAACTAAAGTATAAGCCTGCGCTAGTCTAGATAATTGAAAAGGATTATTTAAACGATTTCTGAGTTTTAAAAGAGTTTGCCATTCTTGGAGAATGGATTCTGCTCCTCCTAAATGTGCAACACAATAGCGCCATATCCCCCCTTGGAAATGCGGCTCCAATTGCAAGTCGCCTTCCTTACCAATAAAGTGACTTGGGTCAATGATCAGATCGCTAAAGTCATAGACACCTGAGAAGGTTGCACGCATCCCAGAGACTTTCCATTCTTCTGTTTTTTGTCGTGTTTGATCTTGGACATTTAGAATAGACATCTGATCAGGATCATTTTTTGTACAGCGTAATGTCACCAATGCGTAATCAATATTTCCTAATCCTGAAGCAAAACGCTTTGCACCAATGAGTCTTATGCGATTTTTTGTGTCATGATAAAAATACAAAGGTTTTTTTATATGATCGGCTCCCCAAACGCCTAATAGTGCGCCTTTTGAAACTTCGTTGAATATCTTTTCACGTAAAGATTGTGCGGCATATAAATCAATTAAGCGGATCGCGTTAAGATGACCTTCAAAAAGGCGGGCAAGTGATAAATTTACTTGTCCTAATTGTCGTAAAATTTTAAATATGATTTGTGTTGTTGTGTCATCATGGGGTCTTGCAAAATTTTTTCCACCATAGTGAAGAGGCAAGCAAGCTGTAAAAAGACCGAGCTCTTTTAATAAGGCAAGATCATCAGTCAATCCGATTTTTTCTGCACAAGCGGCATTCTTAGCGAATTGTCTGAGATAAAAGGCATCGATTTCAAGCATCAACATGATCCATCATTTATGATGCCTGCTGATTGCCCCAGCAACAGGCTTTAAAACTAAAAACTTTAAAAAACATAGAGCATAAACATATGAGAACAAGGGGAGGGGAGGATGGGTGATGTAATGATGTGCAAGACTTTTAAGCACTATTGTCTTAAAGTTTATGCGACCGCGTGAGTGTACCACATTGTAAAAGATACAGTTTGTTTATTATGAAGTGTTCCAATTTTAGGAGGATTGGAAACTTTAAATAATGGTGCGAATAAAGTCATGTTTAACAATTGTTTTATGCAATGATTTTCATCAAATAAATACCAATATTTATTGCTATAAATATCATAAAAATACCGATAACGATGTTCAATATCTGCCATATTTTCATGTTATTTAAATAATTTTTGAGATAGAAAGATAAATATCCTAAAGCGAAAAACCAACAAAATGATGAGAATAATGCCCCTGAAATAAAAAAATATTTATCGGTCATTGATAATGATGACGCATAATCGCCAACGATTATAACTGTGTCAAGATAAACATGAGGATTTAACAAAGTAACGGCTAAGGTCGTTAAAATGGTTTTCCATATTGGATCACGCATCAATAATTGATGGTCACGCGTTTCATAGGCTGCTTTGGATTTATAGGCCTGTATGAATGCATTTACGGAATAACATAATAGAAAAACTATTGATAATATACAAATAGTAATATTAACATAGATATTAATTATCGTTAATTCGCCTAAAAGAAAAACACCAAAAACCATAAGAAGAAAATCACATAAAAAACAGGTCAAAGAGGTATTCAAAACATCTTTACCTAATAAGCCTGATCTTATAACATGGGCATTTTGAGCACCTAAGGCCATTATTAAGCTGCCTGATAACAAAATTCTATATAAAAAATCATTAAAAATTATCGTTTTATTTAGAAAAAAACTATCTATGTTTTCTTGAAATATCTTTTATTTCAAAAGGTGATGTCAGCAATATAGGCTAAAAATTATAAGCAATAGCAATCTTCTTTTTATCTCAATTATTCTGTAAAAAAAGATCCAAAAATTAGTCTTTTTGATAATGGTTTGATGGATAATGTGATTTTATTTGAGACAATTTTCGCTCCCTTAAGTCTCACTTTAAAATAAATATTTGCAATAATTTTGAGATGATCTTTCGTTTTATAAATGTCAATAATTTATGCGGAAAATTTGATATTTAACATTTTCTAAGTCAGGTTTTTAGTAATAAACGATCCAATCATTGGATCATGTTCAAATAAATTTATTATTTATTTTAAAAATACATAACTTCTTCTCATCAAGTTATGATGAATTGCGGAATATAAAAAAGTCACCTCAAACGCGCTATCCTATGACAATCTCTCTTATAAGATTATTACAGCCAACAGTTCCTTTTGTTGAGCCTGAAACATTAGAACGATAAAGGACAAGCTCTTTCATTGCACGGCTTGGTGCGAATGAAAACAATTTTGGTCCTTCACCATTTGTAATTGAGACAATACAAAAAGAAGCGTATTCGATTTAGCAATATGGCGATCCAGAATATTATAATTTGCTTAGTGCATTCGCTCAGTTTTATGATATTGATTTAAGCATGATAACAAATGGTGTTGCTATTGATGCATTATTAGGTTTAACGTTACGTCAATATATGAATCTAGGAGATGTTGCGGTAAATTCATTGGGAGGATATCCAACATTTGATTATCATGTTCATGGATATGGTGGCAAAATTGTTTTTGTTGCTTATAAAATTGGATATGTTGATTTAGATGGATTAGCACATGCTGCATATAAACATTATGCAAAAATTGTCTATCTCGCCAATCCAGATAATCCTTTAGGAACATGGCACGATAAGAATGCAATTGTAAAATTTATAGAAAAACTATGCCCAGAAACTTTATGTATTCTTGATGAAGCAGATGGTGGATTTGTATCCATAGATACAAAATTAAGCGAACAAACAACTTGGCCAAATGTATTACGTATGCGAACGTTTTCTAAAGCATATGGTTTGGCAGGGTTACGATGTGGTTATGCTTTTGCTGATAAAAAGCTAATCAATCCCATTCATAAAATATGTGATCATTTTTCTGTCAATCGACTAGCACACGCAGCAGTAAAACAAGCGCTTTTAGATCAAATATATTTGAAGGAAATATTGATCTAAATTGCACGTCAACGACAAAAAATCGTTAAAATTGCTCAAGCTCATGCTATGATAGCGCTTCCGTCAGCGAGCAAAGTTGTAACAATTCATTGTGGACAAGATGCAGCTTATGCTCAAACTCTTTTAGGGAGACTATTATCGCGTGGTATTTTTGTAAGAAATCCAATGTCCAAACATATTGACTATTGTATCAGAGTAAGTGTGCGACAAGATAATGAAACAGAAGCTTTTGAACATGCTTTTAAAGAAGCAAATTTTGAGAGAGATAAAAAATAACTATGTCAAGTCTTAGTCAACGCATTTTCGGCGGCTTTGCAGGTTTTTATGGTGCTATGGGTATAGCAGCTTACGCAGCAGCAGCACATATTGGTGGATATTATAGTTTTCTTGCGCCTATATTATTGGGTAATGCTGCTTTTTTACTGGGTCTTTTTGTTGCCTATAAAACTAATATCGTCATGCGATTATCTGGAACAATGATCATCATCGGGACAAGTCTATTTTCGAGTGCCATTTTTCTGCGTGAAATTGCTGATGCTTATCCTTTGCCTTATGCAGCGCCATTGGGGGGAGCGATCAACATTATTGGTTGGGCACTTCTCATCGTCGCGGTTATCCTGCCTTTTGAAAAGGAAAAGGCTTAAATTTCGTTTGATGCATTTCTTTATTTAATGACGCTAGCGTTGATCTAAATTCTATAACAGTCATAGGGCTTTGTCTTTGATAAGGCGTAAGATATGTTTGCAAAGAATATGTCTTTATTTTTACTCATATTATTGTCACACGACTTGACAAAACAACCATAACAACAAAACTTAAAAGATGGTGCTTATTATGTTAGAAAATAAAAAAATTTTTATATTTAAATTTTGAAAAAAAATCTATCATGCAGACATCATATATATGTTAATTTTAGACAGAACGAACAGTGAAAGTTAAAAGAAATTGTGGCCATAAAACAAGATAAACTCTTTCTTTTATATGTTATCCTTTTTTAATTTTATGTTGAAGATACAGGTTTGTTAATTTTATAATAAAAGCCATAAAAATTAAAATCATACAAATTAAATTTCTATTATTTTTTCTTAATTGCACTTAAAATAAATATAAAAAAAAGAGAAAGTGAAAAGATACATTATTGATGAAAAAAATTCTTGTAAAAGGAAGTGGCGTTGCTGGATTAACCAGTGCGTATCAATTAATGCAAACGGGCGCTGATGTAACAGTTCTTGCGCCAAATAATGCACCAATTGGTGCAGCAAGTTGGTATGCTGGTGGCATGCTTGCACCATTTTGTGAGCGCGAAAGCGCAGAACAATGTGTTGAAGATTTTGGGTTGAAAGCTATGTCATGGTGGGATCAAGCTTTACCAGAATATGTAACACATAAAGGCACGTTAGTGGTTGCCCCTAGCCGTGATTTTAAAGAACTTGAACGTTTTTGTACACGCACAAAAAATTATAAAAAATTGAATGCTGAAGAAATAGGTGTCTTGGAAGCTGATCTTGCAGGTCGGTTTGATCGGGGGTTATTTTTTGATAAAGAAGCCCATATTGATCCTAGAAAAGCTTTGCTTGCGCTTAAACAAAAATTGCAAGAAAAGAATGTATCTTTTATCACTCTCAACAATAAAGACGATAAAATAAATGAGAATGATTTTGATTATATTATTGATGCAACAGGTATAGCTTATCTTGATAATGATAAGGATTTGCGCGGCGTTCGTGGTGAAATGTTGCTTGTGAAAACGGATGACATTACATTTTCAAGACCCATACGTCTCTTGCATCCTAGAATTCCGCTTTATATTGTTCCAAGGGATGATCATCTTTTTATGATTGGAGCTACAATGATTGAAAGCGCGTGGACAGGAAAAATAACTGCACGTTCTATGATGGAATTATTAAATGCAGCCTATACTCTTCATCCAGCATTTGCAGAAGCTGAAATTATTGAGGCGGGTGTTGCTTTGCGTCCATCATATCCAGATAATTTTCCACGCGTAAAACAAATTGGCAACAAAATTTCAATCAATGGATTTTATCGTCACGGTTTTTTGCTCGCGCCTGAAATGGCGCGTAAAGTCACACAATGTATAATGGATTAAAACATGAAAGTTTTTGTGAATAGTGAAACAGTTGACATACAAGCATCTCATCTTGCTGCATTGCTAGAAGAATTGGCATTTGAAGGGGATTGGCTTGCAACAGCTGTAAATTCAGAGGTTATTAGCGCCCAACAACGCAAAACCTATCTTTTGCAAGAAGGCGATAAAATTGAAATCTTAAGTCCTATGCAGGGAGGATAAGATAGTGCTTACACTCTATGATAAAGAATTTTCATCACATCTGATGCTTGGTACTGCGCAATATCCTTCACCAGCAATTTTGCGTGATGCTGTTAATGCCTCAGGAAGTGAAATTGTTACCGTATCTCTTCGTCGTGAAACAGCTGGCGGGCAACAAGGTGGTCAGTTTTGGTCATTAATTAAAGATCTTAATGTCACAGTTTTACCTAATACCGCTGGTTGTTACAGTGTAAAAGAAGCGGTTACAACAGCTAAAATGGCGCGTGATCTTTTTAAAACAAAATGGATAAAACTCGAAGTCATCGGCAATTCTGATACACTTCAACCTGATGTTTTTGCTCTTGTAGAAGCCGCCCGTATTTTAACAGAAGATGGTTTTGAGGTTTTTCCCTATACAACGGATGACCTCATTGTTGCAGAAAAACTTGCTAATATTGGATGCAAAGTTATTATGCCTTGGTGTGCCCCCATTGGCTCGGCTAGGGGACCACGTGATACTGATGGTTTGCGTGCTTTGCGTGCGCATTTTCCTGATTTTACATTGATTGTTGATGCAGGCATTGGTCGTCCTTCTCATGCTGCGGTTTCTATGGAGCTTGGCTATGATGGTGTTCTTCTTAATACGGCTGTTGCAAAAGCAGGAGATCCTGTTCTTATGGCTCAAGCATTCGCTAAAGCTATTGAAGCAGGACGTGATGCCTATAAAGCAGGCATGTTGGAACCACGTGATGTTGCGGTTCCTTCTACACCTGTTATTGGTCAGGCGGTATTTTCATGAAACTTGATCCGACTTATCTTATTGTCGATAGCGCTGAATGGATAGAACGTTTGGTCCCCCATGGTATCAAACTCGTTCAATTGCGGATGAAAAATGTGAGTGAAGAAGAATTGCGGGCGCACATTCAACTAGCTAAAATCATTTGTCAAAACTATGATTGTCAACTTGTTATCAATGATTATTGGAAAATTGCTATCGAAGAAAAATGTCAGTTCATTCATCTTGGGCAAGAAGATTTAGTAAATGCAGATGTAAATCTTATAAAACAATCAGGTATTAAATTGGGTATAAGCACACATGATCGTGCAGAACTTACTATAGCCAAAACATTAAACCCTGATTATATCGCACTTGGGCCTATTTATCCGACAATTTTAAAAAAAATGAAATGGGCACCACAAGGTCTTGAAAAAATAAAACAATGGAAATTTCTCATCGGTGATATTCCACTTGTCGCTATTGGTGGGTTGACACCGCAAAGAGGTGTTGAAGTTTTAGAATCTGGCGCGAATAGTGCAGCAGTGGTTACGGATATTCTTTTTAACGATCATCCTGAAAAGCGAGTGGAAGAGTGGATTAAGGTGACAGAAAAATGGCGTTAAATCCGCGAATTTTAATTGTTGCAGGGACAGATCCAACAGGTGGAGCAGGTATTGTTCGTGATATTGAAACTGCGGCACATATGCGGGTTGATGCAAGTATTGCCATTACATCTGTCAATGTCCAAGATGATATGTGTGTCTCACAAAAACATCCCATATCAGGTGAAATAATTGCTCATCAAATGTCGGCTGTACTTCAAGCGCAAAAGATTGATGCTATAAAAATTGGTATGACGGGCACGTCTGATAGTATTGACGCAATCACGCAAATACTCACTGCCTATCCAGTGGTACCAGTGATTTTTGATCCTGTTATTATGGCGTCTTCAGGCGGTTATTTAGTTGATAATGCCTGTATTGATGCTATAAAAGCAAAACTATTAAAACATTGTTATTGCGTAACGCCCAATCTCTTTGAACTTTCTCGTTTAAGCAATAGCGAACTTGCTGAAAATGAGCTCATAGCCATAGAACAGGCAAAAAACATTTTTAATTTTGGTGTACCAAACATTTTGATTAAAGGCGGACATGCTGCAGGTAAAACGTCAAATGATATATTATTAAACACATCTACCCAAAAAATCTTTACCAATCCTCGTATAAATACCTCCATGAGAGGTACTGGTTGTATATTATCAACTGCAATAGCGTGTCATATTGCTCTAGGAAAACACCTTAATACAGCCATTGAAGAAGCAAAAAACTATGTTTTTCATCTTTTGGAAAAAAACAAAAAATGTAAAATATAAATGATTAACTTTAATCAGCTATAATGAGATCTTTTAATTGCTTTATGGTGAGTATGATCTTTTTGCTTATCAAAATATATTTATAAAAAAAGGTTTTTATAAAAAACTTAATTATAATTTTCTAATTTATCAAAAGGTTAATAATAATTATTTAAATAAAATATTCACTATAAAGAGAAGTTTACCTAAAAGCCAGACTGATCATCCATTTAAATGATTTCAGTCGTTTATGCTTCATTGTTTTATGACAACGATAGAGGTTCAGTTGAAGTGGACCAAAATCACTCATAAACCATATGAGAGAAATTATAAACGTTATGAAAGCTAAAGTTCTAGCAATGAGAGACAAATTATAGAGATGTTTTCAGCGTTACTTAAAGGCTGAAGAACGTCCATAGATCATAAACCTTTTAATATCAAGTATGCTATCCAATAATTGTGTCTACGGGTTAACAGTGGCATTCACTTTTAAAGGCTTTCGATCTTACGCGACACTATAACATTATTTCTGTCACCGGCGAAAAAAAAATTTCTTTGATTAACGCGGCTTGGTGGACTGAACCGTATTTTTGATGAACGCAGTCCTACACCAATACTTTCTATTATTGTTGTCTAGTGAGTGAAAAAGACTGAAAGTTGATATCTGCACGGTTATCAAGAATATCAAGGCTGGCCAGCACTATATTCTAACCGACACATACGGCAATGGCTCACAGCTATTGGATATATCGCTGACATTTAGGACAGCAACAAGCTTTCGACATTATTGAACAAGCTCTAGGACATATCTCACAATGACGAAATTTTTCTCCAATAGAAAGGAATGCAGGTGATAAACGCGCAACGGCTATGTCTCACGTTAAAAACTTTTCTATTGGGCGTATTCGAAGTATTGACAGTTTAAAAATCTTTGTTGTCGTCTCTCTAAGATGGATTGTAGAGCAAACTTTTGCCTGACTTGGACAATGTTAGTAATGGTAAAAATTGGGAGACTATCGTTGCTTATTGCGAAAAAGGGATGGTCATAACTTAAATCTGGAGCATAACAAGAGCTATCTCTATGCGGATATAAAAAGTACAAAATAATTATAAAATAGGCTTTAAGGTTGTATTCATTATTTTAAAATTTAAGCCAATTTTTTTTGAAAACGTACAAATAAAAAACCGGCAGCAAATGCCACCGGTTTTTTTGTTCGATACTAAAAATTTAGAATGAACGTTGTAAACGAACCATACCTTGGAACGCATCTTGACCTTTTAAAGAGTCAACAATGTTAATCGTGTTAGATTGATTACGTACGCTATAATCATTATCCCAAGAAACATATGTCAATTCAGGAGTAATTGTAAGCCCAGGAACCAATTCATAGATCAAGTTAACTGATGCAGCAAATAAGTCTGAATCGTCGTATGAAACTTGAGCATTGAAGCTTGTTTTTGGATTAAATTTAAAGGTTGTACCGCCCCAAACAGACCAGTCACCACCCCAATCACCATAAATAGAATTAACTTGACGATAAACACCATGACGAATTCCTAGACCGCCATTATAAGCGCGGGGAGTATAAGAATTATCTATGTTGTAGACATCATCAGCTGATTTATAACCACCCATGACCCAAACATTCCACTGATCAGTGACATTTAAATCAAGGCGAACTTTTGCAGCCCATTCTTCATAGTATGCATCATAAGCAGCAACTGCTGATAAACCACCCCAACCTTGAACAAATTTCAAACCACCAATAACATTTGGTGTATAGTCATCAATTTGACCACTTAATTCTTTCACGTGATTATTAGCAACGTCACCAACAAAGCCATATTTATAGCCTATTGAATCGATATGATCATCTGTGCCTTGTTCAAGTCCCAAAATTGCAGAGAAACCGTTTCCAGCATTGAATGTATAGCTGATAACATTTGTACGGTCATAAGCAGCTGGATTTGCAACATCATCGTTGATTACATTACCAAAGTAACCTGTCCAATGGCTGAAAATTGATTCATCCATACCAACGCGCAATCCACCAAGTTCGATGAAAGCGAAACGAAGTTGACCTGAAGCGCTATCATCAGCATTGTTGTATTCAGCACCACCATCCCATTGCGAGCGTAACTCTATAAAAGTGCGCAATGTTCCAAGTTCAGTTTCTGAAGCTGTGTGGAAACGAAGTGTTGCACGTGTACGCCAAGCATATGTATCACGATCTCTACTGTCACGTGTACGAGCATATACATTATCTCCGCCTTTAATATCAGCGCGGACATAACCAGAAAGACGCATGCAAGTTTCTGTACCAGGAATGTAGAAATATCCTGCACCATATGCATCGCAAACGCGTACGTATTCAACGGGCTCTGGTTCTGCAACAACAATATCAGCTGCACGTGCACCAGAAACTGCAACAAGCGCTGCAGCGGAGCCGAGAAGAAGGCTCTTAATGTTCATATCTGACCTCCAGTCAAAGTTTAAATTGGGTCGGGGTCTAAAGTTCAGAAATGAATCCCGATCCCCTTAACCGAAAAAGTCGCACACAAGCGCTCCTTCTTCATGAGGTGAACATAGCTGTCGTTTTATAGGATTCAACTAAGAAAAGACATAAAGAGGGGTTATGCAATGCATATCCGCCATGATTGTTGCAAAAAAGACACAATTTTGATTCATTAAAGGCTATTTTTCGACGATTTGTTAACAATTTACATTGTGTAAAACGGATTATTTGAGAAAATTAACAACACGTTTTGTTTTTTTTAGAACGAATCAAAACTGTTTTTAAAATTTCAATTCTAACATTTAAAAAAACGTTGTTTGACTAACATTAGATGATAACACTCTTTATGTATAAGGAACATCTTTTAATAAATTTAAATGTTTTTTAATTTTGATTTTATGGGCGTGATGAAATGTGTTTTAAAAATTTTTTTCTAAAATCTGATTCCTTCTTTGTGTTAAGGAATAATATATTCAAGGCATAATAAGATTTCATATTGGGTAAAAAATCTTTAATTATTCTTGATCACTTAAGAAGTGAAGATTAATTTGTCGAAAAAACGCAAAATCGCTTGAACTTCTTCTTCAATCCGTTTATTCCCCGTTCTTGGAGAGGTGGCCGAGTGGTCGAAGGCGCTCCCCTGCTAAGGGAGTAGGGCTCAAAAGGCTCTCGAGGGTTCGAATCCCTTCCTCTCCGCCAGTTTTGATTTTATTATCTCATGTGATTTAAAATTAGCTTGAATTCAGAAACAAATATTCCATCTTTTTCGGATCAATTCATAAAGATTGATAGAACTTTGCTATAGAATGTATTTTTACGTTTTATTTTACTTTAAATTTATCCGTTTATAATGATGATTAGATGGCAATAATAAAAAATGGCTTTATGCATTTTACAATACGATTTAAATCAATATTTATTTAAGCTAAATACAATCGTGCTCAATCTGAGCTACGATATCTAAAAAAATCACTCATCATATGTTTTTATTTTACAATTACTGCTATAAAAATAATTGATTTAGAATGCATTATTTTGCATGTTTTAATATAAGTTTAAACATATTACAGTGCACTAAATAATACTTATCAAATCATATAATCCATAATTTTAGATTTTTTTTTCATTTTTAAAGAAATTTTAAAAAAAACGATTTCGTCACTTCAATAGGGCTAGAGTGTTATACTTTGTTTTAACTAATTTCTAACGATATTTTTAAGTAAAATGACATTGCGTCTTTTTTTATGAATTTGAGACTGTATCAATGACAAAAAATATAAAACGTTTAGGTTTTTTTTCGCGTATTCTCGATAATGTGTCTGCTGAAGAACGTTATAGCTTGGCCGAAAAACAAATACTTCACGCAGAGCACCTTGGGTTTCACACGGCTTGGGTTGCACAACATCATTTTCATCCTGATGAGGGCGGTTTGCCTTCTCCCTTTGTTTTTCTTTCTTACTTAGCCGCAAAAACGCGCCAGATCCGTCTTGGCACAGGTGTTATTACACTTTCCATGGAAAACCCAATACGCGTTGCTGAAGATGCAGCTGTTTTTGATTTGCTGGCGAATGGACGTATTGAACTTGGCTTTGGAACAGGTGGAACGCGCGAATCTTTTGAAGCTTTTGGTGTGGATCCAGATAAGCGAGGAGACATTTATGGGCATAATTTAACAATCTTGCGCAAGGCGCTTGCAGGCAAAGACCTGCACGCAGGAAGTTATCTTTATCCCGGTGCTTCTCATTTGCTCGATCATTTTTGGATGGCGACATTTTCGCCTTTGGGCGGAAAACTAGCAGGCGAAAGTGAAGATGGACTGATGTTATCACGCACACAACCGCGTCCAAAAGGCATGGAAGATGCACCCTTAGATGATATTCAAAATCCTATTATTGATGCATATCTTGATGCTCTTCCTGATAATGTTCAACCAAGAATTATGGCATCGCGCAGTTTATTTGTAAGTTCAGATCGCGCCTATGCAAGAGCTATGGCTGAGAAAGGATTAAAAAAAGCAGCAAAGCGTTTTGAAAAGGTAGGACAATACACCAAAACAGAAAAATTAGATGATTTAATTGCTGCCTTTGATCAACATGTTGGTACACCTGAAGACGTTATACAGTCTTTAAAAAAAGATACGGCATTAGAAAGAGCGACAGATATTGTTTTTCAGGTGCATTCAGTAGACCCACCCCATGATGACATTATGAAATCCATTGAATTGACGGCGAAAGAAGTGGCTCCATCCCTTGGCATAAAGCTTGCTATATAGTCTTAAATTCGTAAATTGAGGCTATTATTCTGCTTTATCTTAAGTAAACCTTCTATAAGGATTAAGATAAAATGACAAAAAAAGATATTATTGATCAGCTTGTTGGTACATCGCTTTTATTAAGACAACGCCGACCTTTATCAATTGAATATATTCAAAAAAGTTATGATTCTTTATTTAATGTTGAAACGCAATCATTTCTTCAAACGGAGCGTTTTGCAATGGCGAGTTTTGTAGCCATGCTTCATGATCATAAATCTGCCATTCAACATTATACAGCTTTGCTCACTCATATAGCACCAGATTTGCTAGAACCTATTTCTTCGGCTGGACATCGTGCAAAAACTCATGGACCTTATGGAAATTATCCTGATGGTCCTTTAAAAGTTGAAAATGTTGATGGGCTTCACTGGTCTTTAGAGAAAGACTTGCATGATATTTTAGGAGCGAAGCTTTCAAGTGGATTAGAGCATGCACATCGTCTTATTTTTCATCCACGTGATAGTAAAAAAGAGCATTTAGTGCATTTGTCAGATACAAATTGGGATGATAATTCAATAGTCACATTATCACAATTGATCGCTTTTTTAAGTTTTCAATTGCGATTGGCAACAGGTTTGAGTGTTTTGAAAGAAAGCCAAAACGCTAATCTTAGCTCATGAAAGTCGACTTGGTAAAGATCAGTCTATGAGTGATCGAAAAACCTGATCGTTGATGATAATATATTTGGAGTGTTTAGAATGAATAAGAAGACGCTGAAAACTGAGATGACTCATCTAGTTCCAAATGTATTTTCACGTGATTTTTTGGATTGGTTTGCTTGGATTGATCCTATTGATGAGACTGATTTAACAGATCGTCAACGTCAAGCTCTTGTTGATTCTGCACGCGCAAAGTCGACATATTTTACATTATTGGCCCGTGATCCTGATATATTGGAAGCTCGTACACTGACAGATAAAGATATTTTTTATAATGTTAAGGATGGATTATCACGTGCTGAGCGAGAATTGGCAGCGGCTGCTACCTCACGTTTTAATGGGTGTATTTATTGTGCATCCGTTCATGCGCGACATGCAGAACATTATTCAAAAAAAACTGAAGATATTGATAAACTTTTAAAAGAAGGTGTGAGTGTTGAGCTCGGAAAAAGATGGGATGCACTCGTCAAGGCTTCAGTAGCCTTGTCAGAAACACCATCGACATTTTCTTCTTCGCATATAGCTGCTTTACACGACGCTGGATTTAATGACGAAGAAATTATTGATATTATTCATTCGTCCAGTTTTTTTAATTGGGCTAATCGCTTAATGCTTTCTCTCGGTGAACCTGAAATTCAAAAAAAAGATGCATGATTTAATATGAAGCAGATTGTGGTAATATAAAGGGAACATTTTGAGCAGGCAGTGCGCCCACTGTAAGATTGCATTGATAAACTTTGCGAATATTTTCTGTTGTAAGAACAGTTTTTGGAGTGCCTTCTTCTATGACTTTTCCTTGCTGAAGTAAAACAATTTTGTCGCTATAATGTGCGGCTAAATTCAAATCATGAAGAATAGCCAGAACACCGCCACCAGAACGAGAAAATTGCTGTGCTATTTGCATAACAATCATTTGGTGATGAATATCAAGACTGGCGACTGGCTCATCAAGTAAAAGCCAACAAGGATTTTCATGATAGACTGGTTCCCATATTTGACAAAGCACACGGGCAAGTTGCACACGAGCTTGCTCGCCCCCTGACAATTCTTGATAATAGCGGGGTTCATAACCTTGAAGATCAACTTTTTGCAAAGCACGCTCAGGCAGTATCATTCGTTGTTCTTCGTTAATATTTTGTCCAGAAGAAAGCCCCAGTTCAACCACCTCACGGACAAGAAAAGGAAAACTCATTGATGTTGATTGTGGTAAAACAGCACGAATGAGAGCCAATTGAGCATGATTCATAGATTTAAGATCGGTCCCATTAAAATAGATCTTGCCTTGATAGGGTAAATCACCGCTTAATACTTTCATAAAAGTTGTTTTTCCAGATCCATTGGGTCCGACAATTGTGGTTATTTCGCCTGCTTTTGCTTGAAAATCAATCTCATGTAAAATTTTGTTTTTCCCTCTAAAGGCATTTAATTTTTCTGTTTTTATCATTGCTCAAGAATCCCGCGTTGTTTCAATAAAATCCAAAGAAAAATAGGTGCGCCAAATAAAGCGGTAACAATACCAATTGGCAATTCACTGGGCGCAACAATGTAACGTGAAAATGTATCAGCAAGAATGAGCAAAATTGCGCCTAAAAGTGCTGAACAAGGAATAAGATAACGATGATTGGGACCAATTGTTAATCGTAATATATGGGGCACCACAATGCCAATAAAACCGATTCCACCACTTACAGCGACAGCGCCACCGCACATGAGCGCAACAAGGCAGATTGCAAGATTTTTAATTCGTTGTATGGAAAATCCTAAATGTCCAGCGACAGATTCACCAAGAGAAAGCGCATTCAGAGGTTGTGCTAAAAAAGGTGCAATAAAAAGACCCAATAAAATAAATGGTAAAGCCAAACCAATACGCGACCACGTAGCGCCAGCAAGAGAGCCTAAATTCCAAAAAGTAATGTCACGCAATTGTTGATCATTGGCTATAAAAACCAAAATACCTAATGCCGCACCTGATAATGCGCCTAATGCAATGCCTGCAAGAAGCATTGTTGCAATTGATGTTTGCCTATTGCGGGTTGCAACAGCATAAAGAAAAAAGGTTGTTATTAAACCTCCAATAAAAGAACCAAGAATGATTGAAAAGGAGCCAAAATAATTTGTAAAAGCAACAGGCAGAGAGGCTCCTAACACAATGATGAGAACAGCACCCAGTCCTGCACCTGCTGAAACGCCCATAATACCGGGGTCCGCCAAAGGGTTTCTAAAAAGGCCTTGCATGAGAACTCCAGAAACAGCTAATGCTGAACCAACCATAAGGCCAAGGAGAATGCGTGGAAATCTGATATTGACGAGAACAAGATAATCACGACTTGAAGCTCCTTTTTCAAAACCTTCCACAAATAGCGTTTGTATAAGTTTTATGATTGATACATCGTATGGACCACTGATGGCACCAAACCATAGGCTGACTAAAAGACATAAAAACAAAATAATTAACGCCAATCGCCCACGATGACGACGATCACCAATAAAAGATGATGGTTTTAATGTTTTGTTTGCCATCTTTAAAACCTGATAATTAAAAACTTTTACCCATGATGGTTTTGAAGGATAATTTGCATTGTCTTTTGTGTTCAATCACAGTCTTTATCGTCAAAAATTCAATGTGTTCTATTCGCGCGTGTATTTTGGTCGCTTTTGCCATAAAGCGCATGTGCCAATTCACGCACAGCCAAAGGCGTTCTGGGTCCAAAACTAAGAAGATAAAGCCCATCCATTTTTATAACTGCTTTATTTTTTGCAGCAGGTGTTGTTGTGACTGAAGGTATTTTCATGACATCTTCAATCGATGTGTTGACCCCACCGTGATCCATCATCAAGATTAAATCTGGTGCAGCATTAATTATAGCCTCATCATTGAGGATTTTATATCCTTCAAATTCATTAATGGCATTGACTGCGCCCGATAATTTTATAACGCCATCAGCTGCTGTGTTTTTTCCCGATGCCATTACTCTTCCGTTTTGTACAGACAATGCAAAAAGAATTTTTTTAGGTTTTTTAATAGTGTTTAAAAAGTCGTCATTGATTTTAAATTCTTCTACAACTTTTTTAATTAATTCGTTTGATTGTTTTTCACGATGAAGTGCTTGACCAATTATTTTTATTTTTTCAATAATGCCTTCTTTCGTAAAATTTTCTGGAACCACAATCATTGGAACAGACGTATTGGCTAATATTTCGATTGTTGTCGATGGACCACTTCCCTCCACCAATAATATTCCATGAGGGTTTAAGGATAAAATGCCTTCTGGAGAAAGTGCGCGCATATAACCTATGTCTGGCAATTTTAAAGCATCAGATGGATACATGCTTGTTGTATCACGAGCAATAAGATCATTTTGCGCGTCTAATGCGTAGACGATTTCTGTAAGCGCACCTCCTACAGAAACGATGCGTGTTGTATCTTCAAAACGATGAACTTCTATTGACCAAACATAATGTGTAGAAAATATATTTAAAATCAAAACACTAAAAAAGAAAACACACAAGCGTAATGTAAAAAGTATGACACTATGAATGTTAAAATATAGTCTTGATAGATGTGCATTTTTAAGCATTGTAAATACGATCATAATATATTCACGCAACCGCCATTTGTTTAAGAGCAGGAAGTGTTGATAAAAGAGAACGCCAGTCTTCCCTTTCACCTGTTCCTTCTTTACGCTCACCAAAAAATTGAATAATCATGTCACCATGACGATTGAAAGCTTCTAAAGAGCTGACATAGCCATCACTTGTTGGTTTACGAACATGCCAAATTTTATCAATTTCGGTTGTTAACAAATGAAGATTAAACTTTTCGTCTAAAACATTAAACCATGCACCATACATTTGAATCTTTTCTACTTTACCAGTGAAAATTTGTATGCACCCACGATTGCCAACAAAACACATAATGGGTATTTTGTGCTCGACTGCTCCTTCAAACATTTTCTCGATGGCATTTTTATCTAAGGGATTGGCAAATTTTTCGCCGACAAATTTTACTGCATCATAGCGACTGATGTTAAATTCTTTTAAAATATTATGAAGTTGATGAACATCAGTCATTTTTTCCCAACGTTCACGAAATTCTTCAATGTTTGGTATATCCGCTTCATGGCTTTCGGGTGAAGGCAAAGGTAAAACTTGTATAGATTCCTTTGGACTATCTTGGGCTAATCGTTTAATAAGTTTATCCCATTCTTCTACATTTGTTTCAGCTTTAGGGTAAAGTTTAAAAACAGCTTCTCCATAGGCATCAAAAAATTGAAAACTTTTGACCAAACGATCGTGAACATGCATTTCTCGGACAAATCCAAATTTCCAATTATTTTGAAAAATTCGAAGATCAATCTCACCTAGAGTTAACGAAACGTTTTCTCCTGGAATGATTTTTTGAAAATGTCCTATTCTTTCATTCACAGCTCCTTCATTACGTGTCAAAGCCATCACTTCACCAAGTTTGACAGCTTCATTTAAAAATGTCGGAACATCAACACGTATGCGATGAGTACTCCCATTTGCACAATAGGCTTCAACAAGTTCCGCTTCGGATATACCAATCGATTTCGCAAATTCCCGCTCACGCATATCTTTATTTTCTTCACGAAGTGCTAGAATTTTTACAGCAGTAAGAGACATTTTCTATTCCTTGATTATTTATTCAAAATAAGTTTGCCAAAGCGGGTTATTTTAAGTCAGTAGGTTAAATTTTCATGCGTAATAAACACTTCTTGAGCATCGCCAAAAAGCGTTTTACTGTCATAGTGGCGTTTTCTTTTTGACGCGACCGAGCACTCATTATGGTTTTTTTGTGTGATATTTTGCATGAAAGACTCAATTTAAACAAAAAACATGATTATTTTTATCATGTTTTTTGTTGCAACAATAATTATTTTTTCATTTTTTTATTAAAATTTTTGAACTATGGATACTTTGAAACTCCGCCCAGGTTCACTAAAATAGTCTTTTGGTGTTGATGAAGAGGCAGGAAGATCAACCGCATTCCAATATCTTTTGTCAAAAAGATTATAGACGCCAGCTTTAATTCGAGGACCTTTTTTACCAACCGGCTCCCACCAGCCTGTTAAGTCTACCAATGTATATCCTGGTGTTTTAGCAAAATCTGAATTTTTTTCGACCTTATTACGTTTGGCTGTTGCTGTTAATGTTATATCAGATCCCCATTTTTCTTCGGCATAACCGACGCCAAGAACACCTTTAAGTGCGGGTATTGAATTTAAATGTTCATCTGTTTCTGTGTCTTTGCCTTCAGCATAGGCAAGTGCGGCATTTGTGTGCCATCCATTTGACAACACCCAATGGGCACGCGCTTCGATGCCTGAAATTCTAACGCGGGCTCGATTAATATATTGTTGTCTGGAAAGCAGAAATTCACTATCGGCACCATAATCAATCGTATCTATGAAATTGCGATAATAATTTGAAAAAAGACTGAGCGCCCCACCAAGATGATTATCACCTAATAATGCGCCAATATCATATCCATTACTTGTTTCATGTTTTAATTCAGGATTACCGGCAATATAATAAAATCCGGGATTTGTATAATTTAAATAAAGTTCTGTAACACTAGGTGCGCGAAAAGCTTGTGCCCATTGGGCATAAAGGGTGAGTTTATTAATTGCATCCCATTCCAAGCGAACCTTAGGTGACAAACGTGAACCACTATTATTGGAAGGATATCCAGAAAATCCTGCAGCGTTTTCATAACTTCCTGTTTTTTGTGGACGGTGATCATACCAGTCATATCTTACGCCAGGTGTTAAACGAAAACGATTGTCAAAAAAACTGATCTCATCCTCAAAACTAATACCAAAACTTGTACTATCGGTATTTGGGGCATCAGACTGGTTGGTATAAAGAAATTGACAACCAAAATATTGAGGAGGAAATGGTGCTGAAGGGCAGCTATCTTCACCCGCTGCATATTGCTGAAATTTTGATGAAGACGCATCCGTTGCGATACGTAATGTGTGGATCGTGTCGCCAATCTCAACCATTTTTAAGCCAGCAGCATTTATACCAAAACTTATATTACGCATCATATTATCGCGTGAATAATAACCACGTGGTATTGAGATTCGATCGGCGGATGTGTCGTCATTGGTTCTTTGTCTTTGCCAATAAACAATCGCATGAGCCTCATCAATTAAAGAACCACCACCATTATAATCATATGAGAGGGAAAGACGCTCACGTCTTTTTTTTTGTTCATTTTTAACTGAACCCACTCTATAAATTGTTGTAGAAGCATTTAAGCTATCAATATCTTTATCAAAATCGAACCGCTCAGCCGTAAAGCCAAGCCGCTGTGTACCATCAATATGTTGATAGATTTTAAATAACAAATTATTTTGATCATAATCAGCAGGATTTTCTTCAACGCGATCAAGACCATAGCCGCCACCAAGACCGTTATTTTCACGCTTTTTACCTCTGACATATCCCCCTTGGAAGAGCGCGTAGGTTTGATTGGCGCGCACAGCAAATGCCTCATCAATGTGCCAACTACGATCAATTGAATCATAACTTCCCTTAGTTATACTTCCCCAATTTTTATCAGGCGATAGTATATCTTCAGGATCCAAGGTTCTTAAGGCAACAACACCACCTAAGGCACCTGAACCGTATAGGCTTGAATCCGCTCCATTAATAATATCGATTGTGGATAAAGACGCAAAGTCAAACATGGATATGCCACCTTTGATACCGCGTGATGAGTCGCTTAACCAGGGTAATCTTATGCCATCAATAGTCGTCAGAATTCGATTGTCGCTCAGTCCGCGTATAGTAAAGCTATCATTCGTGGAATTATACGTTATGGATGGATCAAGACGTCCTATATCATGAACATCATCAATTTGTTTGTTTTCAATGTCCTGTGCTGTATGACGATTGGTTAAAACAGTTGGTGTATTAAGCGTTTTCTGTGGCTGTGATGTGACAATCACAGTGTCAAGTTCGTTGATATTTTCGCGGTTATTATTTTGAGAAAATGCCGGCAGTGGCATTGAAAAACACACCACGCTTAAAGCTACACAGCTTTTCCACTTCATTCTTCGCTTAATATACATACCCAATTTCCAAACTTTTGTAAGAGCCTCTCATTAAAAAAGCGCTTGGCTTGCAAGTTTAAGGCTGGCTGAGCAAATTTACAACGTCCTGAGCGTTGATAGTGCTTTAATATAAAACATGATAAAATTAGTCAAGAAAAAAGTTGCAAATCTTCTTAAAAGGTTTTTAATAGCAGATATCTTATCTTATAATTGGAGAATAAATGCTATGTATATTGCGATGAATCGTTTCCAAGTTATAAAAGGATGCGAAGATGAATTTGAGCAAGTATGGAAAAATCGACAATCACGTTTGGCTGAATTGTCTGGTTTTATACAATTTCAACTTTTACGCTGTGACACACAAGAATCGTCTGAAATAACACTCATTTCTTCTCTCGTTTTATGGAAATCAAAAGGCGATTTTATTCAATGGACAAAATCTGAACAGTTTAAAGATGCCCATAAAAATGCTAGCGAACGTAAAAATTTATTTACCGGGCTTCCTGAATTTGAAGGTTTTGAAGTGGTCGTGAGCTCATAAATATTATTATAATTGATTTATATGACTCGGACATGCAGAAAGCGTCCTGAAAGTATGATATTTAGAGCGCCTTCTGAATAGCTGTGAATAGCAATTTTAAAATCAATTTTTTAAAATGATGATTTTCTTCAAGAATAAATTTTTTAAATAAAACTATTTTTGTTTTTTTTCGAGATTTAGGCTTATTTGACCCTGCCATCTCTTCTCAGTTTGAAGTTTCTAGTTTAAAGGCGTTTTAATGTTTTTATCTTTGATGAGGTCTTGATCTTATAAGGATATTTTTAGAATTTTGGTAATTATATGTTCATACGCAAAATATTTTGGCCTGTTGTTACTTTTATATTTTTTCTTGTTGTGATGATAGTTTGGTTTGGCGGTGGTCTTGCGCAGCGACAACGAACAGCTCAATTGACAGAGTTAATGACGCAATATGAATGGTTTTCTTACGATTTAAAGGGAAGCTCGGTAATTTTACGCGGACTTGCACCAGATCGTGAAACCCAAGAAAAACTTATTCATATTGTTCGTGCGATGGAGAGTATTGACACGATAACCTCGCAAATCATTTTGCCTAAAAATAGTGAAAATAAAGGTTTAATTCTTACACTCTCAAAAGATTCATTGACATTAAGTGGCCCATTGCCGATTAATATTGATCGTTTTGATTTCATACATCAAATTGAACAATTAAAACCGGGATTTATAATTTATGATGAAATGGATTCAAGCACTATTAGTGATGATGATCGTTTTGAACCAGAACTTCGTATTATGACCACTTTATTACCAAAAATGACACTGGGTGTTCTTGAGGTTTCTGATGAGCATGTGGCAACAGATGAAGCTACGCAAAAAATGATTAAAACAATGAATCTCTCACATTTAAGTTTGATCCTTGATGATAAGTGTATTTGGCTATTAAATGAGAATGAGCAATGGTATAAATCTTGTCATCAACCAGATTAAATTTTAACACTTAACATGTTTTTATGATTATAATGTCTTGGCTTATTGATTAACGCCGGCCAGAAACAAGATCCGTTTTTATATCACTTTGCCCTGACAGTCTTGATTTATAAACTTGATAATTTTCCATCACACGCATAACATAATTGCGCGTTTCTGTATAAGGAATACGTTCAACCCAATCAACGACATCATCAATATTTTGACCACGTGGGTCGCCATATCGTGCAATCCATTCATTTGCTCGGCGTGGTCCGGCATTATAACCAATAAAGGTTAAAATATACGAGCCATTAAAACGAGCAAGCTGCTCCCCCAAAAAATGTGCGCCTAATGTCGCATTATAACCCGCATCACTAATCAGTTTTTGCGGTGACCAGGCGATAGAATGTTTTGCTGCAACTGACTTTGCAGTTGCAGGTAATAATTGCAAAATGCCTTGTGCTCCAGCAACAGATACAGCTTTTGGGTTAAATTCACTTTCTTGACGTGCAATAGAATAAGCGAGAGCTTTTCCCGATGCAGAAATATTTGCTTGCTCAGGTATGGCCCCAAGGGGATGTGAAAGTGAGCCAACATCCATGCCTCGAAGAACAGCATTTTTACCAATGCGTAAACTGGTATAATGATCGCCATTTTTTTCTGCCATGACTGCAAGTAACGCCATTTCTCCTGGCGTTTTTAGTTCATGTGCCAGTTCGTTATATAGAAGACGTGCACGATCTGCATAGCCAATCGTTTCAAGACGCTTAATTGCCATGACAGATTGCCGAGCGGCGAAATTTTCTCGGTCTGTTACTGATGCTTTAGGATATGGAATGTCAAGTTTCACCCCCCCAAGTTTTGAAGCGGCTAATTGTCCATAATATGTTGTGCCAAAATGAGCAGCACGTTGAAATGCATCCTTTGCTGCTTGGCTATTACCTTGCGCTTGGGCACTGCGCCCAATCCAATAATAACCACGAGATAACGAAAGCGGACGCGAGGAAAGTTGCAAAATACGATTGAAATGGGTCATGGCAGTTTGTGGGTCATTCATAAAACGCAACGCATACCAGCCTGCATGAAATTCTGCATCCGCTGCCATTGTAGGACTTTCAGCGGCATGTGCGGCTGCAAGCTGATAGGCCAATTTTGGCTTATTTATATCAAGCATTTCACGAGATAAAACGCGTCTTTCAATCCACCATACATCGGGATCCGTTAACGCTTTTGCATCTTTAGGTGCTTTAAACATAATATCAGCAGCTGCATCATAGTGTCCAGAACGACGCAAATATTGAATTTTTGCAAAAAGAAAAACGGGATCGTTATGCCATTTTTTATCAACTGCTGTGAGTTTTTGTTTGGCATTTGATTCGTTACGAGCAACTGCGGCAAAGCCTGCATAAAGCGAATGCGCTTTTGCCAGTTTTGCAACACGTTCTGCGGAATTTATACGATAGGCATAAAGCATCGATCGCATACGTGAAAGGTGATCATTTGTTGTTAAAATATCCCCAAATGTCGATAATATGAGCTGTTCTTCAGATGTGTTAAGTTTCGCGTTTTGCCACCAAGGTGCAATAAGTTGGTGCGCTTTTTCTATTTCGCCTTCTATCATTAATGCGCGACCTAAAACAACCATCCCCTTGGCTGTAAGTGGCGTGCGATTTTTAAAGGCAGCAATAGTGATTGGTGGTAAGTGCACTTCATCTGCAAGCGCTTCTTCAAAATTGCGTTGCATTGTATTTTGGCCTGGCCAATCACTTAATTTATAAGTAATTTTTTGAATGTCACAACTTGAAATTCCTTTAATCCCAGACATCGCGATTGACCAGTCAAGAATATCACGATCAAGGCTATCTTGTGCTAAAGTATTGCGTAAGGATAGGGTTTTTAAAATGTCCTTAGAATAAAGAGCATCAAGAGCTGCTTTTAATGTTTGCTGATTTTTCCCAGAACTTGCGGAGGAGGGCGTTTTTTTTATGAAACTATGAGAATCAAAGGGACCTGTTCCTTTAGGTGTTGATGCGAAAGGGCTTGCAAGTGGTACAGGTCCAGTTTGTGGTAAAGAGGACGATTGCAGTGCGAAAGACATAGGCATTCCAGCGCAACTCATGATGACACAAAAAGTGCTTGTTGAAATAAGCCGTGATTGAAAATTACGTTTCATACGTCATCACCTATTCAATAAAATGCTGTAGAGATACACAGTCTCACCGAATTTGAGAACGATTGCATGAAAGTGCAGTTAATAAAGTCTTATATGTGCACGATCTTAGTTCTTTTAAATAATATTCTCTTTATAAGATATATTCAACTTGCGTCATTCCTATGGCAAGACTATGATTTATGATAAAAATGAAAAGCAAATATCTCGCAATGGGATCTATAATTCGGAGTTTAATATGCTCAAGGGAGCGCTGAGTGCACTTATCACACCTTTTGATGAGAATGGAAATGTTGATGAAACAACGTTTTGTCAATTTGTCGAATGGCAGATTGGACAGGGGATAAATGGTGTTGTTCCAGTTGGCACAACTGGTGAATCACCAACACTAAGCCATGACGAACATAAGTGTGTGGTTGAATTGTGTGTAAAGCAGGTTGCAAAACGTATTCCCGTTATCGCTGGGGCAGGTAGCAATAGTACGCTTGAAGCTGTTGAATTAGCAAAACATGCACAAGCTGCAGGTGCAGATGCTGTTTTGGTTGTTTCCCCTTATTATAATAAGCCGAGCCAGAAGGGGCTTTACACCCATTTTTCAACGATTGCACAAGCGGTTTCCATACCTATCATCATTTATAATATTCCCGGGCGTTCCATTGTCGACGTGAATGTTGAAACAATGGCAAAGCTTTGCCATGATTTTAAAACGATCATTGGTGTAAAAGACGCAACATGTAAAGTTGAACGGGTAAGTGAACAACGTGAAAAATGTGGTCACGAGTTCATCCAATTGTCTGGTGATGATAACACAGCATTAGGTTTTAATGCACATGGTGGGGTGGGTTGTATTTCTGTTACATCGAATATAGCACCAAAATTATGCGCACAAATGCAACAGGCTTGCCAAAATGGTGATTACGCAAAGGCTCGCAAGATTAATGATCTTCTGGCGCCGCTTCATCGTTCTTTGTTTATTGAGCCTAATCCGGCAGGTGTTAAATATGCTGCGAAAAAACTGGGTTTGAGTTCAGACTATGTTCGCTCTCCCATGGTAATGCTTGAGGAAAGCACTAAAAAAACTATAGATGACGCGTTGCGTCATGCAGGTCTTGTAAAAGAATAAGAAAGTTGCCATTTTGCGCTTATGAATAAAAAAAACACAGGATCAGCGCGCAAAATTCTTGCAGATAATCGCAAGGCGCGTTTTAATTTTGAAATTCTTGATACGTTTGAAGCTGGCTTGGTTTTGCATGGAACTGAGGTAAAGTCCTTGCGTGCTAATCATGCCAATATCGCAGAAAGTTATGCAAGCTTCGAAAATGGCGAATTTTGGCTTATCAATTCTTATATTCCCGAATATATACAAGGCAATCGCTTTAATCACGAACCAAGACGTTTGCGTAAACTTCTTGTATCTAAACGGGAAATGTCACGCTTGTTTCAATCTATTTCGCGCGATGGTATGACAGTAGTTCCCCTTAAATTATACTTTAATGATCGCGGGCGTGCAAAACTTGAAATGGCTTTAGCCCGCGGTAAAAAATTACATGATAAGCGAGAAACAGAAAAAAAACGAGATTGGAACCGTGAAAAATCAAGATTATTGCGTGATCGCGGCTAATATTACATGAACGCTGCAGTAGTGAATGTATAGTGTGTAAAACCGTTTAATATTTTTAGCGAACGAATTTAAGAAGAGCGTGTTTGTAAATAATTTTGTACAGATGCAAAAATATCATGAAACATATCTTCGCTTAAACGTCCCGTATTTGTGTTGTAGCGTGAACAATGATAGCTGGAAAATATGCGTAAACGACCGATATTTGTTATTTTTCCGTGGCCAAATGGATGTGCGTTAATTTTTTCTCCTAGAGCTTTTATGGTTGATTGATGGGCGATTGTTCCAAGTGTTATAACTGCACTTAAATGAGGCAAATTTTTCAAAAGAGGTGAGAAAAATTGTTGACACGTATTTATTTCATTGCCTAATGGTTTATTCTCAGGTGGCACACATCGCACCGCATTGACGATTGTTGTGTCAATCAGTTGAAGACTATCATCAGGGCGCGCATCAAACTGTCCTGTTGCAAATCCAAATTTTTTTAATGATGAATAAAGAAGAACACCCGCATAGTCACCCGTAAAAGGTCGACCTGTTCGATTGGCACCACGCAGTCCTGGTGCTAGTCCAACAATTAAAAGGCGCGTTGTATCAATGCCAGACTGCGGTAAAAAAGGCTTAACAGGTGCATTATACCATTGCGGTTCTGTTAATCGCCACTGAGCAATAAATGCATGAAGGCGTGGGCATAAAGAACAGTTCAAAGATGGTTCTGGATAAGACATGATTTTTTAAAGCCATTATAAATAACGATGAACATAAGTTAGAGTTCATCGTCAAATTCATCATCATCGTCATATGCAAAAATGTTTTGCTCTTTTTCCGAAGGATCTCTGCCGATTTCTTTTTTCAAACTTGTCAATTCAATGAAATGATCGGCTTGGCGGCGTAAATCATCAGATATCATTGATGGCTGTGTTGTCAATGTTGAAACAACACTCACCTTACGTCCACGTCTTTGAAGAGCTTCAACAAGTGATCGAAAATCACCATCACCGGAAAATATTACAAAATGATCAATACTGTCTGCAAGTTCCATTGCATCGACAGCCAATTCAATATCCATATTGCCTTTAATTTTTCTTCTTCCAGATATATCGGTAAATTCACGAGCGTGTTTTGTGATTACACGATAACCATTATAATCAAGCCAGTCGATCAAAGGTCGTATAGAAGAATATTCTTGATCTTCAATTAAAGCGGTATAGTAGTATGCACGCAGCAAATAACCACGATTTTGGAACGCTTTTAAAAGCTTACGATAATCAATATCAAAACCAATGGTTTTGGATGTGGCATAAAGATTGGCGCCATCAATAAAGAGGGCGATTTTTTCGCGGGAATCAAACATTTTAAATATCCATTTCGCTGTTGAGCATAATATAAAAAATATGGTTTTAAATTATGACAGGTTTGAATGATTGCCAAGTTAAAAATTCAACGTTCTTCATCAGTTTTTCTTGTTTTTTTGAATAAAAGTGTTTATAGATTGATCATATTTATCCATTTCTAAATTTTAGGAAAGGGGCATTATGGCCCGCGTAACAGTAGAAGATTGTATTGATAAGGTTGATAACCGCTTTGAGTTGGTGCTTTTAGCGGGTCACCGTGCTCGTCAAATATCACAGGGTGCACAAATAACGGTTGACCGTGATAATGATAAAAACCCAGTTGTCGCTTTGCGTGAAATTGCTGATGAAACATTATCTCCGGCTGATTTGAAGGAAGATTTGATTCATTCCTTACAAAAACATGTTGAAGTTGATGAGCCAGAGGTTGCACCTGAATTAATTGAAGGTAATGTTGAAATCGATGCGGTTTTTGGCACACATAATGAGAATGCAAACGTCTCTTTCGATCATATGTCTGAAGATGAGCTTTTGGCTGGTATTGAAGGGCTTGTTGCTCCAGAAAAGAGTGATGATTACTAAGATTCATATTTTTTTATGATGATGCGCTTCTCAATGGAGGCGCATTTTTTTTGCTTATATTTTACATATAGGCATATTATCGACATATAAGTATTAGATAATAAATAAAATGTCGCATAAAATAAAATTTTGCCCAAATAAGCTATTTTAAAAGAAAATATAGGAGAGTATCGCCATGATGCGTCAGTATGAGCTTGTTGAGCGTGTGCAACGTTACAAGCCTGACGTCAATGAGGCTTTGCTAAATAAAGCATATATTTATGCGATGAAAAAGCATCGTGACCAAAAACGTGCTACAGGGGATCCCTATTTTTCTCATCCTTTAGAAGTTGCGGCCATATTGACTGATATGCGCCTTGATGAGGCGACAATTGCTGTTGCTCTATTGCATGATACGATTGAAGATACAAATGCAACACGCGCTGAAATTGATCAAATTTTTGGCAGTGAGATTGGTCAATTGGTTGAAGGTTTAACCAAATTAAAAAAACTTGATCTTGTTTCAAAAAAAGCTGTTCAGGCTGAAAATTTACGCAAATTATTAATTGCCATTTCACAAGATGTGCGCGTACTTTTGGTTAAATTAGCTGATCGCTTACACAATTTGCGTACATTAGGCATTATGCGTGATGATAAGCGCCGTCGCATTGCTGAAGAAACAATGGATATATACGCACCCTTGGCAGCCCGAATGGGAATGCAGGATATGCGTGAAGAATTGGAAAATTTATCCTTTTTTTATCTGAATCCTGAAGCATATCGTGCTGTTACAGACCGGCTTGCAAACCTTATGGTGCATAATCGCGATTTGCTTTCGACGATTGAAAATGATCTGACAACGTTATTTACAAAACACGGCATTAAAGCTCATGTAAAAAGTCGTCAAAAAAAGCCTTATTCGGTTTTCAAGAAAATGGAAACCAAGGCTTTATCATTTGAACAATTGTCTGACATTTTTGGTTTTCGTGTTATTGTTGATACGATGGAAGAGTGTTATGCAGCCCTTGGCGTTATTCATACGACATGGTCGATTGTGCCGGGGCGTTTTAAAGATTATATTTCAATCCCAAAACAGAATGATTATCGTTCAATTCATACAACAATTGTTGGTCCTTCGCGTCAACGTGTAGAATTACAAATTAGAACACGTGCAATGGATGATATCGCTGAATACGGAGTAGCCGCGCATTCGATTTATAAAGAGCATGGATCACGTTATAAATCCTCAAAAATTTCAAATGAAACTAATGCCTATGCGTGGTTACGACAAACGATTCAATCTTTATCCGAAGGCGACAATCCAGAAGAATTTTTGGAGCATACTAAGTTAGAATTGTTTCAAGACCAAGTTTTTTGTTTCACACCAAAAGGTCGTTTGATCGCTTTGCCAAGGGGCGCCACTCCAATTGATTTTGCTTATGCGGTTCATACGGATATTGGCGATTCGTGTGTTGGAACAAAAATTAACGGACGGATTATGCCACTAATGACTGCGCTTAAAAATGGCGATGAAGTTGATATTATTCGTTCAAAAGCACAAATGCCGCCATCAGCATGGGAATCTTTGGTGGTTACAGGTAAAGCGCGTGCCGCAATCAGACGCGCAACACGTTCTGCAGTACGTAAACAATATTCAGGTCTTGGAACACGTATTTTAGAACGTACATTTGAACGTGCAGGAAAGGTCTTTTCCAAAGACGAAATAAAACAATTTTTACCCAGACTGGCGCGTAAAGATATTGCTGATGTGTTGGCAGCGGTTGGACGTGGCGAACTTTCATCAACGGATGTTTTGAAAGCGGCTTACCCTGATTATAAAGATATTAGAGTTACTAAAAATAGTCAGCTTAAGTCAGGTGAGCAAGGTTGGTTTAATATTCAAAATGCACAGGGCATGATTTTTAAAGTCCCAGAAAGCGAAAACCAGAATGCAGGTGGCGTGCAAGAAAAAAATCGTGCATTACCGATTCGTGGTACCAACGGTGATATACCTGTGCGCTTTGCACCAGAAGGCGCGGTTCCAGGAGATAGGATTGTTGGTATTATGCAACCTGGTGCGGGTATTGTTATTTATCCAATACAATCATCTGCGTTAACTGCTTATGATGACCAACCAGAACGCTGGATTGATGTGCGTTGGGATATTGATGCTGCCATGAGTGAACGTTTTCCTGCACGTATAAATGTTTTAGCCATTAATACGCCTGGTTCCCTTGCTGATATTTCTAAAGCCATTGCCTCAAACGATGCAAATATTCAAAACTTGTCTATGGTACGTACGGCGCCAGATTTCACAGAAATTATTATTGATTTGGAAGTTTGGGACTTAAAACACTTGAATCGTATTCTTTCTCAGTTAAAAGAAGCAGGATCTGTAAGTACGGTTAGGCGTGTTAATAGCTAAGTCATCTGTCCGCTCTTATATATCGGTTTGTCTCCAAACGACTTCAAGTGAAAATTAAATGGTGCATAGAAGATGCACTAAATTCAAAGGTGCGCGATGAATACACAAGATGTGCTGGATATTTTTAGACAAGCAGGAGCCATTTTAGAGGGGCATTTTATTTTGACGTCTGGTCGTCACAGTGGAACTTATATGCAAAAAGCGAAAGTGTTTATGCATGCCGATATGACTGAAAAATTATGCCGCAGTCTTGCACAAAAAATTCAAAAAAATGTTATAGGTTCTATTGATTATTTAGTCGGGCCAGCCATAGGTGGACTGATCCCTGCTTATGAGACATCTCGCCATTTAGGTGTTCCCTCTATTTGGGTTGAGAGAGAAAATGGACAATTTCAATTGCGCCGATTTGATATAAAAAAGGGTGATCGTGTTGTGATCCTTGAAGATATTGTCACAACGGGGCTCTCAATTCGTGAAACGATTGATGTGATGCGTAAGTTGGATGTCGATGTTGTTGCGGCGGCCTGTATCATTGATAGATCAGCTGGACATGTCGATGTCGGCGTGCCTTTAATTGCGCTTGCTGAATATGAAGTGGCTTCTTATCCTGCAAATGATCTTCCACCTGAATTAGCGGCTATTCCTGCAATTAAACCTGGAAGTCGAACATTTTAAACAAACAATGATAAGGTTTAATTGAAATTAAACTTTTATATTGTGTTGAGGCATAGATAAACGCATCCGCTCATATTCAATATTGATGTATGAACACCCTTATTGTTTCTTTTTGAATTTTGGTAAAAAAACAGCCACAAAACCTAAAAGCGGCATAAAGGAACACAACTCAAACATGGCTTGTGAGCCAATCATGTCCATAATACGACCAAGTGCAGCAGCAGATAAAGCACCAATGCCGAAAGAAAGACCAAAAAATAGTCCTGCAACAGTTCCGATTTTTCCTGACATAAGTTCTTGAGCAAAGACAACAATTGCAGGAAATGCCGATGCTAATATCATGCCAATAATGACAGTTAAGATCGCCATGATGGGTAGGTTGACATAAGGTAGAAGAACGGTGAAAGGTAAAACACCGAGGATGGACACCCATATCACTGTACGGGCACCAATTTTATCGCCAATTGGTCCACCAAAAACTGTACCGATCGCAATACCGCCTAGATATAGGAAAAGCAACAATTGCGCTTGATGAAGTGAAATCTCAAATTTTTCTATCGTATAAAACATATAATAATTTGTCATGCTTGCCATATAGACATATTTTGCAAACATGAGGGATATAAGCACGATAAGAGCGCATTTGACTTGCGCGTTTGTTAGATGATGATGCACCGTAATGCTTTTGCGTGCTGCACGCATTTTAAGATTTTGTGCAAACCAACGACTAACAAAAGAAAGCAAAATGATTCCTAAAAATGCTAAAATAGCAAGCCAGCCAATGCGATTTTGTTGATAGATGAAAAGAGCGGCAATTAAAGGCCCCAAAGCAGCACCAGTATTTCCACCGACTTGAAATATCGATTGAGCAAAACCATGTTTGCCTCCGGATGCCAATCGCGCAACGCGAGAAGCTTCTGGGTGAAAAATGGATGAACCAAGACCAACAAAAACTGCACCGAATAAAAGCATCGAATAATCATGTGCTGTAGCAAGCATGAGAAGCCCAATGAGTGTTGATGCAGAAGCAAAAGGAAGAGAATAGGGAAGAGGATGTTTATCAGTATAAAATCCGATTAGGGGTTGTAAAACAGAACCAGTCATTTGATATACAGCTGTTATAATACCAACTTGAAAAAAGCTAAGGTCATAATTTTTACGCAATATTGGATAAATTGCTGGTAACATAGATTGCATAACATCGTTTAGGAAATGAGCACAGCTAATTGTAATAATAATGGAAATGACTGTCATTTCTTGTGATTTGACATCATTTATGCGCATTTCATTCATGGTGTGCCCTTTTACATAAAATAATCTTAGGAAATCATTCCTATTTGCTACAAGAAAAGAAATGAAATAATTGTGGTATTTTGTGCACAATTTTTTGATCATAAAGGATAATCGTGAAATACCATAATAAAGATTGTTTTCGGCTTTTACGACGTTTATGAGAGTGTCATGTTGTTTCGACGTCGAAAACCTATGACTTTTTTTGAACGTGTTCGTGTTTGGCTTTGGCCACGCAGCTCTTTTTCGCGTTCATTACGTTATATGGGAAAACGTATTTTGCGCATTCGTGCAACACCTCATCGAGTTGCCTTGGGGCTTGCTATTGGTGTGTTGGCAGGATGTTCGCCTTTATTTGGTTTGCATATCATTATAGCGCTTATTTTTGCTTGGATTCTACGTGGTAATATGGCTGCGGCTGCTTTGGGAACTTTGCTTTCCAATCCTTTAACGTTTTTTCCTATTGTCGCGGCTGATTATAAATTGGGCCATAAAATGTTATCTTTATTTGGTCATGTTGATGAAATACCACTTTCTGAAATAAAATCTATGTTTGATGGAGTAACCTTATCGCAAGGATGGTCACTTTTAATGGAAGCTTGGGATTCGGTGATGAAGCCAATGCTGCTTGGAGGTGCCATTTTAGGTCTTGCTTTGGGAGCAGTTGCCTATATTTTTGCATATAGAGCAACATTTAATTTTCAAAAAAAACGTCATGAAAAAATGTCTGAAAAAAATCGTATGCGTTTACACAAACAGACAAAATAGGATCTTATTTGATGATTATCGGAATTGGTAATGACATGGTTGATATACGTCGGATTGAAAAAACATTGACCCGTCATGGACACCGTTTTACAGAACGCGTTTTTACACAGAAAGAACGCGATGTTTTAGAAAAAAGAAAGCAGCGCGCGGCCTCTTATGCGAAAAGATTTGCCGCGAAAGAAGCCTGCGCCAAAGCTTTGGGAACAGGTATAGCACGTGGTGTTTGGTGGAAAGACATTGGTGTGGTTAATTTGGTATCTGGAAAACCGACGCTCGCTTTAACCGGAAGTGCGCAAAAATTATTAGAAAAACTGATGCCTGAAGGTTATAAACCTTTTATACACTTAACGATTACAGACGATTTTCCATGGGCTCAAGCCTTTGTTCTAATAGAAGCACGAATAAACCCATCATGAGTGACTGTTTTGCACATTAAAATTGTGCTAAAACAGATGAAAATAGAGTGATATATGAGATCTAAAGAAAAGGTCGCAATTGAATGAGTAAAGTTGAAAAATCATCTAAAAAGATCAAAGAAAAAAATTCAACCAAAGAGTTTATTTCTGTGGTTATCCAAGCGCTTTTAATTGCTCTTGTCGTTCGTACATTTCTATTTCAACCCTTTACAATTCCTAGCGGCTCAATGCGTCCAACATTATTGATTGGGGATTATCTATTTGCGTCAAAATATGCTTACGGTTATTCATCTTATTCATTGCCCTTAACACCGAAAATGTTTTCAGGACGCTTCTGGGATAAAGAGCCAGAACGTGGTGACATTGTCATTTTTCTTCCTCCTTCAGATATGAACAATTATTATATTAAGCGTGTGGTAGGACTGCCAGGCGACAAAATACAAGTACGTCAAAGTGTTCTTTATATTAATGATGAGGCTGTGCAGAAAGAATTGGTTGGGCAGATAGATGATGAAGATATTACAGGAGTGAATCGTCCTATAGATGTCTATCGCGAAACTCTGCCAAATGGACGCCAATATAACACATTAAATCTAGGTTACGATCCAAGAGCTGATGATACACGCGTATTTGAAGTGCCTGAGGGTCATTTTTTTATGATGGGCGATAATCGCGAAGGATCAGATGATAGTCGCATTAGTGTTGGCTATGTTCCTTATGAAAATCTCATTGGACGCGCAAATTACTTATTCTTTTCTGTAGGAAATGGCTCTAGTGCATGGCAAATTTGGCGTTGGCCGTTTGATGTTCGTTGGAGCCGCATCTTGAGCTCAGTTCAGCAAATCAAATTTTTTCCGCCAAATGAATAAGTGTGATAAGATGGAGCACCATGTTATTGAAAAACTGGAAAAATCTACAGGGCATCATTTTAAAAATATTTTGCGATTGGAGCGTGCATTAACGCATGCAAGCCTACAAGACGCTTCAAAAGGTAATTATGAACGTTTAGAATTTTTAGGAGATCGTGTTTTAGGGCTTTTAGTTTCTGAAGCGCTTTGTGAGATCTTCTCAGATGCCAGTGAAGGGGAATTATCAATACGCCTTAATGGTCTTGTCAATGCTGAGACATGTGCTGAAATTGCTATGGAGATTGATCTTCCAGAGATGATCTATGTCGGCGCTGAAATGAAAAATCTTGATGATCGGCGTTTGGCCAATATCCATGCCGATGTTGTTGAAGCGCTTATTGCTGTGATATATCTCGATGGTGGATTAGACGCCGTTCGGCCTTTTATTCATCGATATTGGGATGATCGTGCGCGACAATCCCATGCAGGGCGACAAGATGCTAAAACCGAATTGCAAGAATGGGCGCATACGCAAAATAGTGCGCATCCAAACTATCGTATTGTCAAACGTCGTGGACCCGATCATGATCCGATTTTTGAAATAGAGGTTCGTATTTCTGGTTTTGCGCCAGAAATAGGAAAAGGACGCTCTAAACGTCTAGCAGAACGTGCAGCTGCAGAAAAATTGTTGATCCGTGAAGGCGTGTGGCCAAAAACAGAAAGATGTGAAAATGACAACTGCACCTAAGATAATATCCGATGATCACATTCAAAAGACAAATTCGGATAATCATTCCTCAAAAACACGATCAGGTTTTGTTGCTCTCATTGGTGCACCAAATGCAGGAAAATCTACACTGATTAATCAATTGGTTGGTACAAAAGTGTCCATCGTTACGCATAAAGTACAAACAACACGTGCTTTGGTAAGAGGAATAGTCATACATGATAATGCGCAGATTGTATTGATTGATACTCCCGGTATTTTTCGTCCAAAAAGACGGCTCGATCGTGCTATGGTCTCTACGGCTTGGGGGGGCGCTAGGGATGCAGATATTGTGCTTGTTTTAATTGATGCACAAGCAGGTTTTAACGATGAAGCAAAAGCAATAATTGAATCTTTAGGAAAAATTAAACACAATAAAATTCTTGTTTTGAATAAAGTCGATGCGGTTTCGCGTCCTTCATTACTAGAGCTTACAGCCAAGTTGAATGAAAAGGTCGACTTTATTAAAACATTTATGATTTCTGCTTTGAAAGGATCTGGATGTGATGATCTCTTAGATTATCTTTCTTCATCTATGCAAGAGGGTCCATGGTTTTATCCAGAAGATCAAATCTCTGATATGCCAATGCGTCAATTGGCATCAGAAATAACACGTGAAAAGCTTTATTTACGCTTACATGAAGAATTACCTTATGCTTCAACTATAGAAACAGAAATTTGGGAAGAGCGTCGTGATGGTTCGATAAAAATTCATCAAATTATTTACGTTGAGCGTGATAGTCAGAAAAAAATTGTTCTTGGTGCAAAAGGTCAAACTATTAAAGCCATTAGTCAAGCAGCGAGAAAAGAGTTAATGGAAATTACTGAACAAACTGTGCATCTCTTTTTATTTGTAAAAGTGTCTGATAATTGGGGGAATGATCCTGAACGTTATAGAGAAATGGGATTGGATTTTTCCGATTAAAAATGAATTGGAACGATAAAGCTGTTATTCTAGGTACAAAACAACATGGTGAAACAAGCGCTATTGTTGAAGTGATGACACGTGAACATGGTCGCTATATGGGACTTGTTAAAGGGGGGCGTTCACGACAATTGCGCGCTTTATTGCAAACGGGTAATTTTGTGGATGCACAGTGGTGGGCAAGATTGGATGAACATCTTGGTTCTTTCCGTTTGGAACCTCTTCAATTTCATGCCTCACAATTAATGGCAATGCCGCAAGCGCTGTATGCAATGCAACTTTCAGCTGCTCATTTAAGACTTTTGCCAGAGCGGGATCCTCATCCCGCTCTATTTGATATTTTGCTATTACTTATTGATCACTCTGACGATCCCCTTCTTATCGCCGAATTAATCATACGTTTTGAATTACGATTGCTTGAAGATTTAGGATTTGGTCTTGATCTTGCATCGTGTGCTGCAACGGGAAAAAAGGATGATCTTGCTTATGTGTCACCAAAATCGGCACGTGCTGTCAATAAAGAAGCGGGTCTTCCTTGGAAAGACAAATTGTTGATATTGCCAAAATTTTTAACACAAATCCGTCAAAGACCGTTTGATTTTACCGATATTGAAAACGGTTTTTTATTAACGGGATATTTTTTAAACCTTCATGTGTGGGATGCGCGTGGATTAAAACAACCAACAATTCGTAACGGCTTTATTCGAACAATAGATAGAATATTGAAAAAACATAGCCAATAAAAATAACTTTTTTTTTATTTTTAGAGGGAGTGACCGCAATGAGTAAAATTGAATTTTGATAAAAAACATAAAATTATCATTATTGTCATGATAATAATTTTTACGCGTCATTAAACAAAGTCATTTTTTAAAGCATAAAAAGGTAACGCTATTTAAAAACATTGTTTTAACACTTAATATTAAAATGCTTTAAGGTGCATTGAAACTGATACAGTGACAAATAAGGACGATAAAATGATAAATTTTATAAAAAAGCTATTGATTCTGTCCGCAATCTTAATGATATTTTCTCATAATGCTTTTGCAGAATATGCGGTTCAGACGTTAGCCCTTGAAGATGCCCGCAATCTTATTGATACTGGGCAAAAAAATGCAAAAGTACAAAAAGTCAATATTTGCATTGCTGTCGTAGATCCAAGTGGCAATCTTATTGCTTTTGAGCGAATGGATCATGCACGATATGGCTGCATTGAAACGGCGGTAGCAAAGGCTCGCGCAGCAGCACTCTATCGTATTAAAACATCGGTCAATATGCAGCGTGTGAATGGGAATGAAGCAGCAGTTGGTTATCTTCCTCACATGATGCCACTTGGTGGTGGTGTTCCAATTATAAGTAAAAATGTGATGGTTGGTGCAGTAGGGGTGAGTGGGGCAACAAATCCTGCTGAAGTGAAACTTGCTGAACAAATGGCCTCAAGTTATGTAGCAACGCCTGATCCATAAAACAGAATTGTAAACTGATCATACAATTTTAAAAAAATGAACTTTATCAATTATTATAATTATGGATGAGGTTCATTTAAAAATTGACGGGCATTATAAAAGGAATACCTTCTGAAGCCTCGGCGCCACGACCTATTTTATTGATCGCTACACGCATACATCCTGAGCGTCCTAATTTTTGATCTGCGAGGTCAATCATAAGGTGATTAGGTGTAGCAAAGGGTGCATTTTTTCGTAATATCGCAGCTATTTCATGCTCAGATATTTGTGGATTAAGTGTACAAGCAATGATGAAGGCGCAAGCTGTTGAACGAGAAATCCCCATTAAACAATGAATGAGGAGAGGGTGGGCGCGATCCCAATTATAAGCAATAGTTACAATATCATCAATATGAGCAGCATTAGGCATAATAAGATTATCTTGCTGGTATGTTATATCGTTTAAACTTAAAAAATAATGCTTTTCTGGATTGACCATTATAGGGCATTCTACTGCGGTTCCAGCTTTTAAAAGTGTAATCATTTCCCGAGGTTGATGCTGTTTTGCAACTTTGTGGAGTTGTGAAAGCGGGCTGATGACAAGATACGACATGATTATGATCTTTCTGCTTCAATTTTGTGAAAGCGTGCGAGAAAACTTCCTTCAATTTGTTGAGTCGGGCGTGGAACCAAATCAAGTCCATCAGATGTGATCTGCACAGGACGCCCAAAATAGCGAAAAGCTTCCTCTTGGCTAAAATCTGCCAATGTTATCGCTTCATAAAAAGCGGCAATGCGATCAGCTCGTTTGATTTGTTTTTCTATTTTTTTGTTATAGGCACTGACCAAACCAAATCGAATATGTATTGCATCTTCTAATCGTTTTTCTACACGTTCGTAATGACCACCCATAACAGCTTTAAAAGGTGATATCATATCGCCAATAACATATTCAGGTGCATCATGAAGAAGCGTAAGAAGTTTTTCATCACTGCTGCATTCAGGAAACAAACGCTTGTAAATTTCTTCAACCAAAAGGCAATGTTGAGCTACTGAATATGCATGGCTGCCTTTCGTTTGCCCATTCCATCTTGCAACGCGGGCAAGTCCATGAGCAATATCTGTAATTTCAACATCTAAAGCTGAGGGATTAAGCAAATCCAAACGTCGTCCAGAAAGCATGCGTTGCCATGCGCGTGGACTCCCATCGGCCATTGTTTCGGCTTTGGCCATTACTCTGTCTCCAAATTATTTTTAGGAAAATCATAATGCATATTCGGTGCAATGGTTAATGTCAGAGTCATTCCATTCACTTGAAGGGGCGTTTGAGAATCTATTGCTGTTTTAACGCGGTCAATACGCACTAACGCTAAAGCTTTTTGACCAAGTGTTGTTCCAATTTTACCGATAGGCTTGCCAGCGGCTTCTATTGTGGCAAATGAGGGAATATCCCTTGAAGATTCAGCGATAAGTGTACGTTTGCGTGCTGTTGAACGATGATGCATGCGTGAAACAACTTCTTGTCCAATATAACATCCTTTTTGAAAACAAAGTCCTCCTGTTTGATCAAAGTTGATATCATGTGGAAAAACATCCCCCAATTCAAAATCGTTTTCACTTTCACTAATGGCATATTGAATACGTTTTAACGTCCATTCATCAAAGTTTGATGATACGGGTAAGGGACTGCGACTATAGATACGCACGATGTTTTCATGATCTGGAAAGCGTTTATCAAGATAACTTGATTCACTTTGTGAAGAAGATGAATCATTTTGAAAATAAACGCCTATAAAATCTTCTTTTGATTCATCAATTTGCACATCGGATCTTAATTTATAAAGGGTTAAACGTTTTATAAAAGAGTCGACCAAGGTTTCATCTATATCGATAAAATAGCGTTTGTTATCCTTAGCGATAAGAAAATCAAAAAGCACTTTCCCTTGAGGTGAAAGCAAGGCACCTGGCAATAATTCTTTTTCTTTTAGATTTTCAACATCTGTCGTTATTAAATTATGCAGAAAATGGCGTGCATCATTACCAGAGAAATTTATAACACGGCGTTTTTTTAACTTAATAATTTGATGAGTCATAACCATTATTCTTGCCTTTCTGCTTTTAGTTACGTAAGCCTAAATAAGGTGACCTGCAAGGAGCAAACCTATGACTCAATTATTTCATACCATATTTAAAGGCGCAAACGTTGTTAATCACGATGGAACGGGTCTAAGAGATATTGGTGTAAAAAATGGGCATATCACATTCATAGGGGATTTGAGTGCGCATAAAGCAGATGAAGTGATTGATTGTACAGGTTTGCATATTTTGCCTGGCATAATTGACACGCAGGTGCATTTTCGTGAACCTGGAGCTGATCATAAAGAAAATTTAGAAACAGGATCACGTGCGGCCGTTCTTGGTGGTGTTACGGCTGTTTTCGAAATGCCTAATACCAACCCTTTAACGACCAGTGAAGAGGCGTTAGCGGGTAAGGTTCAACGAGGCTATCATCGTATGCATTGTGATTTTGCGTTTTGGGTTGGTGGTACGCGTGAAAATGCAACGATTGTGGGTGAACTTGAACGATTACCAGGTGCAGCTGGAATTAAAGTTTTTATGGGATCATCAACAGGCAATCTTTTGGTTGATGATGATGAAAGTATCACAGCAATTTTAAAAAACACGCGTCGGCGTGCGGCATTTCATTCGGAAGATGAAGAACGATTAAATGAGCGTAAATATTTACGTGAAGAAGACAATCCTGCTTCCCACCCTGTATGGCGTGATGAAATAGCTGCGTTAAAATCAACAAAACGTTTGGTTAATATTGCGCATGAGACAGGCGCGCGTATTCACATATTGCATATTTCAACAGCAGAAGAGATTGATTTTTTGCAACATCATAAAGATGTTGCAACACTTGAAGCAACACATCATCATTTAACTCTGAGTGCTGATGATTATGCTCACCTTGGTACATTTTTGCAAATGAATCCTCCAATTCGTGAAAAACGTCATCGTGATCGTATCTGGTATGGTGTTGAACAAGGCATTATCGATGTTTTAGGATCAGATCATGCACCTCACACGCGCGAGGAAAAAGAAAAATCATATCCCAATTCACCATCAGGTATGACGGGCGTTCAAACGACGGTCGCAATCATGCTTGATCACGTTAATAAAGGTCGTTTATCTCTTTCCCGTTTTGTCGATTTGACCTCTCATGGACCCAATCGAATATTTGGTTTAAGCCGTAAAGGACGTATTGCTGTTGGCTATGATGCAGATTTGACAATTGTTGATCTAAAGCGTGAAGAAACAATTCTTAATGCGCAGGCTGGATCGCGTGCTGGTTGGACACCTTATCATGAAAAGCGTGTCAAAGGCTGGCCAGTTGGAACTATCATTCGTGGACATAAAGTGATGTGGGAGGGTGACATTGTAACACCTTCAATTGGAGAAACTGTTTCCTTTTTAGAAGCGTTACCAAAAACTTAAAAACGAACTATAGTCTTTTTTATGAACTTATTTGTCATAAATAGAGTTTTATTTGTTGTTGTTACATTTTTATTTTTTGTTGTTACATCATGCAGCTTTTGAAAATTTAAAATTGATTACAGATTGATAAGGATAAGGCAGTTTAGATTTATAGACATTATTAAAGTCTATGAAATGCAACAAGAAATAAGAATAACGTCTTAAATTTTTCAATCCCCTGTTATAAAAAAGCGCCATTGTCCATTCGGTGTGATGCCAATGCGATAAAAAGCATAAGTTCCAATTTCCTTGATTTGTTCAAGATCACCAGCCGTCATAATTTGAAACAATTCGACCAATTGTTGATTGGTCAATGTATCAATCGGAAGGGCAACAAAATAAGGCCATACATAAATATCTGCTTCACTACCTTCATCAAGATGGACATAACCTGAATGAAGAAGATCAATAAGAATCGCTAATGTTTCTAAACCTTCACCATCACCAGATTGTTTTTTTAAAAATTGAATAGGATCCGTTGCATCATCAACTATAGAAAGTTGTGTTGGATCAGTTGGACTTCCCAATAAAGGTTTAAGATTTTCAATATGTCCACTTTTTGCCGCTTTAATGATTTTCTCGCGCATCTCTTTTACAGCCAAAGGGAGTTTATTGATATTATATTCAATCTTTGGTTCGATATTTTGTGATGTTGATTCCGTTTTACTATCCAATGCATCAAGAGGAATAAGAGGCTGCTGTGTGGTGTTGTGCTTATCTTCTTTATGATAATTCCAAGCATTTTCAGAATTATCCCTAAGAGCCAAATGATAAGAATGTGCCAAAGCACTAAATCCTGAAAATAAAAATATAAAAAGAATTAAATAAAATGTTTTCAAAGACGTAACACTTTCTATTGAATCGATTTATTATCAATAAAATCGCCTTGAATAACTTTATCCCGCATGAGAGATAAAAGTTCTAAAGCCTGTTTTTCATTGCGATTACGGAGTAAATGTCGTAAAGCGGTATCAAGCGCTGCTTCCGCTAAGATTTCAGGTTTAATACCATTGGCAAGTCCTCCTACCCATGCTTCAGTTTGATATTCGATTGCTGCAAGCTTTTGTTCTTCAGCAATAAGTGCGGCAAGGTCTGTTGGAGAATGCTTCATAAAAAGACTCGTTGATGATAACTTTATAATAGAGCCTTCAATTTTATCAAATTTGAGTTGTATGTCAGCTTAAAAATTTAAAAAGGGTTAATTTCCAAAACGCTCCAACATATCTTTTGACAGCTTTATGCCCTCTGAAATATAGCGTTTATCAGCTTCGAGCGCGGCTGATGTGCAGTTGGTATAATTTTGTGAGAACGATCGATAAGAATTATTAAATGCGGCATAAAGTCGAGAACGTCGTTCCGGACTCGGATTTTCTTTTTCAATCATTTGCACCATCTTATCACGCCATTGTGTCGTTGGTGTTGAGCATAAATTTCGCAAATAATGAAGCGAGCCTAAAATTTCTGCCATTCGCAACATTTGTGCATCATACTGTGTTTTTTGTTGCGCTTGAAGTGGTGAACACATTAAGCAAAAAATAAAAATAATGATAAATTTTAAATATTTATGCAAGGTTTTAGACTCTTTTTATCGTAATAATTTTTTACTATGTCTAAGACAGAAGGAATAACATTATGTTGTTTCATTTCATTAAAGGATAACCAATAAAGTGCTTTTGCATCATCTTGAGCTTTTGCCCGACCTTTGAAAGATAAAGCTTCATAAACCAAGATTTCAAAGCTTTGATCTTTGTCATTTTGAATGATAGTTGTGACATAAGCAAGATTGGATGTCCCTAAGTGTGTTTCTTCAAATAATTCTCGTTGAGCTGCAATGATTGCGCTTTCACCATGTTTCATTTTTCCACCAGGAAACGCTAAATAATTTTGATAAGGGTTATTTTTACGTTTAATTAAAAGAAAGAGAGGTCCGTGCCTGCAGATAACTGAGACGGCTTTTTTTCTATCTGGAATTTTTAAATAGATTGACATAGATCAAGTGTTAATGAACTGCTAAATAGCTTACAAGAACTTTATTAAGGGAGATGAAAATGTGCGGTCGGTTCGCGCTCAACGCTACGGCAAGTGATGTTGGAAAAACTTTCGATGCACTAATGGATCAAGAATTTCCTCCTCGTTTGAATATTTCGCCAACACAACCGATCATTATTATCAAATCACCTGAAGCCTATCGCAGCAAGCAATCAAATTTAGGAAAATATGATTCTGGCTTGGTGCGTTGGGGATTTATCCCCAGTTGGATCAAAGATCCTAATCAATGGCCTTTGACAGTGAATATTCGTTCTGAAACTGTTATGGAAAAAAAATCTTTTCGTAATGCCTTAAAGTATCATCGCATTATTATTCCTGCAACGGGATTTTATGAATGGAAAAAAAATTCTTTTGGACTGTCTCAACCTTATTATATTCACAGAAAAAATAAATCTCTTTTGGGTTTTGCAGGTCTTATGGAAGCATGGAGTGGTATAGAAGGTTCGCAAATTGACACAGCCGCTATTTTAACGCGCCAAGCCGTGCCACCTTTTTCCAATATTCATCGGCGTATGCCTGTCATGGTCTATCACGAGGATATTGATTTTTGGCTTGATTGGAGAAATTATCATCCTTCAGAAATAAAATACATATTTGAGAAATCACAACGAGAAGATTTTGATATTTATCCCATTTCTCGCAAGATCAATGATCCTCATTATTTTGGTGAGGATGCACATGTTAAAATCACAATAGATGAACAAAATGCTTTCGATAAAAATAATCAAGATAACCAATTTTCTTTGTTTAAAGAGCTTGGAAAATAATAATATGGGATCAAACGATAGGGTTCATAGTTCGCCATAGTGTAAAAGTTTAAAATAGGGTATCTCACCTCGTTAGTCACTCTTTATGTGATGGCAAAATTTAAAAAAAGCAAAGACATATATTGAAAGAGACATGATGACGAATTTGCGCTTTTATAATACGCTTACGCGAAAAAAAGAAGAATTTCATCCGATTGATGAAACAAAGGTTCGTCTTTATGTTTGTGGTCCTACTGTTTACGATTATGCGCATATTGGCAATGCACGTCCTGTCATTGTTTTTGACATTTTGTTTCGTCTTTTACGTTCAATTTATGGCCCTCAAAATGTGATCTATGCGCGCAATATTACCGATGTTGATGATAAAATAAATGCGCGTGCTAAGCGTGATTATCCAGAACTTCCTCTCAATGACGCGATAAAAAAAGTTACAGAAAATACGAATAAACAATTTCAAAATGATGTGACTTTACTGGGATGTTTGCCACCGACCAGTCAACCACGTGCAACCGATCATTTACATGAAATGCGTACGATGATTGAACGTTTGATTGACAAAGGCCACGCCTATGTGGCTGAAGATCATGTCCTTTTTTCTGTTTCATCTATGGGACAACATCCTGCTTATGGTGCATTGGCGCGTCGCACTCTTGATGAAATGATTGCAGGTGCGCGTGTTGATGTTGCCGCCTATAAACGTGATGAAATGGATTTCGTTTTATGGAAACCTTCACGTGATCATGAGCCAGGTTGGCCATCACCTGCTGGCATTGTTTCTGACGGTCGGCCAGGTTGGCATATTGAATGCTCAGCGATGTCTATGGCAAAACTTTTGCAGCCTTATGGCGGCGGACTTCAATGTGATGATCCAACGCTTAATGTGTTTGATATTCATGGTGGAGGAATAGATCTTGTCTTTCCCCATCATGAAAATGAAATTGCGCAAAGTTGTTCTGCTTTTGGAGCGGAGCGTATGGCTAATTTTTGGATGCATAATGGTTTTTTGCAGGTTGAAGGACAGAAAATGTCAAAAAGCTTAGGAAATTTTATAACCATTCGAAATGTTGTTGAAACGAAATTAGCGGAATTTCCAAAACAGTTGGACAATGTGTTAAAAAACCAATGGGCAGGACTTGCCGCGCGATTTTCTATGCTTCAAACTCATTATCGTGAACCTCTCAACTGGACTGCACAAAGATTGGAGCAATCGAGTAGAGAATTGTATTCTTGGTATCACTTCTTAAGACAGAGCACGTTTAAACGAGAGTTTTATGAAAAAAATGAGGATATTATACAAGCTTTAAGTGAGGATCTTAATACATCTCAAGCTATCACATTTTTACGACAATATTATAAACAAGGTGATGCACAAGCATTAGGTGATGGATTGAGATTGATTGGTTTATTGCATGAAGATTGGGTGAAAATAAAAGAGTGTCCTTTATTTAAAAAAGATATTGAATTGGATACCGATTATATTTCACAAAAAATTGCACAGCGACTGGATTTTATCCGTGATAAACAATGGGCAAAGGCGGACCAAATTCGTGATGAATTGGCTTTAAAAAATATTGTTCTTCAAGATGTAAAAGATCCGCAATCGGGAGAAAAAATCACACGGTGGGAACCAAAAATTAAAAATTGACAGTTTGAAGGTAGTAAATGGGGTAAAGCATATATGGAAGAAATCTATCTTTATGGTTATGTTGCTTTAAAACTCAGTGTGGGGCTGGCTGTTTTTTTACTTATTTTAAGAACATCGGGCAGGGGTAGTTTAAGCCAAATGACTCCAATTGATCTGATTAGCAATTTCGTCATGGGAGGTATCATTGGTGGCGTCATTTATAATCCTGAAATTAGTGTCATTGAATTGGTAATCGTTTTGCTAATCTGGCAAATTTTAATCATTATTATTAATGTCTTGAGACGTCACTCTACTTTTTTTCATCGTATTGTTGCAGGTGGCGATGTCGCCCTTGTTTTAGATGGAAAATATCAAATGGATGAAATTAAAAGATTGAATATTGATATGAGCGATCTTGCAACCATGCTAAGAATTAAGGGATGCAGTTTGCATGAAGTCGCTTTCGCCAGACTTGAATCGAACGGCGATTTATCAGTTATTCGTAAACAGGACGATAAAAGTTCTACAATCCTTATTAAAAATGGATGTGTGATTGAAGGTGCTTTAGAGGAAATTGGCAAAACAAAAACATGGCTAAAGCAACAAATGAAAAAACACAATACTAAAGTTGAAGACATATTTGCGGCAGAATGGTATAAAGAAAAAGGCGTAAATGGTAAAATGCGCAGCGGATTGTTTCTCGTACCAGATAAGAAAACAACGTAAACATTTTAAAATTTTTTTTAAATTTAGTTTTTTTAAAAAATATCTTTAAAATTAAAGCTCAATGTTTATGGAGGAAACGATCATGGAGAAGAATAACGTTTTTTTAAAATTAATATCTCACGATCAATGCGTCATGTTTGTGCATCATCTAAATTTTCAGGATTTGGCGCAGCGTTAGGTGCTTATATCATATGGGGCTTTTTCCTACTTATGTGAAAATGCTTGCTCATATGTCCATGATAGAAGTTGTGGCTCATCGCATTTATGGTCGTTACCGTCCATTTTGCTCATTCTGGTTTTGATGAAAGATATGAAGAGTTTATTAGATGCAATTAAATCTCTTTTTGTCATTGGAATGGTTTGTCTTACTTCGATTCTTATCAGCTTAATTAGAGCGTTTATATTTGGGTCATTACCAATAATCACGCTGTAGATTCTGCATTTGGCTATTAAATAACACTAATTTTTTAAAGCTATATTGGTTTTATTTTTCTTCCGTGAAGCACTTATAATGGGGCAGTGGTTCGCTGAAGCACTTGCTATTATAGCTGTTTTTATTTTGACCTATCATGTAGGAGGACTGCCTTTGGTTTCATTGTTATTACCTTTAACTTTTGGATTTTGCGCAATTTGTAAAAACTTATTCCTATTGCCCAACACAAAGTTTTGCCCTTGAGACATTTTTGTTATTATTACCAATACTTGCTGTTGCTGTTTATTTTTATCAATAGAAAATTATCATTTAGCCTATGGGTCTGTTCAAGACAAATTTTGCTAACTTTAGCAGGACCTTTAACAGCAATACTATTTTTTCTTTTTGCCATAGGTGCACAAAAACTCAATCTTATTACTTTTTAATTGATGGAGGATATCACACCAAGTTTTGTATTTTTTATTGCTGTATTTTTATTTCATGAACCAATTTCAAGCATTCAATTGACCGTCTTTTCCTTTATTTGGCTTGGTCTTATGATCTATAGATGGTCGAGTTTAAAAGCTGCGTAATTCTATTGGTGTGCAATATTTTATAAAAGTGCTCTATCTATCATTCGAAAAGCATTTAAATGTTAAACTATGATTTGACAGATTATAATAGAGTAACAATTTAGGATAATGCATTTAAACGGATGGCTTCACGATTGAGACACTCTAAAATTATTGTAATATCCATGACCATAAGAGGATTTATTTTTTCTGGCGTATGAATAAAACCTTCTTTTTGCATATGATCAATAAGCTTGGTGATGGGTGCCCAAAAATTATCAACATTCGCAAATGCCATCGGCTTTTTATGGCGCCCTAGTTGCGCCCATGTCATCATTTCCACAATTTCTTCAAGGGTTCCAATGCCACCAGGAAGTGCAATAAAAGCATCAGAACGTTCGAACATAAGATGTTTTCTTTGATGCATATTGTCAGTGATAATCAGTTCATCAACATCGTTTAATTTATCTTGAGAGGTTTCTATGTTAATTAAAAATTGTGGTATAATTCCTATGACTTTACCACCATTTTCTCTTACAGCTTTAGAGACGACCCCCATAATTCCATTAGAACCTCCGCCATAGACCAATTGGATATCGGCTTTTGCAAGAAGTGTTCCAAGTTTATATGCGCTTTCAACATAATGAGGATTATTGCCTAACGAAGAGCCGCAATAAACACATATTGATTTTATTTTTTTCATAAAACAAAATTAAAGTAAAAGAAAAAAAACGTCAAGTTTTACACTATTTAACTCTTTGGTTTTTAAGTATTTGACGTTTCTTTTTTCAACATTTTGAGTTGTTTGATGACAAATTAGTTTTATATTGTCTATGATAATAAACTCTTAAATTATGTAACATGATACAAAATATTGGAAATATCTCATGGTTATTCAACGAAACATAATGCGATTCATTGCGATTTTTTTTGTCCTTAGCGGGCTTATGTTTTGTGTTGGTCTGCAACAAGGTATCGCACAGTCAATATCAAAAATAGTAGTGCCTGAATTTTCAAAATTTTTTATAAATGAAAAGAACTATGCCGTTGTGATGGGAAAAACATCTCCTGATGTAAAAGTAGAACTTTTGCAAGGAGCGCGTAAATTAGGAGAAGCCCAATCGGATGCACAAGGTTCCTTTACGATTACATTCAATAAACGTCTTGCTAGAGGACAATATCGATTTGTATTACGTGCAATAGAACATGGAAAATTATCAGTCACCTCACCTCAAACTGTTACTGTATTGATTTTTGGTGCAGGAAATGACTTGATGATTGCGTTGTTGCAGGATCCAGCTGAACCTCCCAAAATCATATCCGACACAAATCATTTTATTCGACATAATCAAAATGTTGAGGATGATTTTAATATTCATCGTATAAACTATCAAAATCATCGCTTGAGCATTGATGGACGTGGTCCAAGTGATTTTTTGGTGATGGTTAGCCTCGGAGATACGCGTATTGGCTCTGAAAAGATTGACGCATTAGGAAATTTTAAATTTTCGCGTTCACTAACGATGATGCCAGGTGATATGATTATTCGTCTGGAATATATCAATATTAAAGGTGAAACGGTTCAAACAATTGATATTCCGTTTTTCCATAGACAACAAAATAAAAATATATATCAAGTTTATCAAGATGATCGCCAGGTTCGAACTGTAAAAGTAAAAAAAGGGGATAGTCTATCAAAAATGGCGCAAAAAATTTACGGTAATAGTCGTTTGGACGAGAAAATTTTTCTCGCTAATCGCAATGTGCTAAAACATAAGAATCAAATTGTTATAGGACAGGAATTAATTATTCCCTCAATCGATCAAGTACAGTAATTATGGATAAGCGCATTATTGTTGTGTTCTTAGTGAAAGCCCAATGAAAAAAAACAAAACTTTAAAAACCGTTTCGGGAGATTCTGGCGAAACCATTCGCACATTATATAATTTATGGCCTTACATGTGGCCTTCACATCGACCTGATTTGAAAATGCGCGTGATTTGGGCATTTTTCTATCTTATAATCGCCAAATTGGTTTTGATTGCTGTTCCGTACTTCTTCAAATATGCAACCAACGCACTGGATGTCAATTATACACCACCATCATGGTTGCCACCGCTATTAGCGGCTCCAATAATGATGGTTTTAGCTTACAATGTGGCACGAATCTTACAAGCTGGTCTTAATCAGCTTCGGGATGCACTTTTTGCTAAAGTAGGCCAACATGCTGTACGTCAATTAGCCTATAAAACTTTTGTTCATATGCATGAACTCTCTTTACGTTTTCATTTGGAGCGGCGAACAGGGGGGCTTTCAAGAGTTATAGAAAGAGGAACAAAGGGTATCGAAGCCATTGTTCGTTTCACCATACTGAATACATTGCCAACGCTTTTCGAATTTATTTTGACGGCATTGGTGTTTTATATAAGCTATGGGTGGTCTTATCTTTTGATTGTTGCGCTTACTGTTGCTTGTTATACATGGTTTACAATTACTGCTAGCAATTGGCGTATTGCTATTCGCCGTGAAATGAATGACTCAGACACGCAAGCCAATTCTCGAGCGATTGATTCATTATTAAATTTTGAAACCGTTAAATATTTTGGCAATGAAGCTTTAGAAGCACGACGTTTTGATAGCTCAATGGCCGATTATGAACGCTCTGCGACAAAAACATGGATTTCGCTTGGGTGGTTGAATTTTGGCCAAGCTGTTATTTTTGGTATTGGCATGGCTATTATGATGTCCATGTCTGCTTATGCCGTGATAAATGGTCAACAAACCTTAGGTGATTTTGTTTTTATTAACGCTTTGTTGATGCAATTGTCCATACCATTAAACTTTATTGGTTCTATTTATCGTGAAGTCCGGCAAGGATTAACGGATATTGAAGCTATGTTTGATCTGCTCGATGTGCAACAAGAAGTTCAAGATGCTCCTGATGCAAAAGAGTTGGATGTGGTAAAGGCCGATATAAAATTTGACTCAGTAAAGTTCTTTTATGATCAAAATCGACCCATTTTAAAAGATGTTAGTTTTGAAGTGCCATCTGGTAAAACAGTTGCCATAGTAGGACCTTCTGGTGCCGGCAAGTCAACACTTTCCCGCTTATTGTTTCGCTATTACGACGTTCAGCAAGGTGCGATTTTTATTGATGATCAAGATATCAGGTTTGTAACACAGGAAAGTTTAAGAAAATCAATTGGTATTGTTCCGCAAGATACGGTTTTGTTTAATGATACAATTGCTTATAATATTCGTTATGGACGTCCTGATGCAACCGATGAAGACGTCTATAAGGCTGCTCAAATGGCACAAATTAGTGATTTTATTGAACAGCTTCCTGATGGCTATCAAACAATGGTTGGCGAGCGCGGTTTGAAATTATCAGGTGGTGAAAAACAAAGAGTGGCAATTGCTCGTACCCTGTTAAAATCTCCTCCCATTTTAATTTTGGATGAAGCCACATCTGCTTTGGATACGGCGACTGAACAAGAAATTCAAAATGCATTGGATATTGTAAGTCAAGGACGAACGACATTGGTTATTGCCCACCGTCTTTCAACTGTCGTTAATGCTGATGAAATATTGGTATTGAAACAGGGACGAATTATAGAACGCGGAAAACATGATGTTTTATTGAAAAAAAGCGGACTTTATGCCTCTATGTGGAATAAACAACTTGAAGTTATTAAAGCTGAAGAAAAATTGCGTCAAATGCGTCAAGACGATGAGTTGGGAATGATTACTCCTTTCAAAACTAAAGATGAATTGTTTTGATTACAGATGTTTTTCATATAAAAATTTTAAAACAGTATTGAAAAAAGATTTTAATCTCGTGTCATAAATCCAAACGTATATGATTGTCTGAATGAAATGTTGTCGCTCTATCGTGCCGTGATATGTTGAGTTTTATTCTTTTAAAATTATGAAATAAATGAATATGGATGTTTGAAAGATTGCGCGAAAGATTTCATTTTATTCAACCAGTTCTATTTGTTCTCTTTATCAGAGGTTCTTTTGGTTGTGGTTTGATATTATAAAAAAGAATGGCTGTGTATTCTTAATAAGTATGAACTAATTAAGTAGTTTTTTGTTTATAGATTGAGTACAAGAAAGCGAAACACAACTTCATGTGATGAAAACATTTCAAATTATTCAATAGGTTCCGACATGAGTATAGTTAAATCAGTTCGCAATAGTTTTGCGCCTATCCATAGGGAAGGTTATCCATTTATAGCAGCTTTTTTTGTTGTCTCCCTCATTCTTGGTTGGCTTTGGGCTCCTCTTTTTTGGGTTGGTTTGGTCTTAACAATCTGGTGCATTTATTTTTTTCGTGATCCTCAACGTGTCACACCCATTGATCCAAACTTGGTCATAAGTCCTGCTGATGGAATAATTTCTTACGTCGGTCCTTTCTCCCCTCCAGAAGAGTTAGGGTTAGATGATGAGATGATCCGTGTTTCAGTATTTATGAATGTTTTTTCCTGTCATATTAATCGTATCCCAATTGATGGTAAGGTTCATTCCATTATTTATAAGCCTGGTAAATTTTATAATGCTGAGCTTGATAAAGCCAGTGATCAAAATGAACGCCATAGTTTTTTGATTGAAACAGATCATGGTGATGTGGCCGTTGTTCAAGTTGCGGGTCTTGTTGCCCGTCGTATTCTTAGCTGGTCTAAAGAAAATGAATTGGTTGTTGCAGGTCAACGTTTTGGGCTTATTCGCTTTGGTTCGAGATTGGATGTTTATCTTCCGCGTGAAGCTCAGTTACGCGTAGCCGTAGGGCAAAAAGCGATTGCAGGAGAAACTGTTTTTGCATCTTTCGATACAAGTGCTACAATCAAAGACTTTAGATTGGACTAAATAATATAATGGAGACCCCTTCGCCATTTCCACCTTTTGATCCTGATGGCCATAGAAGTGATGAGGAGCATCGCCGCCGCTCTCTCATACCAATGCGTTATGTCATTCCAAATGTCATCACGATACTTGCCATTTGTGCTGGTGTGAGTGGCATAAGATTGGCATTTGAACATCGCTTTGAATCGGCTATTTTAATGGTGCTTTTGGCGGCTATTTTAGATGGTTTGGATGGTCGAATTGCGCGTTTAATGAACGGCAGCTCACCCTTTGGTGCGCAAATGGATTCCTTGGCAGATGTTGTCAATTTTGGCGTAGCCCCTGCTTTAGTCGTTTATTCTTACGTTCTTGATCAAGCACATCAAGTAGGCTGGGTAGCAGCACTTGTTTATTGTATCGCGTGTTGTTTGCGTTTGGCGCGGTTTAATGTGATGTTAGAAGATGTCAATATGCCTGATTGGCAAAAAGATTATTTTGTTGGTGTTCCAGCACCTGCGGGTGCTCTTTTGGTGCTTTTACCAATTTATCTTGGTAGTCTTGGATTGGATCCTGGATTGGGTTGGGCTTTATTTTTTAGTCTTTATACGGTTTTTATTGCATTTTTATTGGTGAGCCGATTGCCAGTATGGAATGGTAAAAATATTGGACAACAATTAAGACGTGATCTTGTTATTCCTATCATGTTGATCATTGTGATTTATGTTGGGTTTCTTGCCACTTATACGTGGCAAACACTTTTAATAACAGCATTTTCTTATATCATCTTTCTTCCTATAAGCCTTATATCTTATCGTAAGCGTGCAATTTTTGAAAAATTAAAAGAACAACAAAAAGATAATGATGTGGTTGAAAAAAATTAATAAATAATCAATAATGTCCAATCCTTTTTTAAGGACAGCAACGATCTACAATAATACATTATGGTAATATTGACCTTGTGATTGCAATTTTTAGTGTAGCACTGAATAATTTTAGATACAATTATATTCAGCGCCTATTCTAGGCATGTTATGAACGATGAAAAATATACATTATTTTAACATGACCATAAATTTAAACCGATTGCTGTTTTAAATATTTGATTAAAGCAATTTTAAATCTAATCATTTTATTTGTGGTCATGATACAATTTATTATTCAGGACTTTTATACTGTAAAAAGCAATTTTTTCTTGCATCAAATAAACAACCTGTCTCTTGTAAATGTGGAGAAGCCAATTGAGCAATTTTTACAGCTATTTCCTCGGCCGTTGGCAAAGTTTCTGGATCCTCTCCTGGTGCAGCCGCTGCACGCATAGCTGTTCGTGTTGCGCCGGGGTTAACTAAATTAATTTTTATCGGTGTTTGTTTTAATTCATCGGCCCAACACCGTCCAATGACTTCGAGGGCCGCTTTTGATGCCGCATAAGGCCCCCAAAAGCTTCTTGCAGAATGTGCAACGCCTGATGATAAAAGGATTGCCCGTCCCTTATCGGAATGACGCAAGAGTGGCTCAACTGTTCGAATGAGACGCCATTGACTTGTCACATTGATAGTAAAAACTTCTTCAAAGATAGGAGCTTCAACATGTGAAATTGGCGCAATTGTTCCTAAAACGCCAGCATTGGCTACGACTATATCAAGCTTACCCCAACGCTTTGCTATTTTTTCTCCTAAAAGATCTATAGCTGCCATATCATGCAAGTCTAATGGAACAAGTGTTGTACTGGATCCACATTCTTTCACTGCATCGTCAAGTTCTTCCAATCCCTTAATGCTACGCGCAACAGCAATAATATGAGCACCTCTTTTTGCAAATTCTAAAGAGAGTTGATATCCAATACCACGAGACGCACCAGTGACAAGCGCTAGCCGTCCTTTTAAATCAAAAGAATGACACAAAGACATTATCGACTGCTTCGTAAAACTGAAAGTTTATGCACATTATTAAAACTGTCTTGATCGATTAACGGTGTCGGATAATCGCCCGTAAAATAATGATCAGTAAATTGCGGATTTTCGTTGTTGCGTTTTTCGCCACTTACAGCTTGATAAAGCCCATCAATCGATAAAAATTCTAATGAATCAGCACCAATAAAATCACACATTGATTGCAAATCAGGATATTGATTGGCAAGAAGCTTGTCTGCCTCTGGTGTATCTATACCATAAAAATCTGGATGGAATATCATTGGGCTCGCAACCCGAATATGAACTTCACGCGCCCCAGCTTCACGCAGCATTTGAACAATCTTAACTGACGTTGTGCCGCGTACAATTGAATCATCGACTAAAACAACGCGTTTATTTTCAATAACAGGACGGTTGGCTGAATGTTTGAGTTTAACCCCAAAAGCACGGATTTGTTGTGTCGGTTCGATAAAGGTTCGTCCAACATAATGATTGCGTATAATGCCAAGTTCAAATGGAATGCCGCTTTTTTGAGCATAGCCAATTGCTGCTGGCGTCCCACCATCTGGTACAGGAACAACAACATCGCCCAAACAAGGCGATTCTTCAGCTAATTCTTTACCCATATTTTTGCGTGCATCATAAACACTTCGCCCATCGACAATCGAATCAGGACGCGCAAAATAGACATATTCAAATAAACAAGGTTTTTTAAGTTGTTGATCTTTAGGTTTAATAATAGTCGTGGTGATTTCACCGTCTTTTTGTATCTCGCATATGATGATTTCACCATTTTCAACATCGCGAATAAATTTCGCGCCAATAATATCAAGCGCACATGTTTCTGAACAAAAAATAGGTTTTCCGTTAAGTTCTCCCATAACAAGCGGTCGAATACCGATAGGATCACGTGCGGCAATCAATTTTGTGCGCGTAAGAGCAAGCATCGCATAGCCACCCTCAATTTGATTCATGGCATCAACAAATCTGTCCGATGAAGATTTGTGGCGCGATCGTGCTATAAGATGAAGAACCACTTCTGAATCAGATGTTGACTGACAAATGGCACCTGAGGCGATCAGTTCACGGCGAAGGGTGAGAGCATTGGTTAAATTACCATTATGTGCAATAGCTATCCCCCCAACTTCAAGCTCAGCAAAAAGCGGCTGAACGTTGCGTAAAGCTGTTTCACCTGTTGTGGAGTAGCGTGTATGGCCAATCGCACGATTTCCTGGAAGGCGTGCAAGTGTGACGGGATCTGTATAATGATCACCGACAAGTCCCATATGCTTTTCAAGATGGAACGCATTGTCATGATAAGAAACAATACCCGCGGCTTCTTGTCCACGATGTTGCAAGGCATGAAGACCAAGTGCGGTTAGTGTTGATGCGTCGTCGTGACCAAGAATGCCAAAGACACCACATTCTTCATGGAGTGTATCATCATCAAGAAAAAAATTATTATGGGATAAATCATTCTTTGACATCGCGACCTTCCAAAGCAGATGTTAAAAATAATTTATAACATATAATTAAGATCAATAGAAGCAAATCCGTAAAAATTCATTGCATATATTATTTTTTTTATAAAAGATTTTCAGATTTTTGTTATGTATGTTTCTTTTGTAGATAATCAAAGAAAAAATCGGGATCTTTTGGTAAAATATTTACAATCTTTAAGCTTAAAGAATCAAGCATGGGTTTTGTTTTTGCCTGAGAAATCCAAGCAGATTGATCTTCTGGTTTGATCAAAAGATTAATAAGAAGCACAGCGATAACCATAATGAAAATGCCACGAATAATGCCGAAGACAAATCCAAAGCTGCGATCAATTGCACCAATACGACTGTCGATAATAACATCTGCTATTTTCATTGTGACGACCGAAACAATGACAAAGGTAATAATAAAGATGATGAGCATAGTTGCAATGAGCGCAATTATATCATTTGAAAGATAAGGTTTAACGTAAGGAAGAAGATATTTATATAAAAACACCGCAGCAATGGCCGCAACAACCCAAGAAATAAGGGACAATATTTCACGCGAAAAGCCACGAAGCATAGCTAAAAAGGCCGAAATCAAAATTACAGCTATGAAGATACCATCAAGTCCAGTCATGAACATTCGTTTTTCCTTACATTTAATAAATTCAGCCTATTAAAATAGAAGATATATATCGCTCAACACGCTCTATTTAAAATTGGATGAATAAACAGCACTATCAATATTTTTTGCGTTGTGACAAGAGGAAGACACGTTTATCCTCATGAACCTCATATCCAATCTTTGACCTGCATCCGTGATAAAAGTGTATTCGTTCGTAAAATGTTTATCACTCACAGATGATAGTCATGACGAATAATTGTTGTGTTAGAGCGTCGATATTAAAAATGTGTTTTGCTTAAAAAACGTGTTTTAAAGTTTTTATTTAAAATGATAGACAATATAGCACCGTTAATTTTAGTATGAGAAATTTGATATAAGTAAATAAGATCGTTACATAGACGCCAGTTCCATTGTTGTATAATATGAAATATATACGCTATTTTTACAAAAAATTCTATTAAAGATTAGGTGCGCTTTGCAGCAATCATTGCGACCAATTCAGGAAGATCAGAAAAATCTTTAAGATTAAGGGATGATGAAGTTTTCGTTTCTAGTGTGATGGATGGTAAAATTGCCCCTTTAAATCCAAGTTTATGCGCTTCTTTTAATCTTTGTGTGGCATGGGAAACAGCACGAACCGCGCCAGATAAACTCACTTCGCCAAAATAAACATGATCGGTTGGAAGAGCAATGCCAGCGATTGAAGACACAAGTGCCGCTGAAACAGCAAGATCGGCCGCAGGTTCGCTTACCCGATAGCCACCTGCAACATTTAAATAGACATCATGTTGTCCAAACCTCACACCACAATGAGCTTCAAGAACGGCAAGAATCATAGAAAGTCGATTGCTGTCCCATCCTACAACTGCACGACGCGGTGTTCCAAGTGTTGAAGGGGCGACAAGAGCCTGAATTTCTACTAAAATGGGCCGTGTTCCTTCCATACCCGCAAAAACAGCAGCACCAGGGGATTTTTCATTGCGTTCACCTAAAAAAAGTTCAGAAGGATTAGAAACCTCACGCAAACCTTTGTCTGACATTTCAAAAACGCCAATTTCATCTGTGGCACCAAAACGATTTTTGACTGTGCGCAAAATACGATAATGATGCCCCCCTTCGCCTTCAAAATATAAAACGCCATCCACCATATGCTCAACCACACGTGGACCAGCAATTTGTCCATCTTTTGTGACATGACCGACAAGGACGACTGCAGCACCTGTTTGCTTGGCAAAGCGAATCATCGCTTGCGCACCTGTACGCACTTGCGTTACCGTTCCTGGGGCTGACTCAGCTCTATCTGACCAAAGAGTTTGTATCGAATCTATAATCACCAAATCAGGGCGTTTGGTTTGTGAAAGTGTCGCTAAAATGTCTTCAACATTTGTTTCTGCTGCAAGCTCAACATTTGTATCACTTGCATCCAAACGTTGCGCTCTCAATCTTATTTGGGCGACGGCTTCTTCCCCTGAAACATAAATCACTTTATGATTTTGCCGTGACAATGCAGCTGCAGCTTGAGTTAATAATGTTGATTTACCAATGCCGGGATCTCCTCCTACAAGCAGTGCTGAGCCTCGTACGAAACCGCCTCCCGTAACACGATCAAGTTCATTAATACCTGATTTTATCCGTGGTGCATCTTCAATATCACCTGAAAGTGTTGTTAAAGCAACGGCGCGCCCCTTTCTTATATTCTTTAATGGACCACTGCCAATGCCACTGGTTAAATCTTCCTCAACCAATGTGTTCCATTCGCCACATGCATCACATTTACCTGCCCATCTTGAATGGACAGTGCCGCAATTTTGGCAAATAAATTGAATGCGATTTTTAGCCATAAAAATTAGCCAAATTGCTCTGGTAAATGATCATTTTCAACAAGATCAGTAAATCTTGTAAACTCAGCTTGGAAAGCAAGGCGTACAGTTCCTGTTGGACCATGACGTTGTTTGGCGACAATGACTTCAGCTTTGCCGAAAATCTCATCCATATCCGCTTGCCACTTTAAATGTTCTTCTCCTCCAAGCTTTGGTTCTTTATTTTTTAGATAATATTCTTCGCGATAAACAAATAAAACCACATCGGCATCTTGTTCGATCGAACCTGATTCACGCAAATCCGATAGTTGAGGACGTTTATCTTCACGCGATTCAACTTGACGTGAAAGCTGAGAGAGAGCGATGATGGGAACATTCAGTTCTTTTGCAAGTGCTTTTAAACCTGTCGTGATTTCAGTAATTTCTTGCACACGATTGTCTGATGCACGTTTTGAGCTACCTGTCATGAGTTGGACATAATCAATAATCAAGACATCTAATCCGTGCTGCCGTTTAAGGCGGCGTGCTCTTGCAGCCAATTGCGCAATAGAAATCCCCCCTGTTTGATCAATATAAAGTGGTGCTTTTTGCAATCGATTCATTGAGCGTAATAATTTTGCAAATTGATCTTCAGAAATATCGCCTCGGCGTATTTTTGACGATGAAACTTCTGCTTGTTCAGAAATGATACGCGTTGCCAATTGTTCTGAAGACATTTCAAGTGAGAAAAATCCAACCACACCGCCTTCATTCTCATCGTTTGAGTCTTTTCCGTCTTTCTTTTGAACGCAAGCATTGGCAATATTAAATGCTATATTTGTAGCCAATGAGGTTTTTCCCATCGCTGGACGTCCGGCCAATATGATAAGATCAGAGCGTTGCAAGCCGCCCATTTGTTCATCAAGTTTTTTAATATGTGTTGGAATTCCTGAAAGACGCGATGAGCGTTTTTTTGCAGCGCCCGCCATGTCAATGGCTTTTTGTATAGCATCTTTGAAACTTTCAAAACCTCCACCATATTTTCCTGTTTCTGCAAGGGTAAACAGTCGTTGTTCAACTGTCTCTATCTGTTCTGCGGGCGACAGATCCACAATGGAATCGAAGGCGGTATTAACAATTTGATTGCCCAAATCAATCAATGAACGGCGTGTATAGAGATCATAAATCACATGTCCATAATCTTCCGCATTGATAATCGTCACAGCTTCTGTGGTTAAACGAACAACATAATTATAAACAGTAATATCGCCGACTTTTTCTTCAGATGGCAAAAACGGTTTTATCGTAACTGGATCGGCTGTTTTGCCAAGCTTTATGGTTTCATTTAAGACGTCATAAATTTTTTGATGTAAAGGTTCAAAAAAATGAAAGGGCTTTAGAAAATCAGAAACACGATCAAGTGCATCATTATTAAACAAAATAGCCCCTAATAAGGCCTGTTCAGCTTCAATATTATGGGGAACCTGCCTAAAAGCAGGTGTTTCGTCGCTATGTTTTTGAGCAATATTAAGAAGTTTGGCTTCCACGTTGTGTCTTTCAGAAATATTAAATTACGCGCATTATAAGATATGAAACCTATAGCATATTTTCTGCTTTAAGGGATCTCGTTTCTTACTTTATAAAAATAAAATTAACTTATTATAAGTTTTTTTTAAAAGATTTATAAGCGTAATCGTATAAAAACGCGCTATTATTTTTTATCATAAAGCAGCATGCTTTATAAAAGCACACCATCTTTATTCTACTGTATTTTTTAACAAAGCTTCTCATCAGAATATGATTATACATTTTCTATTTTTTTAACGGATTTTGTTTTTTGAATTGGTGTTACTTTTTTTGTTGTACTGGTCCTTTTGGTTGTTCCAGTTTTAGCTGATGAAGCAGTTTTTTGTTTGGTTTTTGTTGGTTTCGTCGCCGTATTTTTTGTCGTTTTTACATCAGACGTTTTTGCTGTGCGCTGAGGGTTTTTATTGCTTGAAGCGGGTTTGATCGCTTTTGTCTGACGAGAATCATCTTTAACTGGCATTGGTTTTTTCTGATGATGAATTGTAAAAATATTCAATGTTGGATCATTGTCAATCTTACGCAATCGAACTTCTTCTTGCATGATATAATCGCGCGTTAAAGGTACTGCATCTTGTTTATGCGCAAGCTGGATCTGGAAATTCATCATACCTTGCCAACGAAAAGCGCTTTCAGAGGCAGCAAGATAAAAATCCCACATACGACAAAACCGTTCATCATATTGCGCTTTTGCTTCATCCCAATGCTCTAAAAATGCATAACGCCAAGCTTTTAACGTTTCGGCGTAATGCAATCTTAATATTTCAATATCGGTAATAACAAGACCACTTTTTTCAATTACAGGAATAACTTCTGATAAGGAGGGAATATAGCCACCGGGGAAAATATATTTGGCAATCCAAGGATTTGTTGCGCCAGGTTCTCCTGAACGGCCAATAGAGTGCAGTACAAAGCGACCATTGGGCTTCAGAAGACGTTTGGCATGACTAAAATATTCTTTGAAATGGCCAATGCCTACATGTTCAAACATGCCGACTGAAACTATTTTATCATATTGGTCATCAAGTGTACGATAGTCTTGTAAGAGAAATTTGGCTTGATGCTCTAATTTTGCATCTTTTGCACGTTGATTGGCAATCGTATGTTGTTCATGAGACAGAGTGACCCCTGTGACTTCAGCGCCAAGAATTTTTGCCATATAAAGACCAAGACCACCCCAACCGCAACCGATATCTAAAAGTTTTTCGCCTTTTTCAACTTGAAGTTTTGCTGCTAAATGACGCTTTTTGGCCAATTGTGCTTCATCAAGACTCATTTGTGGTGTTTCAAAATAAGCACAAGAATATTGCCGATCTGGATCAAGAAAGAGATCATAGAGTTCACTAGATAAATCATAATGATGACGGACATTGCGTGCAGAACGGTTAAGCGTATTCATTTGCGCGAAACGCTTGGTTGCTGTGCGCAAAAAAGAAAGCGCACGCATCCAGACTTGATTCTCTGCATTTTGCCCCGTGCTTTCAAAAATGACTTCGAGCAGTGAATATATATCCCCTGTGATAAATTCAAATCCACCCTCCATATAAGCTTCACCGAGCTTAAGTGCCGGGTCAAGAGCGACTTCACGTTCCCATTTTGTAGATGTGAAACGAATGTGTATCGGTGTACCTGTATTATCCCCAAACCGATAAGTGGCACCATTACTATCCGTTATTGAAAGATTGCCTTTAGAAATAATGTGGCCGGCAGCAGTTTTTAACAGTGCAAACATTTATATCGTCCCTATATATTCACTCTCTAAATCATTAACGCATAGTGCGCGTCCCAAATTAAATATTAAGAGAACTTATGATAAACTCAAGCGATCAAATGGCAGAAAATAAAAAAACACCCATTCTTTTGAATGGGTGTGTTCATTTTTTAGTGACTTTATAAAAAATTATATAATTTTATAGTTTTAAAAAGCTGTTTTTAATGAAAACGATTTATGAACGCGTTTTAATGTTTAATCGTCTTCAGATGCATTTTCTTCTTCAATTTCATCATCGATTTCTTCAGATAAAGGCTGTTCTTCAATACCATAAATCGCGTCAATTGATGTTAAATCTTCACCTGCTGCTTGTCGTTCAGCTTCATCTGTTGAACGAGCGATATTAATCGTAACGGTCACATCAACTTCTGGATGCAAGCTTAATGTGATTGTATGTAAGCCAATGGTTTTAATTGGATGATTAAGTTCCACTTGGTTGCGACCAACTGAAAATCCATCGGCAGTAATAATTTCAGAAATATCACGTGTAGAAACAGAACCATAAAGCTGCCCTGTTTCACCTGCAGAACGAACAACAATGAACGATTTGCCATCAAGTTTATCAGCAACCTGTTGTGCTTCATTTTTACGCTCAAGGTTACGTGCTTCTAGTTGTGCACGTTGTGATTCGAAATGTGTTTTATTGGCTGCGTTCGCACGAAGTGCTTTGCCTTGTGGCAAAAGAAAATTGCGTGCATAACCATCTTTAACGCTGACAACGTCGCCCATTTGTCCAAGGCGGGCGATACGTTCTAAGAGGATAACATCCATATTTTTTCCTTTCAAATAAAATAAGTTATTGTTGAAGTGTCTCTTTTTGATGCTGCAATGTGGCCCAAACGCCAAGCATTAGAAGAAGTATGGAGATTGGCACTGCAAAAACAAAGGTGAAAAGGGCAATATAAATAAACGTCAAAATGACTATACGCCCTTTAATTCCACGCGTTATATTGTGCAAATAAGCAAGACCGCTTATCGATATGACAAGAGAAAATGTTGCGTTAAATACGATTGCTATCAGGTCAATAAAGGGATTGATTTGAAAAAAACTGGCAATAAATGCCAAACCAAAAACCAAAAGCCCCACTTTAGGAAGACGAAAGTTTTTCGGCCAATCATCACGAGGACGTGCTAAGCGCTTCATTTTTTGCGCAGTTATTAAAGAAAAATAAAGGCTTACTAGAAGAAATATGAGACTATAAATAGCGATTACAAACGCTAAAAGAGGCACAAAATTGGCAATAAAACTATTTCTAAAATTTGTTATTTCTATTTCACTTAAAGAGAAATTCTGCTGTATTGTGTTGTTAAAAAGGGCAAAGACTTTTTCTGCTAAAACGGCCATTGAAGGATCGTTGAGAAAATACGCAGCCACTAAAATACAAATAATTGATACAAAACTTGTCAATAAAAAAATGGCATTAGAAAGCGGGTACCAATGTATCTTTTGGCTTTTATCATCTGTTTGAGCAAGCCCTAAAAGCCATGAAGCATAAACAGCAGGAAGAAAAAATAAAAATAAAAATCCAAGGCTAAAAGAAATATTACGGGCAATCGCAAAAATTATTGTCGCCGACATTAAAGCAATGATGCTCGATTTTGTTCCCCAGCCAAAAGCTACAACGAATATTGGCAAAGAGATAAAACAGCCTAATAATAATGAGAATGAAGGACTTAGAAAAAAAAGACTTGTCACAGCCATGCTTATAGCAGTGGTAATAAGTCCTGCAAGAATTCCTATGAGATTTCCTTGTTGATTGGCATGTGGCATTTTCGCTGTCCTGCAAAGCAGTTAGGGGCGTAATACGCTCCAACTTGAATAAATGAATGACATAAAATTTAAAAGATGACACTTTTATGGTTTATTAGTTTCGTAAAGTTTTCACGTGACTGAAATATCAGCCACGTGAAAACGTTTTAATTATTTAACAACATAAGGTAATAAACCTAAAAAACGTGCGCGTTTAATAGCTTTTGCAAGCTCACGTTGTTTTTTCTGGCTTACTGCTGTAATGCGTGAAGGAACAATTTTACCGCGTTCAGAAATATAACGCTGCAACAATTTTACGTCCTTATAGTCAATTTTAGGTGCATTAGGGCCTGTGAAAGGGCAAGTTTTGCGACGACGATGAAAAGGTCGACGTGCCGGCATTTGATTAACATCAACCATTATGCTTCTCCTTCAACAGTATCATCTTCACGTTGGCGACGTGGACGACGTGGACGTTCATCATCTTTTGAAAAACGCTCATCGCGATCACGGCGTGAAAGCATTGCAGATTGTCCTTCTTCATGTTGTTCAACACGAATTGTCATATAGCGCAAAATATCTTCGTTAATGCGCATTTGGCGCTCAACCTCTGAAATTGTTGCAGAAGGTGCATCAATATTCATTAAAGTATAATAAGCTTTACGATTTTTGCGGATACGATAGGTAAGGGTACGTAATCCCCAATTTTCAATACGTCCGACTGATCCACCATTGCTTTCAATGATTCCCTTGTAGTGTTCTACAAGCTGATCAACTTGCTGCTGTGAAATATCTTGTCGGGCAAGAAATACATGTTCATAAAGAGCCATTGTTTTGCCTTTCTTCTATTAATTTTGTCACATTTGACGCAGAGCCTCTGCGACTTGTCTTGTTGGAAAAAACCAAGAAGAAAGGGCGCAAAACTTCGAGACATTCGAGAGCGGAGACACGGGAGGCGTGAAGCATTTTGCTCCGTGTCGTTATTACGACCCTCCGTTCAACCCCCAGCCAAATATGACAGCGAATAAGGCTTCTTTACAGCGTGTTTATAAAAATGGCAAGCCTATTGATAAATATAACAAGGGGCGATGATAAAAATAGGTGATTCATGTAAAAAGATCAATATATTATAAGAATGTGATATGAAAATAGAACGCTAAACGTTTTGCATCGTGTTATTCACATTTTATTTTTTTCGTGACGGATAAGAATCACTCTTTATAAGATTATTAAAAATTGCGTTTTTGACATAAAAAACCAAACACTATATCGCAAATTATCAAAAAATAGCCTTAAAGCTTAAGAAGCGCCAGAAAATCTCTTTGAGTGAAATGATACTATGAATTTTTTAGAACACATTGATAATCAACTTTTTATGCTTATTACAGCCGATCAAAACACATGGACAGTAATAAGTTGGGTAGGAATTTTTTGTGCAAAATATCTAATTTATTTCATACCATTGCATTTAATTGTTTTGTGGCTACTAGGAGGTGAAATAGAAAGACGTGCAGCGATAGCTGTTTTAATTGCGGTGGTGGTAGGATTGGTTTGTAGTTTTCTGATTGGGCAGGTCGCTTTTCGTCCGCGTCCATTTGTCGTGGGTTTAGGTCGTGCGCTTATTCAACATAAGGAAAATGCCTCTTTTCCAAGCAATCACGCTTTAATCTTTGCGGCTTATAGTACTGTTTTATGTTGTTTTCATTATCGTAAAGCGTTTAAATTGGCCCTTATACTAGCATTATTGACATGTTGGGGGCGTATTTTTACAGGTGTTCATTATCCTTTCGATGTTTTAGGTGGTGTTATTTTAGGTATAATTATTACATTTTTCGTAGTTCGATATGCTCTTAGGTTTATTCCATCTTTTATCATTATGCTTCCTCCCTTAAAGCGGAGATAACGGATGAACAATTCTTGTGTGCTTGACTTACAACTCATTGTTTGGTCAAGAATTTTATAATGAGTTTTTAAACAATCCAGTTTTTAAACAAGGAGAAATTATTATGGTCGTTGCTTTTATATTTCCAGGTCAGGGCAGTCAGTCAGTGGGTATGGGAAAAACCTTAAGTGATAATTTTATTGAAGCGCGACAGGTTTTTGAAGAAGTGGATGATGCATTAGGAGAAAAACTGTCAACTTTAATGTTTGAAGGACCTGAAGAAACTTTAACTTTGACAGCAAATGCACAACCCGCCCTTATGGCTGTTTCAATGGCTATTATTCGTGTGATGGAAGCACAGGGTCTTGATATGAAATCAAAAGTTTCTTTTGTTGCTGGCCACTCTTTAGGGGAGTATTCTGCCCTTTGCGCGGCAGGTATGTTTAGCCTTGCGGATACAGCACGTTTGTTAAGACTGCGCGGTAACGCTATGCAAGAAGCTGTAGGCGTTGGTGAAGGGGCCATGGCAGCCATTATTGGATTGGATGAGCAATGCGTTGTGGAAATTTGTAGAAGCGTTTTGGGAGAGGGTATCTGCGAAATTGCCAATGATAATGGTGGCGGTCAATTGGTCATATCAGGCGAAACGGCTGCTGTAAAAAAAGCCGTTGAACGTGCTTCTGAAAAAGGTGCGAAAAGAGCACTTTTATTGCCCGTTTCTGCGCCATTCCATTCAAGTTTAATGCAACCTGCTGCAAATGCAATGAATGATGCCCTCCATGATGTCAATAAAACGGCACCTTGTGTACCACTTATTCCTAATGTAACGGTTGTGCCTGAAAATAATCCTAAAAGGATTATTGAATTATTGGTGCACCAAGTTACTGGACGTGTCAGATGGCGTGAAACGGTTGAGTGGTTTGGTTTAAATGATGTGGAAACACTTTTTGAAGTAGGTGCAGGTAAAGTTTTGACGGGCCTTACAAGACGAATTGACAAAAATCTCAATGCAATGACGGTTGGTCGTGGTGAAGAAATAGAAAATGCGTTGAAGACGCTAAAGGTATAATCGTAAAGGAAATAAAAATGTTTGAACTCAAAGGGCGTAAAGCACTTATAACGGGAGCAACAGGTGGTATTGGTGAGGCGATTGCACGTGCTTTACATGCGCAAGGGGCAATTGTTGGTTTGCATGGTACACGCGAAGAAAAACTAAAAAAATTGTCCGATGATTTAAAAAAGAATTCTTATATATTTCCAGCAAATTTATCTGATAGGCAAACGGTTAAAGCATTGGCGCAGGATGCAGAAAAAGAAATGGATGGTATTGATATTTTGGTCAATAATGCTGGTATCACGCGCGATGGTTTGTTTGTGCGCATGAGCGATGAAGATTGGGATAGTGTTTTGGCAGTTAATTTAACAGCGGTCTTTACATTAACGCGTGAATTGGCACATTCAATGATGCGTCGTCGATTTGGTCGTATTATAAATATTTCATCGATTGTTGGTGTGACTGGCAATCCAGGACAGACAAATTACTGTGCGACCAAAGCAGGTGTTATCGGTTTTTCGAAATCATTAGCACAAGAAATTGCCAGTCGTAATGTGACGGTGAATTCTATTGCTCCAGGATTTATCGAGTCGGCTATGACAGATAAGCTTAATGAGAAACAAACAGATACAATTATGTCAGCAATTCCGATGAAACGCATGGGGCAAAGTGAAGATATTGCCGCTGCTGCTGTTTATTTGGCAAGTGATGAGGCCTCTTTTATTACAGGTCAAACATTGCATATCAATGGTGGTATGGCGATGATTTAATCAATTTTTTATTTATTTTCATCATGAAGAGTAGCTATCTCAATTGCAGATCTTAAAATTGAAAATAAATATATGAAAAAATACCGTTGTTTTGGTGTTTTTTTGAAGATAACATGTAAGAAAAATTAAATATGTGTTAAAATTACTTTACGTGTGGCCGTTTACCATGGTAATGGCGGCGCTTGAATGCGATTTTTAAAATCGGTTCACTCCCGTAAAGGGATATTCACAGGATGCATTTTTACAAAATTGTTGAAATTGTATCTATTGCTTGATTAGATGACCCCGTGCCGTTAACTATGGCAGGGAAAACAATAAAAGTCGAGGATCCGACATGAGTGATACAGCAGAACGCGTCAAGAAAATCGTTGTTGAACATCTTGGTGTAGATGCAGATAAAGTAAGCGAAGGTGCAAGCTTCATCGATGATTTAGGCGCAGATAGCCTTGATACAGTTGAGCTGGTAATGGCTTTTGAAGAAGAATTCGGTGTAGAAATCCCCGACGATGCGGCAGAAACAATTCTGACCGTTGGCGATGCGGTAAAGTTCATCGACAAGGCTTCAGCATAATATTGTTTTAAAGACATAATTTTTAGTTTTGTCTTTAAAATCTCGCTATAATTTTGCCTCTATTGCACTTAAAATAATAAAGATTACATTAAAGATACTGCTGTTTAGAGTTTTATCTTGATCTTGTTGTCAAAGTTTTTTGTGTGATAGTTGGCAAATTATTTCATAAAATATCAATATAATTATTAAAGTCAGGGTTGGAAGCATGAGGCGTGTCGTCATTACCGGTATGGGATTGGTTTCTCCGTTGGCCGGCAATGTGGAGCATAGCTGGAGGCGCCTTCTTGAGGGTCGCAGTGGTGTTCGTCGCGTTAGCGAATTTGAAGTTGATGATCTTCCTTGTCAAATCGCGGCTCGTATTCCTTTAGGAGATGGCACAGAAGGTACTTTTAATGCCGATTTGCATATGGAGCCAAAAGAACAACGTAAAGTTGATCCTTTTATTATATATGCAATGGGTGCTGCCGATGAAGCCTTAACTGATGCTGGGTGGCATCCTGAAAGCGAAGAAGATCAGATTCGTACTGGTGTTATGATCGGTTCTGGTATCGGTGGTGTAGAAGGTATTGTAGAGGCAGGTTATACATTACGTGATAAAGGACCAAGACGTATATCTCCGTTTTTTATCCCTGGTCGTTTAATCAATTTGGCATCTGGATATGTTTCAATTAAACATCATTTGCGTGGCCCCAATCATTCTGTTGTGACAGCTTGTTCAACTGGATCACACGCTATTGGTGATGCCATGCGTCTTATTGCATTGGGTGATGCTGACGTTATGGTCGCAGGTGGCACAGAATCGCCTGTAAATCGTATTTCTTTAGCGGGTTTTGCAGCGTGTAAGGCTTTATCGACAAGTCGAAATAACGACCCTGAGCATGCGTCGCGTCCTTATGATACGGATCGCGATGGTTTTGTTATGGGTGAGGGTGCCGCATTACTTGTATTAGAAGAATTGGAACATGCTAAAAAGCGCGGTGCGCATATTTATGCCGAAGTAATTGGCTACGGTTTATCTGGTGATGCGTATCATATTACAGCACCTTCAGAAAGTGGAGAAGGAGCCCAACGTTGTATGGAATCTGCCATAAAGCGCGCAAATATTTCTGCTTCAGAAATTGATTATATTAATGCGCATGGTACATCAACAATGGCCGATACAATTGAGCTGAGTGCTGTTGAGCGTGTGATGGGTGATCATGCTTCTCATGTTACTATGTCGTCCACAAAATCTTCGATTGGTCATTTGTTGGGCGCAGCAGGAGCAGCTGAAGCCATTTTTAGTGTTTTGGCTATTCGTGATAATGTTGCGCCAGCAACGCTTAATCTGGACAATCCTTCTGTGGAAACAAAAATTGATCTTGTGCCCAAAACACCGCGTGAACGTAAAATTAATACGATTCTTTCCAATTCTTTTGGATTTGGTGGGACAAACGCGTCATTGGTTATACGCCGTTTTACCTAATAATCTAAGCTTGCGTATTTTTGCCTTATGGTCGCAACAGCGGCATGAAAAATATGAATCAGAGTGATATGTTCAGGGTTTTAATGCATGTCTGAAGACAAAAAGAAAACACCATCTACTCATGAGTCTTTCGAAAACGTTCATGATTATGCCTATCAAAACACAACAATAAAGAAAAAGCGATCGCGTTTAGCGCGGAATCCTTTGATTATTTTGGGGAATTTTTTTCTCATGCTTGTCATTATTGCCATTTTGGCAATTGGGATACCTGTTTATATCGGCAAAAACATGTTTGTCGCAGCAGGGCCTCAAGCAGAAGAAAAAACTATTCTTATTCGTTCCGGCTCTGGTATTCGCGAAATTGCTTCAATGTTAGAGGATCAAGGGTTAATTCGTTCCGCAGAAATTTTTGTTTATGGCGTTGGTTATAGTGATAAAGCGAAGTCTTTAAAAGCGGGTGAATATGCGATTCCTGCGCATGCATCTATGCAAACCATTATGCAAATACTTGTTGATGGAAAATCGATAGATTATACATTGACCATCCCTGAAGGCTTGACAGTTTGGCAGGTTTTTCAACGATTGAAAGAAAATGACATTTTAGTCGGAGAATTGCCATTAGAAATGCCTTCTGAAGGAAGTTTAATGGCGGAAACTATCCGCTTTACACGTGGCACGACGCGTGAACAAATTGTAAAACGTTTGCAAAATGGACAAACGCAATTAGTAGTCGATATTTGGTCTAAAAGAACATCAGATTTACCGTTAAACAACATCAATGAATTTATAACTTTAGCATCTATTGTTGAAAAAGAAACAGGTGTAGCAAGCGAACGACCACAAGTTGCTGCTGTCTTTTATAATCGATTAGCTGCAAATATGCGTTTACAGTCTGATCCAACAGTTATTTATGGTGTTTTTGGTGGTCAAGGTAAACCCTCTGATCGTCCTATCTATCGATCGGATTTAGATAAAGAAACGCCTTACAATACGTATAAGATTCATGGACTTCCTCCTACTCCCATTGCTATTCCCGGACGTGCTTCACTTGAAGCTGTCGCCAATCCACCTAAAAGCGATGCTTTTTATTTTGTTGCCGATGGTAAGGGTGGACATGTTTTTTCCAAAACATTGGATGAGCATAACACGAATGTGCGTAAATGGCGTGCATTACAGAATTCTCAATAAAGTTTATTAAAAAATTAATGTATTATACAAAAATAAAAAAACTTAATAAAATGAATTTTAATTATTCTGATGATTGATAATATGTAAAAGTATAATATTTTATAATTTAAGCGGTAAAGACTGACTATCTTAAAAATAAAGCACTATATATAAATTTATCAATCTTGATATAATTGTCAAATATAAGATGTAAATGTTTTTATAAATGTCTATAAGGACATCATACAGTCTTTTTATTTTTAAAAGACGTTTTTCATCATGGAAAAAGACATCAACAAAGCTCTAAGGAAAAAGTATGGTTGATAGAGTAAAACCAAATGAAACACTTATCGTAGAAAATAAAAGGCGTGGTGTTCTAATGGTTCTTTCTTCTCCATCTGGAGCAGGAAAATCAACCTTATCGCGTTTGCTTATCAATGACGGTCAATTAAAGCTTTCTGTTAGTGTAACAACGCGAAAAAAACGTCACAGTGAAGTTGATGGTATTCATTACCATTTTATTAGCGAAGAAGAATTTATCAAAAAGCGTGATAATGATGAGTTGATTGAATGGGCAAAAGTACATGGGAATTATTACGCAACATTGCGTGAAACAGTCGAAACAGCTTTAAAATCAGGAAGAGACATTTTATTTGATATTGATTATCAAGGTGCCGAGCAATTACAAAAAAAAATGCCTGATGATGTGGTTTCAATTTTTATACTTCCACCATCTATGCAAGAATTGCATTCCCGTCTTACGCGCCGTGCAGAAGATGATGCAAAAGTGATTGATTTAAGGCTAGAAAATGCACGGAATGAGATGCAACAATGGAATTCTTATGATTATGTTTTGATCAATAACGATCTTGAGCGTTCTTTTGACTCTATTAAATCTATTTATCATGCAGAAATTTTAAAACGAAAACGATGCTTGTATTTAGATGAATTTGTCAATAAATTGGTTGATGAAAACATTTTATTATAAAAAAGAAAATTAAATTCTTATTATTATTCAATACTATGGCATGAAACTTGTATGTGTTTTTGTGATAAATGATGACACATTAAAAGTCTTTTTTTAAATTGAATTCTCAATATTTTTTATAATAAGCCTATGTTTTAAACTAATTATAAAACTACCTGACAATTTTTTTAAATGATAAAAGAGATTTTATAATTTTAATCATGAACAATAGAAACTGTGTGACTTATTTATACTCAATTTTTATTGTTATAATGCGTTTGCAAGACTGACAAATTCTTCAACACTCAAAGTTTCCGCGCGTCTTGTTGTATCGATGTTTACTTTTTGTAATAAAGCTTCACCACCTAGTGATTTAAGGCTTTGTCGTAACATTTTTCGCCTTTGTCCAAATGCTGCCTTTGTGACATATTCGAGTTGTTTTTTATCACATTCTATGGGATTTTCTCGCGGTATAAGATGCACGATTGACGATGTTACTTTGGGCTGTGGTGTGAAAGCTTGGGCGGGAACATCAAAGGCTATTTTTGCATGTGTTCGCCATTGGGAGACGACGCTTAAGCGACCATAATGTTTCGTCTTTGGTTTTGCTATGATACGTTCAGCAACTTCTTTTTGAAACATTAATGTCATTGAGCAATAAAATGGTGTCCATTCATCACAGAGTAACCAATGTAATAGCAATTGCGTTCCTATATTATAAGGAAGATTCGCAATAATTCGTGGTTTTTGATCACCAGAAAAAAAATCGCGATATGATATATCTAAAGCATCTCCATGAATAATATTAAGCCGTGATGGATAAAGTGCTGCAATATCATTTAAGGCATTTAAACAACGTTCATCGCGTTCAATTGCTGTAACGATCGCTCCTTGCGCCAAAAGCGCGCGCGTTAATCCACCAGGACCAGGACCAATTTCTAAGACATGTTTATTTTTTAAATCACCTGCTTGTCTGGCAATTTTTGAGGTTAAATTGAGATCAAATAAAAAATTCTGCCCTAAAGATTTTTTGGGTTGCAGAGCGTAGTCATCGATAACTTGCCTTAAAGGTGGAAGCGTATCAATGGTCATAATGCATACTATTTTTGGTTAATTCATCTGCAAGTTTTAAAGCTGCGATGAAACTTTTTGGAGAAGCGATATTTTTATCTGCAATATCAAAAGCTGTGCCATGATCAGGGGAGGTGCGTATAAAAGGTAAACCAAGTGTAACATTAACAGTATCGTCAAACCCAATTGTTTTTACAGGAATTAAAGCTTGATCATGATACATACACAAAGCCACATCGTAATTGCACCGTGCTTTTTCATGAAATAGTGTATCTGCTGGTGCAGGACCACTGACAACAACTCCCTTTTTTTGTAAAATATCTATGGCAGGCATTATAATTGTATTTTCTTGCTTTCCCATAGCACCACCTTCGCCTGCATGTGGATTTAAGCCAGCGATGATAAGGCGTGGTTTCTCTATTCTAAACCGATATTTCATATCTTTTTCAGCAATTAATGCCGTTTCAACAATGGTTTTAGTTGTTAAGACTTTAGGAACTTGATCAAGTGCAATATGAACAGTTATAGGAATAGTACGCAAATTTGGACCTGCAAGCATCATTACAGGTTTAAAAGTTTTGTGATGGTAGCGTTTAGCAAGATAAGCAAGAAATTCGGTATGTCCTGGAAAAGTGAATTCTGCTTCATAGAGTGTCTGTTTTGAAATAGGACATGTCACAAGACCACTTGCACGACCATTAATCACATATTCAACGCTACGCTCTATAGATTCAATAATACCACGCGCGTTATTTTTTGAAGGCAGTGCTATTTGATCAATTTGACTGTTTTTTAAAGACACTATCGGCAATGCTGTGGGAAATACAGACAGTGTTTGTTCCGCTGTAATTTTTTGTATTGGAACATCAAGTTGTAAAAATGCAATTCGTTTTTTAATAAGAGCAGGATCTACAATGACAAAAAAAGGCGGTAACTTTAACGAATGTCGTAAAAGCCACGCTTTTAATACTATTTCAAGACCAATACCTGACGGATCGCCTGAACTGATAACAAGCGGCTTCATTAAGGCGTTTTAATGCGAGCAGAAGCACGCAATTCTTTCATATATTTATCACTCAGATCTGCTGCTTTGGCTTGCCCACCTTTTTTGCTGTCTTCAATGGAATAAACGAGCTGTGCAACTTTGTCGTCTGATACTTTTTTAATTTCACAAACAGCAAGCGCTTCCACTCCGCGTTTTGTTTCTATCGGAGGTGTCATTTTACCCACTGGTGTCGAACGTACTGCTTTGTCCCATTCTTCTGGCAACTGAGGTTCTAATATACGGCCTAAATTACGCACTGTAACATCAAGCATAGTCGTCGATTGTTGCTTTAAATTATTACATCCGTTAAATTTCGCCCGAAAATTATTGGCATCTTGTTTGCGCTTACCAATTATTGAAGCACGCTTATTAGCTGGCACAACAAATATAACCTGCTGTAAAGAATATTCATTCGTTGAAGGTTTTTTGCCGCCATTCTTAATCATGCGCTGTACAGCTTCTTGCTCGCTAATAAGCCCATTTTCTGATTGATATCGTGCACTGACTAGTTGTCCCCAACCCATTTGCACACCAATATAAGTTTTAAAATGTTCAGCTGTAATACCTGCTTGTGCTAACATTTGAGTAAGTTGATCAATTGTTAAATTGTTTTGTTGAGCAAAACCCGCATATGCATTATTGACATCATCATCATTAATTTTAATATTGCGACGTTTTATTTCAACTCTCTTCAGCATTTCATCAATTAATTCTTCTTTTGCCAAGGCATTTAAATTGCCTTTACGTTGCTGAAGTTTTAAAAATGCTGCACGTTTTCTAACATCATTATTGGTAATGGCATTACCATTCACAATAACAGCGACAGTTGCTTGCGCATAAGATTTGGACATTAAAAGTGCTTGAGATGATAAACATATTATCCCAATCATGGCTGCCATTAAAAAAGTTTGTGCGCAAATTCTTACTGATTTCATTATATTCGCTCTCGCGTTTTGTACTCAATCATAATTCTAAAATACATTATAACCAATTTATTGCGTCAAAAAAATGACATACCTTATCGCTCTTTAATAAAGTGTAACAGGGATCCACTTATAATGTCTGACCGAAATCAGCAATTGTTCTAAAGGAAAGCATGAAACCAAATTTATGAGAAGGCTCATTTTCCCAAGGATTGCGTGTTTGTTCATAACCGACTGTAAAACCAAAACATTCATCAAGATAATTCAGTCCTGTTCCTGTTTTAACAAATGTATCTGAAACAAGATCATAACTTGTATTGGCTGTTATTGACCAATAATTGGCAAATTTAAAGCCACCCTGAACGCTGACTTCTTGTCTATCTTGTGAATAACCATAGGTGGGTTGACTTTGAATATAGGCATATTGTGATGAAGCCCATACACGTGACCAATTTTGCGAAACTTCAATTTCTCCACGACGAACGGCTCCCGTTTCTTCATCAAAACGACCGCGTGAGGCAATTGCAAATCCTTTTTGATTACTTGCTCCAACCATTGCGACATAATCTGAACGGGCTGTTTCTAAGCCTGAATCAGACCCAACACCAACAAAATCTCTTTGTTGGTAGGAGTTTTTTCCTGCCAATTGAAAGGATTGACCTGCAAGTGCATGAAGTGACCAACCATTGTTTAAATTGCCCGAATAACGAATGCCCACATTGGCACGCGTTCCACCTTCAACACGATCATAACCAGAAAATTTGTCCCGTTGAAATAAAGTGGTCGCATCAAATACAAAGCTTTGTGCATCTTCATTTGGAAGACGTCCTGCGTATTGTTCATTGTTACGAATAAAAATTTGCGCCATTGGTTCTAGTATATGCGTTGAGTTTCCAGCGGTAAATAAAAGTGGGTAACGCAGCTCTAAACCTGCTGTTGCCATGCCACGAAACGCATCTGAAGCAATGTCAACATTGGTATAATGATTTGAACGACTATAACCGTTATAATTCCCGTCAGCATTTGTTGTGATACCATCACCGCGCAAGGCCACTATAGGTGTTAAGACCAACCCACCTTGTGTAATAAAACTACGCTTCCAAGAAACATCGGCGGTTAAGCGTCCACTATAACCAGCCATACCTGCAAGGCGGGGCGAATTAAGAGCAACGCCTTGCCAATCAGCAAAAGCAAAATCAGCTCTATCGCGATAAATTGATTGTAAATTTGCATTAAATGTTAATTCGCCGCCAAATACTGATTCTTCAGGTGTGAAAGAATAATCCAAACGTGGAAGAACCCAAGGTTGACGCGAATTGCGTTCATTAGGGCTATTTTTTAACATCGAATCTTGAACTTCGAAATGATAAAAGCGCATATCAAAATAATTTCGACCTGAAAGCCCTGTTAAATAAATTTGCGAACGCACAACATCTTCTTTATAGCCTTCTAGATCATACGTACGGCTAAAATTTCTATCTGATTGTGCAAGTATATCCCAACCATATGTCCAACTGGAATTAATATTAAAATTACCTTTGGTTGAAACCATATAGCGATTATCTTGGTGGCGGTCTATCGTGGCGTAATCAAAATCATCTGGGTTAATCTGATAGATATGGGCAAAACGAATATTATAAGTGCCATTCTCAAGACGATGACGCCATTCACCTTCTGTCAAAAGCCCTTGATTGGTAAAACCGGTTGCAGATAAAGTAAAATCATAATTTGGTGCTAAATTCCAAAAATAGGAATTACGTACTCCAAAACCAAGATTATTTTTATAACTGAACTCTGGTGCTAGAATGCCCGATTTTCTTTTTACAGTAGGATCAGGCATTTCAAATACGGGAAACCATGCTACCGGAACACCAAATATTTCAAAACGGCTATTTTCAAAACGCATTGTCTTTGTTTCACCATTCCAAATAATGCGTTTGGCTTTGACTTGCCAAAGAACTTCTCTATCGGGTTTTTGATAGCATGGTTCACACGCTGTATAGGCGCCGTTATTAAAAACAGTCATTTGTCCAGCACTGCGTTCTGCACTTTCAGCCGCAAAACGGGTGTTATCAGCGGTTTCTGCGCGTAAAGAATTGACAAATCCTTCACCCAGATCTTCAGTCATATCTATTTTATCAGAATATATTTTGCTGCCATCAGCTTGGACAATCTCAACCTCGCCTTCAGCCATAACACGACCAGTCGCTTGATTATAAGTGACCTTTTTAGCAACAATACGATTACCATCATATTCAATTTGAACATTGCCCCGCGCCGTAATTGTGTTGACATCGCGATCATATATGAGTTCGTCCGCAGCTAAAAGCATACGTGCTTCTTTATTGCTCTCACGATCAGCATTGATGACATTGAGATTTTGAGCAAAATTTGGCTGCGTAAAAGCAAAACCAAACATAAAGCTAAGCGCTGTTGAAAGAGCATAAGCCTTTAGATTTTTTGAAATTTTAACTTCTTTTATCAATTGTGTCACCTAGCCGTCCTCCTTCTGTAAAAGAAAGGAGATACCAATAAATAAAGCAATAACTACAGGAACCCAAGCAGCCACAACAGGAGGAACATATCCTGCTTTACCAAATGCCTGCACAAGTACCGAAACTACATAAAGCACGAAGCCGGCAATGATACCACCCAAAATTAACGTTCCTGACTGACCAAAGCGCACAAATTTTAAAGAAACCGTTGCAGCAATCAAGGTCATCGCGATTAATAATGCCGGAAGTGCTACCAAAGATTGTAGCTGCATGTCAAAGGCATTTGCTGAGTAACCAAATGATCGAGCAACCTCTATTTTTTTTGGTAAATCATAAAATGGTATGGTTGCAGGATCAGCTAATCGCTCTTCTAAAAATTCAGGTCTTAATCGTGTTTGTACCGTTAATTTATCAAATTTTTCAGGCTCTTGACCTGCTTTATAGCGCGTTCCATTTGTAAGAATCCACGCACCGTTTATAAGGCTTGCTTTGGGACTATTAATCCAATCTTTAACACTACCATCATCATTATATTGAACAAAGGTTGTATTGATAAGGGTGAGACCGGAATCAGTAACAGATTTTGCACCTATGGTTGTAATGCCAAAATCTGTGCGCTGTGTTAACCATGGTATACGATTGCTGTCTGTGGATAACTGTGTATTTTCCCCACGCCAATTGGCAAGAAGATTTTCTGATTGAGCAGTTCCCCAAGCGGCCAATGGATTGATAATAATGACTCCAAATAAACCAAACAAAAAAGCGCCAAAACAAGCGGGCATTAAAAATTGCCATGCTGAAACACCTATAGATCGCGCAATAACAAGTTCTAATTTGCGATTAAGAGAAATTAAGGTTGCCATGGCAGAAAAAAGTGCGACAAAAGGAAAAAGTTGCTGCATTATAAAGGGAATGCGCAAAGCTGAAACGCTTAAGGCGCCAAGCGCAGAATAGCCTGGAAGTCGAGATAATCGCGCGGCATTTTCAGTAAAATCCATCAATAATGCCAAAATAAAAATACCGAGTAAAAAATAAATGGTAATTTTTACATAACGGAGAAAAAAGTAGCGACCAAGTGTCCATCCAATCATTGTGGATCTCCATTTTTTGAAGACTGAGGCGATTGGAATATTGTTTTTATTCTATCAACTAAGCGTAATAACTTATCATTTAAAAATTTGGGTAGTTTGAATGTTTTATTCGTGAAAAACATAAATGAAATAACACCACAAACCCCAAGCGGTATAAGATAGAGTAAAGGTATATAAGCCAAATCATTATCGGCGCGGTCGCCAAAATAATAGCCCAACCAGTAAATCAGAAGAGATACAGAAATCGCTGTGAAAGATGCAGAAATTCGTGCCTGGCGGTGGGATTTTGCATCACCTGCAACCGCCAAAGCGACAAAGGCAAAGACTAACGGATAGAGCCATTCTGTAAAGCGTCGATGAAGTTCAGCTGTATATTGTAAAGGACGTCTTTGATAATGACTATCATTAATATCGGGATTCATGAGATAGGCTAGTGGGCGATCTTTTGGAAAAATAGTGGGCGTTCCATCACTTGCTGTAAATTCGCCTAAATCAAAACTATAAGAGCCAAACTTGATAATTGATACATCACCAGTTTGGTTGTCGCGACGTTGTACTTCTCCATTGTTAAGAACAAGATAATCGCTGTGATTATTGCTTATAACAGCACCTTCAACTGCATAATAATATAGATCTATATTAGGATCACGCTGATCAGCAATAAAAAGCCGTCCTATGGTGCCATCATCGTGTCTTTCGCCAATCTCCATATATAAATTTGTTGTAAGTTCTCTAAAATTGCCTTCCTGAATAAAAACATTGATCAAGTCAGAATGTGCAGTCGCAAGCATATCGCGCATTGTATGTCGCGCTTGCGGCGTTACAAAATTAGCAATAGCAAAAGATAGGATTGATACGATGAGTGCTAATAAAAGTACTGGTTTCCAAACTGTAAAGCGAGGAGCTCCTGAGGCATTAATAACAACAAGTTCAGAATCTTGATTCATTGTGGATAAAACTTGTGTCACAGCGATCACCAGAGCGAAAGGAATAACCAATGGAATTGAAGAAGGTATGAATAAAGACGAAAATTTTAAAACGGTGAAGAATGTTTGCTCACTGGTTGTTAGAAAGTTGATTCGTGCCAAAACTTGAACGGTCCAGCTAATGCTAACCGACGCCAAGAGTATGGCCGTGAAGAGAATAAAAACACGCCGCAGGATGTATAACTCTATAATGCGCATATACGATTGTCACACACTCATAAAAAATCGATATAAGAATTTATATCATTCATTATAAAAAATAAATTAGCTTTGTTATCCTATCGCATATCATAATGGGGCTAACAAGAGACAAAAAAAATAGTTGATAGAAACTTAATTTTTAAAGTATTTTGCCACAAATCATTATTACTTTCCAAGAGTCATGAAGATAACATTTTATAAAAGAGTAAAAAAATCCTTTATATCAATGTCATTGTGTGTAATTTTTGACAGTGCTTTATAAAACTAAAATTTAGGCTTGAGATATGAAATCATAAATTTATTTCGTTAGAACTCATCTTAAATGGAGAGTTTTTTGTAAAACATTATAGCAAGTCAACCAATAAGGATTATTCGATGTCAAAATCTATAAAAATTGAAACCAGTGCTATTTCCGCGCCTAAAAAAGGTACTTTGGTTGTACTAGTTAATGAAAAAAAACAGGTTGCTTTTGAAGTTGAAAAAATTGTTGGAAAAGCTTTGATTGATAGAACACAATCTGTGCGAAATTTTAAGGCAAAGCCTTTTACGTTTATTGATACTCTATCTGACAATAAAAAAGGTTTTAATCGCTTGGTCATTATGAGTGTTGGTGAGGTTGCTCAATTAAAAAATGATGATTGGTTAAAATTAGGTGGTGTTGCACGTACAGCCTTAAGTGATGACACAGACGCGACGATTTGCTTAACGGTTGCAGGAGAAAAAATTGATTCTTGTGCAATTGTCGATTTTTTTACAGGAATATATTTACAAAATTATCGTTTTGACACTTATAAAACCAATAACGGTAAAGAGAAAAAGAAAAAAAAGAATTTAGACATAACCATTCAATTAGAAGATTTTGATGCGGGTAAAAAATTAATAGAAAATGCGGGTCATATCAGTAGTGCAATTATTCTTGCGCGTGATTTGGTTAATGAGCCAGCTAATGTTTTAGGACCTAAAGAATTTACAGACCACGTTCAAAAGCTTAAAAAACTTGATGTGAAAGTTGAGTTGTTGAACGAAAAAGATATGGAAAAGCTTGGAATGAACGCGTTGTTAGGCGTTGCGCGCGGTTCAAGACGGCCACCTTATCTTGCCATTATGCATTGGCAAGGCGGTAAAGCGAAAGAAAAGCCTCTCGCCTTTGTTGGCAAAGGTGTGGTTTTCGATTCAGGCGGTATTTCTTTAAAACCTGGTGCGGGGATGGAAGATATGAAGGGCGATATGGGAGGGGCCGCTGCCGTCGCTGCTCTCATGATGGTTCTTGCATCTCGTAAAGCACCAGTCAATGTTGTCGGTGTCATTGGTTTGGTTGAAAATATGCCAGACGGTGATGCACAACGTCCCGGTGATATTATCAAATCTATGTCAGGACAAACAATTGAAGTGATCAATACTGATGCCGAAGGACGTTTGGTTTTGGCGGATGCGCTTTGGTATACAAAAGAACGTTTTAAACCCAAAGCAATGATTAATCTTGCAACACTTACAGGAGCGATCATTGTTGCTTTAGGAACTGAACATGCTGGACTTTTCAGCAATAATGATGATGTGGCACAACAACTTTTTGATGCGGGTCAAAAAACAGGTGAAAAAGTCTGGCGAATGCCATTAAGTCAGACTTATGATAAAATGGTGGATTCTCAATTTGCAGATATGCGCAACAGTTGTGGTCGTTATGCAGGTTCTATTACCGCTGCACAATTTTTAAAAAGATTTGTTGCTGATATTCCTTGGGCTCATCTTGATATAGCAGGAACGGCGATGGCCTCGCCAAAAAATGAGTATAATCAATCTTGGGCATCGGGTTTTGGTGTGCGCTTGCTTGATCGCTTTGTCAAAGATAATTATGAGAGCTGATTTGACAGAAATTCTTTTTTATCATTTGACACGATCAACGCTAGATGAAGCCCTACCTGGGTTGGTTGAGCGTTCTCTTCAGCGTGGATGGAAAGCGAGCATACAATGTTTAAGTGAAGAACGGTGTACACATTTGGATAATCATCTTTGGGCGTATTCTGAGGATTCATTCATTGGACATGGAACACACAATGATTGTGACCATGATTTGCAACCCGTTTATTTAACAACGCGAGAAGACAACCCAAACCATTCAACTGTGCGTTTTCTTTTAGAGGGTGCGTTTTGCACGAATGTTGATAAGTATCAACGCCTTGTTGTTATGTTTGAAGGTGATGATCATGATCTTGTTCGTTTAACACGCGAACACTGGAAACACTATCGGGATCAAAACCATACACTCACATATTGGCAGCAGACAGAAAATGGCCGTTGGGAGAAAAAAACCTAATGCGTATAACACCTATCATATTAATTTTAATTGGACTTGCAGGCTTTTTGTATCCTGAGTATTTTATCAATGAAAACTCAGGAGGTGGAAGATGGGTGTTTTGCATTATTATATTGCTTGGGTTTCTATCCTTTTGGCGTCAATGGCAACGAAAAAAATACGATGACCATGATTTATGATCGACTTATAACACTGTTTTGGGCTGTGTTTTTTGGCTTTATTACGACATATTGGGTGGGAAGAACACATATAATGTCGTCTTTTATTGCTTCAAAACACATTGCTTTGGCAGCTGATAGTGTTTTTGTTTTATCAACCATCTGTTTTGCAGTTTTGTTTTGGTTGTTTTTGCCAAAGATATTTACTGCGAAAATACGAATAGCGGTATCACTACCTCTATTTTTTTTCATTGCATGGCTTTTATCTTTTATACCATTAAGCTGATATTTCTTTATCGGTAAATCCGATAAAGCAAGTCAGTGAGATAAAGGCAGATAATAAAAGATAATAACCGATATAAGCGGTGCCGAAATTTTGCACAAGTGTTTCAGCAATATAAGGTGCAAATGAAGCTCCTACTATTCCAGCAAGATTAAATGTCATTGATGCGCCACTGTAACGAATGGCTGTTGGAAATGGAGAGGCGAGGGCGGCTCCAATGGGTCCATATGTTAATCCCATCAATCCAAGACCGACGACAGAAAGTGTAAAAACACCTAAAAGTCCACGATCAAGAAAATAAGGCACAGCGAAGGAAAAGGCACCGATAAAAATTGTTACCCATATCATGAGTAAACGACGCCCTATGCGATCGGAGATTTTGCCAGCAAATGGAATGAGAAGCGCAAAAAAAACGGCACCGAGCATTTGAACTTCAAGTGCTTTGTTAAAACTTAAGCTTAAATGATTTGTCGAATAAGACAGCAAGTATGCGCTAAAGAGATAAAACAACACAAATGTCGTCATACCGGCAAAAGTGCCCAGAAAAAGTGCGCGAGGATATTTAAAGAAAACCTCAATCATTGGAACTTTGACACGTTCTTGACGATCAATTGTTTTTTGAAATTCAGGTGTTTCTTTAATAGAAAGACGGACCCATAGCCCTACAGCAATGAGAATAAGCGAAGCGATAAAAGGAATACGCCATCCCCAACTCATGCGTTGACTTTCATTGAGAAAATTCCACATAAGCCAAAATGTACCTGAAGATAAAATAAGTCCAATTGGTGCGCCAAGTTGCGGAAACATAGCATACCAGCCGCGTTTTTTTGGTGGAGCGTTTTCTGTTGCTAATAAAACGGCACCCCCCCATTCACCTCCTAGTCCAATTCCTTGTCCAAAACGGCAAAGAGTTAAAAGAAGAGGGGCAAGCCAGCCAATTGTTGCATAGGTTGGAAGGAAACCTATTAAAATAGTCGAAATGCCCATTGTTAAAAGTGCGGCAACAAGTGTTGCCTTGCGTCCAATTTTATCGCCAAAATGTCCAAAAATAATCGACCCTAATGGACGGGCAAAAAATGCTGCAGCAAAAACAGCAAAGGAACTTAAAAGTGCTACGCTAGGATCACCTTTTGGAAAAAATATAACTGGAAAAATTAATGCTGCGGCGGTTGCGAATACATAAAAATCAAAAAATTCAATTGTTGTTCCAATAAGACTGGCTAAAAGAACATGCGCGATAGAATTTTTCGTAATATTATTTGAATTTTCAGAATCGGGCATGATTAAATTGTCTTTATGCTCTTTTTTGAAACTAAGTTATATTTTTGATCAAATGTTTTTATTAAAATTTCTTAAAACTGTCGAGTCATGTTTTTAATATGTTGTAAATTTTAAAAAATATTGACCATGAAAAATTACTTTCGTACAGGGCTGCTAAGATTTATATTATTCTAAATAAAATAGTGATTTTGTAAAACGCTCTTTAATAAAAGAATATGACATCATGTTCATAGTAAACATGTAGGTGAATAAAATAATTTTGTTATTTGTCGTCAGAAAAAAATTATAAATATTCATTTTTCATAATGCATCTTTAAAGTGATTCAGAATTCTATGACAGGAGTGAAGATAGAAAATACTTATTTTTTTGTTTGAAAAGAAAATGTTATACGCGATCCGCGGTGTTTCATCATCGAAAAGTGAAAAAGGCGTATAGTGGAAATTTTCACTATAAGCCTTTAAGTTTTTTTCAAAAAAGGGAAAAATGATCAAGAAATATATTGATTTTTGATCAAATCGTTTCTTTTTAAAATATCGCTTTAAAGCCTATTGTACCATGGAGAGTGTAGCGATCACCAAAATCAATAAAAATCGTGCTCGCAACGATTTTTGTATAAAGTGAATATGCATTATCGTTCCAGTTATATGTAAGACCACCGCCAAGGCCGCCCCAAAAACGATCAGAACGATTACGAAAATCAAAATTGGTTACAGCAATTTCCCTTCCATCTAAAAACTCATAATAGAGGTTTCCAATACCATAAGGTTTTAAACTGCGCATGTCACTCTTTTCGGATTTCCAGATTTTTTCTGTATCAAAAGCGACACCGATGCGGCCTCTAAGTGAATAGCCATCTTCACGGCGAATATGCCCATTATTTGAATCGCAGAAAATGCTGAAATTAATGTTATTGTAGGACAATTGCGCTTGATGTGTTATAAATCAATCTTGATTAAGAGCAATTTTTACCTGTTTCTAAGCTTAAAGCTTAGCCAGTTCCATTATTTCCACTGACAAAATGAGAATTGCGTAGCCATTTTGAATGAATGTTAGTATCATATAACGTGAGATGAGCGACACCATCGATAAAAATACCGTTGTTTCCATGCCAAGTTAGTGTCCAATCAAAACCATAACCATAAGTCTTGATTTTGCCCGCACCAAAAGGTGAAGAAACATTGGTGTGTGCATGACAATCTTGGAAATACAGCCCACCAACCAATTGTCCCGTTAGATTTTCATGGGCTAAGAAATCTAAACCGATTAAGTTTTAATAATGTTGACATCATCATCAGAGATGGTTTTGCTTCTGTTTGGATTGATATGGCTAGTTAAGCCTTCTAGTTTCATCCAAAAATTACTTACTTCAGTGTCGTTTTGTGACACTTCATCATTATTTGTGGCAATCCAAGTTCTATGACCTGTCCATTGCCTCATTGTGCCTAGTTGATTCAACTGTTGTAAGAGTTAAGGATAAATTTTATACATAAGCACAGTCGGTGTGTAAACATGTCTTACTGGTTGACCGTCTATACCAGGATTTTCTGGTTTAGGTGTTGGTTCTGGTAAATTTGGATTAGGATCTGGCTTAGGCGAGGATCTTGCTCGGGTTGTATTTCGGTATTTAAGGTTCTTAAATGCCAATCGCCTGAAAAAATTACCTACCTTGTCACCAGCAAAAAGCCCATAGGAATAGGCGCCACCAATAAATGCTTTTTGACCTTCAAAATTATAGTAAGATTGAATTATGAGATCGTTAGATGATGCGTTACCATCACCTTGAATAAAGATAATTACCATCATTCATCAGTCACCATGAGGCACCAAGACCGCCGCGATTGATAATCTAAACTTTTGAGGTTCCTGTAACGTCAACTAAGATATGAAGGTAGTCAGTTGCTGAGTTGTCATCACCTAGAACTGAATTCAAAATGATTGTCCCAGAACTGCCGATATAATTTCCATCAATCGTTATTTGATTATAGTTATTATTTGTACTATCGCTTTATATAAAGGCACCGTTATTTTTAATATTTGAGAATAAAGTAACATTTCCATGAAATGTAACACTTCCTTCATTAAGAAAGGCATCATTATTGTTACTGGAAGTTTTCCGTATATAGTTACTATATAATTTTAATGATGTATTTTTGGTGACAATGAATTTATCTACAAAAATATTTTGTAACGACTGCGCATTTAAATGAGTATTAAAATCTGCAGATCCTACAAAAAGTAATGAGCCTGTTGTTCCTTTAATTTTACCATAAACTTGTGTATTATCACCTAGTAAAACAAAAAAGAATGGCCAAGATTAACTTCTCCGGCCAGTAAGTCATAATTGTTAATTTGACCGACACCAATAATTGATTAGTCTTTTCCTATTATAATTCTTTTGTCATCATTATTTATGACTAAATTTCAGATAAAATTCTGATTCCATTATTATTAATAATTGCTCCTTGTTCGGAAGAGCTAACATTAATGCCAAAATCACGCCCTTGTATAGTAGAGCTATTGTTAATGGTTAGTTTATTATTATTGCTAATAAGTATACGCGTTGCATTACGCGCTAGTATTCTTCCAAAATTATTTATAGTATTTTATTTATTTGTACTTGATAAAAACACAATGGACACACTGTTTATACTGTTATAAGTTAACATTGTGCTATGATTATAAATATATGAAATGCTACCTTAACTAAATTTCTGCAACCTTTAGTTTCAATGCATCCATAATTATTTATAATTTCTAAAGTACCATAATTAAGTATGCCGTATTTATCAGTTTTGATTTTTTTGTTATTCGTTGATTGTTATTGTGCCAATAGATATCAATAATATAGTTAAAAAATATGAATTTAATAATAAACTTACTATTTTTGGATGCATTTTAGCAACATTATGATGTAAATAGAGACAATGTTTTCAAGTGCGTCTTATTTATTGTTAAAATATTATACTATGTTTAAATGAATAATTCATATGTATTTTATTGACACGTCAAAAGCTATTATTTGAGGGCTGTTTCATAATCATCACTTAATTTTAGCCAGCGGCCTTCGGCATCTTCTAAACGTTTTGCTGCATCGGCACGTTCACGTGCTTTTTCAGCTGCAATTTCAGGCGTTTTTTGATATATTGTGCTCTCACCCAATGCAACATCTAAGCGTGCAATAAGTTTTTGAAGACGCTCAATCAAGGCTTCAATATCAGTTATTTGTTTACGAAGAGGTGCCAGATTTGCCCGTTTATGTGCATTTGTTTTACGATTTTCATTTTTCGTGTTTTTTGAAACAACGTCTTTTGAAGGTTTTGCGTCTTTCGGTTTTGTTAAGCCCAAAACTTCTAGACGATAATCATCCATATCTCCTTCAAAAGGTTTGACTTGGCCATTCTTCACCAGCCATAAGCGATCCATCGTTGCTTCAATAAGGTGGCGGTCATGTGCAATCAAAATAACCGCCCCGTTAAATTCATTGAGAGCATGAATAAGCTCTTCCCGACTATCAATATCCAAATGGTTTGTCGGTTCGTCTAAAATAAGAAGATTGGGGCCATCAAAGGTAGCTAGTCCCATGAGAAGGCGCGCTTTTTCTCCGCCAGAAAGTTCTTTAGCTTTTGTGAGCATTTTTTCGGTGGTTATACCCATTTGCGCAACGCTTGCACGAATTTTTGCTTCTGCATGGCCAGGCATAAGGCGTCGGACGTGCTCAATGGCATTTTCTTCAGGGTATAAATCATCCATTTGATGTTGAGCAAAAAAAGCAACTTTTAAATGCGGCGCCAGAGTCAAGCTGCCTTTTTCTGGCTTTAAACGGCCAGAAAGAAGTTTTGCCATTGTTGATTTACCATTCCCATTTGCCCCCAATAAAGCAATCCGATCATCATTGTCGATTCTAAGATCTAAATTGCGTAATATTGGTTTTGCTGTTTCATAACCAACATCAATGTTCGATAATGCAATGATTGGTGATGCAACTTTTTTTACCGCTTCTGGAAAGCTAAAAGTATGAACATTTTCATCCTTCCATATTGCAACGGGGCTGAGTTTTTCAAGTGCTTTTAAACGGGATTGTGCTTGGCGCGCTTTACTGGCTTTTGCACGAAAGCGTGCAACAAAGGCTTCCATATGTTTGCGATGCGCTTCTTGTTTTGTTGCGTGTTTTTGTTGTAATTCAATTGTTTCGGCGCGTTGGCGTTCAAACTGGTCGTAATTGCCACGCCAAAACGTCAACTTTTTATTCTCAAGATGCATGATAGAGCTTGTGGCACTATTTAAAAGGTCACGATCATGGCTAATAATAATAACGCTATGAGGATAACGACGAACATAATCAATGAGCCATAATGTACCTTCTAAATCAAGGTAATTGGTTGGTTCATCAAGTAATAAAAGGTCTGGCTCTGCAAATAGAACAGCTGCAAGAGCAACACGCATACGCCAACCGCCTGAAAAAGATGAAGCAGGGCGATTTTGTGCTTGAGCATCAAACCCTAAGCCAGAAAGAATAGATCCTGCGCGCGCTTCAGCGGAATGGGCGTTAATATCAACTAGGCGTGTATGAATTTCAGCAATGCGCATCGGATCATTGATAAGTACAACTTCTTTTAACAATTGGGCGCGTTCTTTATCAGCTTCTAGAACAATATCCATTAAGGATTGTTCTGTAGCGGGTGCTTCTTGTGCAACTTGACCGATCCTAGTATTTTTGGGCATGCTAAAATCACCCGTATCAGGGACAATTTCGCCAGTAATGACACGAAAGAGTGTAGATTTTCCAGTGCCGTTATGACCGACAAAACCTGTTTTTGATCCTTCAGGCAAAGTGATAGTGGCGTGATCTATAAGCATGCGTCCAGCCATGCGGACGGTGATGTCGTTGAAAATGAGCATAATATCTTTGCTTTCGCATGCTCTTTTGTGAAGTGCAAGCAAAAATCAGAGTTATTTTTCATAATTGATTAACAAAAGAGCGTAAAAAAAGTTTTCCATGACGTTTATGAGGCAATTTTACGCATCTTATTTTGAAAGGCTTGGCAAATATTATCTATCCGTTTATAGAAGTGGATGAATATATTTTAAACATAAAGGGATTAAAATGGCTGTAGAGCGTACATTTTCGATGATTAAACCAGATGCAACACGTCGTAATTTAACAGGTGCAATTACAAAAATGCTTGAAGATGCAGGTTTGCGTGTTGTTGCATCAAAACGTGTTTGGATGAGCTTGCGTGAAGCTGAAGGTTTTTATGCTGTGCATAAAGAACGCCCTTTTTTTGGTGAATTAACAGAATTTATGTCTTCAGGACCTACAATTGTTCAGGTTCTTGAAGGTGAAAACGCCATTGCTAAAAATCGTGAAGTCATGGGTGCAACTAACCCTGAAGATGCAGCTGAAGGCACCATTCGTAAAGTGCATGCACTTTCTATTGGTGAAAATTCAGTTCATGGCTCTGATGGTGCCGAAACAGCGAAAGAAGAAATTGCTTATTGGTTCTCAGGTACTGAAATTGTTGGCTAAGATTTTATAAAAAACTAGAAAACCGGCTTTTTAGCCGGTTTTTTAAACTTTCAATCTATTGGTGAAGCCAAAGCTTTAGGCTGTTTTCATAATACATAAAACAACCAGCTATCTTTTAAAGATGAGGAATAAGGCGTGCAATATAATTGCCTTTGCTATCTTTTAAAAACAATCGTCCAATATCATCAAAATTATAGCTATTTGTTTTCATTAACATTTCTGTAAAACGATCTTCTTGCTGAGATATGGCTTCAGCACATGCCATAAATGTCATAGCTGGTGTTGCAAATTTTAAAGTTTTTTCATCTTCATTTATCATCACTGATGTTGAATAACGATTGCATCCACCATAACCGGTAACATTGTACTTTACGAATGTCGGATCACTTGTTAGATTTTTTTCGTTTGTAACATTAATAGTGATATGAGATGAATCAATGATACCGGCATTAAAAATATCTTCAACTTGCCACTCATGCCCATTTACTGACGTCGGAACATTCCATTTTGATGAAATATTTTGGCCTACCAGATTCAAATAAATTTTGTAAGGATTTGCAGTTTCAAAAATAGAAATAGGCGTCCGTTCATCACTGATAAACCAAAGAATATCACCGACAACAATACGTGCTTGCAGGGCATAATCATGGTCTTTTTCGAACGTTATCGTATTTAAAACCATTTTAAAGTCTAACGCTTTTTGTGTATTTATAGCCATTGAGGTTTCTGAAATAACCTGAAAAGGACCTTCTTTTTGGCTTATATCGACGAGCTGTACAATAAGATGAGCATGTGCGGGCATCTCTACATCTTGATTTAAGATGATATTTCCTTTGATAGTTGATATTTTGGTTTCCGTTATAGAGGAGTTCGTAGTGTTGATTGCCATTGCAACAACGGATACGACCAATAGGCTCGTTAATGCTGCTGTACCAATTGTCATTCCTACAAAAAGACGACGCTTCATAGGCATTTAAATCCTTTTATTATGATGTTTTAAATCTAGGCTAACGATAACGAAAATTCTAGATTCTAGCGGAGAAATTACTCCATAGCTATATTTTTATAAGAGATTTTCAGGAAAAATTAAGGCAATGGAGATTATAAATTTTTTGATTGATCAATAAACTTAAAGTGTCTTTAAAAAAGTAGAATAGCAATTGAAAAAAATAATTTTAACGTGTTTGAATTGTTATTATAAAAAATGATCTCTATATTGACCATTTGTATTTTTCGATTTCATCATCTTTTTTTGCTCTCACCCATTTTTTTTGATTGCTATTTTTATAATGTTCTTTTTTCCAAAAGGGTGCGTCAGTTTTAAGAAAATCCATAATAAAGCTAGCGGCTTCAAAAGCCGCTTTTCTGTGAGATGACGCGACAGAAACCATAACAATTTGTTCCCCAATGGGGATTGTTCCAAAACGATGAATAAGCGTTGCATCTATAAGTGGCCACTGCTCTTTGGCTTTCATTATAATATTATGAAGCTGTTTTTTTGCCATTTCTGGATAATGTTCAATTTCTAGAGCGATAAGTGTATTGTCTTCATCACGACAATAGCCGCTAAACGTTACGATAGCACCAATATTTGTGTTGAAGTGTTGAAGTTTTTTAACTTCTTCTGCCATATTAAAATCTTCAGATTGAACACGAATAGTAAAGGTCATCTTTATACTCCATGGCAATATTTGCACTGTTTGGTTACCATATATTGCCCCTTAAAAGATAAAGCTATACGATTTATCCCCCAGTCATTGGTGGAAAAATAGCGATTTCATCATTATCTTTTATGGCGTGGTCGTAGCCAACTTGTTCTTGATTGAGAGCGATGTAAATTGTTTCTGAAGAGCTTAATGCACAAGCATAATTTTCCCCTAAGTGGGCGAGATAGTTTAAAAGTTCATGCACTGTTTGCACAGTTTCAGGAACGCTAAGATCTTCGTGATCATACCCTATACGTTCTCGAATCCATGCAAAATAACGCAATCGTATTTTTTTGTCTTTAATGGATGACATGTTTAATACCTGCGCGAAAATAATCCCAGCCTGTCCATAGTGTTAATATAGCTGCGACCCAAAGCATAGCCAAACCGAATTCCATAGCATATGGTAAAATTTTATTACCTGCAGGTCCAGCAAGTAAAAAGACAATGGCAATCATTTGTACTGTTGTTTTCCATTTTGCCAAACGAGAAACTGGCACACTAACTTTCAGTTCTGCCAAATATTCGCGCAAACCTGAAACAAGAATTTCACGACATAAAATGATAATTGCAGCCCATAATGTCCATCCCGCGATTGTATTATCCGCAGCGAGAAGCAAAAGACAGGCGGAAACCAAAAGCTTGTCAGCAATAGGATCAAGCATGCGCCCAATATCAGATGTTTGTTTCCAAATGCGAGCGAGATAACCGTCAAAAAAATCAGTAATGGATGCGGCAATGAAAATGGCGACGGCAGTCCAACGAGCAGGATCTGTTGATTGTAAACGACCCTCGACAAAGAAACATAAGACAACAAGAGGTACGGCAACGATGCGCGAATAAGTTAAAATATTTGGAAGAGAAAAAGTGTTGCTTTTCATGAAACCTTCTTCAAAAGAATATTAAAAGTTATAAACGTATCCTATTATTTGTCGCTTTAAGCGTAAAGAGATAATATGACTAAATAATATCTTAAATAATAATTTATTATGAAATATTTTTTAAGCTCTTTGTAAACAAAGTGTATTTATTATAAGTTTTTGAGTTAATTTCATAATTATGAACCATCATTGAAATGATTGTAAATATGTAGCGCGAGTGTAGCTGATATGCCTTCAACTTTTTTTAAATCTTCTACAGCTGCTCTTGAAACATCCTTTGCTGTACCGAAATAACTTAAAAGCGCACGTTTTCGTGTGGGACCTATTCCATCAATTTCATCAAGAGGATTTTTAATCAGTTCCTTTTTACGTTTTGCACGATGTGTACCGATTGCAAAACGATGTGCTTCATCACGCAGACGTTGTAGAAAATACAAAACCGGATCACGCGGTGGCAGTGTGAAAGCAGGTCGACCAGACATAAAAAACCGTTCTCTGCCAGCTTCGCGGTCAATACCTTTGGCAACACCAATAGCAGTCACTGTATCGTTTAATCCCAACTCAGTTAATATTTTCCGAACAACACTCATTTGACCTTCCCCGCCATCAATGAGGATAACATCAGGCCAAGCAGGAAATTGTTCATCATCAATACTGGTTGTTATGTCTTGTTTTTCTGGGATGCCATAATCTTTAATAAGCCTTGAAAAACGCCGATGAATAACCTCTTTCATCATACCAAAGTCATCACCTGGAGTAATATCTGTGGAACGAATATTAAATTTTCTATAGTGGTTTTTGATAAAACCCTCTTTACCTGCAACAATCATTCCACCCACAGCATTTGTTCCCATAATATGGGAATTATCATAAACTTCTATACGCTTTGGAATAGTCTTAAGATCAAATGTGTCTCGCATGCCTTCTAATAGTTTTGTTTGGGTCGATGTTTCAGCAAGCCTACGGCCCAATGCCTCACGTGCATTGGTCAGGGCATGATCGATGAGCGCTTTTCGCTCACCTTTTTGTGGAACACTTATAGTAATTTTTCGCTCGGCTTTTAAGGAAAGAGCTTCTGTAAGCAGGGGTTCTTCTGCAACATTTTCAGAAAGTAAAATCAGTTTTGGAATTGGCTTGTTATCATAAAACTGCGCCAAAAAAGCTTCAAGAACATCCGTTGAAGATATCGAAGAATCCGCTTTTGGAAAATAAGCACGATTACCCCAATTTTGTCTAGTACGAAAAAAGAAAACCTGTATGCACGTCATACCCCCTTGTTGATAAATAGCAAATACGTCTGCTTCTTCAATTGTGTGGGGATTGATTTCCTGATGACCTTGAATATGAGAAAGTGCTGATAATCGATCGCGATAGACAGCGGCACTTTCAAAATCCATTTTTTCAGCGGCTTCATGCATGGTTCTTGCCATTTTTTCTTGTATTGATTGGCTTTTACCTGATAAAAAAGCTTTTGCTTCATTGACGAGATGGAGATAGTTTTCGTCATTTATTTCGCCTGTGCACGGCGCAGAACAGCGTTTAATTTGATAAAGAAGACAAGGACGTGTGCGGCTTTCAAGTACTGAATCGCTGCATGTGCGTAATAAAAATGCTCGCTGCATTGCGTTAATTGTTCGTGTTACGGCACCAGCCGAGGCAAAAGGACCAAAATAATCGCCTTTTCGGGAGCGGGCACCGCGGTGTTTCATAAGTGCAGGCGCACGATGGTCTTTTGTAATAATAATATAGGGAAAACTTTTATCATCGCGTAAGAGTACATTAAAGCGGGGCCGCAATCTTTTGATGAGGTTTGCTTCTAATAATAAAGCTTCTGTTTCTGTATTCGTTACCACAAATTCCATATGATATGTGGCGCGTATCATACGTTCAATGCGATTGCTATGTCCTTTTCCGCGTGCATAATTTGAGACACGTTTTTTTAAATTGCGTGCTTTGCCAACATAAAGCACGGTGCCATCTTGGCTAAACATACGATAAACACCGGGCTTATTGGGTAAGTTTTTAACAAATTCTTGAATAAGAAGTGCTCCTGTGAGCGATCTATCTTTTTCATAACTATTGCCTTTATCCCAGATGATTTCAAGCGTATCAGGCACAACATCTTCTGTTTGATGAGGTAAAAAGGTTTCATCATCTGATTTTGAAAAATTATTATTTTGCTTTTTGATTGTCATCATTATTCGTTTTGTCCAATCAAATCAGCTGTTTCCCACATAAGGTGCTGTCCACCATCAAGAGCAATCATTTGGCCTGTTATTGATTTTTGTTTCCAAAAATATCGAATGGTTGCTCCAAATTCTTCAATTTCTGGTCCATGATGTAATAAGACTGATTGTGTTTGTTTTAAAAAATCTTCAGCATTTTGCCTCGGACTTTTTAAAGACGGTCCAGGCGCAATTGCATTGACACGTATTTTGGGCGCTAATGCTTGGGCTAAAGTTTGTGTTAGTGTCCATAAAGCTGATTTGGACAATGTATATGATAAAAAATTTGGATTGAGCTTCCAAACTCGTTGGTCAATCATATTGACAATTAAAGCTGTTTCATCTTGCGGTAATAGTTTTGTTAAAGCATCAGATAATATCACAGGTGCATGCAAGTGAAGTGCGAAATGATCATTCCAAATTTTATCATTTAAAGCACCAATATGATCGTCAAGAAAAAGAGAAGCATTATTGATAAGAAGTGACACATGCCCCATTTTTTTTGTAATGTTTTCTATCAAGCCTTTTCCATAATTTATTGAAAGATCTGCCTGAAAACCCATGGCACTTCCGCCCATAGTCTTGAGTTCTGATACAAGATCCTCAGCCGCTTGTGATGCTTCATTATAATGAATGGCGATATCAAAGCCATGTTTAATCAAATCGCGTGCCATAGCAGCACCTAATCTTTTAGAGCCACCTGTAATAAGAGCGATGGGTCGTTTCAATGGCATAGAAATATTGATCCATAAATTTGAATTTAATTTAAAATGCGCCTGCTAAGATTGGTGCTAAGAAATACTTAAATGGCAATCAGATTTTTTTAAATCAAGTTTTTTATACAAAGAATAGTATCATTAATTAAAAAATAAAAAAATTTTGTTGTTTGCTAGGATGTGTTTTGAACAAAACCAATCTATTATATTAAATAATAAAATTTTTAAAAAATACAAATGAATAAATATAGGATTGAACACATAAATTTCATAACAAGAAATGTAATCACGACGCATGGTGCTGCAAATGAATTGTTCATGTTACAGATTGCGTATAAAATTTAAAAAAGAACAAACGATAAAATCAAGATAATTTTGTAGTTTTTATCTAATATGCATTCATCTCTATGGCTTTTAAAAAAGTATGGATTTAAAAAACTTATTAAAGGAATTTTTAACGAACAGCGCGACAATTACCGTCTTGGATACGCCATTTATCAAAACCTTCAACACAAAATTCTGTGTTAAAGCCACCAACACCCGTAAATCCTTGGCCAAATTCAACCATGTACCAAATGGGATAGGTGCTTCCATCATTCATGATTGCCGTTGCACCGCAATATTGACGACTAATATTTAATTTTGTTGCAGCGGGTTCATCACGGGTCATAACAATGTTTGCCATGTCTTTGATTCGGACGATAGGAATATCAGGAATGTGGCGAACTGCATGATAAAATTTATAAGAAACATTACTAAGCACGTGTTGATGCGCACAGACACCTGTTGACACATGGGCTGGTTCAAAAGTTAGAATCATATCAGCAGCGTTTGCGGTGTAAGAGAGAGAGGCTACACCGCTGTAAATCATAAAAAACGATAAAGCTGCGCGACGCGATACTTTGGAAAACAGCAATTTTTTCATGGTCATTTATCCTGTCATTATTTGACGCTTGATATTTAAAATGTCACTTTTAATCAACACTATCAGTTTTGTTTTAATCTTTTTGTCGCGTCAAGATCAAACAGTTTCCTCCCTGATCCATTCACGAATTAATCTTGCATGCTTATCTTGCCCAAGTCTTTCTATGAGCAAAGGTTCTATAATTTGTAATTCTTGCTCAAGGATATAAGGTGGATTGATAATAATCAAGCCGCTTCCATCCAATCCCATTTTATTTTCTTGTTTATCATTGGATACTTGTCTTATGCGCAATTCCAAACGAAGTATTTTGGGTATAGATGTCTCGTGTAAGGCTTTTAAAAAATGTTCTACAGCATCATAATGTTTAACGGGATACCAAAAAACATACATACCGCCTGAAAACCGTCGATAAGCATTACGAAGACCATCAATTATCCGTTGAAATTCATCTTTTTCTTCAAAAGGTGGGTCAACCAGTATTAGCCCTCTTTTTTCCTTAACAGGTAAATGAGCTTTTAAAGATAAATATCCATCCAATTGTATAAGACGTGTTTGAAAATCATTTGCAAAATGGGTTGTCAAATGTGCGTAATCCTCATGATGCAATTCAATCGCTGTCATGCGATCTTGTTTGCGCAACATGTTTCTAATAATATAAGGAGAGCCTGGATATTGTGTGATTATATTTTGTGAATGGTTTAATGTATTTATTGTTTCAAGCCAAGGCTTTAAAAGTGAAAGGTTTTTATCCGCTATGGGGTGAGATAAAAATTTTCCCACGCCTTCAAGCCATTCACCTGTTTTTTGAGCTTCTTTTGATGAAAGATCATAAATTCCAATGCCCGCATGGGTGTCAATAACACGAAACGCCTGATCTTTTCTTTTTAAATAATCAATCAGACGCGTTAAAACAATATGTTTAAACACGTCGGCAAAATTTCCTGCATGGTAGATATGGCGATAATTCATAGTGATCGGATTATCATGATAAGTGGCTGTGCGCCAAGATGCAAATAAGCTTGAAAGCAAAATTTTTTATTATGACTGCACTATTTTGACGTGCAGTTTTTAAAGGATATAGGCTTGATTAAGTCGTTTTAAAATTCTTTATTAAAGTTGATCAAATGTTTTGAGGGTATAATGAATAAATCAGATCAATAATATCTATCATCCATAAAGTCGCTTTCAACAGCTTTGTCATTTATGAAAAATATATGATCAATAGCAGTAATTGTGAATATTTATGTATGATGATAAAAACAACTTGAAAAATAGCAACGATCGTGACCAAAAATCATCTGTTAATGTTATCATATGTTTTTTCTAAAGGAAGCGAACAATGTCAAACGTAAAAGCCATGATTACAGGTGTTGCGGGTATTACGTTGCAAGCTGAAGAAAAGCGTTTTATTGAAGAACATCAACCATGGGCATTTATTTTATTTGCTAGAAATATAGGAACAGCCGAAGAGGTTATACGTTTAACACAGGGTTTGCGTAAAGCCAGTCAGCGTGAGGATGTTTTTATTTTTATTGACCAAGAAGGGGGCAAAGTTCAAAGATTGCGTCCACCACTTGCCCCTGATTATCCATCGGCTGAAACATTGGGTAATCTTTATAAACTTGATTCTGAAAAAGCACAACGAGCGACTTGGATTATGTCGCGTCTTCATGCTTTTGATTTAATAAAAATAGGAATTGATGCCAATTGTTTACCCTTAATCGATGTGCCTGTTAAGGGTGCTCATAATGTTATTGGTTCTCGCGCATATGGCTATGATCCAGAAATGGTAACGCTTTTAGGTCGTCAAGCAGCGGATGGTCTTCTTTCAGGGGGTGTTTTACCCGTTATGAAGCATATTCCAGGTCATGGCCGTGCTATGAATGACACGCATTTAGAGCTTGCGCGTGTTGATGCTTCGTTAGAAGAGTTGCAAAGCCGGGATTTTATTCCATTTAAAGCTTTAGCTGATTTGCCAAGCGCAATGACAGCACATGTTATTTATAGTGCGATAGATCCAATTCTTCCCGCAACACTTTCATCAAAAGTGATACATGAGTTCATTCGTAAGGACATTGGTTTTGATGGATTGTTGATGAGTGATGATTTATCTATGAAGGCATTGTCAGGAAGTTTTTCTGATATAACAAAAGACGCATTTTATGCGGGATGCGATGTTGTTCTTCATTGTAATGGGAATATGGAAGAAATGATTGAGATTGTATCTCAAACGCCGTTTTTACAAAATAAATCTTTAATGCGCGCGCAAAATGCGCGTAATGCGCTTCTTAAAAACGATCAATCTGACGAAAAAAGCTTGCGTGCTGAATTTGTAGAACTTTTATCCTTGAACGCATAGAGTCAAATTGTGGGATTGAATTATAAAAAAATGTCAAAACATTCAGCGCAAAAAGCGATGGATAAGTTATGGACGCATACTGAAAATTATCAAAAAGAAGATCATGGCATTCATGAGCCCTCGTTTATAGTAGATGTGCAAGGGTTTGAAGGGCCTATGGATCTTTTATTGCATTTGGCACGAAACCAAAAAGTTGATCTTGAGCGTATTTCAATTTTAGCGTTGGTTGAGCAATATCTTAACTTTATTGATCAAGCACACTTGTCGCGTTTGGAAATTGCTGCTGATTATCTTGTTATGGCAGCGTGGCTTGTTTATCTTAAATCACGCTTGCTTATGCCAAAAACAAAAAGTGATGAAGAAGAAAGTGGTGAAGAACTCGCACAATTATTACAGTTTAGGCTAAAACGTCTTGAAGCGATGCGTGAGGCGGCTGTTGCTTTGTTTAATTGTAATCAATTGGGTCGTGATGTTTTTAAACGTGCCCATCCAGAAACATTGGTGCTTGATAAAAAAAAACGTTTTGAAACGTCTCTTTATGAATTGTTGACGGCTTATGTGGGATTGCGGCAGCGCCAATCAGCAACTCATGTTGAAGTAGCCAAACGCACCGTTTGGTCACTTAAAATGGCGCGCGAGATTTTAGAGCGTCTTATAGATGCACCAATGAATTGGACAATTTTGGATCGCTATTTATCTCAATATATTCCTTCGCAAAAAGAAAAACGAACTGCTTTAGCAAGTGCATTCGCAGCCAGTTTGGAAATGGTAAAAGAAGGACAAATAAACATGCAGCAAGAAAAACCATTTGCACCTCTTTATTTACGTGTCGCGTCAAAAATAAAAAGTCACTCTTCCCAAATTTCATTTGAAAAAGCCACGATGGTGCATAATGAGAAAGAATGAAAATATGGGAAACGGTAAAAAAACAGGTGAACTCAATATTACGTCGCAATTGGTACGTATGGTAGAGGCGATGGTTTTTGCATCAAGTCAGCCCGTAACGCAAAAAGCGTTGGAAGAGCGTCTTCCAATAGGCGCAAATGTTGATGCTATCGTGGACGTTTTGCAAAAAAACTATCATGAGCGCGGTGTGCATTTTGTCAAAGTTGGCGATGCTTATGCATTTCGTACAGCGGCTGATTTGGCTTTTCTTTTCAATCGTAAGGAAGAAAGCTCACGAAAGCTTTCACGTGCTGCTTTGGAAGTTTTAGCAATTATTGCTTATCATCAGCCTGTAACGCGTGCGGAACTTGAAGACATAAGAGGCGTTGAAACCTCAAAAGGAACGTTGGATGTTTTGTTGGAAACACAGTGGATTAAAATTCGTGGACGTCGTAGAACGCCTGGGCGTCCTGTGACTTATGGAACAACAAGAAATTTTCTTGATCATTTTAGTCTTGCTGATATTCAAGATTTGCCTGGTGTTGAAGAGTTAAAAGGGGCGGGGCTTTTGTCAACTCGTATGACAGAAAATTTTCAAATACCATTGATGTCTCTTAATTTGGACGAGTTAAGCGATGATGAAGATCCGTTGGATGGTGTCGATAAAGAAGATTTTGGATTATTAACTTCACTAGAAAAAGAAGAAAAAGTGTAAATACACGCGGTTGTGTTTGAAACGAATGAAAAAAATGACTATGACTGTCAGGGCTAACTGATTTCATACCAACTGATTTAGCTATAAAGAGAGACAATAATGGGCAATATTTTTACACCATCGCATCTTATTATTATTTTACTGATTATTCTTGTTCTTTTTGGTCGGGGCAAAATATCTGAATTTATGGGCGATTTTGCAAAAGGCATTAAAAGTTTTAAAAAAGGAATGAAAGATGAAGATGAAGCAGAAAATGAAGATCACAATACACCACCACAATCGGCTTCAACTATGAAAACAATTGAAGTGCAACCAGAAGAAGTTGTGGCACCCGTAAAACGTCAAGCTGCACCGCGTAAAAGTTCGGCAACGAAAACGACAAGTTCCACACGTACTGCAAAAACAACAAGAAAATCATCGCCAGCACGTAAAACAACAAAGTCAAAGTCGTGATTTTTATAAGTTTTGTGTTTTTTGAAAACTGGTTGAAATAATGTTTGGAATTGATGGACCAGAATTTTTGGTCATACTCATTGTTTTGATTGTCGTTGTGGGACCAAAAGACTTGCCTAAAATGCTACGTGCTTTTGGTAAAGCGACGTCGCGTATGCGCTCAACGGCAAATGAGTTCCGTCGTCAATTTGATGATGCTATGCGTGAAGCGGAATTGGATGATTTGCAAAAGAAAATTTCCGATGTGACCGATTTGGATCCACGAAAAAATTTAACCAAAATGTTTGATCCGATCCGAGATGTTGCAAATGATGTTAAATCCAGTATCAATGCATCAACCGTACTTGATGATAAAACACCTTCCCTTAAGAATATATCACTTGAAGATTCTGAGGCTGCACAACAATCCTCTTTAAAGAAGAAGAATGAAAAAACGAGTCATGATACTTCTCCTAATAAAGATAAAAACAGTCAAAAAAAAGTAAGCCATATTACGCACGAAAAATTACCCGCACCCAATAACAAAACGCTAAAAAGTCAAAAGACGAAGGATGTTACGAAAATTACAACAAAGGCAAAAGCAAGCGTTGGACAAAATAAAAAACAAAATATCCATAAAGAAACTTCATCTCATGCTCCCCTAAAAGTTCATGTTCAATCTTTAGAGCAAAGTCATTTTGATACTCTTTCTCCGAGTGTAAAAAAGCATGTTCAAAAAGAGCCAATAAAAAAGAATAATGACGTTGAAAATAAAAAGCTTGGATTAAACGAAACAACGTCTGCTGTTCAAAAAACAAAGGCGAAGGCACAAAAACCTCTCAAAACCTTATCTTCAAATAAAGTTACACAAAATAGGAATAAAAAATCGTGAATTCTGAAGAAGATGAAGTTGATGCTAGCTCGGCTCCCTTGCTTGAGCATTTGATAGAGCTTCGGCAACGCATTATTGTGTCACTGATTGCGTTTTTTATCGCATTCTTCCTGTGTTTTCTTGTTAAAGATTATATATTGAATTTTTTATTATGGCCTTATCAATGGGCGATGAAAATATCGGGCGGTGATCCAGAAAATATTCGTCTCCAATCAACGCAGGTTTGGGAAACCTTTTTAACGAAAATGAAACTCGCAGCTTTTGGTGCCGTCATCTTATCTTTTCCTTATTTAGCCTTTCAGCTCTATAGTTTTATTGCACCTGGTCTTTATAAAAACGAACGTATGGCTTTTTTACCTTTTTTAATCAGTGCGCCCATTTTATTTTTTATAGGTGGGGCATTTGTTTATGGTATTTTGGCGCCTATGATGTTGTGGTTCAGTTTATCGCAACAGTTTTTGCCTGATTCTCATTTGAAAGTAGAGTTTATTGCCCGTATTTCTGATTATTTAAGTTTTATGACGTCATTTATTCTGATTTTCGGTCTTATATTTCAACTGCCGTTGATTACAAGCTTATTCACGAAAGTTGGCTTATTAACATCTGATATGTTAGTGTCAAAACGTAAATGGGCAATACTTGTTGCTGTGATTGTGGCAGCTATTGTCACACCTTCAGATTTTTTTACTATGTTTGGTGTCGCTCTTCCAACAATTTTGCTTTATGAAGTTTCTATTATTGTTTCACGATGGATCGAAAAGAAACAGAAGAAAAAGCAAGATACATCTTCGTAATTTATTGGCTATCGTTTACATATAAACAAAGATTTGACGTTTTAAACAGGAAGTTTTTATGCTTGATATCAAATGGATAAGGGAAAATCCAAAATTGCTTGATGAGGCTCTCGAAAAAAGAGGAGCAGACAAACAAGCCGATTTTCTCATTGCCTTAGATTTTGAGAGACGCAATCATGTCTCTAAAGTGCAAGAGGCACAAGAAAGACGCAATAGTGCATCAAAAGAAATCGGCCAAGCCATAGCATCGGGAAATGCCAAAAAAGCGGATGATTTTAAACAAGAAGTGGTTGATCTTAAAGCGTTTCTTACAGAAGCTGAAGTGAAAGAAAAAGCATTATCAGATAAATTAGAAGATGCTCTGTCACGTCTGCCCAACATTCCACTTGATGATGTTCCTATTGGTCTTGATGAAAAAGATAATAGAGAAATAAGAAAAATAGGTGCGCCACCTGTTTTCGATTTTACACCAAAAGAACATTTTGACATTGGTGAAGGTCTAAAGCAGATGAATTTTGAACGCGCCAGTCATTTGTCAGGTGCACGTTTTACAGTTCTCTCAGCAGGACTTGCACGTCTGGAACGCGCTTTAGGGCAATTTATGATTGATCTTCATGTGCAAGAACATGAGTATACAGAAGTCAGTGTTCCTATTCTTGTTCGCGATAAAGCGGTTTATGGAACAGCACAATTACCCAAATTTTCAGAAGATTTATTTCAAACAACTGATGGACGCTGGCTCATTCCTACTGCCGAAGTACCTCTCACAAATTTAGTTTCTGGAGAAATTTTAGCTGCGTCACAATTGCCTTTGCGTTTTGTAGCTCTTACACCTTGTTTTCGTTCTGAGGCAGGATCAGCTGGGCGTGATACGCGAGGTATGTTGCGTCAACATCAATTTTGGAAGGTAGAAATGGTATCCATTGTTGATGAAAATAATGGAATTACAGAATTAGAGCGTATGACAGAATGTGCTGAAGCAGTTTTGAAAAAACTTGAATTGCCTTTTCGTACCGTTGTTTTATGTACAGGTGATATGGGCTTTAGCGCTCAAAAAACTTATGATATTGAAGTTTGGCTTCCTGGTCAAAATACTTATCGCGAAATATCAAGTTGTTCTTTTTGTGGCCCTTTTCAAGGACGTAGAATGAATGCTCGTTATCGACATGATAATGACAAAACATCACGATTTGTCCATACATTAAATGGTTCGGGAACAGCCGTTGGTCGCTGTTTAATTGCGATTTTAGAAAATTACCAACAATCTGATGGTTCGGTTGTTATCCCTCAAGCTTTACGCCCTTATATGGGTGGTGTTGACCGTTTGGTAGCCCAATAGGAGTGTGAGAATCCGTGCGTATTTTATTGACAAATGATGATGGAATTCATTCTGAAGGATTGGTTGTCTTAGAACGCATTGCAAAGCAATTGAGTGATGATGTTTGGATAGTTGCACCTGAAACAGATCAAAGTGGCTTATCACATTCATTAACATTATCCACACCTCTTCGTTTGCGTACTCTTGATAAACTTCATTTTACAGTAAGGGGAACGCCAACTGATTGTGTGATTATGGGAGTACGCCATGTGTTGCTTGAACCACCAGATTTAATTTTGTCAGGAATAAATATTGGAGGCAATCTCGCTGATGATGTAACGTATTCGGGAACAGTTGCCGCAGCTATGGAGGGAACATTAAATGGTATTCGCTCTATTGCTCTTTCACAAGAATTTCTTCACGATAAAGCAAGCATAACGATGCAATGGGCTACAGCCGAAGGGCATGCTGTTAAAATTTTGCGCGCGCTTATTAATATGGAAACGCCTGATAATGTTTTGTATAATATAAATTTCCCAGCATGTTCTGTTGAGGATGTGACAGCGATCCGTTCAACCGTGCAAGGCAAAAGAGGACATGATGTGCATATTGAAGAGCGTCATGATGGTCGTCATTTTCCTTATTATTGGACTTTTTTTAGCCGTAGTCCAACCACAGGTGCAGAAGAAACAGATTTACGTGCTATTTACGATAATGCGATCTCTGTCACGCCTCTTCATTTAGATTTAACGGCTTATAAAATGCGTGATAATCTGGACAGCGTTCTGTCATTATTATAGAGGTTTATTTTGTCTGTTATGTTGTCTGAAAGAGAAGCATTGGCAAGCCTTGTATTAAAAATGCGAGCTAAAGGCATAGATGATATTGCGCTTTTTTCTGCACTTGAAAAAACTTCACGTCGCCTTTTTGTTTCAGCAAATTTTGGTGATGACGCTTATGATAATAAGATCATTCCTATAGAATGCGGCGAATATATAGAACGCTTAGAAGAACAATTAACGCTTATTGCTGCTCTTCAATTAGAGAAAAAACATCGTGTTCTTGAGGTTGGCACAGGCTCTGGCTTTACAGCAGCGCTTTTATCAAGACTATCAGGGCGTGTAACTACGATTGAGCGCTATAAAACTTTATGTGATTTGGCGCGCCAAAGGTTTCAGGCTTTAGGTTTAGAAAATATTATATTACGTCAAATGGACGGTCGACAAGTTTTATCGGGGGCAGGGCCATTTGATCGCATTCTTATATGGCCTTCTCGTCAAGATGAGCCACAGGATTTTTTAGAAATTTTAGCCGCAAGTGGATTATTGATTCAGCCTATTGGCTCTTTTGATTCAGTACAAACGATTGTAAAATATAAAAAGACAGGCAGCCGTTTTGAAAGAACCGATATGTTTAAAGTTCGTTATCAGCCCTTTATTGAAGGGGTGGCTGCTGCACTTTAAGACGTTAGAATTTTTCTCTGAACTTTATTCTTCAAAAATCATCATAAAATATATTTAAAATGAAAAATTTTAACCCAAAGGTAATAATAACACGATTTAATAGCTGAAATTGAGTTTCGTGTGAATGGGCGTAAAACTATGTATTTTAAAGTTAAGAGTAAATTTTCTCGTCGTTATCTACAAAGCGCAGCCGTTATTGTTATTGCTGGTTTGGTTGCAGGATGTAGTTCTGGCACGCAACGATTTACAGATAGTTTTTACACTGGTGCAACACCCAACCAACAGCAGGCTTCAAATGGGCAATTGGCTTATCCACAGGCGCCGCAAACAAATGCTATTGTGCAAAGTAATGATCTTCCACCTGTTGCAGGACAAGGTTCTTATCCCCAGCAGTACGATCCACAATCGGCTTATCCACAGGCACCATCCAATACGAATTATCAACAGCCAACGCAGGTTGCATCTGCAGGTCAAGCAATGGGACAAGGTCAGCAAACGCTAGGAACGATGCCGGCATCAACGACACAAATATCTGCTAAAAGTGGTACTTATGTCGTCCAAAGCGGTGATACGCTTTATAGTGTATCACGCAAAACAGGAGCGAGTGTAAATTCTATCAGCACAGCTAATGGTTTGACAAATGGTGGAATACGTGTGGGACAATCTTTAATAATTCCTCATGGAAATAACAACACTGTTGCAATGACCAATCCTAATACGCAAACACAAGGCACAACACCTGTTCAGCAGCCAACAACGCAGCTTAGCGCTAAAAAAGTTGCGCCTGTCAATGCTGTTGAAACAACACCCGTTAAACCAACCAGTCAACCCGCTGTAGCAAAAGCTCAAGATACAACCTTAAATCAGGTTGAAAATGTTGCCGTTGTTGCCCCCCAAGCAACAGGGATTGCAAAAATGCGTTGGCCAGCTCAAGGGCGTATATTGTCAAGTTTTGGTCATAAAGAAGGCACTAACACTAATGAAGGTATCGATATTATGGTGCCAGAGGGATCATCCGTTAAAGCAGCGGAAAATGGTGTTGTTATTTATGCCGATAGTGGTTTGAAAGATTACGGTAATACTGTACTTATTCGCCATGAAGACAATATTGTGACTGTTTATGGTTACAATAGTCAATTGCTTGTTAAAAAGGGTCAAAAAGTGCGTCGTGGTGATGAAATTGCAAAATCAGGTATGTCTGGAATTGCTTCTACACCTCGAGTGCATTTTGAAGTTCGCAAAAATTCGACACCCGTTAATCCAATGAACTACCTTGATAATTAATTATAAATATAAGCTATTTTAAAAAAGGATGAAGCATTAAAGTTTTCATTTGAGTTCACTTTAATGCTTCAATTTTATGCAATAGTCTGTCCCATCATTCCTGCTAAATGCTGAATGAATTGCCATGCCACGCGACCTGAACGATTCCCCCTTGTTGTTTCCCATTCAAGTGCTTGTTTATGGATGTCTTCGCGTGGTGCTTGGAGGTTATATTTTTTGACATATCCATCTATCATGGCAAGATAATCATCTTGATTGCATTTATGAAAACCAAGCCATAGTCCAAATCGGTCAGAAAGCGATACTTTTTCTTCAGTCGCTTCAGATGGATTAATCGCACTTGAGCGTTCATTATCGATCATGTCACGTGGCATGAGATGTCGCCGATTTGATGTTGCATATAGAAGAACATTATTCGGACGACCTTCAATACCACCATCAAGTGCGGTCTTTAAAGACTTATAGCTCGTATCATCATGGTCAAAGGAAAGATCATCACAAAAAAGAATACATTGATAAGGCACATTTCGAAGACTGGTCATTAAAATAGGAAGAGTATTGATATCTTCTCGATTGATTTCGATGAGTTTGAGTTTTTTATCCTTTTTCATCGTTTGGTTCACATGAACTTGTGCGGATTTTACAAGCGATGATTTTCCCATGCCTCGTGCCCCCCAAAGCAAAATATTATTAGCAGGTAAATGATGCGCAAACTGTCTTGTATTATTTAGTAAAATATCACGTGTTGAATCAATACCCATAAGCAGATCAATATCAACAAAGTTCATTTCTTTGACATGATGTAATTTTAGTTTTTCACTATTCCAGACAAAACAGTCATTATAGTCTAAATTTACAGCTTCAGGCTCGGGCGGCGCAATGCGGTTTAAGGCAGCTACCAGTTCATCAAGTTTTTGAATAAGAATATCTTTTTCTTGCATACAATGTCACTCAATAATTTTATTTTAAATTTATTAACATGATTATCGCAATAGGTGAAATTTGACCATTGTTTAATTTTTGCTTATTGCGTTAAAGTCATCAAGGATATATTGCAAATGGAAACATCACAGCTATGTGAAGTGTTTTGTAGACCGCTTGTCAATTATGAAAGGTGGTTTTCTTAGATTGATGAATTGATCAGACTCATATTTGTGGTCTTGACCAAAAAGGAGATATTCATGTTTATTTCTAGTGCTTATGCTCAAGCCGCTGGTGGCGCTTCTGGTGAAATGTCATCGCTCATGACATTTGCTCCTTTTGTTTTAATTTTTGTTATCATGTATTTTTTGATCATTCGGCCGCAACGCAGCCAGATGAAAAGACGACAGGAAATGTTAAATGCTGTACGTCGTGGTGATACTGTTGTCACGGGGGGCGGTATTTTGGGGAAAGTGACAAAAGTCAATGATGATAATGGTGAAGTTGAAGTTGAAATTGCAAACGATACGCGCATTCGTGTATTACGCTCAACTTTAACGGATGTACGCGTAAAAGGTGAACCAGTCACTGAGACGAAAACAAAGCCTGTACCAAAAACAAAAACTGTGAAAAAAACAACAACAAAAACAAATGTTAAGAGTGAAGATACAGATGCCTAATTTTCGCTCATAGGGTCGTGTTATCCTATAATCTATCATTAAGGGCTTCCATTTTATGGGAGTCCAATACTTTTAACGATTTGTCACTTTAATGGGTAAATTTTAAACTATTATTTGTTGCGATTTTTCACTCATAACTGAATATTAAAATAGAGAAGATCATATTGAAGAACGATTGTATGTGTTTTCTTTATACCGTTTGTGAAGCGCTTATTTGAAACAACCAAAGCTTATCAAACTTTAATAAGGTTTGAAGCAGAGCGAGGGACACTATCATGCTCTATTTTCCTCTTTGGAAACGTCTTTTAATTTGGTTGGTCGTTTTTTTAGGTTTTTTAATCGCTTTACCAAATATTTTACCACAAAGTCTTTTATCCAAATTGCCCAATTGGTATTCCACGCTTCATTTGTCAATGGGAGTAGATTTACAAGGTGGTTCTCGTCTTGTTGTTCAACTTCCTGAATATGCTATTGATAAGCGTGATGAGACAATGGATGTTATGCGCCGTCGTCTTGATATGGTTGCAATAGATTTTAACGATTATACAATTCATCCACAGGGTCATGATAAAATACGCGTTGAGGTTCCGGGTCTTTTTGATGTGCAATATTTGAAAGACATTGTCAGTGTTACGGCAAAATTGTCATTATATCCAGAAGATAACAGCGTACCCGTCAATGATGTTGTTACAGGCAAAATGGGAAAATTAAGTGATTCCATTATTGGTTATTCCTTTGATGATCCGCCTGCTGCATATCTTATGAAAAAAATACCACTCCTAACAAATAAAAATATAGTGGGAGCAGCAACAGACAGCGCAGAAAACGGTCAGGCTTTTTTGACCATCACACTTGATACAGAAGGGCAAAAAAAGCTTGCAGACTTTACTCAAAATGGAGAAAATCATCGCCTTATCAGTGTTTTTGATAATGAAGTTTTGATGGCATTAAGTTTTCCTGAACAAATCAGTGAGGGATATATCCGTATAGGACCATTTGCAGATGATGTGGCTCGAAACTTACAAACGGTTTTATCTACTGGACCGTTGCCAGCGGATTTAACATTTATTGAAGAACGCACAATTGGAGGAGAGCTTGGTGCAGATTATGCAAAGTCTGGTCTTTACGCCGCATTAGGAGCGTTGATTGTTGTCGCTCTTTTTATGATTTTAAGTTATGGGCTTTTAGGACTTGCTGCCGATATTGCACTTGCTAGTAACTTATTCATTCTCTTAGCAATATTAAGCATTATAGGGACACCTTTAACATTAGCTGGTTTTGCAGGTCTTGTTTTAATTATTGGTGTTTCGGTTGATGCAAATATATTGATTTATGAGCGCATTCGTGAAGCGCGGCGTCAAAATTATTCAGTTGCTCAAGCTATTGAAGCTGGTTTTTATGGCGCATTAAATACTATACTTGATGCCAATATTACAACGCTTATCGCAGCCGTTGTTTTATTTTTTCTAGGGGTTGGTCCGATACATGGATTTGCTCTTACGGTTACTATTGGTATATTAACGTCACTTTTCACAACGATAGTGTTTACACGCATGATGATAAGTTGGTGGGTTAAAACCTTCCGTCCAACAGAAATTCCTCAGCGTATTATACGTCTAATCCCGCAAAATACTGCTATTCCATTTATGAGTTTTGGAAAAGTAACGCTTGGATTGGCTGTTATATTAATTCTTGCCACCATTGGTCTTTTTTCTACAGTAGGAATAAACTACGGTATTGATTTTAGGGGCGGGTCTTTAGCTGTCTTAGAAGCGAAAAATGGTGAGGCCGATCTTTATGATGTCGCTCATCGCGTTATGAACTTAAATATTGGTGGTGTTACCATTGAACCATCGAAATCAGCCTCAATTGCACTTTTGTCAATTTCTAGCCAAGGCAATGGAGAAGATGCAGAACAAACCGTTGCTGTAAAATTGCGGACTGAATTTGATGATTATAATTTGCAACGTATGGATGTTGTGGGACCAACAGTTTCAGAAGAGTTAAGTCAGGCAAGTCTTCTTGCGATTTTTGTATCTCTTCTTGCGATTTTTGGCTATGTTTGGTTGCGTTTTCGTTGGCAATTTGCATTAGGCGCTGTGTTAACGACTATTCATGATATTTTTATTTTAATTGGTGTATTTCTACTTTTTCAATGGCAGTTTAATTTGTGGAGTATTGCAGCTTTGCTCGCCATTATAGGTTATTCACTTAATGATACTATAGTTGTTTATGACCGTGTACGTTTTTTGCTGACAAAACAAGGAACCATTACTATGTCATCATTGGTAGATCTTGCCATTAACCGTACGTTATCCCGCACGATTCTAACGTCTTTGGCAACTTTGGTTGCTCATATACCACTTTATTATTTTGGTGGCACTGATATGAAAGATTTTGCTTCAGTTTTATTGCTGGGTATTGTGATTGGCACATATTCTTCTATCTTTATTGCAGGGCCACTTCTTGTGCTTTTACGTGTAAAGCCTGCAAGTTCTGCTTTAACGCAATGAGGTTTAAAAATGTTTGACGCTATTCAGATGCGAAAAGCACATTTTCCTGGTCGTGCACCAATTGATGCTTATGGCAATGGCGGCTTTCGTTTTGCTGATATGTCGCATCGTGGTTCAATTATTTGCGTCCCGTCTGGAATTTATGGTATTGATATGAAAACGCCAGTTCCAACAAAAGAGACAATCGAAAAAGTTTTGAATGAGGCAGATACTATTGAGGTTTTTCTTGTTGGTACGGGTGTTGATCTTATTCCTATGCCTGAGGAATTGCGGCAATATTTACGTGAAAAACAAATATCAACTGACACAATGAGTACGGGAGCAGCAGTGCGAACATTCAACGTTCTTTTAGCTGAAGATCGTGCCGTTGCAGCTTTATTTTACGCTGTTGAATAATGAGCTATAACGACCATTGTTTCATGCTTTTACGTCACGGTGATCGTGATCGATATCTTGCAACGTTATTTGCGCCACAATCAAAAAGATCTGCACTTGCTGCACTTTACGCTTTTAATTTAGAAATTGCGCGCATTCGCGATATGATACGAGAACCTTTAATTGGTGAGATCCGACTTAAATATTGGCGCGATGCTATCGAAAACGACACACGTGAAAATGATGCTAATCCCATTTTGCAAGCTTTGCTAACGACGATTGATGACTATCATTTATCGAAAGAGGCTTTTGTGCGTATGTGCGATGCACGTGTGTTTGATCTTTATAATGATCCAATGCCTGATATGTCTGCGTTCGAAGCCTATTGTGGTGAAACAGCCAGCATCGTTCTTCAGCTTTCTTGCCAAATTTTAGACCAATCAAGCGCAAAAGATGCGTATGATGCATGTGGTCATGGAGGTGTTGTACAAGCAATTGCGGGGCTTTTGCGTCGTCTTCCTGTGAGTCAAAGTCGCGGGCAGTTTTATTTGCCGACTGATTTTATTTTAGCACTTGGTGTAACTTCAGATTCGCTTTTGTCTAATAAAGCGACAGATAAAGAAAGAAAGCGTGTTGTTGATGCATTTCTTTCACTTGGCAGAGAACATTATAGAAAATTTCGTGCAAATTTTTCATCACTGCCAAAAATATTGCATCCTGCATTTTTGCCCTTAGCGACTGTCCCGACTGTATTTAAAAAGATTGAAACAAAAAGTGGTGATATCTTTCATGATGATATCTCTCTTTCCCCTTTGCACCACTATTGGCTTTTTATGAAAACAGCGATTTTAGGTCATATGCTTTAAGGTTTAAAAACCTAGATTTCCTTGAGGAATAAAAATGGAACAGCTTTCGCCCATCCTGATAGCATCACTATGTTCTTCTTGTATAATGAGACAATTAGCTTTCGTTAATATTGAGAGATTGGAAGAATCTTGATTCAGTAAAGGCGTAACCATATATTGACCATCGTCAGATATTTTCATTTTCGCACGTACAAAGTTTTTTCTTGCGCCATTTTTTGGTAAATTATTCGTTAAAATACCAGAAGTTGTTTTGGCTTGATAATGACGGCCAGATAATTTTTCTAAAATTGGAATAAGAAATATATGCGCTGTGAGAAGACAGGAGACAGGATTTCCTGGGAGGCCTAAAGCCAGCATTTTGTATGCGCCGTCAATATGACCAAACATGAGAGGTTTTCCAGGGCGCATGGCCACTTTCCAAAAATTTAATTCCAGACCTTGTTCTTTTAAAACTTTTTGAACAAGATCATATTCCCCCACCGATACCCCTCCACTCGTGACAAGCAGATCAGCTTTTTCTTGCTGTGCTCTAGCAATAGCGGATTGGATTGATTTTTCATCATCTTTAGCGATACCAAGATCAATAACGTCGCAATGGTGAGCGCGTATGAGTTGCATGAGACCAAAAGAATTGGATGAAATAATTTGATCTTCTGAAGGCTGTTTATCTGGTAACACAAGTTCATTGCCCGTTGCCAAAACAGCGATGCGTGGACAGCTAATAACATCAATTTGTGCATGCCCACTTGCAGCACAAAGTGCTAAAGCACTAGGAGAAATGACAGAGCCGGCTTTTAAAATACACTCGCCCGTTTTAAAATCACCACCTTCTGGGCGTATATTCGCATTCCATTGAGGCGGTTTTGTTAAGACTATCTGGTCATTGTCTTCTATGGTAACATTTTCTTGTATCACCACGCAATCAGCATCATCTGGAACTGGAGCCCCTGTAAAAATGCGGACGGCTTCATTCAAACCAATTTGTCCTTTAAAACGTTGGCCAGCAGCGGCTTCACCGACAATCTTTAAAGGGTAGTGAATTGAGGAAAGCGCATTCAGACGAAATGCATAGCCGTCCATTGCTGAAGAACGAAAAGGAGGTTGGGTGCGTTTGGCAAAGATGTCTTGGGCAAGAACTTGATGAATACCTATGTCACGAAGGTTTATTGTTTTTTTTTCAAGCGTTTGCGTTGCTAATAAAACGCGCTCTAACGCCTCATTCACACTAAGAAGTGCCATTGTCTTTTCCTCGAATATAAAATCCTGATTTTCCCCCTTGTTTTTCAACCAAACAAATATCTGAAATTATCATACTTTTATCCAAAGCTTTGATCATATCATAAAGGGTCAAACAAGTTATGCTAACGGCTGTTAATGCTTCCATTTCGACACCTGTTTTTCCATTTAAACTTGCTTCTGCGGTGATATGATAACCAGGTAAGGTCACATCGGCTAGAATATCAATACTCATATTTGTAAGCATTAATGGATGGCATAGAGGAATAAGGTCTGATGTTTTTTTTGCTCCCATAATACCAGCAATGCGAGCAGTTGCTATAACATCGCCTTTAGCGGTTTGACCCTTTTCTACCGTTTCAAAAGTTTCTTTGGTCATTCGGATTGAACCGCGAGCGATCGCCGTGCGTTTTGTATCGATTTTATCGCCAACATCCACCATATTGGCGTCCCCTTTTTCATTCAGATGCGTCAGCTTATTGTTCATTTTTAAATCCCTAACAATGTTTTGGTTGCTTGGGTCACATCTGCTTGGCGCATTAAACTTTCTCCGACAAGAAAGGAAAGAATTTGACTTTCTTTCAAACGCAAAAGATCATTATGAGTAAAAATACCACTTTCACTGATTAAAATATGATGATCTTTGACCATATGGGCAAGTGTTTGGCTTACACTTAAATTAACGGCAAAAGTTTTAAGATTACGATTATTTATACCAATAAGCTTTGAACGCATTCTCAAAGCACGTTCCATTTCTTTCTCATTATGGGTTTCAATCAAAACATCCATTCCAAGGTCTAATGCACATGTTTCAAGCTCATTGGCCACTCTGTCATCAACAGCTGCAAGTATGATTAAAATACAATCAGCCCCCCATGCTCGTGCTTCATACACTTGATAAGGATCAAATAAAAAGTCTTTACGTAAAACAGGAAGTGAGCAGGCATGACGTGCTTGCTGTAAAAACTTAGGTGAACCTTGAAATGAGGGTTGATCTGTTAATACTGAGAGGCAAGCTGCGCCACCTTTTTCATAAGCGATTGCAAGATTTTCTGGATCAAAATCTTGGCGAATAAGTCCCTTAGACGGACTTGCCTTCTTAATTTCTGCAATTAAACCAAAAAATCCATTATCTTGCTTTTGTTGTAATGCTTTTTGAAATCCACGTGGATCATCTGCTTTATATGCCTTTAATTTTATCTCATTTAGCGGGCATTGAGATTTTGCCTCAGTAATTTCTGCACGTTTATAAGTTTCAATTTTTTTTAAAATATCTTGCATATTACTCACCAAGCGCATTTGAAACGAGAATTAACTGTTCAAGTTTAGTTTTTGCCTTGCCTTGATCGATACTGTCCGTCGCAATTTTTACACCATCACGTAAATTTTTTGCTTTTCCAGCAATAATAAGAGCAGCCGATGCATTGAGTAAAACAATATCGCGATAAGCTCCCTTTTTACCATCAAGCACTTCAAGAAGAGCTTGCGCATTATGTTGCGGATCTCCACCTTTTAAATCATTCATTGTGACGCGTTTTAAACCTGCATCTTCAGGTGTAATCATAAATTTTGATAAGGTTCCATTGGTTAAAGCCGCAACATGTGTCTCACCTGCTGTTGTTAGCTCATCCATGCCATCTCCATGAACAACCCATAATGATTTTGAACCAAAAGATTGTAAAACTTTTGCAATCGGTTCAACCCATTGGGGTGAAAAAACACCTATTAACTGATTGGTAACCCCCGCGGGATTCGATAAAGGGCCTAAAATATTGAAAATCGTTCGTGTTCCAAGTTCAACACGTGCAGGTCCAACATGCCTCATTGCTGAATGATGTGTTGGCGCAAACATAAAACCCAGTCCAATTTCACGAATACACCGCCCGATTGTTGCTGCATCAGCATCAATATTTACACCAAGGGCTGCGAGTGCATCGGCAGCCCCTGATTTCGAAGATAGTGCACGATTACCATGTTTGCCAACAGGCACACCTGCTCCAGCGACGACAAAGGCTGTCGCTGTTGAAACATTATAAGATCCAGATTTATCACCACCTGTGCCGACAATATCAATGGCTTCTTTAACACCATCCACCGGCATCATTTTTTCGCGCATTGAAGCAACGGCTCCAGAAATCTCATCAACTGTTTCGCCGCGAACACGTAAAGCCATTAAAAATCCACCAATTTGAGCTGGCGTAGCCTTTCCCGACATCATAATTGTAAAAGCACTTTGCGCTTCTTCTTTACTTAAAGAAACACCTGTTGCGACTTTATCAATAAAGGGCTTGAGATCGCTCATGTTAAACTCACTGAAGATTATTCAATATTCGGCTATAATTTTGTGTGTTGACTTTGATAGGATGTTGTTCATTGGCAACTTGTAGCATTTCAAGACGTAAATCCTCTCCCATCATTGCATCAATCATTTTTTTTTCTTGAGCGTTTAAGGATTGCGCGCTTGTGTTTAAAGGTTCTATTGCACCTGTAACTTGATAAATGATACGCGCATTATGATTTGTACCTGTCGTAACACCACTATGATTTGTATCGCTAGAAAACACATCATTAACTCCTGTTTGGCCAAAAATTTCTGCAGCGACACCGCGTTGTAGACCACGAGCAGTTTGTTTTTGTAAATGAAATTCTTGTGCGAGTTGATCAAGACTCTTTCCTTGTTGGAGAGAGTGAGCTATTTGTTGCGAGACTTGATCCAGTTGTTTTTGTGTTTGTTCGCTTTTCCAATTTTCTATGAGAGTTTGTTTGATTTCATCAAAGCTGCGGGTACGCTGGGGAATGATCTCTTCAACATTTAACCAAATATATCCACCATTTTGATCTGTTAACGGATCAATATCGGAATCTTTTGAGGATTGAAAAATTGTTTGAAGGACATTGTCACGGTTTTTAATGTCACTTATAGATGTGCCATCTGGTGTCAGTCCTTGACTATCCAAAGTAAGTTCGCGCATGTTGAGTCCATATTTTTGGGCAAGCTCTTTTAAAGGGACACCTTCAAAACGCTCATTTTCGATCGCTTCATGCATCTCTTTTATAGATTGAGTGGCATGGTTTTTTGCCAAAGTGTGCCGGATTTTTTGTTCCACTTGTTCAAATGGAATTTGTGCAGATGGCGTAATACTGCGTACTCTTATAAGTATTGGACCTTTTAAATCGTTTACCACTCCACTTATTCCATCTTTTGGCAAAGAAAAAACTTCAGAGGCAATCAAAGATGAAAATTCGTCTTTGGATAAAGGTCCTTTAGTAATTTCCGCTTTTGTTTTATTTTCTGAAACAATTAAGTCATCAAAACTCGTGCCTTCGTTTAATTTTGTTAAAGCTTTATTAGCATCGTCCTGAGATTTAAACACCAATTCTTCGATCGTTCTTCTTTCGGGCTCTTCAAATTGTGCAACGTTTTGTTCGTAATAAGCTTTTGCCTCATCTGTTGAAATGTCTTGCGGTTTTAAAACATTGTCTATATTCATTTCTATAAGAGCAACTTTTCGATATTCTGGCGCTTGAAATTGATCTTTGTGCGCTTCAAACCATGTTTGTAATTCTTCATTTGTTGGATTATCAATCGTATCAAGTTGATTTGGAGTCAATAATAGATAGTCAGCTGTTCTCGTTTCACCTTTATATGTGAGTAATGCCGAATAATACACATCAGGTGCTTTCAGCGCTCCTATGGCACTTTTTATGAGTTGATCACGATCTTCTTTTGCCGCATAATAATGAACAATATCTGCTTCACTTATTTGCAATTGACGCAAATATCCTAAAAAAAGATTGCGATCAAAACGACCATTTTGATGAAAAAACGGATCTGAGCCAATAGCACGTGCAATGCCATCTTTAGAAACGCCGATATTAAGAAGACGTGCTTGCTCATTAAAAAGAACATCTTGTTGCATTTTATTAAGAACCATTTGGGGAATACCATATTGCTCGGCCTCACTAACTGTCAAAGGTCGACCAAGATTGGACGCCACCGATAAGCGCATAATTTGATCATTAAGGGCCAGACGATAAGTATCTATGGATATTTTGGATTTTCCAGATACAATAAGATCATTGCTGCTTCCTCCTGCAAGATTGGGGAGCCCCCAAAGTAATGCAAAATATAAGAGGAACAAACCGAATAAAACTTTGGCGATCCATGAATTGAGAACTTTACGTAAATTAATAAGCATCGATTGGTCCCATTTTAAAAGTCTTTAATGAAAACATAAGTTTTTATAGGATTTGCAACAAAGATACACAAGATGCAAGGTTAAACACTTGCTTTGCCTGTGTGATTTGTTAGTAATTATCATTAAAGTGCTTTTAAAAACGATATTGAGGTGAAATCATGACCCCGAATGTTCGACCTTTGGTCGCTGGAAACTGGAAAATGAATGGCACTGGTGAAACCTTGACAGAATTGCGTGCAATTGCTTCTGGGGTCAGTACCGATTTAGGATTGTTGTTTGAAGCACTCATCTGTGTGCCAGCCACGCTTATTTCACGCGCCGCTGATGTTTTGGATGGAGAAAAACTTTTGTTAGGTGGGCAAGATTGTCATACGCAAGATAGTGGTGCCCATACAGGTGATATATCTGCGCCAATGCTTAAAGAAGCAGGGGCAAGCTATGTGATTGTTGGTCATTCAGAACGACGGACAGACCACCATGAAACGGATGAAATCGTTCATAAAAAAGCGCAAGCAGCATGGCATGCTGGTTTAAAAGCGATTATTTGTGTTGGTGAAACTTTAGCACAAAGAGATGAAGGCATAACGCTAGAAATCATTGGTAAACAATTAAATGATTCTGTTCCTAATGATGCAACAAATGAAAATACAATTATAGCTTATGAGCCTGTTTGGGCAATTGGAACGGGAAAAACATCGACTGTGGATGATGTGACGAAAGTTCACGCATTTATACGCAAAACATTAAACCAACGATTTGGCTCTAAAGGACAAGCGATGCAGCTTCTTTACGGTGGTTCAGTCAAACCATCAAACGCGCATGAACTATTAGCAGTTCAAAATGTTGATGGGGCGCTTGTTGGGGGTGCGAGCCTAAAAGCAACTGATTTTCTTGCAATATGTGAGGCGTATCGTAAATTATAGAGAAGAAATTTCAATTGCCTCTTGGATTATGCATTATTTGCGTGTAAATAGCCCCAAACATTGGAGTTAGAATAAAGACCATGCAGACAGTATTGATTGTCATCCATCTTTTAATTGTGATCGCTCTTATCGGCGTTGTGTTGATACAACGTTCTGAAGGAGGAGGTCTGGGTATTGGTGGCGGTTCTGGCTTTATGACAGCTAGAGGCACCAAAAATATTTTAACGCGATTAACAGCGATTTTGGCGATATGTTTTTTTATTACGTCAATCACTTTGGTTGTTTTGGGAAGTATGTCAAATTCTGCTTCAGATATTTTGAACCGTATACCGCAATCTGACGGACAAACTCAGACAGAGGGAACACAGCCTTCAATTTTAGAACAATTGGGTGGTTCATCAAGTGGTGAAGGACAAAATGGTTCTCAAGACCAAAATAATCAAGAGCAACCACAAAATCCAGTTCCACAGCAATCTGATAATCCCATACCTGGAAATTAATAGTGAAAACAATTTGAGTCATTTCAATTGAAAAGTAGTGTTTAAAAAAAGGGCTATTACGCCCTTTTACTTTTTGTATTTATAAAAGAGTCTTTTTTTTGGTTATTGTGCATTTTTTTCTGGTAGAATCATTTATAATCGCTTAAGCACATAAGCCCATGGCACGATATGTTTTTATTACTGGTGGCGTGGTTTCTTCTCTTGGAAAAGGCATTGCTGCAGCTGCATTGGCAGCATTATTGCAAGCTCGCGGATATCGCGTTCGTATCCGTAAGCTCGATCCTTATTTGAATGTTGATCCAGGAACGATGTCTCCTTATCAACATGGTGAGGTTTTTGTCACTGATGATGGCGCCGAAACAGATCTTGATTTGGGTCATTATGAACGTTTCACTGGACGCTCAGCTAATAAACAAGACAATATCACGACAGGTCGTATATATCGCAATATCATTGAAAGAGAACGGCGTGGTGATTATTTAGGAGCGACAGTTCAAGTCATTCCACATGTTACTGATGAAATTAAAAATTTTATCACAGAAGACAATGACAATTATGATTTTGTGTTATGTGAAATTGGCGGAACGGTGGGTGATATTGAAGCAATGCCGTTTTTGGAAGCAATACGTCAACTGCATAATGAATTACCAAGACAAAGCGTGGTTTATATTCATTTAACATTAATGCCATATATTGCAGCTGCTGGTGAACTTAAGACAAAACCCACGCAACATTCGGTAAAAGAATTGCAATCTATTGGTATTGCCCCCGATATTTTGCTTGTACGTGCTGATCGTCCGATACCAGAATCTGAACGTAAAAAGCTTTCGCTTTTTTGTAATGTGCGACCAACAGCCGTTATTCAGGCGCTTGATGTTGATGCCATTTACGATGTACCAATGGCCTATCATTATGAAGGATTAGATGGTGAAGTATTAGCCGCATTTGGTATTGATCCAGCACCTAAGCCTCAAATGGGGCGGTGGAAGGAAATTACTCATCGCATTCATAATCCTGAAGGGGAAGTGACCATTGCTATCGTTGGCAAATATACAGGTTTAAAAGACGCGTATAAGTCTTTGATTGAAGCAATCATGCATGGTGGTATTGCGCATAAAGTTAAAGTGAATCTTGAATGGATCGAATCAGAATTGTTTGAAAAGGAAGATCCTACACCTTATCTCGAAAAGCTTCATGGTATTTTAGTGCCTGGTGCCTTTGGTGAACGTGGCGCAGAAGGAAAAATTCTTGCAACACGGTTTGCTCGAGAGCGAAAAGTTCCTTTTTTTGGTATTTGCTTTGGTATGCAGCTTGCTTGCATTGAAGCGGCTCGTAATTTATGCGGTATTGATGCTGCTTCTTCAAGCGAATTTGGTCACACCTCTGCTCCAATCGTTGGTCTTATGACTGAATGGCTTAAAGGCAACGATCTAGAAAAGCGCGAAGCTGCGGGCAATCTTGGTGGTACAATGCGATTAGGGTCTTATCAATCAATATTAAAAGAAGGAAGCCATATTGCAAAAATATACGGTACGACCGATATTTTTGAACGGCATCGTCATCGTTATGAAGTCAATATTGATTATAAAGACCAATTAGAGCAAGCAGGTTTGATTTTTTCTGGTATGTCCCCAGATGGTGTTTTGCCAGAAACAGTGGAATATGAAGACCATCCTTGGTTTATTGGTGTTCAATATCATCCAGAGTTGAAATCACGCCCTTTTGATCCTCATCCACTTTTTGCTTCTTTTATTGCAGCTGCTATTGAACAGAGCCGTTTGGTTTAGCTAAAGCTATAGGGATATTGTTTTGATGTGTATGCATCAGACATTTAAACACGTGCTTGATTGATATTTTTGATTTTGAAACAAACAGTTATGATCTGTAATTTCTTTCAATGACCTTTTTTGTCATAAGTTTTTTTGAGAGACTTTTGAGACATATTTGAGATTATTCTTTTAAGATGTTTTTTTCTATGACATAAAGATTATTAAAATTTTTTAGGAAATAAAATGTCACATACGCATCATTCAATTTCTGTTGGAAATGTTACTTTTTGTAATACTGCTCCATTTTCTTTAATTGCAGGCCCTTGCCAAATGGAAAGTCGAGACCACGCTTTTGATGTGGCAGGTCGTGTCAAAGAAATAACAGACCAGTTGAGTATCGGTCTCGTTTATAAATCAAGTTTTGATAAAGCAAATCGTACGTCTTTGAATGGAAAACGTGGAATTGGTCTTGAAAAAGCCATGGATGTTTTTGCCGATCTTAAAAAAGAGTTTGGTTTTCCTGTTTTGACAGATATTCACACAGAAGAACAATGTGAGATTGTTTCAAATATTGTCGATGTCTTACAAATACCTGCATTTTTATGCCGCCAGACCGATTTGCTTGTGGCGGCAGCAAAAACAGGCCGTGTTATTAATATTAAAAAAGGACAATTTCTTGCCCCTTGGGATATGAAAAACGTTTTGGATAAAGTGATAGAAAGCGGAAATCCAAATGTTATGGCATGTGAACGCGGTGTTTCTTTTGGATATAATACGCTTGTTTCTGATATGCGTGCATTGCCAATTATGGCAGCATTTGGTGCGCCCGTCATTTTTGATGCGACACATTCTGTCCAACAGCCAGGAGGACAGGGCGGTTCGTCAGGCGGACAAAGAGAATTTGTCGAAACACTTGCGCGTGCCGCAGTATCTGTTGGTGTAGCAGGGGTGTTTGTTGAAACCCATCAAGATCCTGACAATGCCCCATCAGATGGGCCAAATATGATAAAGCTTGATGATTTACCAAATTTATTGGAAAATCTTAAAGCATTTGATCAATTGGCAAAGAATATGAAATAAAAAGATTAAGCCGGCTTTGTCCGGCTTAATCTTTGTTGGGATCAAGACAAATATAAAGAATAGATTATAAAATTGGAAGGAAACGTAAAATGACTGCTATTTTAGATATTGTCGGACGTGAAGTTTTAGATAGTCGGGGTAATCCGACAGTTGAAGTTGATGTTGTTTTGGAAGATGGCGCTTTTGGGCGCGCTATGGTGCCATCTGGAGCATCAACAGGCGCACATGAAGCAGTCGAATTGCGTGATGGTGGAACACGTTACCAAGGAAAAGGTGTTGAAAAAGCCGTAGCATCAGTAAATGGTGAAATTCTTGAAGAATTAGGCGGTCGCGATGCGGAAGATCAAATGGCTATTGATCAGGCAATGATTGCTCTTGATGGAACACCGAACAAGGCGCGTCTGGGAGCCAATGCCATTCTAGGTGTTTCATTAGCGGTTGCTCGGGCTGCTTCTGAATCTGCAGGTTTGCCTCTTTATCGATATGTTGGCGGTACGCAAGCACATCTTCTTCCATCGCCGATGATGAATATTATCAACGGTGGTGTTCATGCTGATAATCCGATTGATTTTCAGGAATTCATGATTTTACCTGTTGGTGCGCCAACATTAAAAGAAGCTGTTCGTTACGGTGCAGAAATTTTTCATACTTTAAAAAGTCGATTAAAAAAAGCAGGTCTTAATACCAATGTAGGCGATGAAGGTGGCTTTGCACCAAATTTAAAAAGCGCAGAAAATGCGCTCGATTTTATTATGGAATCTGTCACTGAAGCTGGTTTTAAGCCGGGGCAAGATATTGCTCTTGGTTTAGATTGTGCAGCAAGTGAATTTTATAAAAATGGCGCCTACGTTTATGATGGCGAAGGAAAAACGCGTAATGCCGAGCAACAAGCAGATTATTTGGCGCAATTGTCAAAAAACTATCCAATTTTGAGTATTGAAGATGGTATGGCTGAAGATGATTGGGATGGTTGGAAAATTTTGACAGATAAAATCGGAAAAACATGCCAATTGGTTGGTGATGATTTGTTTGTGACTAATTCATCGCGGTTGCGTGATGGTATTAAAATGGGTGTTGCCAATTCTATATTAATTAAAGTCAACCAAATTGGTACGTTAAGTGAAACGCTCGATGCTGTAGAAACCGCGCATAAGGCAGGTTATACGGCAATTATGTCGCACCGTTCAGGAGAAACGGAAGATTCAACAATTGCAGATTTGGCGGTCGCAACCAATTGTGGTCAGATCAAAACGGGTTCGCTTGCACGCTCTGATCGCTTGGCAAAATATAATCAACTGATTCGTATTGAAGAAGAATTGGGACCTCAAGCACGATATGCTGGTTTATCTGCCTTTCGCATTCAAGGTTAAATTGTTTTTTCATTAAGATTACTTTAGAAGGTTAATTTTATAATTATTAGGAGTATCGTATGAGGGGTATTATCATCAGCTATAATGGAGATAATGGAATTATCTCTGGACAGGATGGAAATCGTTATATTTTCAATCAAAGTGATTGGATTGGAAAACAAAGACCAACTGAGGGTATGAATATTGACTTTGTTGGAAATGATGGAAAGGCAGGTAGTATTCTACCGCTGGAAACTAGCAAAAAACGTTCTAAATTAATTTTAGCAATTGTTTGTTGGTTTTTTGGTTTGTTCGGTGTTCACCGTTTTATGGTTGGTAAAATTGGAACGGGTATATTAATGCTTGTGTTAACTTGCACAGTGATAGGTATGATAATTACTGGTATATGGGTCTTGATTGATTTTATTGTTATTTTGATGGGTAACTTTACGGATAAGCAAGGTAATAGAATCGACGGTGAATCACTTTAATTCAAATATATTGAATATTATTAAAATTATTTTGCATGAAAAAAAACTGGTGAGTTGAAATGCTCGCCAGTTTTTTTAGTTAAGCCTTTATTTAAGATGACTTCCCAATTTAATAAATTAAAAAACGTAATTTTCATATCCGTTCTAATTAATGTCATTCTTATGTTTTGTTAGACTCTTAGTCGATGAATTTTAACCAATTAAGATTTAAAGTAATAAGCTATTAATGAAATTGGTGCATTGTCCAAGTGATTCGGTGAAAGAAAATCATGTGGACCAAACATAAACGTAGATCAATTAAAGGACGTTTTATACTGCCTCTTATGGCGGTTGGCGTATTTTCTTATTTTGGTTACCATATTTATCATGGTGAATATGGGCTTTATTCGCGGGTTAAACTGGAAAGCCATATTGATGATTTGAATGGTGAATTGAAAACCCTTGTTACTGCACGTGAAGCTTTTGAAAAAAAAATATCCTTACTCAGAGATGGGCACATTGAGCGTGATATGTTGGATGAATATGTACGCAAAAATTTGAATCTTTCTACCCCAAATGAGTTGGTTATCATCACAAAACCAAGTGATCAATAAATTAACCAAAATCAAGTTAATTAAATTTAATCCAAAAAAAACAATAAGATAGTAATTTAAAAGCTGCCAATATAAGGCTTGTATCTTTGTTGTGAAAAGATTATTTTAAGGTCATCTTTGATTTAGGGAGTTTGATATGGCAGCACGGGCTAAAAAAACTTCTGCGAAAAATACGCAGATAGCATTATCCAATATCGCCAAGCCACCGAAACCTGCAGATTTTACCAAACAAGAAGAGTTGGAAGTCTATCGTGAGATGCTGTTAATTCGGCGTTTTGAAGAAAAGGCAGGTCAACTTTATGGTATGGGTTTTATTGGTGGCTTTTGTCATCTTTATATTGGTCAAGAAGCTGTTGTAAGTGGTACACTTATGGCTTCAAAAGAAGGTGATCAAATTATTACATCGTATCGTGACCATGGACACATGCTGGCCGCTGGTATGAGTCCAAAAGGTGTGATGGCAGAGTTGACGGGACGCCGTGGTGGCTTTTCAAAAGGTAAAGGCGGTTCAATGCATATGTTCTCCAAAGAGAAAAATTTCTATGGTGGTCATGGCATTGTTGGCGCACAGGTGCCCATTGGTACAGGTTTGGCTTTTTCAAACCAATATTTAGGCAAAGATAATGTCACTCTTGTTTATTTTGGTGACGGTGCGGCCAATCAAGGACAGGTGTATGAAAGCTTTAATATGGCTTCACTTTGGAAATTACCTGTTATTTATATTATTGAAAATAATCAATATGCCATGGGAACATCAGTCTCACGCGCATCAGCAGAAACTGATTTTTCTCGTCGTGGATTATCATTTGAAATTCCCGGTATTATTGTTGATGGCATGGATGTGCGCGCAGTGAAGGCGGCCTCTGATGAGGCGATTGCTTGGGCGCGTGCTGGAAAAGGCCCCATCATTCTTGATATGCAAACGTATCGTTATCGTGGTCATTCCATGTCTGATCCCGCAAAATACAGAAGCAAGGAAGAAGTTCAAAAGATACGTGCGGACCATGATCCGATTGATCAGGTCAAAACGCGCCTTATTGATAAAGCTTGGGCAAGTGAAGATGAGTTGAAAGCAATCGATAAAGATGTTCGGGCAATTGTCGCGGATGCAGCAGAATTTGCGCAGACGGATCCAGAGCCAGATGTTTCTGAGCTTTATACCGATATTTTAGTATAAGAGAGGAAAGCGACTATGTCCGTAGATATTTTAATGCCTGCGCTTTCGCCGACAATGGAAGAAGGCAAACTGTCCAAATGGGTTAAAAAAGAAGGCGATAAAGTTGCCTCAGGCGATGTTTTGGCGGAAATCGAAACCGATAAGGCCACGATGGAAGTTGAAGCTGTAGACCAGGGAACTTTAGGTAAAATATTAATCCCTGAAGGCAGTGAAGCCGTTAAAGTCAATACACCGATTGCGATTTTATTGGAAGAAGGTGAAACGCTTGATGATCTTAATAAAGCGGTCAATCCTTCAAAAACCGCAGCTGAAAAAGAGTCAGAAAAAAAGCCAGCGCCTGAATCGGCAGCGCCAACTGTTGCGGCTCCTCCACCAGCAATTGTTGCTTCTGATCCTGATATACCGGAAGGTACAGAAATGGTGATGACCACTGTGCGTGATGCACTTAATCAAGCACTCGCAGAAGAAATGCGCCGTGATGAAAATGTTTTCTTGATGGGAGAAGAAGTCGCTGAGTATCAAGGTGCGTATAAAATTAGTCAGGGGCTTTTAGAAGAGTTTGGCGCTCGACGTGTTGTTGATACACCAATAACAGAGCATGGCTTTACAGGACTTGGTGTGGGTGCAGCATTTGGTGGACTGCGACCAATTGTTGAATTTATGACATTTAATTTTGCTATGCAGGCAATTGACCAAATTATTAATTCGGCTGCAAAAACGCGTTATATGTCAGGTGGTCAGATGTCTGCACCAATGGTCTTTAGAGGACCAAACGGAGCCGCTGCACGTGTTGGTGCGCAACACTCTCAATGTTATGCAGCATGGTACAGCCATGTTCCTGGTTTGAAAGTTGTTATGCCTTATACTGCAGCCGATGCGAAAGGACTTTTAAAAGCGGCAATTCGTGATGATAATCCCGTTATCTTTCTAGAAAATGAATTGCTTTATGGGCATCAGTTTGAAGTACCAAAATTGGATGATTTCGTATTGCCTATCGGTAAAGCGCGTATTCATAAAGTGGGAAATGATGTCACGCTTGTTGCCTTTGGTATGGGAATGAATTATGCTGTCCAAGCTCTTCCTGAGCTTGAAAAGCTCGGTATTGATGCTGAACTTATTGATTTAAGAACAATTCGTCCAATGGATTTGCCAACAGTCCTTGAATCCGTCAAAAAAACAGGTCGCTTGGTGACAGTTGAAGAAGGGTTTCCTCAATCTTCTGTTGGAACCGAAATTGCAACACGAGTTATGCAACAAGCGTTTGATTATTTAGATGCTCCAATATTAACGATTGCTGGTAAAGACGTTCCAATGCCTTATGCAGCCAATCTTGAAAAATTAGCATTGCCAAATGTTACTGAAGTTGTCGATGCAGTAAAATCAGTTACCTATAAGGCCTAAAGGAGAGGGCATCATGCCGATTAAAATTACCATGCCCGCGCTTTCACCTACAATGGAAGAGGGTAATCTTGCGAAATGGAATGTGAAAGAAGGCGATAAGGTTTCTTCAGGTGATGTGATTGCAGAAATCGAAACCGATAAGGCGACGATGGAAGTTGAATCAATTGATGAGGGGACAGTGGCTAAAATCATTGTTCCTGAAGGAACACAAGGCGTAAAAGTCAATGCTTTGATTGCTATTCTTGCTGAAGAGGGTGAAGACACACAAGAAGCGGTAAAAAAGGCTGAGTCCTCTTCATCTGCTCAACCAACCGAACAACACATAAACGCAGAAACAGAAAATAATGAGCAAAAAACTGTAGAAAGTGTTATGGATAAAAAAGCGGAGACTGCTTCAACGAATGAACGTGCTTTTTCACTGAATCAATTCGAAACCCCCAAAAAATCTGGAGATGGAACAAAACGGGTTTTTGCTTCGCCTTTAGCGCGTCGTTTAGCAAGTCAAAACAGTCTTGATTTAAATACACTTTCTGGTACGGGGCCCCATGGCCGTATTATTAAGCGCGATGTTGATAAAGCGCTCGCAAATGGTTCAACGCAAAAATCGGTTTCCACAGCCGATCAAAACATATCTAATGTTTCAAGTTCAAATGATGAGCAAATTTTAAAACTCTTTCATCAAGATGAATATGAAATTGTGCCACATGATGGTATGCGAAAAACGATTGCCAAACGTTTGGTAGAATCCAAACAAACTGTTCCGCATTTTTACGTAACGATTGATTGTGAACTTGATTCTTTGCTGAAAATGCGTTCGGAACTCAATAACGCGGCACCAATGCAAACGAATGAGCATGGCGAAAAGCCATCTTACCGTTTATCGGTCAACGATTTCATCATAAAAGCGACGGCAATGGCGTTAAAAGCTATTCCTGATGCAAATGTTTCTTGGATGGATAGCGGTATGATAAGGCACAAATATGCTGATGTTGGCGTTGCTGTTTCCATACCAAATGGTCTTATTACACCAATTGTACGACATGCAGATGAAAAGTCACTATCAACCATATCAAATGAAATGAAAGATTTAGCTAAACGTGCTCGCGATCGTAAGTTGAAACCTGATGAATACCAAGGCGGAACGACAGCGGTCTCGAATATGGGCATGTTTGGTGTTAAAGATTTTGCAGCGATTATCAATCCACCACATGCAACAATTTTTGCAATTGGTGCTGGCGAAGAACGCGCCATAGTCAAAAATGGTGCTGTGACAATTGCAACAATGATGTCGGTTACAATTTCAACTGATCATCGAGCTGTTGACGGTGCTTTAGCCGCAGAACTTGCACAAGCGTTCAAAAAATTGATCGAAAATCCGCTGAGTATGTTGGTGTGATATGACCAAAACAATTCTGGCTTATGGAGATTCACTTACATGGGGCGTTAATCCGCTAGGACCTTCGCGTCATGAAAGTGTGAACCGTTGGCCAGTCGTGTTACAAACGCATCTGTCTGAAAAAGTGACTATTATTGCTGAAGGATTACGCGGTCGCACAACAGTCTTTAATGACTATAGTGTTGGCGAAGATCGTCAAGGTGCGCGTATTTTGCCAACACTATTAGCAACACATCAGCCAGTTGACCTTGTTATTATTTTGTTGGGTACCAATGATTTGAAATCATATTTGGGTGGCTCTGCAGCTTCTGCGGCTCAAGGAATGAGACGATTAATTGAAATTGTTCGCACATATCCTTATCTTAATCCAACGCCGCTACCAGAAATTATCATTGTTTCACCACCTCATCTGGTTGAAACGGCTGATCAAAATACAAATCAGCGTTTTATCAATGGGATAAGTGAATCAAAAAAATTAGCTATGTTTTATTCTGATCTATGTGATGAATTGGAGTGTAGTTTTTTTGATGCCGCATCTGTGGCTTATGCCTCGTCAGTTGATGGCATTCATCTTGATGAAACAAATTCTAAAGCTATTGGTAAAGGTCTTGCGCCTATCGTGCGCATGGTTTTGGGTCTTTAGCAATATTATTTCCTAATGGAGGAAAAATTGGTAAACTCTTACGACATTATTGTTATCGGTTCTGGTCCTGGTGGTTATGTAACAGCGATCCGAGCCGCACAACTTGGATTTAAAACAGCAATTGTTGAACGTGAACATCTTGGTGGAATATGCCTTAATTGGGGCTGTATACCAACAAAAGCACTTTTGCGTTCAGCTGAGATCAAACATTTTACTGAACACGCTAAAGATTATGGTTTGAAGTTGAATGGTCGTATTGAAGCCGATGTCAAAGATGTTGTTCAGCGCTCTCGTAGTGTTTCAGCGCGTTTGAATGCAGGTGTCGGCTTTTTGATGAAGAAAAATAAAATTGATATTATTTGGGGTGAAGCAAAATTAACAAAAGCGGCTCAAAATGGTCAAGCTGCTGAATTAAGTGTTTCAAAAACATCAAAACCAGCAAAGCAGCCACAAAATCCAGTTCCGAAAGGTGTGTTAGGTGAGGGACAATATAAAGCCAAGCATATTATCGTTGCAACGGGTGCGCGTCCACGCATTCTTCCTGGAATTGAGCCTGATGGTCAAAAAATTTGGACATATTTTGAAGCTATGGTCCCTCAAACAATGCCGAAATCACTCGTGGTTATGGGATCAGGAGCAATTGGTATAGAATTTGCCTCATTTTATAGGGATATGGGGGCTGAGGTTACAGTTGTTGAAATGATGCCACATATCATGCCAGTGGAGGATATTGAAATTTCAACATTTGCACGCAAACAATTGGAAAAAAAAGGTATTCGCATTTTAACAAATGCTAAAGTTGCGAAAGTTGAAAAAGCAACGGATAGTGTAAGCGTTCATGTTGATATTGATGGAAAAAATGAAAAAATTACAGCACAAAAGTTAATTTCTGCAGTTGGCGTTCAAGGTAATATTGAAAATCTAGGACTTGAAGCATTGGGAGTTCAAACGGTTAAAGGTTGTATCACGATCGATGAATGGAGCCGTACTAATGTTGAAGGAATTTATGCTATTGGTGATGTTGCCGGTCCTCCTATGTTGGCACATAAAGCGGAAGAAGAAGGGGTCATTTGCGTTGAACATATTGCAGGGCTTAAAACTGTGCATCCTCTTGATAAAGGCAAAATTCCAGGCTGCACTTATTGCACACCACAAGTTGCTTCAGTAGGCTTAACAGAAGAAAAAGCAAAAGCTGGGGGGTATGATATTCGTGTTGGTCGTTATTCTTTTGCAGCCAATGGTAAAGCTATTGCTCTTGGGGAAGATCAAGGAATAGTGAAAACTATTTTTGATAAAAAAACAGGGCAATTGCTTGGCGCACATATGGTTGGAGCCGAGGTAACAGAGCTTATTCAAGGTTTTGTTATTGCGATGAATTTAGAAACAACAGAAGAAGATTTGATGCATACAGTTTTCCCACATCCAACGCTTTCAGAAATGATGAAGGAAAGTGTCCTTGATGCTTATGATCAAGTGCTCAATGCATAAGCTTTTTTACAAAGCATGATTTAAATTTTGGCAGTTTAAGCTCCATATAAAGTGGCATAGCGTTTTTGAGGTCTGAAATGGTTACCGTTGTCGATACACTTACAAATAGGCGTCCAAGGCATCCAGAAAAGGCACATCGCCCTGACTCTGTGGTTTTAAAAAAACCCGACTGGATTAGGGTTAAAGCGCCGAATTCACGAACTTATGCCGAAACGCGGGATATTGTTCGCACAAATAAATTGGTGACTGTTTGTGAAGAAGCCGGTTGCCCAAATGTAGGTGAATGTTGGGATCAGCGTCATGCAAGTTTTATGATTTTAGGTGAAATTTGCACACGTGCTTGTGCATTTTGTAATGTTACAACAGGTATTCCATTGCCAATTGATAAAGATGAACCTGAACGTGTAGCTGACGCAGTTGCTCAGATGGGTTTAAAACATGTTGTAATAACCTCTGTTGATCGTGATGATATGCCTGATGGTGGCGCACAACATTTTGCTGATGTCATCCATGCCATTCGTCGTAAATCCCCATTAACCACGGTTGAAATTTTGACACCTGATTTTCGTCATAAGGAAGGAGCGATTGAAACGGTCGTTGCTGCGAAACCTGATGTTTTTAATCACAATCTGGAAACAGTTCCTTCAAAATATTTGAAAGTCCGCCCGGGTGCACGGTATTTTCACTCAATACGCCTGCTGCAACAAGTTAAAGAATTGGATCCAACAATTTTTACCAAGTCAGGAATTATGGTGGGGCTTGGTGAAGAAAGAAATGAAATTTTGCAATTGATGGATGATTTGCGTAGTGCCGACGTTGATTTTATGACGATTGGTCAATATTTACAGCCGACGCGTAAACATCATCCAGTTATTCGTTTTGTGCCGCCAGATGAGTTTGAGTCACTTGCAACTATTGGTAAAACAAAAGGTTTTTTACATATGGCCTCTAGTCCTTTGACACGCTCTTCGCACCATGCGGGGGATGATTTTGCTGCATTGCAAAAGGCTCGTGCAGAAAAAGTCGCAAAAAAAGGTCGCTGATGCCAACATTTACAACGCATCGTTTGGTGCATCATAGCCCTAAGCAAATGTTTGATCTTGTGGCGGATGTAGAAAGTTATCCTGAATTTTTGCCTATGTGTGATGCGTTGATTGTACGTTCACGTAAAGAAGATGGTCAAAAAACACTTTTGATTGCTGATATGACAGTCGGCTATAAAATGATACGAGAAAGTTTCACAACGCAAGTTTTTTTAAATTCTGAAGATTTATCTATTCATGTCAAATATATTGATGGACCATTTCGTTATTTAGAAAATCGTTGGCTTTTCCATGCTAAGGATAACGATCATTCGTCTAACATAGAATTTTTTATCGATTATGAATTTAAAAATCGTATGCTTGGATTAGTTATGGGATCAATGTTTGATATTGCTTTTAGAAAGTTTTCAGAAGCTTTTGAAAAGCGCGCTGATAACATTTATGGAACGATTAGGGAATAAAAAATAATCTTCACAAATATTTAAATATGCATTTATTCTTTAAAATTGATATTCGTCATCTTAAAGTGTAATTTTAATAATATGAAATTAAAAATATTTTACAATCTATTGATAATTTATTTTCTTAAAAAAATAGAGCATATATAAGTTTTATTCGCAAATAAAATCGAGGGCTCGCTCAACTGTCTTTTGACGAATTTTTGCTCGTTCAAGCGTTCCAAAATTTTCTTCTTTATGTCGTGTTCTATGGTTTTTACGCGCCACAGCAAAATGAACAAGTCCAACAGGTTTTCGTGTTTTATCACTTTTAGGCCCAGCAATGCCGGTGACTGCTATTGTAATATCAGCTGTTGAGTGACGAAGCCCCCCTTCTGCCATTGCGATTGCAACTTCGCGAGAAACAGCACCATGTGTTTCAATTAAAATAGGCGAAACTGCAACCAAACGGCTTTTTGCTTCATTAGAATAAGTTATAAAGCCACAGTCGACAACATCAGAAGATCCACTAATATCAGTGAGACTTGCAATAATAAGCCCTGCTGTGCAAGATTCTACAGTCACAAGTCGCATATTTTCATTTCGACAAAAGGCCAGAACTTTCATTGCTTTTTCTTCTGCAATCATAGACATGAAGGTACTTCCCCCGGATAAATAACATTGGCCGTCGCAATAGCTGCGATACCTTCTTTACGACCAATAAATCCTATTTTTTCATTGGTTGTTGCTTTGATTGAAATGCGATCAGCAGATATTCCCAACATCGCCATTAGTGCATTTGTCATCGCTTCACGATGCGGACCGATTTTTGGTTCTTCTGCTATGAGCGTAATATCTATATTAATAATGCGACCATGTGCATGTTTTATCAGATTGACTGCATGTCGAACGAAAACATTAGATGCGACATTTTTCCATTTTTGCTCTGATGGTGGAAAATGGGTTCCAATATCACCGGCGCCTCGAGTTGCCAAAAGAGCATCGGTTAAGGCATGTAGACCGACATCAGCATCGGAATGCCCTTTTAATTGTCGATCATAAGGAATTTTCACGCCACATAATGTGACAGATTCCCCTGACTCAAATGCATGAACATCGTAACCATTTCCTGTTCGAATATCTGGAAAATTTGATGATGTTTCATATGGCAGCACTTTTTCATTCCTTACGCGTTGTTTGGCTCGTATCAAATCTTCTGGCCATGTGATTTTAAAATTATCGCTGTCACCTTGCATGATTTTCACACTAAGACCAGCCCATTCTGCAATTGCTGAGTCATCAGTAAAAGTTAAAAGATTTTCAGTAAAGGCTTTTTCATGTGCTTGTAAAATTGCTTGATAAGGAAACGCTTGTGGTGTTTGTGCGTAAAAAAGATGGTGACGAGAAATCGTTTCGCAAACATAGTTATTTTTGTCACTACGCTTTAATGTATCAGAAACAGGAAGAGCAGGTAAAACACCTCTATCAAAGCTTAATTGATCAATAATATCGTGTAATAAATGATCGTTAATAAAAGGGCGTACGCCATCATGAATAAAAACATAATTTGGATTATGGTCTTTTAAAGCACGCAAGCCATTTAAAGTGGAAACTTGCCGGGTTGCATCTCCATAAACAATTTTTATACGATCAGAAAAATCTTCAAGTTTTTCGTAACATATCTGTTTATCATCGCGATGAATGACAAGAATAATCGTTGAAAAAAGCTTAGATTTTACAAAAGAGCGTAGTGTATGAAAAATTATAGCATGCTTATCAAGCATACGATATTGCTTTGGACCGTCATGGGGCGTGCCGATACGTTCCCCACGTCCTGCCGCTAATATGATGGCTGCAACAGATATAATCGATCCTCGTTTTAATTAACTCGCCAATTGACGAGTGTCTTCATCAACATCTATGCCTAATTGGCGACGTAAATTAGGGCGTTGTAAATCAGCAATTGATGTTGCTGATAAAACATTAAAAAACGCTTTTAGTGCTTTACTTAGTGTGGCATTAAGCCCGCAGGCATCTACCAATGGGCATTCTATCGCATCATTTTCAAAACATTCTGCCATGGCAAAATTATCTTCCGTAATTTTGACGACATCTGCCACAGAAATATCTTCAGCTGGTTTAGCTAGTTTTACACCGCCGTTACGACCACGAACAGTATGCATTAAACCCGCTTCAACAAGTGGATGAAGAATTTTAAACAAAAATAACTCTGATACAGAATAGGCTTTAGCAATTTCAGGTACACGACTAAGTTCACCCGAATTGGCTGCACAGTACATTAACATACGAATAGCGTAATTTGTCTGTTTTGTTAGCCGCATGATTGCCTCTCTTCAATTACTTCGATATTAGAGTTAGTTTAGAACTATTCTGAAATTTGTGGAAGTCTTTTTTTATTTTTTTTGCAGTCATTTAAAAATGACACTGACACAGCATTATGACTTTTTCATGTGATACTCTTCATATACAGATTTCCTTTGTATCATATGCAGTAAAAAAGTAGAAAGTATTATAAATTGCGTCTTATTTGTTCTCTTTTTCTCACATCAATTGTAACATAATTCATAGTGCTTATCATCTTTTGATGAAACGATTTTCATGGGATGTGATAAAAAATTTCAAAGACTTGTTTATAATAGAACTATATCGACAATTCACAGATTTTGTGTTGTATTTTCGCCACAATGTGTTGCCAGTTTACAACGAAATGGACATTGTGGGTTTTATGAAGAATCAACAAAAATACATTCAAGATGAGACTGCGAAGAAAAAAACGGGTGTTTTAACGCTTCGGACATTTCTGGGTGCATTAATTATTGCAATGGCATTACTCACTGCAATTGTAACATTTATTATTTTGCTTGGGTATACATCGGTTGTTCCTAGCACTTATGTGACAATTGTTTTAACGTGTATTAATAGCGTTTGGGTTATTGGCCTTATAGCTGTTACTTTTTATGAAATGAGGCCAATTGTTCGCGCGTGGCGTACGGGACGAGCTGCTTCTCGTTTGCATGTGCGTATTGTTTCTCTTTTTGCTATTGTCGCTACTTTACCAGCTGTTGTGGTGGCGATTATTGCTGGTGTTACCCTTAATCAAGGGCTGGATCGTTGGTTTGATACAACGACAAGGCAAATAGTCAATTCATCGATTGATTTGGCAAATGGATATGCTGATGAAACATTGCAAAATTTAAAAAATTCATCTTATGCAATGGCTTTTGCTTTGGATAATCGACAGTTGTTAACGCTTAATCCAACAGAATATCGACTGCAATTAACACGACATGCCGCTGGTAGAGATTTAAGAGGGGCTTTTTTACTTAGCCCAAATGGAACGATTTATTTGTCAAGTTATCTCGGCGGTGAAGATAAACTCCCAATACCACCTGCAGAATTGATCGCGCAAGCCACGAGCGGCAGTCCATTTACATTTCAGCCCGGTCAACATGATTATTTTGGCGTTATTTTAAAGCTGAATGATATTCCAAATACCTTTCTTTATCTCGTGCGTGATGTTGATGAGCGTGTTTTATCTGCTTTACGTCTCACAGAAGCCAATACAGAACGTTATCGTGATCTTAATGAAAATCGTGTTCCTACTCAAATCGCGTTTTCAGTCTTGTATTTATGTTTGTTTTTAAGTCTTTTACTATCAGCAATTTGGACAGGGATCGCTGTAGCAGATCGTTTGGTGCGTCCGATCAGGCTTCTGATTGGTGCGGCTGATGATGTCGCATCAGGCAATATGGATGTTGTGGTGCCTGTACGTGCTCGCGACGGGGATGTTGGGCAGCTTGGCAAAACGTTTAATTATATGGTCAGCGAATTAAAAAATCAGCGAAATGAATTGATCTCAGCCCGCGATCAGATTGATGAAAGACGTCGCTTTTCAGAAGCCGTTCTTGCTGGTGTAACAGCAGGTGTAGCTGGCATTGACCAAAATGGTGATATTACGGTTATTAATCGCTCTTTTGAAACAATGATAAATATGAGTGTTCAAGATGTTTTGGGAAAAAGTATTTCATCGCTGAGTGTTGATATTGGCCAGGTGTTTGAAGTGGCACGTTCGACAGGTCGACGCAATTATAGTGAACAAGTAACATTTTCTGATCAAGGACGATCGCGTGTTTATAATGTACAAGTCACAATGGAGGGTGATGATGGACAAGGTCAATCATGGGTTATGACGATTGATGATATTACTGATCTCGTTGAAGCGCAAAGGTCATCAGCTTGGGCTGATGTGGCCAGACGCATTGCTCATGAAATTAAAAACCCTTTGACCCCTATACAATTATCGGCAGAAAGAATACGCCGCCGTTACGGTAAAGTTATTACGCAAGATAAAGAAATTTTTGATCAATGTACGGATACAATCATTCGCCAAGTTGGTGATATTGGTCGCATGGTTGATGAATTTTCTTCCTTCGCACGTATGCCCAAGCCTGAAATGCTAAAATTAGATATTCGTGAACCGTTGCGAGAAGCATGTTTTCTTGTTGAAGTTTCACGTCATGACATTAAATTTGAACGTGATCTTGGCGAACATCCGCTTATAGGGGAGTTTGATAGCCGACTTATCGGTCAGGCCTTTGGTAATGTTATTAAAAATGCCAGTGAAGCCATTGATGCTGTCAGTAATGATCGAAAAGAAAAAGGCTATATCTGTGTGCGTTCTTATGATGAATACCAACACTTGATTGTGGAAGTGATGGATAATGGTAAAGGCTTACCTAAGGAACAACGTGAAAAATTATTAGAACCTTATATGACGACGCGTGAAAAGGGGACAGGACTGGGGTTAGCAATTGTGAGAAAAATAGTTGAAGAACATGGTGGTTATATGGAGCTGCATGATGCACCCGTGTCTTTTTATGGTGGTTGTGGCGCAATGATCCGTATGGTTTTTCCTGCAATAAAGTCGTCAAATATTATGAATGACGAATGAAACGACAACAATAGGATAGGTGAATGATATGTCTTCCGATATTTTAATTGTCGATGATGAAGCCGATATTCGTGAATTGGTTGGTGGAATTTTGGAGGACGAAGGTCATGAAACTCGACTTGCCGCGAGCTCTGATGAAGCGCTGTTGCAAATTGAAAATCGTGTCCCGCGTCTTGTTTTTTTGGATATATGGTTGCAAGGCAGTCGGTTAGATGGTTTAGCTTTGCTTGATGAAATAAAAAGTCGTTATCCGCAGCTGCCAATCGTGATGATTTCTGGACATGGTAATATTGAAACTGCTGTGTCTGCGATTAAACGAGGCGCATATGATTTTATTGAAAAACCTTTTAAAGCTGACCGTTTGGTATTGGTAGCAGAAAGAGCACTTGAAAATTCTAAACTTAAGCGGGAAGTTTCTGAATTGCGTAAGCAATCTGTGCAAACACCAGAATTATTGGGATCATCTATCGTGATGAATCAATTGCGCCAAACGATAGAAAGGGTTGCCCCGACCAATAGTCGTATCATGATTACCGGTCCATCAGGTGCTGGAAAAGAGATGACAGCGCGTGCCATTCACATAGCATCAACTCGTTCTAAAGGACCTTTTATTGTGATCAATGCTGCTGCAATCACACCAGAACGTATGGAAATTGAACTTTTTGGCACGGAAATGGATGGCAAAGAGAGAAAAGTTGGAGCGTTGGAAGAAGCGCATGGTGGTATTTTATATATTGATGAAGTGGCAGATATGCCGCGTGAAACTCAAAATAAAATTTTGCGCGTTTTAACAGATCAAACTTTTGAACGTGTGGGAGGAAGTAAAAGAGTAAAAGTTGATGTACGTGTAATTTCTTCAACAGCGCAAAATTTGGAAGGTTTGATTGCAGAAGGTCGTTTTCGCGAAGATCTGTTTCACCGCTTGTCTGTTGTACCTCTTTCAGTGCCTCCTTTGTCACGTCATCGTGAAGATATTCCTGAACTTGTACGCTATTTTATTCAACAAATATCTCAGCAAGCAGGTATTAAGCCGCGTGAGATTGCTGATGATGCTATGGCTGTTTTACAAGCGCATAATTGGCCAGGTAATGTTCGCCAATTAAGAAATAATATTGAACGTTTGCTGATTTTAGCCCGTGGTTCTGAGAGTGACGGTCCAATTACAACAGAATTATTACCTGCCGAAGTTGGTGATACATTGCCACGTGCGCCCACAGATTCCGATCAACATATTATGGCGCTACCTTTACGCGAAGCGCGAGAATTATTTGAAAAAGAATATCTTATTGCTCAAATAGATCGCTTTGGCGGCAATGTATCACGTACCGCAGAATTTGTTGGTATGGAACGATCGGCTCTTCATCGTAAACTTAAATCTTTAGGAGTTTCGTGATTTATGAAGGTCATTATCAGCGGTGCAGGTCAAGTAGGGTATGGAATAGCTGAACGTTTGGCACGTGAAAAGCATGACGTCACAGTCATAGATCTTGAACAAAAACTGATAGAAAATATACAAAACACACTCGATGTGCGTGGACTTGTAGGACATGGCGCACAACCAGAAATTTTGCGTGCGGCTGGAGCCGATGAAGCGGATATGCTTGTGGCTGTAACACTTTATGATGAAGTCAATATGGTCGCATGTCAGGTTGCGCACTCTCTTTTCAATATTCCAGTAAAAATGGCACGTATTCGTGATCAATCTTATCTTGACCCAAAATATCAAAACCTTTTTGCGCGTGAAAATATACCAATTGACGTGATCATCTCTCCAGAAATTGAAGTCGCTAAGATGATTTTACGGCGCATTGCCTTGCCAGGAGCTATTGATGTTCTTTATTTAGGAAATGATGATATTGTAGCATTGGCAGTAGAATGTATGGAAAATTGCCCTGTTATCAATACACCTCTTAGACAATTGTCAGAACTTTTTCCCGATTTGCAAACAACAGTTGTGGGGATTAAAAGAGGCGAAGATCTTTTGATTGCACATGGTGATACGACATTAGACGTGGGTGATGTCACATATCTCATTGCAGGACGCGGTCAGGTTCGTCGTGCATTAGGACTTTTTGGACATGATGAGCAAGAAGCCAATAGAATTATTATTGCAGGCGGAGGCCATATTGGGCTTTATGTTGCAAAAGCTATGGAAAAGCGTTCTTATAAAACGCGGCTACGTCTTATCGAAAGTGATAAAGAACGCGCTTCAATAATTAGTGATCAACTTATAAAAACCCCCGTTTTAAACGGCAGTGCGTTAGATGCATCTATTTTGCATGAAGCAGGCATTGAGCGTGCTGATTTAATGGTAAGTGTTACCAATCAAGACCAAGTTAATATATTAAGCGCAATCATGGCAAAGCGTTTAGGGTGTTTTTCCAATATGGCTTTGATTAATAATCCTGCTTATCAAGAGTTTAATCGTGCTGTTGGGGTTGATACTCATATAAATCCACGTAATGTTACGATTTCGAAAGTTTTACAACAAATGCGTCGTGGTCGTATTCGCTCAGTTTATTCTGTTTTAAATGGCGAAGCTGAGATTATTGAGGCAGAAGCTATGCAAACATCGTCATTGGTTGGAAAACCTTTGTCACAGCTTAATCTTCCTGATGGATTACGTATTGGTGCGATATATCGCAATGGGGCGATTGTGCAACCATTGTCAAATACGCGTATTTTGTCAGGTGATCGCGTTGTAATTTTTGCGCTTGCAGATACAGTAAAAGATGTGGAACAGTTATTTCGAGTAAGTTTGGATTATTTTTGAGGGGTTGAATGGATATTTGTACTTTCTGGTATGGAGATCGGTTGCGTTCGGTTGATTGGTATTGTCTTTCCTCGATGGTTAAAACAGGGCAAAAAGTGAAACTTTATAGCCATGGATCTATTGAAAATGTGCCTAAAGGTGTTGAACTTATAGATGCTGAACCTATATTACCCTTAGAAATTTTATATAGGCTTGATCCTGAATTTCCAAATTTTAAGCCCAATCGAACAATTGTTCAATTTTCTGATTTTTTTCGTGTCATGTTGATGAAACATCAGGCTGGTGTGTGGTTGGATACGGATGTCTATTTGGTGAAACAATTTCATCCTCAAGAAGACGAGGTTTGGCTTGCACGAGAAAATCGTCAGCGTGTTGGCGTATCAGCGCTTTATTTTCCAAAAGATAATCCAATTATAAAAGAATTTGAAGATTATTTAAAAAGTGATGAGATGGTGCCCAACTGGCTTGGTTTTCGTCGGCGTGTGTGGCTGCCTTTTTTACTCAGATGGAAAAAACTTCCCGTTGTGCCGGGGCGTTTGGGAATAACTGTATTTGGAAATGATGGCATATCACGATTAGCAAAGCGGCATGGTTTTTTCCAGAAAGCAAAGGAAAAAAAGACGTTTTATTATTGGACAGGACGTGATGCTGAGCGCATATTTGATCCATCTTACGGTTTGGAACCATTGAATGATTCTCAATTTATCGGATTTCATGTTCATAAAAAAGCCAAAACAGAACAGGTTGCTCAAGAGGGGAGTTTTTACTTCTGGGCGAAAAAGCAAATTGACCATATGAGTGAATAATTAATAATATTTGCATAAAAATTTCGTGTTGAGCAAAACAAAATAAGTTTCGTGCCTTAAAATAATACAAACCATTTATAAAAATGAATTATTTTCATAAATTTGAAAGGTGTTTATTGGCATAAAATGTTTGAGACTTGCGAAAGATAGGATTGATATCCTATTTATTAGATTGCCATTTGGCTAAGATTATCGATTCGAACAATTATGGAAGTGAAAAATGAGTGATCCAATGAAAACGGCCTTAAGTCTTGTGCCCATGGTTGTCGAACAGACCAATCGCGGGGAACGCGCATATGATATTTTTTCGCGTCTTCTAAAAGAACGTATTATTTTTATCAACGGTCCTGTTGAAGACAATATGGCGATGCTTGTTTGTGCGCAGCTTTTATTTTTGGAAGCTGAAAATCCAACAAAGGAAATTAGTCTTTATATTAATTCACCAGGTGGCGTTGTGACGTCTGGTATGGCAATTTATGACACAATGCAATTCATTCGCCCTGCGGTTTCTACGCTTTGCATGGGGCAGGCAGCATCTATGGGGTCTTTGCTATTGACTGCTGGTGCAAAAGGTCATCGTTTTGCTTTACCTAATGCACGTATTATGGTGCATCAACCTTCAGGTGGTTTTCAAGGTCAGGCATCAGATATTGAGCGCCATGCACAAGACATTATTAAAATGAAACGCCGTCTGAATGAAATTTATGTTCAACATACAGGTCAAAAATATGAAACGATTGAAGCAACGCTGGATCGTGATCATTTTATGACTGCTGAAGAATCAAAAGCTTTTGGTCTTATTGATGATGTTGTGCAATATCGTACTGAAGCTGAAGGTGATAAAAAGGACTAGTTTTTAAAAAACAAAAGGGCTTATTTAAAATTGCTTTTGTTCTGTGAAAGAATACTTATTGGATCGTTTGGTCATCGACTTTAAAAATGTCACGCAAAACAAGAAAAATGAACAAATTTATTGATGTGTAGATGCTTTTGTGTATGTTTTTAAGATTGGGTAAAGTTGGAAATAACTTCTAGGAAAGTTATACGTCGCGTATATGCGGATGAAAGGAAGTGGAAATGAGCAAGATTGGGAGTAATGGTGGCGATTCAAAAAACACGCTTTATTGCTCATTTTGCGGCAAAAGCCAACATGAGGTGCGTAAACTTATTGCAGGGCCAACGGTTTTTATCTGTGATGAATGCGTTGAGCTTTGCATGGATATCATTCGGGAAGAAAATAAATCATCAAATGTAAAAGCGCGTGATGGCGTTCCCACTCCGCAAGAAATTATAACAGTCTTGGATGATTATGTGGTTGGACAAACACATGCAAAGCGGGTGCTTTCAGTGGCAGTTCATAATCACTATAAACGTTTGGCGCATCAGTCGAGCAGTGATGATATTGAATTATCAAAGTCGAATATTTTGCTAGTTGGTCCAACGGGTTGCGGTAAAACATATTTGGCACAAACTTTGGCACGAATTATTGATGTTCCTTTCACTATGGCCGATGCAACAACTTTGACTGAAGCTGGTTATGTCGGTGAAGATGTCGAAAATATCATTTTGAAACTTCTTCAATCTGCAGATTATAATGTTGAGCGTGCTCAACGCGGCATCGTTTATATTGATGAGGTTGATAAAATTTCTCGTAAATCTGACAATCCTTCTATTACACGCGATGTATCGGGTGAAGGTGTTCAACAAGCTTTGTTGAAAATTATGGAAGGAACGGTTGCATCGGTGCCACCTCAAGGGGGGCGTAAACATCCGCAGCAGGAATTTTTGCAAGTCGATACGACAAATATATTGTTTATATGTGGTGGTGCCTTTGCTGGACTTGAGCGGATTATTTCAGCTCGAGGTGAAAAAACATCTATCGGTTTTGGTGCGACTGTTAAAGCTGTTGATGAGCGCCGTATTGGTGAAATTTTTCATGATTTGGAACCAGAGGATCTTTTAAAATTTGGTCTTATCCCTGAATTTGTTGGACGTTTACCTGTTATAGCAACTCTAGAAGATCTGGATATTGATGCTTTAGTGCGTATTTTGTCGCAACCTAAAAATGCTTTAGTGAAACAATATCAACGTTTGTTTGAAATGGAAAATGTCACATTAACGTTTCACGATGATGCGTTGCGCGCTATTGCCAATAAGGCCATTGAACGTAAAACAGGTGCGCGGGGTTTACGTTCGATAATGGAGAAAATTCTGCTTGATACAATGTTTGAACTTCCTACTTTAGAAGGGGTGCAAGAAGTCGTTATTTCTAGCGATGTTGTCAATGAAAAAGCTCGCCCTTTATATATTTATTCCGAAAGGTCGGAAGAAAAAGAAAATGCTTCTGCATAAAACTATTGTTTAAAGAGTAAATAAAAATTTGCTCTTTAAATAATGATAAATAGCATTCTCTTGATTTATTCATTTACAATAACCACTTAATCCTTTTGTACGCGATCACTTGCTAAATCATGGGGGTGTTCGTGTGGCAATTGAGCCATAGGCTCCAGAAAGGAAATATAATGCAACATGATAATGAGAAGACAATAGGCGGGAATAATGGGCTTTATGCTGTCTTGCCGCTTCGTGATATTGTTGTCTTTCCGCATATAATTGTACCACTTTTTGTTGGTCGTGAAAAATCCATACGTGCACTTGAAGAGGCAATGGTACAAGATAAGCAAATTTTACTTGCTACTCAAAAAAATGCTTCAGATGATGATCCTAAAGCTCATGACATTTATGAGATTGGAACATTGGCAAATGTTTTACAATTGCTAAAATTGCCTGATGGTACTGTGAAAGTATTGGTTGAGGGAGCGAAACGCGCCAAAATAACTGCCTTTACTGAGAATGAAAATTATCATCAAGCAAATATAGAAATACTTGATGAACCAGAAGATGATGCTGTTGAAGTAGAAGCTTTGTCACGTGCTGTTGCATCTGGATTTGAAAATTATGTTAAATTAAATAAAAAAATTGCTCCAGAAATTGCCGCTACAGTGAAGCAAATTGATGAACCGTCAAGGCTTGCTGATACAGTGGCCTATCATTTGTCGATCAAACTTTCTGAAAAGCAAGAAATATTAAGTTTGTTGTCTATTCGTGAGCGTTTTGAAAAAGCTCTTTCCTTCATGGAAGGTGAAATTTCTGTTTTGCAAGTGGAAAAACGCATTCGTTCGCGGGTTAAACGGCAAATGGAAAAAACACAAAGAGAATATTATTTGAATGAGCAAATGAAAGCTATTCAAAAAGAACTTGGAGAAGGTGAAGATGGCAAGAATGAGCTTTCGGAGCTAGAAGAGCGCGTAAAAAAGACAAAGCTTTCAAAAGAGGCAACAGAAAAAGCCGAAGCGGAGTTGAAAAAACTTCGTAATATGCCTCCTATGTCTGCTGAAGCAACAGTTGTTCGTAATTACCTTGATTGGTTGTTGACCATACCATGGGGAAAGAAATCGAAAATCAAAAATGATCTTCATTATGCTGAAACTGTTATGGATGATGATCATTTTGGACTCGATAAAGTTAAAGAACGTATTATTGAATATTTGGCAGTTCAAAGTCGTGCATCAAAAATCAAAGGTCCAATCATTTGTCTTGTTGGTCCTCCCGGCGTAGGTAAAACGTCTCTTGCACGTTCAATTGCAAAAGCAACAGGTCGTGAATATGTTCGTATGTCACTTGGTGGTGTTCGTGATGAAGCTGAAATTCGGGGACATCGTCGGACATATATTGGATCGATGCCAGGTAAAATTATTCAATCTATGAAGAAAGCGAAAAAAAGTAATCCACTTTTTCTTCTTGATGAGATTGACAAAATGGGACAAGATTTTAGAGGAGATCCAGCTTCTGCTTTGCTTGAAGTGTTGGATCCTGAACAAAATAATAGTTTTGTCGATCATTATCTTGAAGTTGGTTATGATTTGTCGGATGTCATGTTCGTGACGACTGCAAATACATTGAATATTCCAGGTCCTTTGATGGATCGTATGGAAATTATTCGCATTGCTGGCTATACAGCTGATGAAAAAATGGAAATTGTAAAACGTCATTTATTGCCTAAAGCAGTGAAAGAGCATTCTCTGTCAAAAAGTGAATTTAGTGTCAGTGATGGTGCTATAATGTCAATCATTCAACATTATACACGTGAAGCTGGTGTGCGTAGTCTTGAGCGCGAATTGATGAAATTAGCGCGTAAAGCTGTAACGCATATTTTGAAAACAGGTGAAAAAACTGTTTCTGTCGATGAAAATAATATTGAAGATTTTCTTGGTGTGAAACGTTTCCGCTATGGTGAAATTGAAGGTGAGGATCAGGTCGGGGTTGTTACTGGACTTGCTTGGACTGAAGTGGGTGGTGAACTCTTGACTATTGAAGGTGTCATGATGCCAGGAAAAGGTAAAATGACGGTAACAGGAAATCTGCGTGATGTCATGAAAGAGTCCATTTCAGCAGCAGCCTCTTATGTGCGTTCACGTGCGGTAGATTTTGGCATTGAGCCGCCTCTTTTTGAAAAGCGTGATATTCACGTGCACGTTCCCGAAGGTGCAACACCAAAAGATGGTCCTTCAGCAGGAACAGCAATGGTTACGGCTATTGTTTCTGTTTTGACCGGTATACCCGTTCATAAAGACATTGCCATGACAGGTGAGATCACATTACGTGGTCGCGTCCTACCAATTGGTGGTTTGAAGGAAAAACTTTTGGCTGCATTGAGAGGAGGCATTAAAAAAGTGCTGATCCCTGAGGAAAATGCGAAGGATTTAGTTGATATTCCAGATAATGTGAAAAATAATTTGGAAATTGTGCCTGTGCGTTATGCAAGTGAAGTTTTAGAACATGCTTTGTTGAGCCATCCAGAAGCTATCGAATGGGTTGAACCGTCTTCTTCTGTGGCAACAACAAATGTTGGAGAAGATGAAAATTTGGGTTCAATAGCACATTGAATCACTTTCATAATTTAATTTAATCAGCTAAAAAAGGCGGCAAAAGCCGCCTTTTTTTATAAGGTTTGTTTTTTTATAGAAAAAAAAGGGCAATTTGTGGTGAATAACTCTGTTTTTCGCTAGAAAATCGACGTTTCCAAGCATTTTAAGACTTCTGTTTGCCATAGTTTTCAATAAACTCACGCTCAACCGGTTAAGTTGTGTTGTCCGGTAACACAGAGAAAGGAAATATCCAATGAATAAAAACGAATTGGTCGGCTCCGTAGCTGAAAAAGCTGGAATCTCTAAAACACAAGCTGCAGCTGCAGTTGACGCCTTTATTGCTTCTGTATCTGAGGCTTTGAAAAGCGGTGGAGATGTTCGTCTTCCTGGTTTTGGTTCTTTTGAAGTTTCACATCGTGCTGCAACAAAAGGTCGTAACCCTTCTACAGGTGCTGAAATTAACATTCCAGCACGTAATGTACCAAAATTTTCAGCCGGTAAAGGTCTGAAAGAAGCTGTAAACAATAAATAATAACTTATGAAAGTCTGGTTATATAACCAGACTTTCATTTAAATTTTATTGATTTTCTTTTTAAAAATATGTGCTTTTAAAATGAATATGTTTTTTAAAAGTCTCTATATCAAGTTTTGCACATTACATGTACTTCTTGTTTCATCATTATCTTTGAAGATGAAACAATATATATTTAAAATATTTTAATAAACAATATTGGCTTTAATTCAAACATTCTGTAATTAAGTTTACAGTTAACTCATCAAAATGACTGATAACTTTGGTCGGGTGAAATGTTTGCACAGGTTGATCTGTATAACCAAAATCAACCGCTATAACAGGTATATCTGCACCTTGAGCTGCCAAAATATCTGCACGGCTATCTCCAATCATAATTGCGCTGTTTAAGTCACCTTGTGCGAATTCAATTGTTTTAAGAATGTGTCGTGGATCAGGTTTTCGAAAAGAAAAGCTGTCACCTCCCGTAATGATGGAAAAGCGACCTATTTGTTCCATGCCATTGAGAAGATGACGCGCTAGTTTTTCATGTTTATTTGTACAGACAGCTAGCTCAAAGCCCGCGTCTTTTAAACGATCAAGGCATGCATCAACACCATCGAAAAACTTAGTTTTTCCTGGCATCGTGTTCTCATAATGTTGTAGAAAATTCTGCAAAAGCTTATCTATGCGATCTTCAGTGATCGCAATGTTTTGAAAGGTGAGGGCGCGTTCTATCATAATGCGTCCGCCCATACCGACAAGACGCCTTATATCTTGAGGATCATATTGTGTTAAACCTTCCTTTTGTAGACAAAAATTTAAACTGTCGAGAAGATCTGGCGCTGAATCAACGAGTGTCCCGTCAAGATCGAAGACAATAATAGGGGAAAGGTTCATTTTATATTCCCGTCGCTTAACCATTGGTGACAATCATTTAAAGCGCGTTCTGCAAGAGCTTTCTTTTTGGCTATTGTTTTTTCTTTTCCACGGAGTCGTTGACCTGGAATTTTTTTTATTTCAACAGGCGGGAAAAGACCAAAATTAATGTTCATGGGTTGAAAAGATCGTTTTCCTGTTTCTTCAGCGCTCAGATGCCCGCCTGTAATATAATTTAAAAGGGCGCCAAACGCGGTTGTTTGAGGAGGTAATCGTGTGTCTATATTTTTATATTGATCTGCAGTAAAACGCCCAGCAAGAAGTCCGATAGCAGCGGATTCAACATATCCTTCACATCCGGTAATTTGGCCTGCAAAACGAAAACGAGGTATATTTTTTAATTGTAATGTTTCATTTAATAATTGGGGAGAATTCAAATAAGTGTTTCTATGCAACCCACCTAGTCGTGCAAATTCAGCATTTTCTAATCCAGGGATTGTTCTAAAAACGTTTACTTGTTCACTATATTTTAATTTTGTTTGAAAACCGACCATATTATAAAGTGTGCCAAGTGCATTATCCTGACGCAATTGTACGACCGCATAAGGTTTCACATCGCGGTTATGCGAATTTGTTAAGCCCATTGGCTTCATCGGGCCATGCCGCAATGTTTCCATGCCGCGTTCTGCCATCACCTCAATAGGAAGACAACCGTCGAAATAAGGTGTTTTTTCAAACTCTTTAAACTCAGTCTTATCGCCATCGATTAAAGCTTGAACAAAACGATCATATTGATCTTTATCAAGTGGACAATTTATATAGTCTTTACCTGTGCCACCAGGCCCAATTTTGTCATAACGAGATTGAAACCAACATATATCCATATTAATACTATCTGTATGAATGATGGGGGCAATCGCATCAAAAAAAGCCAATGAATCGCGTCCGCTAATTGTTGTAATTGCTTGCGCTAATGTGGGTGATGTTAAGGGGCCAGTTGCGATAATGATCTGTCCCCAATCTTCAGGTGGTAGATCAAAAATTTCATCTCTTTTTATTGTTATGAGAGGATGGTTTTCAAGCGCTTGCGTTACCGCATGTGCGAATCCATCACGATCAACGGCAAGAGCGCCGCCAGCAGGAACTTGATGAGCATCAGCTGAGGCCATAATAATTGAATTTGCAAGACGCATTTCAGCATGCAAAACACCAACCGCATTGCTTGAAGCATCATCAGACCGAAACGAGTTGGAGCAAACAAGCTCACCAAGATATTGGGTTTTGTGCGCATCAGTTGCGGTCATTGGGCGCATTTCATGCACAATAACGGGTATATGGGCTTGTGCCAATTGCCATGCAGCTTCACTGCCTGCAAGTCCTCCGCCAATTATATGGATGGGATGTGAAGTAAGTGATGTCATTTTTTATCTTTATGCTTAATTATAGTGGAATAAACAGACCTTCACCTTACGGTGAAAATTTGGTTTAGACAAACTGTTGATAAAAAGGTTTGATTCGTTAAAAAAGAACAATTTATCACAATTGTATGTGATGGCGTTAAGCATATCAATTTGTTTTACGTTCTCTATGATTGGTTTAATTAAAAAAATTGCAAAGAACAAGGCGAATGACAATACAAAAAAAGAATCACTTATTCTTTAAAAATGGCATTGGACGAGCTATACATTTTTATATTTTTATTTTGCTTTGACGATTTATAAGCAAAAAATAGGCTTTTTAAATTTTAACTTATCTTTAAAATCTTCACTGTAGTTTAAAAAAAGCATATATTAAGGGTGTTTTTGTGCCAAAAGAAAAAAATTATACAAATCGTATATTGAAATGTTTTTTTCCTTTGATTGATGGAAATTGAATGGTATAGAAACGCCGCTTGTATAGGTTTGCTCTTACACTTTATAAAAGTTTTAGGCGGATGTGGCGAAATTGGTAGACGCACCAGATTTAGGTTCTGGCGGGAGACCGTGGGGGTTCGAGTCCCTCCATCCGCACCACAGCAAAAGTATTCTATGCAATGTGTTTTTTGCGGGATTTTGCATTGAGCGAAGTTCCGCTTCATCTGTATGTGCATTAGGTTATAATGCATTAAATACAGGGATTGTTATTCGGTAAAGTACGTCCTTTGCCCCAAAGAAAATGAAGGTTGTTCGATGCAGGTTACAGAGACGCTGAATGAAGGTTTGAAGCGCGAAATTAAAGTCGTTGTTCCAGCAAAGGATCTGGAAGCCAAATTGGTTGAACGTCTTGATGATGCGAAAGATAAAGTCAAACTGAATGGTTTTCGTCCAGGTAAAGTTCCTGCAGGCCATTTGCGTAAAATGTATGGTAAGTCTTTCATGGCTGAAATTATTAATGAAATCATTAATGATTCGCCTCGTTCCGTTTTGGCTGAACGTAATGAGCGTTCAGCCACTCAACCGCAAATTGATATGAGCGAAGATGAAGCATTAGCTGAGCAGGTGCTTGGTGGTAAAGCTGATTTTGAATTTACTTTAAAATATGAAGTTCTTCCTAAATTTGATATTAAAGATGTATCTGGAATTTCTGTGACACGTGAAGTTGTTGATGTAGAAGAATCGGAAATTGATCAGCAAATTGAACGTATTCTTGAATCAAGTCGTAGCTATTCAACAAAACAGGGAAAAGCTGATAATGGTGATCGCGTAACGATTGATTATCTTGGAAAAGTTGATGGAATCGCATTTGATGGTGGTGCGGCAAATGATGCACAATTGGTTCTAGGTTCTAATCAGTTTATTCCAGGTTTTGAAGAGCAGTTGGTCGGTGTCGAAGCAGGCGATAAAACAACTATCAATGTCAAATTTCCTGATAATTACGGGGCTGAACATTTGGCAGGAAAAGATGCGACCTTCGATATTGAGGTGAAAGATGTAGCGAAAGCTGATGCTATAACAATCGATGATGAGGCTGCAAAAAAGCTTGGACTTGAATCGCTTGAAAAATTGCGTGAAGTTGTTCGTCAACAAGTCGAAAGCCAGTATGGTTCATTGACGCGTCAAAAAGTAAAACGTCAAATCTTAGATGCTTTGGATGGTGACTATACTTTTGAAACACCTGAAAGATTGGTTGACGTTGAATTTAATAATATTTGGGCGCAAATTGGTAGTGAGCTTGAACAGGCAGGACGCACTTTTGAAGATGAAGATACAACAGAAGAAGAAGCGCGTGATGAATATCGTAAACTTGCTGAACGCCGCGTACGTTTAGGGCTTGTGCTTTCACAAATTGGTGAAAAAGCAGGTATTGAAGTGACAGAAGATGAATTGCAACGTGCAGTTTTTGATCAAGTGCGCCAATATCCAGGTCAGGAAAAAGAAATTATGGAATTTTTCCGTAAAACGCCAGATGCGGTCGCTAATTTACGTGCACCTATTTTTGAAGAAAAGGTCGTTGATCATTTGCTTGGCCAAGTAAATGTTACTGATAAAAAAGTAACGGCTGAAGAGTTGGCAAAAGAAAGCGAAGAGGATAGTTCTTCCTTAAAATCAAGCTCTAAAAAGAAAAAAACGGCAAGCAAATCTTCAACTAAAAAAAAGACGATTGAAAAATCAGACAGTGAAGAAAAATCATAATAAGTACACTAAAATTTAATGCTTTTATGTTTACATTTAAATTGTTTCTTAAAAAAAGCCCGGTTTTTTCCGGGCTTTTTTGTTTGTTTTTTCACTCTTTGCTTGCACTTGTCTTTTGTTTAGATTAGCCAAGAGTCAACGTTAATAGTGATAATGGATGAGCAATGACGATCATCGATAACCGTATAGCTGAATCGAAACGTTTTATACCGGGGGCAACAGGCGACTGGGAAGTCATTATTGGTTTAGAGGTGCATGCACAAGTAACATCTCAGTCGAAATTATTTTCGGGTGCATCAACACAATTTGGAGCAGAACCGAATAATAATGTCTCTCTCATTGATGCAGCAATGCCAGGCATGTTACCCGTTATCAATATGGAATGTGTTAGACAAGCTGTTAAAACAGGTCTCGGATTAAATGCGCAAATAAATTTAACATCGGTTTTTGATCGTAAAAATTATTTTTATCCAGATCTACCGCAGGGATATCAAATATCCCAATTTAAATATCCAATCGTTGGTGAAGGTAAGATTACCATTTCCGTTGGCCCAGATAAAAAAGGTCAGTTTGAAGATGTAGAGATAGGGATTGAGCGTTTGCATCTTGAGCAAGATGCTGGAAAATCAATGCACGATCAACATCCATCAATGTCATTTGTTGATCTTAATCGATCAGGTGTGGCGCTTATGGAAATTGTGTCTAAACCCGATCTTCGATCTTCAGATGAAGCAAAAGCTTATCTTAATAAACTTAGAACAATTATGCGCTATTTGGGAACATGCGACGGCAATATGGATGAAGGCTCCATGCGTGCAGATGTTAATGTTTCTGTGCGTCGTCCTGGGGAGACCTTTGGAACACGCTGCGAAATAAAAAATGTCAATTCTATTCGTTTCGTTGGTCAAGCAATTGAGTATGAGGCACGTCGTCAGATCGCCGTTTTAGAAGATGGTGGACAGATTGATCAAGAAACGCGTTTGTTTGATGCGGCAAAAGGTGAAACGCGATCGATGCGTTCTAAAGAAGAAGCACATGATTATCGTTATTTTCCAGATCCAGATTTATTGCCTTTAGAGTTTGACCAAGCTTTTGTTGATACTTTGATTGCAGATCTACCAGAATTGCCTGATCAAATTAAAAATCGCTTCATTAAGGATATGGGCCTTACAACTTATGACGCGTCTATCCTCATTACAGAAAAAGCTATCGCTGATTATTTTGAAAAGGTTGCCCATAATCGAGATGGAAAGCTTGCATCGAATTGGGTGATCAATGATCTTTTAGGAGCGTTAAATAAAGCAGGTTTAGATATTCGCCAATCACCAATATCTGCAGATCAACTTGGCAGCATTATTGATCTTATTAAAGAGGGAACTATTTCAGGTAAGATCGCTAAAGATTTATTTGAGATTGTCTGGAATGAAGGAGGCGATCCTGCAAAACTGGTTGAAGAACGCGGAATGAAACAGGTGACGGATACTGCAGCAATAGAAAGAGCTGTCGATGAAGTTATTCAGTTAAACCCTGATAAGGTGACTTTGGCAAAGGAAAAACCATCTTTAGCAGGATGGTTTGTTGGGCAAGTCATGAAAACAACTGGCGGAAAAGCAAATCCGCAAACAGTAAATGAACTGGTAAAATCGAAACTTGGGATTGAATAAACGATGTGGATACGCACGGCATCTAAAGACGATATTGATGCAATTTGTAATCTAATACGCGAAACTTTACACGCTTCATATGATGCTCTTATTGGAAAAGATATGGTTGAACAAAGATTGCGTGAAAATTATACAACTGAACTTATAAACAAATGTCTTACGCGTCCATTTTGTGAATATGTCGTTGCAGATGATGGTGAGGAAATCCATGGTGTAGCTTATGCTGTGCAAGGTGCAATTAAGGGGGATTCAGATATTGCAATGCTATTTCAGCTTTGTGTAAAACCTGAAAGTCAAAAACAAGGTCTTGGACAGCGTTTATTAATAGAGATCGAAGAAGCATTTCCATCAGCACGAAAATTACGTGTTCATCTCCATCAAAATAATAATAATGCAAAAGATTTTTTTATCGCACAAGGATATAAAGAGCTTAACAAACTCGCTCAAAACAAACCTGAAAATGATCTCGTTATGGAAAAGACTTTGTTTTGATGAATATAAGAAGTGTTTTTATAATAAGATTTATTGCTTGCCTTTGCCTTTTGGTAACGGCATAACTAAAAAGCATTTATCACTTAGTTCTTATGAACTAAGAAGAGGAGCAAAAAAATGGCTGGCTTTTTCAAGCAAACATTTACCTGGTGGAATGGTAACACGATAAACACAAGGTTTTTTACGTGGCGCAAGGGAAAACGCGTGGGTGAAGACCAATTTGGCAATATTTATTATGAGGGTAAACTTCATAAAGATGGATATCCTCGCCGTTGGGTTATTTATAAAAATTATTCTGAAGCATCGATGATTCCACCGGGTTGGCATGGATGGATTCACCATAGAACGGATACACCACCACCTGAAGACTTTTATGCAAAACGTGAATGGGAAAAACCACATCTTCCAAATTTAACAGGAACTGATGAAGCGTATAAGCCTAAAGGGGCAATCGCTAATCATGGTGAAAGACCTCGTGTTAGTGGCGATTATGACGCTTGGACACCTGAATAATAATAAGTTAATGCCAACTATAAAATGATGATGAGTGAGATCTCTATCTTGCCACATTTCATCTTTAGGTTTTTTTTGTTTAACGCACTCTATTACTTTATAAAGTTCAAAATCAGTATGATAACTTTTACAAAACCGCTTAATATTACTAAATTCTTATTTTTGTCAGCGGTTTCATTTTATGCTTTATATGCTCCCTATTCTTATGGGCAGACTGTCAGTCGGATCAGTAATCCTATCGCTGTTTTTTCGGGATTGGATAAAATCACGGGCCGTATTACAAGTTTTGATGTTTATATTGGTGAAACTTATCAATTTGGTGCATTACAAGTAACACCGCGTGTTTGCTATTCAAGTTCGGAAGATGAAGCCACTCGTACAGATGGTTTTGTTGAAGTCAATGAAATCACTTTGGATAAAAAAATTCAACGGATTTTTACAGGCTGGATGTTTGCAGACAGTCCAGGATTAAATGCTGTTGAACATCCGATTTATGATGTGTGGTTGAAAAATTGCAAACAAACTTCTGATATTCCAGCTCCTCAATAAAATTTTTATTTTTAAAAAAATTTAACAGGACTTTTCGGATTAGAAAAAAGTGAGAGAGATCTGTTCGACAATTTTTATAAATCGTCGAACAGCAAAGCCTTTTATGCAGTCATTAAGCGATGCAAATCAGGTGGTGTTGCTTCGTCTTTTAAGAGTTCTATAGCTGCATCTAATGAAAGAGATGTTTGATCTTGGCTGCCGAGACGTCGCATATTAACTGAGTTTTCTTCAGCTTCTCTTTTTCCGCAGACCAATATAATAGGTATTTTTTGAAGTGAATGTTCACGAACCTTATAGTTGATTTTTTCGTTACGCGCATCAATAGTGGCGACTAATCCTACAGCTTTAAGACGTTTTGCAACTGTTTTGGCGTAATCTTCAGCTTCTGCTGTGATTGTTGCAATAACAACTTGTTGTGGGGCAAACCACAGCGGCATATGACCAGAAAAGTTTTCAATCAAAATTCCTAGAAAACGTTCCATCGAACCGCAGATGGCGCGATGAATCATAACTGGTTGCTGTTTTTCAGAGTCTTTATCAATGTAAAAAGCGCCAAAACGTTCGGGAAGATTAAAATCAACTTGTGTCGTTCCGCATTGCCATTCACGACCAATGGCATCTTTCAGTGTATATTCAAATTTTGGACCATAAAATGCACCTTCACCTGGAAGTATGTCGGTTTTAATACGCCCATTTGATTGTGATTCAATTGTTTTTAAAACGTCAGCCATAACAGTTTCTGCTCGATCCCATAATGCATCTGACCCTACGCGTTTTTCAGGACGTGTCGATAATTTAACTGTAATATGATCAAAGCCAAAATCGGCATAAGTGCTTAAAATAAGATCATTAATGCGTAAACATTCATCTGCTAATTGTTCATCAGTACAAAAAATATGCGCATCATCTTGCGTAAATCCGCGCACACGCATTAAACCATGCAAAGAACCTGAAGGCTCATAGCGATGGACAGCACCAAATTCAGCCATTTTAATGGGAAGATCACGATAAGATTTGAGTCCATGTTTAAAAATTTGAACATGCCCTGGGCAATTCATCGGTTTTAAAGCATAAACCCGTTCATCATTCGTTTCATCACCAGCTGGTGTGACTTTAAACATATTGTCTTTATACCAACCCCAGTGACCTGAAATTTCCCAAAGCGATTTATCCAAAACTTGCGGTGCATTCACTTCAGAATAACCATGATCATCAAGACGGCGACGCATATAGCTGACCAAGTTTTGAAACATTTTCCAGCCTTTTGCGTGCCAAAACACCACGCCTGGTCCTTCTTCTTGAAAATGAAAAAGATCCATTTCCCTTCCAAGACGTCTATGGTCACGTTTTTCTGCTTCTTCAAGCATATGCAAATAAGCTTTTAAATCACTTTCATGAGCAAATGCAGTGCCATAAATACGTGTCAGCATTGGATTGTTAGAATCACCACGCCAATAGGCTCCAGCAACTTTCATAAGTTTAAATGCAGTTCCAATTTGTCCTGTGGATTGCATGTGGGGTCCACGACATAAATCAAACCAGTCACCTTGATAATAAATTTTGACATCTTGATCTTCAGGAATAGCATCAACCAATTCAACTTTATAAAGCTCTCCTTTTTCAGCAAATATTTTTTTTGCTTCTTCGCGCGACCATATCTCTTTTGTAAAAGGTTTATTGCGTTGAATAATTTCACTCATTTTTTTTTCAATTACAGCAAGATCATCAAGTGTAAAGGGTTGGTTTCGCGCAAAATCATAGTAAAATCCGTTTTCAATGACGGGACCAATCGTGACTTGTGTTCCAGGAAAAAGCTCTTGTACAGCTTCTGCAAGAACATGTGCGCAATCATGACGAATAAGTTCAACAGCACGTGGATCATCGCGTGTGATTATTTCAACATGACCAGATTGGCTTATCGGATCCGATAAATCTTGGACCACTCCATCAATATTTAAAGCAAGAGCTTTTTTAGCAAGCGATTTTGAGATTGATTCGGCCAGTTCTAAACCTGTGATATGCGCAGGGTAATCACGCTTTGAACCATCGGGAAAAGAAAGAGAGAGAGTTGAAGGCATGAAAAGCTCCTTTTATCCAGTCCCGCCAACTAATGCGGGTGGGTGTTTCATTTGCCTTTATGTTTTAAAAAAAAGGCGACATTTTGCGTTCTTTTAAATTCATTTTAAATAAAATAAAAGTATTAATCTCTTTTTTTTATTGCTATTTTCCAATATCGCCATGGAGTGTACCAATGCATGGTTTTGGCAAGTTTTTCGGGTAATGGATCATAACCATGCGTACCAAACGGACCACAGCGTAATATACGAAATAAACCAATCCAAAATCCACTCCAAAGGCCAAAGCGCGCTATGGCCTCGTAAGTATATTCAGAACAGGTTGGTAAATGACGACAATGATTGCCAATAAAGCTTGAAAGAGTGAGTTGATAAAACCTGACTAAACTTGTACCAATAATGCGCCCCGGTGTTTTTTTCCAAGGTCCCAAATAATTTCTATTTGGTTTTAGACGTTTTGCGATCATTTATGCGACATTTCAATTTGTGAGAGACAATCAACCACTGCGTCAAAGGTCAGCATTGTTGAAGCATGACGTGCTTTATAATCTTTAATGGGTTGTAAGCACGCAAATTCAGAAAATGTACCACTAGGTGGCGTTCCATTCTCAGTCAACATAAGCCAAATGGTATCGCGTAAATTCTTAAGCTCATTTGTTGATAATCCAATAATATGCTTAGCCATAAGGGCTGATGAGGCTTGACCTAAAGCACATGCACGCACTTCATGAGAAAAATCACTCACTTTACCCTGTGAGATATTCAAATCAACTGTAACTGTAGAGCCGCATAAACGTGAAGATTTCGTTGAGGTTGCATCAGGGTTAACTAGGCGTCCGACTTTTTCAATACACGCCGCATATTCAAGAATTTTTTTGTTATAAATCTCATCAATCATAAATTCAGTCCGAAACGTGAATAGTTTTTTGAAACATGTTTGATTCTCAACTACTATGTTTATATAAGTAAGGTGAATTCAAGCACCAAGAGTGTTTGATATAAAATTGGAGTTTTCAATGCAGCCTGTTGTGACAAATGCAGCAATTTTATCAGATGATAGTGATAGGAACAAACCAACACGCGAAGAAGCTGAAGAAGCTGTCCGTGTTTTATTACGTTGGGCAGGTGAAAATCCTGATCGAGAAGGTTTGAAAGATACGCCCAAACGTGTGACAAAAGCTTATGACGAACTTTTTGCAGGATATCGGCAATCAGCAAAAGATATTTTGGGCACTGTTTTTGAAGAGGTTTCTGGCTATAATGATCCAGTACTGATCCGCGATATTCCATTTTATTCACATTGTGAGCATCATATGGTGCCAATCATTGGTAAAGCACATGTTGCATACCTTCCAAATGGACAAGTTGTTGGACTATCAAAAATTCCACGTGTCGTCGATGTTTTTGCTAGACGTTTGCAGACCCAAGAAACAATTACTGCACAAATTGCTGATGCTTTAATGAATTATCTTAAACCACGTGGGGTTGCTGTTTTGATTGAAGCGGAACACATGTGTATGGCAATGCGAGGGGTTCAAAAACAAGGTTCAACAACTTTAACGGCAACTTTTCGTGGTGTTTATGAAACTGAGTTCCATTTACAAGCGGACTTCATGACAATGTTGCGCGGTTTTAAGTAATATTTTTTCTGAAATTGAGTGAGAGAGTGATGAAGGTGCATTATGAATAATAATATCAAGTGCGAAGAGGGGGCAGTTTTTTCCCCTCGCTTTGATGCAAATGGTCTTATTGTTGCTGTTGTAAGTGATGCAGATACTCTTGAAGTTCTTATGGTTGCCTATATGAATGAACAGGCTTTGAACCAAACACTTAAAACGGGTATTGCACATTATTGGTCACGTTCACGAAATACCCTTTGGAAAAAAGGTGAAACATCTGGAAATTTTCAAGATATTGAAGAGATACGTGTTGATTGTGATCAAGATGCACTTTGGCTAAAAGTTAAAGTTCGAGGATCAGGTCCTACTTGCCATACAGGACGTAAAAGTTGTTTTTATCGGCGTATGGATCAACAAAAAAAACTTTTTTTTAAAAGCTGAAGGATGCACAAAATATTTTAAAAGTACAATTATAGCGTTTTTGAATGTATTATGCTTATCCATAAAATTGAAATAGCGTCTTGAATAAAAAAACGTAAAAAAAGGCGAAAAAGACTTGTTTCGTCAGCATTGATTTGTTACATGCCGCAAGCTGATTATTTCAGCTTCTACCACGTGCGGTCGTGGCGGAATTGGTAGACGCGCAGCGTTGAGGTCGCTGTGGGGCAACCCGTGGAAGTTCGAGTCTTCTCGACCGCACCATTTATTTTGTAATTCTTTGTTTTATATTTGCCTTGTTTTTTATTTATATAGATCAAAACAAAAATCTTCCTATAATATGTTCGAGGTGATCAGTACATATTGTAATCATATCAAAAAATTATTTACGGATAGAGTTTAGTGCAAGGCACTTTCACATATATAGGATTTTGACGAATTTTAAAAATGAGTCGAATTCACTATAATCGCTTATATTTAATAGTTGCGTTAGTTTTTAAATGGATTGGTTCCTTGCATTTTGAACAATCATCTTCCTTGCTGGATTTTATAGATCATCATCAAATTTCCATTTATATCTTAACCATGATTATAGGAGGAGTAAGCGCTTTCGTGTTGCCTCGTGAGCTTTTGGGGGCTTATTCTGTTAGCGGGGCGCTTGCTTTGTTACTTTTGGTCACTTTTATACAAGTGCCAATAAAATTAGTAGTTGAAGGACTTAAAAGCGGAAAGTTTATTGGCGCATTGCTTTTTGGAAATTTTTTTCTTGTTCCACTTTTACTTTTTGTTGCCGTTATAATTATTTTTCATTACAATTTACTAACAACAAGTCATGATGAAACAAATTTTCCAAATGAGGTTTTATTATTTCCTGTGGTTTGCATTTTGCTTGCGCCTTGTGTTGACTATGTCGTGATTTTTTGCCGTATGGCAAAAGGGGATGCTGCGCGATTAACCTCTACATTACCGATTTTACTCATTATTCAATTAATTATTTTATTGTTTTTTTTCGCTTTTAATCGCTCTCATTTAAAATTTGTGCAGCTTACAGGAACATCGTTTTCCTCTATATTTATTGAATTCTTTTCAATTGTTTGTGTGCCTCTATTAATAGCATGGGATTTGCAAGCGCTTTCTTACAGAAATGCATCATATAAAAAATCGGTTATTTTTCTTAAAAATGCAGCTGTTCCAGTGACTGCTTTGACGCTTTTGATAGTTTCTTTTTTTGCTGTTGGGACTATTGCGCATGAATTTTCTCTCATAAATCTATCTCATCAAAGCATTATGAAAGATACTGATTTAATAATAGGTTCTTTAAATGTTGAAAGTAATTTCTTTCATTATCCGCTTATGACTTTTTTTTCACAACTCATATGTCTTGTTATTTTATATAGTATTTATGCAAGTGTTGCGCCATTTCTTGGCGTATTAAGTGCTAAATTATTTAAACTTAACCATGCGCAAACAATTGCCGTTATATTTAGTGTATCCACTCGTAATTCTTTGGTTTTATTACCAATATTGCTTCTTTTACATATACCTTCGCAGGCTGGAATGTTGACAGCTTTTATTTTGACACAAACATGTGTCGAATTGGTCGCACAAATGGTTTATGTTAAATATTTACCAAAATTGATTAAAAGTTAATGACATAATAGGAAATGGCGTCATAATGAACGATGATGACTATAATGATTTGCTTGAGAGAAAAGCACCGCTTTTTAATATTCCAGTCATTGTTATAGCGATAACATTGTGCTGTTTTTTTGTTTATTTTATCCCCGAATATTTTCTCTTTGTAGAAAATTATAAAGAATTTTTATATAGCTATGCCTTTATTCCATATCGTTTTATTCATGACGTATGGGGGTCGTGGTATAGTTTGTTGAGTTATTCTGTCATGCATGGCAGCCTTACTCATTTAGTGGTGAATATGTTGTGGTTGATTGTTTTTGGATCACCTTTAGCAAATCGCCTAGGAACACTCCGTTTTCTTCTTTTTTGGTGTATTTCTAGTGCGTTTTCAGTAGGATTTTACGTCATTTTCTATATTCATAGCATGATACCTTTGGTTGGAGCCTCAGGTGTTGTTTCTGCTATGACAGGAGCTGCAGGACGTTACGGTTTTCGCCGTGTTGAAAAACCCGGCTATGAAAATCGTCCTGAATTTGCAGGGCCAATATTAACAATTAAAAACGCATTATCATCTCGTACTGTTTTAACTTTTATTGGCGTTTGGCTTTTAATAAATGTCGTTATAGGTCTTGGCGGTCTTTCATTTCAAAAAGATGCAAATAATATTGCTTGGGAAGCACATATTGGTGGATTGATTTTTGGTTTCTTTTTTATTGGTGTGTTTGATCAACGAAAAGACGAAAAATATTGAGAGTGTGTTAGCGTTTTAAATGACGATCAGCGAGATAAAAGGATATTGCTGCAGCATTTGAAACATTGAGTGACTTGATTTGTCCTGGCATATCAAGTCTTGCAAGGGCATTGACAGTTTCACGTGTTTTTTGCCTCAAACCTTTACCCTCAGCACCTAAAACAAGGGCTATTTTGTCTCCATTTAGTGTTTTTTCGAGATCGTATTCTCCTTGCGAATCGAGTCCAATGGTTAAAAAACCTAAATCATGAAGCTCAATTAATGTTTCTGAAAGATTTCTAACACTTATATGATCAATGAGTTCTAATGCTCCAGAGGCTGATTTTGCCAATACACCACTTTCTTTGGCAGAATGATGATGTGTCGTAATAAGAGCGCTTGCATTAAAAGCCACGGCTGAGCGCATAACGGCACCAACATTATGCGGATCTGTGACTTGGTCAAGAAGAATTAGTAAGGGCGCATTAGCTAATTGGGAAAGACGTCGTGTTTTTAAAGGCAAAGTTTCAAGAACGATTCCTTGATGCACGGCTTCATTACCAACCAATATATCAAGCTCTTTAGGTGAAGTAAGAACAAAAGGACAAGGGAGAGATGATTCGGCAATGTCTAAACGACTCAAAGCGTTTTGCGTGGCAAAAAGACGAATAAGATTTCTTTTAGGGTTTGAGAGTGCAGCACGCACTGTATGGAGTCCATAAAGACGCAACTCGCTATTATCGTAAGGTTTTGGTTCGATTCTTTTGGTTGGTTTTTTTGCAGGGTTTTTGCCAAGGCTTGCGCGATGCTGTCGCCTTAGACGTGCATAATGAGAATCTTTTGGTGTTTTTGTATTCATTATTTAACCCAGTCAAAAATTAGAGTGAAAAGTTCTCTATCACAGCTAATTATTTTTACGAAATTTAAAAGATGAGAATTTAATCTGTTGACAGCGGCGACGCTAATCGTCATAACGCGCATCGCAAGCAAATTAAGTGTTCATTATTTATTTTGATTGCATATGCCTTATCGCGTAACTCCGCAAGGTCTAATGGAGGGATGCCCGAGTGGTTAAAGGGGACGGACTGTAAATCCGTTGCGTATGCTACGTTGGTTCAAATCCAACTCCCTCCACCATTATTGGATACGGAGACGATGGGCGGGTATAGCTCAATGGTAGAGCAGCAGCCTTCCAAGCTGAATATGCGGGTTCGATTCCCGCTACCCGCTCCAAAATGTCGTGTTAAGGAAACCAGAAATGGTGTTGGTTAAGACAAGAATGGTGAAAATTATTTTCGTCATAAAGTAAGCGAATTTTTCGTTTATAGATATATGTCAGTCTTTCTTATAAAGACTGGTTATTTCGGTTTAAAGCCTTTTGTAGGCGTAAAGATAAGAGATCAACAGCGATGGCAAAGAGCAAATTTGAACGTAATAAGCCGCATGTTAATATCGGCACGATTGGTCACGTTGACCATGGCAAGACGTCGTTGACGGCAGCGATTACGAAATACTTTGGAGAATTCAAGGCTTATGATCAGATTGATGCTGCGCCTGAAGAGCGTTCACGCGGCATAACGATTTCGACGGCTCATGTTGAATATGAGACGGAAAATCGTCACTATGCGCACGTTGATTGCCCGGGTCATGCTGATTACGTTAAGAACATGATCACAGGTGCGGCACAAATGGATGGTGCGATATTGGTTGTGTCGGCGGCTGATGGTCCGATGCCTCAGACACGTGAGCATATTCTTTTGGCGCGTCAGGTTGGTGTTCCAGCGATTGTTGTTTTTTTAAACAAGGTTGATCAGGTTGATGATGAAGAGCTTTTAGAGCTTGTTGAGTTGGAAGTTCGTGAACTTTTATCAAAATATGATTTTCCTGGTGATGAGATACCGATTGTTAAAGGATCAGCGTTGGCAGCGCTTGATGATAGCAATAAAACGATTGGCGAGGATGCTGTACGTTTATTGATGAGCGAAGTTGATTCTTATATACCAACGCCATCACGTCCGGTTGATCAGCCATTTTTGATGCCGATTGAAGATGTATTTTCTATTTCGGGTCGTGGTACTGTTGTTACAGGTCGTGTTGAGCGCGGAATTGTTAAAGTTGGTGAAGAAATTGAGATTGTAGGTATACGTCCAACTTCAAAAACGACAGTAACGGGCGTTGAAATGTTCCGTAAGCTTCTAGATCAAGGTGAAGCTGGTGATAATATTGGTGCTCTTTTGCGTGGTATTGATCGTGAAGGGATTGAGCGTGGTCAAGTTTTAGCGAAGCCTGGAACAGTGACGCCGCATACAAAGTTTAAGGCAGAAGCTTACATTCTTACAAAAGATGAAGGTGGACGTCATACACCTTTTTTCACCAATTATCGTCCACAGTTTTACTTTCGTACAACAGATGTGACAGGAATTGTTACATTGTTGGATGGAACAGAAATGGTAATGCCTGGTGACAATGTTACTGTTGATGTTGCTTTGATTGTTCCAATTGCGATGGAAGAAAAATTACGTTTTGCTATTCGTGAAGGTGGCCGTACAGTCGGTGCTGGTATCGTATCGCAAATCATCGAATAAAATGTTTTTGAAAAGCGCTATTTTTTAAAAATCGTAGTGCTTTTTGGAGGGGTATAGCTCAGTTGGTAGAGCGGCGGTCTCCAAAACCGCAGGTCGCGGGTTCGAAGCCTGCTGCCCCTGCCATTTTTCTTGTCAAACAAAAGATAGTATTAAATTTTATTGTTTGGAAAAAGTGTTTATTTTTTTTATGGGGTCTTGTTTTTTTTGTTGTAAAGCTTTATTAAGACCTATTATAATGAACGCGACGAGGTGATGGTTGCCTTTCGCGTTTTTATTGTGTTTGACGTTTGTGTGTTTTGCACATTTTTTGAAATTCTAAATTTAGGGCAATTCTGGTGGCTAAAACCAATCCTATTACTTTTTTAAAGCAGGTTCGAGCAGAAACAGCTAAAGTGACGTGGCCAACGCGTCGTGAAACGACTGTGTCAACAATTATGGTTGTTTTGATGGCATCTTTAGCTGCGGCTTTCTTCTTTGTGGCAGATCAGATTTTAAGTTTTGGTGTTTGGGAGATGATTGATCTTCTGAAGGGTCTTTTTAGTTAATTACAAGGAAAGAATCGTAGTGGCAGCGCGTTGGTATATTGTTCAGGCTTACTCGAACTTCGAAAAAAAGGTTGCTGAAGCGATCGAAAAAGAAGCGCAACAAAAGGGCTTGAGTCATCTTTTTGAAAAAATCCTTGTGCCTACTGAAAAAGTTGTGGAGGTTCGTCGTGGTCGAAAAGTTGACTCTGAACGTAAGTTTTTTCCTGGTTATGTTTTGGTTCGTGCAGATTTAACGGATGATGTTTATCATTTGATTAAAAATACACCAAAGGTTACTGGTTTTCTTGGTTCTGATTCTAAGCCTGTTGCAATATCAGATAGTGAAGCCCAGCAAATTTTGATGCAGGTTCAGGAGGGTGTTGATCGTCCTAAATCTTCAATTTCATTTGAAGTGGGTGAGCAGGTTCGTGTTGCTGATGGTCCATTTGCGTCGTTTAATGGTGTTGTTCAAGAGGTCGAAGAAGAGCGTTCGAGATTAAAGGTGGAGGTTTCTATTTTTGGTCGCGCAACGCCTGTTGATTTGGAATTTGGTCAAGTTGAAAAACTTTGACCTTTTTGAGGTTTTTCCTCATTTATTGGTGGAAGAAATTGTGTGGCTTAGCCGGTTGCACCATTTTGTACCACCATACTGCGGTCGATTTTCGACTTATTCAAGCGCTCTTTGTGGGCATAGTTTAAAGGCAGAATATTATGGCTAAAAAAATTGCAGGCCAATTAAAGTTGCAGGTACCAGCAGGTGCGGCTAATCCGTCGCCTCCTATTGGTCCAGCTCTTGGTCAACGTGGTATTAATATTATGGAATTTTGTAAAGCATTTAATGCTGCTTCTCAAGAGATGGAGAAGAATGCACCAATTCCTGTTGTTATTACGTACTATCAGGATAAGTCTTTTACTTTTACAATGAAGACACCTCCAGTCACTTTCTTTTTGAAGAAAGAGGCAAATTTAAAGTCAGGTTCAAAAGAGCCTGGTAAAGTTTTGGCTGGAACGATTTCTCGCGACAAGGTGCGTGCGATTGCAGAGGCTAAAATGAAAGACTTTAATGCGAATGATATAGAAGCCGCAATGCGTATGGTTGAGGGTTCTGCTCGTTCTATGGGTTTGGAAGTGGTAGGCTGATATCATGGCGAAAATTACAAAAAGATTAAAAAAAATTCGTGAAGGCTTTGATGTTGATAAGCTTTACGCGCTTGGTGAAGCGGTTGATCTTGTGAAAACTCGTGCGGTAGCTAAATTTGATGAAACAATTGAAGTTTCAATGAATTTGGGTGTTGATCCACGTCATGCTGATCAAATGGTTCGTGGTGTTGTTAATCTTCCAAATGGTACGGGTCGCACGGTTCGTGTTGCTGTGTTTGCACGTGGTGATAAGGCTGAAGAAGCTAAGGCTGCTGGTGCAGATATAGTTGGTGCAGAAGATTTATTTGAAACTGTCAATAATGGTACGATTGAGTTTGATCGTTGTATTGCAACACCTGATATGATGCCTTTGGTCGGACGTCTTGGTAAGGTTTTAGGGCCACGCTCATTAATGCCTAATCCAAAAGTTGGAACGGTTACTCCAGATGTTGCCAGTGCTGTCAAAGCATCAAAAGGCGGCGCAGTCGAGTTCCGTGTTGAAAAAGCTGGTATTGTGCATGCTGGTATTGGTAAAGCTTCATTCGGTTCTCAACAAATTGCTGAAAATATAAAAGCTTTTGCTGATGCTGTTATTAAAGCTAAACCGCAAGGAGCAAAAGGTGAATATTTAAAACGCGTGGCTGTCTCATCAACAATGGGAGTCGGCGTTAAAGTTGATCCTGCAACGGTTCGTCCTGAGCAGTAATGTAATGACCGGTTTTAACCGGTTGAGTCATCCAGATGTTTCGGCATCTGGGTCATACCAGAAGAAATTCTGGAATGTCCTGTCCGAGATTGTGGGCGATACGAAAGTGTCTTAATTCATGTGGGCCTGCATGAGACTGGGGTAATGACCCTAATATCGTAAAGATAAAGGGTTTGAACCAGCGTTGCCTTTGATCGTTTTGCGAAAAAAGGGGACAGGATCCTCGTGGATGATAATTTTATCATTGAAGGCAACTCGACAGTAAATACTTTTTGAGTTTTACTGTTAAATGGAGAGAGATAGTGGATAGAGCGGAAAAACGCGAATTTGTCACTTGGCTTAACGGGACTTTTAAGGAGTCTGGTTCGGTTGTTGTGGCTCATTATTCTGGTCTGTCAGTTTCACAGATGAACGATCTTCGTTCAAAAATGGGTGAAGCTGGTGGTACCATTAAAGTCGCAAAAAACCGTCTTGCCAAAATCGCTCTTAAGGGCACAGAGTCAGAGGGAATGTCAGATTTGTTTGTTGGTCAAACATTGATTGCTTATTCTCCTGATCCTATGACGGCGCCAAAAGTCGCTGTTGAATTTTCCAAGGCTCATGACAAACTTGTTATTCTTGGTGGTGCAATGGGTGCAACCAGTCTCAGTGTTGATGCTGTGAAGTCACTTGCTTCTCTGCCATCACTTGATGAGTTGCGTGCTAAATTGGTTGGCATGATTTCTACGCCAGCTACTCGTATCGCACAAGTTGTCAATGCACCTGCTGGTCAGGTGGCACGAGTTTTTGGTGCTTATGCCCAGAAGGGCGAAGCGGCGTAAGGCTGTTTCGTAGTTCGATTTTCAAGATTAGTTTTAGTTTTGTTGATCGATAAACTGTTAAACAAATGTTCAAACCTTTTATTTTGAAGGAATATTAAAATGGCTGATCTCGCAAAGATCGTAGAAGACCTTTCAAATCTTACAGTTTTAGAAGCTGCTGAGCTTTCAAAGCTTTTGGAAGAAAAATGGGGTGTTTCGGCTGCAGCACCTGTGGTTGTCGATGCTGCTGGAGGTGCTGCTGCGCCTGCTGCTGAAGAAAAAACTGAATTTGATGTTGTGCTTGTTGATGGTGGTGCTCAAAAAATTAACGTCATTAAAGAAGTGCGCGGCATTACAGGTCTTGGTCTTAAAGAAGCAAAAGACTTGGTTGAAAGTGCACCAAAACCAGTTAAAGAAGGTGTTGCCAAAGACGAAGCCGAAAAGCTTAAAACTCAGCTTGAAGCAGCTGGTGCTAAAGTTGAGCTTAAATAACAGTGTTTCGGTGGGTTAATCCAACCCACCGAATACATCCATTTCGGATGTAATGCTTAGATTGAACCCTTTTTCTGACAGTTGGGTGGCTGTCAGAAAACGGGTTTAAACCGTTCAAAGACTTAATCATAAAATTAACGACTGGATGGTTGGTTTTTAAGTTTTTGAGAAAATAAGATGCTCCGGATGCATAGGAGTATCACTATGATCAGATATTAAGTAAAAATCTTAATTTCTGGTGATGTAAAAAACTAAAAATGGATTATATATAGTCCATATGAACTGGTCTGCATAGGCAGGCTGATGATGTAAGGCGATTAGGGTTTAGTCCGCCCTAATGTGCAAAGATCGAGGAGCGACGATGGCTCAGACCCTTTCATTCAATGGTCGCAAGCGCGTACGCAAGTTTTTCGGAAAGATCCCTGAAGTGGCACAGATGCCGAACCTTATTGAGGTTCAAAAAGCGTCTTATGACCAATTTCTTATGGTTGAAGAACCAAAAGGCGGGCGTGGTGATGAAGGCTTGCAAGCTGTATTTAAATCGGTATTTCCGATTACAGATTTTTCGGGCGCTTCGATGCTCGAATTTGTTCGTTATGAATTCGATTCCCCTAAATTTGATGTTGAAGAATGTCGTCAACGTGATTTAACTTATGCAGCACCACTTAAGGTGACGTTGCGTCTTATCGTATTTGATATTGATGAAGATACGGGCTCAAAAGACATTAAAGATATAAAAGAACAAGATGTCTATATGGGTGATATGCCTTTAATGACAGATAATGGTACTTTTATTGTTAATGGTACTGAGCGTGTTATTGTTTCGCAAATGCATCGCTCTCCTGGTGTCTTTTTTGATCATGATAAAGGAAAATCACATTCTTCAGGTAAATTATTATTTGCAGCGCGTGTTATACCTTATCGTGGTTCATGGCTTGATATTGAGTTTGATGCTAAAGATATTGTTTATGCACGTATAGATAGACGTCGTAAAATTCCTGTTACGAGCTTGTTAATGGCTTTGGGGATGGATGGGCAGGATATTTTATCAACTTTTTATCAAACAGTCACGTTTGAGCGCGCAGGAGATGGGTGGCGTATACCGTATTCTGTTGATCGTTTCAAAGGTATGAAACTTATTTCTGATCTTATTGATGCAGATAGTGGTGAAGTTGTCGCTGAAGCTGGTAAAAAATTAACGGCTCGTGCAGCAAAGGTTTTGGCTGAAAAAGGATTGAAAGCCATTAAAGCTAATGAAGATGATTTGTTTGGTTCATATTTAGCAGAAGATATTGTTAATTATGAAACAGGTGAAATTTATCTTGAAGCTGGTGACGAAATTGATGAAAAAACATTAAACATCCTTCTTGATACAGGTGTTGATCACATCAATGTTTTGGATATTGATCACGTCAATATTGGTGGATACATTCGCAACACTTTAGCTGCAGATAAAAATCAAAGTCGTCAAGATGCTTTGTTTGATATTTATCGCGTTATGCGACCAGGGGAACCTCCCACAATCGATACTGCAGAAGCGATGTTCAATTCTTTATTTTTTGATCCAGAGCGCTACGATCTTTCTGCTGTTGGTCGTGTAAAGATGAATATGCGTATGGATCTTGATTGCCCTGATACTGTTCGTATTTTACGCAAAGAAGACATTTTGGCCGTTGTTAAAATGTTGGTTGAATTGCGTGACGGACGCGGCGAAATTGATGATATTGACAATCTAGGCAATAGACGTGTTCGTTCCGTTGGCGAGTTGATGGAAAATCAGTATCGTGTCGGTTTGTTGCGTATGGAACGCGCCATTAAGGAGCGTATGTCTTCCATTGAGATTGATACGGTTATGCCGCAGGATCTGATAAATGCAAAACCTGCAGCCGCAGCTGTGCGCGAATTTTTCGGTTCATCACAGCTTTCACAATTTATGGATCAAACCAATCCTTTGTCTGAAATTACGCATAAACGTCGTCTTTCTGCACTTGGGCCTGGTGGTTTAACTCGTGAGCGTGCAGGTTTTGAAGTGCGTGACGTGCATCCAACCCATTATGGACGGATTTGCCCGATTGAAACCCCAGAAGGTCCGAATATTGGTCTTATCAATTCTTTGGCCACATTCGCTCGTGTGAATAAATACGGCTTTATCGAAAGTCCTTATCGGAAGATAGTGGATGGTAAAGTTACGACTGATGTTGTTTATTTATCGGCTATGGAAGAATCAAAGCATTATGTTGCACAAGCCAATTCATCTTTAGATGCTGAAGCGCGTTTTACTGAGGAATTTGTTGTTTGTCGTCATGCGGGTGAAGTTTTGATGGCGCCACGTGATCATGTTGATCTTATGGATGTTTCACCTAAACAGCTTGTATCTGTAGCTGCGGCTCTGATTCCATTTTTGGAAAATGACGATGCGAACCGCGCTTTGATGGGGTCGAATATGCAACGTCAGGCGGTTCCTTTAGTGCGTGCTGAAGCACCATTTGTCGGGACAGGAATGGAATCTGTTGTTGCGCGTGATTCAGGTGCTGCTATCGGTGCTAGACGTGCTGGTATTGTTGATCAAGTGGATGCAACACGTATCGTTATTCACGCTACAGAAGATCTGGATCCAACAAAATCAGGTGTTGATATTTATCGTTTGCAGAAATTCCAACGATCAAATCAATCAACATGCATCAATCAGCGTCCTTTGGTGCGTGTTGGTGATCGTATTGAAAAAGGCGATATTATTGCTGACGGTCCTTCAACTGATTTAGGTGATTTGGCACTTGGTCGTAACGTTCTTGTCGCGTTTATGCCGTGGAATGGTTACAATTACGAAGATTCTATTTTGCTATCAGAGCGTATTGTTGCTGATGACGTATTTACGTCAATTCATATTGAAGAATTTGAAGTAGCAGCACGTGATACAAAATTGGGACCTGAAGAAATTACACGAGATATCCCTAATGTTTCAGAAGAGGCTTTAAAAAATCTCGACGAAGCAGGAATTGTCTATATTGGTGCAGAAGTTCAACCAGGAGATATTTTGGTTGGTAAAATTACACCAAAGGGTGAAAGCCCTATGACACCTGAGGAAAAACTTTTGCGTGCAATTTTTGGCGAAAAAGCTTCAGATGTGCGCGATACTTCTATGCGTATGCCGCCAGGAACATTCGGAACAATTGTTGAAGTTCGTGTTTTTAATCGTCACGGTATTGAAAAAGACGAACGTGCTATGGCGATTGAACGTGAAGAGATTGAACGTCTTGCAAAAGATCGTGATGATGAACAGTCTATTCTCGATCGCAATGTATATTCGCGTTTGACTGATATTCTTAAAGGGAAAACAGCTTCTGAAGGTCCAAAAGGATTCAAAAAAGGCACTACTCTTGATGAAAATGTGTTTGCTGAGTATCCACGTTCACAATGGTGGCTGTTTGCTGTTGGTGATGAAAAACTTCAAGGTGAGATTGAAGCATTACGCAAACAATACGACGAATCCAAAGACGCATTACAACGCCGCTTTATGGACAAGGTTGAAAAAGTCCAACGTGGTGACGAGATGCCTCCTGGTGTCATGAAAATGGTCAAGGTCTTTGTCGCTGTTAAACGTAAAATTCAGCCAGGTGATAAAATGGCTGGACGTCATGGTAACAAAGGTGTTGTATCGCGCATTCTTCCTGTCGAGGATATGCCATTCTTAGAAGATGGAACACATGCTGATATTGTTTTGAATCCACTCGGTGTTCCAAGTCGTATGAATGTTGGACAAATTTTAGAAACACATCTTGGTTGGGCGTGTTCTGGAATGGGAAAACAGATTGGCGAATTGCTTGATGCCTATAAACGTTCAGGTGATATTAACCCATTGCGTCAGCGTATTGAGGATGTCATTCCTGATAATGATCGTAATGAAGCAGTGCGTCATTACGATGATGAAAGTGTTGTTCGTTTGGCGACACAAATGGAACGTGGTGTGTCTATTGCAACTCCCGTTTTTGATGGTGCTCATGAAGCTGATATTGACGATATGTTGAAAGAAGCGGGTATGGCAACTTCAGGTCAGGTTACGCTTTATGATGGACGTACAGGTGAGCCTTTTGATCGGCAGGTGACTGTGGGCTATATTTATATGCTTAAGCTCCATCACTTGGTTGACGATAAGATTCATGCGCGTTCCATTGGACCTTATTCACTTGTGACACAACAGCCATTGGGCGGTAAAGCTCAATTTGGTGGTCAACGTTTCGGTGAAATGGAGGTTTGGGCTTTAGAAGCTTATGGTGCTGCTTATACATTGCAAGAAATGCTTACCGTTAAATCGGATGATGTGGCAGGTCGTACCAAAGTTTATGAAGCCATTGTGCGTGGTGATGATACATTTGAAGCAGGTATTCCAGAAAGCTTTAATGTTCTTGTTAAAGAAATGCGTTCACTTGGACTAAATGTTGAATTGGACGACACACGGGAATTGCTTGCTCAGCAACCATTGCCTGATGCGGCCGAGTAAATATTTGTGATGCGCCTTAATTGGCGCATCATTAACTGCTTTAATAGCTCTCAAATAAGTTTCTATTCAGATGATTTTACCAAAAGGGTAAAATATCGCAACGAATTCAAAATGAATTCCTTGAAGGAGAACAGCATGAACCAAGAGGTCATGAATCTTTTCAATCCTCAGTCGCCTGCGCAAACATTCGATTCAATTCGTATTTCAATTGCGAGCCCAGAAAAAATATTATCATGGTCTTATGGCGAAATTAAAAAGCCAGAAACAATTAACTATCGTACGTTTAAGCCCGAACGTGATGGTCTTTTTTGTGCCCGTATTTTTGGGCCTATTAAAGATTATGAATGTCTTTGTGGCAAATATAAACGCATGAAATATAAAGGCATTATTTGTGAAAAATGCGGCGTTGAAGTGACGCTTTCACGTGTTCGTCGTGAACGTATGGGACATATAGAATTGGCTGCGCCAGTTGCCCATATTTGGTTTTTAAAGTCACTTCCAAGCCGAATTGCAACACTTTTAGATATGACGCTTAAAGATATTGAGCGTGTATTATATTTTGAAAATTATATTGTTACAGAACCAGGTCTTACCTCTTTAAAAATCAATCAACTTCTTTCTGAAGAAGACTATATGATTGCTGTTGATGAATTTGGTGAAGACCAGTTTACGGCGTTGATTGGTGCTGAAGCAATTTATGAACTTTTGGCTGCAATGGATCTGGAAAAAATTGCTGGTGATTTGCGCGCTGAATTGGCTGAGACAACATCGGAATTAAAAACGAAAAAGCTCATGAAACGGCTTAAAATTGTTGAAAATTTCATGGAGTCTGGAAATCGTCCTGAATGGATGATTATGAAAGTCATTCCAGTTATACCGCCAGATTTACGTCCTTTGGTGCCACTTGATGGTGGTCGATTTGCGACATCTGATCTGAACGATCTTTATCGTCGTGTGATTAATCGTAATAACCGTTTGAAGAGGCTGATTGAACTTCGTGCTCCTGGAATTATTGTTCGCAACGAAAAGCGTATGTTGCAAGAAGCAGTTGACGCTTTATTTGATAATGGCCGTCGCGGTCGTGTGATTACAGGTGCCAATAAGCGTCCGCTCAAATCATTATCGGATATGCTTAAGGGTAAACAAGGGCGTTTTCGTCAAAACCTTTTGGGAAAACGTGTTGACTATTCAGGCCGTTCAGTCATTGTTACGGGACCAGAATTAAAATTGCATCAATGTGGATTACCCAAAAAAATGGCTTTGGAACTTTTTAAGCCATTTATTTATGCGCGTTTGGATGCAAAGGGATATTCATCAACGGTTAAACAAGCTAAAAAACTGGTTGAAAAAGAACGTCCAGAGGTTTGGGATATTCTTGATGAAGTTATTCGTGAACATCCTGTCCTATTGAACCGTGCACCAACATTGCATCGTTTGGGTATTCAAGCGTTTGAACCTATTTTGATTGAAGGTAAAGCCATTCAACTCCATCCATTGGTTTGTACAGCGTTCAATGCGGATTTTGATGGCGATCAAATGGCTGTGCATGTTCCGCTTTCTTTGGAAGCGCAATTGGAAACACGCGTGTTAATGATGTCCACTAATAATATTCTTCATCCTGCAAATGGTGCTCCGATTATTGTACCTTCTCAGGATATGGTCTTGGGGCTTTATTATTTATCGATTGTTTCCGATAAAGAGCCAGGTGAGGGAATGGTTTTTGCTGATCTTGGTGAGTTACATCATGCATTAGACAATAAAGTTGTGACCTTACACAGTAAAATTAAAGGACGTTTTAAAACCATTGATGCAGAAGGCAACGAAGTTTCAAAAATTTATGATACAACGCCAGGTCGTTTGATTATTGGTGAGCTTCTGCCTAAAAATCCAAATGTATCTTTTGATATTATTAATCAGGAAATGACGAAAAAGAATATTTCCAAAATGATTGATCATGTTTATCGTCATTGCGGTCAAAAGGATACAGTGATTTTTTGCGATCGTATCATGCAACTTGGATTTGCTCATGCTTGCCGTGCGGGTATTTCCTTTGGTAAAGATGATATGGTTATTCCAGATAGTAAGGCACGTCTTGTTCAGGAAACTGAAGCTTTAGCTAAAGAGTATGAACAACAATATAACGATGGATTGATCACGCAAGGTGAGAAATACAATAAGGTTGTTGATGCATGGGGCAAATGCACGGATCGTGTTGCAGATGAAATGATGAAACGCATTCAAGCTGTTGAGTTTGATCCTGAAACGGGTCGTCAAAAACAGATGAATTCGATTTATATGATGTCGCATTCAGGTGCGCGTGGTTCTGCAAACCAGATGAAACAATTGGCTGGTATGCGTGGACTTATGGCTAAACCATCAGGCGAAATTATTGAAACACCAATTATTTCGAACTTTAAAGAAGGGTTGACTGTTAACGAATACTTCAACTCAACGCACGGTGCACGTAAAGGTCTTGCAGATACAGCATTGAAAACTGCAAATTCGGGCTATTTGACACGTCGCTTGGTGGATGTTGCACAAGATGCAATCATTTCATCTGTTGATTGCGGTACTGAAAAAGGTCTTACAATGCAGCCCATCGTCGATGCGGGGCAGGTTGTTGCTTCTATTGGGCAGCGTATTCTTGGTAGAACAGCTCTTCTTGATATTCTTCATCCAATTTCAGGCGACGTGATCGTTGAAGGTGGCAGAATGATTGAAGAAGCAGATGTTGCGATTATTGAAGAGGCTGGCATACAGTCTGTTCAAATTCGTTCTGCATTGACATGCGAAACACGTGTCGGTGTGTGTGCAAAATGTTACGGACGCGATCTTGCACGCGGTACACCAGTTAATCAAGGTGAAGCTGTTGGCGTTATTGCGGCTCAATCAATTGGTGAACCAGGTACACAATTGACAATGCGTACGTTCCACTTAGGTGGTACAGCTCAGGTTGTAGATTCTTCTTATCTTGAAGCTTCTTATGAGGGAACTGTTGAATTGCGTAATCGTAATGTCGTTCGTAATTCTGAAGGTTATCTTGTTGTCATGGGACGCAATATGGCTGTTCTTATCAAAGATGAAAATGGTAAAGAACGTGCCTCACACCGTGTGACGTATGGTGCGCGTATCTTTGTTGATGATAAAGATGTTGTCAAACGTGGACAACGTATTGCTGAATGGGATCCATATACACGTCCAATTGTCACAGAAGTTGATGGATATGTTGGGTTTGAGGATATGATTGATGGTTTGTCTGTTACGGAAACAGCAGATGAATCTACCGGTATCACAAAGCGTCAAGTTATCGATTGGCGTGCCAATCCACGTGGGGCTGATCTTAAGCCTGCTATGATTATCTATTCAGACAAGAAAAATAGCAAAATTGCTAAATTGGCAAAAGGTGGTGAAGCGCGTTATATGATGTCGGTTGAGACCATTTTATCGGTTGAGCCGGGCGCCCATGTTAAAGCAGGTGATGTTATTGCACGTCTACCTATGGAAAGTGCAAAAACAAAAGACATCACAGGTGGTTTGCCACGTGTTGCGGAATTATTTGAAGCAAGACGTCCGAAAGATCATGCCGTTATCGCTGAGATTGATGGAACTGTTCGTTTTGGAAGAGATTATAAAAACAAACGTCGTATTATGATTGAGCCAAATGATGAAACAATGGAACCTGTTGAATATCTCATTCCAAAAGGAAAACCTTTCCATCTACAAGATGGGGATCAAATCGAAAAAGGTGACTATATTCTTGATGGAAATCCTGCACCTCATGATATTTTGGCAATTAAAGGTGTGGAAGCTTTAGCCTCTTATCTGGTGAATGAAATTCAAGAAGTTTATCGTCTACAAGGCGTTTTGATCAATGATAAGCATATCGAGGTTATTGTTCGCCAAATGCTTCAAAAGGTTGAAATCACTGAATCAGGTGATTCAGGTTATATTCCTGGTGATAATGTGGATCGTATTGAATTGGATGAAATCAACGATCGTTTGGTCGAAGAAGGCAAAAAACCAGCAACTGGAACACCTATACTTTTGGGTATTACCAAAGCGTCACTTCAAACGCCATCCTTTATTTCGGCAGCATCATTCCAAGAAACAACACGTGTTCTTACGGAAGCTGCAGTCGCTGGTAAGATGGATACCTTGCAAGGCTTGAAAGAAAACGTGATTGTTGGACGTCTTATTCCTGCAGGTACAGGTGGCACAATTGCTCAAATCCGTCGTATTGCAACCGCTCGTGATGATCTTATTGTCGATGAGCGCCGTAAGGCAAGTGGAGGTGATACTGCGAATGCAATGCTAGAAGATATGACAAATTCTGCGGCTGAGTAAATTGCATTTAAAATTGAAAAAAAAAGCCCCGATTTTCGGGGCTTTTTTATTGACATATTGACTGTTAGATTTAAGCTATCCGAGCTATCCGAGCTATCCGAGCTATCCGAGCTATCCGAGCTATCCGAGCTATCCGAGCTATCCGAGCTATCCGAGCTATCCGAGCTA